>NZ_CP063782.1:0-1555699 GCF_016772255.1 Rhodococcus sp. 21391 | reverse complement strand
CGCTGTACTTCCGTGGTGCTGCCATGCTCTCCATCCTTCACAGGTTTGAGAGCCTCCGACAGACCCGGGGCGATTCAGGCTGATGATCTGGTGTGTGAGATGACCGAGGTGATGACGTTGCGGTGTGCCCGCCTGTACGGGCAGCGCAGTGCCCGTCGCAGTGACGCCGCTGCCGTGACCGCCGCGCCGGACCGCCCATGACGGCCACTGCTGCACTTGCTGATCCCACTGCCGACATCGCTGCGCCGGATCCGTCTCGGGTGGTGATCCGGGCGTTCGTGTACGTTCTCGATCCCACCCCGGGGCAGGTCGAGGCGTTGCGTTCGAATTGTGGGGCACAGCGTTTCGCCTACAACTGGGCGCTGTCGCAGGTCAAGTCGAACCTCGATCAACGGACCGCGGAACGATCCTACGGTGTTCCGGATGCGGGATTGACCCCGTCGATGTCGTGGTCCGCGTACAGCCTGCGCAAACACTGGAACACCGTCAAGGACGACGTCGCGGTCAACCCCGAGACCGGGCAGGTGTGGTGGTCGGCGAATTCGAAAGAGGCGTACAGTTCCGGGATCGCGAACTGCGCAAATGCCTTGTCGAACTGGTCAGCGGCGCGTTCAGGGAAACGTGCGGGGACGATGAGGTTTCCTCGATTCAAGAGCAAACGTGCTGCATCCTCGTGCCGGTTCACGACCGGCTGTATCGGCTTGGTCACCACCGACGGGGATCGCCGCCATGTCCAACTTCCCCGGATCGGGGTGGTGCGCACTGCCGAGTCGACCCGCAAGCTGGCGCGTAAAACCATTGCCGGGACGGCCCGGATCCGGTCGGCGACTGTGTCGTTCCGGCGGGGTCGCTGGCAGGTGTCGTTCTCCGTCGAGACGCTTCTCCCTGCACGAGCCCTCCCGCCCACCACGACCGGTCCGCGATCGGTGGTCGGGGTCGATGTGGGGGTCAAGCACCTCGCGGTTCTCTCGACCGGTGAACTGATCGAGAACCCGAAACACGCTCGCAAGCAGGCGAAGAAGCTGCGGCGCCTGCAACGCCGAGGAGCTCGCCGCACCGGCCCGGACCGCCGTACCCGCCAGCAGCCCTCGAATCGGTGGCTCCGCACGCAGGACCAGATTCAGCGGATACATGCCAGGGTCGCCAACAGTCGCCGCGACCACCTTCACAAACTCACCACCCAACTCGTCCGCGTCTACGACACCGTCGTCGTCGAAGACCTCAATGTCTCCGGAATGAGCCGATCCGGTGGCGCCTACAAGCGTGGGTTGAATCGCGCGATCGGTGATGCGGCTCTCGCCGAAATTCGACGGCAGTTGACTTACAAGACCGATTGGACTGGCACCGGTCTGCATGTGGCGGACCGGTGGTATCCGTCGAGTAAGACCTGCTCGAACTGTCAGGCAGTGAAAACCAAACTGCCCCTTAATGTTCGGGTGTTCGTCTGCGACCACTGCGGTTACCGCGGCGATCGTGATCACAACGCTGCCCTGAACCTCGCTGCACTCGCGGTGTCCGTTGAGGATGGCACGTCTCCGGCGAGTTGCGGACGAGACGTAAAAGCAGCCCGACAGAAACCAACCATAAGACCCGCCACCAGCGGGCAGACGGTATCGCTGCGGGAACACCACACACCAGTGGTGAACGTGGCCGGAGCAACCCGGCCACTCATGCCGAGTACACAAAAAAACACTCAGCGTGAACGGCAGATGGTCAGTCCGCCCCCGTCCCCCCGTCCCGTCGTCCCCGTCAGCAGGACAACACCGAATCTACCCACTTGTGTAGGAAAAAACACTACCTGAACAGCGAAAACGTCCCCGGCACACCCGGGTGCCGGGGACGTTTGGTATTCAGCGACTGACTGACGCTGTAACCGAGTGACTATCCCCTCAACGCTGAGATCGGCGTTTCCGCGGTCCAGATCCGCCCAAGGACTGCTTCCGGACGCTGTCGAGTGTCGCCCACAGCGCTTCGTTGTCCAGATCGCTTCGGTGCTTCTCGATTGCAGACACGAGCTGGTCAATCACTGCCCGAGCCGGCGGATTGAACGTCATTGCTGCCGCACCCGCCCAGGCGAGCGGTTCGTCCTCGCGCTTCAGGATCCGATCGAGCGCACCCTCACACCGATCGAAGAACTTCTCGGTGCGCTTAGTTTGATTGTCATCCTGATCGTTGGCTTCGAGCGCTCCCTCAGCAAGATCGAGAAATCCATTGATGATCCTCGTCGCGCGGTCACGCAGCACCGGGTCGAACCCGAGAGATGACCAGAATCCGTTCCACCGCGTGCGGTAACTGCGGTCCGAACTGAGCGGCACAAGGTGATCGCGTATCAGCCGGCCGAGGCTGTTCTCGTCCAGCTCACGCAGCTGACGCGCCAAGAGTGCTGGCTTCGATGCCTCGGGCAACGGCTGCGGATCTTTCACGCGCAACCATGGGTGCGGCCCCACCGAATCGATCACGGCAGTGAGCGGCCCGACGATGACCACGAAAGATCGACCTTACGACGGTGCGCCCCCTCGGCGTTGTCATCGAGCACGAACTCCGAAAGCAGCGCCTTGGCTCGTTTCTCGACAGAGCTAGCTTCGTTGTCCATGTTCATCTCCTTCTCGTTTGTCATCTCAACTCCTTCGACACAGCTAACACCGACAGATCGACTGCCGGCGCGTCGTTCGACCACACATGCGTACGACCATGAGGAAGCAACTCCGGTAGCGGGTGCAACCTCCACGGCTCGATCTCATCGAGCACTTCCTGAGCAAGCACGACACCATGGAAACGCGTCGGCACCGTCGTGACATCGACGATGGAGCCGCGGCGTCGGAACTCACTCATCGAGCGGGCCGAACCGTTGCTGATCACAATCTGCTTCCAGGGCTTGCCAGTGATGTCAAGAATCGCCACGACGTGTGGTTCGAGCCAACCCCGCTCACGCCAAACAGGCAAAATTCCTTTGTCCTTCGGGAGAGCGATCTGGGCGATCGCCTCGCGGGCGTAGTCGGTCTGCTGCCGGCCCCGCAACTCAGACTCGGCGGCTGGCAGACGCAGCTGCTCGAGTCGACGATGTGGGACGGCCGCCAACCGGCGGTTGGAGCCGGCCAACCATCGCCTAACGGTGCGCGACGAGACATGCATAGCGTCCGCGACCGCCTGCACGTCAACACTTCCACGTGCAGTTTCGCCGTAACAGGTCCGGAGCATCGCCTCGAGACGTTTGCGCGTCCAGCGAGGCCCTCGATGGACGACCACAACTTACCGTTCCACGTCGAAGCTGTTAATTTGAAAGAACTCCCACCCACCGACGTAGTCCTGCGCTCGCGTGTTCATCCAGTCGGTCATTCCCTTGTCGCCACCGCGTTCATACGCACTCCACATCGCCTCGACCTGGTCAGGCGTCAGCGCCAAGGTGATCAACCGATCCCGGGCATACTCCCGCGGTCCCGGACCCTGAACAGCATCGATCCTGATCTTGCCGCCGTACTTGGCCAACGCCTTACCTTGTTTGCTGCTTCGCATAGTCGACATCGCCGCGCGACGTGCGCTCTGCGTAGAGGCCGCTCGTTTGGCCTTGTGGGCTAGGGCTTTGAGGGTCTCAGCTCGTGGTTTGGCGATTCGCTGCCGACCTTCCGGGGCCAACCAGCGTTCCACGGTGCGTCGAGAGACCCCAAGATCGCGTGCTGCGGCGGCAGTGTTGATTTCGCTCCGTTTGCCGGGCCCGTAAGCGGCAAGTAGCTGAGCCTTGAGGTTGGCGGATCCAGGTCGACCGGAAGTGTCGGAGCCTCGGCGTCCGGTCAGCTTGCCGAAGAATTCCGATTGCATCTTTCCGCGCTCAGCGCGCAGCACTTCACGCACCGCTGTCTGGGTTACACGGAGTTCCTTGGCGGCTCTTACGACATTGATCTGGTTGTCCACCACAGAGCCGTAGTCCGCCAGACTGTCGGCGATCCGCGAATAGGCAGTGCGGCTGAGGGGCTTCCGTGCCATCACGAGTCACTTTCCGCGCTGATACCGGCGGACATCCACTCAGCCGGTGCGATCAGATCCGACTTGCCCCGGTAGCCCTTGCCGTCCAGGTACTGCTGATGTTCGGCGAGGAGTGCGGATCCTTCCGGCTTGTACTGGCCGAAACCACGTCCGAATTGCTTCGGTCCTCCAGGCCACGCCAGCTTGGGATCGGATTCATCCGACACGTAGAGCACGGTGTCTTTGGTGACTGCGACGGGCCATTGTCCGGTGTCTTCGCCGATCTGAGCTATCCGGTACATGATGTTGGCCCGCGACTTGGCGACGATGTGGTGGTGACGCTCTGGTGAATATCCTGGGCGTCCTGCCAAGTGCAGATCGGAATTGAGAATGCCGATCGTGTGCGTATAGATGACTTTGTTCTGTTCGCGAGCCAACTGCGCGTCGAGATCGTCCTTGATGTCCAAGGCGATGCGCGCATCCCGGATCCGTTCGTACCACGGGACGAGGACCCGTCCGTGATCAGGCCACACGTAGGCCTCCAGAATCTCGGGTTCGTACCCGAGACTGCTGGCGCGTTCGAGGGTGGGTGTAGTCACCCACTTCGGCTCGGAAATTGACAAACCCATCGGGTTGAGAGGATTCGGGAACCGCCAGTCCGCGGACTCGGGGATCTCCACGAGCCAGTACCCGGGGAGCTTGCGATCGAACGGTAGTCCGTTCGAATGATGCGCAGGTTCGCCGATCGGAAGTTCGAGGCCGGCGATTCCTGCCGCGTACGAACCGCCGCGGTCGAAGGCATGGACGTAACGGCACTTCGCTTCGTCGTCAGACAAGGTCCGTGACCAGTCGATATCTGCCTCGAAGATCTGGAACTTCTTGGCGAACTCGGCATCGGAGGGTGCGAATACGCGCTTCCATTCCTTCGGCCGGGCGGCGATCATCAGGTCGATGCCCGTCGATGCCGGGCTCACAGCCCAGGGGAAACGCAGAGCATTTGCTAGGAGTGACAGGCGTCGCGCCAGTGTGGCGGGTGCCGGCGAGTCACCAAGAATGGGCATCTCCTTGGGGTCCTGGCTCATGCCGGAGGTCAGTGTCACCCAGACACCACGGGTTTCACCTTTCCACACTCGCGTCCAAGTGCCGAGGCGGTCCCCCTCCTTGCCGCCGAGCTGCCAGCCCTCGGAGAGAGCCTCTGTGACGAACGGAGATTGTGCGGTCAGTTCCTTGAGCCTGTCGTTTCGATTGCGCTTGCCCAGACTGCTGGTGTCGATTCCCATGTGCTGCGCCATCGCGTCGGTGATCCAGATCTGCCCAGGCACCGACCATTTGTCGGACGTCCACGTGCCGAGGTTCAACGTCGCTACGAGCTCCGCGACATCGCCGACATGGGTGATCTGCGAGGCAAGGTCGTGACGGGTGCCGTCGGGAAGCCAGGCGCCATCGACGTCGAGTACTGCCGCGGGTGCGGTGAAGGTGGTCCGTGCATCTCCTGCTGCAAGTTTCGGTGCCGGGGTTGTCGTGGTCGGCTGGTGCGTGGTCTCCGCCGTCGCGACGATGGCCGGCGTTGCTGCAGCAGTCTCACGAGACGTCGTTTCGACGGGAGCCGCCACCGGCTCGTCCTTCACCATTGGCGAAACCTGTCCGACTGTGTCGCCGGTTGCTGCAGCTGCTGATCGGGTGGCGGCGGTGCTTTGCCACCAGCAGGGAAGGTGCATCACCAAGCCGTCGATCTGCCATCCGGCGTCCTCGCCGCCACACAGGGCGCAGATGGAAACCGGTGAAATCTGCACTCCATCAGCGGTATGCCCTTCGGCATCGGTCTCGATAGCCATCTCAGGCTCCTGTTCGGAATGAGAGCTGGTCAGGCTCATGACTTCGTTAGACGAATCACCCGAAGCTACGCCGGACCCTGGACTGTTCAGATCGGCGATCCAACCATCGAACAGAGCCGGACCACCGGGCACAGGCGTGGAAGAGTCGCTGGAATCGCCACCGAGTGTCGGGTCACTTGATCCTGCATCGTTGGTTACTTGGTCTTCCGGACCATCGCTACCGAGCAACTTGTGCAGCCGCAGTGCAACCATGCGCTGCCTGCGGTTTTCGCACTTGACCATCCGCTGCACCGTGTACCGCGGCATTCTGCCTTTCCGTTCCTCCGCGATCAGCACGCCCTCGTCATAGAGAGCCCTCAAGGCGGTACCGCGATCGATCTGCAAGGTATCGGTCATCGTCTGACCAGTGGCTTTCAACACCTGTTCGAGGGCCATCGGGTCCAACAAGACTTGTGGTTGACCATCGCACGGCCGCGGGTTGGCCACGACATATCCCAATCGAACGCCACGACCTTCCGCACGCCATCGAGGGGTGCCGTCGGATGTTTCACCCACCACACTGCGCCGCCATCCAAGACATGCCGCCATCGACCAATCCGATGGAGCTTGCCCGGTGTCGACGTCCTCCACGTAGGCGTGACCATTTCTCAGTGCGTGTACCAACAACTCCCGTACTCGCGCACCGGTCCGCATTGGCAGATCTGGGTCAGTCGCCGCAGCAGCGGCATCAGACAAGCCCATCGTGACCAGGTCCCCGACCTGCGCGACTTCGTTCTCCGTTAACGCCCCTACATCAACAAGGAAACGTGACATCGCATGCCAGCCCGCCCACAGAGACCCCAAAGCGTCTGCCTGACGAACACTTTCGCCGCTCGTGCGCAAACGCTCGCTATACCGCTCACCTTCGGCGAACGCCTCGGCGCGGACAATGTCCAACCGAGGGCATAACCATTGCAGGTACGTGGCCATCAACAAGGCGCGGCCATGACGGGAATGCGCAGTATCGAGTTCCTTCAAAACGTTCAGTTCGATTTCCCGCGCCTGCAGCGGCACCACGAGCATCCGCTGAGCTGCAGATCCTGGCCGCGGCATGATCTCGGAGGTGACCAAAGCAGACGCGCGGGGCGGGGTTCCGTCCAGAACCCCTAGACCATCACGTGTGCTTCTCGAGCGTTGCTCACCGTTGTGCACCATGCGAGCGAACTCTTCGAGCGCCTTCTGCGCAGTCCCGAAGTCTCGGGTTGGTGCGACATCGTCCGCCCAGTACAGAGCATCTTTTGCGGCGTTAAGCTTGATCCGCAATGCATTCAATGTGTCGCCGTTGCCCGACATCGATGTCGCCGGTCGCCGGCGATCCCATTTCTCTCCCCAGTGGTGCATCGCCAATGACGCGAGTGAGGTCTTGTAGCTGTTAGGCGATCCGACCAACGTAAGAACCCACGGGTTCGGACCCAATGCGGACCTGAATACCTGCCCAAGTAGAGCGGCCGAAACTCGCGTCGGGGTGCGTTCGAGCATCGAGCCGGAATGACGAAGGAATGCTTCTCGGATCCTTACCGGGTCGGGCGTCGGTGCGGGAAGGTCATACATCTTCAGGGGGCCGGTCAGCAGAACAGGGGCTACCCGTCCGCCATTCTCGTCGATGGCTCCCCCAGCATGAACGAAGAACCACTTGCCCTGATCATCGCGGCGCCACCCTGTCGAGCGGTATCGCACCACCCGTCGGATTTCGCGCCCACCTGCGCCCTTGAGTGCATCTCGCAGCTTCGCCACTCCGCTGGGGCGAGAGTCGTAGGCAGGCGGACCCGGCAAGGTATCGACCCAGCCGCAATCCCGGTACTCCTTCGCCGGAATCCGGATCCGCAGAAACTCTCGGCTCTCCGGATGGGTGTAGCCGATAACCACCGCGGTGAGTTCTTGAGGTGCGGCGGGGTTGACTTCACTCTGACCGGCCATCGCTGCTCGACCCATCAACTCCGGCTCGTCGACGTCGATACCCGCATCGGCAACTTCGAGATACTCCATCTCAACGATCCGCGCATCGAGGTCCAGTACGAGTTTCGCCTGTTGATCACCGCTCTTGGTCGTGACGATTTCGACCAAGTTCCCATCAATGATCCGATACACCGGAGCAATAACATTGCGCCCCCGGATGCTGTTCAGCGGCGTAGCCAGACTCTCCGAGTCGGACCAGACCCGCTGTGAATCAACGGGGCTGAGCGAGTCCTGAACCGCACCCGGTACGGGCTCAAGCTCGGGATCTTGCAGAATCGGTGGAACAGGAACTCGCGCGACATCGTGTGTGGCCCGAGCTGCAACGAGCGCGGCACGCCATGCGGTCATGGCATTCTCGACCGCTTCTCCCGCCCAATCGGTGCCTTCAGCCGCGGCCTGCTGTCGAACTTTGTCCAGAAGTTCAGTCAGATCCTCGAAACGTCGCTCCGATTCGAGCGCCCACCGCTGTGCGCGTCGGAACTCTTCGTCTCCGTCCCGCTCACTTGCACGATCAACTCTGGCGGTCGCCTCTGCCAGCGCAAGTTCGATTAGTGCTTGCTTCTCGATTACGTCGGCAGCGAAGCCGTGGGCAGCGACTTCCCCAGCCCGAACAGGGATGAGGCCACCCCACATCGAGTCGGTCGACCAATGTCCGTCATCGACGTGGTCAGTAAAATCAGATTTGGGTTCCGCCGTTGCGGACAGCAAGAGCTGGACCTGGGCGCCACTGCCACCCAACAGAGATGCGAGTTCGATACCTCGCTTCCATCCGACGGAGTCGCGATCGAGCACGATGCGAACCTCAGCGCCTTCGAAAAGGTCAGCACATGAGAGAGGGAAGTTCAGTCCGCCTTGAGCATTGGTCGTGGCAACCAGTCCAAGCGACTCGGCTGTCTCGACATCCTTCTCCCCCTCGAGTAACCACACAGGCGAATGGCTCGAGATTGCTGACAGCAGTTCCGGGAGTCGATACAAGACCGGTTCAAAACCCTCCGGCTTACGTCTGAGCCGGGTCCCTGCGGCATCCACGAAAATCTGTCGGAACTGCTTGTGCCGGCCAGCTTCACAGCTCGTGCATTCCTCGCGGATTACCTCCTGCACCAAAGTGCCGTCTGCAGATACATACGAGTAGACCTTGACTCGATCCCACCGGTGTTGAGCATCAGGTGTCACGTCCGGAAGCGCGATCCGGGCGGGAAGTCGTCCACCCTTCGGCCGGCGCCGCCCGGCACCACGTCGTCGGGGAGATCGGCCTACGCGTGTAAGCGCATCGCGATCAGGCAGCGGTTCGTCGAAGAGGTCCGTCATCGACAAACCCAGACCCTCGGCGATCTCCGAGACGGGAGCTTCACAGCCGTGGCAGTGAAGCAGCACCATTCCTCCCCTATGCCCATCGACCCAGGTCACGGACATCGACGCGTGACGGTCTCCATGGATCGGGCACCGCGCCATCAGTTGGGTCGAGCCGCGTTCGTTGACCCCGCCATTGCGTTCGGCAGCAGCACGAACCCGGTCGAATGACGACATCCGACCGATCTGAATGGTTCCAGCAGTGATAGCAGTCACGAAGCCGCCTCAGACACACGCGCCACGAGATCTGGCAAGCGCGGTGCGGCCCGGGTTAGTATGGGCACAGGTCCCCTCCAGGACTCGTATTTATGAACCAGGTCCCCTCCAGGACTCAGTTCGTAATCAACGGAACGAAGGACCCCCGCAGGCCGGCAAGCAGTGGGGGTCTTTCGCTATCTATGGCCAGGTCATGCCGAGATTGAAAGTTCGTTGTCGGACGAATCGGAGACCGCATAGCGCTCGTCGTGCGCCCGTAGTTTTTCCGGGTCCAACTTCTTGAGGATGTAGTCGGGGACATCCAGGTTGTACGCACGGGCCATGACGAGCAGGGCGTAGTCGCCGAGCTCGAGTCCGAGCTCTTCGGCGCGTGCTTCGTAGAAGCTGTGCTGTTGAAGGGGTGCACGAACTGATATGCACTTGCGCGTTCCCTTGTGTGGCCGTCCCATGCGAAGAGCCTAAACAGAAACTGCTTCGGAAACGTTGAATGACGTGTTGTCGGTGTGTCGCCGTTCATCGTGCATCCCCTCACCTTCACCAAAAATCCGCTTCTGGTTTGAGGAAGATCCTTCGACCCAGCGCTGTGTGACAGATGGGAAACAAAATCTTCGTCGCCGCATCATGCCGCGGTGCATGGACTGTTTGACCAAACTCGCCCGACCGCGGTTTCAGATGAACAACAACCCCTACGTGTGACCTGCGGGGCGACTCGGTGGGGAGTGGGGGGATTGGGAAGAAATACCTGATCAAACGGTAAAATCCACTCCCCACTACGGTGGGGAGTGGGGTGGGGAGTGGGGTGGGGAGTGGGTTCAAAGACACCTGAAGTGCCTTCGCACGCACCACCGCTGAGCTTTCGGGAAGCGATCAAGAGGTAGGGCGGCGAGGTTCTACTCCCCCACCGCCCTACCCCATCGTCACTACCGAGACGCCGTCCGAAGATGCAGCGACAAGACGCCAGCGAGAAGCCGGCTTCGGGACTTCGATCCCACCACCTTCACCTGAGCGTCAAGCCAGTCCCTCTGTGCCGTCGTGAACCGGAACCACGTCTCAACGGGACCCTTGACCGCGAATGGCTCCTGATGCATCGGGATCCCGGCTGCGGATCGCCGGGCCACCGGCTGGAACAGGCTGCGAAGTCCCGCGATCCCAACAGAATCGAAGGCCTCGATAGCCACATCAGCGTGATCACACCTACTTTCGGCCGCGCGGCTCTGCAGTGCATCACGCGTGGTGCGATCCAGGTAAGCCGTCACGGTCACCTTCCCGGTTTCCGTCGAAGGTTCGACATCATCGTCGAGGACCGGGGTCGGGTCCGGGACAGGCTCATAGATTGGATCCTGCTTTTCGACGGGTGCAGGTGGTGGGGTCGGTTCTGGTTTACGAGCCGGCTCGGAGCGAATGGGCGCCGTAGTGGTAGGAGCGGGTGGTTGGGCCTGAGCTTGTGGCGGCTCCTGCGCTGCAGGCGCCTTCTCGACATGCCGAGACTCCTCCGCGGCTGGTTCTACCTCGGTGATCGGGGTAGAGCGCCGAGGCTGGGTGGGGTTGCCTGCAGTCGGAAGGAGGCCGGCTAAACCCTCCGCTCGGTTACCTTTCGGAGCGAAAGCACTGGCAAGGCTCTTGCGGCGGGGAGTGCTGGTTTCGGTCATGCCGATGCCACCTCCTCGCTGATGGTCGACAGACGAACGAGGATTTCGCGTGTCAGTTCTGCGTAGTCCTCGGCCAACCCGGACGCATTGCGCGAAAGTATCTGATCCGTCGGTTTGGCGCCCTTCTTCAGTGCGGCGAAACGTGCGACTTTGGCGACTTCGGTCTGCTGTTCCAGCTCATGGACCAGCAAGCCCTCCCGGCGGGCATCGTAGGCCGTAGATTCCATCGTCCGGATCCGGGATTCGAAGATGGGGGCGGCATCCCCGATCATCTCGTTGACGGATTGGCGGATCTTCGCCGTGAGCTTGGTTGAACGCGAACCCACACCGAACAGGCAAATACCTGCCAACTGCAGCCGTGGGTTGACAGCCGGTAGATTACGGTCTGGATCACCATCGCGTGTCGCCGAGAACTGGCCGGCAATTGTTTCCAACCCGTCGAGGCTTGCGTCGTCCGCCCTGACTGGGATGACCACAGCCTGGACGACCTCCATCAATGCCTCCATGATGGTCAAATCACCGGGCGGAGTGTCGAAGATGATCACGTCATAGTTATGCGCAACCTGCAGGAGCATGGCGCGAACGAGCTGTCCGAGCCGCTTACCACCCTGACGCTGCTGGCGGGAAACCATGACGGCAGCCAGGTCGAACATCGCGGGACCACCCGGCACCACATCGAGATTCTCGCGGCCGCCGACATTGTGGACGATCGGAGGCGCGGACCCTTGCAGGAGCGCGGTGAACAGTTCGGATCCGTCACGCTTGTCGTAGCCCAGATCGCGGCACAGGTTCCCCTGGGGGTCGAAGTCACCGATCAGAACTCGGTATCCGGCGGCGGCAAGGAGTCCGCCGCAGTTGGCGGCACAGCTTGTCTTTCCCACTCCCCCCTTGCCGTTGAAGAATCCGAACGACACCGGCAGTTCCTGCTGCTCTGCAGTTGAGGTCTCGACGACGTGCATGGACATGGCAGTTCTCCCATTGGACTTTGGTTGTGACGAGTGGTTCCCCAGTGAAGCTAGCAGGATTCCTGGACAACTTGCCGTATGCCACGCGGGGCAGACCGTAGGTAGATCTGCGTGAGCAAACGCGTGAGATACAACGGGCGCAACCGTATGAGGCAACGCAGGTAGTTCGGCAGGTCATCATGCCTGGTAACTGGCGTGATAGTAGACGTGGTGATCGGCATGAATACCAGCGTGGAATCAAGTGTGTCATTCGGCAGGTCAATCGGCGTGGTCATACGCATGGCGACACGCTGGTTAACCTACGTGAGGACATGCGGCATGGCACGCGTGAACTCTGGCGGTATTAAACGCGTGACGAGCACCTAGTTGTCCTGCGTTGACTTACGTAGGAAGACACGCGTGAGACGTCGCGTGAGAGCATGCGTGAAGCATTGCGTGTCATACCGCGTGACCATCAGCATGAACAAACGCGGGACAGACTGCCGGATGTCAAGTGGGACAAACTACGTGGACAGATGCGTGATCTTCTGCGATGGCCCGAACGTGGCTACATGCTTGTGTCAACACGTGCACACGGGCGTGATTAGACGCGGGAGACCAGTGCAGGTGCTTGCACGTGAACTAATCCTGTCGCTTATGCGGACAACATCACTGGTTGTAATACGTGAACCGATACGTGCCCTCGCTGCGGGTCCGAGTGCGAGGGGGTAAACCGAATGAGATGCGTGACCGAGTACCGCAACTGGGCGCTAGGTGCAGTGCGTGAGATCGAGCTGGCACCCGACCGGAAGGCTCTGCGGATCGAACGTTGAGTGCGAGGCCTGACAGCGTGAAAGGTGAGAAGTCCCGTTCGCGTGAAGATATAGGGAATCACTTGCGTGAACACATGCGTGAAACGCTCGCAGAACTGTGTCCTACCTGTACTGATTCGGTCGTCTGCGGGGATCGCCGACCGTGCCGCGCCGGCTTCGTTGGAGGCTGATTCGATGGTGGAGGCCCGCGATAGTGATGACGCCGATCGCATCGGCGATGTCCTGAGCGCGTCGCTGTCTGTCGAGCTCGACGACGAGGTCGATCACGGTGTCTTCGAGGATGTTCTCGGCGGCCTTGTACAGGTCCCAGAGCTGCTTGAGCTCCCATGCCCGAATCAGAGGGTTCGAGAAGTAGAGACCATCGACGATGCGATGAACCCGATCCACCTGGGCATTTGTTCTATCTGCAGGGCTTGACCAGGTCGCAAAGTGTGAGCTGGCCGAGCAGTCGTCGACCGTCGAGTCCAGTTCGGCGGCGACAGTCACCCAGGAGGTGGGACAGATAGCCCGTCGGGCTTGCCTGACTGCCTCGCCGAACGCGCGTTGACAGACTGCGGCGTACTCGGTGGCAGCGCGCCGGCCCTCGTTCAGCTCGCGCAGATCCATCAGGGAGGTGAAGTCGTGGCGGCCGCGGGTGAACTCTGTGGCCGCGAGAAGCGCCTCACTGCCGCTCCATTGGAAGCGAGACTGCCTACATTGATCGCGGTGCCAGCGCAGATCCTCGACCCACGGAAGGCCAAGCTCAAGGCCCTCGCCATTTGGCACCGTCATATGAACATGATGCCATCATGCGGTGTGGGTGTCACCCATCGTTACGCAATCGTCCCGAATTCTTCTAAGTGGTAGATGCAGTTCCCAAACAAGGTATCCCGAACGTGAAAGGATAGGAAAGCGGAAAGCAATCAATATTAGTTCGAACCAATCTCTAGGCCGTCCCATCTGCATCCCATGAGACTGGCAAGATTGCGTGTGCTGGCTATCAAGATTGCATAGAAACATCTCGAAAATTGTTTCATCGCTATTTTGGGATGATATTGGTACGACACTGGGACGGGTATGCATGTGAATCAACTGTGGAGGCATGTACGTCCGCACTGCTCTCTTTGGTATAGGCATGAGTTGGTCTATGTTGTTCATATAACATCGCGTTTCACGTTGAAGGTGCGCTCCTAGGGCACTGTTGACGGTATGTACCGCCGAGCCGAGTAGTCCAGGGCGGGCTGTATAAAACACATCAAGATCATTTGGGTACGAGCGAGTGCCTCTCGCTCCCTGTTCAGCATCGGAGTACATCGTCGTGACGCAGGAACATGGTCGACCTCAAGCCACTGGGGAACACCGTCCGTTGGCTTCGACCTTTCGATCGCCGGCTGCTCGATCGGTCGAACACATCGCATCCCAGTACATCGAGGGATCTGATGATGTGGAAGTTGAACCGAATCGCGAAGCGCCACCTGAGCGTGGGTCGGTGGCAGACGCGGACGGCGGTGGGAAGTCGTCAAGCGTTCGGGTTCCGGCAAAGTGCCACGCAAAGCTTGAGCAGCTTCGTGAGCAAACGGGAATGACCAACGGTCAGATCTTCATTGTCGCGATCGAGGCGACGCATGAGCGTCTACCCGAGCTGTTGTACCCCGGTGGACGAATCGGGGGAGGGCTCTTCGCGCCCCGTGGCATTCGCCCCAAATCGTCACGTGACGATTCTGAAACGCAAGTGACATACCGCCTGTTCAAGTCCGACTTCGACGTCATTGATCAACTCGTCGTCGATCTCGCCGCGAAGTCGCGGTCCCATCTGATCACAGCGGCTCTGACCGGATACTTCTTCGGGGACGACGAACGCACACAGGCGGCAGAGTAGCGCCGACGAGCCCTACTTCTTGTTTGCGACTACTACCCAGAGCGCGAGAACAATCATCGGCGCAACAGCGACGGGGACGGCCAGAAGTGAGTGGACAGTCGTCCCGGTCGCGGCCAAACCATCGATCGCGCTAACGAAATAGGGCCGCAAGAAACCCACAACCCCGCAATGTGACGACCGCGAAGGCGCCGGAGGATTCGGGATTCGCGGTGGGATCTGGAGATCGCGTCGGGGCATCTGTCGCTCAGTTCGTCATCGGGTCGCCAGTGGCAGTCCGACCTGCAGCTGCGAAATGTTCGAGCGCGTCGAAGCAAGCGGCGGCCGCCTTTGCCATCTGAGCGGCGCTGTGGCGGGCGTTTCGGAGGGAAACGCCCCAGCAGAGAGGTTGCATGTCTGTTCCGCAGTGGTGTGTGGGTCGGTGGTATCCCTAGAGCGCCAGCTGTCAGTTTCCTGATATCAGCGCTCTGATGCCAGGTGGGGGAGAGGTTGACCTCGGCGAGCAGTCGGGTGAGCAATTGCGTGTGCGCGTCGCCGTGGAATCCGCCAGCGATGTGCCCCTCCATGCGTCCTCGTGCGAGTCCGGAGGCCGAGTACCGCACTCGCGTCCGCAGTGAGCTCGCTGTGACTCGGAGAGGTAATGTTCCAGTACCTTCCGGTGCTCGTGTCGATGACGGCGATGTCCCGCACCTGGTGAATGCTGCCACCGCTCCCTGACGTCGTCACGTGTACGACGAACAGATCGCGACCACGGTATTTGAACGATGAAGGGGGAGGAGCCTGGCGTGCAGGCTAGTTGCGGTCCTGTGACTGCGTCCTCCTCGATGGGTCTTGCCACCCGGGGCCTCGGTGCCCGCTGGCCCGGATGCTCTGTGCCCGACTACGCCGTCGTCGTCGCCCGATTAGTGGGGAAGTCCGCTCGAACTGCTTGGACGAACGCCTCGTATTGAGTCTCGGCGAATCGAGCGAAACGAGAGGTTGGGGCGATTCCGTCGTACCGTTGTCCATCGAATTCGATCGAGGTGGTCGGCTGATCGCTGCCGACGATTGAGTACTCCGAGATCGGTCTATGGGTGACGGTGTCACGCGTCCGCTTGAGAGGCTCCGATCCGCCCTGTTCAGCGCGCAGCTCGACACCCTTGTTCATAGCCTCACGCAGGTGATCTAGATCTGAATCCCTGCCCGAGCGTCGTATTGGACAGATTTTCGCAGCCGATAGGCCGCTGCAGCACAGAGGTCCAGACATGTCATCGCTGTACGTGAGGCGTAGTCGACCGGTGCCAACATCAGGATGTTGAACTGTTCATTCGAGAGGCGCTCCTGCATTTGCCTGTGGCCGTCCCGCTCGCGCGACCATTCGGCCATCCCGCCCGCGAGCCGGACGAAGCCGACCTGGAAACCTGCGGACGAAACGAGGTGTGACGCGGCCTGGTATTTATCGCCGAGCTGCCTGAGCCGAGCGGAGACGAGGTTCGAGAGGTCCAGCTGCTTCACGTTGACGGCGGAGTCGCCCATCTACTCAGTCTGGCAGTGGGCGCGCCGGATACAACAGGTCTTGCCCCGGATGGCCGGATACGTGAGGCGTATGGGAAACGTCGGGTCTTCCGTCTGTCCCACCGCGAAAAGGACCCCGGCCGGTGGGACCCTTTTCTGGCAATACTGTTCGGTGCGGGCGGTCGGCTCGGAGTGTCTGGGCTCACCGACCGGCATCGAACCAACCTCCATTCGATGTACGACCGATTTTGGCCACGGCCTTGGCGATCGGATCGCGGAAGTGGTTGGTCATGTCCTGCAGGGCCGTAGTGCCTGATGAATCGACGACGAGCTCCCCGTAGTTCTGGTGAGTTCCGGACCCGATGAATGAGGCGAACTTCACCCCTTCAGCACCGATCTGGGAAAGGGCGTTTGCACCGTCAGAGCCTGCCAGGGCGGTGAGGCTCGAGGCGAGCTTTCCAAGGTCCCCAGCCTGTGACTGCTGCATGATCTGCTGTCCGGTCGTCGTGGACGCCGACACCGAACCGAGCTTGGACGCGTCGGTCTTCTGGCCACCGCTGAGTGTGCCCACCGCGATCTTCGCGAAGTCGAGGATGTGGGGGAGTGCGCCGAGGCCGGCTCCGATGATGTCGCCGGTTTCGATGGCGTGCCAGAGCTGTTTTTGGAGTTCGCCAGCGGTGTTCGCCAGACCAATGATGTCGAGATTCCCGACGACGCCGACGATCATCGAGATGATCTGTGCGGCGCCGGATGGGTCGGGAATCATCGCGATCAGGGCCGCCGCGGTCTTGTAGTCGAGCCCGGCGGCGAGCGTGATGAGTGGCTCGAACAGGACATTGATCCGGTCGAATTCGGCGTGGACAGCCTTGACCTTGGCCATCGGATCGAGACCCGGATCGAGAACAATGTGCGGGATCCGGTTGAACACGATGTCGAGGACTGCAGGGATGTTGTTGGCGAGGTCGAATGCGTTCGTCCCGATGTGCGTGACCTGGTTGATGAGCACGCTCGGCTTGATGATCGAAAGTGCGTCCGCCGCGAGTGACAGACCATCAGCCGGAGTAGCGGCCAAGGGGGAGACCTGAGTGGACAAGGTATCCACCGATGTCTGCAGCTGCTGCACCTGATCCGGCGTGGAGGCATTCTGAACCGTCCGCGCGATGGTGTCCGCGGCCTGAAATGCACTCGTAAGGTCGATGCCTTTGACCTTGTCGACGAGCTGGCCGGCGGCGTATTCGGGAGTCGACGCGTCCGCGGTCTTGAGCGTCTGTTCCACAGCCGGATTCTGGGTAACCCAGCTGGTCGTATCGACCACCGGAACAAGGGTGTTGGCAACATCTGTCGCCGCCGATTCCATGCTCTTCAGGTCCGGAGCGCCGGACTGCAGCTGTTGCTGGAGGGTCTCGATGTTGCCGGCCAATCCCGGAAGATCGACCTTCGAGTAGTCGGACACCAAGGCGTTCTGCAGACCCGCGGTGGTGGGCTGAAATCCATCGCTCTGCTGCGGACCGGAAGCAGTCGGAGGCTGCGCAAGCACCCGTCCAAGTCCGGCGAGCAATCCATCCTTGCCGGCGTTGGTCGAGCAGTAGAGGTCGTCGGGGGCGCAGTACGAACGCGTGACTGCAGCAGTCTTTCCGAACCCGCCCGGCCTGGCCCCCGCGATCCCAACACCGTCGACGGGAGGACCGACGAGAGTGTTGTCGCCATTCGAACTCTGCCGTGGGTCAGCAACAAGACCGACAGCGATCAACTTCTCTGCCGGGATCGGACCCTTGTCGTGGCCGATCAACCACGCCAAGTCGCCGGCCACGTCCGCACCCTGGCTGTAGCCGCCGAGTGCGAACAGAGTGTTCGGGCATTGCGTTGCACGAGTCTGCATCACGCGCGCGCCGGCCGCGATGCCAGATGCCTTACTGATGCCATAGGTCTTGCCCTTGTTGAAGGCGGACGCTTCGTACGCCGGATAGGTGATCTTGATGGAGCTACCGAACAGCTGGGAAAGAGGATCGGTGACCTGCTTGAGCAGACCCTTCGCGACGTCGGGATTGGCGGTCGAGTCCGTCTCGAACGTTCCCGGCATCATCACCACTTCCACTGCCGGGCAGCCCGATGATGCCGGCGCCGCCCCGGCCTGACTTGGCGACACAACCGCGATGAGCGAGGCGAGGAGTGCAGCGAGCAAGGAGGCGACGAGCAGGGCAACCCGGCCGCTGTCGTTGGCGCGACCGTCCTCAGATGATGGTGCGTGAAGGTTTGTCATGAGTGTTCTCTCTTCGTCAGCGATACAGCGCCGGCACGATGACCCGACCGCTGTCGATATGAGTGGTGATGTCGCGGGGCAGAAAGTCAGCGACAGTGAGAGCGACTCTGCTCATCACATGCGAGGACTCGGCGAGCAGTCCGGGACGAGCGATTGCGGGGCGGGTGAGTGCAGCATCGAATCCTCGCGTCGCTTCGAGGAGCAAGGACGTTTCGGTCAGAAGAAACGCCGCCGCGATGAAGACCATGACGGTGAACAGAGGCGCGAGACTACGGATCATCAGATCACCGCAGTAGTCGTTGCAGTCCGACGACGACCACGTGCAAACCGGGGTCGAGGAGTCGGCGGGTTGGAGGCGACGACACTTTTGCGAATGCGTGTGACCGCGCGGTAGAGCCGCTGGCGAAGCGCTGCCGGAGTCATCCCAATCTCCGCGGCAATCACGGCCAGGTCGCAATCGGTCTGCTCGAGGTATGCCCGCTGAATCAGGGTGCGATCGAGGTCGTTGATGACCTTCTTTTCGACCGCCCAGGAGAGCAGAGCCGGAGCAGAGATATCCGCTTCCGGCTCGTTCTCAGCACTGTCGGACTCGTCCATGACATCGGAGGCGGGGATCTCCTGGGTGAAGGTTTCCTCGCACGTGATCTTCTTCAGCGTGTGCAGGAAGAGCGCCGCGTAGACGTTCTCACCGGAGGGCCTGTAGGTGGCGATCAGTGACATAAACGTGGCCACAGTGGAGGCCGCTCTCTCATCGCACGCGTAATACCGATCGTGCCCACTGACCCGTGCGTGGCGCGTCAGGGAGATGAGCTTGCCGAGCATCAGCTGCAGTAGCGCTCGCCCGGCAAGGGCGCTTCCTTCCTGATGCAGTCTCAGCAGCGCCAGAAGCACACCATCACGATCTCGGCGGTGCGCCGCGGCGAGATCGTTGAGATCCGCGACGTCACGGAGCGCGGCCCGGCTCACCGACCACGTCAAGACTTCGGCGGCGGGGCGAGCGCAGAGGTACATCCACTCGGTGTTCAAGCGGCTGTACAGATTGCTCTGCGCGGTGCTGCGAACCGGCGTTGCCGATGACGCTGTGATGGCGGTGGGTGCGTGGGTGGACGTTTCCACGATCGGTCTCCTCTGGGCGCGGGCGAGGTGGTCTCGCGCCCAGTACAGCAACCGGATATTGCCTCTGACCTGCGTGTTTGTTGTTGCCGGAGGGGCTGTCGTTATTGCCAGGGCGTTGTTGCCGTGAAGGTTCCGGCTGTGCGGCGGTGGGCCAGGGAGTGCCCCTCACGTGCGCTCTTTCGGCTGAGGCAATAACCCCTTGGTGACTGCAGAAAAACTTCAAGAAAGTTTCGCGAACGATGTCACTCAAGCCCCCGGACCCGGATCTTCCTCCAAGTAGAAGCCCACTTTTTCTGTGTGGCGCTCTTCCACACCCCAGTCGCCAGGAGGACCGGATGCACGAGCTCGACAACTCGCTGCAAGCCCAGCTGCACGATCTCGGCTACGTGCACGCCGTCACCGAGGAGATCCGTCGAGTCGCGGCAGCCCTGGCGGTGAACCCTCTCGATGAAGAGGCGAACACTTCGCTGTGGCTGTTGGTGTTCGTCGAAGCGCCAGCCGCGCGCGCCGCGCTGTCGCGGGCGTCCGCATTCGACATCGCGGATTCCGTCCCCGATTGCAGAACGTCCGACCCGACGACAGAAGCCGGCATCCGATGAAAATCGACCTCGCGAAAATCAACAACTTCGGCCGCAGCCCCAAGAGCAAGACCGATCCCGCGACTGAAAATAGCGTCGACTCCGTTGTCGCCGAAGCCGAGGAGTTGGCGCGCGCGGTGCGTGCACAGTGGGGCCTTCGGCAGGTGTGGACCACCCGACTTCTCAAGGCAGGAATCCTTGCCGCACTCGGCGCCGGAATAGTTGCCCTGATCCTCGTCGTCTTCGGATCCTCGCCCACCCCGAACCTCACCGACAACGCCACCAAGGACACCGCAGACGTCGACACAATCGGTCAAGCGAAAGCCGAAGATCTTGCTCGGCAGTTCGTCGTTGCCTGGCTCCAGGCATCGCGTGGGAATGAACAAGAACTCGATCATTTCGTCTCGGGAAGCCCCAGCCTTCCGACCGCGCCGTTGTTTGCCGCGACTGATCCGGCCGTCGCGTCGATCGACTACGAGCAGAAGTCACGGACATACGCGGTGACGATCTCGGTGTCAGTTCGAGCCGCCTCGGACGCGAATGCGGCCACAGTTCGTCGCTACTTTCAGGTGCCGGTTGTGGTCACCGAAGCGGGCGTGAGGGCCGCCGCACTCCCCGCCGAAGTAGCTGAACCGTCGACCTCGATCGACGTCAAGCTCGGCTACAAGTACCGGGTCGCCAACCATCCCATCGCCACGTCCGCGCACGAGTTCCTGTCCGCGATGTTGACCGGCAACGGGGAAGTAGCGCGCTATCTCACGCCGGGGGTTTCGATCGCCCCGATTGTTCCGGCGCCGTATCGCAGAGTGGCAATCACCGATGTCTATTCGTCGGAAGACCTGAGTGCTGCCAGTGCATCGGCACCGCTGCCTGACGGTGATGTTGTGCGCCTCCTGGTGACGGCAGCGCAGAAAGTCGCCGAGGTCGATTCGGTCAGTGGGCAGTACGCGCTGACGATGACCTCCCGCGGCGGCCGGTGGGAGGTCAGCGCAATTGACGCAACGCCGTTGTACCCGCCGGCGGCACCCCGAACACCATCCTCGTCAACGACCGCACCGAGCTCGACCACACCAAGTGCCGGTGCCCCGGAGTCCGCATCGCCTGATTCAGGACAGACCCCCGCACTTTCGGTGCCGACTGCCGGCGACGTGCCGCTTTTTTCCCCGTCAGGAACCGATCCTCATTCATCCGGAAGGTAACCCATCATGTCCATTGCGCTCGCAACCACCGATCCCAACAACGCGGTCCTCGCCGCAGGGCTTTTCGACAAGGCGCAGGAGTTCACCAGCAACGGCAAGCTGCTCCTCCAGTCGGCCGCCGGCTGCCTCGTTTTGTTCTTCCTTCTCAAGAATCTGATGGCCTCATTCACAGTTGCCCGGCTCATCACTTCCGCGCTCATCGGCGGTGCAGCACTGTGGGTCGTCTTCAACATGGACGTCCTGAAGGACTCGACAGGTGAGGAGTTGGAGAGCGCTCCCGCCGTGGTGCACATCGTGGCCGAGCCGATTTCCGGCTTAGACCTTCCCGTGTGATCTCCGCTCGTTCGCACCGGCTGAAAGATGCCTTGCCAGCACTGACCTCGTTGCGCCACCGACCTCTTACAAGGAGGGCTCCCATGTTCGATGTAGCTAGCACTGCGGAAGCGGGTTCGCGGCTTCGCCGGCATGAAGTCACGAGTGGGCCGGTGCTGCGATGAGTGACGATCGCACCACCGGGGAAGTCATCAAGAACTTCACCCGCGCTCGCAAGGTGCCGCAGCTGATCGGGCGTACACCTGACGGAAAGAAGCTGCCGTTCGGTCCCTACACCGTTCCGCAAGCCGTCAGCGGCGCAATCGTCGGTGCGCTCCTGTGGCTCCTGCATCCACTGTGGCTTCGGGACAGCATTTCCTGGAACGTCGGATTCTTCGCCTTCTGGTCACTGGGCACCGTCTTTGTCGTCGGCAAAGTCCGGTTTGCCGGCCGGAGCCCCGCCTCAGTGGCACAGGGAATCTGCGCCGCAGCCTTCGCGCCGGCCGGTGCCAAGATCCAGATCAACGGCCGCCGGGTGACCATCCGGCCACCCCACCTCGTGCGTCCGAGTGGCTACATCACTGCCGACCCCACGGCCGCCGAACTCAGCGCCACGGTCGTCCCGCAGGCCGTGCACATCGCCACCGCCGAGGTCACCGAAACCGCATCGGCGGAACCTGTCGCACCACGACCGCAGACCTCCGCTCCGGTGCCCACACCGGCAAGCGGGCCCACCCATCGCGCCGGCCGATCGAGCGTCAAGGAACTCCTCGCTCTGGCTGCTGCAGGCACCTCCGAGTAGAAAGCACCGCCACTATGGAACAGCCGACACTGTCAATGGCCGCGAACATCCGGTGGACGAAGTCCGGCGTTGTCTGGGCGGACTACGTGCTCACGGGCATCGACTACGGTTACCGCCCCGATGTGGACAAGCGCACTGCTCGTACCCTGCACACGATGCTCGTCCGCGCCCTTCCGGGCGAGTCACTGTTGATGGGCATCGCAGCATCGTTGAGCGCCGAAGCCATCGTTTCCCGAATGACCGAAGGCGTCGATCTCGATGCACACCCGGACTGGGCAACCGAATGCGAAGCGACTCTCGACTCGATCGAGCTATACCGCCCGGGGCAGAGGATCTACTGGCTGAGCATTCCGCTGACCACACCCAAGGTCGTCGATCAGGTCAAGGCCGCCGCTCATTCGGCCTGGACCACACTCTCCGACTACATCGGGCTGCCGCGGACCGCACTTGACGATGACGAGATCCGGGCCCGTGTCCGGCAGGCCAACCGGATCATGGCCGACATCCCCGGTGTCTTCGATCCGCAACCTGCCACTCCCGCTCAGATGGTGTGGCTGTGGCAGCACGCGATGACGCGCGGACTGCATGTCGACCCTGACCTGCCCGACGCAGCCGTGACGCCAGGAGCAAAGTCAGGTGCCGCCCTGACCGCATGCCGGATCGACGAGGGCGCCCAATCGGATCGAGAGAAGGCTTCGGGTTGGCGAGGCAAGGTCCCGACGTTCAGTCGGGTCCTGAAAGTCGACCAGCCGTACGAAATCGTCGACCACCCGGCCTCCTACCAAGTGCTCCTCGCGCTCGCTGACACCCCCGCCGGTGGCGTCTATTTCCCCGGCTCGGAGTTCTTCACCCTCGCTGACGACTTCGGCGATATTGATGTCGATTTCGCCGTACGGCTCAAGGTAACCGCCGGTGCCGATGTCATGCGAGCGAACAAGCGCGCACTCGAGAACCTGAAGGAGCAGTACGAACAGCGGGAAGGAGAGTTGGCCGGCGGCCAAGGTGTTCTCGACCTCGCTGCCGCCGCGTTGACCGAATACACCTCGTTGCTCGAGACGAACCGCGATGAGGTCGAGGTTGCCTGGACGGCGTTGTTCGCGGTAGGAGCTGATTCCGAGGAGCGTGCACTCGCTGATGCGAAGGCATTGGTGAAAGCGTTCGAACAGCAGGAATACAAGGTGGTCGCGCCGGTCGGCTACCAGGAAGACCTGTGGTGGGCGATGTTGCCTGGCGTCCCCACATCGAAGATCGTCCGCGAGTTCGCGCAGATCACCACATCGACGCATTTCGCGGCGTACATGCCGTTCATTCGCAACGAACTCGGCGATGGCAGCGGTCCGCTGTTGGCACTGAACATCACCACCTCTCGGATCGGTGTGGTTCACCACGACGTCGCCGGAAAGTCCCTACGCGACCAGTCCGGATCCTTCGCGGTCACCGGTGAGCTCGGATCGGGCAAGTCGGTCACCATGAAGGTGATCGCCGGCCAGGTCGTCGACTGCGGAGGGCAGGTCATCGGCATCGACCAAAGCGATCTCGGCGAGTACGCCAACTGGGCACGCGCCGTCACCGAAGCAGTCGTGGTCGACCTCGTCGAACCCGAATACAGCATGGATCCACTGAGGATCTTCGAGGCCGGACTCGCAGCAGAAATGGCCCAGTCCGTGTTGTTGACACTGCTCCGGATCCAGCCTTCCTCAGACCTGGGCATCGCATTGGCAAAAGTGATCGAGCCCGAATACCGCGCAGAGCACCCCTACCAGGGTTTGGGCGAGCTGACCGAACACCTCCTGTCCGGTGCTTGCCCGATCGCCCACGCCCAAGATCTCGGCGAAGCAATGAACGTCTACGCCCGCCGCACCTACGCGGCGGCACTGTTCGGCAAAGATCTACCCCCGCTGCCCATTACTGCTCCCGGCATCATTTTCCGCACCCACAAGGTCGACTTACCAACCCAGCTGCAGACCGAGAAACAACACCTCTACGAGAACCTGCCGCTGGAGAAGCGGTTCGGCCACGCGGTGTACACCCTGATCGCGAAGGTCGCCCGCGGACAGTGCTTCGCCGACCCCGACCAGATGGCGTTGTTCCTCGTCGACGAGGCACACCACCTCCTGGGCGCCGACGACGGAGTCGACATCGTCGAGGACTTCGTGCTGCAGGGCCGCAAGTCCTCGGCCGCCGTGGGACTCGGCGACCAGGACTGCGCGTTCGGCACCCCGAAGCTGCGCGGACTGATCAAGACCCGCATCGCGCACCGTCATACAGACGAAACCCTCGCCAAGCGCGCCATTGAATGGCTTGGCCTCGACCCGGACGACTACGGACTGGTCAAGCAATACATGGAGCAGACAGCTCCGGTAACCGGAAAAGACAAGTACGTCGAACCTCACCGCCGCGGTGAAGGTTACATGCGCGATGGCAGCGGAAACGTCGGCCGTATCAAGACGCTGCTGCCTGCAACCGAGTCTCGCCGAATTGCAGTGTCGACCACTCCGAAGGACAACAAGCTGGTGAAAGCATGACCGCGGCCGCGGCGTCCTCCCGTGAACGGGAGGTGGTCGGCGGCCCCGAACCCCGGGAGTATTTCAGTGTCCGCGCCGCGGCCAAACGCTCACTGCTGTGGCTTGTCACCGCATGGATTCCGCAATCCTGGCTGACCGCACTGATACACCTGACCCGTCCAGTAACCCGCTGGCTGTGGGCACGCTGGTGGAGCCGGCTACTCATCCGCCTCATCGCCGGCTGGCACGCGGCCGGCGCCCTCTTGATGATCGTGGCCACCCCGGCTCTCGCCGATCCCGCCGGCGGCGGCGGTGCGAGCCCGTTCTTCGCCTGGATGAATCTGAAAGATTCGCACGGCATCGACGCGTGGAGCTATTTCCTGTCCATCGACAAAGGCAACGCCTCAGTGGGCGGCGGCTGGCGCATGATCTGGGCGTACATCATCACCCTCGAATACGAGGTCTTCCGCTTCCTGATGGCAACGGCCATCTGGTTCATCACCTGGGTGCTCTCGTTCGAATGGCTCGACCTGATCCTCACACCCGTGCGCACCATCGCCGACTCGGTCACCACCATCACCGACCAGTTCGCGCTGACCCCGCTGATGCTCACAGTCGCCGGACTCAGCGTCGCCATCTGGATCATCCGCGGCCGATTCTCCACCGGAATCTACGAGCTCCTCATGTCCTGCGTCATCGCGGCCGCGGCCGCGGGCGTTCTCTCGAACCCGGTCGATCGCGTCCTCGGGGACAACGGACTGGTGCTGTCGGCGCGAGATGCCGGCCTGGAAGTCGCCTCCGGGCTCGCCAACGGCGGTGATACCAGCGGAAACCCGCAGACCGAGATCGAAACGATCGAATCGAAACTCATCGACACGTTCATCCGCCAACCAACGCAACTGATCAACTTCGGAGTCGTTCTCGATGCCCCGGAAAACAACGGGAAATGCGTCAAAGAGTTCGACGCCGCGTACCTCGCGAAGCCCAAGGAGCCAGGACTCGCAGACAAAGCGCAGGACGTCGTCTCCGAGATCGCCCCTGGGGCAGGCGTAGCCCTTGACCTGATCAATCCCGACGCGAAACCGGAAGACCGCGTCAAAGATGCCATCGCCAAATGTGAGGGGGAGGACGGGCCGATGAAGGCCTATGCCGACAACCCCGGTCCCGGACAAGCGATGGGCCTGTTTTTCCTGATCTTCGCCGGCGCACTCCTCATGGCCTTCGCGATCTACCTCGCCGGCCGATTGATCATCGCCGCAGGTGTCTCGATCGGCAATGCCATCAAATCGATACCAGGAGTCGTCCTCGCCATCGCACCCTCGATGCGCGGGCAGTTCTGGCGGACCATCGCCAACGTCGCAATGGCGTTGCTGCAGATGATCTTCGCCATCGTCTTCCTCGTGGGATACGTCATGGTCGTCGAGGATCTCTTCGCTGCAGACGAATCGAACCTGATCCGCACGGTGTTCTTCGTCGACATCTTCCTGGTCACCGCACTTCTCCTCTTCCGCCGAGCGGTCAAGGGAATGAAGCGAATGTCGGACAACCTGGCAACAATTCTGACTAAACGGCCCAACGTCGCACCGACCGCCATTAGTCGCTCAACGCCCACCACAGCGCGCGACATTGCTGCGATGGCCGCCAACGGACGCCACATGTACCAGGGCGGAAAGGCCGTGGTGAAGGGGGCAGGAGCACTAGCGAAGAAGTCCGGCACTGCCGCGGCAACGACCGGAAAAGTCGCAGCCGGAGCCACGTCGACCGCAGCAACCGGCGGGGCAGCTGCAGTGCTGGTTGCCGGACGGGTCCTCTCCTCGACGGCGAAGCGAGCGAAGAACAAGGTCGACTCGATCGCCGATCCCGACAGCTACCCGAAGTCCACCTCAGGCACGGTCGGTGCCCAGACCAGTCGTGGAACCGCGGCTACGAACGCTGCTGCCGACGCTGTCCGGAGTCGACTGTCGAAAACGGCGGTGTCGGACAAGGCCGGCATCAAGCACCCCATCGGGGTCGCCCCGTCGTTGCCGGTCGCCAACCCTGGCCAGGTCCGCGCCTCGGCCACCACGACCAGTAGCCCTGACGGTCGCCGATTCCGCGAATTCACCACCACATCTGGGGCGCCGGTGATGTTGCCGACTACACCGAGCCGCACCCCGCGACCAGCCAGACCCGCCTCTCCTGAAACAGGGGTCCCCAACGGTGCAGGGTCGAAGACTGCTCAGCTGCTCGCTGCCGCCGCGCAGTCCGGATCCGCGCCGGTAGTCACGCCGAGCGCACTGGCTCACCGAGCTCGCTGATGGCGCTCCTCGACACACCACCGTCGACCCCGGACGCACAGGAAGGCAGCTCGAAAAAGTGGTGGTGGCTGCTCGCCGGAATACCCGCCTTCGCCATGGTCATCATGATGGCTCCGATACTGGTCATCCTCGCGACGACCGGTAGTGACACGAACTGCGGTCAACCTGTGCCAGACGCCGGGGGCGGCAGCCTCATGGGACTCAAGCCCGGATCCCTCGCGGTCCCGATGGCCGAAGGCACCTACACAATCAGCTCACCCTTCGGTATGCGCGAGACAGGCATGCACGACGGCCAGGACTACGCAGCACCACTGGACACCCCGTTCTACGCCGCCGGTGACGGCGAAGTCATCGCCGCCGAGCCCGCCGCCGGCTACGGACACTGGATTCGGATCCGGCACACCATCGAGGGCCAGATCGTCGAATCCCTGTACGGGCACATGCAGGCGTCCGGGGTCCTCGTCCACACCGGAGACAAGGTCACAGCGGGCCAACTGATCGGCAAGGTGGGCAGCGAAGGACAGTCGAGTGGACCGCATCTTCACTTCGGCGTCTACCCCGGAGGCTGGTCACTGGGCGGGGGAGTAGATCCCATTCCGTGGCTCAAACAACAAGGAACCATCTCGCCCACTCGAGGACCAGCAGAGCTGGTCGCACATACCGATTCCACCGGTGGAGATCTGCCACCGCTGCCCGCCGACAAAGGCAGCGAAGCGCAGATGCAGGTCGACTCGATCCGCGTCATGCGCACAATCGCGGCGGCCTTCCCCGAGATCACTACCATCGGCGGTTGGCGCCCCACGGACGACGTCGCCCAGGACCACCCCGCCGGGCGCGCGGTCGACATCATGATTCCCGACTCCGCGAGCGCCCAAGGGAAGGCACTCGGCGACAAGATCGCCCTGTACCTCCAACAGAACAAAGCGGCCCTCAGCGTCGAGTACGTGATCTGGCAACAGCGCTACTGGGACGGCACCGGTGACTGGTCGCTGATGGAGGACCGTCACGGCTACACCGCAAACCACTTCGACCACGTACACGTCACACTCGAGGGCGGCGGGATGCCGACCGCCGACTCCCACTACGGCAGCGCTCCGGGCGGTACGACCACCACGGAGCCGTGCCCGCCAGAGGTCGGTGATCAGACCAGGTTCGCCCCTGGCAGCATCCCGCCGCAATACACCAACGCAGTCTCGGCTGCTGGGTCTCTGTGCCCAGAGGTGAGCCCGGTTCTGGTTGCCGGCATCGTTCAACAAGAGTCCGGGTTCAACGAAAAGGCGGTCAGCAAGGGCGATGGCGTAAACCAGGGCGGCGCCGAAGGAATGAGTCAGTTCATGCCGGAGACCTGGAAGGCTTTCGGTACGGATTCCGGTCTAGATCGAAGCGGAAAAGCGGAACCACCGAACGCTGCCGACCCGTTCAATCCGTATGACGCGATCGCCTCGGAAGGGCGCTATCTCTGCCACATCGCCGACTACCTTCGACCGCATCACGACAGTGGAGCCGTCAAGGGCGACTTCACCGATCTGATCATCGCCGCCTACAACGGCGGGGAGGGTGCCGTCGTCACTTACGGCGGGATTCCGCCATTCGGCCAGACCCAGGCATACGTGCCGGCCGTGCGTGAGCACATGAAGAAGTTGACAGCCTGACACCCGCCAGGACGTTATTGCCACACCGAGATCGTGCGCAAATGCCACCCACCGCCCACGCCGACCTACGTCGACTGCACCACTGACCTACAGGTTCCCGCAGGCCAGGACCGTTAATGGGCCTCCGGTTTGGGGCAGGGTCGCGCCCCACCGCTCGGCGTGCTCGCAGCGACCGTATTGAGCCTTACTCGGTTTCCTTCGGATGCCCAGGCTCGCATCGCTCGAGTAGAACTCGGCCGGCGTTCTTCGCGCCTTTAGGCGCCGGATCGACGAAGAACCAGATCCGCCCACCGTCGGTCACCTTGTACTGGTACCGAGCGTAGGTTCGCCCTTGGTACGTCCCGTAGGCGTAGTCGCCCTTGAGCTGATACAGCCGCGATGTCTCCACTATCGGTTCTCGGGTGAGTGTGTCCCATGCATCGACCGTGGCGTTGCGTGCGGTCGCCAGCAGATCGGTCCAGCCCTTCGCGGCGTCACGCGTGGCGAACACGAGATGCCATTCGACACGTTTGATCGGACGAGGGACCGGGCCATCCTTCTTGCTCACGCGCCGAGATCCGGGGCTTCGACCACCTCGGGTTCATCGAGATACTCCAAGTCGGAGCCATCAGCTGTCAACCGAGGGTCGGCGTACGCCTCCGCCGTGGCCTTCCATGCTTCGAGCAGGATCGCGAGTCGATCGAAGCGGGCCACAGCGATGCAGGCACGCGCCGTGGCCTGGAACTCGGCGACGAACTCCGCGTGCAAGGCCGCAGGGAGTAACCCGATCCACGGCAGTGTCACGGCCAGGCGGGTGGCGACACGATCGAGCGCCGCCTCATCGAGGGAGGCAGCGAAAAGCTGCCCGACGACGCCGAGGGCGCTCAACTCCGCGCGGCTCGCCGACTCCTGGGTCAACCGCAGAGCTGGAGCATTCCGGCGAGTCAGAACCACCTCACCGCTGTCCTCGAGGACGCCAAGGACATCCTTGGGTGACCTCAAAAATTCGGAGAATGTGGCCGTAGTAGTCGACTTGCTCATACACACCATTACATCAGAACTAGTTCAGATATTCCAGGTGCCGTTGATCACGTAGCCTCCTCCGAGCATGCCTCCGCGCCCTAAGAGAGTCACCGTTGGCAAATTCTTCGGCCGCAGCGTCTCGGCGTCCAAGCCGCATGTGGCGTCGGTGTTCCTGCCCGACTTCCTGCCCTACTTCGACACCGAGGCGACCGCACACGTGGGGATCGAGCGGTCCGGGCGATCCGAATCCTTTCGTCGTCGCCGGACAGGCTGAACTTGTGCCCGACCAACGGGGCGCTCATCTGCGCTGGGTGCAACTTACCGTCCGCATCGCCGGCAGTGTTCTCGTCGGCATCGGCTACCGCATCGTTGTGGACGCCCACCCTGACATGATCAGTCGATAGAGCGCGGTGGCACTGCTCGTTCGAAGTACGTTGCCGCCGAAGACGAAGGATATTGCGCACTGTCCTGACCGCACCGAGTTGGTCGGCTTCGGCGCGGCCAAGGCTCAGGAGCTCGGTGTCGAAATCGACTGACACACCCTTCTCACGACTCTCCCGGGGAGTGAACGGCCGACCTGTTAGTTGAGAGGAGCACCACGGATAAGCCCGTAAGTCAAGCAGTCTTGATGTTGGGACGGCATTGGGACGGTGTTGGGACGGCATTGGGACGGTGTTGGGACGGCATTGGGACGGTGTTGGGACGGTGTTGGGACGGGTTCTTGATCGGAGTGCGAGACCAGGGAGATCGGCAGCGTGGGCCACAGTACGGGGACGTAGCCGAGGCTGAAGGAACGATCAAGACGCGTGAGAGAGGTTATTGCCTGAGCGGAATAATTCCCGTACGCGGGGGATTCGCTCCGATCCATGCTCTCTTCGTTGCGCTGATCGGAGCGTAACCAACGTGTCAAGGGGTGGTGGTGTAAATCGGGGATTTGTCCTGGCTGTCGGTTCTCGGTCGATCTGGCGCGTTTCTCACATAGGTGGCGCGGCGTTGGCGCAGTTTCTCGCCCGGGTGGCGCATGCCTCGGTGCTGGGAGAGATTGCGCAGTTGAGCCGTGCCGATGACGAGTTCGAGGCGGTGTTCGTCTCCGGGTCCGGGGTGGAGCGTCGGGTGCCGTGGCGGTGGTTGCCGGGAGGTGGTCGACGAACTGGAACGGCCGGTGAGGTCGTTCCTATCGGTTCTCAGCTGATCTGGCGGGAGTTCTCACACATGTGGCGAGGCTCCTCATCCGAAGTGGCGGAAGCGGTGGAACCGCAGTTCCACGTGTTGCAGTCGCGCCGATTCGGGTGCCTCTGTCCCCAGAATCCGCCAGATCGCGTGAGAAGGGGTTGATGACGACATGACCGCGACAAGTGGCGCACCGCAGCTCACGGCAGGGCGCCACCGCCAGATCGCTCAAGAACCGACACTGGCTCAATGAAGGTGGCGGAGGATCACTGAATCTGGCGAGTCGTGTCGGCTATCTGGCGGACGGCTCAGTGGAGCTGGGAGAGTTGGCCGGGCGAGATCACCCAGTATCACCTGGTGTAGCTGCGAATCGGCGAAACCTTCATCTCCATACTTATTTCCGTACTCGCCAAATTCAATGAGTCGCTCATCAAGGCAACGACGCACCGAGCCTGGCGAACCGCTGGTCAGGTCCGCCAGATTCATTGAGTCAGGACAGGATTTGTCCTGACTCAGTGCATCTGATGATGCCGACTCGGCGAATCTGATGCCGACTCGGCGAATCTGATGCCGGCGTCGGTCAATCTGATGCCCGGTGTAGTGAATCTGATGCGGAGTTCCCTGGTCAGCGCTCCGACAGCGCGTGCTGCCTTATCGAGAGGATCGCGACAACAGGCCGCCGTTCCGTGTGCATCCGATTGGTTAAGCCACGCGCGACGAGGTCACGCCGCCAATCTGATGCATCGTAGAACAGGATCGTTCCCGCATCGGTTTCGTTGAGTCGGGACACGGCGATTGCCGTAACAGCATTGCGGTGGCGCAAGGTCTGGTCAATGGGATGAGGATGGGACGCCTCCCAGAGGACTCCGATATGAGGCGATGAGCGCACAACTTCCAGATTTGGAGCGAGCACGGACCAGGAAACTTGGCAGCGCGTGTCACACAAGCTCCCTTACCGGGATCTTCCTCCGAGTAGGAGAGATCAATCAGCGGCGAGGTTGTGTGCTCGCTCGCGCAGGAGGGAGCAGCGTGGAAATGCGAACTGATCAGCGATCTGCGAACGCAAGGTTGCCGCGGCACCGATCGGCAGTTGGATACGCCGAGTCAGGATCAGGAAGTACGAATTGGCGAGCGGAAGGCGATCGCGGCGTCAGTGCCGGCACGCTCGTAATCTCCTCGCCGACTTGTGACGGCGAGGCCTGGCGATGACAACAACACCTCCGCAGCAAAGTGGTGCGCGGTTCGCACGCTCTCCCCGAATCAGTTCCTTGCCGCCGCGGCCGCACACCTGGCTCCGCGACAGTTTCTGCTTGGGAACGACCGCGGTCGGTGCCAGCGCCGCCGCTCCGCTGTTCGGATACAGCGCCCTCGCGATGCCCGCCGCGGCGAGCTTGTCGATCGCTGCCCTCTACGCCGGATTAGCCGGCAAACGTAACCAGCTTCGCGATGTCGACGTCGACGAAGTGATCGAAAGACTGTGTCCGATCGTGGGGCTGCCGGAGGCCACCCGGGCAGTGCTGTCGACATCGAAATGGAGCAGTGGATGGCCGGGACTTCCGAGGAAACTCACCGTGCACTACGACTCCACACAGGCACTGAATGACGAGACGTGGCTCGCTGATATCTGCGGGGTCTTCGAAGATCAAGGGTGGGGTTTCTTCGAACTCGACAAGCACGACCCCGCCCGCCGGCGCCTGATCTTCACGCCCGCTGCCGAGCCGGAACGAGAAGTTTCCGACAGCGACCAGGTTGTGCGCGCGAAGAGGATCATCGCCCAACTGTTGGGCCCGACCGCGACCGTAACCGTGATCGACGTCGCCGCCGAAACCGGCGAAGTGACCTCAATGGAAGTACGTCACGAACTTGGTCCGAAACTGGAATCGGATGGCTACCGGACCCGCGTCGAACGAGGAATGAGCGCGACATTGCCCGGTCGCTGGCGAGCACGGTGGAACCTTGAAACGGATTGGGTTCGATTCGAGCAACGCACAGCATTCCCGGACAGTGTCTGGTTGCCGGCACCGGACCTCGACCCCGGTGCCGACCTCATGGCCAGCTACGACTCGGTGGAAATTCCGTACGGAATCGACGAAGACGGCAACGAGGTTGTGTGGCGGCCGGCGATCGACCCGAACCTGATGCTGATCGGCCCACCCGGAAGCGGTAAGACCGTGACCGCACACAATCTGTTGGTCAACTTCTCGCGACGTGGATGGCCGATCTGGGTCCTCGACGGCAAGTACGTCGAATTCCTGGGATTCCAGGACTGGCCCAACGTACAAGTCGTCGCTACAACCATCGAGCAGCAAGTGGCGTTGGTCCACCGCGCCCGCGATCTCATGGAGTTCCGCTACCAGAAGATCGTTACCGGCGAGGCGACAGAAGCGGACTTCGAACCAGTACTGGTCTTTCTCGACGAATGGGCCGAGTTCCGCGGCAACGTCGAAGATTGGTACTCCAGGGTTAAACCGAAAGGTGGCGCCCGACAGCCGCCGGTGCTCAACATGCTCGCGTCGATGGCACGCAAGGCCCGAACCTCGCGAGTGCATCTAGTCTTCGGAACTCAGCGTCCCGACGCGCAGTACTTCCTCGGCGACATGCGTGACAACTTCGCCATGCGCATCTCCATGGGCCGGCTCTCACCACAAGGGGCACTCATGATGTGGCAATCACCGACGATCGGTACCAGCGTGCCCCGCAAGTGCCGCGGCCGCGGCACCACCGTCACCGACAACTATCAGCCCATCGAGATCCAGTGCTACCGCGTACCCGACCCACGCAAGACGCGAGCCGGCACCTTCGAGTCCGATCTGCTCGACACCCTCCGACCCCCGATAACACGCCATCCACGATTGCTGATCGTCCCACCGGACGAACTTCCGGACATCGACGCCACCGACGACACGTCAGAACCGGCACCGCTGACATACTTCGACTACATCGAAGCCGAATGGGTACTGGCCACCGACCGACCCGACCTCGATCCGGTGCTAAGAAGAGCGAAGATGACCCACGAAACCGATCGGCGTCTCGCGTCACCGACGGCGCTCCTCGGGCTACTCGGGGGCCGCGCCGAGCCCACCAACGAAGCAGCGGTAGAGCTCGACGACTACCGCACCCCGACAGCCGCCGGCGCCACCGATGCCGCCTCGTTCTTAGACCAGCTCTCTGCTCCACAACTCGGTGAATCCTCCGCCGCTCGGGCGGAGTCCTCACGCGCTCGACTAGCCCTGGTCAAAGAGTCAGCAGCAACCGAACCAGAGATACCGGCGGACGGCGGAGCCGAGGTCTTCGACATACCGGAGGATTCACCTGACACCTACGAGGACCAGTACGGGCCGGTCCGCGATGTTCGCGCCGCCGATGTCGCACTCGGCGACCTATTGCTGATGGAGGACATCGACGAATGGGTCGTCGTAGACACCGATCCCGAGCCGGACATCATCGAAGACTCATTGCTTTCGCTGACCTGGCGCAGCGACACCGATGAGTTCGGCGACCTCGCCTTACCTGACAGCTCCTACGTATCAATTCGCAAACCCATCCAGGTATCGGGCTGAGCTGGCAACGACGACTGCTGTCGCGCCCGTCGCACTCAGTATGGCTGGACACTCGCTCAGCCTCCACGGATAAGACGAAGCGCCAGGCGAGAATGAACTGTGCCGCCCATTCTGCTCACCCAGTTGCAGCCGACCGAGCCTCCAGCTCCGCCGGAGATCCCGGCCGAACCTCTGCCACCTGCTGAGATTCCATCGTCCCCGACGATCCCCGTCACACTCGAAGACTTGAAGAGCTTCCTCGAAGCGGCATCTCCGACACCCGGATTGCTGACTCAACCATGGGCCACCCTCCTCGCGAGCCTTGCTGTCCTCGGATCCGGATATCTCGTATATAGGAACGGAAATAAAACACGAAAACAGGCCGAGATACACTTCGGAACCTCTCATGACCTCGAAGTCACTCGCAGTCTGCGTGACAGATTTACCACCATCGCCGGCCAACTCGCGGACCCGGCCTCCGCCGTTCGTACTGCTGGCGTCTACGCAATGGAAGCTCTTGCCAACGACTGGCTGGCACGCGGGGATAAGTCCGAGGCGCAAGCTTGCATCAACGTCCTGTGCAGCTACGTCCGCGCGCCCTACGCACAAGCACAGGGGCGCGGTCAGAATCAAACGAACAGAATAATCCGCATCAGTCTTACAGACCGCGTCGTCGAAGAACACTATGAATACCGCCAGGACGACCGAGAAGTACGTCAGAGCATCATTCGCACGATCGCTGCTCACTTAAAAGCTAATGGTAAGGGCAACTGGAGCGATCTCGACTTCGACTTCACTGGCGCGCACCTCGACAACGCGGACTTCTCTTACGCAATTTTCAACAAACCTGCTCGCTTCGAACGCGCACAGTTCCTTGGAGCATCTGCCCGATTTGAGCATGCGACTTTCACGGCTTCAGCCACTTTCGGTGAGGCTCGATTCTGCAGCGGCCTCACAATATTTGACGATGCGAAGTTTCACGGCCCCAATAACAAATTCTCTGGCGCAAAGTTCGGAAGCAGGTACAACAGATTCGATCGAGTCGAGTTCACGGGCGGCATCACAAACTTCACGGATTGCGAGTTCGAGGGTGAGGATACAGCCTTCGATAGCGCTCGGTTCGAGAGTAAAAACACGCTGTTCACCGGCGCTAAGCTGCTCAGCAAAAGAACATGGTTCGTCGAAGCCACCTTCGAGAGCGAGATGACGTCGTTCGATCGATCAACGTTCGATGGAGAAGCAGTCTCATTTGACCAGGCCAAATTTCGAGGAAAGAATACGACGTTCAAAAATGCAGAATTTTCGGGCGGACTCACTGATTTCAATGCCGCCGAGTTTCGCGCAGAAGCGACGCGCTTCGGGTATGCGAAGTTCAATGGAGATCAAACTTCGTTTGATAAATCGACGTTCGGTGACACAAGGGCAAAGTTTGGTGGTACGGAGTTCAATAGCGTGAGTGGAACCACGTTTCATGAGGCAAGATTCATTGGCGGACGCATAACTTTCGGGTGGGCCATTTTCAACGGCCCCGCATCGTTTGAACGGCCGGAAGTGTGGGCGAACGTAGAATTTGACTGGAGTGCCCAAATTCCATACGAGATGAGAAAAAGAAAGCCGCAGAATGTTTTGCCGGACGTCTGGCCCCCCGCTTTGATGGACTCGCATGGTGCGGAGGAGGAAGAAGAGCAGGACTAGCGTCATCCTCGCGCGGCACACGTGGCCCCGCCCAACCCTGTTGTGGAAGTCGATGCACTTTTCCCAAGGGGGGCGGCTGGGGTGAGGATGCCTCGCGCAGAATCAAACGTACTGCTTGCAGAATCTGCTTGGACAAACTGCTTGCAGCTCTGCAGTGAGGGGACGATCGCGGCTTCGGGATACCGCGTGACCTGGCCGCTGACCTTTAGCTCGCGCAACGGGCGGTTGCAGCTTCGAACGGTAGATGTGCCGCGAGGAATCGATGAGACGTGCGACGACGTGGACTCCGGCGTGCTCCGATATCGTGACTCCACTAATGGCTTTTTGAGGCGTGGGCAGAGGCGGTAAGGAATCTTGGGAAGGTCCCGGCGCAGTCGAAAGAATGGCGCTGCACAACAACCACGCGCAGGGCTGGCCTCAGAACAGTTCTCTGAGCTGAACGCAACCTTCTATACCGGGGATCCCGCTGAGTACTTGCGCATGCGTATCGAGTCGTTGTCACTGACGCTGTGTGACGACTCGGCCCTAGCGCCTGCGTTCGGCTCTGCCCGCCGTGTGGGCATTGCGGAATTCGGCGCGATGCAGCCGCCGGACGAGGATGCGCGAGTCCGCTACGTCAGGTCCGAAGCTGTTGTGATCCTGCATCACTCCGCGGAAACACTCCTGAGGATGTACTTCGCGCACGTCGCTTACCCTCATTGCCCCTGGGTGGGTATCGCGTCGTCTCGGACGCCGGGTGAGTTCAAGGACAAGTGCCTCAAGGTCGCACATCACGGTGTGAAGCGGGACAACGTCGCTACAGTCTTCATGGGCGGCACCGACCCGAGGGGTGCCGCAGTACGCCTTACCGACGACCAGTTCGAGGCGTCGGTGGAGGCGCTGACCAGCCTTCTTCTCTTTTGCGCTGAGCGATTCTTGTCGGAGTCCTTCATCTACAACGCTGCGAAGCACGGCTCGAGCACAGTCAACCCCGAGCACCCGCTTCGAGGTTGAACCTCCGGGTGGTGGCGATCGTATTCCGATTTCGTCGGGATCGATGCTGACGTATCTGCACAAACCCGAGCGGCCCGGGTCACGGTCGGGCCCAGAATGGTTTGTCAGCGCCACCGGCACTCTCCCGGATCAGGACTTGGGTGTGGCTCTGTTGATCCAACGCGCGGTCTCCTCCCTATGGGATGTCGCGCGCCGTCGGTACACCGGACAGTCGGGCAGCATCAGCGTGTTCTCCCCGACGATGATTCTGGATACGGTCAACGGGCCAGTGCAGAACTCTCTCAACATAGTCCGGACGATTTCATTGAGCTACCGAAGAAGGGCAGCGATGGATCCATTTCGGAAGTGAGAGTGAACTTCACCCGTCAGGCTTTGGATGAAGGCTGGGATTCCTCCACTCCTGGCTTTCGACCAGTCAACCTTGTACGCGTTGATCTATCCCGTCGACAGAGGGATCTTCCGCCGATCACGGTCAGCAGGCAGAATTTGCTTCCGTTCTCACCGAAAGGCAGTACACGAGTCTGACTTCCCGGTGGGCGCGTCACGGCATTACAGGCTATATGATGACGCCGTCGCGGGGGAGAACCTGTGCAGGACAGTCGCGGACTTGTGGGTGGCTGCCGCGGCGGCAAACAAGCACGATCGAGAGATATCACCCGGCCGACTTGCCGATCGTAGTCGCAACACCAGCCAAGAACGGTGAGACCGATGGTATGAGGTTGCCCCTCGGGAGTGGACACCGGATTTCATGCGGCGACTGACAGCGTAGACGACGCGATGAGTCGTTGTTCGAACTCCACTGGGGTGAGGTATCCGAGGGCGGAGTGACGGCGACGTCGATTGAAGTACGAGAGCCACTCGAACAGGTCCAGCCGTGCCTGCGACTTCGACGTCCAACTCCGTCCGTGCAGCCACTCCCTCTTGAGTCCTTGGAAGAACGACTCGGCGAGAGCATTATCGTAACTCGAGCCGACCCGTCCTCGACTTAGCTGAATCCCATGACGGCGGCATACATCGACGAAAGCTGCTGCGGTGTACTGACCAGGCTCAACCGGTGGAAGCAACACCTCGATAACGGAGGTGTGGGAATGGGACGACCACCCGGGTGGGCAGCAGCGTTGACGGGGCGTGCGGTGATGCGGTCACCGGGACGGCCTCCGATACGCCGAGATCTAGAGCGGGCATTCTGGACGCGGATCGCCGAGGGTCTCACGAGCGACGACGCAGCGACCACATGCGGCGTGTCGGGGCCGGTGGGGACACGGTGGTTCCGCCAGGCTGGTGGGATGCCACCGATCGAGTTGACCCCGGTCTCGGGGAGGTACCTGTCGTTCACCGAGCGTGAGGATATCGCGCTGCTGCGAGCCAAGGGTATGAGTATGCGCGACATCGCTGACCGGATCGGACGGTCACCGTCGACGATCTCGCGGGAGTTGCGGCGGAACGCCGCCACCCGCAATGGCAAGCTCACATACCGAGCGTCGACCGCACAGTGGAAGGCCGACCTCGCCGCGAGGCGCCCAAAACCAGCGAAGCTCGCCGAACACGATCGGCTACGAGAATATGTGCAGGACAAACTGTCTGGTGTGATTCGTGCCGACGATGGAACCGTGGTGTCCGGTCCGGATGCCGCTTGGATTGGCCGAAACAAGCCTCGGCGCGGTGATCGTCGGTGGGCGACGGCGTGGAGTCCGGAGCAGATCTCGAATCGCCTACCGATCGACTATCCGGAGGACCCGACGATGCGCATTTCACCTGAGGCGATCTACCAATCGCTCTACATCGAGGGTCGCGGCGGCCTGGAGCGGGAGCTCGTCGCGTGCTTGCGCACCGGCCGGGCGCTGCGAAAGCCTCGTGCGCGAGCACGGAAGCAGCGCACCGGATTTATCACCGAGGAGGTGACCATCAGCGCCCGTCCGGAGGAGGTCGAGAGCCGGAAGACGCCGGGGCATTGGGAGGGCGACCTCATCATCGGTCTGACCCGGTCCGCGATCGGCACGCTCGTCGAGCGCACCAGCAGATACACGACTCTACTACACCTGCCGCGACTGAAGGGCTATGGAACAGCGGCGATGGTGAAGAACGGGCCGGCGCTGTCCGGATATGGTTCGGAGTCCGTTCGTGATGCTCTGGCCGCGACGCTGTCACCGCTGCCCGAGCATCTACGCAGATCCGTGACGTGGGATCGCGGAAAGGAACTCGCGCGTCATGCCGAGCTGACGGCATCTACGGGTATCCGTGTCTACTTCTGTGATCCGTACAGTCCATGGCAGCGCGGAACGAATGAGAACACCAATGGGCTGCTGCGACAATATTTTCCGAAGGGAACTGATCTGTCCCGATACAAGTTCCGTGAGCTTCAGGCGGTCGCCGATGCGCTCAACAACCGCCCCCGAAAAGTGCACGGTTGGAGAACTCCAGCGGAAGTGTTTGCCGAACAGGTACACTCGTCCTCACGGCACGGTGTTGCGACGACCGGTTGAATCCGCCCTGTGATCCGCGGTCGCTGTGGAAGATAACGCCACCGACGTCACCACCGCGGGTGCGCACCGCCATCTCGATCGCGTCCGTGACGAGATCGGTGCGCATGTGGTCAGCGATCGACCAGCCCACCACCCGGCGTGAGAAGATGTCGATCACCGTGGCCAAGAACAACCACGAGGATCCCACCGGGATGTAGGTTATGTCCCCACACCACTTGGTATCGACAGCCGTAGCGGTGAAGTCTCGCATCACCAGATCCGGCACCGACGGAGCCGACTTGTCCGCGACGGTCGTGCGCTTGCTGCGGCGCAGGTGCCTGCCCACCACGTGGTGGATTCGCATCAGCCGGGTCACCCGTTTGCGGTTGATCTTGCGTCCGCGGGAGCGGAGTTCGGCGTGAACCCGCGGGGCACCGTAGGCGCTCCGGTGCTCGGCATGAATGGCGCGGATCTCGGCGACCGTCGCGGCTTCCTCGGCCTGGCGCTCGACTCGGGCCGGCTCCGTGATCAGGTGCTTGTAGTAGCCGGAACGGGAGGTCCCGAGCACCCGGCACAGCCGCTGCACGCCGAACTCGGCGCGATGGTCGGAGATGAAGTCCCAGCGGCGGGTCTTCACTTCACCTCCTTTGCGAAATACGCGGCCGCCCGGCGCAGAATCTCGCGTTCGAGCTGCCATTCCTTTTCCGCACCGCGCAGCCGCGCATTCTCCGCGCGCAGCCGCGCGAGCTCGTCCGCCTCGGTCCCGTCGGCGCCGGTACTGCGGTCCTGCGAGCGCGCGTTACGGGCGGTGTCCTTGCGGACCCACGTCCGTAGCGTTTCGCCACTGACGCCCACATCCGCGGCCACCGCCGCGTACGTGCGTTTGCCGTCGGCCGCGCGATACAACGCGACCGCGTCTTTCCGGAATTCCTCCGTGTACAGAGACTGGCGTCCCACCTCGACATCCCTCCTGGCTCTCCTAGAACCATTGTCCGGGGTGTCCACTCAAAGGGTGCAGCCTCAGGTACGACCGGACGGTCGGTGAAGATCCCACGCAGGCAAGTGGCAGCGGTCAAGGACGGGATGCTTCGACGGCGCATTGAAGGGGGTACCGGTTGTTCTGATACCCCTTCACTTCTCTACATCTCGGCGTACGCGCCCCCTGAATCCCTGGACTGAAGAAGCTTTCCTCTCCATTCCGGGATGAATAACGGCCAATAGATAATTGACCTCCACGTTAGTTGGAGCCTGATGCCCCACTCTCGGGTTCCCTCGCCCGATCCACGATCTCGTTGAGATGGCATTGCTCTTCACTGGGGCCGCTGTAGCGGAAAGGAAAGTTCGGGTTTTCCCTTTGGTTTTTCAGCACATCGATCTGCTGCTGTGCGCAATTCGTTACGGCTGGAGTAGGAGGAGGAGATTCGCCCACCAAAGTGAAAATCCCCGCAACAATTGCTGATGCGAACAGGAACGCGCCAGTTATTACGGCGATTGACCCAGGTCGGTCAATGGAAGACGTTAGGGCGGGGTTCGGTTGAGGGGGTGCTGGTTGTTGGTGTAAGACGATGTTGGGTGGGGTGTTGTTCAGAAAAAACCGTCCGATAGCCGCCTGGATTTCGGCATCCGATGTTGTCAACTACTCGGCCTATTGCGAGGAGCGGGTGAGTCAAGCTGGTCAAACGTAAGCGCAGCTTCGCGCGAAAGTTGCTTGACTGCGTCCTCGTATCGATAACGCACGCGTGGGAATTGATATACGACATAGATAACTAGGGCTATAGCTCCTATAAGAGTAAGCGCCATAGTCGAAAGGCTAAGTGGCGACTGTTGGAGCGTGGTCCACTTCAGCGCGATGATCGTCAGGTCAATGACCAATGTTGCGATTGCCATGCCAAGGCCTAGACGGAGTTTCGCACGGGACGCGTGGAAGCGAGAGCGGAGCTCCTTGGAGAGTCCGTTGACGCTGTCTTTGTAGATCTCCTGCATCTCGCGGATCTGCCACACCTCACGATCCATGTCGGGATCATACTTGTCGGACCGGATGCTTCGGGGCGGATCTGAGACAGGGTGAACTCTAGAACGCCAGTACCTCGGCTTCATGCGAACTCGCGACACGACACACTACCGTCGACTCGACCGGCTTCGCCGCCGGTTGGCAGGTGGTGGCGCGGCAGTCGTACGGCACTGCCGATGCACCGGCCATCCACTGACGAGGAATCACCCCGAAAGAACCACTGGACAGCAGATATCTGCCCGGTGTTCTCGCCCGAGAGAGTACGGGGAGCAGCGTCCGGCGCCGTCTCGGATGCGTGGCACGGGACTTGTTCAAAAAGAACGCCGCAGTCTGTCACACAAGCCTCTTCGAACGGATCTTCCTCCAGATAGAAGCCCACTTCAGGAGGAGATCCCATGCACCCCAGTCAACCTCAGCAGCCCATCAAGCCAGCACGGAATGCAGCAGGCCTGTCCGACGAGGACCAACTGTCTCTGTTGATGGCGGCCCCATTGATTCTGGGCCTCCTTGTCGCGGCTCTTCCGGCGATGTCGACCAAGGCGACTGCGTGGCTGCTCGCTCACGATCTCATCGTTGGGGCTTCGGCGTCACCGTTGGTGACTATCCCTGGCACGGAAGGTGCCGGCCTCGACCTCCGCCGGTTGATCATCGTCGTGGCAGTTCTTGTGCTCGCTGCGACTCTGGCTCTCAGCGGAGTGCGGCGCTCCATCGATCGTCGCCGACAGCAGCGGTTGCGCCGCGGGGACAGTGCATGAGCACAGGGGTGATTGTTGCCGAGCTATCGAGAAGGAAGCGGTCGATTCCGTGCGCGGATGAATGCGTCACGGATTGTCCGTTCTTCCAGGCGCAGAGCCTCAGCGAGTGCTGTGGTATGTCGATCGGACAGGCTTCCTTCGCCCCGCTCGATTCGGCCGATGGTGGTGGTGCTGAGTCCGGTTCGGTCTGCGACGTGTTTCTGCGTCAATCCCGCAAGATTCCGCAGGTCGGCGATGGTCCGACTGTCTTCCGGGACGACGACGAGGCGGTCGAGGGGTATTCCCAGCTTTTCGGCGGCCCGGGCGAGGTGGTCGGGCTGAGGGTGCGTTCGCGAGGTTTCCCAGTTGTGGATGGTGGTCGGGTCGACGCCTATTGCGCGGGACAGGTCGCCGCGCGTGATTCCGGCAGTAGTGCGCGCGTCTTCGAGGGCCTGAGGCTTGAAGCCGTTCAGGGGCGCTCTCACTGCGATTTTCCGTTCATCGCTGGACATCCTATTGAAGATGTAGATACCATCGTTGCATGCCGGGTTTAAATTCCAGTGGTAAATGCGATGCGGTGCAGCGCTGACGATCACTCGCTGAACTCGAACCCGGTGCGCTCGAGTACGAACAGTTCCCACGTACATGCGGCCTGACCAGCCGCTAAACGGAAAAGAGCATCCGATGACGACTACCGTTTCAGCTGCCCCACCCTTGTCCCAGACTTCTGCGCATCGACGCGACGCACGCTCGTCCGTATGCGCCGCTCAGCTAGCTAGACTGAATGCAGCCGGATTCCCCGCCCGGTCTGCTTTGCCCAGTCGCGACGACGGGTGGTTCCAGACATCGCGACAGTCGGGTTTAGGGGGACGTGACGGGCAGGCTTGGACACCTGCCCGTCGCGTCGATACATCTGTCGACACGGTTGATGTGCGCTACCACATCAACGCCCTGATGTGCGCCGGCATGACGACCGCTCTGATCGCTGACCTGGCCTCTGTGCCGGTCGCGACAATCCGGTCGCTGAGGAGCACTTCGACTCGCACGACCACCTCCGTCATCGCGGACGCGATCCTCTCGATCACTTTTCGCCCGAGCCGTGGGCGTGATCTGACCCCAGCAGTGGGGGCTCGCCGCCGACTGCGCGCACTCAACGCCATGGGCTACGGCGATTCGAGCCTCGCTCACCGGTTGAACGTCGAGGTCGACGTCGTCACTTCGATGCCGGAAAAAGGTCTCATCCCGAGCGAGCTGTGGGAAGCGGTCGACGAGATCTACGACGAGCTTTCCATGCGCCCCGGACCTGACGCCGACCTCCGTGAACAAGCACGCGCAGAAGGACTGGTGCCGCCTCTCGGATGGGACGACGACGAGATCGACAATCCGAAGGCGCGTAGTCACGAGCGCGAGCGGGCCACGGGAGCGGTCGCGGTCGACGAGGTCGTCATCGTTCGTCGCCTGAGCGGCGAACAAGTCCCCATGCGCAACTGCGAACGACGAGAAATCATTCGGATGGCCTACGAGCAGTGCTGGTCACCGAGCCTCCTCGCGGACAAGCTCGCCATCAAGTACGACTCGGCCGTGACGGAGCTGAGCCGGTACCGCCGAGCTCTCATCCAGACGGATGTCTCCGGTTCCGATGATCCCTCCACGGCGGAGACGCCGACCACGACCGACGCGCCTACGGGGGAGCGTGGAAAGGGCGAGACTGCCGCAGTCGCTGCCACGGCCGATCACGCAACCGATTTTGACTCTCCGCGAGAAGCAGCAGCTACGTCGGATGCCGCCGAGTCACAGTCGCCCGCCGGCTCCAGGGTGAACGCGCCGGCGCGGGCTTCCTCCAACCGAGTGAGTGCGATCAGGCGCCGCTGGACCGGCGCCTTCACGGCAAGCGCACAGTTCCACGATGCAACGATCGACTGTGCTCGTTCAGCGCCGGAAGGTGGGGTGCCAGGGAGCTGGCCGATAGCCCGGCGCTCGAAGCTATGGCGGCCGGCCTGCCGGTTGGGTTCAACGAGAGCCGTAGGTGCCGAGCAGAATTGGCCTGACTCAGATGAGCGATGGCGGCTGTCGTCGGGGTGGCCCTCTTCGCGTCAACGATGGCATCGCCTCGCCGAACAGGCATCGGCACCCCGACCCGGTCGACCAGGCAGGCCTTGTGCCAGTTCGCTGATACCTGTTGACGCCGGCGACCGTGTGAGGCATTGCTGTGCACTCCAGATCGCGACCCTTTTGAAGGAGACCAGACCCGATGGCCCTCATAGAAATCCCCGAGGACTTCCACGCGGCGTTCATTGCGGCCGCCCACGACGCGAACGATCACAACGACCTTGACCTCGCCATTGACGAGGACCGCACATACATCGCCCTCAGCAACCTCTGCCCCGGATTCGTCCCGGCTCTTCGGCTCATCACCCGCGGTGAGCATGAAGCCACGGTTGAAATCTGGTCCATCGTCGACCACCAACGAGACGACGGCAGCTGGGAGCGCACCGAGGGGGTTGATGCCACCACTGCGGTCGACCTCGCCGATCCAACCGACGCTGCCATGCGCGCCGTCGAGTGCTGGTTGACAACGCTCTGACCTCGGTGGGACTCGGTCGTGCACGCTCCGCAGTGCGGCGTTTGGCAATTACCACAACAGGTTTCAACCCTGCGCTTGATCCTCACGTCCCACTCGCGGGACACGGAGACGGGAAACGATCATGCATGAGTCATTTTCTTCCGCTCTCAACGAGATGTCGGTCGCCGATGCAGTGATGCAGCTGGCGTCCGGAACCGTTGAACTCGCGCTCGAAGACGCGCACGAGTTCGCTCGCTGGTGCTGGTTCGCCGACGTGCTCGACTCAGGCTGGGGCTTGACCGGCAGGCTCCCGGCCGCCGGCGATGATGTATTCCACGCACTTGAGCGCGTCGCCGGTATGTGCCGAACATCGGAAACGAAGGCGCTCAGCCCCGATGCGTGGCGCGCGGCGTACGAGGCCACGGAGAGATTGGCCCACAGCTCGGCCGTAACCAGTTCAGAGGCCACCTATCTGGCACTTTCGGCGGCGAACGACATCGCACTCGAATGCATCGACGAAACGCACCCCGAGTTCACAGTCGCGATAGCGCTGGCATTCGAGTCCCTCGCCGCCTGTGCGGCGGACTCCGCGGTAGCGCGATGCTGGATCGCCCGCGCTCTGACCGAATGGACGAACCGAACGCACCCAGTCGCGGGCGGCCCGCGAACGGGAGAAGCCCCACCGATCACGGACACTCGGCAGAACGCGTCGATACTCTCCGCAGGTTGTGGCGAGAGGGTCTTGTTGAGAGTGAGCGGCAACCTCTGAAAGGGGCACCGGCAACAGCGCTCCTTGAGACTCGCCTGGGTGCGGCATGTGCTGGTCCGGTTGTCTGGGTGGTCGGTGCCACCGGCTTTGGTGTTGCGGATGTGGTCTACCTCGGTGGCTGGTTGTCCGCATGTGGTGCAGGTTTTGTTGTCGCGTTCGAGGATGGTTCGGCGGAGTCTGCGCCATGCGGCGGTGCTGGTTCGGGGGTCGCCTGAGCCCCAGTTGTGTGTCATGCGTTGTCCTTCGGGTTGGGGCATCTCTCAGCCCTCGGGGAGTAACGGCGGTCACTCCGTCAGCGATAGTCAGGCAGGTCGGGAGGACCAGGAGACAGTCATGATCGGCAATGTGTTCGACATACCAGTGTTCGGTGACCCGATCTGGCCTCCGGGTGTTTGGTACGTCAACTTCGCCAACTGGTTTAACCAGCTCTGAGGGGCCATCATGAACACCCTGTGGCTGTGGCCCTGGAACATCGTTGAAATCGGTACCAGACTGCTGTTCAGCCAGATCGGTGGTGGTTCGTAATGTTCGGGCTACTTACTGATATGGCCGATTGGTTCAGCCTGCACGTCTTGACGCCGACTCAGCACCTATGGCAGCCATTGTTGCAAGCATGGATGGACTGGCGGTACTGACATGATCGGCAACCTGCCTGACTACAACTGGTTCTATCCAGGTCTCGGTGGAATCAGCGTGTTCATGTTCTGGTTCTTCGACGACGTGAATCGCCCCGGGTTCTACGGAGGCTCGGCTATCTGGTTCCGGCCTCAGCGAGGACCGGTGTCTCACGGTAGTCGGCCGCCGTGTGATTCGACCAGTAGGCGGTCTCGTACTCTGCGGGTGGGACGTGGTCGATCTCGCCGTGCAAGCGGCGGTGATTGAACCAGTCGATGTACTCGGCGACCGCCCACTCGACGTCTCCAAGGCCTCGCCAGCCCCCGTGCGGGCGCATCACGGGATTGCGAATGCACTCGGCCTTGAACAACGAGTTGAACGCCTCCGCCATCGCGTTGTCATACGAATCTCCCTTGGAACCAACAGAAGACACTGCGTCACACTCGTCGAGGCGCTCGGTGTATCGCACCGCTCGATACTGACCAGGCTCAACCGGTGGAAGCAACACCTCGATAACGGAGGTGTGGGAATGGGACGACCACCCGGGTGGGCAGCAGCGTTGACGGGGCGTGCGGTGATGCGGTCACCGGGACGGCCTCCGATACGCCGAGATCTAGAGCGGGCATTCTGGACGCGGATCGCCGAGGGTCTCACGAGCGACGACGCAGCGACCACATGCGGCGTGTCGGGGCCGGTGGGGACACGGTGGTTCCGCCAGGCTGGTGGGATGCCACCGATCGAGTTGACCCCGGTCTCGGGGAGGTACCTGTCGTTCACCGAGCGTGAGGATATCGCGCTGCTGCGAGCCAAGGGTATGAGTATGCGCGACATCGCTGACCGGATCGGACGGTCACCGTCGACGATCTCGCGGGAGTTGCGGCGGAACGCCGCCACCCGCAATGGCAAGCTCACATACCGAGCGTCGACCGCACAGTGGAAGGCCGACCTCGCCGCGAGGCGCCCAAAACCAGCGAAGCTCGCCGAACACGATCGGCTACGAGAATATGTGCAGGACAAACTGTCTGGTGTGATTCGTGCCGACGATGGAACCGTGGTGTCCGGTCCGGATGCCGCTTGGATTGGCCGAAACAAGCCTCGGCGCGGTGATCGTCGGTGGGCGACGGCGTGGAGTCCGGAGCAGATCTCGAATCGCCTACCGATCGACTATCCGGAGGACCCGACGATGCGCATTTCACCTGAGGCGATCTACCAATCGCTCTACATCGAGGGTCGCGGCGGCCTGGAGCGGGAGCTCGTCGCGTGCTTGCGCACCGGCCGGGCGCTGCGAAAGCCTCGTGCGCGAGCACGGAAGCAGCGCACCGGATTTATCACCGAGGAGGTGACCATCAGCGCCCGTCCGGAGGAGGTCGAGAGCCGGAAGACGCCGGGGCATTGGGAGGGCGACCTCATCATCGGTCTGACCCGGTCCGCGATCGGCACGCTCGTCGAGCGCACCAGCAGATACACGACTCTACTACACCTGCCGCGACTGAAGGGCTATGGAACAGCGGCGATGGTGAAGAACGGGCCGGCGCTGTCCGGATATGGTTCGGAGTCCGTTCGTGATGCTCTGGCCGCGACGCTGTCACCGCTGCCCGAGCATCTACGCAGATCCGTGACGTGGGATCGCGGAAAGGAACTCGCGCGTCATGCCGAGCTGACGGCATCTACGGGTATCCGTGTCTACTTCTGTGATCCGTACAGTCCATGGCAGCGCGGAACGAATGAGAACACCAATGGGCTGCTGCGACAATATTTTCCGAAGGGAACTGATCTGTCCCGATACAAGTTCCGTGAGCTTCAGGCGGTCGCCGATGCGCTCAACAACCGCCCCCGAAAAGTGCACGGTTGGAGAACTCCAGCGGAAGTGTTTGCCGAACAGGTACACTCGTCCTCACGGCACGGTGTTGCGACGACCGGTTGAATCCGCCCTGCACGCCGCGGTCGCTATGGTGAATCAATCCGGCGACGTCCTGGCCGACCCGTCGGCGAGCCCACAACCCCATATCCAAGGCGTCGAGGGCCAGGTCGGTACGCATCGACGTCGAAACCTGCCAACCGACGATCATCCGGGAGAACACGTCGAGGATGAACGCGGCGTACACCCACCCCGAATGAGTGCGAATGTAGGTCAGGTCCGCCACCCACAACGTGTTGGGCGCGTCGGCGACGAACTGCCGCTGGACCCGATCCGCCGGCCGCGGAGTCTCGGCCCCGTCAGCGTGCGTGGTCTTCCGCCCTTTCAACCGTAATATTCCCCGTAACCCATCGGCTTTCATCAATCGTTCCACGGTGCACCGGGCCACTGACATCCCTTCTCGTTTCAGACTGGCGTGCACTTTGCGGGCCCCGTACACCCCGAGATTGTCGGCATGAACACCCCGGATCCGGGACAGAACCTCGCGGTCACGCACCGCACGTGCCGATTCGGTTCGCTGGGGGCTCAGGTGAGCTCGGACCGTGGACGGAGCGATCTGGGCGGCCGTACCGCGCAAGACCGCGCAGATCGGATCGACTCCGTGTTCGTCGCGGTGAGCAGCGACGAACTCCACGATCAGCGCTGTGGGCGGTCGATCTCCGCCGCAAAGAAAGCCGAGGCCTGCTTGAGGATCGTGTTCGCCCGCCGCAGCTCGCGATTCTCCCGTTCCAACTGGGCAATCCGTTCGGCATCACTGGTAGTGGTGCCCGGGCGCACGCCGCCGTCGACCTCGGCCTGCTTGACCCAGGTCCTGAGCGCCTCGGGATGCACACCGAGCTGATCGGCGATCCGCTTGAGCGCTCCCGGCCGCGTCGCCGGATCCTGGCGGGCCTCGACCGCCATCCTCGTTGCTCGTTCCTTCAGCTCAACGCTGTACTTCCGTGGTGCTGCCATGCTCTCCATCCTTCACAGGTTTGAGAGCCTCCGACAGACCCGGGGCGATTCAACGTGTGGAACCCGCTATGACCGGCAACTTTCCTGACTTGTTCTACATGATGGGGCTATTCCTTACGTGGAAGCGTGGAACAACTTCGCCCTCTGGTTCAATCAGTTCTAGGAGAAATCATGATCGGCATCGTGTTCGATCTTCCAGGGTTCTTTGACGTCGGTGACTATTGGACACGCACCGTTCAATGGAACATGTTCGCCCAGTGGTGGAATCAGTTTTGACCCGTCGAGCGGGCACCACCTCGCTTGGAAGTGATGCCCGCCCACGTCGTGGCGCTGCTAACCGGCTCTGCTCGGAAAGGTGAGCGTCGTGGTCAGTGCATGGTTCCGTCCGGTGTCCGGTGACTTTGACGCCCTGTCAGTTGGTCTGTGGTCAGTCCTCGTCAGCGACCTTGTACGGGTTCACGTGCACGTCAGGGACGAACCCCTCAGCCTCGCTCATTCGTCCTGAGCGGCCCGGTGTGATCGACGCATCCGACCCGGGGATAGTCACCTCACCCTAGGATCGGCTACGTGCCGACAGTGACAACGCCCGACGCCGACATTTTTTACACCGACAGTGGGGGAGAGGGGCCCGTACTTTTACTCGGGCACGGGTTCTTCATGGACTCATCCATGTTCACGCCCCAGGTTCGCGATCTATCTCCGGACCTCCGGGTTGTGAGTTGGGATGCGCGCCGCCACGGAAAGACCACCGATGCGGGTATGCCGTTCACATACTGGGACCTCGCACGCGACGCCCTCGCCGTCCTCGACGACCTCGGCGTCGAGAAGGCAATCATCGGGGGCATGTCCCAGGGCGGCTATACCGCGCTGCGCACAGCACTTCTCGCACCGGGGCGTACGAGGGCTCTGATCTTGCTCGACACGGAAGCCTCAGCCTGTACTCCTGAGCAGAAGTCCGGATACCGCGTCCTGTTCGATCAGTGGTGCAGCACAGAGCCATTCGAACCGCTCACCAGCGCACTTGCCCCCCAACTGATCGGTGGAGAACCTGCGGATTGGACGTCGTGGATCAGCAAATGGAACAGCGGAGATCGCATGGCTGTCCGACCAGCCGCAGAGTGCCTTATCGAACGCGACGACATCGTGGACCGACTCTCCGACATTGACGTTCCGGCATTGATCATCCGTGGGGAAAATGACCTGTCAGCGCCCGCAGAGAAGGCCGACGAGCTCAAAGCAGGTCTTCCCGGTGCTGCGCCAGTTGTCACGATCCCGGTTGCTGGCCATGCCGCAAACTGGACACACCCAGAGCCGGTCAACGCGGCGATCACTGCGTTCGTCAAGGCGCTCCGCTAGTTCAGGAGGCGGGGAGGCGCACTCCGAGGTACATCTGCAGCGGATACTTGCCCCGCATCTCCGCGTGGACCTGCACGTGCACGCTATAGTGCTCACCAGTCTCGGCGTCGCGGAGGTGCATGAACGGCTGGTGCCGGCCAAACCGGACTTCTTCGCGTAACCACAGTTCGCGGAAGAGAGGGAACTCGCTCAACTCTTCGAGGGTTTCCACCGCCCAGTCGGGGTTGTAGTAGCGACCCATCAACGCTCGGAACCAGCTGACGGTCAAGGCGGCTTCCGCCTCCCACTCCACCATGACCGTCATTGATGCCGGAGTCGAGAAGAACCAGCGCAACACGTTTCCCTCGTCGACCAGTCCAGGGAACGCCTTGTCGTACGCCGAGTTACAGTCGATGACATTCCAGCGTTCGTCGAGGTACGCCACCAGGTGCGGGTTCAGCGCCGCGATGGCGGTCTCCATGTCCGGTGTAATCAGTGTCCGATAGTCGGCGATCGTCCACGGTGTCGTGATGTCCTCACGCTCGGTCTGGGTCCGCCGTGCCAGATTGAAAAGGTGCCGACGTTCTGCATCATCGAGACACAGTGCGTTGGCGGTGGCGTCGAGAACCGGTGGAGAAGGACTCGCGTCCTTAACGTTTCCTTCCAGCCGCGCGATGTAGCTGACACTCAAATAGTTCTCTTCGCCCAGTTGGGCCCGAGTCATACCATCCGGGTGCTTCGGCGTTGCCCGGGTGCGCCGAGCACGAATGAAATCACCGAGACTCGGCGGACTGATCGAGTCCATTGGTTGGCCTTTCCGATAGCGAATACAGCGGCACTACCCTACTCCCGGGGAATGTCAAGCCTTGTAGGTAACACTCTTGAGTGTTACCCCCCTGCTGGACAACGCAGTTCCCGACCTGATGGAATGTTTTCCCAGAAGACTCACAGCTGCGTGGCAGGCAGACGAGTGCGGGTCGACAGTCGCGCCGAGGGGGAGGGCCCAGGCGGGTTGCGGAGGGGAAAGCGTTTATGCCACGTGCAGCACAATGGGGTTCACGTGTGCGATCGACGGGGACGGTGCTCGGCGTTCGGCTACTCGTGCTCGACGTGGCACGGCACGGATCGCTAGGCGTGCTGAGGCGATGGTCGAGCCAAGCAGAGACGCCTAAAACGGTCCGCAGGCATGTTTACTATGACCATTTCAAACCCGACTGCCTATATAGGGCAATAGAAGTAGTCGGACAACGGCATGCCGCGCAGTTTGCCCAACGCCGGATAGTCGGAACCGTCGTCTCCGGCACCCGAGGTCGGGATATCGCCGGACACACAGGTTTTCATGCACATACCGGCGAAAACGTAGCGGCGTGCACAACTGCCATGGCGAGCAACACGGTCGCCGCCCCACCGAAATCCGCCACGCAACGCAGCTGGTTCACGCGCCCAGCGGCGCCCTCACACGCACCGGACCAGTCGCACCGGATGGCGTCACCAGTCCGTTGGAGCTTTGCAGGTGACGTGGTCGCAGCGAACGTGTCCAGGTACCTCTCTACTGTTCGCCATACGAAAGTCTCCGATACGTCCACACGTCCACTGTGAAGGACCACCACATGGCATCCCTGCTGACCAAGAAAATCGACAAGCTCCGCTCGTCCGGGGATGACCTGCCCCCGGCTCACAACGAAGCAGATCAGGACGACCCACCCGATCTGAATACCCGCGCGCGCGTCCGACGACGCCCCATCTACCTGGCAATCGGTGTCGCACTCGTCGTGGTGGCAGTGATCGGCATGCTCACCGCGGTCAACGCGATGCGCGCAACCACCGATGTGCTCGTCCTGACGAACGAAGTGCAGCAAGGCGAGACCATCGAGTCCAAGGACTTGGCCGCCAAATCGGTCAACGTCGATGCCGATCTCGGTGCGCTGCCCGCCAGCGAACGCGGCCGCGTCGTAGGAATGAGTGCCAGCACCCGGTTGCCGGCCGGCACCGTCCTGCTCCCGTCCGCGATCACCGATCAGGTTGTCCCCGGGGAAGGCCTCACGATGGTCGGCATCACGGTGAGCTACAGCCACCTCCCCTCCGAGCCGATCGTCCCCGGCGACATGGTCCGTGTCGTGGACACACCACGCGACCAGGACGACCCGCCCGTACAGGGCCCGATCAACACGAAGGCGCAGGTGTACTCCACCAAAGAGATCCCCGAAGCCGGCGAGACAACGCTCAACCTGCTCGTGCCCGAGGCAGAGGCCAACTGGGTCGCCGCCCGCGGCGCAACCAAGCGTGTCGCGATCGTCCTCGACAACCGAGTGCGGTGATCGGCGATGTTTCTCGCACTAACATCCGCCTCACGCTCACCCGGTGTGAGCACCACGGCGCTCGCCCTGGCCCTGAACTCACCGACCGACCGGACTCTGCTCGTAGAAGCGGATGCCATCGGGTCCTCGCCGGTCCTGGCCGGATACATGCTCGGAAACCACTATCACGATCGTTCCTTGATCAATCTCGTCGACGCGAATCGTCACGGGCGCCTCAAGGCTGCTCTGGCCGAGCAACTCATCCAGATCCCGGAATCGTCGGTGTCATTGCTCCCGGGGCTGGTCCACTCCGCCCAGGCAGATGCGATGCGGCCCGTGTGGGGACCGTTGGGTGTCCACCTGGCCGGATTGAGCGTCGACGACACCAACGTGATCGTCGACGCCGGCCGGATCGGGCAACGCGGCGCTCCAGTCGAACTGATCGTCAACGCGACAACGATCGCAATCGTCACCCGCACTGAGCGAACGGCAATCGCAGCGTTACGCGCCTCGCAGAACGCCCTGCGACAGCAGCTCTCCGCGGTGCAATCACGGGCAAGTCTGGGGCTGATCCTGATCGGTGAGTCCCCCTACAACGCAGAAGAAGTCACGAAAGTCACCGGACTTGACGTCATCGCAGTCCTGCCCGACTCCGATGACGCCAAGGTCTTCTCGGACGGGTTGTCCATCAGCAAATGGCGCCGTCGCCGCTCGATCTACCTGCACACCCTCCACCGCAGTACCTGGCCGAAGATCACCAAATTCGCGGTGAGCCATCAGGCGGACTGGAAGTCCGGTCCCACGCTCAATGCGGCGCTGCCGACACTGACAGGAGAACGTCGATGAACTCCGACGACGCGACTCAGCCTCCGCAGAACAAGATCACGGAACTTCCCTTCTTCTCAGCCCCGATCCCGGACGCCGACCTCGCAGGTGGGGGCCGCAGTTCCATATCGGAAATCACGCTCCCCGACACCGATCCGTTGCGATCGCTTCGCCTACACGAACTGCCACCGGCCAGCACCAAAGGGCACAGCGGCACTGCGCGACGGTCCGTGCCGCCGGCCGCGAAGGTCAAGGTCGATCGCGCCCTGGTCCGCGCTCTGCAGAAAGAAGCTGCGGAACTGTTGCGTGACTACCGGTCAGCGCGTGACCGCGAGCGCCACGACCCGAAGAACGCCGGCAAATACTTCGCCCCGTTCACCGAGGAGGAAGAACGCGAGTTCGGCCGTGAGACGATCACCGGCCTGGTCAAGAACCACGTCCAGAAGACCATCAACTCCGGCGGCGAAGCCTTCACAATCGTCGAAGAAGAAGCCCTGATCAAGGCCATCTTCGACGCGCAGTTCAACCTGGGCCCGCTGCAGGAACTCGTCGAAGAGCCGCACGTCACCGACATCTTCCTCAACGGCGCGGCCGTCTACGTCAAGTTCCCCGACGGACACTATGAACACCGCGACCCAGTGGTCGACACCCCCGAGGAACTCCTCGAGTGGATGGGACTGCTGGCCTCACGCGCCGACAACGGCGGCCGGCCATTCTCCCGGCTCAATCCGTCACTGCGTCTGACAATGCGCGGAGGCCACCGACTGTCGGTCATGGGCTACTCGGTCAAACGACCCTCGGTGGCAATCCGCATCCACCGCCTCAAGAACATCGCCCTCGATCAGCTCGCCATCGAACATCGGATGATGCCGATCGAGCTCGCGACCATCCTCTCGTGCGCGGTCCGCGGCGGTGCCTCGGTGGTCACCGGCGGCGGAATGGGCTTCGGAAAAACGACCTTCACGCGTGCACTGGCCAATGCGCTTCCTCTGCAGACGCGAATCGGAATCGCGGAAACCGAACGAGAACTCTTCATCGACGAACTGCCAGGCCGCGAGGATTTCGTGGTCGACGCCGAGACAATCCTCGGCGGCGGAGAACGCGGTGCAGACGGCGAGCTCGCCGGCAGCTACACCCTCTCGGACATCCTGTACGAGTTCGTGCGACAGCAGCTCGACTACATGATCGTCGGTGAGGTCGCCGGTCACGAGATCCTCGCTCTTCTCAAGGCACTGCAGACGGCCAGAGGAGGGCTATCCACGACCCACGCGTACACCGCTCGCGGTGTCGTCGACCGTCTGGTGAACCTGGCGACCGAACCCCCGATGAACGCGACGGTCGACTACGTCGAACGCCAGCTCGCAGAGCACATCGACCTGATCGTCCAACTCGGCACGAAGGTCCGCGTCGATGGCGAAGGGTCGCGCACCTCGGTCCGCTACGTCGACGAAGTCGTCTACGTCGAGCCCGGCGACGACAAGAAGCCGTCCTTCTCCACGATCTACCGGGGATACTCGGACGGCACAGGAGAATTCGGATCCATTCCACAACCTCTGCTCCGCAAGCTGCTCGCCGGCGGATTCAAGCGAATCCACCTCCCCAGCGACAGCCTCCGCCACTTCGACGAAGAACGCGACCTCTACGACGATGAAGAGGTGGCGTGATGTATCAGCAAATCGGCATCTTCCTGGTACTGCTGCTGTGCGCCGGGGTCGCCTGCATCGTCATGGGATGGAAAGACCGCCGCGATCCCACCGCGCCCACGCGTCAGCGCCGGCGCCGCAGCTCGTCGAAGATCCCGCGTAGCACCCAGATCCTGCTCGTCGTCGGCTTCGCCGCCGGCATCGTCGTGTCGTCCCTCTCGGGTTGGCTCTTCACCCTCTTTCTGGTCCCGGCGCTGCTGGTCGGCTTGCCGTACCTGCTCGGCCGTCCCGAAGCAGAACAGCAGATCAGTCGGCTGGCGGCCATGGATGAGTGGGCCCGCAACCTGTCCAGCAGCATGAAGGCTGGTTCGGGAATCGAGCACACCATCATCTCCACTCCGATCCCGGAGGCGCTACGTGAGGAGATCACCGCGTTCATCAGCCGCCTGCGCAACAACGTCCCTCCGGTGGATGCGATCACACGTTTCGCTTCGGACCTCAACGACAGTGTCGGCGACAAGATCTGCGGCGCCTTGCTACTGAGCATGCAACTGCGGGGCGTTGGACTTGCAGCCGTGCTCGAAGGCCTCGCCGAAGACGTCGGTGACATGGTCGCGCGCCGACGCCGCACCGAGGCCGACCGCAAATCCAGCCGTACACAGGCGAAATGGGTCACCATCATCGCGATCACAACACTCGCGGCAGCGTTCCTGTTCACCAACTTCATGGAACCGTACAAGTCGGGCGGAATGCAGATCGTGCTACTGATCCTGCTGACCCTGTTCGCGGCCGACCTGTACTGGATGAAGCAGGCCACCAAACCGCCGACCTACCCCCGCTTTATCGGCACCAATGATCGCGTCAACCGCACCGACCTCGTAGGAGCGCAGCGATGAGCATTCAGATGACGGTCATCCTCTACACGAGCGTCGGAACAATCGGCATCTACCTGGTCGCCCTCTACTTCATGCGCGCACAACCCGCACTCAGCGATGCCATGTCGCGCCTGTCCGGACCGGCCCCGGAGCGCACGTCGACAGCCGGAACCTCCCTGATCGACGGGATGGCGAACAAACTCGGCATCCGGGTCCACCCCTACCTGCAGGACAGCAAATTCTTCACGCTCCCCAACGCCGATCTCGCCCTGCTGCACCGAGATCCCGCCCACGTACTCGGGGAGAAGCTCGTCGCAGCACTGCTCGGACTGCTCATCTTCCCCTTCCTCAACCTCGTTCTGACTGCATTCGGGGTCGGCCTGGGATGGTCCATCCCGGCCATCCTGTCGATTGCGACCGCCTTCCTGCTCTTCCTCATCCCCGACATCGAGATCCGACGCCGGGCAACCGCGGCACGAGCGGAATTCGCGCAGGCGCTGAGCTCCTACATCGATCTCGTCGCGCTGTGCCGACGCGGTGGCATCGGCACCACCCAGAGCCTCGAGCGCGCTGCGCAGGTGGGAGATTCATGGGTGTTCCTGCGCCTCGACGAGGAACTGTACGAAGCCGGGCGCTCCGGCGAAGCCCCGTGGAATGCCCTGACACGCGTCTCCCATGAGCTCGGCCTGACCGAGCTGGGCGACCTGGCCGACATCATGAACATGACCGGAGACAAAGGCGCATCCGTCTACGCATCACTGCGGGCAAAGGCCGCGGGCCTGCGATCCGCTCAGGCCAGCGCAGAACAGGGTGCGGCAGCGGAGGCCACCGAAAAGCTGGCTATGCCGCTGGCCGGACTTGCCGGCTTGTTCATCATGCTGCTGCTCATCCCGGCACTGACCATCATCACCGGCTAGTCCGATTCGATGGCGCGCAGCCAGCGCCGCGAAAGGAGCGAGACGCCCAGACCACCGAGCCTGGCCGGTCACGATCATCCAGTCCAGCTCACCTGCTACACATCGACCAAACACAAGGAGCCCACCATGAGCATCACCACCGTCGCTACCGCCACCCGGCGCACCGCCCGCGAGGCCGTGACCTCCTACATCACCCTCACGATGATGTTCGTCGCCGCACTGGCAGGCACCCTCCTCCACCGCGCCGGCGGCAAAGACTCAGACCGCGGACCCTCCACCCTCGAGTACGTCTTCCTCGCCGTCCTGGTTGTCGGCGCCGCCGCCGCAGCCGGTGCGATCGTCGTCCGCAAGATCATGTCCCGCGCAAACGCAATCCCCGACTGAAATCAGACAGCGCTGCATCGATTGGAGAGACGGTGAGTACGTGACATACCTCGTGAGGGTCTTCCAGGCCGCTGCGATGGTGGCAGTCGCTGCGGTGCTTGTGCAGCTCGGAATCGATTCCTGGCCGTGGCCGTATATCCCTATTCCGTCCTGAAAAGCCAGCCGTCCAACAACTATCGGAAAGCAGACCATGGTCACACTGGAACAGTTGATCGACCGATGGCGCCGCGATGACCGAGGCCCGGCGACGCTCGTGACGGTCATCGCGATGGTCGCATTCCTTCTGATCTTTTCGGTCCTGCTGCAAACCGCTCTGTTCTTCCACGGCCGTGACGTCGCCAACAGCTGCGCCGAAAAGGCACTGAAGAACACGAGATCCCAGTACGGCAACCAAGCGCTCGGAACAGCTGCCGCTTATGCCTGCATCGCCCAGGCAGGAACCGGTGACCTGCAGATCCCGGTTGTCCTCGTCAGCAAGAACATCCGCGAAACAACCGTCAACATCACCGGAAAAGCCCCTTCCCTCGTCCCGGGTCTCGAATTCCCCATCGTCGTCAACCACACCAAACCGACTGAACGCGTCACCAACCCGGGAGGAATCGGATGAGAGGCACCCGATGGATATCCCGCGCCCGCCGAGATGACCGGGGCGACGTCACGATCGAGCTGTGCCTCGCAACCGTCATCCTGATCTTGCTCCTGGGCTGGATGTATGCGTACGGCGTCAACCGACAGGCGCACCAGAAGGTTGAACACGCCGCCACCGAGGGTGCCCGTGCAGCCTCACTCGCCCGCACCATCGCCACGGCCACCCCGCTGGCGTACCAAGCAGCGGCCGGCAGCATGGACGGACAAGGCCTCAAGTGCGCCACCATGAACGTCAACGCCGATACCAGCGGATTCCGCACCAGACCTGGTGTCCCCGCCACGGTCGAGGTCACAGTGACCTGCCAGGTCTCCTTCGACGCACTTGGATGGCCCGGAGTCAATGGTGCCCGCACCGTCACCGCTACCGCAATCTCGCCGATCGATACCTACCGGGAGCGCACCCGATGACCAACGCCCTGCGTAAGCGACTCGCCTCCCGACTGCCGGCGGAGCACCGCGACAAGGGTGCCGTCACCCTGATGACGGTGGTCTTCGCCCCTGTCCTGATCTTCTTCGTCTGGGGACTGATCGTCGACGGTGGCGGCATGCTCACCGCCGACCAGCGAGCCGACAACGTCGCCGAGGATGCTGCCCGAGCAGCCGGTCAGCAGATCATCGGATCGGTGAGCGCCCGCGGCATCGGCACGGTCGTCGACCCGGTCCGCGCGACCGCAGCCGCCAAGAGATACCTGTTCGAGGCCGGCGTCGACGGTGACGTGATCCCCACCGGCCCGCGCACCCTCCTGATCACGACCCGCATCGTCTACAACTCGAAACTTCTGCCATACCCCAGAACGAAACTGCTCATCGGTACGGCCGCTGTGAATCTCAACCGCACCAACGCCGGGGAGGTGTACATTCTGTGAGCGCAAACGCCGCGCGGTCACGCCTTGCCGGACTCGGCTACCTCCTGATCCTGGTGATGCTTGTCGCCGGGATCCCGGCCGCGCTCTGGGCGCTGCGCGGCAATCCGCTCGACATACCGTGGTCGGATTTCGAAGGTTTGCTCGCGAGTCCAGATGACGGCAGTCTTCTCATCGCCCTTCTTCCCCTTGTTGGCTGGGCTGCTTGGGCCACCTTCACCGTACCGATTCTGCTCGAACTCGCGGCGACACTGCGTGGCGTCAAAACGCCGAAGCTGCGCCTTCTTCGCTCACAACAGCGGACGGCGACGTTCCTCGTCAGCGGCGCCCTCTTGCTCCTGACCGCCGGAACCGCCACCGCCGCACCCGTCCTGACCCAGCCTGCGGACGTGGGAAGCACGTCTCCGTACGCGCCGCACTCGCAGCAGGAAGATCCGAGCGCGTTACCGCAGACGCAGGTGGATCCGCGGGCTACCCGGGTGGCGGTACAACCGGCGGGGCCGACAGTGACGACCGTGCGGGGAGACACCCTGTGGGGATTAGCCCAGCAGCATCTCGGAGAGGGCCGCCGCTACGCCGAGATCCTGGACCTCAACCGGACTGCTGTCCCCGAGCCAGGGTTTCTGGCCGAAGGGTTGACCCTGCAGCTGCCCGCATCCCAGCTCGAGGTGGTACGCGGCGCCTATACGGTCAAGCAGGGCGACACCCTGTGGGATATCGCCGAGCGAGAGCTCGGCGATCCTTTGCGTTTCAAGGAGATCACGACTCCCGACGGCACCCCGGCTGGCGAGCTGATCACGGTCGGCCAGCAATTGATCATGCCCACCGCCGCCTCCGCGGCGGCTGACGCTACGCCGGCGCCGGCCTTGGTGCCGCCGGCTGATGCTGTTCCGGCTCCGGCTCCGGCTCCCGCTCCGGCTCCGGAAGCTGTTCCGGCTCCCGCTCCCGCTCCGGAAGCTGTTCCGGCTCCCGCTCCGGCTCCCGCTCCGGCTCCCGCTCCGGCGCCCGCGCCTGTGGATGTCGCCCCCAACTGGCAACTCGACCCCGTCGAGCCTCAAATGCCTGCCGACCTCGTCACCAATGACGCGCCGGCAGAGACCGATACCGAGGACGGCTCATCCGACGTCGTGTTCATCGGTCTCGGAATCTCAGCGGTTGCTGCAGCTGGACTCACCGGGCACCTCGCTCTTCGTCGCCGCAAGCAACAACATCGCCGCCGCCGCGGCGAGCGCATCGCCCTTCCCGCCGAAACCGCGATCCAGGCGGAGCAAGCACTCACGGCCGCCGCTGATCCGCTCACCACCACCCATGTCGACATCGCATTGCGGCACCTCGCGCACCACTGCAGGTCCACGGGTATCGCTCTGCCGGGCCTGCTGGCGGTCTTCGTCGGTGACAACGACATCGACCTCGGACTCGTCGAACAGGTCTCACTCCCCGCGCCTTGGACACAGATCGACGACACCACCTGGTCAGTAGATCCGAGAGCGTTTCCGCGCGGCGTTCCCGAGGCCGAGATCAGTCCGTACCCGGCGCTGACGGCAGTCGGAACCAGCGACGACGGTCGCGACCTCTTGCTCAACCTCGAACAGATCGGCCACCTCGCCATCAGCGGCACCCCGACTGCAACAGCCGGGGTGCTGCGTGCGCTCGCCGTCGAGCTCGCAGTCTCGCCCATCGCCGACAGCCTCCACCTCAACCTCGTCGGATACTGCGCCGACCTGCCGGAGGCAATCGACAACGGCCGCATCACCCACTCCGAGGACGCCGACACGGTACTGACGACACTCGCCAATCACGTCAAACTCGACTCCGAAATCCTCGCGGACAACGACTTCGAGTCAATCGCGCAGGCACGCACGTCGTACACCACCAGCGAGCTGACCGCACCCGAGATCGTTCTGATCGCCGATCCGGTGACCGAGGCACAGGCCGGGCTACTCGCCGGCATCGCACGGCACGCACCCCGAATCGCGTTCGCCGCAGTGACCACCGAGAGCGCACATACCAACGCCAAATGGACCCTCGAGGTCGACGACAACGGCTCGGCCGTCCTTGCTCGTCCAGGAATCGCGTCGGCCGGCATCACAGTGACCACCCTCGATGAGGAGAGCTACGCGTCTGTCCTAGACCTACTGACCACCACCTCACGCGAACCTCGCGTTGCCCACAAGGGCGATAACCTTGACATTCGATGGGAAGCAGCCCGTCTCGACAACGACATCTCGACCGACGAGTTCATCACCAGCTCCGATCCCGCAACCTTCAGCGTGGTCGGGAACGAGGACCTCGACCATGCCGTCGACCGACCAGAGCCGTCCGATTCGGATGAGGTCACCGCAGAAGGCGAGCTGCCGGAGGCGGATCACATCTGGATCAGGCTGCTCGGCGTACCCGCCGTCACACCCCCGTCACCAGGGCCGGCCGAAGGCCGAGAGAAGAGCCTGACCGAAATCGCCGCGCTTCTCATCACCACTGATGGCGGAGTCCTCGCCGCGGACATCGACAGCAAAATCTGGCCCCATGACGTCGAAGCCGCCAGAACCGGCACAGCCGAGCAGGAGAAAGAAGCGAAGGCCCGGCTCCGCCGGCGCCGCAACGAAGCGCTCTCTCGCCTGCGTAAGTGGCTCGGTGACACCGAGACCGGTGAACCCGCCCTCATCAAGTCCGGAGATCGAACCGGTCGGACCCCGCAACGGCTCCACGACGCCGTCACGACCGACTGGGACTACTGGGAGGAACTCGTCAATTCCCATCCCGCTGACGTCGACATCGCCCGGCTATCCGCAGCACTAGCTCTGGTCACCGGTCAACCTTTCAGTAGCGATGACCCCACCGCCTACGGGTGGGCCGACCACACCAAGCAGGACATGATCTCCGCCGTTACCGACGTCGCCGAGGAGCTCGCCACCCGCTACATCCGCGGCCAACAAGTTCCCCAGGACCTCGCGGCTGCACACGCCGCCGCGGAGACGGGCCTCGAGGTCGACATAGTCCACGAAGGGTGCTGGCGTGCGGCGATCATCGCCACCCACTTTTCGGGTGACACCGAGATCACCCAAAGGTTGATCGATCGCATGATCACCGAGCTCGACGCCCTTGAAGAAGAGCCCGAACACGAAACCAAGATGCTCTTGAGTCAGCTCGACTCCACCTACGGGAGCCACTACCGGATCGGAGCAGCATCATGACGCGCCGCATCGCCGCACTGGCGACACTCACTGCTGCGATGTGCCTGACAGCCAGCTGCAGCATCCTGACCCCAGAACCGGTCATCCTCGAAACCAACGCCGGACCCACGTTCACCGGGCCGCCCGGCTCCGGAAAGTCCCCCGAGCAACAGGCCGGTGAAGCCGCACTGGTGAAGGTCAACGAGTACTACACGGTGCTCGCGCGTCTGAGTGCCGATCCCGCCGCCAACCCCGCAGATCTCGACAATGTCGCGGCCGGCAACTTCCTTCAATCGACGAAGCGGGACATCACCGCGCATCGCATCGAGGCGGACGCAGGCGAGGTCAAGGTTCTCAAGAACACCATCACCCGCCACAACATCCCGATCGACGAAAACGGCATCCCTACGCCCGGCACCGCGACCATCGAGATGGACGTCTGCCTCGCCCGCGCTACCGACGTTCTCGAGCTCGGGAAGCCGATCCTGACGAACGCCGCTTGGCCCGACCCAGCAGGATGGAGAGTCACAGCCGACTACACACTGCCCGGTACGCCCTGCAATGCCGGACTTTTCTAGGAGATACGACTATGGCACACACCACCATCCGCCGAACCGCCGTCGCTGCCTTGGCTGCGACGGCCCTATTGGTCGGCGTGACCGCCTGCTCCGACACCGACGCGGCGGATCCGGCGGTAGAGCTCACTGTCACCGGTGACCCGGCGTTCGAGGGTCCCGACGGGGCGGACACGTCGAACAAGACTCCTGACGAGTTGGCACGGGAACAGGCGCTTGCGAAGGTCAATGACTTTTACGCTGTCGTGGGCAAGCTTGATGGCGATGCCGCTGCGCCGATTGAGCAGCTCGACACCGTTGCCGGTGGTCCCGTGCTGGATAGCTGGCGGGGAGATATCACCCTGCGTCGATCGCAGAACGTGGTCGGAGCGGGCGACGTCAAGGTTGTCGATGCGAAGATCACCGACGCCGGCATACCTGTAGGCGACGACGGCAAGGCTATCTCCGGGCCCGCCTGGGTCCACGTGCGCGCCTGCACCGACATCTCCGGTATGACCTGGACGAAGTCAGACGGTAGTCCCGCCTACGACGTCAACCGGCCGCAGTTTGTGCTCGCCCAGTTGACCGTCCGGAATGCGGATTGGCCCGATGCAAACGGCTGGCGAGTCACCAGCGATGCAGCTGCCCGATACGCGCCGTGTGATGCACCATAACCAAGGAGAACACATGCCAAATCGTCGTCGTTTTCATGCGGCCGTGATCGGCGCGCTCGTTCTGGGGAGCCTGGTTGCGTCGCCACACTCAGCGCTTGGACAACCCGGCTTCGGTTCTGGAGGAATAGACGTCGCTCCCGGTTCCGGAAATCTGGGTGCGAACATTGTCGTTCAAGGCAGCTACGTCCAGGTACCTTCGGCGTCGCCTGGCTCCGGCGGCTCCTCAGGGGCGAGTGCAGCGGGGACGGGCGGCGGTGGGTCTGGATACAGCGGTGGTGGTGACGTCGTGGCCGCTCCTACGGGACCTCCGGTTCGGGAGCAGTTGAAGGCGTGCGGCCGATTCACGGACTGCGTTCCGCTGAGTCCGGATGTGGGTATGCCGGCCACCCCGGTGAGCATGGCGCAGGTCATGAATGTGGTGGGAACAGCCGTGACCGGGATGCAGCTTGAGGAGCCGCCGATGTGCTGGACCCCCGAACCTGCCAACTTCCCTGGTGGGAGAACCGGTTTGGTCGGAAAGAACGCGTGGGCGTGGGTTTGCCCGGATCAGATCCGGGAGAGCACCGTCGGTCCCGTGACACGGGTCGTCCCTGGTCCGGGAGGCGTCGTGGTGACCGCCACAGCTGTCAACTCGAGTGTCACGATCAACTGGGGGGACGGGTCCCTCCCGACAATCTGCCCGGGCGCGCTTCTACCGTTCACCCCGTACAACGACCTGATCGACGCCAGTCCGCTGACCCCACCGAGTGGATTGCCATCCCCGACATGCGGTCACCACATCGAGAAGACATCGATCACGCAGCCCGGCGGCGTGAACAACGTATCGGCGACGGCGGCCTGGATTGTGAACTGGACAGCAGTATGGCCAGGTGGCGGAGCAGGTGGAGTCGTGCCTGTTCCGTTGACCTCCAACTACCAACAGCGAATCGGTGAGCTACAGGTGCTGGTTACGCCCAATTGATTCGACGTGGACTCCGTTCGATGTTGGTGCGGCGTCGGTCCGGTCAGAAACTCAGTGGCGCTGGACGCGCAGGACTGAGTCCCCGGATCGATGCCCTCGCGTCGCTGCGGTGTCGACGTCGCGAGCTGTGCAATGAGCCGTGAAGTAGCTCAGATCAGGAAGTGGTGCTGCTGCTGGAGTTTGATTGCCAAATTGAGTGAGGGTGTGATGGAGAAGCCCACTGCTACGTTCTGGCTCGCTAACGAGGAGACGAGTTGTTGTCTCCTGCGGAAACCAACAGAACGGAGAACAGCATGACCGTAGAGCAGGCGGTTACGACCACTTCCGCAACCAAGCCGGTGAGCACCCTTGCGCAGAAGGTCACGGCCGTCGCGGCCGTCGCGATCGCCTTGTTGATCGTGCTCGGCGGCTTTCTCATTGGGACAATGGTCTTCACCGCGGCGGAGGGCGTTGATCGAACGATCTCGAACCTGGCAGATGTAGACGACCCACGAGTTGTACGACAGGCGATCTGCCTGCCGTACTCCGATTTCGTTCTTCGGCAACATCAGGCAGGCCTGTCTACATCGCAGATCCAAGGCGTGCTGGATTATGCCGGACACGACGGAGAGGGCAGCGCAGTCGACAACTCGGATGTCTGCGGCAGCCCGCAATCTATTCTCGACGCGGCGGGGATCAAGTAGGTAGTCAGACGGCAGGCTGCCCCACGGCACTTCCACAGGCGTTCAACTTGGGGAGTACGTAGCCACCCGCGCTGATGAGTATCGAAGACGCCCGCCACCAGTCTTTATGGTGGGGGGCATGCGTCGAGCGATCGACGAACCGCTAGAGTTATTGGTGTTCTGGTGATCATCCCCCCAATTTTGTTCCCAGAACCCCCCTCTGCCCCGGCGTCAACCGATGCCGGGGCACATTCATTGCAGTGAGGACGGATCGAGGGTGACGGAGACGAGGCCAGGGCGGATCCCCGTGGGCGATCCCATTGCACTGCGCTTCGATCCAGAGCCCAAGCGCAAGCTCGAGGACATGGCCGAGGGGATCGGCCCCCGTCGATTCGGGGCGTTGATTCGTGTTGCCTGCCGACGACTGGTCACCCAGCCCAAAGCTGTCGGCACTGGCCTCGCCGAACAGCGACGGCTTTCGGAAGCGCTGCGGGCAATCCCGCTGGTCATGCTCAAGATTAAGCTGGAGCCGGACACAGCCCAGGAGTTCGCGGCGCTGGCCGCCGCGTATGACACTACGGTCAGCGCGCTGATGAGGATCGCGCTGCACCGATTCCTGCAAGCGCCTGGCCGCTACAAGCATCCGATGCTCCGCGAGGCCGAGCGGACAGGTTTGTCCGACTGGGTCGACGTGATGGTCAACCCGTCCAGCAAGCAGCAGATCTGGCGACTCGCCGGCCGATACGGGGACAAGCTCAACACGTCCTTGCTCCGGGTCGCACTACGACGCCTGCTCGAGGAGCCCGGTGACCTCGCCGGAGACCTGGAAACCATCGCGCCGCTGCGCGATCTCAGGCCCGAAATCTACGCCAGGGCGAATGTGCACTTCGACGAGCCTCTGCGCGACAAGCTCGACGGGTTGGCTGCACGGGTCGGGTCCGATCGCGCTGAGCTGATGCGCCTTGCCGCGAGACGGGTGCTCGAGGAACCCGGAAAGATCGAACAAGCAGTGAACAACGAGGTCTTCCGCAGCGAGAAGAACCGGAAGCACCTCATGGCCAGGCACGCTCGCCGCCAGGCGCGACGCCACACGCAGCCCGACTGATCACCGCGGACAACCTTCTGTTCCCGACGCTAAGTCACCTGCGGTGCTCCCATGATTGGAAACCCTCGCAAGAATGCTGCGTTCGGTGGCCGGCTTTCGTGCCCACACGAGGGTGGTGGTCACCAGTCTGCGAAGAGGTTGTAGAGCGCATGGCTCGCGATTGAGGGGAGCAGCGACTTTGTCCAGATGGCGAGGGCTCCCCAGAGAAGGCCGGCGACCACCATGAGTGCTGCGTTCAAGGCGGAGAAGGTGTCGTGTCCGATGCCGAATTCATAGCCAAGGAAAATCCAAAGAATGGCGATCAGGATGCGAGCTGCCCATTTTGGCCAGCCGCTGCGAAAGTATCTGCGGGCAAAGACGACCGCAGCGACAAGTGGTCCTCGGAACATGAGTTCTTCAGTGACGACCCCGGACATCAGCGTCAGACCAGGGATGTGGCCGGCCCAACCCGACGTTGACCAGGTGGACCTATCAGCGTCCGCGGCACGTTGCGCAGGTGATTGGTCCGTTCCTGCTGTCGCGACCACGAGGTCGGAAATCGGGCCTCTCAGCAGTGCCGTCACTGCCAGGGTGACGATTGTGACAGCAAGGAGCATCACGATAGTCCGAGGCTGTGGAAGTGCGCAGCCGATGCTGCGTGCTGCCCAGCGGGCCCGGGCGACCGTGGCACGGACGCCATGGGAGGAACCCAACAGAGCAAGCATGCAGAGCAGGAACACGCCCCAGATGATGGCAAGAACAAGAAGGCCGAGTCCGACCGCGTTCCCTTCTTGAGCGGATATGGTCGGTACGCCCGCAAAAAAGATGAGGAATGTGACTGTAAGGAATTAATGTGCCGATTCGGGTGTGTCGCCCTCTCGTGGTGGTATGGCGGCGAGGAGGGCGGCGGCGGTGCGGTAGCGGATGGTTGCCGGTGCCGGGGTGTAGCCGTCCTGTTCGAGCAGTGGCCGCACGTCGAGCAGGGCATTGCCGATGGTGCGGGGGCTGACCTGGAACAGTTCGGCCAGGACGGCGCGGTTGCAGAGCTGGCGTATATGCAGAACGGTGGCCAGGACGCGTTCGGCATCGGTGATCTTCTGGAGGAAGATTCCGCCGCGGCCCCCTGGCATGCGTTCGCCGCCGCGTTGGGCGTAGCGGCGTCGCTCGACCATGGCGGCTTGCCGGACGGCGAGGCGTTCGACGAGGTCGCCCAGTTGCCGGCGACTCATGCCGGTCAGAGCCGGATGCGACAGTGCCTCGGGGAGCGGCCGATTCGGTGTCGGGTCGGGTGCCGTGCCGTCACGGAGAAATCCCGCGAGGTCTGCAGCGGTGCTGAAGCGCAGCCCGATGGTCGGGGTGACGTGATGGCCGTGTTCGTCGAGCAGCATCCGCGTTTCGGCGATGATTTCGCCGATGGAGTTCGGATTCACCCCGAGCAGATCCGACAGCACCCGCTGAGGGCAGACCTGCCGCAGATACACGACGGTGATCAGCAGGGCCGCGGCGTCCGACAGCAGCCGTCGCCCGCCGGCACCCGGGGCATTGCGGCGCCGGCCGCCGCGTTGGTGCCAGCGGCGTTGCTCGGCGCGCGCGGCCTGGGCCGGTGCCAGCCGTGCGGTGAGTTCGTCCAGCTCGTCGCCCGTCATGCCGGTCAGACGCGAGTCGGCGAGCATCGCGACAGCCGCGACGCGCTCGCCTTCCCGGTCCCGGCCGGGAACCGGAGCGGCGTCGGCGTGAGTGGGTTCGATGGTGTAGTTCCACGTTCCGCACTGGGCGTGCGGTCGGATGGGCAACGCGCGCAACTCGTCTCGACCAACCGAGATCCCGATCGGGTAGTCGCCGGTGTCCAGCTCGGCGTCCACGCGCAACCCGGTGCGGGTGCGGGTGGAGGCGATGGTCTTGACCACGACCTCATGGCTGGTCAGCGGCCGCCCTCGCCAGTTCATGGTGATCTGGGAGAACAACCGGTGCTCGATCTTGTTCCACTTCGAGGTGCCGGGCGGGAAATGGCAGACCGTGATCGCCAACCCGGTCTCGGTTGCCAGCGCAGCCAATTCGGCCTTCCACAACCGGTACCGGTAGCTGTTGGAGCCACCGGCGTCGGCGGTGATCAGCAGCCGGCGCGCGTGCGGGTAGTCGGCGGCGCCGCGGGCCTGCCACCAGCGGCGGATGGAGGCGACCGCGAACGCGGCGGTGTCGTGGTCGACGCCGACATTGACCCAACCTGCGTCGGTGGTCAAGTCGTAGACGCCGTACGGGATGGCCCGGTCCGCATTCGGTCCGGTGAAGAAACTGTGATCGACCACCCGCACCGGATCGCCCTGCGGGCGCCACTCGCGCCCCGGGGTGGGCAGCTGGCCGAGTTGTTCCTTCTTCTTCGAATCGACGCTGATCACCGGCTCGCCCGCGTCCTGGTGCGCCTTGACCTGCTCGTTGATGTAGCGGAACTGCACGTCCCGGTCCGGGTGCTGCTCGCCTTCCAACGTCTTGGCGTTGGCCTGCAAACTGAATCCGTTGTCCCGCAACAATCGTCCCACCGTCGGCGCGGACACCGGATGGCCCTGCCGGGTCAGCTCCTCGGCCAGGTGTCGCAGCGACTTGGTCGTCCACCGCAACGGAGACTCCGGATCCCCACGCTCATCCGGCTCGACCAGCGCCAACAACGCAGGCACCAGCTGCGGATTCAGCGCGTCCGCACCCTTGCGGCCCCCACCCGGACGGCGGACCCGACCCGTCGGCGCCGGCTGCTCGCCGGCCTCCAACTCGAACACGCCCCTGCGAACCGTGGTCTCGCTGACACCGACCGCCCGGGCCACCGCCCGCACCCCGCCATGCCCCAGCGACCGGGCCTCCGCCGCCAACGCCAAACGCCGCTGCCGCTCGTTCAGATGCGGCAACAAGACCTCGAACCGCTCCCGCAGCCGCCCGTCGACCTCGCTCACAACCGCCCTACCGCACCGACCCGACTCAAACCGCAAAACACCATGTTATTACCTTACAGTCACAATACCCACAGCAAGACTGCCAAGCACAATCTCGGGAAGCCGGTCTCGAGTGTGGCGGGCCGTCGTGGATTTGTACTTGCTACGAGCAGGTCACCCGTTGATGTTCGGGGCTTGTCGTTGGACAACGAGAGCTACCTTTCCAGTGAATGCGTTTGTGCGGTGATACGTCTGCTGCGAGTTGGACCGCAGTCATGCGATCACCGGTTGATGAGTGCAGCGTGGGGCGTAGATGAGCTGCCCAGCTCGACAGTTCTGCCCCGCGGCACATCCGGACAGCGGGGATCGTCTCGCTCAGAAATTCAGGTGGCGTGCGAGACGGCTGATCGGATGGGTTTCGACATTCGCGGGTCGACCGGGCCCGATGATGCGTACGCCACCGCTCACTCGGACGTGGGCCTCGCCATCGATGCGGACTGTGGTGGTGTCGGTGGCGGCGACCAGAGCTTGACCGTTGGCTTGGACGTGGCAATGACTGTGCGCGAAGACGATGGCGCTGTCTTCTGCGCGGATCCTGGCGTTGTCGGTGCCGACGATATGGCTCTTACCGCGGGCATCGACGGTGCTGTCGTCGAACGCTTCGATGTGAGCATGTTCGTAGGCAGTGACCCTGGCGTGGTTGGACGCTTGGACGAAGCACCGGCCGGCGGCTGCGATGGAGCCGCCGGCGATTCCCGCGCAGGTTTGTCCGATAATTTTGACCTCGACTTGGCTGGGGATGTGACCAAGGTCCAGCCAGTTCTCCGGGTCGGCGTCGATGACGACGGTTTTCGCTCCAGCGGCGAGGCGCTTGGTGTATTCCGTATAGCTGCGGACCGGCGATGTGGAGCGGCCACAATGCGGCCGACGTGAGTTGCGCGTGGTTTTCTTCACTGGTGCCCCCATGAGTCAATAGTGCCTTCGTCTGGTGTCGTTCGTGCGAGCGCTGATGCCGGCGCGTCGCGCGTGGGTTGCACGAGGTTCGGTGTGCCGCGGTGTTCTGTGTCAGTCGCCGATCTTGACGGCATTCCCGGTCGGGTCGACGCAGTGCAGATAGGAGTCGGCGTGTGATCGGTCCGGAAGGTAGGGCCAGCTGCAGTTCCAAGCGTCGATGACAGCGAATCGCCCTTGTCCTTGTGCGGCGACCGTGCGGTCGTTGAGGTAGCGATCACTGATGCTCAGTGCTGCTGGGCAGCTCGGAGTTCCGGCGATGATGATCACAGGTGCAGTCGCACCGTTCAGGTTGTTCGTGACGATTCCGCACTGAGCGCTCGTGGGCGGCAATGCGGTGGCCTGCGTAGTCGTCGCCGGCTGTGTCTCGGATAGCCGGGTCTGAGCGTCGGCCACGCCGGGCTGACCTTGATCAACGGTAGGGTTCGTCGACCACTCGACGCTTGTGGCAGCAGCAGCTGGTTCGGCTGACGGGGATACGGTCTCGGCTTCTGTGCTGCTGCACCCGGTGAGGATGGCGGCCGTGATGAGGGACAGTGCAGCAAATTCCGTGGTGGTTCGTCGATTCACGAGTACTCGCTTCTATTCCAGTCCGACAGGGAGGACGCAATGTCGAGCCCAGTGATATGTGATGACCTGGACAAAACGACGCCCGGCGCGACCACCGCCGCACCAGCGGGTCAAGCTGCGGTTTCTCGAAGGGCCCTTCCAGTGCGCGGGCTCCCGCATCGGTTCGGTGGTGCTGAGACTGTCCACGTGGACGGCTAGTGTCGATCTATCCCTTATGTCTGTCGCACAGTTGCGGAGGAGTGCCCAAGATGACCGAACCGACGTCCGAGTTGGCGGGCAGTGGTCTCAGCGAGGAGCCACAATCGCCGGCCGTCGGTGCTGAAGATGCGGCAGGGCAACGCAGTGATCATCTGCCGGCGACGGTGTACGCGCCTGCTGGGAATGTCGTCGTCGCGAGTGTGGTGGTGTGGTTCGCGGTTCGGTGGTTTGATGCCGAATACGGCATAACAGCGCTGTGGTGGGCTGCAAGCGCCTGCGCTGCAGTTGGTGCGGCGTTGAGTGCGGCAATAGCGCCGATGATGGCCCGGTTGTGTAAGGCGGTCGATATTCCATCAGAGGCAACCGGCCGGCGGATCGTTCCTGCGGCTACGACCGCGGGAATGTGGTTTGGCGCCGTGCTGCTCGCCCGCGGCGACGCGATCTTGACAGCCTGGCTTGCACTGAGCCTGCTGTGCGTGTGGGCAGGGTGGATCGATCACTTCACGCTGCGGTTTCCGTTGACGTTGATCCGGTTGACCACTGCAGTGGGCCTGATGTTCGGGGCATTCGCTGTGGCGGTGGATCAAGATCCTGCGGCAGGTGGGCGCGCTCTTCTCGCCGGAATGCTGGTGTTCGCGTTCAACCTTGCCTTCGCGATCGTCACCCGCGGCTACCCCGGGCTCGCCGACGTGCGTTTGAGTTTCATTCTGGGTGCTGCCCTGGGATGGGTCGGATGGATGAATGTGCTCTCAGGGATGTTGCTACCGAACGTCCTCGCGCTCGTGGTGATGCTGTGGGTGAAACTTATCGGACGACGGAAGGATTTGGGGGAGTTCGGTTTCGCCCCCTTCCTCGTCTCCGGAACCGCGCTGGCGATCGCGGTCCCCCCGATGTGGTGGATCGTCTGGATCTAAACGCCGCAAGGAGTCCTAGGTTTTGCCTGGTGGTGGCCAAGTGGAGGTGCGATGCGGATGAACGTTTCCCGGGGGTGTTCCCAAACACAAGGGAAGGAAAGGGGGAGGGAGTGAGTGATATACGGGTAAGGCCGATTTCCTATCGTGACGAGGTTCTTCGACTTGTTGCTGTGGGAAGTGTCTCGTTAGCGTGTGCTGTCGGTGTGGCGTTGTGGGCGCTCATGGTTGTCGACGTTCAGGGTGGGGCAACCGGGTGGTGGTAGGGGTCGGTTGTTGGGTCGGCTATCTTGGGTTGACGCTCCCAATCTTCCTAGCTTATTCCCCGAATAACATCGACTGCATCAGGTTCCTCGTTGGGCATTACGCGATTGTCGTGAGCTTGGGCGTCATCGCGACTTTGCGTCTATCGCAAGGGGAGTCGATCGCGCCCTCATCGACGGGGATGTGGGCGGCGGTTGCTGGAGTGACCGTCTTCATTTTTTCGGTCGCCTCTGTTTTAGCTGTGAGGGAGCTTGATGCGGCTCGGCGTCGTGGACATAGGGCGACGCGGTTGACCGATCCGACACTGCCTGCGCAGCTGATCGGCATTCGCGAGTTGGTGCTCGAACTTGCTTCTGCTACCGAGGGTTCGGACTCACAACGAGATTGCGACGAGCGGCTGCGGGAGGCCGTCAAAGGGTTGCGTCTAGTTTTCGGGCATGTCTATCGGTTGACGATTAACTTGGTGGCGTGGTTCCTTCTGAGGGGAAAACCAGCCCCCGTTCCAGCGGAGAGGGTGGACGAGTTGCTTGCGACCATCGATCAGAGGTTGCTGATTCTCGCTTCGGTTCCGTACGAGGAGGGAACAAGTTTGGGCGCGTGATGGATGAGTACGAAACGGCGGCGAGCAGGTTTCGGAACGTGTATCGGCGACCACCGATCCGAAATTGAGTGTCTGAGCGGGGTGGTGATGCCGTGATCGGCGCGCGATCGAACGTGTTCTTCGGCTGAGGTGTCGAGGGCCGGGTGACTGGTTTCGAGATTGGGAGGTGTTTCGGTATGGACGATGCGGACCAATCCGCCCCGATGCCGTCGATCGTTCAGACGGAACTGCCGTGTGAGTTCTGCGCGGAGCATCCTCAGTACTTCCCCGGTGACCCCGTCGGCTTCGTGCGTGCGGCTCGCTGGGCGGTGGTCGTCAAGGATTGCTGCCACTTCGACGCTCGCGTGGACTACCTCCTGTGTGACGAGCACTGGGCAATGATCCGACACCAACAGCTGCCCGGGCAGTGCCCTCGGTGCGGGGCGATCGCCTACTCAGTAAAGGACATCGTGTGTACCGAGATCCCTCTGGGAAGGACGGTCGATGGGGCGTGGCCGGTGATCCGTCGATAGGCGCGGAGCCACCGTGTCGTTGACCGGCAGACTGGCCTTCAAATAGGACGGCCGCCGCCCCAACGGTGTTCCGGGCGCGGACATCATGCTGAGCGATGTCGGCCTGTGGATGAAGACCCATCGGTTCTGTCCAAAGACATGTCACACAACCCCAGTTGTGTGGATCTTCCTCCAGATGATTGGGAGTGGTGGCACTTCCTACGACGGAGGAGCGTCTGTTGTGGCGGAGTTGCCGATCGCTCGCGGTCGAGGTGGGGCAGTCAAGGTCCGGACCTATGGTCCTCGCAATTGCTGTCGTGAGGACTAAGGAGTGGTACCGATGAATGTTGAGGTTCGCCGTATCCACCCGACGGATGCGAAGAAAATCCGCCGCCACCTTCATTCAGAGTCGCTCACCGGGCGTCACCGCGCGGACCAGTATGGATGCGGATGGTTGGCTCGAGGTCTGGATGGCCAGCGATGAGGGCCCCCGGGGATCGCACACGCCTCGTCCTCACCGCCGACGGCACCTCTCTTGCGGTGCGTGAGATCGGATCCCAGATGGCGCCGGTCACTGTGATTTTCGCGCACGGATTCTGTCTCCACATGGACGCCTGGGCACCGCAACGGGCCTACCTGGCTATGGTCTGGCGTGGGCGTGCCCGGTTGGTCTTCTTCGATCACCGCGGCCATGGTGGATCCGGCGCGGCTGACACCGACAGTTACACGATCAGCCAGCTTGGACGGGACCTGGATGCGGTGATTCGCACGGTGGCACCACAGGGTCCGATTGTCCTCGTCGGGCACTCGATGGGCGGGATGGCCGTGATGTCCTACGTCGCCCATCACCAAGAGGCCGCGGCCGCGCAAGTCGTGGGAGTCGGGTTGATCTCGACCGCCGTCGACAATGTCGCCGGCGCCGGCATCGGGCGCGCTCTGAATACACCGGCGGTGACGTTGTTGCGGTCGGCATCAGCTCACGCCCCAGGGCTCGTCGGGCGCAGCTGGAATCTCTCACGTCGCATCTTGTCGCCGGTGGTCGGCGCAACTTGCCCGCTTGCTCCGAGTGCAAGTGTCCGTGCCGCCGCCACGTCTTACGGGATGGTCCACGCGACGCCGATCGCCACCGTGGCCGCCTTCCTGCGTGACCTGCGGATCTACGACGCTTCCCCGGCGCTCGACGTGCTCGCGAAGGTGCCGGCGTCGATCATCTGTGGAACCCGGGACAGGGTGACCCCGATCGGGCACTCACAGCGACTCGCGGCGGCTCTTCCCCTCGCCGAACTGATCCCGGTGAGCGGAGCGCGGCACATGGTCGGACTCGAGCGCCCTGACGTGGTGAGCGAGAGTCTCGATCGACTGCTCGGCCGCGCGGTAGGGCGCCGCGAACAGGACACCACCCGCAGATCCAAATCCGACCTCGTCGGGGCGTGAGATCTGCGCGTGCCTCAGACCTGACGAGACAACCACTGATGGGAGAAGTGGTGAGTATTCACCAGGACGTTGACCTGTCATCCGGTCCGGCGCACCACCGGACGGACAAGCTCGTTCACCGCGGCGCGAGGTCGTACACACGCCATGTTCTGAACCGGGTGGCAGCGTGTGGTGTGCAGGTCGGGGCGCGGCACCGGTGCATCGATCTGCATCACGAACCGAAGACCTACAACCCATGGCAAGACGTCACCTATTGCCGCTGCGGTCACATCCGGTGGGCCGGCGATCATGCGCAGTTCGACACCGCCGTCGAAGCATTCGACGGTTTCCCTCATCACCCCTCGGGGAGGCCAGATCCACGGACCTATCCCGGAAAGAATGACACCGAATCGCGGCAGGTCAGCGAGCAGCGGCCCATCGGGCGAAGCGAGCTACGCCGATGATCCCGGCAGAAGCGGGCGACCCCGCGGCCCGCGCTGTTCTGGACATGATCGACCGCGTCGAGATCGACCCTGAGAGCGACCAGTTTCTGACGGCGCTCGACCGCATCCACTTACAACTCCTCTCGCCGAGGGCGGCCACAATCGTCGCAAGGCGAGCGGAGCTGGGTTTTACCGCCCACGACGTGAATACCTATCCCCGACGGAATATCTGGCGCACGCAGGTCCCGTTCGGGCGGACGAACGGCGGTGTCGTTGTCGAGATTCCCCTCGTCGTGATCGCACCTGTTCTGATCGGCATGATTCCTGTCCTACTCAACATGAATCCGCTGTTTCAGTCTCCGATCACAGATCTGACGGTATTCATCTCCGCGGCTGCAGGTGTGGAGGTCCTCGCGATGTGGTGGTGGATCCGCCGCGATCCCCTCAGACTGACCGCGGCGGACAAGCAGATGATCCGCGGCAGCATTGCCAAGCTCGATGCCTACGTCTCGGCCGGCGGCGACTACTTCGAACTTCGTCTGGCCATGACTGCGTCCGCGATCGTCGACGATATTCGTGAAGTGCCGGCATGGAGTCACGAGGACCTCGACATCCACCGCATCCGGCTCGACATCGAGGACCAACTCCGAATGATTCTCTGCCACTGCGGTGAGCTGGCAACTTTCCGGGCCAGCGTCGGCGAACCCACGAGGGGAGTCAGTGCCGAGGCTGACGCGGCTCGGGCCGCCCACCACGAGCAGCGACGGTGGTTCGAACAGGCCAAAGAATCACTGATCGGGCGGGTCGCAGCGTTGTGGACATATCACCAAGACCTACTGATGCTTCAGGACTCCATCGACGGTACTGCGGCTCTCGGTCGCATCGACGCTCACGCACCGGCGCTCGGAGAACTGCTGGTCAACTCGGCGAATGATGACCTCGCAGCGTCGGCAATCGGTGACCTGGCCACCGACCTGGCCGATCAACACCAGGCGCGGGAAAAGGCGCTGGCCCAGCTGCGCGGCGACGTCACCGGATTCGATCGGCGCAACTGATGGGCCGCAGCCATGACCGGATCAGCCCAGACCGCGGCAACGGTGTGTTCGATCCCGACCGGGGCGACAGCGACGTCGCCACCCGCAAGGAAGGCGCCCTGATCTCGCAGCACGCCTACGACACCCGAGCCGATCTCCGCAGCGGAGCACGAGAACTCGACACCGCTACCGAGAACCTACCCGGATTGACCCGAGCGCAACGGGACCTCAACCGCGCCTATCCACGGCCCACGCCGGCGGCAATCGGAAACTCTCGGCTACGCCCCCAGCTGCCACCGGCGATCGAACTCCGTCGCACACTCTCGGCACGACAACGGAACACCCGATCCGCGGCGAAGCGCCGCGTCCTCGACGCCATGCCGAAAACTCAGTACACGGCGCTGGCGTCGTTGACTTCGGACCCGAAGACCTGGCGGGAGACGAACAACGCCCTCTCCGCTGTGGCCGGCGACGCTGTCGAGCTCGACGATGCTCGCCGCAAGCAGGTCCAACGAGTGGACAGGGCCATCCAACGATACGAACGCGCATCCGGACGAGGTCATCTCGTGTACACCTCGGTGAGCATCCCCAACGCGGTCGTGAACCCGTCAGATCTGCCCTCGACGCTATCGCCGGGGACGGTCCTGTCCTTCGACCGGTTCACTGCAGCAACCCATTCGCTGCACGAACTGGACTCGACCGCCCGGCCCACCGATGTCGTCTTCGAGATCCAGACCGACCGGGGTATGTACTACGGGCAATCTTCCCGCGTAGACAACTCGCACCACTTACTGCCACGAGGAATGCAGCTACAGGTGGTGGGGGCTCATTTTGTGCCGTACGAGCGACCCGGACAGCCACCAGGGGAGCGCCTGGTCGTCCAACTCGTCGATCACGAGACGCCATGACGAGTCGAGGCGGGGGGTTCGAGACAGATTCAACCCACGGGAAGGAACACACAGTCATGACTGCGGACAAGCCGCGCCACCGGCGCCCCGACCTGACCTTTCATCCCGATATCTTCGCTGCGCCCGCGCAATTCAGAGTGGTGAAAGCCGCGCCACACGACGATGCGGATCCGACCACGGACACAACGCAAGGGAAGGAGGGCTCCGGCGCAGACGCTCATACCGGACGACGAGATGGCAAGGGGCTGTGAGCAGAAAGAAAAGTCGGAGGCCACCTACAAGATGGTGTGCCTCCGACTCACCCAGTGCATTCTCAGTACCCACACCCTATTTGATCTTCCGCATCCGGTCCAATTCTCTACGCCCTATTGGCCGATTGTGGATGCCCGACTGGGTTGCCCCGGTTGTGAGTTCGGTCGAGTTGTACAGGTCCATCTCTACTGTCCTGATCGCACGACACCCTCGCGGTCATCGAGACAATACTTCCGCCCTTGGCCGCCACACCCTCGGCTAGGAGACATCATGGATTTCGCATCGATCATCATCGGCGTCGCAGTGGCCGGCGCATCAGCTGCCCAGGGCGGCGGAGTGGACCCCGCGATCACCGACAGCGTCACGTCGGTCGCACAGAAACTACCGCCAGCTCTCGCCCAGTATGTCCCGGACCCGCAGCCCTACCTCGACGACGCGGCCCGGGCCGTGCAGCAGGCGCAGGAGCAGTTGCCCGACGAGTGGCAAGCCGAGATCGAGAACGCCATTCCACCGGAAGTCCGGGATGCCGCTGAGGGGGCCAGGGAACAGCTCCCGCCCGAGGCTCAGGGTCTGATTCCCGAGGTGGTCCTGCCCGCCCCAAGTCCGGAGCCCGGGCCCGCCGGCGGTGTCGCCGACCCAGCGGGACCCGCAGCTCAGGCACCGTCATCGACTCCGCAGCAGGAGACGAATCCGTTATTCCTGTCTCCTGTCGTCAGCGGAGCACCCACCACTGCGGCCGGCATCCCCTCCCTGACAGGAATGCTCGCCCCGACCGCAGTCAGCGATCTGACCTTCGATCCCCGCTTTCCCCGCAACCTCGAGTTCGCGCGTGCGGTCATCGAAGCGGCGATGCGTGCGATCGGATTGCCCTACCAATGGGGCGGAGGCCTTCTCACCGGACCGTCGATGGGCGACGGCACCGGAGGAGCTACCGCCGGCTACGACTGCTCTGGGCTCACTCGCTTCGCCTACTACATCGGTACCGGCGGCACGAAGGTCTTGCCGCGAACCTCACAGGAACAGTTCCGGGCAGGCCAGCAGATCAGCATGGACCGAGCCCAGCCTGGTGACCTGCTGTTCGGGAACTGGCAGGCAGACGGGGCCAACCACGTCGCGATCTACCTCGGTGGCGGAAGAATGCTTGAAGCACCGCAGACCGGGGAGCTCATCCAGATCAGCGCCGTGCGCTCGGACATGGTGCCCGCCCGCTTCCTGTGACCATCGGGGACAGTGCCCTGTGCTTGATCCCGAAGCGGAACAATACGATCGCCACTATAGACCCAGACCGGTCAAAAGTCGTGTCGCGACGTGCGGCACGACCGCAGAGACGAAGGAGACAGTGACACATGACGATTACGCCAGCAGCCCACAAGAAGGCAATCGAGACCGCGCGAAAGAATGCGGAAGCACTGGCGCAGAAGGCAATCGAAACCAGAGTCGCGCTTGTCGGAGCCATCGGGGAAGCAGTGGAAGAGCTTGCCGCACTCGATTCCGCACGCGAGGCAGCTGTAGATGCAATCAGGACGGCCCACGAGAACGCGATCGAAGGCGGATGGACGGCCAAAGAGCTCGCAGCCATGGGCTACACCGCCCCGAAGAAGCGGAAGAACGCCTCCAGTAAGGCCGCGCGTGGTGGCGCCAGTAAGGACGCGACTGAGACGACCGACGTCGCAGATGCTGCTGCACCGCAGGGAGGCGATCAGCCGCCGAGCACCGACGGGCAGATCTCCAGCGAGCGCGAACCTGAGCATTCCTACAGCTAGGAAGCTGTCCGGTGGGGTGGCCCCAGCCTCTCGGGCGCCGTCGTCCCGATCCTTGTCGGGAGACGGCTCCCGAGCGCTACCAGGAACTTCGCCGGGCTGGCATAGGTGCCGGAGTGAGAACCACATGTCAGAGGGTGCCGTCACGATGATCATGAGAAGGAAGTGGCATGACCAGTACACAAACGTCTCCGCAGCAGTGGGCACGGGGCATGCTCGTCCCCGGCCGGGCAGCGGTGCTGGACGTTGAATCGACCAATTTGGACGGCAGCATCATCGAAATCTGCGTTTTGGACGCGGCCACGGGCAATCCACTGCTCGATACCCTGGTCGATCCGGGCGACGTTCCGATGCACCCGGACGCTTATGCCGTGCATGGAATTGCCCTGGCCGATCTGATTGGCGCACCTGGCTGGTCTACGGTCCACCAGGCTCTGATTGCGGTGACCACTGGGCGAGTGACGCTCAGCTACCACAGTGAGTTCGACAGGGGGCGCGTTCTCCATGATTGTGCTCGGCATGGTCTCGACCCTGCGCACCTGGCCGACCCCGAGATGTGGGGATGCATCATGCGGATGCGATCGCAGGCCGAGGGCACCGAGAAGAGCATTCGGCTCGATGGCGGACACCGAGCCCGCAGCGACGCCGCGGCCGCGCGCACCGTCCTGCTCGGCATCGCGGAGGGCACCTCGGCGCCATCCACCACCGTGGACCCCGCCACTACCTCCCACTTGCCGCTGTAGTCCACCGAGTCATCTGCTTCTGAGTCTGTTCTCTTGGCTGGTGTCCTTGCTGCGATCGTGATTGTGATTTACCCTGGGATCTGGAGGTGGTTCGTGATGACCGCAGCACATCCCCGGCCGGATCTGGAGGCGTACAACCAGGCCGCCCGTATGTCCCAGCCCGAGCTGGTCACCGCGTTGCGGGAGCTGCTGGGCGCGAAGCTGGTCGCCTATCTGGGTCGGGTCAAGGAGACCCGGGCAGTGCGCCAGTGGGCGGAGGGCACACGGACGATCGGTAGCGACTCGGATGTGGAACGGCTGCGGATCGCGTACCGGGCGGCACGGCTGATCACCGCCCGCGACACCCCGGCGGTGGCGCAGGCCTGGTTTCAGGGTTTGAATCCGATCCTCGACGACCGCGCCCCCGCCTTGTTGCTGCGCGAGGGGGAACTCGCCGATGTCGGCCCGCAGGTCCTCGCCGCGGCCCGGCAGTTCGCCGCCGTCGGATGACCCAGCTCGACCATGCCCTCGTCGCCACGGCGCAAGGGTCGATGTGGTGCGCCCACCGATACGGATGCGAGGTCTATCGGGTCGGGTTCGCGCCGTCGCCGTGGGAATGGACACCGTGGGTGTACGCCACCGACGGCCGGTTCACCGGCCGGTGGGACGACCCGGACGGGGTGTGGCGCACCCTCTATGTGGGTGCCAGCCGATTGGCCTGCTACCTGGAGGTCCTCGCCTACGCCCGGCCGAGCGCGCAGGTGATCGCAGATCTGGACGAGATCGTCGTCGACGACGAGGATGCCGCCGCATTCCCCACGGTCGAACCCGGCCGGGTGCCACGGTCGTGGTGCGAGCCTCGCATGACCGCCCACGGCGCGCTGACGGGGTGGTTCGCGGTCCCCGGGCACCCGGAGACGCTGGCCACGCTGCGTGTCGGGTTTCGGTCGGCCGCGATCCGGCACGGACTCGATGATCTCGACGGCGCCGCGATTCGGGACGGCCGCCCGCGGGCGTTGACGCAGGCAATCTCCAAGTGGATCAACACCCTTGGTGGTCCGGACGGATGTCCGATCACCGGAGTCGAGTTCGACTCGCGACACGGTGACGGGCTGCGGTTGTGGGCAGTCTACGAGCGACCGGGTGACCCGGTGGTCAGCCCCCACGTCACCGCACTGGATCAGGTGCCGGTGGCACCCGACGACGGTGACCTTGTCCAGGCGATGCGTCTGCTCGGACTCGAATGGGACGACACATGAGTCGTCCGTTGTGGGATCACGAGATTCTCCGCAGCGTCGGGGCGGAAACCACAGTCGCGACACCGGTTGTGGCTGGGTCGGCGGAGGTCCACAAGCGACGCGACACCGCGCTAACTTCTCTCTCTCGCTCTTGTCGCGGTCCCGTGATACCCCCTCGCTATCAGACGAATTCGCGGATCCGGGGGAGGACGTGGGCGAGTTCTTCGAAGAGTGTCGGCCACCCACGTCGTAGGCGGGTGATACGGCCGTGTTCGAGGAAGGCGCCGTCGAGCATGTGGGAGACCCGTAGGTGTTTTTCGGGGGTGCCGAGTCGGCGGAGTGTGCCGTAGACGGGGTTCACCGGTAGCTGGTGGTGGGCGATGTAGGTCCAGATCTCGTCGGTGTTCCAGTCCCATACGGGCCCGAAGACACGGGTTCCGTCGGCTCGGTCGATGAGGCCGCCGTGGTGTCGGCGTTGCTCGGTGGTGTTGGTGCAGCAGCCGTCGCACATGCGTGTGACGTGGCTGCTGAGTGCGTTGTAGTACAGCGACCAGCGGCCGGTCCCTTTCGGGGATTCGTCGGCGCGTACGCCCCAGATTTCTCCTGGCCCGTGGGCTGCGTGCGCCGCGCGGGAGGGGGCACCGATGAGGATGTCGCGCAGTTTCTGGCTCGTGGCTCGGGTGGGCTGGTGGTGGTCCCATTCGCCGGATTGTGCGAGGACGGTCAGCAGTGGTGGGTCGGCTCGGTGGGGTGCGAGGTTCAGGTTCCAGGTGTCGGCGAGTGCGGTGATGTAGGTGTAGGTCTCGGGGTACTCGAGGCCGGAGTCGAAGAACACGACGGGGATGTTCGGTTCGACCTGCAGGGTGAGGTGGAGTGCGACGAGTGAGTCCTTGCCGCCGGAGAAGGCGAGGTATCCGTCGTGGTCGTCGAGGTGCCCGGCGATGCGGCCGGTGAGTTTTGCGAGGTCGCGGCGGGGCCGGCGCAGTGCCCGGAGGGTGTTCAGGTCCAGGCCGTCGGGTTCGGGCTTGCCCGCCACACGTCCTCCTTCACGGTGTCCGGTCGGTATCGAGATCTCGCAGCTTCTGTCACACAGTGTCCGCCCGGTAGATCTTCCTCCAGTCGTAGGGGCGTTTGAAGTCGCCTGGGCATGTGAGGAGTGTGGTGTGGGGAAACTGTGCGAAGTGGCCGGCCGGAAGGACGTCGTCGCCGCGGCATTCGCGTCGACGAAGACGCGCGAGGTAGTCGAGGTGGCGAGGGTGGGCCGGTGTGCGAGATGCGCGGCGTCCCCGGTTCGGGTGGAGGCGGTGACCAAGGTGGTGTCCCGAACGTTCACGGGTTACGACTGCTGGAAAGCGCCCGTGGAAGGTGGGCTGTGCACGTCCTGCGCCTGGGCCTACCGGCACCCGGATCTGCGCAGAAGCATGCATGTGGTCACCACACGACCAGCGATGAGGGCAGTGACCGCGGCGGATCTCGAACGGATCTTGTCGCGGCCACTTGATCCGGATACCGCCGTGGTGGTGCCCTTGCGGCCCGGCCGAAAGCACATCCTGCCGCACGCGCGGTGGGGCGGGATTGCTGTCGAGGACACGTGCCTGCCCTGGACGTCGCGTGATGTCGCGGCGGTGACAGCGATGCGTCGACTGCGGGCGCTGGGGTTCGGGGCCCGGATGCTCGCCGAGCCTGCGGCCCCGTATCCGGTGCTCGCCACGATCGCCCCCGGGCGGTGGCCGGCGGTCTTCGCGGACTGGGATCGTCTCGCCCCGTACCGCCAGGTCGGGCAGTGGTGGGAGCTTGCGCTGCGAGCCACCGTGTCGGCGAGTGCGAAAGGAACGAAATGACCAGCCCGACCGATCGATGGCTCGCTGCCGCACCGGCGGGGCTGCCGCCGCTCGAGGGTCCGGCGGCAACGGCTGAACGCCTGCTGCTGTTGCTGCACTACGGGATCGACTGGGATTCGGGATGGATCGGCCGGCGGCGGGAAACGTACTGGACCCAGCACCTGCCGAACCGTGTTCGGGTCGCCACCTATATCGGTGGCGGCGATCTCGACCGGTGGTGGTCGGTGGTCTCCCGGTCCCTCGAATCGGAACCGACGAACACCGACCAGCGGCTGGAGCTGGCGACGTTGCTGCGTGAGGAGTCCGAGCCGGTGCTGACGTTGCTGCGTGAGCGTCCCACCTCGTACGTGTTGCGCACGCGGATCGTCGCCGAAGCGGTGGCCGCCGCTCGGACTTCGGGAACGAAGAAATGATGAGGTCGACGGTGCGCTGGGATGTCGAGCTGACCGCGCTGTCCTCGATCTCCCAGAAGGGGGAGGACTCCGGAACGACGACGACACTGTTCCGGCGCGAGCCGGTGATCCAGCCGGACGGAAGGCCGGTGCTGGTGCCGATCGTGTCCGGAAACTCTCTACGCGGCGGGTTGCGCAGGATCGCTGAGGAGCTGTTCCGCGATGTCATCGGCTACGAAGGGCAGATCCCGCTCTCGGCGGCGCACGCGCTACGCAACGGAGGCTCTCTGACGAAGGTCACCGGCGACGGTCTGACCGGTCGTCGGCGGCATCGACTGCGGGAGCTGGTTCCCCCGATCGGGGTGTTCGGCGGCAACGGCGGAGGTCAGCCACCGATCGACGGTTGCCTGAGGGTGGGCAAGGTGGTCCCGCGGGTGCGTGAGACCGAGACGATCATGACCCGGGCATATGACGGCCGGTTGATGAGTCAGTTCGAGTTGGTCTCCCTGGAGAGCTACAGCCGATTCGACGACACCGACACCCGGACGTTCCCCGAATCCTCCGCGGGGGGCGGAGCCGGCAAGGATGTCGGCTCGTCGATGCTGATGCGATTCGAGGTCGAAACACTTCCTGCGGGAACCCGTTTCGAAACGTTCTTACGGCTGGACCGGGCCACCCCTCTCGAAATCTCGTTCTTCACCGATGTGTGGGGCAGATTCGCGCGTGACGGATTCCTCGGAGGGCGCAGCGCGATAGGTCACGGACGCGTCCGTGCCGAATCGGATCGGGTGGTGTTGGCCGGCCCGGACCCACAGACAGTGGACTGGCGCGTCGAGCTCGCACCACTGCGTGATGAGGTCATCGAAGCGTTGTGCTGGCTGACATGACGGGCACCGAGGAGATGGCACCGTTCGTTGTCCGGGCGCACCTGTCGTCGGGACTGGCGCACGCGACGCCGTGGGGAATCAGTCTCGACGGGATCCTCGCCGCCGAACTGTGGGCCGATCACAAGGCCGCGGCACTCGACCGAGGCGAGTATGTGCCGGCGCTGACACCCGAGTGCGCCCCGCCCGACCTCGCGCTGCCACTGGCTCGGTGCGAGCTCGCAGGCGAGGACTGGCATTGGTGTGCGACGTGCTCGTTCCCCGAGGACCCGGCCGGTGATCCCGTGGTGCGGCACTGGGCGTCGCGGGCCGATCACCGCGGGCTCGAGCAACTCAGTCACACGCTGCCGGCGGTGATCTCGGATCGACAGGGCCGCTACCGGGCCCGCTACATGCCCCTGATGATCACCAGCACTCGCACGGTCACCTGGCGCGGAGTCGGAGATCTCGACGCCGTCGCCAGGATCCTGGGTGGCCTGGATGTCATCGGCAAGAAACGGGCCCATGGTGAGGGCCGGGTCCTGAGGTGGGAGTTCGAACACTGCCCCGCCGCCGACCGGTGGGCGGCGGCGCACCTACATAGCGACGGCACTCTCGGGCGCACCACACCACCGGCCTGTCTGCCCGATCGACCCGAACCGGAATCGGCCGGCTTCGGGTTGGCTGGCCTGCGGCCGCCGTACATGCACCCGACCCGAATGCGGCAACTCCACCTACCTCGATGAGCCGCCGCGTGGTGCGGTTCGCCGACTATTCGGAACGCGGGAGGTCGGGCACAGCGACCGGTTCGGGCAGCGTCCAGCGAGCAAGTGGGGTATTCGATCCGTTCGGAGGATAGAGCGCGACCTCGGCGATCGACACGTCGTCGGTCAGCTTGTCCCCGATTCCGGGGAACAGGACGAGGCCTTCGGCGTGACCGTCGAGGGCGTTGTTCCCCATCGCGGTGGGGATGTTGCCCCAGGAATTATCGCCGGTGATGGTCTGTCCGCTGAGTGTGCGGACCTTCCAGTTGGTCGATGTCGCGTTCAGGGTTCCGGAGTCGACGTCGAGCACGATCGGGAACAACAGTATCCGCGGCTCCCCCATGGAGGTCTTTTCGATCAGCTGGGGCTCTTTCACCTCGATGCGGGCGGTGACGTCGGCGGCGGTAATAGTTGAGCGGTTCCGCCGATGGTGTCCGAGTTATCCGACGAGATCGTGGTCCGGTTGGTTGCTGCGGTCGTGGTCGTAGATCCAGTGGTGGTCATCGCTGCCGAGGTAGCGGTCTGACTAGTGGGAGTGGCCTGTTCGTCGCCATTGCCGCACCCGGACAGGGTCAGTCCCAGTGCGGTGCAGGTAGTCACGGCAGCAATCGTGGTTCTGCGAATGATCATCGTTCATTTCCCTTTTCTCCCCTGGCTGACGGGCGCCCTGTGAACAGGGTCGTGGTCAGCCTCCATATGCGTGCCGGTTGTGGCGCGGACGACGTCATCGAGAGTAGCGGTGTGGGACCGGTGTCCTGGTCACGGGTGTCGCGGAATGGGTTGGTGTGGACTGTGACCGGCCGAGAACTAGGTCGGAGCGGCGTTTCCACCTGCCCTGATGAGTAGTTGATGGTTCGTCGAGCACGTTCCATTACGCGATGTCACTCACCACGTACGCCGCGGATCTTCCTCCCAGTGAAAACAACTCGCACTTCGCCGGAGAGGTCACCACGGATATGACAGACAACCCAATCGGACTGGCCCCGGATTGGTCGCTGGAACCTGGTGGGCGTCCCGGAGGTGCGAGTTCGTGTGGAGCTGTCCAGGTCAGGCGTTACCGTCCGCCTCACCGAGACACCATCTGCGGGAAAAGGGAGATGAGCGAGATGACCGATACCGACATACGGCCCAGGATCGAGTTGGACGCTCCGGAGTGGCGCGACTTCGCGCTCTGCCGAGTGACCGATCCGGAAGCGTTCTTCCCCGAAACGGGGGAGAACGGCCGCCCCGCGAAACGGGTGTGCGCGGGCTGCGAGGTTCGCGAGGCCTGCCTCGCCGAGGCACTCGCCCACGATGAGCGGTTCGGGATCTGGGGTGGGCTGACCGCGGCCGAGCGCCGCAAGCGATACCCGAAGCGTCGCCGGTGACCGCCATGGCCATGGACTTCGAACACACCAGCCAGGCCGAAGGGCGGCGAGGCACCAAAGCGATCCAACTCGCCCGGTACCTTTGGGATCGGGTCGTGCCCCGGCCGACCTGCTGTCACTATGGGCGCAACAGTTTCGCCGACTTGCGCGGCGGGTGGGCATTCATCCGCCACGTTTGGCAGGAGACCTGTTATGGCACAGCGAGTTTGCCGAAGCAGAAGACGCGGTGGGCGCGGGCGGAGCCTGAGCATCCCGCTGCTGCTCGCGCGCGCATGACGAGCGGGACTTGTGGATGTCGCCGACGCAGCCGGAGCCGGAGGCTGATGGGACCTGTTGTAATGGAGAACCGGCGAATGGGGGGGGGAAGCGATGAGTGACGCGTTCATCCTCGGCGTGGCATTGGCCTGCGGTGTAGGTGTTCTGGGGTTGGTGGTCGCCCTGTTCTGGGGAGCGGAGCCGAGCCGGACGTGCCGATGTGTAGTCGGCGGACACACCGAAGCGTGTGACGCTCGGTGGTCTTGACCAGCGTCGCTCGGGTCCTTGCCCGTCACGGTTGGTGGTGTCGGTGCTCAATCGAATGTGGGCAGGGTTGGTGTATCCAGCATGGCCGTGGACCCGAGCGGGGCCGGTTGTAGGAGGTTCGCCGCGATGGCGACCGCCCAATCACTCCTCGCCTTGGCCCGAGCGACACGCCGTGACACGCCCGATGCGGAATCAGTTCGCTATGATTCAGCGGTGCCGCTGGCGGCGCCGCTGTTACTGCACAACCTAATTCATCGGTGACACGGCCCTTCCGTCCGCGCTACGGTCATCGCATGCGTGATCTCCTCGAACAGTCCGTCCGCTACCTCGAAGCCCTCTCCGACGCCATCGTGGACGCGGCGCCCTCCACAGACGCCTCGTTCGTGGCTGAGTTCGCCGAAGCCCTCCGCGAGTGTGCGGAGGCGGTCAAGATAGCGCGCGAGGACATGATCGACGCCGGTCGCCCGATCAGCCCTGTCTACTCGCACCCCGGCGACGAGGACACACGGGAAGAACTCGCGTCGCGACTGACCGCGCACCTCTTTACCGGGTAGTCCGCTCCGCTTCTCGTTGAACCGCCCAATTACAACCTATTCGGCGGGGCCGAGAACCCGGATAGGTGGACTCAGGAGTACCTCCCATGTCACGGGCACCTCGTGGTCCGGGCTTTGCTGGGACCAGTAGCAATAGGAGTGATACGACGTCATCAGAGCGGTGCCAGGGGCGCGGAGCAGCTCCATGTTGGCCCGGAATCCGTCGTGATCGGTCTCCACCTGCCAGATCTTCGCTGCTTCAGTCGGATCGAAGGCAGTGCGGAAGGCGCGGGCCTCGTCGAGTGTGTCCACTGCGAAGGCAGATTGAAAACGAGACGGTGCGGTCGGAAAGTGTGCCCGACGCACGTTCTCCCATATCAGCTCGATCAGATGATCTGTGACTTGAAACTGAGCGGCCGCGTTGACGAAGTTAATCTCACCGTGCGCGGCAACGCCATCGGGAAACAGCACGTCGAGGTGCTGTTGCAGCGCTGTCGGTTCGACGTCGTCGAAGCGGGTGAGCCCGAGCGACAGTCCCTCGTGAAGGGTCCCTCTCCGGTCGACGGTGTAGAAGCGCGGCATTTCTGAAAACCTCTCTAGCTGTGAGTGATAGTCGACTCACCATCCGACCGCCCCCATCTCCTCATGGTCGAAATGGTGTCCACCAGGAGGGACGTACGTGCGGGCGGCGCTCGGCTGGTCAAGCGGTGGTATCGATGGTGACCTCGGCTCGGCCGTCGAGGGCAGCGAGCAGGTAGTGCGGGCAGGTGACCACTTGACGGGGCACGGGAATTGTGCGTCGAGTGCTGTCGAGGTAGAGACGATATGCGAGCTGACTTCCCCGGTGGACGCCGGTCGCTGGGTCGACGGCGCCGAGAAAGTACCCGTGCGGGGCGTCAACGGTGGAGAAGATCGTCCGCGCCCACTCGGCGGGCTCGGCGGGCGGCAAATACCGGGGCTCGCCCGTCTGCGCATCGACGGTGTGCACGATGACGGTGACAGTGAACCCGGTAGCCGCGGGGAACCACGCCTCGGCCGCGGCGCCGAACGGTGCGATGGACGTGTGGATCTGCAGCTCAATATTCGTTCCGGTGCGGGCCGCCGTGATGATGTGCGAATCTGCCCAGACGTCATCGGTGGCCAGGTGCGGCAGCGCTTGGTCGGAGTCGGTGTGGACGCTGCCGCGATCAGCGGGCATGGGCTTGTTTGTCCCGTTCTCGGATGATCTGGTCGGCCAGGCGGTACACCGCCAGTTCGTCGGGGATACCGACCTTGGTGGCGCGCTCTTGGGCTGCGATGAGCGCGATGACCTGCTTGTTCCCCTGTCTGCGATCTCGGTACAGGAACTGGTGGCGTCCCTCAGCGAGGTCCTCGAGCACCAACCACTGGAAGCGGTCGAGACTAGTGGCGATCTAGGCGATACGCACCCGCTTCGACTGGACTGTGCGCCACCGGTCAACCAGGTCCGATCCCCCGAGCAGTACACCGAGGACCATAGCGCAGATCGCTGTGATCATTCGGCGTCCCTTCTCGAGGCCACGGATTTCTTCGGATCACTGGTGACCACGCTCAGGGCGATGGTCGCCGCGATCGGGACAAACACGGTGAGCAGCAGGGGCAGCGAGAACTCGACACGGTCACCGCCCCGACGGCAGCGGCCGCGAAGGCGAGCACGGCGAGCAGCCAGAGGGCTCGGGCTGCCGAGGCCCGATGTGTGATCTGGGTGCCTGACCAGCGACGACCAGCACGGCGCCGAGCCAGAGAGTTCAAATGGGCATGGTGTGTGGCGGGTCCTTCCGACGTCGGAGAGCTTGAAGTCTCGTGGGACAGGGTGTCATGCCGCCGGTGACCGCCGTGGCCTCCCATTCACTCTTCGGATATCTGCGCAACCCAGTGATGATCGCTGTCGGTCACGATCGGCATAATCACCTGGTGCTGATGGCCTACATCGATGAGACCGGTGACACTGGATTGATCGCCAAGGGCGGTACCAACTGTTACGCGCTCGGTTGCGTCTTGATCGACGACTCGCAGTGGCCGGAAGCATTCGACAAGATGCTCGACTTTCGGCGGCGTTTGTCCAAGACGTACGGGATAAATCAGCGCTGGGAGCTGAAGGCGAACTACCTCATCCGCGGCGGAGGCCCGCTGAAGGCTCTCGCGTTGCCTCCGGGCATTCGGCATCTCGTCTACCGCGGCCATCTGAAGATGCTCCATGAAATCGGCGCACGCGCATTCACCGTGGTTGTCGACAAGGAGGCAACCAAACTCTCTGGTCAGGAGTGTTTCCACATGGCGTGGGAAACGTTGTTGAACCGCTTGGAGCGCACAAGCACCAAAGAGAAGTCGACGCTTATGATCCTTCATGACGAGGGTGAGGACCATGCGGTGCGAAGAGAATTTCGCAAGGCCCGACGGCATTTGACCGCGGGCAGCGCTTACGGTTCTGGCCAGATCAGGTCAAAGGGGACGCTGTTCCTGGACGATCCTGTGTCGCGGGCATCGCATAATTCGCAGTTAATCCAGACAGCGGACATGGTGGCGTACGCAGGTTGGAGAACGTACATGCCTCCGAGCAAGAAGGTGGCTGAGGTCTGCCCGTCGGACATGTGGCGTCACGTTGGTTTGGCGACGCACAGGGTGGTCAACAGTGTCACTCGCAACGGCGCGCCTGGCGTTGTCATACGGAAAAGATAAGGCCCCCCAGCTCGGCTGGGGGGCAGCTAGCGCCTAGCCAATCCATTGGGAAAGGTTGAGCGCTGTCGCCCACGTTACAGGGTTGTGTGCCAATACGGAGAATTTCAGCCCAGGGATTTGCTGATCGAGGTGGGGGCGACGATTGACAGACGAAGAGATCAACCAGTGGGTCAAGACCGTCGGACCGGCGCCCGACGACGTGTTCGCGAAGATCGTTCTGCGGTTCGCGAAGGCGGCACGCGAGGGGAATCTCAAGTTCGACGAAATTGATCCGCAATCAGGGGACAAATGATGATGTCAACCCTGCCCCCCGTTGCCTGCTCCGCGAACTGATCCGTCAACTCGGAACCGCCCCAGTCGACCCCAGGCTGTTGGCACTCCTCGAGCGGCAACGCCGAGAGGGACGACGCGATAGCCGCGGGAGATGGCTGAGGCAGACCTCGTGGTCGCGGGGGAGCTGCGCCGCTCTGAGCGCGCCGAAGAGGTCGACATCGCCCGCCAGTCGGCCTTCTGGACCAAGGTCCGTGGAATCGCGGCACTGGTGGCGGTCGCCACCTTGTGTGGTCTCCCTCCTCTTTTGTCAGCGCCGGCCTCCTGTGTGTGAGTACATATCGCGCACGCCTCCGCGCGATATTCGAGGATCCGGCGGCCTGCCCGTGGGGTGGGGTCAGATTTCATGACACCGACCCCTATATTCATGAGGTCCGCGCGTCGAGCGTGCGAAATCCCCAGAAAGATGCAGCGTGGGGAGACGAGCCAGGCTTATTGACAATGAGTCTCGGATCCTGCCCACAAGGACCAGGAGCGATCGGCAGCAAAGGTTTGGTTGCTCCCCCGGTCACGGCGCGAAGAACATGCGGTGGATGGTCACCGTGTCTTCGGGACCGTACGTGTGCGCCGCAAGCGTGGGGTCTGCGAAGCAGATGGTGAACTCGTGGTGACCCTTCACGGTGTCGTGCTTCTCCGAGAGTTTGGCGACGATATGACTCTGACGGTACGTTCGGCCGTCGTCGTCCGTGGTGTCGACCTCCACTAGCAGTGGTGCTTCGTCGGTGCTCTGGAAGTCGAGCAGATCGGACACGGTGAGCGTCGCGGACAGAATGCGAGTCGGAGACTCCTGGATCCGGGGGAGCATGGGTGAGTGCCTTTCGGTTCAGGTCGGTGAAGTTACTCAGACGTACCTGTGGCGCGGCGGAGGGCAACCACCTCGGCTTCGAGGGCGACGACCGCGTGGAACGTCGCCTCGGACACAGCATTGCTGTCCTTGCCGAACGTCTCGGCAGCCTGCCAGATGCGGGCGCTGTGCTCACCGCTGGGGCGCGGGATCTTGAAACCATGACTACTGAACGCCTGCGGTTCAGGACTGGTGCGCTGAATCAGATTCATGAGCGGCAGCGTAGACCTCACCTCCGACAACCTCTCCTCTTTAGATCAGGTCTCGATCGAACGGCTCGTCCGGGGGCGTGGCGGAAAACAGGATTGTGCCGCGGCCGGCGATGTTTGATCCCTCCGCGGGGCCCGCAGACGATCTTTCCGCGCGGTGCAGGGTGGGCGCTCGTCCCGCGTCCCCGGCACAGGGTGCGCCGGGGACGCGGGACGAGCGCAAAACCCCTATTTCTGCAGGTCAGACCGTATAATCGAGGAGTCTAATTCGGTAGCGAGACTGACCAACTCGCTCGACTCTGAAGGATTTTCTGTGGCTGATTTGGCGACTGCTGTGACGGTGTTGGATGCGAATGGGCGGGCTGGTGTTCCGTCGTTGTTGATCTCGGGTCCGGGTATGGGTAAGTCGAGTCTGGTTCGTGGGTTGGCGGCGTCGGACGGGGTGCTGTGCGAGACGGTCCTCGGGTCGTTGCGTGAACCGGCCGACTTCGCTGGCCTGCCGGTGGTGCGTGAGCACGGGGTGACGTTGGAGGCTCCGGACTGGGCGAAGCGCATTCACGCCGAGGGTGGCGGCTATCTGTTTCTGGACGAGTTGACGACGAGTCCGCCTGCGGTGCAGGCGGCGATGCTCGCGGTCGCGTTGGACCTGAAGGTCGGTGATCTGCAATTGCCGAAGGGAACGCGGGTGATTGCGGGTGCGAATCCTCCCGATTGCGCTGCCGGTGGGTACGAACTGGAAGCGCCATTGGCGAATCGGTTCTGCCATGTGGAGTTCACTCCGTCTGTTGACGAGTGGTTGGATGGTATGGCGACGGGGTGGGCTACGCCGCCCGCCTCGCGTGCGGTGGCGACGGACGAACAGCGCGTGGCGCTGGTGCGTAGTTCGATCACCGGATATGTCCAGCGCAACCCGGAAGCGTTGGACGCGTTCCCGTCGTCGGCGGCGCAGACCGGGGGAGCGTGGCCGTCGCGCCGCACATGGGCGATGTTGGCGGCGGTGTTGCCGCATCTGCGTGACGACGACAACGCGGCGATCAATGCGGTGGTGTTCGGGCTGATCGGTGAGGGGACCGGTGTCGAGTTCCTGGAATGGCGCAGGAATGCCGATCTGCCCGACCCGGTGGCGGTGATCGAGAATCCGGAAACGGCGTTCGACTGGCAGTCTCGTCCGGACCTGGTGTGGGCAGTTCTGTCGGGTGTGACGGCGTGGGCTGCGGGGCGGGGCACTGTCGAGGCGTGGCGCAGCGCGTGGGGGCCGCTGATCGCGGCTGCGGAAGCGGGTGCACCTGATGTGGCGGGCGCTGCGGCGCGGACGTTGGCGAAGGCGCGGCCCGCCAAGGCTGTGGTTCCGGCTGCGGCGAAACGGTTCTCCCCGATGTTGGTGGCTGCGGGTCTGGTCGGTGAGGCGGCGTGAGCGCGGTGCGGGTACTCGACCCGGACGAGTTGCGCCCGTTTCGGTTGGCCCGGTTGGTCTCTGCCGAACAGATGCCGTACTTCATGCGGGCGTTGTTCGCGGCGCAACCTGTGGCTGCGCCGGGGCTGGGCACGTTCGCGGTGGATGCGCAGTGGCGGTTGTATCTTGATCCGGCATTGCTGGTCGGTGCGAACGCCTGGCCGGTCCCGGTGGCGGGTGCGGTCCTGTTGCACGAAGTAGGGCACCTGCTGCGGGCACATGCCGCGCGCGCCGCGTCCTTGCCGAAACCGGTCCAGCACCTGGCGTGGAACTACGCCGCCGATGCGGAAATCAACGATGACCTTCTCGCGGCCGGTGTCGGACTGCCCGAAGGGGTGATCACCCCGGAGTCGTTCGGCTGCGCATCGGGAGGCATTGCGGAGGACTACTACACGAACCTGGTCGATCCGTCTGCCTCTCCATCTCCGAACGCACCCGCAGACGGCGACGGTGATCCGGGGTGCGGGTCCGGTGCGGGGTGCCCTGCCGTGCCCGGCGAGTTGGGTGCGGCAGGGAATGAGGTCACCGAAGGTCTCGACGGCGCGGAGGCAGACCTGGTGCGGCGGTACGTCGCGCAGGCCGTTCGTGAGTCTTCGGGAAAGGGCAGGGGGAGCGCCCCGGCCGGGCTGGTGCGGTGGGCCGGTGAGGTACTGGCACCGCCGACCGTGGCGTGGGATCGGTTGCTGCGTGCGGCGATCCGGCGCGTCTTGGCGGATCAGGCGGGGCGGACGAACTACACGTATTCGCGGCCGTCGCGGCGCGGGATCCCGGGCATAGTCGCTCCGGCGATGCGCGGCCCGTCGATCACGGTCTCGATTGTGGTCGACACCTCGGGATCGATGTCGGCAGACGATCTGGATGCGGCGATGAGTGAGGTTGCCGGGGTGCTGCGGGCTGGCGGTGTGTCACGGGATCGGGTGCGGATTCTGGCCTGTGACGCGTCGAGCACAACGGCGCAGCCGGTTCGGTCCATCGCGGACGTGAAACTGATCGGCGGCGGCACCGACATGCGGGTGGGTATCGACGCCGCCAATGCTGCGCGTCCGCAGCCGCATGTGGTGATCGTCCTGACGGACGGGGATACGCCGTGGCCGGATCGCCCGTCGCGGTCGCATCTGGTGTGCGCGGTGATCGGCAGCGACACGGCTGCGGCACGTACACCGTCGTGGGCATCGACGGTGTACGTGCCGGTCGGCGCGGGAGCGCGTGCATGAGCGCGGCAGGAAACGGCGACCTGGTCCGCTACGCCGACCGAGTGTTGGCCGGTACCGGGATCACCGCGAACCAGGTCGCGGCGGTAGTGGCAGGTGCGGCGACCGATGCGGCGGCGACGGCACTGCGCGCCGGTTGGCGCTGTGCCGCGAATCCGGTGCAGGGAAGCGACGAGGAGCGGGGAGCTGCATGAGCGTGGAATGGTTCGACCTCGCTCAGCGACTCTATGCCGCCGAAACCCGGTCGCCGGTCGCTCGGCTCACGCACACCACGTTCGCGGCGTCCACGGCGGCGCTGGCGGTGCGCGCGGTGGCACGTGGCGGCAGCGTCACCGTGTCAGTGGCCGGGTTCGAGGGCCGCGAGGAACGCGCCCGCGACGTGGATGCCCTGGGACTGCTGGCCGCACACGGCGGCACCATCGTGGGGCGATGCGACCCGGCACCGTTGCTCACCGACGACACCGGCACCCTGCCCGCGCTGGTGACCCTGGCGCGGGCGCACGCACACCACCCGGACCCGCAGGTGGCCGGAGCGGCGGCCATGGTGGCGTGGTGGGCGGATCGGGCAGACCATCCCGGCACGTCGGCGGTGGTGAATCTGGTGGCCGCGTCGTCGGCGCGGTACGTCCTCGGCACCACCCCGGAGGCCGAACGATCGGCGACCACGTGGCGGCAGTGGCTGCGCATCTGCGATGACGGCGTCAGCGGCTTGCATGAGTGGGCCGCGAAGATCAGCGGCGGGCCGCTGCTACCACTACTGGAGCCGATTCACGAGGACGACCGCTATTCGTGGGACCGCGCGCTGTCGGCAGCGACGGCCGGGCATGACTGGTCGCGTCCGGACAACACTGCCAGCGCCGCCATGGGACTGCGCACCCGATGCGATGCCGCCGAGTTGAAATCTGCCGCCCTGCTCGATGATCCGCTCTGGCGGCAACGCGCAGTCCATACCGGGCACGTGGCGGTCGGGGTGGCATCGGTGACCCCGCCGCCGAAAGGGTCGCGTCGGCGCAACGCATCGCTGTCGGTGACCTGTGATCGGCTCGATTCACGGTTACGCGTCGGATCCGAGGTCACCGGCTGGATGGGCACCCCAGCGGACAAGCCCTTCGAGCGGTTCTTTGTCGAGGTCACCTCGGCACAGGTCGTAGAGGGAAAATTAGTCCTCGGTCTCGGCTCGGTCGGCGCACACGCCCCCGCACCGGGAGCAAGGGTGTGCTTGATGCCTGGGCCGCCGTCCCCGCAGACGATGCGCGCGGGTCGGGGCCGATACTGGCGGCTCTACCGTGCCCGCCGTTCCTGGCTCTCCACCGGCCAAACACCGGTCGCTGCGCGGCGTGAGGTTCCCCTCGACGTGCTGATCGCGGGCGCAGAGGACTAGCCCCGGCAGCCTGCACCACAACCCAAAAACTCCTGCTTCACATCACCTTTCGTGAAAGGTTGCACCGTCATGCGCATCCTCGCCCCCCGACCCGATATCCCCAAACCGGCACCCTCGAGCGCACCGGCACCCAGGCCGAGCGCGCCGTCGCTCACGCAGTGGCCGGGATCGCAGATCATGTCCGATCCGATCACCGCACGTGTGCTGTTCTCGGTGTGGTCCGGTGATCCCGCCGTCGTCGTCCCGTCGCCACCCGGTGCGGGCAAGACCCGACTGGTTGCCCTGCTCGCGGCGGCATTGGCGCACCGCGGCGATCTGCGTGTCGGCATCGCGGCCCAGACCCGCGAACAGGCAGTGGAGATTGCGCGGCGCCTCGGCACCCTCACCGATCGCGCTGCACTGATGTGGAAAACGAAACCGCCGAAACCCGACAGCGGCGAGACGCCAGCGGTGTCGGGGCAGAAGGTGCGGTGGCCCGGCGACGTGGGCGCGATCCTGATCGGCACGACCGCCCGATGGCTGTTCTCGGACCCCGACCGGGTCGGCGCCGACGTGCTGATCGTCGACGAATCGTGGCAATGCACCTACGCCGATCTGGGCGCACTCGGCGCCATGGCAAGGCAGGTGGTCTGTGTGGGCGATCCCGGTCAGATCGATCCGGTGGTGACCGGCGACGTGTCGCGATGGGACGGCAGCGATACCGCCCCGAACCTGCCGGGACCGATCGCGCTGCAAGCCGCACACGGCGACGCTGTGGGCGTGGTCCGGCTGCGCCACACCTGGCGCTTCGGAGCGGACACCACCGCCCTGATCGGGCCGTTGTTCTACCCCGACCTGCCGTTTACCTCCCGACGACCACCGGAGCACCTGACCGACGCTGGCGGAGTCGTGCCCGAGTTGGCGCACCGCCCGGTCACGGTCTGCGGTGGCCCGTCCGATCCGGCGCTGGTGACCGCGTGCGCACAGCGGGCGCGGGAGCTGCTCGACGCCGTCCTGGTCACCGCCGAGGACCAGCGACCGATGAGCGCCGCCGATATCGCGGTGGTGGTTCCCCACGTGACGCAGGCGGCGGCGATCCGCGCCCTCCTGTCCGATCACCCGGACGTGCTGGTCGGCACCGCGAACTCACTGCAAGGGCTCGAGCGTGCCGCTGTGGTGGTGCTGCATCCGCTGGCCGGATACCGCACCGCCGAACCGTTCAGCCTCGATCCGGGCCGCGCCTGCGTGATGCTCTCCCGCCACCGCGCCCACATGAGCGTCGTCATCGATGACGCGAGCGCCGAGGTACTCGCCAACACCGAACCCTCGACCGCGCACGCCACCAATACCGCCCTGTTGGCCGCGCTGCACCGCACTCCCGCTGTGTAGCAACTCAAAAGGAAAGGGATTTACGCAATGTCCGATGAAATCATGACCGCATACCACGCAGAACGACTGGCGGACGTCGACTCACCAGCCCAGCTGGCAGCCGCATTCGCGGGGAGGATCCGACCGAACTTCACCTACGAGTACGACGACGATTCTCAGGTCCACGACAACGGCGTCCGCGCGTTGCGGGCAGGGGACGGGCTGATCACCTACGCCCGAATCTGCAATACCGATCAGGAGGAGGCCATGACGGTCTTCGGGGACTTCCTCGGCGATCTGCACCATCTGGCCGATGCGATGGGCGTCGACTGGGACGAAGCACAGCGAAGGGGAGCGGTCCACTACACCGCCGAGTTGTACGGCGCGGATTAAAGGGAACTGACGGCTGGACGGTCCCAAGGACCCGTTCGGCCGGCAGTCCCCGGCACCGGGTGCGCCGGGGACCGGTACTTCCCGATTCGCCTGTGGCCATCACCCGCATCGACCGCGCTGATTGATGCGTGTCACTCTGCGGGCCCACCTGCGTTTCATTCCGCGTGTCGACCTGCGTGTCAAAATGCGTGCAGACACGCGAGTAAAGATGCGTGTGATTCGGCGAGTCCTTCTCTAGCATGAATGCCGAAGGTCCCGGAAATACGCGGCCGTAGGCGGGTTGGTCAGTGGCCGTCCCGGAGTGCAGCAGAGGAGCGAGGCATGGTGCAGGCCGGAAAGCGGAAGGGCGCTCGCCAGCGTCCGACGGGGGTGGGGAACGGACGTGCAGTGCGATCGCAGGATGAAGTTCTCAGCGCAGGAGGAGATTCCGACGTGATGGCACCGACCGTGGGGGCGCTAGCGAAGCTGGAACCGCGGAGGGGTCCGACCAAAGTGCAACTCAATACTCGGGTTCTGGCCTCGACGGAGGCGCGGCTGAACTGGCTGGTGAAGAACCGCAACTTCTCGGTTACCAGCGTGGTTGACGTGGCCCTGCAGGAGTTGTTCGACCGCCACCACGTACCGCCGGCGGACATCGAGGGCCGGATCGTGGAGCAGTAAACGTGACCCGTCCGTGGGAGCAGATTGCACTGTTCGACCTGCACGAACCAGCACCTCCCGCACCCGCCCCGGAGCCTGGCGACGATGCCACCGAGATTGCACCGGAGGAAACAGCTCCAGCGGAACCAGCTTCGGCGGAACCGACGACAACCGCCGCTGCCGCAAATCTGCTGAATGCATCGGCGACCGAGCCGGCGGCAACACCACCCGCACCGGTATGGGAGGCATTGCCCGCAGGAGAGGAAGCCGATGGCCATGCGTTGATCGTGACCGCCGACGGGACCTACACGCCGTCCGGGCGGGAACTGACCGGTTCGGTCGATTCGGTCGAGAAGCTGGACAAGCTGATCCGCTGGGCCGCGCTGACACCGTTGGGCGCCCCCGCACAGATCTGGGTCGTCGGACAGGCCGCGTGCGAACTGCTCGGGTGGATCATCGACCCCGGCAGCGAAGACGACGTCGACGACATGGAAGCCCTTCGCAACCGCGCCGCCCAAGAACTGACCGCCGTCCTCCACGCCACCCTCACCCCACTGCTGAATGCAGGGTGGGAACTCCGTGGCGAACCGGGGCACGTGGTGCACCTGTCCCGCTCGATCGGGAACTTCACCTCCATGGTCGATGTGGTGATCGAACCGTACGTGTGGACCTACTGGAACAAGGACTTCGGTTGGCACAACCGCGTCGGCGACATGGGCATCCTCGGCTCACCCACCGCCGGAACGTATCTCCCGGACGACGACCTGTCGGCGGCACGTGAACTCGGTCGCCGGTTGGCCTGGTGCGCCAAGCACCTCGGGGTGCTCCCGGGACCGACGCCCGCCCGGACCGGCGCCGCCCTCGTCGACAAGATCAAGCGTGAACGCACCCGCAGCGGCAAAGGCATCGTCGTCACCGCACCCGGCTCGGTTCCACCCCTGGACGGCCCGCCGCGGGGAGATCTCGAACCTGCTGTCGGCTGGACCCGCGTCCCGGAGTCTGACGACCTCGACAACGCCCACCGGTTGGTCTCGATTGACCAACGCGCCGCCTACCTCGCCTCCGCGGGCATGCTCGAATTCGGCTACGGGCAGCCCACACACCTGACCGGGGACGCGGCGGCCACTGCGGCGGTGGGGGAGAAGGGTGCACCGTTCGGGCTGTGGCGGATCACCCTGCCGCCCGGGCAAACACTTTCGCTGCCCGAGAAGCTACCTCTGCCGCACCCCCACATGCTCGCGGACCAACCGGTACAGACCTGGGTGACCACGGTCAGCCTCGACGGGCTGTGCTCACCAGTGGCAGACGGAGGAATCGGCGCCGACCGGGGCGACCTCGACATCACCGAGGCCTGGGTCTACCCACAGCAGGGCCGGGCGCTGGACAAGTGGGCCAAAATCCTGCGCGAGGCCCGCAAGGCCGCGGTCGATACCGAAGACGACGCGACGAAGCGGTTCCTCGGCACCTGTTACAAGGGCTACATCGGGCGAATGGTCAACCCGGACATGTGGACTGCGAAGCAGATGCAACATCACCACCAACCGCTCTGGCGGGCGTCGATCATCGCGCACTGCCGGTGGCGCGGCCGCCGTGTCGCGATGCGGATTGCCCGCGAGCACGGCCGCTGGCCGGTCCGCACCGTCACCGACTCCTGGGTGTACCTCCTCGCCGGCGGTGAGGACATCGCCGACGCAAGCGAGGCGCTGGGGAAGATGTCGGTCGAGAAGGACGTGGTCCTCACCGACACCCTCCTGTCCGCCTTCACTTCGGCGCAGGACGTTCACGAGGTGAACCTCGCGATCAAGGCCGCCTTCGCCGACAACGAGGACGCCGCCGACGACGAAGAGGAAGGGGAGGACTGATGGCCCTGCATCTCCCGAAGCCGCGCACCAAGAAGCCCGCGCAGGAGGCGGTCGGCCTCGACGGACTCAAGGTTACCGTTGCCAACGCCGCCACCAGCGGTGTCGAGAAGTCGAAGCAGGTCAAGAGTGGGGGACTCGCCGGGTTGACCAGCAAGGTCTCGGTCAAGCAGTTGCGCAAGGAACTCGGCAACGAGGGCCTGCGGCAGGCGGCGATCGATGCCGGCCGCACACCCCCATCGGCTCGCACGTTGCGCCGGTGGGCGCAGCAAGGCCGGATCCCCCACCCGGACGTCCTCGAGCGAGCCCAGCGCCGTGCCGCGATCGAACGCCTCGGCGGTGTCGATGCCGTGGCCGCCAAGATCGGCCGGTCCCGCTCCGCCGTGTCCCGGTACCGGTCCGGTGAAACGAACGAGTTGCGTGCCGACGCGAGCAAGAAACTCCGCAACGTGAAGGCGCAGGACATCATGAAACGCGCCGGCGTGTTGCGACCGGACGGAACACCGAAGAAGGCCGTCATCCGGGTCAAGGGCGGTGTCATGGTGCGCAACGGCGCCGACGAGGGATACGACTACCGGGTCCGCACCCTGGATTTCGCGAACTCCGACACACCGTTCACCAGTGAAGAGTCCCGCGAACTGGCCGCCGCACTGGCCAACGACGATCACGCCCGCGTCGTGGCACTGCTCGAGCGGCACGCCACCCTCGACTACCCCGAGAACAAGGGTTTCGACAAGTACAGCGACCAGTTCGGATTCCACTTCGACCACATCGACTCCGTCCACATCGACTGGATCTAACAGTCCTCCACTACCTCGGCTGGCCGCGCCGAAGGTCCACCGGGCTGCTAGGGCATGTCTCCCAATAACTTGAGCCACTCGACGATGCCGGCGAGCAGGAATCCGGCGCGGTAGGTGAGGGCGAGTTTGTCGTAGCGAGTGGCCACCGCACGCCACTGTTTCGCCTTGTTGAAGGCCCGTTCGACCACGTTGCGCCCCTTGTAGGACTCCGGGTCGAAGTTCGGTGGCCGCCCGCCCGCGCGGCCCTTGTTCACCCGGTTCGCTGCCTGATCGGTCTTCTCGGGGATCACCGCCTTGATGCCTCTGCTGCGCAGCAGTTCCCGGTTTGCCCGTGATGAGTACGCCTTGTCGGCCCGGACCTCGTCGGGGCGCGTGCGGTGCGCTCCGCCCGCGAGCCGCGGCACGCAGATGCCCTCCAGCACGTGGGCGAACATCGGACTGTCACCGGCTTGGCCTGGGCCGACCAGCACCGACAGCGGGCGCCCGTGACCGTCGCACGCCAGGTGCGCCTTGCTGGTCAATCCGCCCCTCGACCGGCCGATGCCGTGATCGGCAGGCTCGTCACCGAGGTTCGTGTAATTCGGTAGATCCCCCTGTGTGGCGGGCGGCGTTCGCACCGTGCTGATGGACCCGGACCACTGTGGAATCGACAGAGACCGCCCAGTCCAGGTTCCCGCCGGCGTCGGCCATCGCGACCAGAGCCGTCAGCACCCGATCCCAGGTTCCGTCTCCGGCGTAGCGGCGATGTCGCTTCCACACCGTCTTCCACGGCCCGAAATGCGACGGGAGATCTCGCCAGGGCAACCCGGTCCGCAGTCGATACAGCATCCCCTCGACCACCACACGATTGTTCCGGAACTTCCGCCCCCGGAGCCCATCGGAACTGGGCAACAGCAGCGCGAGCAACTCCCACTGCTTGTCCGTCAACACCTCAAACCGATCAACAACGTCTGCCACACCGAAGAGTCTGCAGCACAACACCACAAATCATTGGGAGACACACCCTAGATCGACACCGTGCTCCTCACCTCGCCGTGGGCGTGGCAGGCCGGGGACAGCGGTCTGCCCACCCAGCGGGTCAACTACCGCTGTCCGCCGGATAGAGGGGCGAGCGCGCCCATTGCCTCCATAGACAAGAGGGTGGGATGTTTATCCCACAGGCTGTGCTGACATTCGCGGCCCCCGTGGGCGTGGTCCGGGGGAGACCCCGAGGGCCGCAAGTGGACGCCTCTCGTCGTCGGGCAATGCGTTGGCTCGCCACTTCTTCACCGCCTGGTAGAGCCACTGGCCTACCTGTTCACCGTCGGCAGTGACATAGTTCGCGGGAACGAGTGCGTCGCCGTGCTCTTCGCGGTAGGCGGCAATTTCGGAAAGCATCCGTCGCCGCTTGCCGTCGGCCGGTGACACGGCAGGAAGTGGAAGATCGTCATCACTCCACACGAACCCGATCGCATCGAGTTGCGCAATGCGTTGGGGCGGAAGGGTGCCGAGCATACGGGCAACCCGCTGGCGGTCCTGCCAAAGTCCCAGTCGAAAACCGCATTCGGTGACATAGTCGACGGGCACCACGATTCGGGGGTGATGGCGGCGAAACGCAGCGTAGAGCTGCAGAGGTGAGGCTGAGGACCGGTTTGCCCGCATCGAAATCACATCCTTTGTGAAAGCCGTCAAGCGTTGCCCGGATAGTCATTACCCCAAGTATGTCAACCTATTTGACGATCTGTCACGGAAGTCGACACGTGTTGGGTTGCAACTTGGCAGGTGCGAGAGCCGGTGGAACTCACAAGTCTGATCACCAGCGTGAAGAGACCTTTCGCGCTCGCGCACCGGCACGCCGAGGGCCTGGGCCCGTCCCCCGGTGGAGGAAAGCGCGCTCCCGCGTCCTAGCGCTGGCCTGATCACTCCAGCCTGTGCCACGGCGATGTCGGTACGCCGTCACCCTCATGGACATGGCGTATTCACAGGTCAAGCCTGGAAACGTCCGGATCGGTTCTCGGTTCAGAGGTTCCAGAGTCGGAGCACCGCGGCTCGCAGGCTGGCTGAGACGATGCGGTGGTCGGTGCGCAGCCGGGGATTAGGGTGCCCGACGTCGGCAAGCCATACTTCTGCGTCGGTCACCGCGATCGGCTCCAGGTCCATTCGGGTGCGCAGTTGGTACGCCACCGCTCGGCGGGTGTGCGGGATCGCGATCGGATCGGAGTCCACGACCGCGGGCGGGTAGAGCCATTCGTTGTCGGCGGTGACCTGGAGCAGGACGTCACCGCGCTGGAGCTGCCCGCGGCCGCCGGGGGTGTCGATGCGGAACCATTCGAGCTGGTACGTCGCCGCCGGCCCCGCAGACGTACGGTGGCGGCTGGTGTGGGCCGCCCGCTCGTGTTCCTCCGCGGCGCCGGGTTGGTAGTCGGTGATGTGCCACAGGAACATCCGGGTTACCGGGGTGGGGAGGAAGTCGGGTTCGGCACGGTTGCGGCCGCCGATCCCGGGCAGGGGGACGGCGCGGCCGATCTGCCAGATAGCGGTGGCGTTGTCGAGAAACACCTGGTCGACCTCGGTGATCTCCTCGATACCGTCGATGAACTTCCGCACGGCGGCGACAATGTCGGGGTCCTCGGTGATGACCACGGCCTCATCGGCGATGGTGGAGCTGTGGGAGGCGTTGGCGGAACCGATGACCGCCCGCCGATCGGTGACAATCACATTGGCGTGCAGATTCGGTGACGACAGCACCCGCACCCCGGCGTCCACGTAGTGCGCGAGCGCGGCCGGGGAGGTCGCGTGTGCGCGCACCGCGGCCCTCGAGGCGTTGACGACGAGGACGTCCCCGGCACGCAGCGGCAGCAGAGTGGGCGCGTCCTCTCCGAGGTAGGCGATCGCGCCATGCCGAGGTCCGCGCGTGCGGATGGCGCGGGTGATGTGCGGCCACGGACTCGGCCCGTGGAAGGTGATCCCCATACCCGAAAAGGGTAGCGGGGATGACCGCTTCGGCCGGTTGTTGGCCGTCGCTGAGAATGCAGACGATGGCGTCACGGAATTTGCAGACGCAGGTGTCGCCGTTCGTCGGCAGGCTGACGGGCCCGTCGGCACGGTGACTGCTGTGCGTCATTGTGAACGCCGCCGATCGGCACGATGACGGACGTACCCGGGCACGGCAAGACCGGACGGGACAGTTTTGTCAGCCGCTGCGGGGTGGGGACAGCAGACGTCCCTGTGTGTAGATCCCGATCAGGTCCCACGGTGGATCGGGGAACCCGAAGCGGCGACGATCCTCGACCGCGGCCGCCGACAGGACGCACAGTGCGTCCCCGAGCGGATTCCCGACGTACCGGATGGTGCAGAACGCCTCGCGGGCGACGAGGCCCAGCCGCTCGGTACCCCGGCGATGTAGCCACTGCACATGCTCACCGGTAGTGCGACGTAGCCAGCGGCGCACGGTCGATTCCGGGCGGCCCATCCGCTCGGCGATCCTCCGGAACCCCAGGCCTTTCGCCTTGTGGGCCAACGCATTCCCGATCACCTCGGCGGTGTCGGCCCGGCGCACCTGCAGGGCGGTGGGCAACAGGATGTGCGTGGCGCCGCAGTCGCGGCAGCGCACCCTTGTGGGCGCACGGTCAGGGTCGTCTCGCGGACGGTGCGGGCACGCCCGTGTCCCCACCTGGCCACCGTGCCCCGGCACTGCGGGCATCGCATGGTGCCGGCGTCGAGGAAGGTGTCGGCCTCCTCGGGCCGGCGTATGACGATCACAGCCGATGACTCCGCTCATGGTGGGACCAGTGTCGACGACTACATCCAATCGCACCAGGGGCCGGTTCGTGTTGGTAGCAGCGCTTCTCACGGCACGCCGTCACGCCGGACGACGAACGACGTCGCCGCCGTCACCGCACGGTCGTGTCCGCCCGATCCGGCATCGCTCATCACGGCTGTTCTCGTTCCTCGGCACGGTGACGATGCAGACGATCGGCCCTCTGCCCGGAACCCATCTGCATCACGGGTGACGGTTGGTGGCCCCGTGGTCGTCATATGCAGAGACGCTCAACACCGGTCGGCCCCGGATGACCCGGCGCACAAGCAAGGCCACCATCTCACTCGTGAACTACAGGTGACTGCTCACTCGTGAGTACGGGTGTCTGCTGTCGAAGGACGTTTCCCCGTGCCTCGGGTGGTTTTCTCAGGCAACACACCTTTTCTTCTGCAGTGTGTCGGCGCACGCCGCGAGAGCCGATGGCGTGTGAGTGTAGGAGTTTCAGGCGGTGGGCTGGCGTCGAATGAAGTCGGCCATTCCCGGGACGGTGAACGCGATGCGACCGTGCTCGGGAGACCAGACGAGGCCCTTCTTGATGGCGGAATCACGGACATCACTGACCGCGGTCGTCGCCACCCCCATGGCTGCGGCGACCTTCCCGGACCGAGGAGTGGGCTCCCCGGCTTCCGCGATGGCGCGCAGGTACCGGCGCTCCCGATCGGTGGCCCGGATCCACCGAGACGGAAAGAACCCGTCATCGAGTGCTCGACGGCCCTCTTCGACCGCGGTGTGGGCGTCCTCGGCATCGAATGGGGAGGTGGGGGCGGTGTGCCAGATCGCCTTGCCGAACTCTTGCAGGAAGTACGGGTAGCCGCCGCTGGCTTCGACAAGGATCTCGAGCGCGTCCGGGGTGAACGCACCCCCGTGCGCCTCGACCGGGACCCGGAGCGCGTCGGCGGCATCGGCCGGGGAGAGCGGGCCGATGGTCCGGTAGGAGAATTGCCGTTCGGCGTAGGAGCGGCTGTCGGCGAGCACCGCCGGTAGGCTGGGCAGACCGGCACCGATGACGAAGAACGGCCATTCACGTTGGCTGGCACGGTGCTGCACCGCGAGCAAGGCACCGAGCAAATCAGGGTCGAGGTCCTGCATTTCGTCGATGAACAGTCCGAACGCGGCACCCTTCTTGCGCATGACGTCGCTGATCGCTTCGACCAACTCCTCGAGGTCGAGGTCGATGTCGCCGCTGGCGGCACGCCCACCGAGGGCGATTTCGATCTTGGCCGGGCCCAGGCCGACACCGAGGGTGAAACCCCTCGCGAGGGAGACGAGATCGTCGATGACCTTGTGCAGCTGGTGTTTGCGGCTGAAGCGGCGCAGACCGACGGCGAGTTCGTAGCCGAGGCGGGCGCGGACCGCGGCGATCCCGGCCTCGTTCGGTCTGGCCTCGATGGTGATCGCCAACCATCCCTGCCGCTCGGCGTGCTCGGCCAGGTTGTTGAGCAGGGTGGTCTTGCCGACCCCGCGGAGCCCGGAGAGCACCATCCCGCGGTCATAGTTGCCTCGCTTGCTGCGGGCGACGAGCAGATCGAACTCCTGGCGCTCCTGGTCCCGGCCCTCCAGAGCCGGGGGTCGCAGGCCCGAGCCGGGTTTGAACGGGTTCAGCGCAGGATCCATATCGGTAAGTATAGAGGGTTATGGGAAGGATGCCATAAACCTCTATAAGTTGCGATAGGTGCCGAGAGGTCCGGTTCCTGTAGGGTCTCGAGATCGGTGGCGGAATCTCACGGCGAGTGGCGGGCCGATGGCGGATCCGCCATCGGTGTGAGACACGCCCATTTTGAATGCAAGGTCATTGGGTCGACCGGGGTGATGATCGATGGTGAGGGCTGCGGTGGTGTGGCCCGCTTCGGCATCGAGGTTGTCTGATGGTCGTTGATCTTGATCCACGCCCGACATCGGTTGTGGCGAACGTCCGCCGCAGCGCCGATGGTGTTGAATGCGAGGCTGATTGGGACGCCCTAGTGCCGGAGTCGCTGGTCGGCGCCGCTGCGCCGTGGCGAACGTTCCGCTGGTATCACGGTCAGAAGCACTATTCCGGTGCGTATTGGTCCAGCACGGAGCAAGCGTTGGTGATCTACGAGTCGCGGCTGGAGTTGGCTCGACTGCTATTGGCAGATTTCGATCGCTCGGTGCGGCGCATTCTCGCTCAGCCGTTCCTGCTCGAAGCCGACGTGGCGGGCGCGCGACGACGGCACGTGCCGGACTATCTGCTGCTGAGCGACGATGGTCCGGTTGTTGTTGACGTGAAACCCGCTTGGCGACTGGCGAAACCGGAGGTCATGCAGACGTTTGCGTGGACGCGGCAGGTGGTGGAGTCACGTGGATGGCGGTACCAGATTGCCAGCGAACCGGCGGAGACAGAATTGAGCAATGTCCGATTCCTCGCCGGGTATCGCCGTGACTGGCTGTTCGACGACGACTTGCTGGCGGATCTGCGTTCGGTCGACTTGGACGGCGCCACGCTCGGTGAGGCCGTCCGATGCCTGTCCGACCGGCCGGAACCTGTCATGCGATCGACTGTCCTGCACTTATTGTGGCGACACCATTTCACGGTCGACTTGAGCAAGACCCTGAGTTCGGACAGCGTGCTGGGAGAGCGTTCGTGAGCGGCGCGGGTGTGCGAGTCGGCGTCGGGACTCGGTTCCTCTACGACGGCGAAACCGTCGAGGTAGTGGAGATGGTGTCGACCGCTTCCGGGAACGAGGTCGTCGTCAAGGACGCGACCGGCCGGCAGTATCGACGCTTCGCGCTGAAGGAACTCCTGGCGTGCGAACGCGCCAGGGTGATCCCGGACAGCCCCGGCCCGGCGAGCGACGATGATCAGGAAGTCGCCAGCGTAGTCCTGGCCCAGCTGACCACGACCGAGCAGGAGCAACTCACCGCGCGAGCAGCCCATGTGCGCGAGGTACTTACCGGATATCGATCCGGAAACCCGCTGATCGCCGGCCCCGGCGAGCCTCGCCCCCAATACAGCGAGAATGTCGCGTTGTCGGACCGGTATGCCGCGAAGGCCGCCGAGTTAGGGGTCGGAGTTCGCACGATCGAGCGCTGGGCCGGCAAGTTCCAGAAGGCCGGCGAGGCCGGGCTGGCGGTGCGGCGCGACCCTTCGTCAGTGAGTTCGACGAGAACCGATGACCGGTGGGTGGAGACGGCCCTGGAAGTGATGGTCGAGCACACCGATCAGTCGCGGCCGTCGCGGACGATGGTGATCGAGCGTGCGAATGCCCGGGCGGTCGCCCGGTTCGGGGCGGACGTGGTGCGGCTGCCCTCGCGGGCAACGGCGTTTCGGGTGCTCGAGGAGTTGGAACGGCGGCATCCGACGTTCCGGCTGAGCACCAAACGCAATCGGGATATCGCGGCCCGACCGGACGAGCCGTACGGGAAGCTGCGCCCGACCCGACCAGGTGAGTACCTGCTGATGGACACCACCCGGCTGGACGTGTTCGCCCTGGATCCGGTGACATTGCGCTGGGTGCAGGCCGAGCTGACCGTGGGAATGGACTGGTACACCCGCTGTATCGTCGGTATCCGGCTGACGCCGGTGTCGACGAAGGCGGTGGACGCCGCCGCCACGTTGTATCAGGCGTTCCGGCCGCGACCGGCGGGCAAGGACTGGCCCGCGCATGCAGTGTGGCCCGAGCACGGCATTCCCCGGTCCCTGCTGGTCGACGCCTCGGCGATCGACGGTCCGATCGCCGGGGCGGCGAGTCCGGCGCTGGCGCCGGAGACCATCGTGATCGATCACGGCAAGATTTACGTCTCCGAGCATCTGACCAGTGTGTGTCAGCGGATGGGGATCTCGATCCAGCCGGCCCGGTTGCGGACCGGCCGCGACAAGGGGCCGGTCGAGCGGTTCTTCCGCACCATTCGGGAGGACCTGTTGCAGGCTTTGCCCGGGTACAAGGGACCGGACGTGCACTCGCGGGGGGTGGCGCCGGAGTCGGAGGCATTCTTCTACCTCGACGAGTTGGAGGCGATCATCCGGGAGTGGGTGGCGGTGGTGTATCACCACCGGCCGCACGAGAGCCTGCTCGATCCGCATCTGCCGTCGGTGAAGATGTCGCCGGCGGTGATGTTCGAGCACGGCATCGCCCGCGCCGGCTACATCGAGGTGCCCCGCGATCCGGACCTGGGATACGAGTTCCTCAAGGTGGAGTGGCGCACCCTCCAGCACTACGGTTTCGAGGTGCACGGTCGCCGCTACCACGGCGATCTGCCGCCCGGGTGCCGCGACGGTGCCAGCCCGTACCCGGACCGGGGAAAGGGCAAGGGCCGGTGGTGGCCGCTGCATGTCGACCCGGACGACGTCACCCGGGTCTATCTGCGGGATCCGACCTCGCGGCGGTGGTATCCGCTCGAGTGGGAGCACGCCCGGTCGATGCAGATGCCGCTGAGTGAGGACGCTTTGGCGTTCGCGCGCCGGTTGGCGAAGGCGAAGTACACCTACCCCGACGACCGGATCGCGGTCGCCGACCTGCTCGAGCGCTGGAACCTCGGCCTCGGGTCGAGCATGACCGAGCGCCGCATGGCGTTGCGTATGGCACGTGAGGACACCGCGCTCGACCTCGACCCGGACGAACCGACCGACGCGACCGGACCGCCATCAGTGACGCGTCACGACGCGACGGCGCCGGTCTACGCCGCGCAGGACGGCAAGGACATCGGTGACGACGACGCCGAGGACGAGCTGAACCGACCCGACGACGGCGACGATTTCTACGCGGATGCGCTGGAGTACCTGTGACGATCGCGCTGATCCGGCAGCGTCTGCAGGACTGCGCGCCGCTGGGTAATGTGGCGCTCTCCCGTAAGGAGGGGTGGCGGGAGTTCGCCGACGCGCCCGCTCTGGTCGCGCCGGCGGTGTTGACCCGCACGCAGCTGCAGGCGTTGAGCGCGGACGACGCCGAGGTCTACAACCATTTCCGGCAGCTGTGGCACGCGAATCTGGGGCCGATCCGGACGCCGCAACTGACCGCGTTGCACGAGCAGCTCTCGACCGTGGTCGACAGCAACCTCCAGTTCGGCGACAAGGCCAAGGGGGCGGTCGCGATCGACGCCTATCCCGGCCTGGGCAAGACGACGTCGGTGTTGGCGTTCGCCAAGGCGTTTCATCGCCGCGAGATCCGGATCAAGGGCACCCACACCCGCGACGGGCACCAGCGGTGGCCGGTGTGCCGGGTCGGGTTGACCGGCAACACCGGCCTCAAGGAGTTCAACCGGGCGATGCTCGAGTTCTACGCCCACCCCGGGACCACCCGCGGCACCAGCGCCGACCTGTCCCGCCGCGCCCTGGACTGCGTGACATCATGTGAGACAAGACTTTTGGTGGTCGATGATCTGCATTTCCTGCGCATGCACGCCACCAGCGGCGTCGAGATCAGCAACCACTTCAAGTACATCGCCAACGAGTTCCCGGTCACCGTGGTCTTTGTCGGGGTGAAGCTGGCCGAACGCGGCCTGTTCGCCGAGGCGCAGACAGCGCGGCGCACCACGTTGGTGGGGATGCAGCCGTTCCTCATCGACACCGACACCGGCCGCCGCGAATGGCGGACCATGCTGCTGGCGATCGAACAGGGACTGGTGCTCGCCGACAAATATCCCGGCATGCTCGCCGACGACCTCTCGGACTACCTGTTCACCCGCAGCACCGGCCACATTGGGTCGCTGATGGTGCTGATCAACCGCGGCTGTCACCGCGCCGTCGTCACCGGCCGTGAGCGCCTCGACGCCGGCGTATTGGACGGGGTGAGCAACGACGAGGACGCCGAGACCGCGCGGCGAGAACTCGCGGCCGCCCTCGAGGCGCGGCGCATCACCACCCGGCCGACACGCCGCCGCCGATGACCGGGGTGCGGTCCCTGCCGATCCGGGTCGCCCCGCTGCCCGGCGAGGCAATCGATTCCTGGCTCGAGGCCATCGCGCACCGCACCGGCACGGCGTTCGGTGACCTGGACACGGCCCTGCACCGCGAGGACCGGACTGCCGCCGAAAGGGTTCGGCGCCCGAGCGTGTGGCCGGTGCACCTGCCTCCACGGGAAGTGGACACCATCGCGGCGGCGGCGGAACTGCCCGCGGCCACTGTCGAAGCGATGACGTTGGCCCGCTACGACGGCATCGCCCTGTCGCTGAACGGTAGGAAGGGACGTGCGGCCGCGGGCCTGCCGTGGGGTCGCGGACGACGATCCCGATACTGCCCGGCCTGCCTCGCCGTCTCCGGCGGGCGATGGCAACTGCGCTGGCGGCTGGGGTGCGTATTCGCCTGCAGCGAACATCACTGCCTGCTGGCGGATACCTGCCCGCACTGCGGAGGCTTCCAACGGTGCAGGCGTCCCCTCCGTGAGGTGATTCCGAGTCCGGGCCGCTGCGCCCACTGGAGTGCGGACACCGCTGCGCCGAGTGGGCTCGCCCGGTGCGGGGCGGACCTGACCTCGGCACCGGTGACGCGGTTACGCGCGGATCACCCGGCGTTGTGGGCCCAGCAACTCGTGCTCGATGTCCTCGCGGCCGGCCAGGGCACCTTCGGTGTATACGCCGAGCGTCCCCTCGGGGCCCGCGAGGTTCTGGCCGATCTGCACGCAGTCGCATCCCGCGTCCTTGTCTACGGCACCGACGCGGAGATTGCCGAGCGGGTCCCCGCCGGCCTCGCCGACGCGCTGGCCCGGGTTCGGTCGTCTTCCGCATCGGAAGCACTGACGTCACGAGGATCGGAGCTCTCTGGTGCCGGCGGAGCGATCGCAACCGCCGTTGCGGTGACCGCGGCCGCCGCTGTGCTGGATCGGCCCGACATCGCCGACGCCGGTGAGGCGTTGCGGTGGCTGGTGCACGGCGGTCGGCGCCTGGGCCGGCAGGTCAACGCCGGCGTCAAGGGCGACTGGGGCAGCGCCACCAGCACGAGATTGGCGGCCGTCCAGCTCGCCGCGTTGCGGCCCCTGTTCGTGCGCGCCGTCGATCAGCTGCGGTATCGCAGCGCCGCCGACCTCCCGAGCTACCCGACTGTCAGTGCCACCGCCGTGAACGACGCCGCCCGCCGCATCCCGACCCTGCTCTGGCCGGAATGGTCGCTGCGGTTCACGGTGCCGCCGTGCAGCCCGGCGCAGGTCCGACCGGCCTTGTCGGCAGCACTGATGCTGGTGGGCACCACGCTCACCGTCGGCGAGGCCGCCGACCGCCTGGGATCGGCGGTCCGAGCCGACGGGGTCACCCGCACGCTGGCATGCCTGCGGAGCTCTCCTCGGTGGGACGACACCCTGACCGCGCTGATCCGGCTGGCAGACCACCTCGCCGCCGAGCCGCCACCGATCGACTACGAGCGGCGGCGCCATTTGGACTACCGCGGCTTACTACCCGACGACATGTGGAAACAGATCTGCCGCCGGACCGGAACACCCCCCGGCGCCGGTCAGAAGGCGGACTTCGCCCGCTGCCTGTTGTTCGAACGACTCAGCGGGCTCCCCGCCGACCGTTCCCCGTTCCTCGCGGCCGGCTACGACGTCCGCGCGAAACTGTCCGAGTTCCCGCGCGCCCTTACCCCCGCCCTGGCCGCGCAGGTCGACGCGGCGGCCCACCGGTTCCTCGACGATCAGGGGCTGGGCGAGGAACCGGTCTACTGGCATCCACCCCGGGACTTGCTCGACGGGCTTGACCTGCCCGGACCCGATCCGAATTCAGTGGACCTCGCCGCCCTCCACGACCTGACCCGCCGCGACCACACCGCGCTGTCGGAGATCGCACGGCAACTGGACACCACCCTCGATGTGATCCGCCACCTCCTCGTAAACCACCCAGCACCCGCATCGCCCCCTGCCGCAGAGCGGTTCGGACGACGCGCAACCCAGGCCGCGGCAGAGGAGGCGGTGAGCCGGACGGAGTTCGTCGACCTCTACTGCGTGCAACGCCGCACCCTCGCCGAGATCGCCGCGATGATCGGAGTCAGCAGGAAGGCGGCAGGTCGGCTGGCACGACACCACGGCATCACACCCCAGTCCGGTCGGCCCCCGGTCGATCCGGCATGGCTTCACGACCAGTACGTCACCCAGCGGCGAACACTGCGGGAACTCGGACACGAGACGGGGCGCAGCGTGCCGCAAATGAGCCGGATCGCGAAGGATTACGGCATCCCGATTCGCCCACCGAGCGAGGCCTGCCGTACCGGCGACGCTGCGCGCCGACACCGGACGTCCCAGTGAGCGCGGCGATCCCCTGACGCGTCAGGTGGCGTCGGTTGATTCGTCGCCGTCGGAGTCCTCGACAGTGATGTGGATATCGCCCGGTCGCAGCAATTTCAAGACGGGACGGTCGAGGCCTAGCTTGGCGCCGGACTGGGTGATGGATTCGCGGAGATACGGGTAGACGGACATCACTCCGACACGCTCGACGAACTCTGTGATGATCGCATCGGAGGCTTCGATCGGCTCCCGGAGGGTGAAGACCGCCGAGGCGTCGGCGAGGTACTCGCCCCCTGAACCGGAGACGGTTGCCCGGCATCGAACTTCCAGGAGGAGTTCTTCGCGGCGCAGCGCAATCTGGATGGACAGTGGAGTTTCTTCCACGTCGGGTTTGCGCCGAGCGCCCGTTTCGAAGAACACGATATCGGTGAGCTCCGTCAGCTCGAGGAACTCGCGGGCGTCCGCGACAGTGCGAGGAGACGATGTTTCTGTCATACGGCTAGTGCATAGCTCGACTGAAAGCTGTCCCCGGCCCAGTCGCGGCTGATTCCGACAACGGCAGGGGCGAACCCGACCTTCGCCTCGAGATGTCCGCTGATCTTCGGCGTCCTTCTCGGGGCACCGACGAGTGCCGCGTCGATGCGGACATGGTCGTCCATCGAGGGGAACTCGATGTCGTCGATCTTGTAATCCTGTCGGCGGAGCCACGCGACAACATCTCCCCACAACCACGCGCCGCCACCGACCAGGTTCACCGGCGCCGGGAAAGGGTCCGATTGCATGCGGTCACCGCGCACCCAGTTTCCGACTGCTTGCCGCGATACCTCGGCTCGGTCGGCGATGTCCTGGCGGGTGACCAGGTCGGGGTACGACCGCACGACCGGGAGGCCGCGTGACGACAGCACTGCCGCAGCGTCCAGCGCCGCGGTCACCGCGTCGTCACCCTCGGCGGTCACCGTGGCAAGCGTCAAACCGCTGTGCGACTCCACCACGATGTCCAGCAGTTCCTCGACCGCCGCGATCCGGGTATCACCTGGGCCGGAGACTTCTGGGGTCACGAAAATAAGCTCGAATTCGGTCGGGGACATGACCCCAGCTTCCTCATCCCCGATGCTGTTGTCAACTGGAAACAGCGATCGTTATTTCATCAGCTCGTGCCGGTCAGGGCAACGTGATGCGGATCGTTTGACCCGCTTGGCGGCGTTTCCGGGGTTCCTGGACGTCCCGGGGAGCGTGATGAAGTTCGCTCGCCCGTCAGTGCAAGGGCAGTAGATCGCGTACTTGTGCCCCTGTTCCCGCAGGCGCCAGCCCTTGTTCTTCACGAGGTCCTCGACGACCGCATAGACCTCGCTGTCCAGCGACCGCCGGGCATCCTTGAGGCTGACTTCATCCCACGCCTCACCCATTCGCCGGCCTCGGGTGCGGGGCCGCGTGCCGAGACGCGCCTGTGCCCACACGGTGGCGACAGCGTGTGGGTTTACCGGGCTCGGTGTTGATCGGAACCTCCAACGTCGTCGCGGCCACCTGAGTCAGGAAACGGACCTTCCAGAACCTCCTGCACTGCGCACAGAGTTTAGGGCTAGACACCGTCACCGAGCGTTTCTGTCGGACCGGCAGTGATGTGGACAGCTCCCACACCCGCGGAGCACGATGAACTGTGACATCAAGTGCCTGATACACGACGGCACAGAGATCACGGCGTCGGTTGCCCCTCAGGGACTTACCCCGGAACGAGGCGATTCCCCGACGCGAGTCGGAGACCGGGTCGGCACGACCCAAGGAGGGATCGGCATGATCGGCCGGAGCGAAACATACTGGCAGCAGCGCATCCACGCCGATCGTTGCAGCGGTGGCGCCGACCTCCCGCCCGGCGGGATTCCCGACGATCCCGTCGACCTCCTCGAGAACTATCGGCCCACCGCGAGGTGTTCCGCCGCCGCTCGGCGGCCACAGCACCCCGACCTCTGAGCACCCGCCGCGGCCCCGACCCGGTGCCGGCGCGAGCCCTGCGGTGCGCTGATGTGTGGGCGGCCATGTCCGCGGGTAGACCCCCAGATGTCGCCCGGCGGGTGGTGTGCTCGAGGTGATGCTGCAGTGCGCGCGATGCGGCGAGCCCGGGGACGATCACCAGGATCAGCAGGGCGATGTTGGTCATCGATGGGTCCTCTCACGGGGTCGGGAATGGTAGGTGTCGTGGTCACGTCGGTGCGGGCGAGGATCGGCGCTCTCACGGCGGCGGCCGCGGCGGCGGTGGCGGGTCCGATCGGCCTCGCTCATGCCACCCCAGATCCCGTAGGGCTCACCGGCGGTGAGCGCGTGATCGCGGCAGACGGTGCGCACCGGGCACTGCGCGCACAGTTGCCGCGCCTGCTGTTCGCGGTGGACGCGAGCGGAGCTGCGTTCACCGTCGGGGGAGAAGAACATCGCGGTGCCGGCGCCGTGGCAGGACCCGTGGCGCTGCCAGCCCCAGTCGGCGGGGCGGGGCGGCGTGTGACGGTGCGGGGAGGTCATGGATCCTTTTGGGTGCTCGGGTGCTCGGGTGCACGCGACCGGCCGGTGCGCCGACTTGGGTCGAAACGTGGTGTGCGAGGCGACCCCTCGACGCCGCGCACACCACGGCATCGGTCGAGGCCCCGCGTCGAGACAGCGGACGGATCGCAGTGAGCGGCCAGCGTGCGACGGGGATAAGTGATCGGCCGACAATGTGACAGACGATGTTGCCGGATCGCCGATCCCTGGCTCGAGTTCGGCGGGCATGGGACGACATCGCAGACGAGGAGGGAAGGCCACACTGTTCGGGGCCTCTTCCGCGTCGCTCGTCACCGGGGTCCGGGGCAACGAGGTTCACCTCTCTCGCCACCGGGGTCCGGGGTAACGTGACGCGTGCTCCACATGATAACGACACGCTGGTCGGTTTCTCCAGCCCGACCCCTCTTCGTTCCCGGTGACCCGGCGGACCACCGCCGTAGGGGCGGCGTATTCTCGACGGTGTTCCTCGAGAAAATCCCCCATCCGAGTCCGGATTCGAGGAATATCGGCCCCGACGTAACCCCCCGACGCCGGGGCCCCTCACTGTCCGTCAGGTCCGGACCCGTCCGTCGGCACGCAGGTTCGGACACCATCCCACGGGCACGACCCTGGCGATGCATCTGCCCGGGGAATCGTAGCCCCAGCGGGGCATGCCCTCAGTGGTGGTCGCCGCTGGCTCTTTCCCGGGCGGGACCGTCCCCCAGGCGGGTTCGGCCGCGGGACGCTGGGCGCCGACGTCGCCCGGTTGGTGTGGTCTCCGGCTCCGGTGCCGCGTCACCGGTGGGCTCGCGGGCGGGTTCGGCGGAGGTGGTGCCGGGGTCCTGTTCGGCACGGAGTTGGGCGTTGTCCGCTTCCAGGCGGCGGTTGTCGCGTTCGAGGTCGCCGGTGCGGGTCTCAAGGTCGAGGACCCGGCCGATGCCCACGAGGTTGACGCCGGCGTCGATGAGTTCGGCGATGCGTTTGAGCCGGGCGAGGTCGTAGTCGCTGTAGCGGCGGGTGCCCCCGGCGGTGCGGCCGGGGGTGATCAGTCCGTAGTCCTCGTACAGGCGCAGCGCCGCAACCCCGAACCCGGACAGCTCGGCGGCCACCGAGATGCCGTAAACACCACGCACCGACGGTGATTCGGCCTCGGGCTGCTCGGACTTCTCGGACATTTTCGTGCTCCGATCGGGAATTTTCTCGCACAATCTCTTGTCATAGTCTACGACAGATGCTATAACGAACCTACAGCATCTGCTGGAAGTTTACCTGGTGGAATGAAAGGGTTTCAGGAGGTGGACATGATGTTGATGCGGACGGATCCGTTCCGCGACCTCGACCGTCTGACGCAGCAGATCCTCGGTACCGCGGCCCGTCCGGCGGTGATGCCGATGGACGCCTGGCGGGAAGAGGACCGGTTCGTGGTGGAGTTCGATCTGCCCGGTGTGAATGCCGACTCGCTGGATCTGGACGTCGACAAGAACACGCTGACCGTGCGCGCCGAACGGGCCGCACTCGACGACAACCAGGAAATGGTCGCCGCCGAGCGCCCACGCGGGGTGTTCAGCCGGCAGCTGTTCCTCGGTGAGAATCTCGATGCCGACAAGATCGAGGCGAACTACGACGCCGGGGTGCTGCGGTTGACGATCCCGGTCGCGGAGAAGGCCAAGCCCCGCAAGATCGAGATCAGCAGCGGACATTCCGAGAGGAAGGCCGTCAACGCCTGAGACGAGAAGGTTCGGGAGGGGGTGAGCAGAAGATGACACAGGCGAACATGGTCGCCGAGGTGAACGCCACCGACACCAAAGAGCGCACCGAACACGAGATGATGTGGCCGTGGCACGAACTCGAATACGCACAGCTCGTGGCCGATTCGGACCGCATCCTCGCCGACGCGCTCACGCCGCAGGCCGTAGTCCTGCTCCACCGGGTGGCCACCGCACCGGCCGGCCCGCCGCGCCCATCCCCTCCCACATCGCCGAGGTGGACGGTGACGGCTCCGCCGGCCCCCGGAATCCGGGCCACGCAACGCTCACCTCCGAGACCGAGAAACCCGATCTGTCCACAGACGAGCACAGTTGGTCGTCGAGCACGAAAGGGGTGATGAACCCACACGAGTGCATCAGCTGACCGGGTTCGCCCGCTGCCGCCTTGTTCACCTGTCATTGCCTTCCCGCGCGGCGCGGCGAACCCGCTTTCGACCACACCGTCCGGCACCGCCGACCCGCCGAGTGAGAAACGTGACGGCGCCGACCGCCGATCCGGCAAACCCATGCTCGGAGTGTCGGATTCGACCGGGGCGCACCGCCATTGACTGGCAGACGGTAACCATCGGCCGTGCCGGGCGGGCAGTGCCCACCCGATAGTCGTGACAAGCGGGGGCGGTCCCTTCGTGCGGGTCGGGCCCGCCCCGCCTTGGTGGTTCCGGCATCCCGAGCCCGGGACCACCTTTCTCGTGCACCCGGCACTAAAAGAGGCGAGGGTGATGGCCACCGAGCAGGATCCGTATCGGGTGCTGGGACTGTCCTCTGCGGCGTCGCAGTCCGAGATCGCCAGCGCCTACCGGCGACTGCTGCGCGAACACCACCCCGACACCCGCACCGGCGACCAACCCACCGACCCGGCCGCGGACGAGCACCTCCAGCACATCCTGACCGCGTACGCCCTGCTGCGCGACCCGCAGTCCCGGGCCGCCCACGACCGGGAAGCGACCGAGCGGGAAGCAGCCCGACGGGCGGCGGCCGAGCGATTGGTCGCCGAACGATCGGCCGAGCGATTGGCAGCCGAGCGGGCGGCCGAACCCCGGGCCCGCCCCGGACGAGCGCCGCGGGTCCCGGTCCCGCCGGGGATCCGCGTGATCGTCGTGGTCGACACCCCACCCCCGCCGCGGCGACCGGCGACCGGCCTGTGGATCGGACCGGTCCGACGACACCGCTGAGATCAGTCGATGCCGGCGACTTCCTGGGCGATGGCGGCCAAGCGGGTCTGGGCGGCGGAGACGACCCCGTGCCGGTTCTTGTGGGCTTCCTCGTACACCACGACGGCACGGATATCGGCGGGATCGGTCAGGTCCTTGACCGCGGCGACGGCCTGCGGGACGGTGAGGTCGTCGTAGTCGCCGATCGGCAGCTCACCCGGTTCGAGGACACCGGCGGTGGTGCGGGCGGAGTGGATCGCCTCGGCCACCGCGGTGGCGCCTTCGCGGCGGGTGATTTCTTCGGCGGTCGCGAGCGCGGCGTCGCGGGAGGCGGTCAGGGTTTTGACGGCGACGTCGCCGGCGTGCGCGCCCCGGCCGAGCAGTGCCTCGAGGCGGGGGCGGGCGGCACGGGCGGTGTCGATCGCCCGGTCCAGCCCGCGGGTGGACCAGGACACCGGGGTGTTGATCCACCGGACCGCGGTGCCGGCCGCGGCCTGCATCGGGGTGCGCCGCAACGCCGCGGGACCGCCGAGGGCGTCCTCGGCGAGCACGATGGTCAGCCAGTCCACGGTGGCCGAATGCGCGGTGATCAGCCGGAACGCCAGCGCCTCGATCTCGGTGCGTTTGGTGGCGGCGGCGAGGGCCTTGAGGTACCGGGCCCGGACGAGGAGCTGGTGTTCGAGCGCGAGGTCCCCGAGCAGGGCCTCGTCGAACGGCTGGGCCTGTTCGGTCACCGCCTTCACCGCCGCGGCGGCGCGTCCGACCAGCGGACCGACCACGTCGGGGAGCCCGCCGAGGTCGCGGATCGCCGCCTCGATCGCCGCCGCCCGGGCGCGGGCGTTGTCGGCGTTCTCGGTCAGCTCGCGGCGCACCGCGTCGGTGCGGGCCTGGGCGATGCGGGTCTCGGCGATCTGGATCTCGGTGTTGGTCAGCTCGTGGATCGCGCGCAGCTGCGCCAGCAGGGCGGCGGCGGTATTCGGGGTCGAAGCCATCAGGGCATCACCCCTTCACGAAGAATGGTTCGGATCGGGATCTTCGGTACGCGGTGCCCGCACGGGCACCGCTGGCAGGACTACCCCACCCGGCGCGGGTGTAACCCGCAGCAGGAGGAAGCGCACGTGTATGCGCCGGACACGTGTAGACACTGCGTGGCCGGGAAACTGCCCCTCACCATCCGGGACGTGCAGCCGGCCCCGGATAACCGGAACCGATCATCCCCAAGATGGACGAAAGTCCTCGAACCGCAGCAACATTCGGACGACCTGCGCCTCCATCAGGGTGGTGTAGAAGTCGACTCGACGGACCTGCTCTTCGGTCGCGGTGGCCAGATCCACCCCGAGGAACGTTGCGACGGCGTATCGCACATTCCTGTTCATCGGTTTTCCGCCGATTCTTCGATCGTTGTCCCTCCGGTGCAACACCGGCGCGGGCGATCGCCTTCCACACCGTCCGGTCAGGAACCAGGGGAGGAGGTGGCAGGGGCGGCGAACCCGGTGCGACCATGGGATATGGCGCGGAACCGATGGCCCGGGATCGCCCCACCTGCATCCGGTGGTATGGCGGTGCACGGCCGCCGAGTCCTCATCGCCCGGCCAGAGGTGGCAGTGCAGCTGACCGGCGTCACCGCTTACCAGGCCGGGGTGGCACTGTCCCTGGTCCTGGTGGCCACCGGCATCCGCGCCGAACTCGCCCGCCACGAGACCCGCCCGCTGACCGACCCCCACGATGAGTCCGCGCACTGGTCGTATCTGCGGGTGCGGGTGAGGATGGACGACCAGGCCGGGGACGCCGACCCGTACGAACCGGCGTCGTGTGCGGCGCCGCCCGGGCCGCCGGAGCAGTACCGCACCGCACCCTGCTACTGGATCCCCGGCTACCCCCGCACCGGCGGGGCCCTCACCCTGACCACCAGCTGGCACCAGATCAGACTGCCCGCCTCCGTCGACGTCCTCGACCTCGGGGTCAGCCCATTCTCCACCGAATCCGGCTGACCACCGAGACGAGGTAACCACCGGGCGCAACGGATGGGCACCGTCGGTCGGAGACGGCAACCGTCGCCGAAAAATTTGGATCTGTCGACTCGACACCGTTCCCCAATGCTCCTGTGATCGCATGGGAGTCGCCCTCTCACCTGCTGGTGACACCGGTCGTGCACGCGGGGCTGTCGCTGCGTCGCGCACCCGTGTCGCGGACGCCGGTTTTGCCGGACACCGGTCCGGGGTACGTGGTCACTGGGGTTTCTCGGAGGTGGTGAGTGCGGTGCCCGATTCCTACGCCGACATCGTCGAGCGGCTGTGCGGCGAGTTCGACGGCCGGGTGCCGCTGCCGACGGTCACGCAGATCGTGCGGCAGTGTCGGCGCGAAGCGAGCAGCAGCAGCGTCCACCGACGGGCCGACCCGAATCCGCCCGGACTCGAAGGCCTCGCGCGGCGACGTTTGCTGGCCGCGGCGGGACGCGGCGGGACAACCGGACGCGGAGACGAAACTCCCTGAGGCATTCCCGTCTGCCGCGTCCTGGGTCGGCGGCACTGCCCGCCACGCCTCGTCCCCGGTGTCGGGATGTACCGGGCGCAGCGGCCTAGGGTGGGCGAGGTGCCGTCGATCCGGTTGACTCTGGACCTGCCCGCGTTCTGCTCCCACGACGTGGCGCTCGAGCATGCGTCCACCGAGCTCGGCGAGCGGGGCATCGCCGGGTGGGAGCGGTTGGAGTTGCGGACCACCTCCCCGACCCGGTCCCCGCTGATCCGGCGGTTCACCTTCACCTACTGGACTCACCAAGCCGACACCCGGGTCCCCGAGAACATCAGCTACGTGAAGCTGTGGTCGCGGCTCGGTCCCACCGAACGGGCGAAGCTCCTCACCCTGACCGGCGGTGGCCGGCCCACGACCACCATCCTGCGGCTGCTCACCACGGTCGCGGGTAGCGCGATCCTCGTGACCGGACCCGATGGAACACCCCGATTACCCCGCACGTTCCGGGTGTTCCTGCGCACGTTTGCCGACCCCAAGCGCGACGATCACCGATAGCGCTGGTGAAGGACGGCAGCGCCCAGTGGTGAGAATCGGTTACCTGGGGGAGAACAGCCCCCGCAGTCCGGGCGCGGAATGCGGTTGGGCCCGGCCGCACGCAAAGAGATCGGTCAATGATCGATCGAGTTCACCAGTGTCCGAGGTTTCCCTGCCACAGCGCCGAGATGACGTACAGGACGATGACCAGCGGATAGTACAGATTGATCACCGTACTCACCTCCAGGACGGGGCGGACGGGCGGTTGTCGCCCTTGCCGGAGTTCGGGTACCCGCTGGGCCGACGAGTACGCGGGCCCGTGTCCGCGAATGAGTCGATGGCTCCACCGCCGGACAGGGTGACCGGTGACGGCGGAGCACGGCGGTGTCACCACCCCTTCGTGATCTTGCACAGAAGCAATAGATTTACTCCTCTGGACGTCGTAGAATATGTCCAGAATTTCGTTGGATATCCGGGAGCGCAATGTCCCGGTTTCGAGCGGAAAGGGGTGAGCGCCATGAACGATCCGTTGCACACCGTGCCCGAGGCCGATCGCCTCGAACAAGACCTGTCCGCCGATCCCGCCCTCGGTGCGGCCGGCCCCGCCGACTGGGAGGCAGACGCCACCTGGGATGCGCCGGAGGCCGACCGATTCGAGCAGACCCAACCGGTCAGCTCTGCCGAAGACTCGTGGCGTGCCGGGGGTCTCGAGACGGAATGGGATGTGCCCGAAGCCGACCGGCTCGAGCAGGCCACCACCGTCGCCTTCGACGACGAGGATCGAGACGAACCCGCCGGCGGGGCGGTGGGGTACGAGGTGGTGGAGGAATAGCTGTAACCACGCCGGCCCCGCCGGACGGCACCGGCCGGGCCGCGGAAAGGGGTGCGAGATGAGCGAGATCAGCACCGCGCCGCTGTCGCGGTCCGAGGCGGCGCACGCCCTCGACACCGTCACCCGCGCACTGGCGGTGCTGCGGGACGAGACCCCCGCGCAGGAGCCGCTCGAGGAGGTGCTCGGGCGGCTGGCCCGCACGGCGGCCACCGCGGTGCCCGACGCGGACGCGGTCAGCGTCACCCATCTCGACGACGCCGGCCCGCGCACCGTGGCCCTGACCGACGACACCCTCGCCGCCATCGACGGGGACCAGTACGCCGCCGGCCGCGGTCCGTGCCTGCAGGCGGCGATCTCACGGCGCCCGGTGCGGGCGGTTGTCGGCGAGCACGCCGACCGGTGGCCGGAATTCACCGCCGCCGCGCGAGCCGCGGGGATCCGGGCGTATCTGTCGGTGCCGTTGATCGTCGACACCCCCGGCGAGGATCCGGGAGAGCTGGCGGGCTCGTTCAACGTCTACGCCCGCACCGCGGCGGCGTTCGACCCGTTCGACGAGAAACTGATGCAGCTGCTGACCACCGCCGCCTCGGCCGCGATCAGCAACGCCCGTCGGTGGCGACGCGCGCAGAGGCAGGTCGAGCACCTCACCGAGGCGCTGACCTCCCGGGCGGACATCGACCAGGCCAAGGGGGTGATGATGGCGATGCACCGGATCGGCGCCGACGAGGCCTTCACCCGGTTGTCCGAGATCTCCCAACGCACCAACACCAAGGTCCATGCCGTCGCCCGCCACCTCATGGCCGAGTTCGCCGACCCCGATCACCCACCGCCGCTGTGAGATCCGGAAGCGACGTGCGTCGAGGCCACCGGGTGAGGCGATCGCAGGATGGGCGGTGGTTCGGTCCGAATGCCGAAGGCGCAGGGGAGTATTCGAAAGGGCAGCATCATGGCGGGGCGGGCACCGGATCCGGTGCGGTGGTGGCGGTTGCAGCCGTGCAGCCGTAACCCGTTGATGCGGGGCACCGATCGGGTCGAGGCGGTGGTGGTTGCGCTGGTGGTCACGGTGGTGTTGTTGCTGGTGCCGGTGTGCGCGGCGGTGGGGACCGAAACCTTCACCTCGCTGCAGCAGCAGAGCCGGGCGCTGGCCGCGCAGGCGCGGCCGGTCCCCGCGGTCCTGCTCGTCGACGCCGGTATCGATCCGCAGGCCGAACCGGCGGTGCGGATCATCGACACCGGCGCCTCGTCCTGGGCGCGGTGGACGGTGGACGGGCGTGAGCACACCGGACAGGTTCCGGCGCCACCGCAGGCGCGGGCCGGAGACACCGTCACCGTGCAGGTGGGCCCGGACGGGGAGCTGCTCGACCCGCGCGGTGGCACCGAGAATGCGGTGCTGGCGATCGCGGCGGCCTGCGGGTTGTGGGCGGTCCTGGCCGGCGCCGGCGGGCTGGTGATCGGCGGGGTGCACCGGATGCTGGTCCGGTCCCGGCTGCGCGTGTGGGATCAGGCGTTGAAGAAGTTCGCGGAACCACCCCGCTGACCCGCCGCTTCCCCGGTGTCCGGATACAGCCCCCAGGGGCTCACAAAGCCGTATCCGGACCGGATCGGAGAATGCACACCGAATCCACCTCCCCGACGCTACGCCCCACCGTGTCGTGGCCGAAACTCATCTCTCCCACCAGATGCGGTCATCCGATGGATGGGGTGGGCCGGCGCGCGCCGAACGGTCGGCGGCGCGGTGCGGCCGGACGGCCCGGCCTCGGCCGCACCAACTCCACCACGGACGCAGACCCGGTGTGGGCGGCGGTGAACGCGTCGGGGAGGGTGCCGCAGCACTGCACCGCATCGATCCCGGCGTCGTCGAGGATGTGCCGCAGGGGTCCGAATGCGGCGACGGTCAGTCGGCTGCGTTGCTCACGGAGCCGGGTGCCGGCGTCGGCGAGGACGGCCAGTGCGGCGCAGCCGACGAACCCGGCGGGCAGCAGGTCGACGACGGCGCAGCGCCCGCGCAACACGACCTCGTCGAGGCAGGCCGCCAGAATCGGTGCGGTGACCATATCGAGGTCGCCGCTCACCCGGAGCACGATCGGGCCGCCGGCCGGTTCGTCGACCTCGAGGGCGAAACCGCCTTCGTCGGGATCGGCCTGGTCGAAGAACGCGGTCTGCGACAGGGCAAGCCGCAGATGCTGCGGGCTGTCGATGACGGAACGAAGATAGACCATGGAAGGTGCTCCCCCGGGTGAGCGGGCGGGAGCGGACCCTGGGGGGGAGAGCTCCCCCGCCGAGGTGGGCGGGCACCCGTCCGCGGTGATGGGTGGACTGCCGGGCTGGTGTCTGAACCTGCGCCCTTGACGGTAACCGGATCGGGGCGGTCACGAAACCCTCAACCGCAGCCTGATCGCACGAGCTGCTCCTGCGACGGCCATGACCGCCCCGGTCTCCTCGTCAGGTCAGGGCGCTGCCGGCCTGCCATTGGTCCCACGGGAGCGACCAGTCGCCGTTCTGCCACAGCTCGAGGGGAGCGCCGCCGGTATTGCGGACCTCGACGATGTCGCCGGGCACGGAGAAGTCGTAGAACCAGCGGGCATTGTCGGGGCTGAGGTTCAGGCACCCGTGGGAGACGTTGGTGTTGCCCTGCGCCCAGATGGTGTCGGCGAGTTCGTGGAGGTAGATGCCGTCGTTGCTGATGCGGGTGGCGTAGTTGATCGTTTCCTTGTATCCGAGGCGGGAGTTCACCGGCAACCCATAGGTGGAGGAATCCATGATGACCGGGTTGGCCTTATTGATGACGGTGTAGATGCCCGGTTGGGTCCAGAACGAGAGGGTCTGCCCGCCCACGACCTCGGTGCCGCCACGACCCATCGACGTCGGCATCGTGCGGACCACTTGCCCGTTGTCGGTGACGGTGACCTGTTTGGTGGTGTCGTCAGCGACGGAGATGTGGGCGTCACCGATGGTGAACGAGGTCTGCGCATCCTCCTGTCCGAAGAGGCCTTCGCCGAGGGGAATGCCGTACACGGCGGCGCGGACGGTGACCTGGGTGCCGGGTGTCCAGTAGTTCTCCGGTCGCCAGTGCACGTTCTGGTCGTCGGCCCAGTACCAGGAGCCGTTGACCGGGGGTGTGGCTTCTACGTGCAGGGCCTTCTCGGCGGCGGCGCGGTCGGTGATCGGTTCGTCGAAGTGGGTGACGATGACGATGCCGACGCCGAAGGTGCCGCCGTCGGCGAGCAGGTTCCCGCCGGTGGTGACGAAGGTGGGTTTGGTCTGGTTTCCTGGGGTGACGGTGGAGAAGGTGCTGGTCTTCTCGCTCCGAATACCCTGGTCGCCGATGGCGGTCACCGCGAGGGTGTAGGTGCGGCCGTAGCCGAGGGGTACTCCCGGTTTCCAGGACAGGCGGTCGGGGGTGAAGATGCCCTCGATGACCCGGCCTTCGTCGTTGGTCATGGTGACCGTCTCGAGGGTGCCACCGGTGGTGTTCACCGACACCGGGTCGAGCGGGTTGACCGTGGCGGTGCCGTCGGCTGGGGACACGGTGATCTTCGGTCCCGGCGGCGGCGTGGCCGGCCCAGCGGGTTGTTCGGTGGACGGTGCGCAGGCAGCCGCGACAGCGAGCAGCAGGACTGCGAGAACGGCGGCGAGTTGACCGAGACGGCGGCGGGCGTGCATGGCACCGATTCTCCCGTGCAGAAGGGTACGCGCGGGTGCAGTTCCTGTGCGACGGCGGTCACCCAAGGCAGCTCGCGGCATTGCCCCTTACCCTCGCGGCCCCACCTGCAACGTGGCGTGCTCGCGTCCTTTTCTGCGAGCCGGTGTGCGTCGAGGGGTGCCCATGTGGGGTGTGGCACCCCGTAATACGCCGGAACGGGATCAGGAGTGAACCGGTCGGGTCGGGGTATCCGGTGGGCGTGCTGCCGCGTGACCTCGGACGACAACTCCACGCGACAGCCCGGACCCTCCGGTCGTCTGACCCCTTCGGCCGGAGGGCCCAGCCGGATACTCATGGTGAGGTGAGGGTCCAGTTCCGACGTTCGGTGAGGGCGCCGTGGAGGTACTGGGCCCAGCGGCGCCGTTCGTCGCCACCGCGTTCGTGGGTGATCGTGATTCGCCTGGTCCACCTGTCGGGTAACCCGCGGTCGTTGATCGCCAGCCCGATGACAATCCGGAGATCGGGATCGGGCGCTCCGGTGACCACGATGAGGCCGGGTTCGCCGCCCATCTCCATCCGGGCACCGAGCGCCGCGGCGACCACTTCGGCCACCTCGAGCACGGACTGCGCCCCGATCACGTCGATGTAGTCGACTTCGATCATCCCGGCCCTCCTCTTCCGTGCACGCGGGATCGCACAGCGCGGACACCTCGACCGAATCACATCACGCACCCCGCCCAGGCGGTACAGAGGGTCGCGCGGCTCGGCAGCTAAAACGGGCACCTCACATGAGTAAGGCCGTCGTTCCGTCGTGTGCTGCACGGGATCTGGGACCTGACTATTTACGCGCGCGAGATAGGACGAACCGCCGGTGTTGCATCGATGGGGGACGCTATCGCCTTGACTGTGATCATCGAGATGAGGTCGTCGAGGCCAGTGATCAGAGCATCGGTGTTCCGGTCGACCAGCCACCGCAGCACCAGCCCGTCCAACCCGGCGAGGGCGGAGCGGGCGACGAGGCTGACCGGGATGCGCCAGGTGGTGCCGGTCCGTTCCGCGCACCGGTGGAGGAAGTCGACGGCCTCGGTGTCCATGGTGCGGTATTGGCGGTCGGCGACCTGCCCGCCGTCGCTGTCCCCGGTGTCGCGGCGGCGGAGCGCCGTGGTGGTGATCTCGTAGGTGAGTAGTTGCCGTCCGGCGGTGGATTCGAGGATCGGGACCAGGGCCCCGATCCCGGTCTGCAGCACCCGCCGCAGTCCGTCGACACCGGTCAGGTGGGGGGCGCTGGCGATCTGTCCGAACGCCAGCCGCAGGCCGTCGCTGATCTGGACGATCAGGGCATCGGCCATCGCCGCGATGAGTTCGTTCTTGTCGGCGAATCGGTAGTGCAACAGCCCGAGGGACACTCCGGCGGCCTCGGCGACCGCCCGCAGCGATACGTCCCCGATTCCGCGGTCCTCGGCGACGGATAGGGCCGCCTCGAGAAGTTGGTGGCGGCGGGCGTCTGCGGAAAGCCGGGGCATCGCCCGATCCTAAACGGTGGCGCAGAAGATGGGTCTCGAGTCGGCCCGAGGCGTCGGCCGAACCGCTGGCGTCGAAAATCGTGGCATTCTTTGCCGAATCGCATGTCCACAGGCGTAACGAAATGCGCGGGTTCCGGAATTGGGTACCAGAGCAGGGCTGCCGGGTGGTCAGCTACGTATGCGGAGGATCGTGCGGCAGCACGGTGCGCAGACCGCGACGTCCACTCTCACCATCTCGTCCCGTCCACGCGCGGTGGATAGTGGAGGACGACGATGTTCATTCTCCGATGAGGTGGCCTGATGTTGATTTCGGTGGGACACGGCCGCCTCGATCGCGAGGCACTCGCAGCGTTGCTGCATGCCGCCGCCGTCGACGCCGTCGTCGATATCCGACGGTATCCCGGCAGCCGCCGCAACCCCGACGTCAGCAGCGAGGCACTGACACAGTGGCTGCCGCAGGCGGGGATCGGATATCGTCTCGAGCCGCGGCTGGGTGGGCGCCGACGCCTGCCGCGCGGAACACCGTGCGAGGACCCCTGGTGGCGCGTCGAACAGTTCGCCGCGTACGCCGCCCATACTCGCACCGCGGAATTCGCCGCGGCCTTCACCGAATTGCTGGACCAGGCGACACGGCAACGTCCGGCGATGATGTGCAGCGAAAGCGTGTGGTGGCGTTGCCATCGCCGACTTGTCGCCGATGTCGCGGTGCTACAGGCCGGGGTGCAGGTCGAGCACCTCATGCACGATGGCCGGCAAGTTCCGCACCTGCCGGCCGACGGCGCTCGGGTGCGACCCGACGGCCAAGTGGTGTGGGACGACATTCGGGTAACGCATTGATTCCTCAACCATCCCCGTGGTGGTGTCCTGTCTGTGCTGAAAACATATGGTCGCGAGCGAGATTCAGGGTGCCGACGAGACGATGCGCACGACGCGACTGGCGGGGACCGCCAGCTACCGCACCCTGGAGAAAGGGTAAACGCAGCAGAACACCGTGATGCCGCACAGGACGCACCCGGCTGTGGCCGCCGCGAGACCGAGGTGAGTTGCCGATGATCGCACGTCGATACCTGGCGCGTTTCGTGAGGTGGAGTCGCCGAACCGCTTTTCCCGGGTGGTGTAGGCCGGGTGGTCGGCGGATGCGATGGCGGCGAGCGTGGTGGCTGCCCAGTGGGCGAGCAGGGTCATGGCGTCGGCGGACGGGTTCGACGCTGTTGAGGTTCGGGACCCGGCCGGGGTCGGCGGGCCGCGGCATTGTTTCGTAGTCGATGGTGATGTCGCCGACGACGGGGTGGTGCCGGTGTAGTGCAGGCGACACTGTGCTTTGCCCAGGGGACCCGGAATTCGTCGTCGACGTCTCCGCCCGCCGCGACGCCCTGCTCGGCGCACTGACCACGCCCGTCGCGGGCGGGAATGGGCCGAGGGACCCACTTCTCGGGAGGCTTACGGATGGCAGCCACGCCATCGCTGCAAGCCATCCGACCCTGGGCACTTGGGCTACTGCGCCATCTGCTCTCCGGTTACCAAGAAGATCACTCGGCGGCCGACCACCGCGGTGTGGTCACCGAATCGTTCGTAGAAGCGGCCGAGCAAGGTCGCGTCGACCGCAGCGGTGACGCTGTCGGACCACGCGGGCTTCTGAATCAGGTCCAACAACCGACGATGCGGGCTGTCGAGTTCGTCGTCGCGCCGGTCCAGTTCCGCGGCCAGCTCCGGATCTCGGGTCCGCAGCACCTGCTCGGCCAGACCCGCCAACGCGCCCGCCAACCGCCCCATCCGTCCGAGAAGTTGCTCGGCTTCCCCAGAAGTGACGTGGTTCGGGTGCCGGCGGCGCACGCTTTCGGCCACATGCTGCGCCAACCCACCCATCCGGCTCAGATCCGTCACCAGGTGCACCCCGGTAATGACCTGCCGCAGATCCCGCGCGACCGGAGCCTGCAACGCCAGCAGCGCCATCGCCTGCTCCTCACACGGACCCCGCAACGCCTCAATCTGCTCGCTGAGGTCGAATACCCGCTCTGCCCCGCGCAAATCGGCCACCACCAGGGCATCTGTTGCCGACTCGACGGCCTGTCCTGCCAGGTGACACATCGACGCCAACCGGTCGGTCAGCGCATCGAGTTTCTCCTGAAACTTCATCCGCATGGGCACCATCCTGGTGTATTCGCTACTGACAACGGCAGCCGATTGGGTGCTTCCGTCGTCGACAGCAAAGTCTGCGCGGGAGATCCGGTTAGGGAGAAGGGTCCCGCCGGCGCGAAACACGACTGACGCTGCCGGCGGGACACCGGGTACACCGCTCGGATGCGGGGCAACGTTACCGGCGGATGCTGTTCGGCTTTGAGGTCCTCAGCGGTCGGCGATCCCCTCGTCCACGGCTTCGGGTAGGCGCGCCCCGACGCTGCCTCGGAACGGTCGGCCGGAAGCAGGTAGGTGACTGTGGTGCCCTCGGCTCGGGCGCGGAACGTGTACGCCGAATCCGTGACAATGTCCTGAACCGGTGCGCAATCGATATGCGACTCGATGGCGCCCCGGTCGTGGCCTTGGCCGTCCTCGTTGTCCGGCCACCGAGGACGGTTAAAGAAGGTCGATGCCAGTGCTGCTTCGATTCGCCGACCCCTGCACACCCCGGCAGTGATCGAGGGCCGGAATCCGCGCTGCCGAAGAGCCTGATTCGAGCGACGACGACGCACCGCCATGTGACTGAACGGCATCGGCCACCGGGAAGGGCGGAGGCGCGATTGACGGTGATGGTCGTCCCGACTGTCCAGATGATGTTCTAGGAGATGGTCAGTCCCGTAGAGCGACCGGGCCCGATGCCGTGCTGCCCCGCATCTCTACCGGCTGCGACCGTGTGGGCGTCTTCGCCGGGTACCGCCGCTGCTTCCTCCGGCCTGAACCGCCCGCCTCACGGCGGGGTCCGGATAGCGGGGTGTCATCAAATTGTTGTCACCAACCGTGCCGGTACTGCGGGCACAGGTGCTGCCGGGCGCGGTTCCAGAACGGCAGAGCAGCGGATGATATTCGGAGCCAACACCTGTCGGGCGTTCACACAGCTGTTGGCCTCGAGCACCGAGGAGTCGGTGCTCGACCCGTGGGCCACCTAGATGAGGAGCCTGCCGGCGACGGTGGTGTCGACGACGCGGGAAGGACCTCTCGACTGGACGGACGCGACCGTCGTGAGCGGTGACGGCGTCGACGTCGACGCCCGGCTCAAGGAGGAGTCCGAGGTGCCGTTGCGCTCGCACGGCAGCCTGTCGATGACCCGGACGCTGATGGCCGCCGGCCTCGTCGACCGCCAGCAGGTGACGCTGTTCCCGGTGATCACGCTCAGGCTGGCGATCACCCGATCTTCCAAGGGGCGACGGACTTCGACCTGGAGCTGGTCGAGAACCGGACACTCGACAACAACGTCCAAGAGTTCGTCTACCAGCCCACCGTCATTTCTGAGTGCGTTCATGCACCCACCCCGTCACGCAGCCAAACCTGATGTGAAAAGCCGAGAACGGAAGAGGCAGGGCCACATCGATGGTGTCGGGTGGTCGCCGTGAAACATCGGCACTCTCTCAAGGGTTCATCAAGGGCTCATCGCGCCAGCCCACCCGAACCCAGCTCGCACGCCTCTCCCTGCTTTGTGTGACCCCAGTCAACGCACCGCGGCCGTCGGCGATCTCGGTGTCGGTGCCGACGAGGTAGTCGACGATCAGGGGCATCCGTAACGACGTGGACGACTCCGACGGAGGGGTCGCCGGGTGCCGCCGGGCACCGGTTACTCCTCCCCACTGTCGAGACTGCGCCGCGCGGACGGATTGCGCCAGCACCAGATGAGAGCACCCTGTGACGCCCGCGCCAGGCAAGGAGACTGTGCCAAGGATGGCGCCCGGATGCACCGCTCCACGATCAGCGGAGCCGGGCCGTTCGCTTACAGGTACAGGTCGATGAGGGTGCGTAGCTTTTCCCAGTGTTCGGGTTGCGGCGCCGCGATACCGGGGTGGACGATTGCGAGGGTGCGGGCGGGCGCGACGCTGAGGCCGCCGACGATGTCCGGGAACAGGGCTTTCGTTTCGGTCGCCGGAATCCGGTCGAGCGGTGGATACAGGGCCAGTTGAGCGAGGATGCGCTCCAGTTCGATCCGGTGCTCGAAGGAGGCGAAGATGCGGATGTTTGTCTGCATTCCGGGGGTGATCGGCAGGTCCTCGGGTTCGATGATGTACCGGCGGTGGCTCGCCGCAGACGCCTGCCCGGCCAGCAGTAGGTCGTAGAGTTTGCGGGTGACCACGGCGTTGTAGCGGGTGAGGTCGGTGCCGTCGACGTCGATCCCGGCCGCCCGCCGAAACAGACGCTGAAATGCCGCCACATCCATCACGGTCATCCGTACACACCTCCTCTCACTCACGCCCGTTACCTTATTCACGGTCCTTCACAGAAGGGCTACGGTCGCCAGACCCGGTATGACTCCTTGCCCCTGTCTCTCGCATGATCCGGGGGGTGGTGACGCCGGGTGTGGTGGCGTCGACGGACCGCTAATAGGGACACGGCCAACCGAAATTGGGTAGGTCTCTTTGTAACGTGGGTGCCGGGCGTCGATGCCGGATCGGCGACCGGCCGACCGAGACACAAGGGACGACCCCTGAATGGACTCGAACTATGCGGTGTACTGCGGCATCGACGTCGGCAAAGGCGAACACCACGCCGTCGGACTGACCGCCGCCGGAAAGAAGATCTACGACAAGGCGTTGCCGAACGACGAAGCGAAGCTGCGGGCGGTCTTCGACCGCCTGGCCAGCCACGGATCGGTGCTGGTGGTCGTCGACCAACCCAATACGATCGGCGCCCTGCCGGTCACCGTGGCCCGCGTAGGCGGCCACGAGGTCGGCTACCTGCCCGGACTGGCGATGCGCCGCATCGCCGACCTGTACCCCGGACAGGCGAAAACCGACGCCCGAGACGCGTTCATCATCGCCGATACCGCCCGCACCATGCCGCACACCCTGCGCCGGGTCGATACCGGCGACGAGGCCCTCGCCGAGCTCGAGGTCCTCGTCGGATTCGACGACGACCTTGCCGGTGAGGCCACCCGGGTCATTGGGCCGCATCCGCGGCCTGCTCACCTCCATCCACCCGGCCCTCGAGCGGGTCCTCGGCCCCCGCATAACCCATCCGGCGGTCCTCGAGATCCTCTCCCGCTGCGGCGGGCCGGCCGGAATCCGGCAGGCCGGCAAGCGCAAGCTCACCGCGATCGCGGTCAAGCACGCACCCCGAATGGGCGCCAGGTTGGCCACCGACATCCTTGCCGCCCTCGACGAGCAGGCCGTGGTGGTGCCCGGCACCACGGCCGCCGAAACCGTTCTACCCAAACTCGCGGATTCACTGAAAGAGACCCTGTTACAACGCAAAGCGGTCGCCGCGGACGTGGAGAGGGCCCTCGATGACCACCCTCTTTCCCAGTCCTGACCTCGATGCCCGGCATCGGCGTCAGGACAGCAGCTCGGATCCTGATCGAGGTCGGCGACGGCTCCGCCTTCCCCTCCGCCGCCCACCTGGCGGCCTATGCCGGCATCGCACCGGTCACCCGAAAATCGGGATCCTCCATCCGTGGCGAGCACCCCGCCCGCTCCGGCAACAAGAAACTCAAACGCGCCCTGTTCCTGTCCGCCTTCGCCGCCCTCCACGACCCCACCAGTCGCGCCTACTACGACAAGAAACGGGACGAGAAGAAGAAACACAACGCGGCCCTGATCTGCCTCGCCCGACGCCGCTGCGACGTCCTCTACGCCATGCTCAAGAACAAGGAACTCTACCGGAATCCAACCCCCTCAGCGGCTTGACGAAAACCATAGGGACACCCCCTTTGCTGTACCGGGATCGTTCCGGTCCGCTCGCCGGTGTCGGAGGCAGTCGGGACCTGTCGTGGTACTACCGCGAGTGCCCGGCCGGGCGGGGGTGATACCGGAGCCTGCCGTCGGCCCGTCCGAGGGCGGCCGCCGGTGTGGTGAAGGCGGGGTCGAAGAACAGGAAACTGAGCAGGTCGGCGGGTTGCGCGGACTCGCCACCGAACAGTTTCGCCAGCAGACTCAGTTGCGGATTCCGCAGACGCTGCAGCCCGCGGAAGCGCTGACGGAGGATCTCGTCGGCGAGGACGGCGAGACTGTTCGCCCGGTCCAACGGGGGCCCCGCGAATTCGACGTCGATGTGTCGATAGAGCACCGCCTCAGGGTGCGCCCGGGCTTCCGCGTTGCGGCTTTCGAGACGGTGCAGGTCCTCGACCATCCGGTCGGCGAGCATGGCCCGCAAGATCACCGCGGCGGTGTTGAACAAGTCCGGCTCCCCGGTGCCGGTCGTTTGCTGCGAGGGCAACCCGACCGGCCAGTGCCGAGGGCGGGTGGCGACCACACCGAGCCGACCGGCGCCCATCTGGACAGCCGGTTTGAGGGGCATGTTCAGCCGGACGCCGCCGTCGACGTACCAGCCGGCCCACGCTGCCGGGGTGTCGATGTGGATGGGCCGAAACAGCGCCGGCACGGCCGCCGACGCGAGGACGTGTTCGGGCTGCAATGTGGTTTCGACGTAGGTGATGTTGCGGTTTGCGTCGAATGGTGGCAGGGCGATCGCGGGGTGTTTGTGCACGAACACGACGGTGCCGCCGGTTGCCACCGAGGTGGCCGCGACGGCCACGGCCTCGACCAGCCCCCGATCGATGTTCTCCTGCACCTTCTCGAACGAGACCAGGGCACCGATGGTCTCACGCATTCGGGTGGTGTCGAACAGGCTCGGCAACCGCATCGGCAACCCGGCGAGTTGCCCGAGATACCGCAGGCCGCCCCTGGTGAGGCTGCCGGTCACCGAGAACACATCGCCCAGTGACACCGAATCCCACAACGACACCACGCGTTCGGCGGCCTGGTCGATGCCGTGATGGGCCCCTGCGGCCAGCCCGACCACGTTCAGGGCGCCGGCGCTGGTTCCGACCAGGATCGTCGGCGATCGGCCCAGCCGGGGAAGCAGCGAGGTGATCGCACCGGCCTCGTAGGCGCCGCGGGCGCCACCACCCGCGACCACGAGTCCCACCCGGTCGGTCACCCGCCGACCATATCGAATGCCCGTGACCCGGCGGAGGATTCTCGGCGTCGTCGTCCGCGGCCGCACCGGTCGGGTGGGTGGGGTGCACGAACCGGTGATCCGGTCGCACAATCGAGTGAAGGGACGCTCGATGGAGGTCGATGATGCGACATCCGGCTCCGGTCCCGGCACCGGTGCGGTGGTGGCGACTTCGGCCCTGGAGCCGCAACCGGCTGATGCGGGGCGGTGACCGGGCCGAGGCAGTCGCGCTGCTGGTGACTGCGATGGTCTTGGCGGCGCTGGTGCCGTTCGCCGCCTCGTTCGGGACGGCGACCTACACCCGCATGCAGCGCCAGGCCGAGATCGTCCGCACCACGGTGCGTCCGGTTCCCGCGGTGCTGCTCGGCGACGCCCACCCCGCTGCCCACATCGAAGCCTCACTCCAACACCCCGAGCCCGGTGACAGCGCCCTGGCGCGGTGGTCGGCCGCGGGCAGAGAGCGCACCGGTGTGGTCCCCACCGCCGCCGGCGCGACGGCCGGGCAGACGGTCACCGTCCTGGTCGATGCCGCCGGCAACCTCGCCGATCCCGGCCGATCGGGCACACAGAACGCGGCAGTAGCGGTGACCGCCGCCTGCGGGGTATGGGCACTGGGTGCCGGCGTGGCCAACCTGGTCCTCGTCGGTCTGCACCGGATCCTGCTCCGGCAACGGATGCGCAGGTGGGATCGCGAATGGAGCCGGTTCGGCGCAGACCCTGGCCAGTCATGACGAACACCCTGCCCGAAAAGAGGCGCCGATGCGCCTCGGAGAGCGGCCCCCATGCGCGGGTCGACCAGAGCCCTGGACGACGTTCGCGGTGGGTGGGCTGATGCTCATCACGACGTCGACCAGGGTGAGGGCAGGCCGCGCCGCGTCGGGCCTCCTGTGGCCGATCCCGCCCGGTCCCCCTGGCACGGTGGACCCGGTGACTCTTACCTCGTCATCGATATCGGATCGTCAGTGGGCACGCACTACCCTGCTTCGCCCGGCGGGCGACCGCAGGTGACCGGGTGGGGTGATGAACGCCATCCGGGTTCGATCCAGGGCTGCTGGTCGGGTAGGCCGAGGCAGAAGCGGGCTGTCGGCGGGGTTGTGCCGAACTCGAAGGCGACGGCCCCGAACGTCTGCGTCCGGCGGCCTGGCCGGGGTGTGACGCACAGGGGTGCGGTGCGGTCGGCGAGGACGCGCTCGGCGGCGGACCGGTCCCGGACCGACGCCACCATCGTTTCCAGGAAGGCGAGGCGAACCCGGGAATCGGTGATCCGTCCCTCCCGCTCCAATTCGCGCTCGGCGGCCGGGTCGAGGTCACTGTTCGCCAGTGGATGATTGGTGTGGAACAGCAGGGGCGACCCTGCCGGGCAACTGACAACGACTGCGGCCGACGAACACTCGACGCCGTGGAAACCGTGGGCATCGGACAGCGCGTAGTGTTGCCCGCTCGCGTGCGAGATACGGTGCAGGAAATCCACCGCCTGGTCGCGGGACGAATGAGCGAGGGCGCCTCGGATCACGGCCGCGACCGGCAGGCCGGTGGAGTCGTGGTGCAGCATGCCGAGGGCGTTCACGCAGATTCCGACGCCGGCGGCGTTGATCCCGGTCAATCCGATCATTCCCGCCGAGCTCAGTACGAGCGCCTCCGGGCCGGTCTCGGGGCGGAGGCGTAGAACGACCTGGGATCGGTCCATGAAATCGGGCAGGTCCATGTTCTGGGCGAGGAACACCCCATTGGTGTGGGCTCGTCCGATGACACTGCAGCCGAGTTCGAGGTGCTCGCGGTGCATCCACCACTGTTCGTCCATGAAGTTGTACGCGAGGATCTCCGCGAACGGAACCGCGGTCGCCTCCGCGATGCCGCGCATCTCCTCGGCCAGGTCGGGCACGGCGGCCTCGACCGCGGCGAGGAGTCCGGTCGACGCGAGGTGCCGGCGACTTCGAGTGCTCGTGCCCTCGCGCCACCGGTCCAGGGCGGCGTGGACCAGGTCGCGGGCCTGCTCACCGTGGGCGCGGCCACGCTCGCGGCCGTTCCCGGTGCATTCGATGACCGTCATCGATCCTTCCCTCGTCGTTGTCGACTGCCCTGTCGTATAACACCGTTCGGGTTCGAGGTGATTGGTCGACTGCGGCACGGGGGGGGGTAGTTACCGACGCAGTTCGTCGTCGCCGGTGAAGTCGAAGGCCGCCAACTCACCGATGTCGGGCACAGGAATCTACGGTACGCCCGGCGGGGGAGGAGGGCGCGGGAACCGGGCGGGGTGCTGGCAGCCGACGCCAGGTTCAGGGCCGCAGGGGTGGGGGTATCCCTTCGGGTATGGACCAGTCGCAGGCACCGTTGTTGGATGCGTTGGAGCAGTACCACCGGCTCGACCGATACGGGTTCTCCCCACCGGGGCATCGGCAGGGGCGAGGCGCGGATGAGCGTGTGAAGAAGGTGCTCGGCGCCGACCCGTTCCGTGCGGACGTGCTCGCCTCCGGCGGACTGGACGACCGTCGGTCGAGTAATGGGTACCTGTCCCGGGCCGAGCAACTGATGGCCGACGCGGTTCGGGCCGAGCGGGCCTTCTTCTCGACCTGCGGCAGCTCACTGTCGGTGAAGGCGGCGATGCTGGCCGTCGCCGGAAACGATCCCGGCGGTTTGTTGGTCTCCCGCGACTCGCACAAGTCGATCGTCGCCGGACTGATTTTCAGTGGTGTGACGCCCCGCTGGATCACCCCGCGCTGGGACGAGGACATGCACTTTTCTCATCCTCCGTCCCCGGACCAGGTCCGTGCTGTGTGGGAGAAGTACCCCGACGCCGCCGGGGCGCTGATCGTGAGCCCCAGTCCGTACGGCACGTGCGCCGACCTCGCCGCCATCGCACGGGTGTGCCATGAGCGGGGTAAGCCGCTGATCGTGGACGAGGCGTGGGGTGCGCACCTTCCCTTCCACGACGACCTGCCGACCTGGGCGATGGACGCCTGCGCCGACGTCTGCGTGGTCAGCGTCCACAAGATGGGCGCCGGTTTCGAGCAGGGATCGGTCTATCACCTGCAGGGGGAGCTGGTCGACGGCACGCACCTGTCGCAGTGCGCGGACCTGTTGACGACCACGAGCCCGAACGTGATGCTGTACGCGGCCATCGACGGGTGGCGCCGGCAGATGGCCGAGCACGGCACGGACCTGCTCGGCCGCGCTCTCGCGCTCGCCGCCAGCACCAGGGAACGGATCGCCGGTATCGACGGATTGACCGTGCTCGAGGACCGGCTGCTCGGGGAGCAGGCCTCGCACGACCTCGACCGGTTGCAGGTCCTCATCGATGTCAGCGAACTCGGTGTATCCGGGTTCCAGTGCACCGACTGGTTGCGGGAGCACTGCCACCTCGACGTCGGCATGCACGATCACCGTCGCATCGCAGCGACCTTGTCGATGGCCGACGACGACACCACCAGCGGCCGGCTGGTCACCGCGCTCGACGAGCTGGCTCAGGCGGCGGCCTCGTTCGATCCGCCACCGCCGGTGTCGTTGCCGAGTCCCGAACAACTGCAGCTCGAGTCGGTGATGTCACCGCGGGATGCGTTCTTCGGCGCGGCGGAGATGGTCGACGCGGACCGGGCCGCCGGGCGGATCGCGGCCGAACCCCTGACCCCGTATCCACCGGGCATTCCCGCGGTGGTGCCGGGAGAGCGACTCGACCGACCGGTGATCGACTATCTGCGCAGCGGCGTGGATGCCGGAATGGGAATACCCGATGCCGCCGACGGCACCCTCCGCCGCATCCGGGTGGTCACCGGGTCACGATGACAGTGTAGCCCGGTCGATAGCCCTGGCACCCGGACAGCCCGGGATCTTTCCGCCTGTCCGGGTGCACGCTGATTGCCGACGACCCGGATGGGTCTCGTGTTGGGGGTATTTCAGTGCCTCGCGGTCACTGGTGAGGCCGATGGGTCACCGGCAAGAAGAATGTCTGTTGGTCGACGATCGTGGCGGGGTCCACGCGACTTCACCCGTACTCGTCGAGAAGTTCGAAGACGCGGCGGCGACGGTCGTCGGCGGCGTCGAGCGGTCACCGACGGATGACACCGCCGTCGCGGACCTGCACCTCAACCGGCCCGGAGCAGGTCCCCAAAATTACCCAGGGACCGCCCTGCTCGATCCAACGCGCCAACCTCACATTGCGCACCCGGGGCCTCCACCACAGCTGGTACACACCGAGACCGCCGAGCACCTGCGTAGAAAGTACCGCGAGGATCCACTGAGCCCACGCGCTCACTGTTCCTCCTGTCCACCACGGTGAGCCTCGCCGGGGTTCAATGTCCGTGCAGGGGGCAGAATCCGGCCGTGTCGGTGGGCCCGACTGCTGGACCATGTCGGCCGAATCGGCGGCACACCGGGCGAGCGCACAGATTTGGGACATCGACGGTACCGCAAGACGGCGGTGCTCCATACCGTCAGTAGTTGCCGGGACGGCAGGATCGTCAACACCGGCTCGGCGACGGGCGACTCGGCTGGGGGCGCCCGTCTCGGCGAGCCCGGACCTGCTGCGAGCTGCGACCATTCCGACAGGGCACCCCCGGGACACCAATATGGGGGAGCGGCCGCACCCATGGTCCGGCAGGGACAGGACGTCATGGCTGCTTATGCTCCGAGTCCGAATGCGACGAGGAATCCCAGCGCGGTGGACAGACCGACCCACCAACCGCCTTCCTTGTAGGCCTCGGGCATCAACGAATCCGCCAGTACGGCGATGGTCGCGCCGCCGGCGAAGGCCTGGATGGTGGCGATCGCGCCGTCGGAGATCTGGTCGGAGACCAGATTCGCCCCGATGACGACGAGGACGAGTAGCGCTGCGGTCGCTGCCCACACGGCGAAGGCTCGCAGACGGTTGAAACCGGGTTGGGCGCGCATCGACGCCGCCCCGGCGACGGCCTCGGGGACGTTGCCGACCGCGACCGCGACGAGCAGCACGATCCCGCCGGTGCCGCCGAGGGTGACCCCGAGTGCCGTGTTTTCCGGTACGCCGTCGAGTAGGGCACCTAGTGGTGTGTCTCTGATTTAGCTGATCTTTTCCAGTGCGACGCGGCCGCGCGCAACCTTGGCGAGGATGGATTCGGCGGTCGCGGTCCATTCGTACGGTCGGGGGCTTTCATTGTGGGCATCGAGGTATTCCTCAATGGAGGCGATGAGGTGCGGTACGGAGTGAAAGACCCCGCGCCGCAGAGCTTTATCTGTCAGCTCTCGGAACCAACGTTCGACGAGATTAAGCCACGAGGAGGAGGTGGGAGTGAAGTGCAGGTGGAACCGTGGATGCTTATCGAGCCAAGCCCGGACCTTCTCGTGCTTGTGGGTGGCGTAGTTGTCCAGGATCAGATGGATCTCCAAGTCCTTGGGCACCTCACGGTCGATGGTGCGCAGAAATCTCAAGAACTCCTGGTGACGGTGGCGCGGCAGGCACTGGCCGATCACCTTGCCGGTAAGGACGTCGAGCGCGGCAAACAAGGTGGTGGTGCCGTGACGCTTGTAGTCGTGGGTCATCGTCTCGCCGCGGCCCTTGATCATCGGGAGCGAGGCCTGGGTCCGGTCGAGGGCTTGCACCGACGACTTCTCGTCCGCGCACAACACGATCGCCCGCTCGGGCGGGTTCAGATACAGACCGACGACGTCGACGAGCTTGTCCTCGAATCGCGGATCATTCGACAGTTTGAACGTCTCGACCCGGTGCGGCTTGAGTCCGCGAGCAGACCACACGCGCTGGACGGTGTCCTTGGAGACCCCGACATACTCTGCCATCGTCCGGCAACTCCAATGAGTCTCGCCTTTCGGGCGGTAGTTCTGCGTCAGGTCCACGATCTCCTCGATCTTCTCCTGCGGGATCGAGGGCTTGCGACCACGACCCTTGCGCACCTCACCCAACCGCGCCATGCCGTCCTCGGCGAACCGCACCCGCCAGTTCGCCACCGATCCCGGCGATACCGACAACGCCTGCGCGATAGCAGTGTTAGCCAAGCCCTCGGCCGCCATCAACAACGCCTTGGCCCGCACCACCTCCCGATGTGCACCCGACTGCGAGCGCGCCAACGACTCGAGTACAACGCGCTGCCCATCGGAAATCTCCAAAGCTGGTACCGGGTTCCTCATGTACGGATTCTATCGAATCGATCAAGAATTATTTGCGAGACACACCACTAGCATCAGAGCCCATCCGAGGGCGCCGGCGCCGAGTTTGTTCTCGATCACGTGGTCGGCGACGACGTAGACCAGTGCGCCCGCGAACAGGGCCGCACCAGCCCCCCAGATGCCTTCGGTCTCGAACGCCGGCTGGAACAGTTCAGTGGAGACCGCGGCGACCATGGTGCCGGCCCCGAACGCCATCAGCGCGGCGAGGAGTGGTCTGGGCAGGTTGTACCGGAGGCCGACGCCGGCCCCGACCAGCAAAGGCAGTGCAGTCCCCAGTCCATACAGCACGGCAGTCAGCATGCGGGGGATGGTATCCGGACGTGCCTTCGGCGGTGTGAGGAGATAGTCGATGCCCGGGCCCGGATACATGAGCGCACCGCGTGCGTGACTGGCGGGGTTGTATGTGCGAATGGCGACACACCCCGCCAGCGGGAAGTGGTGGGGCGACGGTTTTCACATGGCCGGAGGACGGGTCACGCACGAGGCCGAGGAAGGGCGGGATTCATCTCAGGGTTCTGTTCGGTTCGCTCGCCGTGATTTGTGACCCCGCCCTGTGCGCAGACCTCCGCGCGGGGTGCACCTTCGCCGCCGCTACTCGGGGGAATCCTCTTTCATTGTCTGTTCGTGGGTGTGGAATGTGTTGGTGTGGGAATCCTTTCATCATGGACGTACACAATTCGGGTAAAGATGCTGCCCGGTGTGGCGGGAGGTTGCTCGAACTTGTCGGCGACCGCGAGGTGGAGGCTCTGGCGGACGAGGTCTGCCAGTTGACGTGCGAACGTGGGCGGGCCCTTTTCGAATCGGTGTTGGATTGGTTAGTGATGACGATCGCCGAGGTGGTCACCGCCCGGGCCGGTGTCACCCATGCCGTCGACAGTTTCGTTGCCGTGTTATTCATTGCGCACGATCAGCGGGGTCTCGGGCAGGAACTGTTGCCGATTCCGGCTCGGTGGCTGCTCGATTCGGTGCTGACGATCGCGGCGCACGGCCACCGGTCGCAGGCGCCGTTACCGGACGGTGGTGAGGCGTCGGTGCGGACCCAAATCCTCATCGATGCCGTGGTGTGGTTGGACTATCTCCTCGATGCCGACGCGGCGTAGAGGTGATTCGGCGGAACGGCCTACAAGGATGTGGAGCGGTGGAGAACATGAGCCCGCGGGTAGCCCCAGGCGCCGCCGCGGCGGCGGGCAGCGACCGGCAGATTTGGCCCTGCACCGACGATCGCCGCGTCGGCGCTCGGACCGGTCCGTGTGAGCAGGTTCGGGCATTCGCCTCCGGTGGTGTGCCGCAGTGGGCGCGGCGGCGTCGCGGACCGCGTGCGACTGCACCGGTGGTGCCGGTGTGGGCGTTGCTGGCCGCGGCACTGTCCCCGGTGATCCTGGTGGTGACCGCGACGGCGGCTCGGTGGATGCAGCCGCCGGGCTACAGCCCGTTGGGGCAGACACTGAGCACGCTGGCCGCCCATGGACACGGTCATGCCGTGATGACCGCCGGGTTCCTGGCGGTCGCCTGCTGTTACGTCGTCACCGCGGTGGGGTTGCGGGTGCTGCGGATGCCGGCCCGGATCACGCTGGCGTTGGCGGGCTTGTGCGGATTCGTGCTGACGGTGTTCCCGCCGGCGCCTCGGGCGGTGCCGGTGCACGTGGCCGCAACGGCGGTGGGGGCGCTGTTGATCGCGGTGTGGCCGATTCTGGTGATCTCCCGCGAACCGGACGCCGCGGCGGCGTGCCGGGCGCCGGTGGCGATCGCCGCGGCGGCGGTGCTGCTCGGGTTGCTGGGTTGGTTGGCCGGTGCCGCCATCGATGGGTGGTCGTTGCTCGGGTTGGCGGAGCGGGTGTGCGTGTTCGCCCAGCCGGTGTGGCCGCTGGCGGTCGCGATTACCTCGCGCGCATCGTCGCCGCACCCCGGGTCCGCCGAAGAATGAGGAGTGGGGGAGGCTCCGATGATCGCCGGTGAGCTGCGGACCGACACCGCCCCACCATCCGCCTCCCCGCGTGGCGGAAGTGACGCTCGATGCCGCGTCGGTAGTCCCGGAACGGGTCCGACCGCCGGCCGCCGTCACAATTCTCGGGCGTGCTCGTCGAGCCCAGGGATATTCCGCGGAGGCGGGCCGGGATCTCACCGTGTGTGGGGGCGGTGGACCAGCTCCCACATCCCGGGGCCGCGAGATGGTGCGGTGTCGGGGTAGCTCAGGGCGAGTGACTGCGCGTCGAACGCGGTGAACCAGTCCTGCCACCCGAGGTGCTCGAGGTTCGGGGTGCTCAGGCCGAGGAAGTCGATGCACAGTTGCGCGTCGCCGGTGCGGGCCGGGGGTGTGATGCGGGCGGGTGCGCCGTGGTGGGTTTGGATCCAGAGGCGGATCTCGTTGTGGTCGGTGGTCACGTGCCGACAGGTCATGACGGTGCTCCTCGTGTAGTTGTGGTGGGTAGGAAGGTTGTCCGTGCCGTGGGGCGACGGTGGACGCGGTGCGTCTGCCACGTGGCCGTTCTCGCCGATGGCGACAGTGGCAGAAGGCCGGTGGGAGGGTGAAGGGTTGGGTTGCCACGGCGGTGGGTCGTAGAGCAGTTCGGTGAGCGACCTTGTCGGGTAGGCACCGGCACGGGGTGATCGCGGCACCGTCGACGGTCGGGGCCGCGGGTGCGCTGTACGTCGATGTCGTTGTGGCGGAGCCGATGCGGGTTCACGGAGACGACCGCCGGTTTCGATCGTCGGTGTTCGTCGGTGCGGTGGCGCGTTGTTCCGGGGTGGGTCCGAGGTGGGGGAGTGTGGTGATACCGAATTTGTCTTTCAGGACCTGCCGGGCGGCGTAGTAGCCGGGCATTCCGTGGACGCTGGGTCCGGGTGGGGTGGATGCCGAGCACAGGTACACGCCGTCGAGCGGGGTGCGGTACGGGTTCCATTTCGGTGCGGGGCGGGCAATCATCCGGTACATCGACACCCGTCCGGCGGCGATGTCGCCGCCGCGGTAGTTGAGGTCGTGGGCGCTCAGCCGGGCGGCGGGAGTGCAGCGGGAGGTGACGACGGTGTCGCGGAAGCCGGGTGCGAATCGTTCGATCTGCGCGGTGATCGTCTCGGTGACATCGGTGTCGGAGCCGTTGGGGACGTGGGTGTAGGTCCACAGCGGCCGGGCCTCCCGATTGACCCGGGTGGGGTCGACGACGGCGGGTTGGCTGACCAGAACCAAGGGTCTGGGTGGGTGGTGGCCGGCGGCGATGGCGGTTTCGGCGGCGGTGATCTCGGCCCGGGTGCCGCCGCAGTGCACCGACCCGGCCTGCTGCACCCGCGGATCCGCCCATGGCACCGCATCATTGAGGACGAAGTCGACCTTCGCGATCCCGAGGCCGGGACGGTAGCGGTTGATCGCCCGCCGGTACCGGCTCGGCAGCCGGTTGCCGAGGATGTGGGCCAGCATCCAGGGGGAGGTGTCGAATAGATACGCTCGGGCCGGGGGCAGCAGCCGCCAGTCCGAGACACCTTGCTCGCAGTCGAGGTGTCCGCCGTGAGCGTGCAGGTCGTTGATCAGTGCGTTGGTGATGGCCTGGGAGCCGCCGGTGGGGATCGGCCAGCCGACGGTGTGGGCGGCGGAGCCGAGCAGCAGCATGGTGGCGGCGCCGGCGAGCGAGGGCATGGGGGCGGGGACGTGCCCGCCGATGCCGGTCAGCATCGCCGGCGCCAGGTCGTCGGTGAACCGGCGGTTCCATGCCCGGGTTCCTTGCTCGAGGACCCGGGTGGCGAAGCCGAGCGCGGTCCGAATCCCGGGCACGTCGCGGGCGGCGGGGGGAATCGAGCGCATGTCCCCGAGACAGAGGGCGACGAGGGTGGTGAAGTCGTCGACCAGCGGGTGCATCAGGTTCTGCCAGGCGGCGGCGTCGCCGGGGGTGCCGTATTCGGCGAGTTCGGTGGTCGTCCGTGTCAGGTCGGGGTAGGCGATCCCGGCGGGACGGTGGTCGAGCGGGTGGGCGTAGGACGCTGCGGGAACGTTGAGTTGGACCCCGCGGGCGGGGAGGTCGAAGGCGGTGAAGAACGGGGACGCGGCGGCCATCGGGTGCACCGCCGAGCAGAGGTCGTGCGGCAGTGCGGCGCCGGCGAGGGCGATCTCCTCGGTGCGGCACCCACCGCCGGGGGTGGGTTGGTCCTCGAGGACCTGGACGTCCAGTCCGGCGCGGGCGCAGAGGACGGCGGCGGCCAGCCCGTTCGGTCCCGATCCGATGACCACGACATCGTTGATGTGTCTGGGCATAATTTCTCCTGTACCGGGCGGGGTCAGTGGTGTGGGTGGCGCATCCGGCGGACGAGCAGGGCGAGGGCCACCGCGGTGGGGGCGGCCAGGAGCGCGGTCCGCGTCGGGACGGTGGGCCGGGACACCTCGGCCTGTGCCCGGGAGTCGGTGGGGTCGTCGCCGCGGATGGCGGCGGCGAGGACCTGCGCCCCGTGCAGAGGCGACGCGCCGGGGTGCAGGTCGCGGATCTGGGTGCGGCAACTGAACCCGTCGGCGAGCACCAGGGTCGAGGGGTCCGCTGTGCGGAGGGTGGGTAGGAGGGTGTCTTCGGCGCAGGCGACGGACACCTCGTAGTGCCCTTTTTCGAACCCGAAGTTCCCGGCGAGACCGCAGCATCCGGCGTCGAGGACGCGGGTGTCCACCCCGGCCGCTCGCAGGGCCTTGTCGTCGGAGTCGTAGCCGAGGACCGCGTGCTGGTGGCAATGCGGCTGGACCAGCGCCGCCACCCCGTGAAGCCTCGGTGGGGACCAGTCCGGTGCCTTCTGTTGCAGGAGCTCGCCCAGGGTGACGGTCTGTTGGGCGAGCCGGTGGGCATCTTCGTTGCCGTGCAACAACTCCGGCAGGTCCGAGCGGAACACCGCCGCGCAGCTCGGTTCGAGGACCACGATCGGGGTGCCGGCCCGCAGCGCGGGCGCCAGCACCGTCAGGGTGCGGCGGAGAACATGCTTGGCGGTGGTGAGTTGGCCGGTGGAGATCCAGGTCAGCCCGCAGCACACCGCCTGGGTGGGGACCTCGACGGTGAACCCGGCGGCCTCGAGCACGGTGACCGCATCGGCGGCGATCTGCGGGTCGAAGTTGTTGGTGAAGGTGTCCGGCCAGAGCACCACCCGTCCCCGGCTGCCGGGGCGGGGCGCCGGTGCTCGGCGGCGCCAGGTGGCGGTGAACCGCCGCCGCGCGAACCGAGGGAACGGCCGGCGGGAGTCGACGCCGCCGGCGGCCTCGAGCACCGTCTTCAGTCCGGGGGTGTGGGTGAGGTTGTTGATCAGGGTGGGTGCGACGGCCGCAATCCGGGCCCATAGGGGTATCGCGCCCATCGAATAGTGGGCGCGGGGCCGGATCCGCCGCCGGTAGTGGTGGGAGAGGAATTCGGCTTTGTAGGTGGCCATGTCGACGTTCACCGGGCAGTCGGACAGGCAGCCTTTGCAGGCCAGGCACAGGTCGAGGGCATCGCGGACGGCGACCGATTTCCAGCCGTCGGTGATGACCTCGCCCTGGAGCATTTCGAACAGCAGTCGGGCGCGTCCGCGGGTGGAGTGTTCCTCTTCGCCGGTGGCCCGGTAGGACGGGCACATCACCCCGGATTCGTGGCCTCGGCATTTGCCGACGCCGACGCAGCGGGCGGCGGCGCGGCTGAACCGGTGCTCGTCGTCGGGGTAGGCGAAGTGGGTGGCCGGTTCGAGCGGCAGGTAGTGGGTTCCTTGCCGCAGGTTTTCGTCGAGGCGGTAGGGGTGGACGATCTTGCCGGGGTTCATCCGGTTGTCGGGGTCGAAGAGTCGTTTGAGGGTTTCGAAGGCGGTGACCAGGCGGTCCCCGAACATGATCGGCAGCAGTTCCCCGCGGGATTGCCCGTCGCCGTGCTCCCCGGACAAAGATCCGCCGTAGTCGACCACCAGCTGGGCGGATGCGGTGGCGAAGGACCGGTACTTCGCGATGCCCTCGGCGGTGCGCAGGTCGAACGGGATGCGGGTGTGGACGCAGCCGTGCCCGAAATGCCCGTACAGGGACGCGGTCCCGTACCCGTAGTCATCGAGCAGCCTGCGGAAGTCGCGGAGGTAGTTGCCGAGGAAGCGGGGTGGGACGGCGGCGTCCTCCCAGCCCTCGTGGGTTTCCGGGTCGTTCGGCGGATAGGCGGTGGCGCCGAGGCCGGCCTCGCGGGCGGCCCATACCTGTTTCTCGTGGTCGGGATTGTCGAGGAGCTTTGCGTGCGGGGTGACCGAGTGCAGGTCGTCGATCATGGCCTGCGCTGCGCGGTCGGCGTCGTCTTTGGTGTCGCCGTTGAATTGCACCATCAGCCACGCGTTTCCGTCGGGGAGCTCCCGCAGGGCGGCGGCGGCGAGGTGCTGGCTGTGCTCGAGCTGCACCAACCGGTGGTCGATCCCTTCCAGTGCGGCCGGGGTGTGTTCGAGGATCTGGGGGACGGCGTCGGCGGCGGCGCAGATGTTGTCGAACCCGAGCAGGACCAGCGATGTCGCTGCCGGCACCCGCACCAGGGACAGTTCCGCCCGCAGGACGGTGACCAGGGTGCTTTCCGAGCCGACGAGCAGGCGGGCGACATGGAAGTTGTTCTCGGGCAACAGTTGGTCGAGGTTGTAGCCGGATACCCGGCGGGGGATGTCGGGGTAGCGGGCACGGATCTCGTCGGCGTAGGTGTCGGCCAGTTGACGTAGGCCGGTGTAGATGTCGGCGGTGCGGTCGCCGGTGGCGGTGATGCGCTCGAGTTCGGCTGGTGTGGTGGGGCCGACCCACATCCGGTGTCCGTCGTAGGTGAGGATTTCCAGGCGGCGGACCGAGTCGGCCATTTTCCCGTAGGCCTGCGCGGTGGACCCGCAGGAGTTGTTGCCGATCATGCCGCCGATGGTGCAGGAGACGTGGGTGGACGGTTTCGGGCCGACCATCCACCCCCACCGGGCGAGGTGGTCGTTGAGCGGGTCGAGGGCGATGCCGGGTTGCACCACCAGGGTGCCGGCCTCGGCGTCCAGGGATTCGATGTCGGTGCAGTGCTTGCTCCAATCCAGCACCACCGCGGTGTTGCAGCACTGCCCAGCCAGGCTGGTCGCCCCACCGCGGGAGAGGACTGGAACGTCGTGCTCGTGGCACACCGCGATCGCCGCCGCGGCGGCATCCGGGGTGCGGGGGATGACCACCCCGATCGGGACCTGCCGGTAATTGGAGGCGTCGGTGGAATACGCTGCCCGCGAACCGGGGTCGAACCGCACCTCACCGTCGACCGTCTCGCGCAGGCGCTGTTCGAGAGCCTGGAACAGGGGAGTGGTACGGGTGTGCTCGACGGTCACCGCAACCTCCTCGAGCCAGGAGCGGACAGAGCTTCGCAACATGCGGGAACCGGTGCGGCGAGGACGCGACCGGGGTAAGTCCTGGACATCGGTGTCGACTCCTTCATGTCCGGATCAGGCGATCTGGAACGGTGCGATGTCGGGTGCGCGCAGGGCAAGACCGTGCCCCGGAGCGTGCGGGTCCGGTCGCAGGGCACCGCCGGCGGGATTGAACGCGCCGTCGAAGAACCGCTGTTCGATCCGGACGTGGTCGTGAAACCACTCCAGGTGCCGCAGATTCGGGATCGCGGCGGCGGCATGGGCGTGCGCATGGGGTGCGCAGTGCCCGGAGATCTCCAGGTTGTGGGCGGCGGCGACGGCGGCCACCCGCAGCCAGTCGGTGATGCCGCCGCAGCGGGTGATGTCGGCCTGCAGGCAGTCCACCGCCCCGGCGGCGCACATCCGCTCGAAATAGGGCAGGTCGTAGCCGTATTCGCCGGCGGCCACATCCGGGCGCACGACCTGCCGGATCTCGCGAAGTCCGTCGAGGTCGTCGGAGGAGACCGGTTCTTCGAACCAGACCACATTCGCGTCGGCGGCGTTGGCGGCCACCCGGATCGCCTGTTTGCGCCCGTAGGCGCCGTTGGCGTCCACATACAGTTCGGTGTCGTCACCGATGACGCGGCGGGCCTGCCGGATCCGGTCGAGGTCCCGGTCGGTGCGGGTGCCCCAGCCTTCGCCGATCTTGATCTTCACCCGCGGAATCGACTGCTCCTGCACCCATTCGGACAGTTGCGTCTCGAGTTGGTGACGGTGATAGGTGGTGAATCCGCCGGACCCGTATATCGGCACCGTGTCGCGGGCGGCGCCGAGCAACCGGTGCAGCGGCACCGCGAGTAGCCGGGCTTTGAGGTCCCACAGGGCGATGTCGACCGCGGAGAGGGCGCACCCGGCGATCCCGGGGCGGCCGGCGTTGCGGATTGCCGCGGCCATGGTTTCGTGCAGGCCGGGCACTGCCGTCGGGTCGCCGCCGGTGATCAGGTCGGCGAGGATCCCGGTGACCACGGCCGCGGCCGCGGGGGGTGCGTAGGTCCAGCCCGTCCCGACCTGCCCGCCCGCGGACACCTGCGCCAGCACCATCGTGGTGGAGTCCCAGGTCAGGGTGCCGTCGGCCTCCGGCGCGTCGGTGGGGATGGTGTAGGCGGTCGCGGTCAGGTCGGTGATCGGGGTGTCGATCATGACGGATCTCGGCTCACGTGTTCTTGTGGGGGAGGAATTCCTGCGCCTTGGTCTTGATCCCGGTCTTGATGAACCCCCAGGAGTCCTCGTCGCCGCCCAGGACCGCGGCGGTGGCGGACTTGAACTGCTCCCACGTCGCATGCGGGGGGATCGGGGGCATGTTCGGGTCGGTGTGCACGTCCAGGACGGTGGGCCGGTCCGCCGACAACGCTGTCTCCCAGACCCCGGCGAGTTGATCGGGGCCGGTGACGGTGTCGCCGTGCAATCCCAGGGACGCGGCGAACCCGGCGTAGTCGACGTCCGGAAGGGTTTGCGACTCGGCGAATTTGGGGGACCCGGACATCGCCCGCATCTCCCAGGTGACCTGGTTGAGGTCGTTGTTGTGCAGGATCGCGATGATCAGCCGAGGGTCGTCCCACTGCCGCCAGTAATGCTTGACGGTGATCAGTTCGGCGAGCCCGTTCATCTGCATGGCGCCGTCGCCGGCGAAGACGATCACCGGGCGGCCGGGATGGGCGAATTTGGCGCCGATCCCGTACGGGACACCGGGTCCCATGGTTGCCAGCGTCCCGGACAGGGAGCCGCGCATGTTCCCGCGGAACCGCAACTGGCGGGCGTACCAGTTCGCCGACGACCCGGAGTCGGCGGTGACGATCGCATCGTCGGGCAGCCGGGGGGACAGTTCGCCGAACAGCCGCAGAGGGTTGACCGGATCGCCGTCCACCTGGGCTTGCATGTCCATCGTTTCCCACCAGCGGGCCACATTCGCCTCGATCTCCTCCCGCCAGGACCGATCGTCCTTACGGATCAGATGGGGGATCAGGGCGCGCAGCGCGGTTGTCGCGTCGGCGACCAGGTTGACCTCGTTGGGGTAGCGGATCCCGATCATCCGGCCGTCGATGTCGATCTGCACGCCGCGGGCCTGCCCGTACTCGGGCAGGAACTGGCTGTAGGGGAAGGACGACCCGATGGTGAGTAGGGTGTCGCAGCCGGTCATCAGCTCGTAGGACGGGCGGGTACCCAGCAGACCGATGGACCCGGTGACCCAGGTCAGTTCGTCGGAGAGCACGTCCTTGCCCAGCAGTGCCTTCGCGGCCCCGGCGCCGAGCAGGTCGGCGACCTGGGCGATCTCCTCGTGCGCGCCGCGGGCACCCTGCCCGACCAACATCGCGACCTTGCTGCCGGCGTTGAGGATCTCCGCCGCCCGCATGATCGCCTGATCGTCGGGGGTGGTGGTGGGCCAGTCGATACCGATGCTGGAGGGCACCATCTTGAACTCGTGGGTGGGCGGGGAGTAGTCGAGTTCCTGCACGTCCGCCGGGATGATCAGGGCGGTGGGGGCGCGTTGGGTCAGGGCCACCCGGATGGCCCGGTCGAGGACGTTGGGCAGTTGCTGCGGGACGGTGACCATCTGCACGTAGTCGCTGGCGACGTCCTTGTAGAGGCTGAGTAGGTCGATCTCCTGCTGATAGGAGCCGCCCATGGCGGTGCGGTTGGTCTGCCCGACGATCGCGACCACCGGGACGTGGTCGAGTTTGGCGTCGTAGAGGCCGTTGAGCAGGTGCACCGCGCCCGGCCCGGAGGTGGCCATGCACACCCCGACCCGGCCGGTGAACTTCGCGTAGCCGACGGCTTCGAATGCGCACATCTCCTCGTGCCGGGCCTGGACGAACTGCGGCCGGTTGTCCGCGCGGGCCCAGGCGGCGAGGATGGCGTTGATGCCGTCCCCGGCGTAGGCGAACACGTGCTCGATCCCCCACGCGCGCAGGCGTTCGAGTAGGTAGTCGGCGACGTTCTGGCTGGCCATCGGTGGTCCTCCTCGCGGCAGGTGCGACGTCTTCGGCCCGGCGGGGGTCGGCCGGCTGGGGCGTCTGACCGACACGGGATCGACGTCCCGCGACGTGACGCGGTCCGCGCCGGCTCGCAGGGTGTGGCCTTCTCGAGCGGCGGACGTCCTCCTCCATCTGTACGCGCAAAGGTTGCGATAGCGCAAGGGCTGAGGCAAAGTTTCGCCGATCTCGACGGCGGCCCCGCGGCGGTCGCACATTCTGAGATTTTCCTGATCAATCCGAGTTCACGGTTTGAGCGTCCGGTCATCGGGAACTCGATTCGACGACAGTTGTTTGCGAGCGCGCAAAGATTGCGATGTGAAGGGTGGTTCGATGGTGACCACGGCCGGTGCGCTGTTTCCCCCACACGTGCTGCGGGAGTATTCGTTGATCGCCGACGGTGAGCGCGGCGCGTTGATCGGCCCGCGCGGGGACATCGCGTGGTTGTGCGTGCCGACCTGGCACGACGACGCGGTGTTCTCGGTGTTGCTCGGTGGTCCCGGCGTCTACGCCCTCGCGCCGACCGACCGGCGGTTCACCTGGGGTGGGTACTACGAGCACGGCACGCTGATCTGGCGCAGCCGCTGGGTTACGACCACCGGCATCGTCGAATGCCGTGAGGCGCTCGCCTTTCCCGGCGACCGGCACACCGCGGTCCTGCTGCGCCGGGTCCTGGCCGTCGACGGCGACGCGCAGGTCACGGTGCGACTCGACGTGGCCGCCGACTTCGGTGCACATCCGATGCAGCAGATCGGCCACCGGGACGGGATCCGGACACTGCGCGCCGGGCCCCTGCAGGTGCGCTGGTCCGGGGCGCCGGCGGCGCATCACCGCAGCGGACGGCTCGAGGCGGTTCTCGACATCCCCGCCGGCCATCATCACGATCTGGTCCTCGAGATCGGCGACAACGCCCTGCCCGGTACCGTGCCGGACCCAGGCCGGTTGTGGGAGCGCACCGAACACGCCTGGCACCAGGAGGTTCCGCGGATCGACGGATCGCTGGCCGACCGCGACACCCGGCACGCCTACGCGGTACTGCGCGGGCTGACCAGCAGCACCGGGGGCATGGTCGCCGCCGCCACCACCGCCCTGCCCGAACGCGCCGAGCAGGGCCGCAACTACGACTACCGGTACTGCTGGATCCGGGACCAGTGCTACGCCGGACACGCCGTCGCCGCAGCCGGTCCGCTGCCGCTCCTCGACGACGCCGTCGGCTTCGTCAGCGACCGCCTGCTCGCCGACGGCCCCGACCTCAAACCCGCCTACACCGTCGGCGGGGGCCGCGTTCCGGACGAGACCACCCTCGATCTGCCCGGCTATCCGGGCGGTGACGCCCGCACCGGAAACTGGGTCAACGACCAGTTCCAACTCGACAATTTCGGTGAGGCGCTGCTGCTGCTCGCCGCCGCCGACCGCCACGACCGGCTCGACCGCGAGCACTGGAAGTCCGCCGAAATCGCGGTGGCGGCGATCGAGCACCGCTGGCGACGCCGCGACGCCGGCATCTGGGAACTCCGTAACGAGCATTGGGCGCACTCGCGGCTGATCTGCGCGGCCGGGCTGCGGGCGATCGCCGCCGCCGCCCCGGCCCCGCAGTCGGCGTCCTGGTCTCATCTCGCCGACCGGATTGTCACCGACACCGCCCGAGATTGCGTGCACCACACCGGCCGGTGGCAACGCACCCCCCGTGACGAGCGGGTCGATGCGGCGCTGCTGCTGCCGGCGCTCCGCGGGGCCCTGCCGGCCTCGGATCCGCGCACCACCCGGACCCTGGCCGCCGTGCGTAGCGAACTCGGCCGCGACGGCTACGTGTACCGGTTCCGCCAGGACGAGCGGCCCCTCGCCGACGCCGAAGGCGCGTTCCTGCTCTGCGGGTTCCTCCTGGCCCTGGCCGAACACCAGCAAGGCCGCGACATCGACGCGGTGCGCTGGTTCGAACGCAACCGGGCCGCCTGCGGCTCCCCGGCCCTGTTCACCGAGGAATTCGACGTCATCGAACACCAACTGCGGGGCAACCTGCCGCAGGCGTTCGTCCACGCACTGCTGCTCGAATCCGCGCACCGCCTCGCCCGCCCGTGGCCGGCGGACCCCTGAAAATCCCTTGCCGCCAGGAACTGCCACGCCCGAAAGGAACGCCCACCATGAGCACACCGGCACCCGGACGCGTCGTCGTGATCACCGGCGCCTCCGGCGGCATCGGCCGCGCCGTCGCCCGCGCGTTCGCCGGCCGCCACGACCAGATCGCCCTCCTCGCCCGCGGAAAGAAGGGCCTCGAAGGAGCCGTTCGGGAGGTGGAGGACGCCGGGGCAATCGCGCTGGCGGTGCCCACCGACGTCGCCGACCCCGACCAGGTCGAGGCCGCCGCCGACCTCGTCGAGAACACCCTCGGACCGATCGACATCTGGGTCAACGTCGCCTTCACCTCCGTCTTCGCCCCGTTCACCGACATCTCCGCGGCCGAATACCGCCGGGTTACCGAGGTCAGCTACCTCGGCTACGTCTACGCCACGATGGCCGCGCTGCGCCGCATGCGGCCCCGGAATGCGGGCACGATCGTGCAGGTCGGCTCCGCACTCGCCTACCGCGGCATCCCGCTGCAGAGCGCCTACTGCGGCGCCAAGCACGCCATCCAGGGATTTCACGAGGCACTGCGCTGCGAGTTGCTGCACGAGGGCTCGAACATCCGGGTGACGATGGTGCAGATGCCCGCGGTCAACACCCCCCAGTTCTCCTGGGTGCTCAGCCGGCTGCCCCACCACGCGCAGCCGGTGCCGCCGATCTTCCAACCCGAGGTCGCCGCCCGCGCCGTCCTCTACGCCGCCGAGCACCCCGCCCGCCGCGAATACTGGGTCGGCGCCAGCACCGCCGCCACCCTCGCCGCCAACGCCATCGCCCCGGGTCTGCTCGACCGGTACCTCGCGGCCACCGGGATCTCCTCCCAGCAAACCGACCAGCCCCGCGACCCGCAGCAACCGACGAATCTGTGGCACCCCGCCGACGACCCCGACGGCCACGACTTCGGCGCCCACGGCATCTTCGACGCCCAAGCCCACACCCGCAGCGGGCAACTGTGGGCCTCCCAGCACCACGGGATCCTCGGCGCCGCCGCCGGCCTGCTCGCCGCCGGCGCCGCCACCGTCCTTACGGCCCGGCGGCGACGATGACCGCCCGCACCCTCGTGGTAATTCGAGTCGGTTACGGGCTGCTGCAACTGAGCGCCCCGAACCTGGTGCCCGCCCGCCTACTGAGACGGCCGCTGCGCCGCCGCGACCAGCTGGTGCTGCGGCTACTCGGCGCCCGGCATCTGCTGCAGGCCGCGGTCACCACCGCGCTGCCCACACCATCGGCGCTGCGGTGCGGCGCGAGTGTCGACGCCGTGCACGCGGCCAGCATGATGGTCGCCGCGTGCGATCGGCGCCGCCGCCGGACCGCGATCGCAGAAATGGTGTGCGCCAACGGTTTCACCATCGCCGGTGTGCGGACCGCACACGCCTGCGCCGACAGCACGCTCAGTGGGCGGGCGGCCACAACAACGTGAGCACATCACCGTCGATCGGCTCGCCCGCGGCGGCGGCGAAGCGGCGCAACGCGGACGCCAACGCATCCCGATCCTCCGGTGTCATCCGCTCCAGGACCCCCGAAATCGCCTCCCGGCGATGGGTGCTGACCCGATCCACCAGCTCCTGCCCGGCGGCGGTGAGCGTCAGATTCAGATTCCGCCGATCCTCCGGGGCATCGCGCCGATCCAGCAACCCGGACTTGATCAGCCGGTCCACCGCCCTCGAGGCGTTGGAGGGATTGACTCCCAGCGCCTCGGCGACCGCCCCCAGATTCAGCGGCCCCCGGGTGTCGACCATCACCAGAATCCGCAGGTGCGGCACCGTGACGAGATCCTCGACCTCGGCGACCGAGGCCGCCGCGATCCCCACCAGCGCCCGCGACGCCCACAACACCGCCTCCACCTGCTCGGTGAACCGTTGCCCCGACTCCGCCTGCTGTCCCCGCACCGCGCTCATACCCAAATCCTGCACCCGACCATTGCGCAACCGCAACCATTGCGCGTTGGATGGTAGGTGGGCTCTCCCCGCAACTACCTCGCCTGCCGGCAGGCGCAACCATCCGGGACCACCTGCCTCTCGCGGCGGGACGGCCTTCAAGGAAGTGAACTGCCGATGAGACGGCTGCATGGTCGCAACGCCGGGCCGTGGGGGAGCGGGCACGCCGGTTGGTCAGGGGTGTCCTGCACTCCGTGCCCATCAGCTCGAACCTGGGATGCTCCGCCTTCGTTGTTCCTCGGCGGGGAAGGGTGTCGATGTTCCGGTTCCTGATCGTCGGATTCACCGTCCTCGGGCTCGGTGTCGTCACCGCCGCGGCCGCGCTCGGGTCCTGGGCATGGTGGGCGGTTGCTTCGCTGCTGGCGGTGTTGCTGATCGTCGGCCTCTACGACCTGCTGCAGCGTCGGCATTCGGTGCTGCGTAACTATCCGATCCTCGGGCATCTGCGGTATCTACTGGAAAGCCTGCGCCCGGAACTGCAGCAGTACTTCATCGAACGCAACTTCGACGGCCGCCCCTTCGACCGGGACGTGCGCACCGTCATCTACGAACGCGCCAAAGGGATCCACGGTGAACTGTCGTTCGGCACCGAACGCGACATCGAAGAGGTCGGCTACGAATATCTGGTGCACTCGGTGATGCCGGCCGCCGAACCCGAGCATCCGCCGCGGGTGCTCGTCGGCGGCGCGGACTGCTCCCGGCCGTATTCGATGTCCCTGCTGAACATTTCCTCGATGAGTTTCGGTGCGCTGTCCGCGAACGCGCTGCGCGCGTTGAATAGCGCCGCCGCCCGGGGCGGGTTCGCCCACGATACCGGCGAGGGCGGCCTGACCCCGTACCACCTGTCCGGCGGCGGTGACATCATCTGGGAGATCGGGTCCGGATACTTCGGCACCCGCACCCCAGGTGGGCAGTTCGATCCGCACCGGTTCGCCGACAAGGCCGCACACGAACAGGTCAAGGCGATCTCGCTGAAGCTGAGCCAGGGCGCGAAACCCGGCGTCGGGGGTGTGCTGCCGGCAGCGAAGGTGAGCGCCGAGATCGCCGAATACCGGGGCGTGCCGGTCGGGGAGAAATGCGTCAGCCCCGCGGCGCATTCCGCGTTCCACACCCCACGGGAGATGATCGAATTCGTTGCCCGGATGCGCGATATTTCCGGCGGCAAACCGGTTGGACTGAAGCTGTGTGTGGGCTCGCGGGTGGAGCTCCTCGCGATCTGCAAGGCGATCCTGGAGATGGGCACGGGACCGGACTTCATCGTCGTCGACGGCGCCGAGGGCGGCAGCGCCGCCGCACCCCTCGAATACGAAGACCATGTGGGTCTGCCGCTGACCGATGGGTTGATGACCGTCCACAACGCCCTCGTCGGCACCGGACTGCGGGAGCAGATCCGGCTCGGGGCCAGCGGCAAGGTCGCGGTCGGCAACGACATCGTCAAGCGGCTGATCCAGGGCGCGGACTACACCAACGCCGCCCGGGCGATGATGATGGCCATCGGCTGCATCCAGGCGCAACGCTGTCACACCAACACCTGCCCGGTCGGTGTCGCGACCCAGGACCCGAAGCGCACCCGGGCCCTCGACGTGGCGGACAAGAGCCTTCGCGCGTACCGCTACCACGAGGCCACCGTCCGCCAGGCCGTGCAGATCATGGCCTCGATGGGCGTCACCGACCCGTCCGGGCTCGGCCCGCACCTGCTGCGAAAGAAGATCACCCCGACCCGGGTGAGTTCCTACGCCGAAATCTACGAATGGTTGACGCCCGGTGAACTTCTCCATCACACACCGCGCGCCTGGGCCGCCGACTGGGCCGAAGCCAGCGCGGACACCTTCCACCCCGGCGCCGAGCCGGGACACCGACCCTAAAGCGCACCAAACCCCGGAAACGAGTGATACTCAGACGCGTGGACGTTGGCGGGCAGCGCAAGACCCTCGCCCGGGAAAGCGGCCGGCGTCACGGGTCAGGACGCCACCCGAAATGTACGAACCCTCGCAGTGCGGGTCTTCTGCCGCGCAATCTGTCACAGTCCCTTTTCACCGTCACATCCCAGCCGGACGGCTACGGAAGGTTCCGTGCCCCACCGCGCGGTTGGGGTACCCCCACATCGCGCGGGCGCGACGCTTCGACACGTGGCAGCGGGAGGAGCCACGTCGATCGCCTCCGGGCACCCGCGGGGCCCCTCCGGTCCCGGATCGTGACCGGAGGCTGCACCGTTGCGGGTACGAGTCGCTCTCAGCTACCTCGTCACCGGACATCTCAACCTTTGCCCACAACCGGCTCCCATAACTCGTGAGATCGTCCTGTCACCGGTTCCAGGGGCTGATGGATACATGGGATACGAGGTGTGCCTGCGCAAACGGGTCGTGCCCGAACAGGCGGGCCACGGTGTCGGCATCGGCGGCGTCGACGATGAACTGGAAGCCGCTGTGGTCGGCGACGGGACTCGACGACAGCACCACCTTGCGGCGAACCAATTCCGCGAGCCATGCATGATGATCGGTGCGGTGATCGTCACGACCGGACGAGGATTCGGGACTGTAGGTGTACTCGACGACGAACGTAGGCATACTGTTCTCGATTTCTTCCCGGGGCGACCTCTCGGGATGGTGCGCAGTCGCGAACGACCACCACTGCCACTTGTCAGCCCACTCCCATGGTTGCGTGCGCGCTTCCGGCACGGCGGTCGGTGGCGCAGGCACATTGCCTAGACGCGAGGTCACCGTCTGACGAATTCACCTCGTGCCCTCGGCAACCGCACCTACAGTGCGGCGTCGGGACGACGTCCTCGACCCCGACACCCGACGCCGTCGCGATGCCCGACCAGCACGCGACGTCACACCACCGCCTCACCTGCCCCGTTGCCGGTCTGCAGCTGCCGGCGCACACACGCCTCATACCCAATCCTGCACCCAACCATTGCGCAATCGCAACCATTGCGCGTTGTATGGAAGACAAGTGGCGCCGACACCTGGCGCCGAACCGAGGAAGGAACGACCAGACCGGTTCCGGTACAGTTGACGCCAACACGGCCAGCCTTCCACTCATTCGAGGGGGAGGCTGGTTTTCTTTATCCTCATGAGCCAGCCCGCCTACGGCAAACCGTTCAAGACCATTCCCCAGCACGGCAGCTGCTGGAATCGCGGGGCATGACGATCGTCGACGGGACTGTCAGAACATCGGTGGATCCAGTTCTGGCGCATGAATCTAGATCACGGTTGGGGTGATTCGGCCTTCGAATGTGATAGCAAACGCATTGAGGGCCGGCTTCCACCTCGTCACCCATCGTGCTCTTCCCTTACCCGTCGGGTCCAGCGACCGGGTGGCGAGGTAGAGGCACTTGAGCGCGGCCTGCTCGCTGGGGAAGTGGCCCCTCGCCCGCACCGCCCGCCGGTAGCGCGCGTTGAGGGACTCGATCGCGTTCGTTGAGCAAATGACCCGGCGGATCTCGGGGTCGTAGTCGAGGAAGGGCACGAACTCGCTCCAGGCGCTTTCCCACAGCCGGACAATCGCCGGATACCTCGGCCCCCATTTGTCGGCGAACTCGGTGAACTGCTCCTTGGCCGCGGCCTCGTTGACAGCGGTGTATATCGGCCGCAGGTCCCGTGACATTTCGTCCCAGTACTGACGCGATGCGTAACGAAAGGTGTTACGCAAGAGGTGAATCAGGCAGGTCTGCACCACCGTGAGTGGCCACACGGTAGTGATCGCGTCGGGCAGTCCCTTGAGTCCGTCGCAGACGGCGATGCACACGTCTGCGACCCCGCGGTTGCGGATTTCCGTCAGGACGGCGAGCCAGAACTTGGCCAAAGCGCACACGTTCGCGCGAACGTGTGCGAGGTGGCGCCTGAACTGTCACGGGTTCGGCAGCCGGGCGAAGTCGACGTGGTCGGAGAGGTAGGCGATGACGGCCTCGCTGGTCATGCCGTAAGCGGCGGCGACGAGTTTCGCGTCGACCGTGCCGATGAGGTCGACCAGCCGGGTGGAGCGCAGGATTCTGGGTTGGATACCGACCTCGCGCAGGGTCTGCTTGACGTAGGAGTCGGAGGCGGCCGCGCGGGTGGCCTTGGTCTGCATAGTGATCAGCACATGGGCGTTGTTGCTGCCCAAGTTCTTACGGTGCTGCAGGCAGCGTTGCAGCGCGGTCCAGGTCCACGGGTCCAACGGAGTAGGCTGCGGTCGACGCCCCAGCCTGATGCGGTGCTGTTCATGGTCGATATCGTCGTCGGTGAGGTGTTGCAGTTCCTGGGTGGTAGCGCCGTGCAGTAGGGCGGCCAGCCCGACGAACGCCTCGTGCGGGTGCACCTCGGGGTCGGTGCTCCATCGCCGGAACAACTCGCGCTGCCGGTCGACGGGAAGCGTCGGTCCCCTGAATGCCATGGTCTGCGGCGCTTGCACCCCTGCGGTGGGGTCGATGAGCAGCAACCGTCGGCGCAGCGCGTAGCGGCAGAATTGGCGCAGTCCGGTCAGGTAGGAGGCCCGTCGGCCGGGATGTGCGTGCAGGAACGCTTCGATGTCGCCGACATCGGCGGTCGCCCAGTCGGTCTTGCAGCGGCGCGCGGTCAGGAATTGCGCGAAGTCACGCACCGCGGTGAGGCGAGCCTCGAGCGTGGTGTGCCCGCGCGGGCGGGTGCCGGCGCGGCGGGCGCGATCGCGGCCGGCGACAAGGTGTTCGGCGAACCCGGTCACCGCCGGTCGCAAGGGGGCGGGCACGGCGTCGATGCGGGACTGGCGGCGGGCGGCGGCGCGGCGTTCGTCGCGGTCGGGCGGCAGTGCCAGCTTGCTCGCGGTGAGGAAGTCTTCCAGGGCCCGCGCGAGCGGCACGTCGTCGGCGACAGCTCCCAGCAGTGCCTGCGGATGCGTCGGGTGCTCGTCGGTCAGGTGCTTGCCGAGTCGGGTGAGCATGGCGCACGCGCGGCTGGGGTGATGGCGGCCGACCAGGTAGGCGGCGAAGGTGCCCAGCCAGTTTGGCGGATCAGCCAGTGCCTCGGCGAGATTGGCGGCGCGGACGGTGATCCTGTGCGGCGAGCGTTCCCAACAGGATCGACACCGCCCGGCACCGGTCAGTCGGGTGACCCGGCCGCAGTCGACGCAGGCCGTGTCCGGATTCGGTGGCCGGCCCGGATGCGAACACGAACCGCACAGGCCGGTGGCCGGTCGCAGTATCCGGCGTTTGCTGCAGCGCGGGCAGTCGGCTCGATCGGCGTCTCGCCGTTGCCGTCGGAGACATTCCTTGCACAGGTCTCGGTCGACGAACAACACCGGGGCCTGGCACTGTCGGCAGGTGCGCGAGCAGCGCACGCAGCGGCCGGTGTCCGGCTGCAGGACCCGGTCGACGCCGCAGCGCGGGCAGGGGTGGGTGACCGGGGCGTGGGAGGCCGCCCAGTGGCAGCGTGCACACAGGTCACGGTCGGGTTTGCCGACCGCGCGGCCGCAGCGGCGGCAGTCCCGGATCCGGCGGGTCATGCTCAGATCGGCGGCATCGACCGGCCCCGCCGCGACGCCTGTGTGTCGTTCGCCGCGACCTTGGTCGGGTTCGACGAGATCGGTTGTGCGACTGGGGTGGTATCGATGTCGAACAGGTCGTTCGGTGTGCAGTCCAAGGCGGTGCACAGCGCGATCAGGGTGGACAGCTTGAGCTGGCTGGGCTGTTTGGTGAACAACGCCGACACCGACGCCGAGGACAGTTCCAATCCGGCCTTCTCGGCGAGCAGCCGTTGCAGCTGGGTGCCGGTCCAGACCTCGCGGTGGGCGGCGGCCATCCGGAGTTTCCACCTGATCTGCATGCTCACTCCTGTCCGGCCAACTCGGTCAGCGTCGCCGAGATCGCGCGTTGGTAGGCGTCTTCGATGAACGTTTCCGACGGGCGCACGTACCGCATGGTCGACGCGACCGTCCAGTGGCCTAGAAGTTGTTGGATGGCAACCAGATCCACGCCGCGCTCGTAGTTGTGGGTGGCGCAGGCGCGACGCATCGCGTGCGGGCTGAACCACTCCGCTTCGGGCCGTCCTTCCACGCTCATCAGGTGCCGCAGCCGGTTGCGGATCGTGGCCGCGGCCATCCGTCCGCCGGACTCGTCGCACAGCAGCGCCGCGCTGTCCGGGAACCGGCCGCGCACGTCGTCGAGATACCAGCGCAACACCAGATCCAGCCCGTCCAGCATCGGCACCCAGCGCGGCCGCGGCCCGGATCCTTTGGCGCCCTTTCCGAAGCGCACATGCAGTTTGCCGAACGTGCCTCGCCCGAAGTGGACGTCGCCGCGGTCGAGCATCACGACCTCCTCGGATCGTAGGCCGGCGTGGTACAGCGTGCGGAACAACGCGTAGTCCCGCGCGGCCGGGCCGTACTTGCGGGCGGTCGCGATCCGTTGCTTGAGGACCTCGAAGAACGCCGCCCACCCGCTCCGGTGTCGGCGGTGCCTCCGCAGCCGGCGAGTCGTCGCTGACGTGGCGGGTGGCGTTGAACTCGTCCAGCGGACAGGCCAGCCGCACCCCGAATGCTGCCTCGATCTCCGCGGCCTTGCGGACCTCGAGGAACCGGTGAAACCCCTTGAACACCTGCAGGTAGTTACGCCGCGTCGATACCGCTCGACCCGAGTTGGCCAGCTCGCCCACCACCCGGTCGACGTCGGCGGCGGTCACCTCCCACACCGGCCGACCCAGCCCCGCGAGCATCCGCTCCAGGACACCGATGTCGTTGGCGATCGTCGATGCCGCGAATCCACGCGCGGTCCACGACGCGACGAACGCCTCCACGCATTCGGCCTGGAACCACTGCGGATCTCGCGTCGCCACGATCGGTGCGACGTCGCCCGAGATCACCCGCAATCGCTCGTCGCCCACCGCACGCCTTCCTCGCACCTAGCATTTCGCGGTAACACCTTAACTCGCGGGCTTCCACCTCGAAGATCAACGACACGCCAATCAGTGGGAAACCCTCAGGCAGCAGCACAAAACTACGGAAACGAACCTGTGCGCGTTCCATATCCCTCCCCGCCGTCACCTGCCCACAGCCCGAGGATCTCGCGTTCCCCGGCGGTGGTGACGCCGATGGCGACATAGACGGGCCGGTTGGCGACCTGACCGTCGCGGATCTTGACGTGGATGGCATCGATGAACAGCACCGGATACACCGGGCGGATTCCACTGATCGAGGCGAATCCTTTCCCGAGAGGATTACGATGCCCAGGTATGCGTGGAACAAGTCACCACAGGAAGACAAGCGCCGCTACTTCGAGCTGATCAGACAAGGCCACTCAGGATCGAAGGCGGCAGCGACGGTCGGCGTGTCGCTGAGCTGTGGGTCGCTGTGGTTCATCGACGCTGGCAGTATGTCTTATGTCGAGAGTCCGATCAGTAGCCGTTACTTGAGCCAAGACGACCGTATCGAGATCGCCGACGGGCTGGCCCGTGAGGAGTCGGTCAAGACGATCGCGGAACGCATCGGCAAAAGCTTCCAGTCGGTGTACAAGGAGATCGCACGCAATCGAAAATCCGATGGTCGCTACCAACCGTGGTACGCCCACAACCAGGCACACCAGCGTCGACGACGCCCGAAAGTGCGTGTGTTCACCCACGATGACACGCTGCGTCGGCTCGTCGCCGCTAAGCTCGGCAAGCGCTGGTCACCGGCACAGATCAGCCGGTGGCTGCGGCGACGTTACCCACGCCGCACGGCGTGGCACGTGTGCGTTGAGACGATCTATGAAGCGGTGTACCGCGGACTGGTCTTGGCTGCGACTGGCGGGTCTTTGCGCACCGGCCGGACTTATCGCCGGCGCCGTGGCCGCGGACGATCCCGGGACGGTTCGCTCAAGCAGTCAACGAATATGACGCCCATCGCGCAACGGCCAGCCCACGTGGAATCACGTCGTCGGGTAGGGCATATCGAGGGCGACCTCATCATCGGCGCCGGCCAGAGATCGGCGATCGCGACACTCGTCGAGCGCAAGACGCGATTGACCATCCTGGTCGCGATCCGTGGTGGCCACTCCGCGCAAGTCGTCGGGGATGCTCTCATCGAGCGCTTCACGCAGATGCCCGTCTCCCTGCGTCGGTCGCTTACCTGGGACCAGGGCAACGAGATGTTTCACCACGAGCGTATCGCGGACGCCACCGGCCTGAAGATCTACTTCGCCGATCCCCACTCGCCGTGGCAGCGGGGATCAAACGAAAACACGAATGGACTTCTGCGGCAGTATTTCCCGAAGGGAACTGACCTAAGCGGCTGGACCCAAGACCAGCTCGACGAGGTCGCCACCGAACTCAACGACCGTCCGAGGCTATGCCTGAATGACCTCACTCCGAACCAGGCTGTGCGACGATGGTGGCCCCTGCACGATTACCCGATGATTCGCCACGACTAGTGGAATCCGCCCCGGGTCGAGGGGACGGACGGACCATTCGGCCATCTCCGTGAGGACCTTGTCGGTGATCTTGCTGATGGTCTCCTTCGAGACCGATGCGCCGTAGACGTCGTCGAAGTGTGCTGCGATTTCGCCTGTGGTCAGGCCTTTCGCCGAGAGGGACAAAATGATTTCGTCGACCCCGGTCAGGCGTCGCTGCCGTTTCTTGACGATCTGCGGATCGAACGAGGCATCGGTGTCTCGTGGCACCTGGATCTGTACCGGTCCGATTTCGGTGAGCACGGTCTTCGTCCGCCTCCCGTTCCGGGAGTTTTCTCTGTTTCGTCCCGTGACGTGGTGTTTCTCGTAGCCGAGGTGCTCGTCCATTTCGGCTTCGAGTGCGGTTTCGAGGACGTTCGCGGTGAGCTGGTTGAGTAGTCCGTTCGGTCCGACCAGCTCGACGCCCTCGGCTTTGGCCTGGGCCAACAGTTGTTGGGCCAGCTTCTGGTGGTCAATCTTCGACTGATCCATGTGATCAAGTGTTTCGGTCATCGTCTTGCCTTCTCGCCAAGAGAACTCGGCGTGTCGGCCAGATCCAGTTCAACCGTTATCCCGACAGTCCCTCGTCGACCCCGCGGCCGCGGAGCAGTGGTTGGACACCGTCGGGTACTACCGGCTCAGCGGCTACTGGCAATATGCAACATTCGACCTATAGTCGACACGAGGTCTTGTATGCGGCGAGTGTTCATGTAGCCGTAGTGGAACGGGACGAACAGCACGCCGGGTCGGATGCCAGTGATCCGCGCCTGGGCGTGCAGGGTTCCTCGCGGGGTGGAGATCGCGAGCACGTCCCCGTCGACGATGCCGTGTTGGTGCGGGATTGCGCCGGCGGCGTGGGTGCGTTCGACCACGAGTTGGCTGCGGGAGGGATGTGGTCGGCGAAGATCGGGGACCCATGGGTGGTGCGCAGCCCCGCGGTATCGAGGGTGTCCTTGTGGGCGATCGGCAACCCGTGGAGGGGGCCGAGTGGTTCACCAGACATGGTGCGGACATAGGCTTTTCGGGCGAGTTCGAGTGCGTGCTCGGGTTGGACAGTGACTATGGCGTTGATCGCGGGGTCGATCTGGTCGATCCGCGGCCGCGCCGGTGCCCCGCCCGCGCTATCCGCCGGTGGTGAGTGATGTGGTGGTGTTGGATCCGACGTAAGTCGTGGTTCTGGGGAGTCAGTTGCCGGGCTCACCGATGTCTCCCACCGTCCCCTGAAGATGTATTCGGCCGTCGGACAGCTTGTAGGTGACGCCCGCGATGGCGCAGGCACCGGCCTCGATGCGTCCGGCGATGAGGCGTGAACGCTGCGCGAGAAGTTCGCCGGTCTCCACTACGTGACGGGCCTCGAGTTCGTCTGCGGTGCAGAGCCCTTCACGACGTCCCGTCATGACCGACGGTGCCACGCGTTCGACAACAGTGCGAATGAACCCGTCCGGCACCGCGCCGTTGTCGAGCGCGTCGAGCGTCGCCTTCACGGCGCCACAGCCGTCGTGGCCGAGCACGACGATGAGCGGAACGTTCACGATTTCGACGGCGTACTCGATCGAGCCGAGAACGGCGTCGTCGAGGACGTGGCCTGCGGTGCGCACGACGAACACGTCACCGAGACCCTGATCGAAGATGATTTCGGCGGCGACTCGCGAGTCTCCGCATCCGAACAACACGGCGGTGGGGTGCTGCCCGTCGGAGAGCGCTGCGCGGTCCGCGATCCCCTGGTTGGGATGCAGTGGGGTCCCGTCGACGAATCGCTCGTTTCCCTGCCACAGAATCTTCCATGCGGACGCGGGGGTCATAGGGTGCGGGGAATCTGTGTGCACTGAGGCCTCATTTCGTCTCGAGCGGGCTGGGTACTCGTGTCGCTGCGCCGGGCCCGGCTCGGGCCGAAGCTCGAACATCACTGACGAGGCTCAGCCGGCGCGGTGGTCCAGTACCCACCAAGCTACCCAAGTTCTTGCAGCATGCAAGGCTTAGCTTCTGCAATACTTGAGCTATGCGCAAACGCGGCGGTGACGACGAGTCGGTGAGCACGAGCCCCGAGGATCTGCGAGCATTCGAAGTCGCCACCCGAGATCTCGTGGGTGTGGCGCTCCGCAGCATCGAGGGCGGCGACGTCGACGTCACGTTGCCGCAGCTGAGGCTGCTGATGGTACTCAGCGAGGAGGGCACAGTGAGTTCGAGTCAAGCGGCGCGAGCACTGGGTGTTGCCGCATCGACGGTCACCCGCCTCGCGGATCGTCTCCTCGCCTCCGGGCACCTCAGACGAGGCGCGGATCAATCGAATCGCAGCGTCGTCACCCTGGAATCGACGGCACGGGGGCGCGCCGTCGTCGAGCAAGTGAATGCACGACGGCAAGGGGAGCTACGTCGCATCCTCGACCAACTCGACCCCACCGAGCGGTCCGACTGTGCGGCCACCCTGCGTCGCATACACGAGTGCCTCGACGGAACGTCGACACCACCCGCGCTCAGTTCGTTCGTGCGGTGAACTGCCCGCTCCCGTGGTGACCGGCTCGTGCGAAAAGGTCACACGTGCGATCCGATGGCGCATCGAGCGCGACTACCGGGAACTGGAAACCGGGCTCGGACTGGACCATTACGGCGAGCCCACCTGGCTCGACAGGCACCACCACGCCACCCTGGTCACCGCCGCCGCCCACCTCTTACCGCCCTGCGATTGATCCGATTGTCTCCAAAACAGGCTGGGCAGAACTGCCTCCGCGAACGTGCAACGCGCACTTGCTCGTTGGATCGGTACCTGCCGACTGTGCCACCACACCGCTTGGCGCCGTCCTACTAGGGGAGGGCGTGGGGTACGGGTCCGATCTCGATGGTCGACGACGTTGCCGCCAGTCCGATCCGGGCCCATTCCACGGTCACCGTAAGCGACACCGGCGCGGGGATTCCGTCTATCCAGTACCGCGGCGTGGTGCGGAAGTCGATTAACCGCGTCGTTCCGGTCGACAGGATCGGGGCCTGGTACGGGTCGGCCTCGCCCGTGAGATCCCCGGCGCGCACGTGCGTCCGGAGGAACGACCACCGCGGCGACGGGTCCCCGGGGTCAGTCAGCGGTCGTGTTTCATAGCGTGCCTGCTGGGCCGCGTGCCCGTAGGCGGTGAGGGCAAGACGCAGTTCCACCCCGGCCGGGTAGCGAAGAAGGTCGATGAGTTCGACGGTGATCCCGAGGCCCGCAGCGAGAACGGAACGCCCGTGAACAATACCCACCCCGCGCCACGAGGGTGGGGGTGCGGCCGGCCAGCGTCTTCGCATACTCGACATACTTCCACTGAGACAGAACCTCGACGTGAGAATCCCATCGGAGGAGGACTTTTCGCGTCCCACAGCACGCAAACGACGTTGGTATCCGTGCCGTGGTGTGCACGACAATTGTATCAAGCAACACTTGCACTGGCTGTCTCACTTGTGTGCTCGGTAGTGTGAGTGGGCCGGAACGACAGTGCCTCTCGGCTATGCGACTGGTGGTGGCAGGGGGGAGTGGCACTGGAGGAGGCAGCACCAGCACCAGACGGGGGGACATCCTGTGGATGTCGAACTTCGGGCATCGAGGCGTGTGTGGGTCGCAGTTCCGCCCTCTTCGGTGAGGCCGTCGGTAATCCGCCGAACTACCCGCGGACATGAAAAGGCACCGACCGCACCGTCTTGCGATTCTGCGAGCACGTGTCCCATTCACTCAGCGGTACGGACGCTTCTGCGCCGTGGAGTCGTTTATCACCAGGTGAATGGTGGAACACGATGACCGCGCCGCGACGCGCACGACTTCTGAGCGCATGCGGAACTTCCGCGTCCGTTGGACAACGTTTCGCGCGTGGCTCGACGGGCTGCTGTCGCACGCGTTGTCCACGAGGGCACTGGGTGCTCTCACCCTGACCGCCCATTGTCGAGGATCACTGTGGCGGTGGCAGGGTGGACGGACAAGATTTGTGTCCCCCAGGGTCTCACTCAGCCGCGTCGCACCCCGTCGCGGTCGCCGGTGCGGTGCGGCCGCACAGACCTGTCTCCACGGTGGCGTAGTGCTCCGCCTTCGGACTCCCAGCGGTATTGGGCGAGCAGTGCCAGCCGGCGATCCTCGGCCTCGCGCGCACCGATCGCCAGCAGTTCGTCGGCGGTGGAGACGTCGCGCGGACTCGCCGCCGTCATTATGGTCGCATAGGCGAAGACCGGGTCGGTGTAGGGAGGGACCACCAGCAGGACCAGCCGCCCGAACTTCTCGCCGGTGATCGCCAGGGTATTGCTCGACTGGTCGCTGGAGTGTCGCAGATCCACCGTGTTGCCTGCGTGGTCGATACACGACGGTGCTGGCGCCCAGCCGTTCTCGTCGTAGATGATCCGGTCGATGTGGCCCAGCCGCCGCGAGAGGGCCGTGAGCAGGGCCGGAAGTTCATCGGTGAGGTGAGTCGATCGTGGCCACCAGGCGCCCTGTACGAATCCACGGGACTGGGCGGGCTTGAGCCGCAATCGCAGTCCTCGACCGGTTGAGGGTGTCGCCTTCGAGGCATCCACATGCAAAGTTGGTGTGGACATGAGTGGCCTCCCGCCTGTTGATGATTGATGAAACTGGTGTCGTGGGATTTACGGATTGGGGTTTCGTCGGCACTGCTGTGGTGCTAGGTCATTCTCGGGTGTTGTCCTGCAACGCTCCGTTAGGTGACGTGTGTGGTGGTTCGGCAGACATCCACACGACCTGCCGGCGGGTATCGAACGAGAGGCCCGGCGGTCGCGTTGTGTGGTTTCCGGCACGGTTCTGAGAGCGATCGCCGTGATCGTGGTCAATGGCCTTGAGGCTCAGTGGACCGTCGTCGGAGTCCAGCGCCGACTTCAGACCGGCAACTTCGTTGTGCAGCCGCTCCATCTTCCTGTCGAGTCGGTGCGCGACGTCGGCGGCCTCGGTCAGCTCCTGCAACAATCGGCGGGGGACGGAGCGCTGGTACTTGTAGTAGATCTTGTGCTCGAGGCTGGCCCAGAAGTCCATGGCGATTGTCCGGATTTGCAGCTCGACGGGTACCTGGACAACTCGGTCGCTCAAGAACACCGGGATCTCGACTGCCACATGCAAACTTTTGTAGCCATTGGATTTCGGCTTCGCGATGTAGTCTTCGACCTCGAGCACGGTGACATCGGGCTGACCGCCGATCAGGTCCGCAACGCGGTAGGTGTCCGAGATGAGACCGCAGGTGATGCGGACTCCGGCGATATCGCGGATGTTCTGACGAATGTCGGCGGCCGTGAGCGGGCAGCGCAGACGCTGCGCTTTGGCCATGATGCTGTCGGGGATTTCACCCGTGCCGAGACATGCTCGATCGGGCAGTGGCGATCCAGGTGCGTGAAACCCTTTCGCAGGATTTGCACTTTGGTGGTCAACGTCGCGATTGCGCATTGGTAGGGCAACACGAACTGGGTGAATTCGGGACCGAAGAGCTCGAACTGCGTCGTCATCGGTAAGTCGGGATCGCAGATGTTGTCGACCGTCATGCCCTACCTCTGCTGTTGTGAAGCGGTTAGTATTTAACGGAAGTATATCCGTTAAATTGGTCGAATGTAAGGTGACGAGGTGGACGAGGAAAGCGATACCCGGGGGCCGCGGCGAAATTTCCTGCCGCGCAACCGGCAACGGGAACGTGTTCTTCGGATGGTGCGTGAGCACGAGGGTGCGGTGGACGCCGTCGAACTGGCATCACAGCTCGGTGTGCACGTGACGACGGTGCGGTTCCATCTGGACGCGCTGTGTGACGACGGCGCGATCACGCGCACCCGGATGAACCGGCCGGGCGCCGGCCGGCCCCGTACCGGCTATCTGGCGATCGAGGAACGCGTGGACTACCGGACTCTCGCCGACGTCCTCGCGATGGAGCTGGGCCAGACGGTGCAGACGCGGGCTCGCCGCGCGCAGCACGCCGGGCACGAATGGGCCACGCGGATGACGGCTTCCCGCAGCGCAGGCACCGGTGACAGCGGGCACACCCCGCAGTCGGATGCCGATGATGCGCTCGATCACGCGGCGGCCCGCACCACGAATGCTTTCGCGCGGATGGGGTTCGGCCCCGAGCTGGTCTCGGCGCCGGGACCGTCGACACCGCCGTCGACGGACAGCGGCGGCCCCGCGGGCGAACGTGAACGGATCATTCGCCTGCACGCCTGCCCGGTACGGGATCTGGCCCGGTCGCATCCAGAGGTGGTGTGCGGAGTGCATCGGGGGTTGCTGCAGGGTCTGCTGGACACGTCAGCGACCGAGGGAAACCGAAAGCCGCAGCGACCGGCCATCTCGGCTCACCTCGAGCCGTTCGTCGAACCCGAACTGTGCGTGGCCAGGCTGGTGGCGGGATGAGTCAGGTTGCCCGAAACGCGGCGCTGCCGGTGCCAGGGTCTGGGTCGGGGTGACGGCGGCGATGCCGGGAATATTGTGGCGATCGTTCTCCGGAACGCGTCGTGACACGTTGTTTCCGAGAGTGACTCTGTGGATAATGTTCGATTCCATCGAAATCTGTAGGCTCCGGGTTTCTTTCGATCGCATCTGGTGATGTGAGGCACTCGTGAACGCCCGAGCTGCACTGTGCGCCAACGCTACCGGTGCGGCCGCGCGCGAATCTGCACAGTTGGCCCGTGTCGGCGGACGTGTGCCGACAGCGGTGGGCCGGGTTTACGGGCAGGGGGATTGCTACGACGCCGCCTCGCCGACGCTGTACCCGGAAAGGTCGGGGACGGCCCAATTCTCACCGTGTTTCTCGAGCGGGATGGTCGCCACAACAATGTCCGGATCCAACGGCACCGCTCCCATGATCCGCGGAACCCACCGACCGGGCGTACCCGACGGCCCCGCCATCTCGTCCCATCGAACGTCGACACCGGCATCGCGGAGTGCGTCCTGATCGATCACAATCACCGCCAGGGGAAGATTGACGTCACCGTAGACGGCGGCGAGGACGTGCTCGAGTTGCTCCGCGGTCGCGGCGTGGATGAATCCGATCTGATCGAGTGTGTGGGCGCGGGTGGACGCCTCGTATTCTCCGAACCGTGCGGCGCCTTCCCAGTCGTCGGCGAGGGCTATGTGAAAGAGATGTTCGCTCATCGTGATGTCCTTGTGGAGGAATGTCCGCGGGGAATGCAGGTGTCGGGCGCCGCCCCGCGCCAACGGGTCGACAGGGGATTCGTGCGTGCCGAGTTCAGGCCGACGAACGTCGACGGCCGAAGTCGGCGGCGCGTGCGGAGGTGAGCGCGCTGCGCGTGACCGCTTCCCGCTGCGCGGCCGCTTCGTACAGTTGATGCGACAGGTCTGCCAGGGCGCGGGCAGCGGCCATGTCATCGCTGACCTCCGGGACGTCGGTATGGCGCGGATTGCGCCGGGCGAGTCCCGTTCCCACGAAGGCGGCCCGGCCGCTGGTACGCAGACGGGCCCTCGCGCGTGTCTGGGCGCCGGTCTCCGCCGATTTGTGTTCGTCGATGACGATGTTCACCGACCATGTCTTCTCGTTCACGGTTGATGCACTTCCTTTCGTGTTCTGCCGTCGCGGACGCATCCGGGTCGACCCTGATGGCCCCGGGGGGGGGTGTCTGCGGCCACTGTCTGCTCTGTTCGGCGCGGATTGTGGTGGTTTTCCGGGAGATCCGTGGCCTGACCGTGCGCCCGGCGATGCGATGCCGTTCTGTCCTCGAGGTGACCGCTGGGGGAGCGATCAGGCGTGTGGTCCTCGCGGACCCGACGGTGAAGTCGGGAGGTGAGGGCGTCGAGTTCGGCGGAGTCGGTGCCGGTCAGATTGCGGTGCATCGCCCGGGCGATCCTGGTGGCGTGGACTGTGGCGTGTTCGGCGATCGGACCCTGAAACATCTGCCCGACCGTGGTGGACCAGAGGGTGAGCCATCGTAGGAAGTGTCGTGCCTCGAGTCGACGCCGGGTGTGGACGCTCCGGTGCACCCGCAGGGCGCTGCCCTGGTAGAGGCGGGCCCCGAACAGGACGGTCTCCCAGAAGTCGCACATGATCGGCAGGTGTGATTCGAGTCCGCTCTCGCGGATCTCGGCGAACGGGTCGGCGAGGAGGTCGTCGACGAGCACGCGCCCGTAGAAGCGGCGGAGCAGGTCCTCGATGTCGGTGCGAGTGGCCAGATCCGTGCGCGTAGGTTCGTCTGGTGTCAGTGAAGGCATGAGGCCACCGCCCGAAAGAGCTGGAAGATCAACGCGATCAGCAATGCGACCTTCGCTACTTCCAGTCCGATGTACACCAGGTGCATCCTCGATCGTGGCAGGTGCTCTCCGGCGAGGATCCGGTCCGATCGTGTACTCAGGGGCGGGCGGACCACCGCGATCTGCACCACCAGCACCACCGTGACAAGCGCGAGCACCGTCAACACGGTTGCGTCCGGGGGCGCGCCGACGCACGACGCCAACAACGCGAGTGCCAGAACCAATTCCACCGCATTGAGGGCGAGGAAGACCTTCCGGCCGATGCCGAGCCCGATGGCCAGGGTCACGCCCGGGGCCCGAAATTTGATCGGCGCCTCGAGAAACGAAATCGCCACCACCATCCCGAACCAGAAGACCGGCAGGATCAACTGCGTGTAGCGCGCCACTTCAGTCATGTGCCACCCCCCTTGTCGGGCGGGTTCGGGTCCGTCGGACGTTCTCCGGTGGACGGGTGCAGCAGTAGTCGTCCCGCGGGGTCGGCCGGTCGCCGCCGCTCACCGGACCAGGACCGTGCAGGCGTCGCGGCCGCCTCGGCTTCGGGGCACCGCAGGAAACTGTGGGAACGATCGGCGGTGTCACTCATCGCCGGCCCGTTTCTCGCTCGGGACCCGGGCTGTGCCGGCGGTGACCGTGACCGACTTGGGCCGTCGGCCGACGTACGTTTCGGCGCGCATCCGTTTCACCATGTGGGGGTAGTGCAATTCGAACGCGGGGCGCTCGGAACGGATTCGGGGCAGCTCGGTGAAGTTGTGGCGCGGTGGGGGACAACTGGTGGCCCACTCGAGCGAGTTCCCGTAACCCCAGGGGTCATCGACCGTGACCACCTGGCCGTACCGGTAGGACTTGAAGACATTCCAGACGAACGGCAACACCGACCCGCCGAGGACGAACGAGCCGATCGTCGAGATCGTGTTGAGGGTGGTGAACCCGTCTGTGGGGAGGTAGTCGGCGTAGCGGCGGGGCATGCCCTCGGCGCCGAGCCAGTGTTGGACCAGGAAGGTGGTGTGGAAACCGATGAACGTGGTCCAGAAGTGCCATCTGCCGAGGCGTTCATCCATCAGCCTTCCGGTCATCTTCGGGAACCAGAAGTAGATGCCGGCGTAGGTGGCGAACACGATGGTGCCGAACAGCACGTAGTGGAAATGCGCGACGAGGAAGTAGGAGTCGGTGACGTGGAAGTCCAGCGGCGGGCTCGCGAGCAACACGCCGGACAGGCCACCGAACAGAAAGGTCACCACGAAACCGAGCGAGAACAGCATGGGGGTTTCGAAGGTGAGCTGCCCTTTCCACATGGTGCCGATCCAGTTGAAGAACTTCACCCCGGTGGGCACCGCGATGAAGAAGCTCATCAGCGAGAAGAACGGCAGCAGAACGGCGCCGGTGGCGAACATGTGGTGCGCCCACACCGCGGTGGACAGTGCGGCGATGGCGATGGTCGCGTAGACGAGGCCGGTGTAGCCGAAGAGCGGTTTGCGGCTGAAGACCGGGAAGATCTCCGAGACGATGCCGAAGAAGGGGATCGCGACGATGTACACCTCGGGGTGACCGAAGAACCAGAACAGGTGTTGCCAGAGCAGGGCGCCGCCGGTGGCCGGGTCGAACAGGTGCGCCCCCAGGTGCCGATCCACGAGTAGGCCCAACAGTGCCGCGGCCAGAATCGGGAAGGCGATCAGGACCAGGATCATGGTGATGAAGATGTTCCAGGTGAAGATCGGCATCCGGAACATCGTCATCCCCGGCGCCCGCAGGCAGATGACGGTGGTGATCATGTTGACGCCACCGAGGATGGTGCCCACACCCGCCAACGCCAGTCCCGTGATCCACAGGTCGCCGCCCACCCCCGGCGAATGCACCGCGCTGGTCAGGGGGGAATACCCGGTCCAGCCGAAGTCCGCGGCCCCTCCCGGGGTGAGGAACCCGGACACGGTGATGATCGCGCCGAACAGGTACAGCCAGTAGCTCAGCGCGTTCAGCCGGGGGAACGCCACGTCGGGTGCGCCGATCTGCAGCGGCAGAATGTAGTTCGCGAATCCGAAGACGATCGGCGTCGCGTACAGCAGCAGCATGATGGTGCCGTGCATCGTGAACAGCTGGTTGTACTGCTCGTTGGACAGGAACTGCAGACCGGGGACCGCGAGTTCGGTGCGGATCAGCAGCGCCATCAACCCGCCGACCATGAAGAACACGAACGAGGTGACCATGTACATCAGACCCAGCATCTTGGGGTCGGTGGTGGTGGCGGCCTTGTAGAGGAACGTCCCCTTGATCCCGCGCCGTTGTGGGTACGGCCGGACGGGGACGACGTCTACGGTGAGAGGGGTCACGATGCACCGCCGCCGCAGGGGGACCCCTCGCCGGTAGCGGCGGGGTCCGAATGTGGATGCCCACTGACCAATTCGGTGTCGGCGGCGAGCCGGCCGAGCTTGCCCGCCCCTCCCGGCATCCCCAGTGCGGCACTCGCGCCGGGGAGCGGGCTGTGGAAGAACCGGGCGTTGTCGTCGGTGAACGCCTCCCACCGGGCGGGCAGGTCGGCCTCGTAGTAGATGGCCTCCACCGGGCAGACCGGCTCGCATGCGCCGCAGTCGATGCATTCGTCGGGGTGGATGTACAGCGACCGGCCGCCCTCGTAGATGCAGTCCACCGGGCATTCCTCGACGCAGGCCCGGTCCATCACATCGATGCACGGCTCTGCGATCACATAGGTCATGGCCACCTCCGGGAAGCTAACCCTTTTTTAGAGGAATCCCTTCCTCTAAAGTCATACAGTATGGCGATACGAAAAGGAACCGGTGCCGGACGCGCCGGGACGCACGCAGTGTTGGCCTCGCGCAGGCGGGTCCAGCTGCTGGACGCTTTGCGGGCCAGTCCGACACCGATGACCGTCGGGGAACTGGCGGCGCTGTGCGAGCTGCACGTGACCACGGTTCGCTTCCATCTCGACGCGTTGACCGGCGCCGGATTGGTCTCGGCCGAACCCGAGCGGAATCCGGCGCGAGGCCGCCCGCGTCGGCTCTACCGGGCGCTGGCCCCCCTCGAACCGGGGCACGCCGATTCCGGATACCAGGGGTTGGCTCGGGTGTTGGCGGCGCACTGGGCGAGCTCCGAGGACGACCCCGTGGGCCGGGCGGAGGCGGCCGGGCGGGCGTGGGCACTCGACGACCTCACCGGCACCTCCGGGGCACCCCGATCGATCGAGGACGCCGCGAGCACCCTCACCACCCTGTTCGCGGAGATGGGATTCGACCCCGAGCTCGAGTCCGAACCCGAGGAAATGCGAATCCGGTTGCATGCCTGCCCGTTCGAGTCGGTCGCCCGGCAGAGCCCGAACGTCGTGTGCGCGCTGCATCTGGGACTGATGCGCGGCGTCCTCGACCGGCTCGGTGCACCGGAAACCGACAATCGGCTGATCCCGTGGGAAACGCCCCGGACCTGCATCGCTCACCTGGCGCGACGCTAGCCGGCCCGGTATGCCCGGCGCCGACCTCGATCGCGCACGGGGGCGGTGTGGTCTCCGGCAGGGGGAGGTGGTGAGGCGATGTTGCTGTCCGTCGGGCACGGCCGGCTCGGTCGGGAGGAGCTGACCACGCTGCTGACCGCGGCCGGCGTCGACGCGGTGGTCGACATTCGCCGGTATCCCGGCAGTCGCCGCAATCCCGATGTCGGCAGCGAGATGATGACGCACTGGTTGCCGGCCGCCGGGATCGGCTATCGCTGGGAGCCGCGACTGGGCGGTCGCCGCCGCCTGCCGCCCGGCGAGCCGCGTGAGGATCCGTGGTGGCAGGTCGATCAGTTCGCCGCCTATGCCGTACACACCCGCACCACCGAGTTCGCCGCGGCACTGACCGAGCTGTTGGATCGGGCGGCGCGGCAGAAAACGGCGATGATGTGCAGTGAGAGCGTGTGGTGGCGGTGCCACCGCCGGCTCGTCGCCGACGTCGCAGTCCTGCGGCGCGGGGTGCGCGTCGAGCACCTCATGCACGACGGCCGGCGCACCCCGCACCTCCCGGCGCAGGGCGCTCGGGTGCGGGCCGACGGCCAGGTGGTCTGGGACCGCCCCCGGGCGAGGTCCTGATCGGCAGCCCCGGTGGCCCGCACTCGTGCCCGACGTCCGCTCCGGCCCGGCACCGGGCCGAGACCGCAACGCGGAGCGGCGCAGCGCTCGGCGTGCCGCCCGGCCGAAGCAATGACGGGCCGCGGGTCGTCCACCCACCCGGTCAGGCGTGGACGCCGGCGAGGGCGAAGAATTCCTGGCGCGAACGAGGATCATCGCGCAACGCTCCCAACAGGGCGGAGGTGACGGTGGCCGATCCCACCGATTGCACGCCGCGCAGGGTCATGCAACTGTGCTCGGCCTCGATGACCACCCCGACACCCCGAGGATGCAGGTGTTCGTCGAGCCAGCCCGCGATCTGCTTGGTGAGCCGTTCCTGAACTTGAGGGCGACAGGCGAAATGCTCTGCCACGCGGGCGAGCTTGGACAATCCGATGATGCGTTCGCCGGGCAGATACCCGATGTGCACGGTACCGGCGAACGGCAGCAGATGATGCTCGCACACCGATCGCAGCGGGACGTTGCGGACCAGGACGAGCTCGTCGTAGTCCTCGTCGTTGGGGAAGGTGGTCAGATCGAAGGCGCGGGGGGTGAACAGTTCGGCGTAGCCGTGGGCCATGCGGCGGGGCGTCTGGCGCAGGCTCTCCGAGTCCAGGTCGATCCCGAGAGCTTCGAGGAACGCCGCTGCCGCCTCTTCGGCCGCAGCCAGGTCTCGTCCTGGTGCCTGATGGAGAACGTGGAGTGTCGCGGTCGACGGCATGCCGGGTTCCTTCCGCAGTGGTGGTGGGTGGCGTCCACCCGGCGAAGCGCAGCGGTCTCGGGCGGGTGGACGAATGAGGGTGTCGACGTCGCGCGCCCCGGAACGAGGGGACGCACGTCGGTGTCGGCTAGGCGGCACTGAGTTTCGGGGCGAGTGCGGTGCGCCGGTGCCAGGCCGGGTCGTACACGTAGGCCAACCGGCCGAGGGTGAGGGCGGCGAGCATCAGTCCGAAGTCACGCAGTGCGATGTCGTAGAAGCCGGGGTAGCTCAGCAGGTTGATCACGATTCCGGCGAGCCAGGCGGCGACGATGTAGGCCGCATAGCGTGGTTTGATCGCGACGGCGATGCCGGCGACGATTTCGATCACTCCGACGACCAGCATGGTTTGGTGCGCGCTGAACGGGCTGAGGTCGACGATCCACGGCGCCAGGTAGTCCTCCCAGGTGGTGAGCACGTTCGTGAACTTGTCGATGCCCATCACGATCGGGAGCACGGTGAATCCGATCCGCAGCAACAGGAACGCGCCGTAGGCGGGGTCACTGCGAGCGCGTTGCAGGGCTGTGCCGGGTGTGGGTGCGGTCGCCGACGAGTCGGGCGTGGGAGTAGTCATCAGAAACCCCTTTGTAAAAGTAATAGGACTCATTTTTAGAATCTTCCCTCCACACCTATTTGTCAATACTTTTTGGTGTTACAGTCGGGGTATGTCCACTCCGCGATCCGCTGCGCCGGCGGTGCTGGCGGCGTTGAGCAACCTCGATGATCCGTTGCGGCGCAGGCTGTATGACTACGTGACCGAAAGCGACGCACCGGTCTCGCGGGAGCAGGCGGCCGCCGCCGTCGACGTCGGCCGGACCCTCGCGGCCTATCACCTCGACAAGCTGGCCGATGCCGACCTGGTGACGGTCAGTTACCAGCGGCCGGCCGGCCGCGGCGGGCCCGGCGCCGGCCGTCCCGCGAAGTTCTACACCCGGGCCACGACGGAAATGACCGTCAGCGTGCCGCCCCGGGACTATGAACTGCTCGCACGGTTGCTCGTCTCCTCGGTCGAACAGGACACCAGCGGAACCGTGCGGGCGGCCGTGAACGAGGCCGCGCTCGACGCCGGCAAGCGGGCCGTCGCCGACACCGGGGGAGATCTCCTGGCGGCGCTCCGCGGCTGCGGATACCTGCCCCAGGTCGCCGACGACGGCCGTATCGACCTACGCAACTGCCCCTTTCACCATGTCGCCCGTGACCACCTGGACGTGGTGTGCGGGTTGAATTTACGCCTTGTCGAGGGCGCGATCGCCGGGAGCACCCAACACGACGCGCACGCAGAATTGGACCCGCGACCGGACCGGTGCTGTGTCGTGGTCCACCACGCAGCGTCCGCACACGCACACTCGCCCCCGGGCACCGCCGCCCGTCCCTGACGGACACGAACCGGCAGGAGCGAGGCGCCGGATCGGCTCGCGCGTCGATCGACGGACCCGCCCATCCGAGCACCGGCATTCCGGCGCACCGCGACCGCGGCGCTCCATGCAAGCGTTGCGTGCCAGGACGCGCTCGTCGCGCATCACACCGCGAACCATCGGGACCGCATCTGGAAACCCCCGAACCGGGGACCCATGACGGCTCACCGTTCGTCACTCTTTTCGGTGACACAGTGGGTCCAGGGCGGTCCGCATCGCTCAAAGCCATATCTCTGCAAGGGATTACATCCCATGGGTGTCTATCGAATCCTCTGGTGGGTGGTGACCGTGCCATTGGGGTTGGTCGGCTTCGCGGTCGCGATCTTCACCGTCCACCCCGACGTCCTCGTGTCCGCGGCGTTCGCGGCGGCAGTGACCGGCGGCGGCCTGACCGCGATGGTGGCCGACAGGTCCGCCACCGCCACGCCGCGTTCATCGCTGCCGACCGCCGCACTCAACGCCGCTACCGCGGGCGCGGCCCTGATCGGCATTGTCGGCCTGATCGCGCTGTCCGGCGCTGCGGCCGTGCCGCTGGTGCTCGTGCTGACGGTCACCGCCCGGCCGGTGGCGCGGTGGCTTCGAAGCTGGCCGCCGTTGGCGCAGTTGCTCTCCCGGCAGCCCTCTGCTCTGTGTGATCCGGACGAGGCGAGCGCTCCGGGTTCCCCGGCGGCACCGCCGCCGAGCTGTGCGGAATTGTCCGGCGATGCGTTGTGCCGCGGCTGGCGCACCAGTTTCGCGGAGCTGCAGAACGCCAGGTCGGTCACCGACCGGTTGCGACTTGCCCGGATCCGTCAGCAGTACCTCGACGAGATCGAGCGCCGCGATCCGCAGGGATTCGCGGCGTGGTTCACCGCCGGGGCCCGGGCGGGCAGCGATCCATCGAAGTTTCTCACCACACGAGATCAACCACCGACCGACCGGCAGTGACACGGTGCACACGCCGGCAGAGCGGGGAGCCAAGTGGGCGTGGATGAGACGCCCGAACGACGAGAGGCACGGCGATGAACAGATTCCCACCCCCATCGGTAGGGGCAGCGGTGAGCCGGTTGCATCGTCTGTACCGCGAGCAGGGACAAAGCCCCTGGTTGGACAACCTCACCCGCCCCTACCTGCGCGATGGCACCCTCGCCGGGTTCGTGGCCGCCGGGATCCGGGGGGTGACGGCCAACCCCACCATCTTCGCGCGGGCCATCGCCGGCTCCGATGCCTACGACGCACAGTTCGCGGCGCTCATCGCCCAGGGACTCGCGGTCGAGGACGCGTACTGGGAGCTCGCCGCGGCCGATGTCGTCGACGCAGCCGCGATATTGCGGCCCGTCTACGACACCTCGGGCGGCACCGATGGGTTCGTCTCGATCGAGGTCGCCCCGGAACTGGCACGGGACACCGACGCCACGATCGCCGCGGCCGGGCGACTGCACGAACGGATCGCCCGACCGAACGTGTTCGTGAAGATCCCCGCGACCGCGGAGGGAATACCGGCGATCGCGGACATGATCGGCAAGGGCGTCAGCATCAACATCACCTTGATCTTCTCCCTCGCCCGCTACGAACAGGTGATCGAGGCGTACCTGCAGGGTCTGGAGACGCTGGCGGCACGGGGCGGGGAACCGGCCGCGGTGCGCAGCGTCGCATCGTTCTTCGTCAGCCGCGTCGACACGGAGGTCGATCGACGACTCGAGCACAGCGGCGACCCCGAGGCCCCAGGGTTGCGGGGTCGGGCGGCGATCGCCCAGGCCCGCCTCGCCTACCGGATCTTCCGGGACCGCTTCACCGGTCCGCGGTGGGAGACACTCGCCGCCCGCGGCGCCCGGGTGCAACGGCCACTGTGGGCATCGACCTCGACCAAGAACCCCGACTACCCGGACACCCGCTACGTCGACAGTCTCATCGGCCCGGACACCGTCAACACGCTGCCCGAGGCCACCATCACGGCATTCGAGGATCACGGCACCCTCACGCGCTCCATCGACACCGACCCCGCCGCCGCGGCCACCGTCCTCGGCGAGCTCGCCGCGGTGGGCATCGACATGGACGACGTCGGCCGCACCCTCGAAGACCAGGGTGTCACCGCCTTTCACCAGTCGTACGCCGATCTGCTCACCGAACTCCACGCCAAAGCCCACCAGCTGGCGCAACGATGACCGGCACGACCCGACCCGACCCGACCGGGCGCGCGATACGGACGGCGCGCGGTGAACAGGACACCGCGACCTGAACCGCAACGCATGAAATCGGTCCTCACACCTGAAACACCTCGCATCAGAGAAGGACATGACATGGCCACTGCAGAGCAGACATTCGTCATCGTGGGCGCCGGACTGGCCGGTGCGAAGGCCGCTGAGGCGCTGCGCACCGGCGGGTTCGACGGACGGATCGTTCTCATCGGCGACGAGACCGACCGCCCCTACGACCGACCCCCACTGTCGAAGGCCTACCTCCAAGGCACCACCGCGCGGGAGAAGATCTACATTCACCCGGCCGGGTGGTACACCGACCACGACATCGAGTTGCGGGTGGGGACCCCGGTCACCGCCCTCGACCGGACCGAACACGAGGTGGTCATCGACGGCGTCGAGAGGCTCGGATACGACAAGTTGCTGTTGACCACCGGTTCGTCGCCCCGCCGGCTGCAGGTGCCCGGCGCTGATCTGGACGGGGTGCACTACCTGCGCCGGGTCACCGACTGCGAAACAATGAAGGCCGCGTTCGCCGCGGCGGACCGGGTGGCGATCGTCGGGGCGGGGTGGATCGGTTTGGAGACCGCGGCCGCCGCCCGAGCGGCGGGCTGCGCAGTCACGGTGGTGGGGAGATCGAAGTTGCCGTTGCTGGCGGTGCTCGGCGCCGAGGTCGCCGAAACCTACGCCGCCCTGCACCGCGACCACGGTGTGGAGTTGCGCCTGAACTCCGGGGTGCGCGAGATCGTCGGTAAGGACAACCGGGCCACCGGAATCCGCCTCACCGATGGCACCGTGGTCGAGGCGGACGCGATCGTCGTGGGGGTGGGCATCGTGCCCAACACCGCACTGGCCGAGACGGCCGGGCTGGCGGTCGACAACGGGATCGTCGTCGACGAACACCTGGCCACGACCGACCCCGACGTGTTCGCCGCCGGGGACGTCGCCAACACCTTTTACCCGCTGTTGGGAACTCATCTGCGCCTCGAGCACTGGTCGGCCGCCCTCAACCAGGGACCGGTGGCGGCGGAGAACATGATCGGCCGGGTCACCGCCTATGACCAGGTGCCCTACTTCTTCTCCGATCAGTACGACAGCGGGATGGAGTATTCCGGCTACGTCCCGCACGGTAGTTACGACTCGGTCGTGTTCCGCGGCGACGTCGCCGCCGGCGAGTTCATCGCCTTCTGGATGCGGGACGGGCGGGTGCTGGCCGGCATGAACGTCAACACCTGGGGGGTCACCGATGCCATCGAGGCGCTGGTGCGCTCCGGTGAGCGGGTCGACCCGGCGAAACTGGCCGACCCGGACGAGCTCTTGAGGTACCTGGCCGATCGGGTGCCGGGAGGTGCGCGGTGACGCTCATGCCCCAGCAGGAACGGACGCGAACCCCCGAGACACCGCCCCCGTCTCAGTGGTGTCGACAGGTCTGTTCGAACTCGTCGGGACTTCCTGGATTTACCGACGGCGCTTCCGGTTCGGCCGGACCTGCTCGGTCGGGTGCGCGGGGGTCGCAACGGAGGGTGGGTGCGTCCGCGACCACGCGCCGGGAGGGATTCCCATGATCCGGTGGCTGGTCATCGCGGGCGCCTGGGTGTTGGGGTCGGCGTCGCTGCTGCTGGTCTTCTTCGTCTCGGCGTGGTGGCTGCTCGGCACGGTGATCGTGGCGGCGATCGCCATGGTCGGCGCCTGGGATCTGCTGCAGCGTAGGCACAGTGTGCTGCGGAACTATCCGGTGATCGGCCACGCCCGGTTCATGCTCGAGAGGATACGCCCCGAAATCCAACAATACTTCATCGAACGATCCACGGACGGAACACCGTTCGACCGCGACACCCGCACCACGGTGTACGAACGCGCCAAGGGCACCAAGGACGTGGAACCGTTCGGAACCGAACGGGACGTCACCGCCACCGGATACGAGTTCGTCACCCACTCGTTGCGCGCGCATCCGGCCTCCGATGACACACCACATGTTCGGATCGGCGGTCCACAGTGCACCATGGGGTACGACATCGCCTTGTACAACGTCTCGGCGATGAGCTTCGGCGCCCTGTCGGGCAACGCCATCGAGGCGCTCAACGGGGGCGCGGCACGCGGCGGGTTCGCCCACGACACCGGCGAGGGCGGTATCAGTCCTTACCACCTCGCGCAGGTCGGCGACCTGATCTGGGAGATCGGTTCCGGCTACTTCGGCTGCCGCGACGCCGACGGGCACTTCGATCCCGGCGAGTTCGCCGCCAAGGCCGCCCTTCCGCAGGTCAAATGCATCTCCATCAAGCTCTCCCAGGGGGCGAAACCAGGGCTCGGCGGCGTACTGCCCGCCGCGAAAGTCAGCCCCGAGATCGCCCGAACCCGGGGGGTGCCGGTCGGGCAGAGCGTGATCTCGCCGCCCTCCCACAGCGCGTTCTGCACACCGCTCGAGCTCATCGACTTCATCACCACACTTCGTGCACTGTCCGGCGGAAAGCCGATCGGCTTCAAACTGTGCGTCGGTTCCCGCACGGAATTCCTCGCCATCTGCAAGGCCATGATCGAGACCGGCATTACCCCGGACTTCATCATCGTCGACGGATCTGAGGGCGGAACCGGGGCTGCCCCACTCGAATTCGAGGACCACGTCGGGATGCCGCTCACCGAAGGTCTGATGCTGGTGCACAACGCGTTGGTGGGCACCGGGCTGCGGGACCGGATCAAGATCGGCGCCTCGGGCAAGGTCGCCAACGGAATCGACATCATCAAACGCCTGATCCAGGGAGCGGACTTCACCCTCGCTGCCCGCGCGATGATGTTCGCGGTCGGCTGCATCCAGGCCCAACGCTGCCACACCAACCGGTGCCCCGTCGGTGTCACTACCCAGGACGCCCGCCGGGCCCGCGCACTGAATGTTCCGGACAAGACCACCCGGGTGTACAACCTCCAGAGATCCACCGTCGCGAGCGCCCAACAAATCCTGGCATCGATGGGGCTGGACGACTTCTGCGACCTCGATCCGTCGATGCTCCACCGGCGCATTCAGGGGCACCGCACGATGACCTACGCGGACCTACACGAGTGGCTGCAGCCCGGCGACCTGCTCACAGAGGACCCCCCGACGAGTTGGCTCCGCGACTGGACGAACGCCGACTCGTCTAGGTTTTGACGGCATCGCCGGAGTCTGTGGTGTTCGCCCGAGTCCCGCCGAGGCCGGCTACGTCGCACCACCTACCGCAGAACCTGCGCCCACGAGCGCGACGTCCCCGATGTCCGGGATCCGACTGCGCCAGCTCCTCACTCGGTGCCTACCGACCCTCGGGCAATCGCATCTTCGCCGACCGGCAGCTGATGGGAACCGGGATTGATGTGCGGGCGACCGATCACGGCCCCGGGCGGTCGACGAACGGACGCGACGTCACCGATCCTGGGGAGGGTCGTCCCAGATGGGTAACTCGAGGGCGGGTCCGAGGCGCAGCAGTTCGTCGCGGTGCATCGCACTCAGACGTGCCAGGATCAGCTGCCCGTGCTCGGTCAACTCCACCCGTACCGCTCGCGCGTCGGACGGGTGCGGCGCGCGCTCCACGAGACCCTGCTTCTGCGCTCGGTCGACCAGCTCCACCACGCTGTGATGACGCAGCTGCAGGCGGTCGGCCAACTCTCGCATGGTGGCCCATTCGCGGCCGGGAAATCCCTTGAGTGCGAGCAGCAGCTGGTAGTGCTGCGGGGTGAGGCCATGGTCACGGACCGTATCCTCACTGAAGCGCACATAGCGGCGGATACCGAAGCGGAAACGTGCCAGTGCCTCGAAATCCCGCTTCGTCAACGGCTCCGACTCCACGTGCTCCTCTGCAGTCACGGCACCTCGCCCCTTCAGTCGTCAGAACCGCCGCACTATATATCGTCATACGATACACCAGGGATGTTCTCGTGGTCATCACGCCTGAACGGGGCATTGCCCGACATCGTGCGACGAGTCCTTGGAGACAGCGCCGACGTCGATGCCACGGCGACGAGTGCGTAACGCCCCGCCGTGCGATCGGCCACCGACGCGGCAATGTCGACAAAGTATCGCCGATTGGCGGTCGTGATTCCAGCGCAGACGATTTCCGATTCCCTCAGAAGAAGGACGCACAGGAACACATCATGCATCAGCGCCCGCACTGCCCCGTGCAGCGGAGCGATGAGCACGGGCGGACGATTCCGCAACGAAAGCATCGAGGACTCGTTCGGGTGCAATTGCGACAGGATCGCCGAGGGCCGAGGAAGGGTCGTCGGGACGTTGTGAACCCTCGACGCGTCATCGCAATAGGTTCCGGGAGAGGGTCGTTCACCCGCGGAGCCAAAGGAGCCGGCGGGCACGTGTAGCCTTGAGGGTGCCGAGGGCCCGAACATGCGCGGTCAAGCCATGTCGTCCTCGGCGCCCGAACCGGCCCGATCGCAGGGCCGAGAACTGGAGCGCCGCCATGGCGTCGAACGCGACCAATGTGTCGAGCCTTGAACGGGCACTGGAATCAACGCCGTACTGCACGGCATGTCCGCACAGCCCGGATTCCCACGATGCGCTCGGTATTCGGTTTTGCGCCGCGACCTCGGACCGAAACCTCGGCCGAAAGTGCATCTGCGCTGGCGAACCGGCGACTGGACAGCACTACTCCCGGTACTGAACGAGAAGTACAGCTCGAAAAGCCCACCCAGGCATATCCGCCCGATTCCCGGCGAGTTCTACCGCAACCCCTATTCGCGCGGTGCGGGACCGGCGCCCATGCGGCGACATCACCGACCGCACCAATCCCCGACCGTTGCTAGAAAAGGGGGTAGCGGCGGCATCCCCACCTTTACTGGCGCGCAATCACCTTCGTGTCCGGCAGGGGCCGGGCTTACCGCGGTGCCGGATGTCGACCGTGATTTTCGCGAAAGTCGCATACGGATCGAGCGATGGGACCGGATATGTGGTTGGGCGCGAGTGCCTTCGCGCACGAAGAAGGTCCACTACCGAACCACCGGCGAGGAGCGCAGTCAACCGGGTGGCCGACGCCGCGCCTTCCCGTGCTACTGGCGAAACATTTTTATCGTGATACGATATAAAAAGTGGTCGTCCCGGCACCAAGACCTCGCCGGGGGAGTCCGGGAGGTGCGCTGTGCTCAGCGACGATGAACGAAATGCTCTGTGCGAGATCGAACAACGGCTACTCGCAAGCAGCCCGACGCTGGTCCGAGTGTTTCACGGCGTCACACCGCGCCCACCATACGATCGCAGTGTGCGGGTCCGGCTGAGAGTGCTGGTGCTCGCGGTGACGTTCGGCATGTTTGCACTGCGGGGGCCCCGCGTTTTCAACGACGCCGAGATCACCGTCCGGAAGAGTTCACCGACGCCACGTACAACACGGGCGGTGCCTGCACGCAACCGTCTGGCCGTCGGCAGTTCCCATTCCGCGAGCGCGATTCCGGTCGATACCGACACCGTCCGGATCCTCGATCCGTCGACCGCGTCCGGTGCTGTGCTCATACCGTGGCCGCCCCGCGAGGTGCCGGCACCGAACTGAGTGGCGAACTCGGAAATCCAACGCCTCGCGCAGGTTTGGGCGCCTCTACGAATCGAGGCGCTGCTCCGAGGAGCCGTCAACGCGGGGACGCGAGGTTAATTCATCGATTGGCAGCAAGCCCGTGGTGACCGGGTATCGGTAGAGGCCACGGGCGGATGGGAGAACACCATGATTCTCTATGCGGTGGCCGTCTTGGTCGGACTCGGCCTGCTCGGCCTGAGCTCGAGCATTCGCGTCGTCAAACAGTTCGAACGCGGCGTCGTGTTTCGGTTCGGACGCGTCCAGCCCGCCGTCCGCGCACCGGGCCTGATGTTGCTGATCCCGATCGCCGACCGGCTCGAGAAGGTGAACATGCAGATCATCACGATGCCGGTGCCCGCCCAGGACGGCATCACCCGCGACAACGTGACCGTCCGGGTGGATGCGGTCGTCTATTTCAACGTCGCCGATCCGGTGCGAGTGGCAGTGGACGTGCAGGACTACGTCTCCGCGATCGGTCAGGTCGCACAGACGTCGCTGCGGTCGATCATCGGCAAGAGCGAACTCGACGACCTGCTGTCCAACCGGGAGGGCCTCAACCAGGGCTTGGAGCTGATGATCGACAGCCCCGCGCTGGGGTGGGGTGTGCAGATCGACCGGGTGGAGATCAAGGATGTGGTCCTCCCCGATTCGATGAAGCGGTCGATGTCGCGCCAGGCCGAGGCCGAACGTGAACGGCGGGCCCGCATCATCACCGCCGACGGCGAACTGCAAGCCTCGGCGAAACTGGCCCAGGCCGCCGAGACCATGACCGAACATCCCGCCGCCCTGCAACTGCGGCTCCTGCAAACCGTCGTGGAAGTCGCGGCCGAGAAGAACTCGACCCTCGTGCTGCCGTTCCCGGTCGAGTTGCTCCGCTTTCTGGAACGAGCGACACCGCACACCGCCCATGTTCCGACGCGAACAGCCGAACCTACAACCACAACCACGCCTGCCAACGTAAACAACGAACCGTCGACCCGGCACACACAACACAGATCCGTCGACGCCCGCGGATTCGCCCTCGAGCAATCACGATTCGGATAGGGCCAATAGACCCTGCAAGTTCCAGAGCGGTGATCGCCGGTTCCGTTCGGGGGTCCTGGGCAGCAGGCGGTGTCGGGAGCGGTGGTTCACCCCGACACCACGGTGACCTCTGTTGCGGCGGGACTTACGGGTAGGGGGCAGGACCGTCACCCGGTGTCTTCCGGGTTTCCAGGATGTCGCCCTGCGGGCCTTGGGGTCTGACTGCCCGCACTGACCTGCGACCGACCCACCACCGCCCCGCGGACCACGGCCCCGTTCTGACCGCGGCCGACCGGCACGGCTCGAGGTGCAAGGCCGAGGGTTCATGGATGCGATGAGTATTCAGGCCGTCCTACGGTGATGTCAGAACTGATTCGAGATCCACTCGCGCAAGACCACGGCTTGGTTGTGCTCGAGGTCCTTCGCCGAATACAGCAGCACCACAGTCCCGTTACGCGCCGCCTCGACGATCGGTTGGGCGGCAGCGCGATTGGTGTCGAGTTCCTGAAGGTAGCGGGTGCGGAACTCCGGAAAGCGATCCGCCTGGTGGCCGAACCAGGTCCGCAGCTGCGTGCTGGGTGCCACCTCCTTGATCCAGGCGTCGCAGTCGAGGTCCGCTTTCGCGATGCCCCGTGGCCACAGTCGATCTACCAAGAAGGTTGGCGATGTCTTCTTGGTGCCGCGAGCGTCATAGGCTCGCACCAATTCGATCGGGCCCATAGATCGATCATGACACGAAATGACGGTGCCCACAACGAATGACAAACCCGCGGTGCACTGTGGCGGTGGCGGTGGGGGGTGAAGACCGCGGACACCGCACTGATGGGTGAGAACCTGCTGAAGCTGCCCGAGTCGATCCACCTGGCGAGCGCACCGTGGCCGTGATGCGGCAGAACATCGGTGTCGCGCCCGCAACCGTGTCGTGGTGCCGGCAGGCGCCTTCGCCGGCCACGCCACGATGTCCCTCGGGATGCTCGTGCACGGACTGTCGGTGCTCGTGGCCCTCGTTAGGAGGGGTGTCGCGTCCGCACATCACGCGGCCCCCGGCGCGAGAGAGGGTCCGGACCGGTTTTCCGATCCGACAACCGACCACTGAGCTAACCTGTGGACAATCCGAGACGAGCTCCCCGAAAACGTAATTGACGAGGTTGGAGTCGATAACCATGTCTGTCACCATGAACAACGAGGGCCCGGGTTTCGTCGCGCTACCGCCAGTCCCCGAAGGCGCCGTGATGGTCACGTTGAAGATTCGCCGTTTCAACCCCGAGGACCCGGGCAAGGCCGGATGGGTCAGCTTCGAGGTTCCGTGCCTGCCCACCGATCGGTTGCTCAACCTGCTCACCTACGTCAAGGGGTATCTCGACGGGACCCTGACCTTCCGCCGCTCGTGCGCGCACGGCGTGTGCGGATCGGATGCAATGGTCATCAACGGAGTCAACCGGCTCGCGTGCAAGGTGCTCATGCGCGACATGCTGAACAAAGACGGTAAGAACACCACCGTCACGATCGCACCCCTCAAGGGACTCCCGGTCGAGAAGGATCTCGTCGTCGACATGGAGCCGTTCTTCTCGGCGTACGGTGCGGCAACGCCAGACGCCGTCGACGCCGCCCCAGAATGTCCATCCGCTCCCCGGCGCCTTCGTCGCGGCTGTCGAAAATGAAGCGATGGGCGTTGACGATGGCGGCCGGCCCGAAATAGCTACCATCCGCCCAATACACCGGGCACGACTCGGTACAGCACGCGCACAGGATGCACTCGGTGGTGTCGTCGTACCGGGCACGATCGGCCTGGGACTGGATCCGCTCGCGGGTGGGCTCCTGACCCGATGTCATCAGGAACGGTTTGATCTGGCGGTTCAATTGCACCGACGCTTGTCCGCGCGGAATCAAGGTGACGCAAGCGATCACCGAAGTCAAACGCGCGTTGCTGTTCAACCGCAAGGCAGTCGTGCGGTAGCCGCACGAGTTCTGCACCGCCAGACCTTGAACAGGGGTCTCCGGCCCTGGTCGGGGAACGAAAGGGTGTCACCCTGTTGCTTCCACGACCGACTCACTGTTGCTGTGGGGTGAGTCCCGCGAGCATCCGATGCACGTGGGCGGCCTGGCACGGTTCACTCCACGCCGGGTGACGGCGGCGGAGGTGCGGGGGCTGTGCGAGAGACGCTGTTTCCGCATGGGTGCTCTATGGCGAGCCGCTCAGGTCACGAGGAGCTGTCGCAGCACATATTGCAGTATCCCGCCGTGCCGGAAGTATCCCGCCTCCGCGGGGGTATCGATCCGCACCGTGGCCGGAAATTCCTGTACTTGACCATGGTGGTCGGCTCGGACGGTGACCTCGGTAGGGAAGTCCGCGCGCGGGTCGCCGCCTTCGAGTCCGGTGATCGAGTATTCCTCTTCACCGGTCAACCCGAGGCTTTCGCGGGTGCGACCGGGCGGGAACTGCAGGGGCAGCACCCCCATGCCGATCAGGTTGGAGCGGTGGATGCGTTCGAACGACGTCGCGAGGACCGCTTTGACCCCGAGGAGCAGTGTTCCCTTGGCCGCCCAGTCGCGCGAGGACCCAGATCCGTATTCGGCGCCGTCGAGGATGATCAGCGCAGTGCCCTCGGCGGCGTAGGCGTTCGAGGCGTCGAAGATGCTCATCACCTCCCCGCGGGGGAGGTGGCGGGTGACGCCGCCCTCCGTGCCCGGAGCCAGCAGATTCCGCAGGCGGATGTTGGCGAAGGTGCCGCGGATCATCACCTCGTGGTTGCCGCGACGGGATCCGTAGGAATTGAAGTCGGGCGGTTCGACACCATGCTCGCGCAGGTAGATACCGGCCGGGCTGTCGCGGCGGATCGTGCCCGCGGGTGAGATGTGGTCGGTGGTCACCGAATCCCCCAACATGACCAACACCCGGGCGCCGGTGATGTCGGAGATCGGTTGCGGTTCGGGCTGTATGCCGTCGAAGTACGGTGGCCGCCGCACATAGGTGGAGTCCTCGTGCCATTCGAAGATCTCGCCGGAGGCGACATCGAGGCCGCGCCAGTTGTCGTCGCCGGCGAAGACATTCGAGTAGCCGTCGGTGAACATCTGCGACTGCAGGCATTCGTCGATGACTGCCTTGACCTCCTCGGTGCTCGGCCAGATGTCGCGCAAGTACACCGGCTGCCCGTCCGACCCTGTCCCGATCGGGTCGCGGCGCACATCGGCGAGCATGGTCCCGGCGAGTGCGTAGGTGATGACCAGCGGCGGGGAGGTGAGGAAGTTCATCTTGCACTCGGCGTGGATGCGGCCCTCGAAGTTGCGGTTCCCGGACAGCACCGCGCAGGCGGTCAGATCGTGTCCGGTGACCGCGTCGCTGACCTGGGGGATCAGCGGACCGGAATTACCGATGCAGGTGGTACAGCCGTAGCCAACGAGTCCGAAGCCGAGCCGTTCCAGATAGGGGGTCAGACCGGCCCGTTCGTAGTAGTCGGTGACCACACGCGATCCCGGGGCCAGCGACGTCTTCACCCACGGTTTGCGGGTCAGGCCCGCCTGCACGGCCTTCTTCGCCAGCAGGCCCGCGCCGATCATCACCGACGGGTTCGAGGTGTTGGTGCACGAGGTGATGGCGGCGATGACCACGTGCCCGTGATCGACACTGTGCACCTCGCCGTCGAGGACCACCTCCACCGGGTCGGAGGGCCATTCATGGCTCTTCCCGCACCGGCACGGTGCCGCCGGTCCGTCCGAGGCGCGGTCGTGGTCGATCGCGATCGGATCGCTGGCGGGGAATGACTCGTCGGATGCCTCGTCGAGGCCGGCTTCCAGCGCAGTCGGCAGTGGTTGGCCAGCCAGCAAGGACCCGACGGCGTGCGACGCGCTGGCCAGCGGGATGCGGTCCTGGGGTCGTTTCGGGCCCGCGATGGAGGGCTCGACGGTGGCGAGGTCGAGCTCGACGGTGTGGCTGTAGGCCGGTTCCTGATCGGGGTCGTGCCACATTCCTTGTTCTTTGGCATAGGCCTCGACGAGTCGGATCTGCTGCTCGGGTCGCCCGGTCAGACGCAGATAGTGGAGGGTCTCGTCGTCGATGGGGAAGATGGCGCAGGTCGAACCGTATTCGGGGCTCATGTTTCCCAGGGTCGCCCGGTTGGCCAACGGGACGTTGGCGACGCCAGGGCCGTAGAACTCCACGAATTTGCCGACGACACCGGTCTTGCGGAGCAACTCGGCGATGGTGAGGACGAGGTCGGTGGCGGTGGTGCCCTCGGGTAGGGCGCCGGTGAGTTTGAGCCCGAGGACCTGCGGCAGGAGCATGCTCATCGGCTGGCCGAGCATGGCCGCCTCCGCCTCGATTCCGCCGACTCCCCAACCGAGCACGCCGAGGCCGTTGATCATCGGGGTGTGCGAGTCGGTGCCCACGAGAGTGTCCGGGTAGGCGAGGGGGCCGTCCGGTGTGTCCCGTGTGAACACCACGCGGGCCAGGTATTCGAGGTTGACCTGATGGCAGATGCCGGTATCGGGTGGCACGACCAGAAAATCGTCGAAGGCATGCTGCGCCCACCGCAACAGTTGATAGCGCTCCTTGTTGCGGGAGAACTCGAGGTCGGCGTTGACCCGGTAGGCGTCGGGCCGACCGAAGACGTCCGCGATCACCGAGTGATCGATGACCAATTCGGTGGGAATGAGCGGGTTGATCTTTCGCGGGTCGCCGCCCAGCGCCGTCATCGCGTCCCGCATCGCCACCAGGTCGACCACACACGGCACGCCGGTGAAGTCCTGCATCAGCACCCGGGCGGGCGTGTATTGGATCTCGGTGTGGCCGGGATTGCGCGGTGACCAGGAGGCCAGGGCCGAGACCTGACCGGGGGTGACCAGGCGGCCGTCCTCGTTGCGGAGCAAATTCTCCAACAGCACCTTCATACTGTAGGGAAGCTGGACGTCGGTCTCGATCGCATCCAGCCGGTAGATACCGTACGTCTGGTCTGCGACCGTCAGTGTGGAGCGCGCACCGAAACTGTTGCCGCTCACGGTTCGGGCTCCCCGGTAGTGGTGTGGCCACTATGGTTCATCGCGTTCAGGGCCAGCGTGGAGTGTGCGAACGCACCACCGGCCCGCATTTCCGCCGCGACCCAGATGGCTTCCATGATTTCCTCCGGTTCGGCGCCCGTGCGGCGGGCGAGCTTGGTGTGCCCGGTGATGCAGTAGGGGCACTGCGTCACATGGGCGACCGCGACCGCGATCAGCTGTTTCGTCTTCTCCGGCAGCGCACCGTCGGCGAAGACGGAGCGACTGAAATTCTCGAAGGCTTCGTGAATCCCGGGTGCGAGCGTTTTGCGGCGCTCCGAAATCTCCGGCGTGGTGGGCTGATACAGCGACTCGGGCATACAGCTGTCCTCCTGTTTCAGCGTTGCCAGCCGTAGCACAGACACCGCAGCAGCAGCGCGGACCTTGCCTGCCACCATAGCCCGTCCGCATCAAATTGCCAGGGCCGAATGTCCCCACCTCCACGACCGATCCGGTGGCTCAACGGTGCAGACGGAGTGGGGCGATCTGCAGGACAGTGTGGGACGATTAGTCATCGGCCCGATTCGCTTGCCGCATTGCGCGGCGCGATGGTGTCGGAGGACAATATTGGATGCGTGCGTTCCGATCTGAGCGACGGGTCCACCCCGCGCCGTGAGCGGTTGAAGATCATGGACCGCCCGGGCGTAGGAGATGAAAATGTGCGCTGCCAAGGTTGCCTCGTCGGTGATGCAAGTGGCCGAGTTGGATCGGTCGGTGAAGTACTACTGCGACGTATTCGCCTGCCGTGTCGCTGTGCGCGAGCCCGATGCAGCACTCCTTCTGACGCCGGACAACTTTCAGATCTACATGTACGCGAAGAAGGGGGCATCGACCCGTCGCGGGGTAAGCGTTATCGGCGTCCACTACGTCATGTGGGCCGCCGACACCGAGGACGAGTTGGCGCGGATCACCGAGCGACTACGCACATATGACGCGGCCACATACACGCAGACGGTCGGTGGGGTGACCTTCGTGGATGGTTGCGACCCGGACGGCATCCGGGTCATCGTCGCCTACCCGGGCCCCGAGCAGCTACCGCGGGAGCTGATCGCGCAACGATTCCGCGGGTGACCACAGGCGGTGGTGCATCCGCCACGCTGGCAAGACGAGCGCCTTGTTATCGAATGCGACCGTGCCGCGGTCTGGCTATTTCAGACGACGAGTTACGCACAACGGATCCCCGGCGTCGAGGTTATGACCGTTCGACGAGAACCGTCGAGTACCAGAGGTCATCGAGCCTTCAAGAGATACCGTGCACGGTTCGGTCAATTCCGCTGACGATGCCCGATCCTGACACTGGCGTGGATCAGCATCTAGGCGCGGATTTCACCCACGGGGTTCCATGTGCCGATGAGAACCTTTGCTACGAGGTTTGCTTGAGCAAATGGATCGTGTGTGAACAGACGTGTGACGGTGTCTTCGTCGGCGGCGTCGACGATGAACTGGGCGCCGGTATGGTCGGCGAGGGGACCCGATGACAGGACCACTTTGCGGCGGACCAATTCGGCGAGCCACGCATGGTGGTCGGTTCGGTGATCATCACGACCGGAGGATGTTTCGGGGCTGTAGGTGTATTCAACGACGAACACGGGCATGCTCTTCTCGTTCGCTCGTAGGCCGATCTATCCAGTGTGCAACCACGCTCGATTCAATACCAGTCCTTCTCGCGCGATTCTTCATGAGGGGGCGGCCCGCCTAAGCAGTCGGCCGAGGGTGGCGATAGATCCGAATATGCCTGTCGTTCAATCCATACTGAGCGACAGGCGTATTCATGTGTGGTTGGCGGATCAGCTACCAGTGGAACCACCCGAGAAGCGCATCGACCCGGTGCAGACGGAGTGAGGGGTCTCGGTGTAGGTGATCACGATCTGACGAAGTCCTCAGGCCTTCTCTTGAGCGGATCGACGCGACGGGTTGTCTTGTCCCGCGGCCTTGGGATCGAGTTCATCCTTTTTGGCGCGCACCCCCTGCGCGACTTTGTCGCCGAGGCCTTTGTCCACATTGCGCCAATACTCGAACACTCTCGCCAGGACAGGTTCGCTCACGCCGTTGAGTAGGTGCCCGACGATGTTGTCGACCAAGCGTCCGCGGGCCGCATCGTCGAGAACGTCGCGTACCATCGTGCCCGCCTGACCCCAATCGTCGTCGTCCTGGCGAAGTGTGTAGGCCTGCCGCACCATGTCCCCGTCGCTGTACCAGCCGATGGGTTCGCCCGCCACCGCTGGATCCGCATGCGGGCCGCCCTTGGAGTTGGGTACATACACCGGGTCTCCGGGATTCTCGTGGCGCATGTGGCCATCCTTCGAATACGACCGCACGGTGGTCGCGTGTGGCCGGTTGACCGGCAGCTCCTTGTAGTTGGCGCCGATGCGGTGCCGATGCGAATCGGGATACGAGAACCACCGGCCGAGCAGCATCTTGTCCGGACTCGGCCCGGTTCCGGGCACGGCGTTGCTGGGCTCGAATGCCCCCTGCTCGATCTCGGTGTGGTAGTTGCTCGGATTGCGGTTCAGCGTCATCTTGCCGACTTCGACGAGTGGATAGTCCGCATGCGGCCAGACCTTGGTGAGGTCGAACGGGTTGAACCGGTACGTCTTTGCATCCTCGAACGGCATGATCTGCATCTTGAGTGTCCAGCTGGGATAATCACCTTGTTCGATGTGCTCCCACAAGTCACGAAGGTGGTAGTCGGTGTCGATCGAGGCCATCTGATCGCCCTCGTCCTGCGTGAAGAACTCGATTCCCTGATCGGTGATGAAGTGGTACTTCACCCAGAACTTCTCGCCCGCGGCGTTCATCCACATGTACGTATGGCTGGAATAGCCGTTCATGTGCCGCCAGGTGCGCGGAATTCCGCGGTCACCCATCAACCACGTCACCTGATGCGCGGACTCCGGAGACAGCGTCCAAAAATCCCACTGCATATCATGATCGCGCAGATTGTTGTCGGCACGCCGCTTCTGCGAACGGATGAAATCCTGGAATTTCATCGGGTCCCGCATGAAGAAGACCGGAGTGTTGTTGCCGACCATGTCGAAATTGCCTTGTTCGGTATAGAATTTGAGGGCAAAACCGCGCGGGTCGCGCCAGGTATCCGGACTGCCACGTTCGCCGGCGACTGTGGAGAACCGTGCGAGCATCTCCGTCTTCTTGCCAGGCTGGAACAGGTCCGCCAAGGTAAACGCACTGACATCGCCCGTCACCTCGAATGTGCCGAACGCCCCTCCTCCTTTGGCATGAGGCTGCCGCTCGGGTACACGCTCGCGATTGAAAGCAGCCATCTTTTCGATGAGGTAGGCGTCGTGCAGCAAGATCGGACCGTCCGCGCCGACGGTGAGCGAACGCTCGTCGCTCGGTACCGGAATTCCCGCATCATCGGTGGTGTAGTTGTTCTCAACCATCATGCCCTTCTTTCTTTCGACGTTGCGGACACAGCCCTCAGAAGACGACCTCGGTATCGCTTGCTTGAGACACCTGTTTCGATCTGCTCGCGGACCAGATGGGCGATGTCTCTCGCAGTGAGGTGTGGGTGATCATCGAGAACCTCGAGCACAGCCCCGTCGCGGGCTGGTGAGCCGAAGGTCGACTTCCCGCAACCGCAATTCCACATCGCGTGATGTGTTGTGCCGCATACCCCTCAGGGCATCATGTCTTCTTGAATCCGTCAAGCGACGTTCTCGGTGGCTGCCACAATGACCGATATCTGGTTACGGCGTGATCGGTTGTCCGGGAGGTTGTCCGGGAAACAACCACTCGCTAATCACACGAGGTGGAGGTAACTCTCATTCGGGGGTGGGGATCAGGTGCGCCAGGCAGAGCGACGGCTCGACGAACGGTTCGAGTCGATCGGCCGCGAGCGGTGCCCGCACCTCGGCCAGCGCCCCGCGGATCAAGCCCAGGTGCAGCGAACACACCACGTCCCGGTGCCGCTCGGCTACCTCCCGGAACGGGCAGTGTCGCAACGGGATCACTGGTCGATCGAGGTTCTCCACCACGCCCGGGGCGAAGCCGGACTCGGCCAGCACCGTCGACAACCGGCGGACCCCGTCGGCGGCGTCCACCCGCTGCGACGGGGCCGGCCGCTCCGCCAGGTAGCGACCCCACGCCTCCCCGGCCGTCTCGGCAGCCCGGCCGGGCTCCGGCAGAGTGTCGGCGATCAGACCGGTCAGCATCTCCGCCAGCAACCGATAGCTGCGCTGTCCGGTGGACGCATCCGAGGGGGTAGCGGCATAGACCATCCGGGGCCGACCCGGCCGGCGGCTGTCCTCGGCGCGACGCTCGGCCAGGCCCGCGTCGACCAATCCGTCCAGATGAAACCGGGCCGTATTCGGATGCAGGTCGACCCGGTCGGCGATGTCCTGTACGCCCATCGGTTCCGCCGCGGCGCACAACAGGTCCAGCACCCGGTTCCGGGTCTCGCCGAGCGCGGTCGGCAGCGTGGGGTCGATCAACGTCTGCTCGCTCATAGTGCCTACTTTAGCCGAGACTATTAGTAGAAACCATCCGTATCGGCGAGGGAACTCAGCGCGGGGTCGAGCGTCGGATCCTTCGAGGTCACACGGTGCTAGTGATGCGCGTCACATGCATTGCACCTACCGTCGGTCAATGAGTTTGCACTAATCTAATAGTAAATAATAGTTGTTGTATGAGGTAGTGCTAGCTTGCTCTCCTCGCGCAGAGAGAGGACCTCGTCGTGACCGCACCATTCGACATCACCGACACCAAAATCGACCGAGACGACGCTCACCGTCTGCTCCGCGAGTATCGAGCGAAAGCCGCACTGGTGACCGAATTGTCACTCAATGGCCCACTGTCGGCGAAGACGTGTGCCGGGGTGAACCTCCCCACCGCCCGCCGTCGACGGCATCCGGCCCCCAGCGACCCGCCTTGGGACCGTGCCGAGGTCGAGGCACTGCCGTCCGGTTCGGCACTGCTCGTGGTCACCCGGGGGCCCAACCGCGGTGACTGGTTCCTGCTCGATCAGACGGTCACCACGATCGGTCGCCACATCGACAGCGACATCTACCTCGACGACACGACCGTCGGCCGTCGCCACGCCCAGATCCGGCGCGACAACGACACATTTCGGGTGACCGATGTCGGCAGCCTCAACGGCACCTACCGCAACGGGACACCGGTCGACACCGCACTGCTCGCCGACGGTGACGAGATCAAAATCGGAAAATTCCGGCTCGCGTTCCTCATCACACCGCTGTCAGCAGCGGCAACAGACCAATGACCACGACGGAGTGAGTGACACGGCTTTCCTCGTCGCCATGATCGCCCCGCCGCTCATCCGGTGGGAAACTGCTCACACTCGCGTTGCCCGGCCAGCGGGCCGGAGTTTTCGGTGCAGGTGGTGTAGCCGTAGCCGACGAGTCCGAAGCCGAGTCGTTCCAGCTGGGGGAGCCGTCCGGCCCGTTCAGCCGTATTCGGTGACCACACGCGCTCCCGGAGGCAGTGACGTCGTCGCCCACGGTTTGCGGCGGTCCCGCTGTACGGCCTTCTTCGCCAGCAGGCCCCGCAGATCATCACCGACGGGTTCGAGGACACGGCACGCTCTATTGTCGACCGGCAAGCGGCGCGCCTGCATTCCCACAGATGATCTGCGGCAGTCCTGTGGAAAACTCCCGGAGCCGTGCCTGCCCCACGCACAGCGTTCCCACTAGCGCCAGCTGCCGGTATGCAACCGGAGCGCGTCCAAGCGTTCCGCGAGCCGTGGATCTCAACCCGCGAGCCACAGACGCCGCCGTGCCACTGCCTTCATCTTCTCCACGATCGTCGGCCGAAGCGGAGTCGGGGGGTTCGGGTGCAGCTGCGCGTGCAGACAGCGGAAGAACTCGCCGGTATCCATACCGAAAACAGCGATAATCTCCTCCGCCGGGCCGCCGCCATGCGGGAACCAGCGAAGCGCGAAGGTCACCATCCGATTCACCTTTGCCGTGTCTCCGGTCATCGTATTTCCTTTCCCTCACCGCTACCCGGCCCGAGTCGATGGCGGAGCGCCCCTATTCGGGTGGGTCTTCGCCAATGGACTCCGGCAACGCGGTCGAGGACCGATAGTTGCGTCATCAGTTCGCTCATGTTCGCGGTTCCCTACAGTTCAAGTTCGACTTCGACGCTGCAAGCGTGGGTGCCTGTTCTGAAGGTCAGGTCCATTTTGGTGCTGGACGGGACGACGAACTTGCCGCCACCAACGGTGGGTTGGAAGGTGCGCAGCCGGAAAGGTCGTTGGCCTCGAGGCACTCTCGCAACGTGGGCGTCTTGCCGCGGCGACTCGGAGCGGTGCGCCACACCTGCGTCTCGAAGGGGAAGATCGACTCCCGCCGTCGACGTTCGAGGTCCCTGACAGGTGTCACGGCGGGCGAGGCCCGCGGCGGCGCGACCGGTGTCGGTTTCGTCAGTGTCCCGCCGGGGCGACGACGTGCCCCAACGTCGAGTAGGGCGACAGCGCCGATCGCGGCGGTAACCGCCACGGTGAACCCCCAGCGCTGGAGGTACTCCGGTGATGCCGCGACGGCCGCGTGGAGCGAGGTGGCGAACAGCGCACCGGCGGCCGCGACCGATACGAGCGTGGACCGCCGGTCTCGGGCGGAGGCGAGCGTGTGGGGCAGCAGACAGCTTTCAGCACTGTCACAGAGCTTACCGAGTTCGGTATGCAGGACGGCGATCTCGTCGGCGGTGCGGTTCGCCAGCGTTGATCGAAGGTGTGTCGATTCGATCCGCGGAGGCCGGTGAGCACCCGCGGGGTGTGTTTGCAGAAGCCGTGTCTCGATCATCCGTCTGCGGGCCGCCGCGATGTCGCCGAGGCCCGCGAGGGCGCCGCGTTCGCTCAGTTGGCGGCGGTTGCGCAGGAGCGACAGTACTCGTCGGTGGTCCGCCGAGTGCTGTGCGCGGAGGGCGACCCAGCCGATGAGGCAGTAGACCATCTCACGGGTGCCCCGATCGAGATGGCCGGGACCGGTGGCGGGGGAACCGAGGTCGACGGCAAGGGCTCGGGCGTCCTCGCGAATCGCGATCCCCGATCCGAGACGTGACGCCCTGTCGATCAGCGGGACCCGGTGCCAGCCCAAGAGTCCACGGTAGGAGCGGGACGCGGCCCCTGCGCTGGGTGTAGTGCCCGGTTCGTCGACCAGTCGCTGTACCGTATCGACCCCGTCGGTGTGGACCTCGATGATCAGGCCCTCGAGGGTGTCCCGCCCGGTCCAATTAGGGCCGTGGATTGTCAGGCTGCGTAGCGGCCGGTAGACCTCAGATCTGGGCAGTCGGGTGTCCAGCCGCGGGAAGACGTCGATCGGGCTCGCCTCGGTCGTCAGCCCGAAGGGACGAAGAAATGCTTCGATAGCGGCCCAGAATTCGGGGCTACCGCCGCCGCGGAGCGGGTCATTGTGCCGGTCGATCAGGCTGCCGGTGCGGTCGGGGGTGAGTTCCTCGCAGGCCAGCACCAGCCCGTTGCCGGGAACCTCCCACAGTGACAGGCACGTCGCCGGGGGGCCGACGTAGCGGCGTTGCGGGCCGTTAGGTGCGCGCTGTCCATCGAGTGCGAGGCCGAAGGTAACCGGCGGACTGCTGCGATCGACGATGTGCCGGAACGCCAGCAACTGTGCGTGCGGTCCATCGTCCCCGGTGGCGGAGGGGGCGCTGATGCGGGCCGGCAGGAACGGTTCGACCTCGTCGACCGCGGGTACCGGGACCGGGTCGGCGCTTTCGACGATGTCCAAGGGCAGCAGGATGACCCGCAACAGTGCCCGGCGTCTCCTCGACGACAGCGAAGCCTGGTTCGGCCGACGGGTAACGAGTCCAGGACGATTCATTTCTGTTCCATCAATTCTCGACACATCCGGTACTCCTGCACCGACCCCATAGGTCGGCAGGGGAGACGGTCATCTCACCGGATGTTGTGGGAGTGCCCCTGTCTCGCTCACCCTGAACTCTTTGGGAAACACGTCGTCCCGGCCGTGGAGGGGCCGGGACGGGCGTGTCAGAGGCCGGAAGTTGGCCCCCCGATCGGGTGGTCACACGCGGGGCGGACCAATAAGACTGCGGTGTGCTTCCATTGAACTCGGCAGGGTTTTGTGAGCCGCTTTCACCGTTGTAGAAAATTGGAAGAGAGTGCAGTCGCTGATATTTCCACGCTCCGAGCCGTTCTCTTCCGAAGCTGCTACATCTGATGTGGGCGCGGGTCAGGGCTGTTGGCCGAGTTCCCGGGGGAATATCATCGATCCTCAGGCAGCGAGGAGGGTGGCGGGGTGCGGTGTTGACGCCAGTGTCGCATCAGCTCTTCCGCTTTCGGGTGAGTAGAATGGACGCGATCGCCTTCTCTCGCTTCTCCGCCCGGCGCTCCTTGAGGGCTCGTGCGGACTGTTTCGAACTCTTGACGGCGGACTTGTCAGCCATTGTCGGTCCTTTCCGAATCGGCAACCGCGAACTGACCTCGACCATACCCAACAAAAGAAATAAGTCCAGTTCAGCGGCCGATTAGAGGCGGTTCGATGATGCGCGGGCCGTGACGACGGCGTCGGTTGGTGCGTCGGCGGGCTGTTCCCCGATCCGAGGTACTCTCACCCCCTGTGGCGTCCGATCCGGTCGCGTGCGACGTCCGCCGGGAGTTTCCGAGGTGCAAGGCGTGCAGGAAATTTCACGGACTTGCTTATTTCTTCCCGATGGCTATGGTGCAGGGCAGCATTAGTGGCATCTATTTGGAGGACTGAAATGTGAGTGCAGCTACCGATCGTCAGTGGGCGGTTCGTGACGCTGTTCTGCGTTGGCTTCTTGCGAAGACAACGGAGGGTTATCGCAGCCCGATTCTGGACGCGGATGCCATCGGATCAGAGGTCGGGTGGGTGGCCTCGCCGCTCACCCGCGACGAAGTCGTCGACGCCTCGATGTTCCTGTTCAAGGAGAACTATGTGACAGGCGTGCCGGTGATGGGGATCGGGATTCCACGACCGATGCTGACTGTCGCGGGACGTCGGGTGGCCAAGACCGGCAAACCGCTGAGGTACAAGGTCGACGCTCACGAGGCGAAGGTGCGCCGGCGTCTGGCGGCACCGCTCGCAGAGACATCCGCGACAACGGCGGCAGTGAAGTGAAAGAGAGAATGACTCGACCGGTCACTCGACGATGAGTACGTGAGCACGGGGTTGAGCGCGGAACCTGTGCGGTCCGCGCCGTCGTCGGCGCAGACCACGCCGGCACCGACGAGGTTACCCAGTCCGGTCGCGCCGCGAGGTATGTGTCGTATCCGCGTACGCACACTCCGTCGCGAAGGACCGACCCATCGGTCGACTATTTCATTGGTTAGCGATCGGTACGGCCTGGACCGTATGTCGGCGCCGGGCGGCCAGGGTGCATCACCGAAAACTTCGGAAGGATAGCAGAATTCATTGCGGTCCTACTGGATGACAGGGTGCTCCGAATATCGTAGCGTGGGCGCTGGAAGGATCGGCCAAGGTGCGCAGGGCGAGCTACAGTTTCGCCTGCCCGTCGCCGTTCGCGCGGCGGCGGGCACGTTGTTCGCTGGTGAGGGTGTAACGGTCGGCAATGACTTCGCGGCCTTCTCGTGGCGTTCATCATGAGTGTGAGACCCGACCACAGGATTCCGTCGATCCTCGCCGGTGCCGGGTCGATCAGTACCGACCCCGCGGGCTGCGAGTGAACTGAGCCCCACCACATTACGATCCGCACCGGCCGCCGCATTTGGCCCGCCCCGAGGAGGACCTGTCCCGTGAACCTCAATGTCGCCCTGCTGCTACTTGTCCTCGCCGGCGGAATCGGTGGCACCGCCGCCGTCCAGGCCGCGTTGCGCCGCGGCGCCGATCGCGGCCGGCGTGCGGTGTTCCACGTCAACGGCTGACCAATCCTTCTCGGCGCCGGGCCCCCGGGGGCCGCGAAGGGAAGAGGATGAGCGATCCCGCGATGGGGGGTGGGTCTGATACGGGCGCTGCCGCGCATCCCGTGCCGGCCCACTTTCATTCGCATGTCCGTGCCGCCGGGTGCGTGTGGGCCCGGGCAGATGCCTGGCCGACTTCGTCAACCCACGGCACTGCGGATCCCACCAGGATGGCGAACACGGCTTGCGCGGAGAGTGGCGCCGTGGTGTCGAAAGGGCCCTGCACGACGTCGAGGTGCACGATCAGGCCGATCCCTGGCGACGTCGTCTATGGCGACGATATCGAGGGTGCCGGCGCCCGAAGTTTTCGGCGGTGGCCAGTCGCCGACGACCGTTTGATCACTACCCTCGGCGCCAGTCCGCTCTTGGATTGGTCTTCCGGATGCAGCCGCATGGGGGCGTCCCGTGTGACCGCCGGTGCAGGCTGCAGCTGTGAGTGGCGGTGATGGAGACCAGGACGTTCGGATCGCTCGGGTCCTCCTTTCGTCTGCCGGCCCGATCGCCACGGGGACGAGGGTGTGATCACCGGAGTGTTCCCGTCCGAGATGCATCCGGCGAGGTCCTCGATTGCGGTTGTCCCGATCGCCCTGCCGAACTTGCGTTTGAGAGCTGCCCGCACCGTCGACGCTGATGCACCCTGGTGTGCGCGGTACACCTGGTCTACGCCCCGCTGGATGTTCGCCGCGACGACGGGCACCAGATCCGCCGCACACCCGATGTCTATGCGCACCGCAACCTCGACCACATCAACCTCGATCCTGGTGCATCACCGCACGCTCACCTTGAGAGTATGAGAGACGCAGGATGACTCAGCTGCCCATTCGTCGTCGATGGCTGTGGTGCATGCTATCGCGGCTGAGATCTGTCGGCCGGAGGCTGAATCCGGTTCCTTCCTCGGGTCGAGAGCGTCCCGATCGACCCGGCAGGGGGTGCATCGCACCGTTCGGAGTGGGTGCCGCGCGCAGGAGTCGACCACTGCGACGAACACTGTCAAATCAGGCACCGCTCGGCGAAAGGCGTGCGATGGATCGTTCGCTAGTGGTGTCAGCTATCACAGAGGCCGGAGGCCTCATCGGATTTACCCCTGCACAGCCAGAGTCATCCGCACCATTCGCCGAATTGAACCGCGCGTACACGCCGCGTATCGGTGTCGGGTCGCAGATCGGCCACGCCGCCGTGCGTGGTCCGCGACACAAGACCGAGCACCCCATCAACGGTCTCACCCACGACACCCGTGCTTTACCTAGGTAAGGACTAGGTAAAGGCCGGTGGTCTCTGGATGTCCCTTCATGGAAGCTGGAGCCACGGACGATACCGGGCCGTCAACAGTGAGACGCGAGACATCGCCCCACCGCGCCGACGTCACCTGTATCGCAGTACCGCCCGATGTAGCGAAAGGACTCTCATGCCGACCGACACCTCCGCAGTACCCGGACGAGGGCCTTCGCCGCAGGCCGCGGACGCACAGTTGCTGTCCGCCGCGGCTGCAGTTCTGGCCGAGCAGCGCGCCTGCAGCCATGACGCCGGCTTCGATGCTCTCCTCGATGTGGCGCGCCGTAGCCACGTCAGCGTCACCACCGCAGCTGTACGAGTCCTGTCGCGGCCGTCTGCGGATCGCGGTGGCCGTGAGCAACATCCCCGTGCAACAGCGCATCTGCCGCGCCGCGACGGCGGCGGTGGTGTCAATGGATAGGAATCCGCCGTTGTCGATCCCGAAGGATCCGCCCTTGGTGGCGGTCACCGTTGATTCTGGTGAGTGGCGGGTGCGTGCCGCGTGTCGCGGCGCCGATCTGTCGGTGTTCTTCTCCCCCGACGGCGAACGGCGCGGCGCTCGCGATCGGCGTGAAGCGCGGGCCCGGCAGATTTGTCAGGTGTGCCCCGTGCTGGTGCGGTGTCGCGATCACGCGCTGACGGTGGGTGAATCCTATGGCGTGTGGGGTGGCATGACCGAGTCGGACCGACGAAAGCACACCCACCGTGCCCGCCGCGGTGAGCGTCGACCGCTCGGGTCTTTCCATGAGCGGCCTGTTGGCGCTGCGTCGGGGGTACGCCGGGCCGCGTTCACCGGGTCGTTCGACCGTGCGTACACCGGTGGGGCGTCGAGGGGTCGCCCCACCACCGGGTGACAGCCACGCCGACCTGGACCGGGCCGATTCGTACCGTCGGACGCTTCGGCGAGGCACGGAAGCACCGTGGGCATGACCCCGGCATCGTCCTGGCGGCCCGAAGGTCAGTCAGATGACGGCTCGAGATCGAGTTTTCACGCATCGTCGACAGAGCCGAACGGGTACCGCAGGCTGCACTTGATCGTGTGGATTCCGGTGTCCTGTGGAGTGCAGACGGTGTTCGTCGAAATCCAGATCTGCAGACCATTGCGATGAGTTTCTGGGTGAGTTTCGTGCACAGGTATTTTGCGGGCGAAGACCGCGTACACCGTCCCGGTTGACCGGAACTCCACCGGCGGTTTCCCGCCACGCGGTACCACCGCGCACGATGTACAGGGTGACATCCACTATCCACGGCGGCATTCTTCTCGGGTCGCCTCCCGCTGCCGTGCCACCGGTGCAGGCAATCGCGATTCGAGGGGCGCCCACTCTGCGTCGGTGACCGACGACGAGTACACCGCGCAACCATGTCCCCCCGGGCACAACGAAATCGGCGATGATGAGATTGTGGGCTCCTGTTGGGTCGGTGATCTGGTGATCACCGACCCAGCCAGGAGCCCACTTTCTTCGATTCTCGGCGAGGCACAAAGCGTGCCAGTTCGAGTTCTCACACACACTGTGGCGCAGCCGCTTGGAATGACCCGCAACCGATCATTGGGCGGCATGGACTGTCGTCGCACTCGGGCTTCCCGTGCTGGGGCGATTGGAGTGCGGCATGCAAACGCGATCGTTATGGCATTGATGGCCGAGACCGCCGGTGCCGATCGTTCGGCGCGGCCGCCTCCTCTTTTGCTCACCGTCTGGTGGAGCTATCCGCTGAGCAACTGTCCGAGTCGACGGCGCTGGGCAGATGGTTGTGCGCTCTGGGCCTGCCACATCCAGTGCAGTTGCTCGAGTCGGGCGGTGATGCCGATCAGCAGGTCCTGGGTGACCGGGTCCGCCTTCTCGGTGGACTCGATGCGAGCCCGGAACCGCTCGATGACGGCGGCCAGGTTCGCGACGATCGTCTCGACCACCTCGGTGTCGGGTGTCCACCCTGCGGCGGATCCCGTGGTACCCGCGTCCGCGGCCACGGTGGCCCCGCGGCCGTCCGGGCTGACACCGATCGCGGTGGCGCGCTCGGCGGCCTCATCGGTGAAATTGCGTGTGACGGTGGCTAGCTCGTCGAGGGAGGGGTGGACCGCCAGGAAGTGGGGTCCGATGACATTCCAGTGGGCCTGTTTGGCGATCAGGCTCAGGTCGATCAGGTCGACGACGGTGCCCTGCAGTGCCTTGCCGGCGATCCGTTGCTGCTCGGCGTCGAGGGCGGTGGTGATGGGGGTAGGGGTCATGGTTGCTCCTGACGTTTTCGTAGGTCGGTGTCGGGGTCCTTGGTGTGGTCGTCCAGGCCGATGTTGTCCCGATTGTGCTGTCGGCGTGGTGGGGGATCGTGCCCGTCGGTGAGTTCGGTACTCACGTGTGCTGCGGGGTGTCCGGCGCTCTGCGCTCTCAGGCACTGCCTGCGAGAAGCGGAACCGTGTTCTCCTCAACCTCGCTGAGCCGGTGTGCGAGCACTGAACCGGCGTTTCCTCCCGGGGCGCCGTGATCGGTCTCGGGGGCGAACATCACCTCGAGATGGGCCTTGATCTGGCGCGTGCTCATCGATCCGCCGTGGGCGAAGGATCGATGGATTGCCGCGGCGGGCGTGCGCGATCGGTACATTCCTCTTCTCTCTCTTTCTCGGCCTCCGGGCCGCTACCGGCGCAGGGTGGCCGTGCGTGCGGCGCAGCGTCACGACGGGGGACGCGATCAGAGTGCCTTCGGCCACAGCCAGGTGGCGTGGCCGCGGACTGATCACTCGGGCCGTCGGGGCGATGCCGAAACACCCTCATCGCGCACTGAGTCGCGGCGGTGCAGTGATCACCGTGGCGCGCTGTTGCCAACAGCTTGTGCCTGATCGACCACCACCTATTCTTCAGTGGCAATGGACACTGTGCGGGTGCCCGGTACGGTCTTGCTCAACGCGATCGCGATGCGGCGTTCGGATTCGTCTGCGAAGGGGCCTGCGAGGGTGACGCGGCCCTCCTCGACCGTCACGCGCCAGCGTCCGTCCCCGGTATAGTCGTCGAGGCAGCGTTGCGCGCCCACGGCGATCGTCTCGTCCGGTTTGAGCATCAACCGCACCACGTCACTGCGGCTGAGGATGCCCACTACCCGCCCGTCGATATCCACGACCGGTAGACTGCGTAGTCCCTGCTGAAGCAGCATCTGGCTCACATCGGCCAAATAGTGGTACATCGGCGCAGCGACGGCGGGTGCAGTCATCACCTCGCCCACCGTCTCCGAGCACGTTTGTCCGGCCCGCAACACGTCTCCGCTGTTCAACATCCCGACCAACCGGTCGTGGTCGTCGACCACCGGCACCGCCGCGAACCCGTACTCGGCCAGTAGCACTGCGGCCGTGCGCATACTGTCGGATTGGCGCACCACTCGAACCGGTCGCTGCATCACGTTCAACACTCGCATCGTCACCACTCGTTTCAGTCGATCCGGCACCCAGCACTAAACTGCGCCGGAAGTTGGCCCCCCGTTAGGTCTCACGCGGATGCAGGCCGATGACATTCGCCGTGTTTCCAGAACACTCTTCAGCGCTCCGTGAGCCTTTTCCGATTCTGTTTATGAGCGGAAAGGAGGGAAGCCCGGCGAGGTCCTCACCCCACGTAGCTGGAACCCGAAATTTGCTAGTCCGTGATGGGGCGAGTCGGCTTTTCTCTTGGCCGAGCGTCGGGTGCGACATTCCAACCCTCAGGCAGTGACGAGGATGGCAGGTAGGTGGCGATGCTCCAGGATGACGTCAGCTCTTACGCTTTCGAATGAACTGAGTCGATTCGAGGGCCTTCGCTCTCTTCTCCGCCCGGCGCTCCTTGAGAGCACGTGCAGACTGTTTTGAACTCTTGACGGCGGACTTGTCGGCCATTGTCGGTCCTTTCCGAATCGGCAACCGCGAACTGACCTCGACCATACCCAAATAAAGAAATAAGTCCAGTTCAGTGGTATATTCGGGGAAGGGCACGTCTACCGAGTCACGCGCAAAAGGGCCGGTTCGGAGTGCGTCGATGGTGACGACGGGATCGGCTAGAACGTTGTCACGGGTCTGTTTGCCGCGCGAGATGCCCTGCGCCTCAGTCGCGCCCGCGCCGACGAGCTTGCGGCATCGACCGGGGCTGTTCTGAAATCCTAAGACGCGCAGAATAGTTCGATACTTGTCTATTCCTTGCCGACGGCTATGGTGCATGGAGGCATCAACGGCATCTACCGGAGGACTGAAATGTGAGTGCAGCTACCGATCGTCAGTGGGCGGTTCGTGACGCTGTCCTGCGTTGGCTTCTTGCAAAGACAACGGAGGGTTATCGCAGCCCGATCTTGGACGCGGATGCCATCGGAGGAGAAGTCGGGTGGGCCGCGTCGGCGCTCAGCGACGACGAGGTGTACGACGCCGCGAACTATCTCTTCACGGAAGGCTATGTGACAGGCATGCCGGTGAAGGGTCTCGGGATTCCACGAGCGATACTGACTCTTGTCGGACATCGTGTGGCCAAGACAGGCAACCCCCTGCGGTCCAACGCCGACGCTCGCGAAGCTAAGTCGCGCCGACGCCCGCCCTCTTTTGCAGAGGCATCCGTGACGACAGCGGGTACAACGAAGTAGAGACGGCTCCGCCCGTCATCTGACTATGCGTACGTGAGCACGGGGTCAAGCCCGCCGAAACAGTGTCCGACCATCACCACACCCGAAGGGAGGTTGACATGTACACCAACGTGGCACTGCTGCTGGGGTTGCTCGCCGGAGGAATCGGCGGCACCGTGGCCGTGCAGGCACTTCTGAGGCGGCCCGGCAGACCGGGCCATAGGGCATCCTCGGTGATCCACTTGGGCCATGTTTCTTAGCTTGTTATTTAACCTGGTTGGGTTTCACTTTTTGGCTCCGTGATGTCGATTTTCGTGCGTTTCCCGACGTGATGGTGCTGGGCGGGGCGACGGTTCCTCGAGCCGGGTGGGCGTCCGGGACCGGGTCGACTGGGTTTCGGTGCACTGGCAGGATTGGGCATGGTCGCGCGGATGCGCGGAAACCCTCGACGGACGCGGGCCGGCGTCAACCGTCGCGGTGGGGCGGGTCGTTCCCACGGACGGCGTAGGTCTTCGGCGAGCGGCCGGGCGAGCCGGAGTTGGGTGTGCGCAACCAGGACGATCCAGGTCCATCGGTCGGCCGCCTCGGGGTTGCGGATCTTCGGGGCGGTCCAGCCCAACGTCTGCTTGAACAACCGGAACGTGTGCTCGATATCGAAGCGCCGCAGAAACATCTGCCACAATCGGTCGATATCGGCGGTGCCCGCACCCGGATGTGAGCACCAGAGCCACACCGGTTTGGGATGCCGGTCGCCGGGCAGGTGATCGACCGTCAGCCGGATCACCGTGCCTTCGACGATCGGCGGCGGTCCCGGGTGGTCGGCCCACGATCCACGGTGAGTGATCCTCGGGTGCAACCGATTCCAAGCCGCAGTGACGGCTGTTCCGTAGCGGTCGGTGTCGGTATCGGTGTTGCTGTCGGGTTCGGGCCAGGTCTGGGGGTCGGCGAATTTGAATTCGGCACCGTGCCGGGGTGGGCGCCCGGTTCGACCCGGCGGCGGCGCGGGGAAGTGCAGCACCCGATCCGAACGCATCCGACCCAACACCTGAACCGGTAGATCGGCGAGTAGGAACGCCATCCGTGCCAGTTCGTACCCGGCATCGAAGACGAGCACGATGTCCGGGTCGCCGTCTCTCCAGTGCCCGGCCGATTGCAATCGCCCGACTACTTCACGGACTTGTGCCGTGGTGACCGTAGTTTCGTCGTCGTCGGGCCGCAGGCGCACCGCATCGAGTACCGCCGTCCACGACGTGCGGCCCACCTCCAACGCGGCGACGAAGGAATACGGCCACCCGGGGATCAACTGTGCTTGATTCTTACCGCGACCGTAGACGTGACAGAACGCTCGCTGGGAGCTGGTTGGCGCATCCGGGCGCAGCCACGGGCTGATATCGATGGCCAGGACGATCCGGCCATCGCTGCTTCGCGGCAGGGGAAGTGCTCCGACTGCGCGTCGCAGTCGACCGATATCTACTCGGCCGCAGTTTAATCCGTCGTACAAGGCGCCGTGACCGCGCCTATGCTCAGGGGTCAGCGACAAGTCGACCAGTGTGGTGACCGGGTCCCCGGAACACAGCAGCGCATCGGTCAGCTCGAACACCGCATCGCTGCGCGCCGACAAACACCGGTAGAACTCTTCGCGGAACGACACCAGCTCGACCCCGTCATCCGCGCACGACCCTTCCCCGACCACCTGCGTGTAGGGCACACTGACACTCACGGCCACCGCTTGCCTTTGTCTCGAAAGTTCTGTGAGAGGAACCTCAAGATGATCAGGCGGTGGTCGCCCCATGCCGCGGCGACACGCCGAACAACATCATCACCAACTGCCCCACGCGATGGCCGAGGTTAAACGACAAGCTTAGAGCGCGTTTGAAAACCGTCAGGTTCGGGCGAGCCGCCTCGTCATGTGTCGCGATCGTCGCGATGTGAACCATGGCCTCGTGGTGGTCGGGTCTGGTTTCGTAGTCTCGCACGCAGTGGCGGTGCTTGTTGAGCTACGCGAAACTTCTCTCGACCACCCAAACGCGGGGTCGGACGTGGAAACCGGTGGCGCCGGGGATGCGTTTGATGATCTGCATAGGCAGGGCGAGAGCGTCTTTCGCCCAGACGGGCAGCCGTCCAGGATAAGCGCCGTCGGCCCAGACCAGCCGGATGGTGGAGAACCTGCCGCGCAGTGCGGTCAGGAGTCGGTGCGCGGCGTCGCGGTCCTGGATCGAGGCAGCGGTGACGACGACGGCGAGCAGCAGTCCGTTCACATCCACGGCAACGTGTCGCTTGACGCCGTTCGTTCTCTTGCCGCCATCCCAGCCGCGGCCCGATCGGGGCACGTCGACGCGCTGCGCGACCGCCTGCGGGTGCGTGACGGGCGGGCCCGGTGCCCGACCGCGGCGATCATCGACTCGCAGACGGTACCGGCCGCCGATACCGATGCGCTGCCACGCGCCGCTGTGGGACCAGCGGGTGAAGATCGCGTACACCGTCCCGGCTGGCGGGAACTCCATCGGCAGTTGCCGCCACGCGATACCACCGCGGACGATGAACAAGATGGCGTCCAAACGGCGGCAATGCTTCGGGTCTGCCGCCTCGGCCTGCCGAGATGCCGGGCGCGGGCAACAGCGGTTCGAGGGTCGCCCACTCTGCGTCGGTGACCGACGACGGGTACACCACGCAACCGTGCCCGCCCGCCGCGTGGGGCGGGCACGACCGGCATGGCGGTATCGGCGATGATGTCATTGTGGGCTCCTGGTGTAGTCGGGGACATGTACTCACCGACCCAACCAGGAGCCCTCATTCTTCGATTCTAAGCGAGGCACACGCCCGCGATCGCGAGTTCTCAAACACCCCTTAGCCATGAAGGCCTCGTTGAGATTTGCATCACAATGAACTGTAGGGGCGCCAGCCGTCCAGATTAGTGCCCTATATTGCGACCCTCCGCGGCCACACCAAGCGATGCGAACTCAGACCAACGAATAAACAGGTATCGGCTGCTGGTCATCGCGCAGATAGCAGCCTCCGCCAAACTTCGGTCCGACGCGTCAAGTTCGACGGCGCCTGCCCGCACAAAATTTGGTTCAGTCGGTAAGTCGTCGTCCTCGATAGAGGGGCGACCGACACCGACGACGAGGTGATCGCTCACTGCCGGAGGCGGATCGCGTCTCGCCGAAGCCGAGTAGGTCGCCTTACTGAACGATTCCTGACCGATGAGGTCTGTCCGCCGAGGCTACGACTAATCAACGAATCATTAAGCGCCCAAATAGGACCCCGATTTTCCGCAGTCTCAGGGCTAACGTCTGAAGTCGTCGAGAAGCGAAGGGCCGATCTGAGCCAATCCCTCGGCCTCCTTCAAGGGCAGCACACAGAAGCCATCCTCTCCCGGCGGCCCCGGTGTACGCGATCCCTGCAGACACGGTCATTAACGACTGAAAGGGCGATGTTTCAATGTCTATCAATGAAGCGCCGAGTGAGGATGGCTGCCCCGAGGGTCAAACTGACGGACGAATCCACGGGGTCCGACGGCAGATAGCGATCGTCGCGGTCATCCTGCTGTTGTGCGAACTCAACGCGATGGCTGTCGCAATGCTGGTACCTGGTCTACGCCCTATGGCAGCAGAGTTTCCGGTCGAAGGACTCGCCTGGACAATAACGATAGTCTCTCTGGTCGGCGCGATGGTGATGCCCCTCGGAGGTAAGCTGGTTGACCGCTTCGGCCAACGGCCGGTGGTTCTCACCGCCTGCGCGGTATTTCTGGTAGGAAGCCTGATCTCGGCGCTATCGTCGTCTTTCGCCTTGATGATCGTGGGTCGGGCACTCCAGGGGACGATAGCGGTGATGCCTGTGATCGCGTACCGGGTGTTCCGGGACTCACTACCACCACGCGTCGTCCCGATTGCGTTAGGGGCACTCGGAACTGGGTTCGGCGTCTCCGGACTGCTAGCACCTGTCATCGGGGGTGCGTTCGTCGATGGTCTGGGCTACCGGTCGATCTTCTGGTTCTTCTTCGCCTTCACGGCAGTGCTCGCGCCGCTGAGCGTCATCGTATTGCCCCGCACTCCTCGGCAACGGTCCGCTGAGGTCGGGCGAGTCGACATCCTCGGTGGCCTGCTACTGGCGTTGGGCATCGGAGGGATCCTGCTTGGGCTTGGGCAGGGTGACAAGTGGGGCTGGCTTGCGCCCCTAACCCTGCTGGTCATTCTCGGTGGATTTATCGCACTGGGCATGTTCGTGTTGGTCGAGAGCCGGGTTGAAGAACCCATGATCGACCTCCGGGTACTGCGCAACCCAGCCGTCGCGCTGACCCTTACAGTCGGTCTGGTTGGGTTCATGGCGTGCGGGATGATGGCGATCGCCCTCCCGCAGATGCTGCAGACCCCTTCCTCCACCGGCATGATGTACGCCTTCGGTCTCAGTGCGTTGATGGTCGGCCTGGCCCAGATCCCATTCGGGATCACGTCCATGGTGTTCGGACCGCTCGGCGGGCTGCTTACGAAACGCTTCAACCCGCGGGCGATCATGATCTCCAGCATGGCCAGCTTCGCGATCGGATCGACGCTGCTGGCTCTAGCGCACCACTCACTGGTACTTGTTCTCGTCTGGTTATGCGTTATGGGTGTCGGGTTCGGGCTCTTTTGGGCGGCCCAACCCAATCTGATGGTGGAGGCGGTGCCTCGGAAGTACACGGGAGTCTCGGGTGGGATCCAGGTCTGCTCGGTCTCGATCTCAACTGCTATCGCCAGTGCAATCGTGGGCGCCGTGCTGTCGAGCAATGTCGCGGACGTAGGCCCCGAAGGGCCGTTATACAACGACGCCGCGTTCACCACAATCTTCCTTGTCGGTGCAGGGAGCGCTGTCATCGCCCTGATAATTTCCATGTTTATGCGACACGGACGACAGCCCGCCACCGGCGGCGCCGCAACCGACCTCGAGCTGGACGTCGAGGGTGCTACTTTTGCACGTGTCGGCTCTGCCGACGGGCAGGGCCTCGCCTGATCGTCGGTCTCGCGGGATTTCACTCCGATCGAGCAAGTCCCCAGCGTGCCTTATCCTCGATCCACCGAACGGTTGTGGGTTGGTTAAGGCCCTGGGTGTCAGGGCGAGTTGAGACCAGTGGTTCACAGCAAACCCGCCTGCAGGGCGAGATACGGATCAACCCGCGATGACGTTCTCCCACGGTTTCGTGACTGATTCTCCCTCCTCCGCGCAACCTGATGGCGCCACGCCTCCGATCCCGAACGACCCAGGGCCTGCGGTTCGGACCAATGCCGTGGTCGCCGTGCTCGCCTTCGCCGGCGTGGTTGCCGCGGTCATGCAGACGCTCGTCGTGCCGCTGATCGGCGAGCTGCCCGAGCTGCTCGATACGACGCGCTCGAACGCGACCTGGGTCGTCACCGCAACCCTGCTGGCCGCCGCCGTCGCCACCCCGATCAGCGGACGCCTCGGCGACCTGTACGGCAAACGCCGCATCATGCTGGGCTGCTCGGCACTGCTTATTCAACCCTTCATCGTTACGACACCCGGGAGGTGGACTCGTCGTGGCGGCACCTCAACCTGGGCGGACGCGTCTGTGTGCTCACGATGCGCCGCCGGCGACTGCGGTGCCCCGAGCACGGGGTGCTGGTCGAGGCGGTGGACTTCGCCCGCCCCGGATCCGGGTTCACCCGCGACTTCGAGGACCTGGCGGTGTGGCTGGCCACCAAGACAGACAAGTCCACCGTGGCGACGTTCTACCGCATCACCTGGCGCACCGTCGGCGCGATCTGCGGCCGGGTCGTCGCCGACAAACTCGACCTCGACCGATTCACGAATCTGGTCGAGATCGGGGTGGACGAGATTTCGTGGCGCCGCCACCACAAGTACCTGACGATGGTGTCCGACCACGACACCGGCAAGATCGTCTGGGGCACCGAGGGCAAGCACGCCGCCGCGCTCGGCACCTTCTTCACCGACACCCTGCCCGCGGGGGCCGCGCAGCGGATCGAGGCGGTGTCGATGCCGCAACGGATTCTCGATCTGTTGGGAATGGCGTTGTATGCCGTCGATGAGGACGGTGGCGTGCGGCAGCTCTTCGGCCGCGTATGAGCACTGCCCCGCCGCGAGCGGGACGGGGCAGCAATGTGGAGATACCATCGCTACGCCCGCAGAGCGAGGGGTGGTGCGGTGATGGGGCGGTAGCTCAGTCGGTTAGAGCCGTGGACTCATAATCCATTGGTCGCGGGTTCGAGCCCCGCCCGCCCCACCGCGCCGCCGGGCGACCTTCGGGAAGGGCTCCGTCAGGGCTGCCGTGCCGGCGGAACGAGCGTGGGCAATGCGGACTCCGCTCAACCTGGCGATGGGCCGAGTATCTCGAGTGCGCTGACGTACTCAGGCGCAGTCGCGGCAGAGTTGTTGCGCAGCGTCGGCGAGGCGGCTGCGGTGGTGGACCAGAAAACAACTGGTGCATGTGAATTCGTCCGACTGCTTCGGGATGACACGGACGGTGAATTCTTCACCGGACAGGTCCGCGCCGGGCAGTTCGAACGACTCGGCGGTGTCGGTGTCTTCGACGTCGACGACGGGGGACTGGGTGTCTTTCCGGCTGGCGGTCAGCTGTTCGAGGGAGGTGTCCGGCTCGTCGGATTCGGTGACTCGTGGTGCGTCGTAGTCGGTGGCCATGGCTGTTCTACCTTCACGCTCAGGGTGTTCGGATCCGCCAGGTTAAAGGGTCCGTCGACACGACACGCTCGCGGGGTCGTGCCGGGCGGCGGGTGCGCCGGGTGTGGCGGGCGCGTTCGGTTTCGGACATGCCACCCCAGATGCCATAAGACTCGGTGGCGGTGAGGGCGTGCGCGCGGCAGTTGTCGAGCACGGGGCAGTCTTGGCAGATTTGTTTGGCGGCGCGCTCGCGCCGGGCGCGGACGTTGCCGCGTTCACCGTCGAGGGAGAAGAACATGTCGGTGTCGGTGCCGCGGCATGAGGCGCGGTGCTGCCAGTCCAGGTCGATGGGGTGGTGGAGATGATCAGGCACAGCAGATGAGTCGCTTTCGAAAAATGAACGGTGACACGATCGGCGGATCGCGCAGCGAGGTGCGCACGGTGCGCACGGTGCGGCTGGCGGGCTGTGGGCGGTCCCCGGCCCGCGCGTGTACGGCACATCGATGTGGGTGAGTGTGGGCTTCCTGTGGGCGCGGACGGTGTGGGATCGGGTGCGCACCGTTTCGTTGTGGTCCGGGAAGTGTTGTGCGACATGACCCCTCGACGCATCGCGGTTTCACTTCTGAGCCCCGGGGATGGGCGGTCGGGTTCACGACAGTGACCGACCGGGGTTCGGGACTGGTTTCGGTGCGCACCGCGCCCACACGGGTGGGGATGTCGGTGCGGTGATGCCTGGGCTCGACATCGGTGGATCCGGGAGGTGCCCGGATGCTCTACACCCGGCGCCCGTCTCAGGGGTTGGTATCGGGGTGTGTTGTCGAGCGTAGCGGCGCGGCACCCGATGCCGAAGAGAATCGCTGGAAAGTAACTGGCATCACATCCGTGACGTGGCCGTCTGTGCGGGCCGGCAGGCCGTCGGGGCGTCGGGTCGTCATCGGTCAGCCCACACCACGCGTGCTCGAGGTGTGCGGGCAGGGATTGGGCGATTGTGTCGGTCAAAGACGGGGGTGTGTGCCCGTCGTGCAGGCTTTCGGCTCGGTCCACGTGGCGGGCGGCCGTCCGGGAAGGTGGGGGTGTCGGCGGCGAGGAGGGTGTCGGGCCCAGGCCGGTGTGCTGGTGGTGGCCGGTCGATGGTTGGGGATGGTGCATGTAACGCCGCGGCATGTGAATCAGATCACACCTATGCGTGGGTGCTGGACCAGCCACGCGGGCCGCCGCGGTGGCGGCCCCACACCCGAGTGACGAAGGCAGATTTCTCATGGCGATACCCTCGACCCCGACGATGTCCGTGCCCGAATCCCGGACGTGGCGGCGGCCCGGTGATGAGCACCGCCGAGATCAAGGCGCGGGTCGAGGCCATGTACGCCGACGATCGCCGACCGAACACTCCGACCGCTCGCTGACACCTCGCCGGTCGGTACGGAACGGGATCGTAAGGGGGGCCGACGGCGGCGGATACTCGGCTGCTGCTCGCGGTGATCGAACGTGCCCAGAACCTGGTTGCCGTCTCCGACTACGACAGCGGTCGCCCGCTGTATCTCAATCCTGCGGGGGTGGCGCTGATGGGTTTGACCGACGATGGCGCGGTCGGGGCGCGCAGGCGCCGGAGTTCGTCACCGATGTGGGGGTGGTGCAGGCCCCGGAGATGGAAGCGGCCCTGCCCGCGCGGGGCCGATGGGAGGGCAGATCCGATGGGGGTGGTCAGTACGCCGCGGGGTCTCAGAAGTAGAGATTCGGGACAAACGCACCGAGTACGCCGGATGGCGGATTGAGGGCATGCTTTCGTCCCTGCGCATCGAGCTGGTACGCCGCGGTCTGTCCGTAGAATGAGACGCACTCGATGTTGTCGGTTCCGAAGGGGCTGAATGCGACCTTGTGGGTGCCGTTCCATGCATCGAGTGACCATGGGACCTGGAATTGGTCACTGCAGGGGTACTCCCCGTAGCCGGCGTCCTGCGCGGTGGCGGTCGGAGCGCACATTGCGCCGAAGCCGAGTGCCAATGCGCCTGCGGCGATGACCATCGTGCTCTTCATGGAGCCTCCCCTGCGAAAAGTATGAGCGGTCTGTTTATAGGAATCTCGTTGAACGGTGTACGCGGGTCCCCGCTGGGATGCGTGGTGTGCGAGACTGATTCGGGGTCTGTCGCGGCCGGCTCACCGTTTCAGGTGGGGATCGGGTGAGGGTATCGATGGTTCCGACGGTTCGCCTGTCGACGTTGACATAGTGGGTCAGGGGCAACCGAACAGCAGTGACTGCCCTCGTCGGGACGGCCCTCGATGACGGCGTGCGGTGGGCCGATCGGGTGCAGCTGTTCCCGGGGGTGAGCGCGAGCGATCCGGCCCTCGGCCAATGTTTCGCCATCAGATCCTCGCCGCCGCCCCGGACTTCGACGGGGTGATGTGCGGCTGCCGCAACCACCCCGCCGAACTCGTCCTGATGCTGCCCGCCGCGGAACCCTGGGCTCGACTGCACTGACCATTCGCCGAGTCCACTGACGCGGCTGACCGACCAGGGCACCGTCGACGAGGTGGTCACGGTCCCGGGTGAGGTCCACCACTTGAAATGTGTGGGTGTGGGAAGCGCTCGGCTTCCGTAGCCCGGGCTTCGGCAACGGATGGGCGTGGGTGTGGACTCGCATCCAGCACGGTGACACAGGGTTCATGCTTGGTGATGGGTTGGAGATCGGTTGGGAAAATGGGGTATCAGGTGATTCTCTATCTCTCGGTCTCCTCGAGGCCGTGGTTGGGGGCTCGAACACTTTCACGCCATTTCTGTTTGGGGCTGCGTTTCACGTCGTGGCAGTTCCGCGAATTCGGTGCATGTCGACGGTTCTGCCGTGATCCCTATTGATCGTCGGAAACGATTGCAGAGCAATAGAGTCCGTATTCTCTCTCCGATACGAAAAGAAGACCCAGGCCTGGTTGGCTGACATGGTCCTGCAGTCGTCCGGCACCGTCGGCAGATGGTGCTCTGTGTGGTCCTGTCAGACGACAGGGTGAGGGCTACGGGTCTTCCCAGATCAGTGCGGCCCGCGTGTGATTGGTTGCCGTTTCATCGGCTGGCGGCGGGGGCGCCGAAATGCCGCTACTGTGTGTTTGACGATTGCCTGGCGAAATGGGGAGACAACGTGGCGGTATCACCGAGGGGTTCTGCAGGTTCGGCGAAGATGACGACCAAAGAGATTCGTGAGTGGGCGATCGGGGCGGGCTTGGAGGTGTCCTCCCGTGGCCGGATTTCGGTCGAGATCGAGCAAGCCTTCCATGACGCGCAGGCGAAGCCGGCTCCGGCTGAACCGGCGAAGGTGAAGAGGACGGCCGCGAAGAAGACGATCGCGGAGACGACGACGGCGAAGAAGAGGGCAGCAAAGAAGGTAGTCGGGGAAAAGGCCTCGACGAACAGGGCAGCGGCAAGCGGGGCGCCAACGAAGAAGACGACCAGGGAGATTCGTGCGTGGGCGATCGGGGCGGGCTTGGAGGTGTCCTCCCGCGGCCGGATTTCGGCCGAGATCGAGCAAGCCTTCGACGACGCGCAGGCGAAGACGGTTCAGGCCAAGCCGGCGAAGGTGAAGAAGACGAGTGCGAAGAAGGCAGCTGCGAAGACCACGGCCGCGCCGACCGCTCCGGCCAAGGCGGTAGCGGCGAGCACGGCGCCCGCAAGGAAGGCGCCCGCGAAGAAGGCAGCTGCGACGAAGGCGTCCGCGGCGACCGCTCCGGTGAAGAGGTCGGCGGCAAGCACCGGTCCGGCGGAGAAGGCGGCCGTACAGAAGAAGTCCGCGGCGGCTCCGGTGACGAGTGCGTCGGTGAGCACGGCGCCAGCGAAGAAGACGACCAAAGAGATTCGGGAGTGGGCGATCGGGGAGGGGCACGTGGTGTCCTCCCGCGGCCGGATTCCCGCTGAACTCGAGCGCGCCTTCCATGACGCGCAGGCCACGAAGGCTCGGAGACGAACGGCGCCGGCCAGGAAGCCTTCCGCGACAAAGGCGGCCGGGAAGAAGACCGCCCCGCCGGCCGCTCCGGTGACGAGGTCGGCGACGAGCAAGGCTCCGGCGACAAGGACGGCCGCGAAACCGGCGGCCGCGGAGAAGGCTCCGGTGACGAGCGCGTCGGTGAGCAAGGTTTCGGCGAAGAGGGCGTCCAGGGAGATTCGGGAGTGGGCGATCGGGGAGGGGCACGTGGTGTCCTCCCGCGGCCGGATTCCGGCCGAGGTCGAGCGGGCCTTCCATGATGCGCAGGCAGCGTTTCCGGTCGCGTGACATTGTGGACACTGGCCTGATGGATTCGGCGGCCCTGTCGCCGGCCATCAGCGCAGTCATTCTCGGTCGGCCCGGCCTCTGTGGCGCAGCATTGGCGAGCCATCGGTGCTCTGTGCGGACATCTTTGCGCGCACAGCCAGAAGCGCGCCGGCGACGAGGACGGGGCCTGGGTGCTCCGGCGCTCCGTGGTCGCCGGCGGCCCCTTCCCGCCGCGGCGCGGAGCCACCGACAGCCCTGGTCAGACGCGTCGGCACCGCACACTGTCGGCCATGCCCCCTACGCTGGGGGTGTGTTCGGTGAGGGAGGTAGTGGTGGGTGATGGCGAGTTTTCTTTCTTCGTCGGTGCTGACCGCTTCCCCCAGTGTCCGGACCGAGTGTGAACGGGAGGTCGACATTCATTCGATGAGCAAGGACTTTTATCTTTCCGAGATGGCCCGTGCCAATGAGAAGGCTCGGAAGGTGCTGCGTGTGCAGTGGGCGTTCCTGGGCGCCGCCTGCGTTTGCCTGGGGCTTTTCCTGGTGTTTGGTGCGTGGTGGTGGCTTCTGGCGATCGTCTTCGCGGTGGGGGCGCTTGTGTCGGCGACCATTCACCTCCGATTCGTGAGCCAGTCGAGGAAGGCGTCCCGGGCGTTGCATGCACTCGATGCGGCGGACTCGACACACCCGGAGAGCTGAACCCGATTTTTTCGGGTGGGTGGGGTGAACGCTCGGGGGTGCAGCAGACTTGTCCGGTATGACGGATCCGTTGTATGCCGACCTCATAGAACGTCTCGGTCGGGCGGTCGCCCGCGCCGCTATGGAGGGGGATCCGATGTTCGGCACGGTGGAGGTCACCATTGAGGAGTTGGCGGAGCTGCTCGAACGCCAAGTCCCTCCCCGCGACGCGGATGCTGCACCGCACTGAGGGTGGACTCTCGCGTCTGTCGTGCGGCTCGCTCTGGTTATCACCCATTTCAGGGCAGGGTGAGGTCGTGGGTGATCGAGCCGCAGCAGACCTCGAGCGTGAACTCGCCATGCTCGCCCAGGTACGTCGTCGCCTCCGCGCGTCGGAGGGCGAGGATTTCCGCATCCCGACGACCACGGTCGATGAGGTTCTCGATGAGCTGAACAGCGTCGAACGATCACCGTGGGATCCGACGTGAATGTCGGGGCGGCACCCCGGGGTGCGGTGGTCGCGATGCAACTCACCGGTGGTGCCGAGGTGGTGGTGCCGGGGTGGTGCTGGTCGGTCCGGCGCCGGCAAACGACTCCCAGCGGAGCGGGTGTGGCCCGCAGACGCAGGGTAGATGGGGGATGGGGTTCCGGTGGGCGGGGGTTGCTGTTGCCGGGCCGCCATGGCAAGCGGGTGTGGTCTGCTCGGGTCTGTCGTAGGTGGATGTCAGAATGGGCGGCATGAGTTCTGGTGGATGGCGATGCCCGCTTCGGCGGGCGAGGGATGCGGTGCTCCTATCGCCGCCCCGGTGCGTCCTCATTCGGGGGTAGCGGGCCGGGGCGCCTGAGCGCTGAAAGGCACCGCCTTGTCCCGTACCGATGCGCATTCTCCGTATTGGGTTCGTCTTCGCCGTGGCGAACTTTCCATTGAACCGTTACACGCCGACTACCACGACGTGTGCGACCTCCCTGACCGGTGTCAGGAGGGTCGGGCCTGGTTGCCCGCGACGAAGTGCTTCTGGGCTTTCACGTACACGGGCACCAGGATCTGCTCGTGTTCGCTGTGCTACGACGGTGAGGGTCATGCTCGTGATCTCCGTCGTGAGCGTCGCCGTACCGCTCGTACCCTCGCGGCGGGGCGTCGCCGGTGGGATACCGGTGACACCAGGGTCTTCGACGACATTGTTGTCCCGCATCGCAGGCGGGACTGGTGGAAGTAGCCTCACGCTGCGGCCCGCATCCGTAGGTGGTGCGGGCGCGGGCCGACGGCCGAACTCGATGCCGTCGGGGCTACCGATGAGCCGGCCACGATCACGGTCTGTTCGTGCCCATTGCCGCCCAACCGTGCGGCGGAGTGGAGTTCGGTGCCGGCGTGGCCCGGTGCTTGCGCCATCGCCCAACCGGGCGGCGTTGTCCGCGGCCGGCGCCGACCGGACCGTCCCGGACATGTTGCCGTCCGGCCCGTAGTTGGCACACCGAGTCCGGAGCGGGCAGTCGGGGCCCGGGGTGGCTGATCGGCCCACGGTCCTCGAGGGTCGTTGCAGCGGTGGGTGTTCAAGACCCGGTGGGCGGCGGGTTGCCTTGTGCGGCGGACGTTCTCACGTGTGGTGTCTCAACGGGCGGGCACGCCGGCGCCGCGGCGGCAGTCGGCTCGATCGCCCCTGCGGCGATCGGTGCGGGAACCGCGAGACCGGATCCACCTGTTGCGCTCGCGGCCGCCCTTCTCCGCCGTATCCGAAGCGCACCCCAACCAGCGATGGAGGGAACACCCCGGTCCGGGCGCACGACGGTCCGACGATCCCGAACACCGTGTGGTCCGCTCATCGAGCGGTGAGGCATGCGGCGGGTGGCCGGCGCCCGAGCGGAACGCGGTACGCCGCCCCCGGCGTGATCTGGAAGGCTTGTCGGACTGTCTCGCCCATTGCTGAAGAAGAGGGATTGCTGTGAACGAACCCACCGGACGGGTTGGCCACCGGACGTATTGGATTCTGCGTGACGGGAATATCGACGTATCGGCCGATACGCGGCAGATGCGCGAGCACCGGTCCGGGACGCGCATCGTTGCCGAGTACGTGGGCATCTACGCCCACGACGGTGCGCTCGGTCAACTCACCCCGGCCTGTGCGCGCCAGTTGGCCGAGGTGTTGACTGCGGCGGCCGACGCCGCCGAGTCGGGCGATGCCGCACAGTCGTTCGACGAGGGCGCGCGTCCGGGTGGGTGAACCGTGATTCGCGCGCCCCAGGCGGTGGAGATGACCCACGCAGATCGACCGGTGGCCTTACGGCTCGGCGCCGAATCTGCACAACCCCCGCCGGCAACAATCAGTCGCGGCTTCATGGAGGTCCCTCCGCGGTGTCCGCCCGGCGCCGCCGCGCCACGCGGCGCCCCGGTCGCCGGTGTGTACATGGTTCCGATCCCCGGTCGGGCTTGGGCGGAGTGTCTGTGTCCACCACTACACTTCGTCGCAACCACAGGCAGCGAGGAGGGAGATCTCATGGCGATCGAACCAGGCATCGACGAGCTCCGCGAACTGAACATCGAGAACGAAGGCGTGATCCGCGCACTTCGGCGGCAACGTGACGCCGCCGAGACGAAGCTCGCCAAGATCGAGAACCTGGTGAACTCCTCACATGAGCGGGTGATCGGGCAGGACGGCACAAGCGGTGTCCCCCTGGAGAAACTGCTCGCGCTGCTCGACGAGCGCGAGTAGCCGCCTCCTCATCACCACACCTCAGCGACGCGAAAGGTCGCGCTGCCGGAATACATACCGCTTGCCCGTCGCCGTCTGCGTCGGGCCGATGCGGGATGTCGGCGGTGACGGCATTTTCACACCGCGAAACGGCTGGGGAACCAACCGCTCCAACAGCAACGAGTGCGACCCGCGGCACCGCACATCAGCCAGCCCGCCGTCGGATTCCGCGGTGCGGCCGGGCGCACCGCGGAATCGCCGCAGCCGTCCGCACCGGCCTGGCCAACCGGGAAGACCCGGAACGCATCGAAGGCCGGATCCGAGACGCCGAGGCCGGATCCCGCGGACGCTACGGTAGTGACCGGCGGCTTTTCCCGAATCCGGATAGCGCGTAGTGGTCAGCAGGAGTGCAGGACCTGGCTCATCACGTCCTTCTCCGCCTGGGTCACCCACAACCGGTAGAGGGCTTTGACGTCGATCTGCCGGGAGATGTAGGTGCATCGGTAGGCGTTGTTCGGCGGCAACCAGGATGCGGCGTCGGAATCAGGTGACCGGTATGTCCACGAACACCATTGAGCGGCGGGGAGATGAAGGTGGTTGCTATAGAGCGGGTAGCGGCCGCATGCCTCTCCGGTCTGCTTCGGGAAGCGCTGCAGGACTTTATCGTTGATCAGCGAACGTCCCCCGGGCCGCCGATATGGTTGTTGGCACTGTCGCGATTCGAGCGTTGAGGGGAGGGCTGGAGGCGAGTGGATGGGTTCTGGTGGGGAGTCGTGTCGGTGGTGGGTGCGGTGTATCTGTTGGGGATGGTCGCCGCGGTGGGAGTGATGTGGCGGGCGGAGCGGTTCTTCGCGCCGGCGGCGGTGACGCCGCGCCGCGCGGGCTGTCGTGCCATCTGGTGCCACCGCACGTATGCGGTGGCGATCGCCGCGGTGGCGTGGCCGCTGGTACTCGTGCGGTCGTGACGTCTGTGGAGGTTGCCATCTGTACCGGCATCGGCCCTCCTCGGAGTGGCGCTACCGGGCTTCTCGTGGATCGGCATATTGTGGGGTCTGGCATCCGAAGCGTCTGTGATCGGCAGTGAGGGGCAATGGTATGGCTAGCGACTCCGGTTCTGCGGGTGTGGGAGGGCGTCGGCGTGAGGTGTCTGTCGCGGAGGGGCTTCGTGAGGAGCCGCGGGCGTGGGTACCGGCCGACGATCGTTGGATCGCTGAGCTGGTTGCCGAGGAATCCTCACCTCTGATGGGTGCTTCTGTATCTGATGACGATGGTCCGCGAGTGCAGACCCGTGAGCATCCGGATGCCCGTGATGTGATTGCGGGCCTTCTTCGCGGGAGGCGAAGGTGACGGCGCTGTAGTTACCCGTATACCCCGGGTTTTACGGACCTTCCGGGATTCGGCGCCTGGGCGGCCCCGATGTTGACAATGCCTTCGCCGCGGACGTCCTCGCCGAGTTCACCTGCATGGGCTGGTTGGGCGGGCGCGGATCGGGTACGGCCAGTCAGATCGCCACCACCATCACCGAGCAGGGAGTCACGTGCTTCCGTGCTTCCTGGAGGATTGGTGGGAGATCGTTGCCGCACGGCGTGATGAGGCCCTTCAAACCCTGCTCTCGCTCCCCGTATGACCCCTCCACGTATCGCCGCTGGTGGATCCGCGACCGCATGGCCGCCGACGTCGCGCACGGGGCGCTGTGGGGGGAAGTCCCATCCCGCAGAGCCCCGCGGACTACAGGCTCAGTGCGTACGCCGAGCGCTTCGGTTCGCGATCGCCCGCCCCCTCCGACGCCTCTGTGCTCGACACGCTCATCGCGGCGATCGAAGTACGCCTCGGCGTCGTGCCCGACGCGGTTTACGCGATCCCCGGCGTCGGAGCTGCGCATGACCCGGCGTCGGCATGACCCGGCGGCGAGCACAGCTGGACCCGCGTCGGTCGTAGCGTCGCCGGTGGCCCGGTTCGGTGCACACTGGGACCCCTACGCGTCCGCTGCCAACGGCCGCCCGCGTAGGTCCACTACGTGGATGTTGGCCAAGTGCACCGGGCCGGGCGGTGCGGAGTCGAAGAACACCACCGGCACATCGGTTTCGACGCGGCGGGCGAGGTCGAGGACGACGAGGGAGTCTTTGCCGGAGGACGCCGCGTACCGGTCGTGGGCGGCCAGGTGCGCGTCCATCCGGGCCGCGAAGTCCGCGACGGCTGCGCTGCGGCACCGGGCTTGGCCGACGGTGCCCGGAGGCCCGCTCGATGCGGTGAGGCCCAGGCCTGGGTCCTGTGTCGTCGTCGACACAGCGGTCAGGCTCCGAACTCGCCCCACACGTCACCGAACCGCTCCCGCGTCGACGTGGGGACCTATCCGCCGTACGGGTGCTAATAGTCGATAGAGCGGCGCAACGGTGGTGTCGGGGGCGGCGCCGAGATGCGACAGGCCGTCGCCGATCCTCGGTATCGGCGGTGGTCTGCGGTTGAATGGGGGTATGGGGTCGTCCGCGGTGGAGCAGCTGTGGCAGACGTTGTCCGAGAACGAGTTGGCGTTGGTGTGTGTCCGGGGCCCGGAGTGTGAGTGGGCGGATCTGATGACGGCCGCGGACGATGGGGTGGGGGAGCTGACCTGGCTGGCCCGGGAGACGAGCGAGATCGCCGAGCAATACCCGCACGGCGCCGTCACTTCGGTGTCGTGACGGCGTCGAACCTCACTGCGGCGGAGTAGGACGCGGTGTAGGCCGCCTACACCGCCGCCGTCGTCGGTATCCCGGACCACGCCGAGCCTGCGGACCTGGTGGCCGGGTGCTCGCGGTGCGGCCACGCGACGCCGGTGATGAGACTGGTCGGGCAGGTGATCTCGCGGCAGTTCATCGTCGTTCGACGGTCATGGGCCGGCCTGGCCGGCTCAGGGCCGGAGGCTTGCCGGCGGCGCGCACATTGTGTCCTGCTCAATGATCGAGGTCGTGAGACCCATCTCGCGTGCCACCGTCGTTCCGGCGGATGGGTTCAGCTCCCCTTGCGTTTTCTCGATGGCACCACCTGTGTGGCGGGCGGTCCCGGCGCGGACCGGCCCTTGCCGCGGGTCTTGACCAGCGCTATGTGCTCGGAGGCGGGGTGAAGTTCTGGGGCCATGTCGTCTCGTTGTCGTATTTGATTCCGGTCAACTCCGTGCTGTCGTCGATCTGTGCGTCTGTCAGGTCGACTCGACGTAGGCGGGCGAAGGTCAGCATCGCGTTCCGCAAGTCGGCTCGGCGCAGGTGAGCGTGTGAGAGCTGCACACCCATGAGTAGTGCGCCGGACAGGTTGCAGTCGTCGAGTGTCGCGTCGAACAAGACCGTTTGGGGTAGTTGGATGCCTTGTAGGTCTGCGCTGCTGAGGTCGAATTGGCATCTGGACCAACCGTTCTCGGGTAGTCGGTCGTCGCTGATCTTGGTGTGCTGATGAATGACTTTGATCAGTGCGGCGCGGAGTTTGCGGTCGTCATCGGCGGTCGCGGTGAGGTCTCGGAGTTGGGCGCACAGCAGATCTATGCAGACTTGGCGCTCTCTATCGTTGCCGAATGCGTGCCAATCGTCGGCGAGTGAAGCCAGCGCATAGGTACCGGCCATGCGGATCACCAGGGTCTTCTCGGCGAGTTGTTGGGCGACCGCGGTGTACCGAGTCCGGAGATCACGGGCTTCTTCGAGCGCATGTGTTGCGCGTAGCTGTTCCGATTGGGCTTCGATCTGCGTTCGAAGGTGTATCTCTTGGGCGTGAAGTTGGGCCGACAGGTTGTCCGATTGCGCCGTGATCTGCGAGGTCAGGTTCTCCCGATCGGCCGCTATCTGCGTTTGCGTGTTCTCCTCCGCGCCTCGGCGGGTTATCCATGCACCCCACACAGCGAGTGAGGCCGCGACGATCGCACCCATACCCGCCAACAGTGTGGCTTGCCCTGGAGTCAGGTCATGCCACGACTGGACTTTCAGGAATACGAACACGAGGACGGCGACTGCTGCGAGACCGACGCCGAGGACGATCAACCCCACGGCAGGTACCTGTCGGTCCTTCTTGTGTCCGGAATTGGTCGAGGCCGAGTCGACGCTCACCGTTCAATCATCGCGCGTCCGGCACCTTGATGGACCCGCTTTCGTGCCTCGATTCGAGAGGCCAACCGAAGTCTTTCCGCACGAGGTGGTTCCGCGCCTGTGGGCGTAGACCAGGTGCTGGGGCCGGTAGCTGCGTGCACGCGGCGGTCGCGGTCAGCGTTGAGTATTCGCTGCCCAGGATGCCCGGCCCAGAGAGGCCAGGGTGACGGACTGATGTGGTGACCGGGGGAGCGCTGGCTCTGGGGTATGAACGCAGAGGAGAAAGCCCGCCAGATCTCGCAGTTCACCGTCCGGTTGCTGAACAAGTTCCCGGCCGGGTCGCGGGAGGCGGTCGGGACCGCGGTGGCGGAGGCGGTCGCCCATTTCGTGGGATGCCCGATTCGGGATTTCGTTCGTTGCTTCTCGAGCGTGCGGCGACCACGAAGCTCGTTGCTCGAGGCGTGAGCGTCGGCGCGAGGGCGGGCGACTCGGACGCGCGCAGGCGCGGATCTTCCGTTGGCCAACTGGACACGGCGATCGATATCCTCGCGGCGCGGATCGAGACCGTCGATGCCTTCATCGAGGGCGCCCCAGGCCCACCGGCTCGCCGACTGGCTGCGCGGCGAGGCCGCTGCGCTGCGTGCCGAGCTGTAGGAGGTGCATCGGCTTATCGATGCGATCGTGTTCCGGTTTCCCGAGGTGATGACCCGCGATGCATCGGCACGCCACCGAACTGACTACCCGGACATGGTGCCCGTCACTGCCATCGGCCTTGCGGGGCCGTGTGAGGAGCCCGCTACCCGGCCTTCCGTGGGCGGCGGGTTCCGTTGTTCGCCGGCGCCCGCGCTCACCGCCCGTGCTCACCGACGGCGCTCGCTCGCTGATGCGGTGACGACGAAGGTGTCCTGGCGGCGAATTCTGTTGCGAACGACAGCCCCCGGAGCGGCGCGTCGACGACGATCACACCTGTCGCCAGTTCGCCGATGTCTTCCGTCTGGCGGCCTGGCGCCTTCTGGTGCCGATCGGGCAACCGCACCGAACGGCGGGGTGGCGGAGGGTGGGCATGTTCGTCCTGGTTCGTCATGTGCACGCGGGGGAGAAGAGGAGCTGGCACGGCCCGATGCGGACCGTCCGCTGAGCATCCTCGGGTACTGGCAGGCCCGGAGTCTGGTTGCCGCGCTGAACGGCATCATCGTCAACTTAGACTGGCACGATAATTACATACGGTGCCCTGAACATTCGGTAAAGTGTGTATTATTGTGTCATGAGATCGGATAGTCGTGCTGCGCAGGTGGTGGCGCTGGCTGCTGAGCAGGGGGGTGTGGTGACCAGCCGGCAGGCGCGGGCGGTGACGTCGGTGTCGGTGCAGCAGCTCAAGCGGATGGTCGATTCGGGGGTGCTCGAGCGGTTGCATCATGGGCTGTACCGGCTGGGACGGATGCCGGAGGATGTGCATCTGGGGGAGCGGGTGGCGTGGCTGGCGCTGGACCCGGATGTGGTGGTGTGGGAGCGGCTGGATCAGCCGGTCCCGACCGGGGTGCTTTCGCATCGCACCGCCGCCGCCCTGCACGGGGTGGGGGATCTGGACGCCGATGTGGTGGAGCTGACCGCGACCCGACGGATCCGGCTGGCGCTGCCGGGGGTGATCGTGCACCGGGGTGCGCTGTCGCGGGAGGATTGGCAGCTCGTCGACGGGCTGCCGGTGACCACCCCGGTCCGCACCATCGCCGATCTGGCCGCCGCCGGTACCGATGCGGGGCATCTGGCGTCGGTGGTCCGCGACGCCCTCACCCGAGGACTGGTCACGGTGGCGGAGGTGGTTGCGGTACTGGCCCCGCATGCCTTCGACTATGGTCACCGGGCGCTGGACGGGCAGGGTTTCCTGGAGGTGCTGATCGCGCAGGCGGGGGTGCCGGCCACCATGCTGGCGGTCGCGGACCTGGCCCGCAACACCACCACCACTACTGCGCCAACTGTGGCCGCGGCGGAGGCCGGGCAGCTGGACGTCGCCGCCCTGATGAAGGCGATGACCGAGTCGCCGCAGGCGCGGGATGCGCTGCTGCGGTCGCTCTCCGTTGCGATCGGGCAGTCCGCCGCCGGCCATATCAGCTCCGGCGCCGGGGCGGCCGCTCCCGCCCGCCGGGTCGCGGAGGACACCGGCACGACCGGATCCGATCGGACGGCACGGCCGGGCCGCTCGGCTCGGCCGGCGAAGGTGTCCGACCGGTGAGCCCGGTGCCGCGGTCCCCGCAGGCGGTGCGGGCGAGCATCACCGACCGCCTCAACCGATACGCCCACGATCACGGCCAGAACATCGCCCTGGTGCGCCGCCGATTCGTCATCGCCCGCTTCCTCACCCGCGTCTTCGATGCCGACCCGGACGGGTGGATCCTCAAGGGCGGCATCGGAATGATGGTGCGTCTGCCGCAGGCCCGCTACAGCAAGGACATCGACCTCCTCGCTGCCACCGACCTTTCGGACTCGGTCGACGAGCTGCGCCGCGCGGTCCGCGACCACCATCTCGACCACTTCCGTTTCGAGGTCGGCCCGGCTACCGAGCTCAGCCACGACAAGGGGGTCACGGTCACCGTGACGGCCTCCCTCGGCAGCAAGAAGTACGACAGCTTCTCCCTCGATGTGGTCGGCAGCCGCCGCACCCTCGTCGGGGAGATCGAGCGCCGTCCGATCCCGCGGCTGGTCGACACCGACGACTTCCCACCCGAGACCAGTGTCCCGCTGTATCCGCTGGCGGATCAAATCGCCGACAAGATCTGCGCACTTTACGAGGTGCACGGTGCGGCCGGGGCGGCGTCGGGGCGGTTCCGTGATCTGGTGGATCTGCTGCTGATCAGCATGTTCCTGCCCATCGATCTCACCTCCACCGTCGATGCGGTCGAGCGGGAGCGGCGGGTGCGCGGCCTGCCCTCGCTGCCGGTCACGTTGGTGAGCCCGGGCCCGGCGTGGGCGACGCAGTGGGCCAAGACCGCCCGCAACTCTCCGTTGACCGCAGACCTGTACGACCTGGACGTGGCGCTGGCTGTGGCGGGTCGCTGCTACGACCGCATCCTGGGTGCGCTTCCCACTGCTCGGGAGTCGGCGGTGTGGAGTCACGGGCGCAGCGCCTGGGAGGCTCCGGAGTAGGACATCGTCAGGGACGCGGACCTTGCATGAAACCAGAGCCTGGGTGACCGCGCAGACCGAGAGTCTATCCAGGAGAGCGTCGTTCACGCGCACGGCAAGGGCAAGGAGTGGGGGAACTGCCGTGAGCGGGCTGGGTGGCGGGTGAATTCAGATTCCGTCGGTACCGAACTCGGCCGGTCTTTTACACTCTCATTACGCTCGGCGGGGCGGTAGTTCGTGCTGTAACGAGAGAGGGACGGTGCAGGAGGTGACGGATCAAGCGAGCGGACCCGGCGGTGACGCCGAATTGAGTCCGGTGGAGCGATGGTTGGCCAACAGCAAACCCTCGAGTCACACGAGCCGGAGCCCTTCGTCCCCTCCGTCCCCGTGGTGGACTTGACTGCTCCGGGCGGTTTCGTCGGTGTGCCGCCGCCGCGGCCACCGTCGCCGCTTCCGGTGAACTACACGCCGAACATCGTCGCCGGGTTGGTTGCGTGCTTGGCGATCGTTGTCGGCAGTCTCGGTCCGTGGGCGACCTCCCTCAGTGTCGGGGTGGCGGGCACCGAGGGTGACGGGAAGATCACGTTGGTGTTGGCTGTGCGGACCGACACCGAGCCGTGCAGGTAGATCAGAGGATGGCGGTGTCGGTGTCGACGTCCCGGTGATCGGACCCGGCGTGCGGCCGGTTGATGTGTTCGGCGCATCGCAGGGTGACGGACCAGAACTGGTCGAGGTCGGGGAGGTCGGCGATGGGGAAGCCTTTCTCTGTGGATTGGTGTCCTGGCCGACGAGGTGGGCGAGTTCGGCGAACCCACGGTGGTATTTGATCTTGTCGTACGTACTGGTACCAGTTGCCGTAGGCCATCAGCTGCCCGGTCTTGTTGATCCACAGTTGGATCGGCGCGTACCGCAGCCCGTAGGGGTGGAAGACGATTCCACCGCCGGGTTTGTTGCCGTACCAGAGGTCGTCGTGGGTTCCGCGCCGGCCGTCGACCTGGCCGAGTAGCGCGAAGAGTTTCTCGGCGCTCGCGTGGTCGGTGTCGGAGCCGATGGCGTCGAGGAAGGTTTCCTTCGTCCATCGGGTGGTGGTGCCGGCCGAGGCGCGGGTTTTGGCTGCGGCGATCTCGCCGCCGTAGGTGGAGGGGATGAGGATTTCGAGGTCGCCGTCCCGGCGTATGTCGTCGCGGGTGATCTCGTTGAGGTACTCGACGGGGGCGTCGGCGATGATCCGCTGGAGGTGATCCTCGTTGACGTATGCGGTCATCTCCGGGGTGGCCCAGGCGCTCGTGGATCCGACACGGCGCACCAGCACGCCCAGATCGGGATCGTGGGTCATCGACTGCTCCTCGCTATGGATTCGTCGCTTTTCGAGTATGCGCGAAGGGTTCCCGGCCAGCAGGCTGTGGATCGTCGACTCCTGCCGCCGGCGAAACCTGGCGTTACCACATCGTGGGCCCCAACGCGCAGGTTCTCGGTCTGGTCCGTGCTGCTCTGTGCTTGCTGGGGCGCTGCGGCGAGGCCCAGCGGGGGTGGCGGCGTGGGCGGCGGAGGCGCGGGCCGCTGGGGCTGGGACTCTGTAGCGGCCTGGTGCAGCCGGTTGGTGTCAGTAGCTCACGCCGGCAAAGAGTTTCGGATCGGTGATGCAGCCGGCTTCGCGGCCGTTGGCTGTTGTATCTCACCTGAGGTGGGTTTGTTGCCGCATCGGTCGGCGCCGATGACGGGGGTTCCGTCGGGTCAGTAGCAGCCGCTGTTGTAGCAGGAGTATCCGCGATCGGAGGTGGTGCCGACGGGTGTTCATGTGACGGCATCGGGGTAGGTGCCGTTGGTGTAGGGGTTGCGGCCAATCGCACCGTCGCATTCGAAGGTGTTGGCTTCCTGCTTTTGGCGGAGGTATTTGTCGCCCCCGAGCTGGTGGACGCATCATCGCGAGAAGGCGAGGGTGCGCCGGTCCGATGACGATTGTGTCCGAAATGTCACTGGTCGAAGAGCCATTCGTGTTCTGGGAACTGTTTGGTGCTGGACCGGGGCGTCGCTGATGACGTGTGGGTACTGATGACGTGTGGGTGGATACGAGGGGACTCACCGGTGCTGTCGCGCCCTCGTTCGGGGTGGTCTCGTCCCGTCCGCGCGGACGGTGTCTGTGCCCCTGCCCGAAGGTTGACTTCGAATGTCGACAGAGTTATGTTGATATTCGACATAAATAAGTGATGGCGGTCACGCTATCGACGGTTTTGGAAAGGGCGGTCCGATGTCGTTCACCCGAGAGCAGGTTGTCGACCGACTAAATACGCAAGTCAGTGATCAGCGTCCGATTGTTGGCGCCGGGGCGGGCACTGGGATCTCGGCGAAGTTCATCGAGCGCGGCGGGGCCGATGTCATCATCGTGTACAACTCCGGCCGGTTCCGGATGGCGGGACACAGCTCGATGTGCGGGCTCCTTCCGCTCGGCGACGCCAATGCGATCGTTCTGGAGATGGGCGAGCGTGAAGTTCTGCCGGTTGTTCACAACACACCGGTCATTGCGGGCGTGAATGGGACGGATCCGACTCGGGACATGCGCCGCCTGCTCGAACAGGTTGCGGCCGCAGGCTTCTCCGGCGTGAACAATTTTCCGACAGTGGGCCTGTTCGACGGTCGCATCCGGGAGGAACTCGAGGCATCGGGTCTGGGCTTCCAGCGTGAGGTCGAGATGATCGAGATCGCCCACCAGCTAGGTCTGTTCACCATCGTCTACGTCTTCACCCCACAGGAAGCCGCGGCCATGGCAGCGGTCGGGGCCGACGCGGTGATCGCCCACATGGGGCTGACGGTGGGCGGCAGCATCGGGATGTCGACCGACGGCGCATTCTCCCTCGAAGACGCCTGCGATCGGGTTCAGGCGATCGGGGAGGCGGCACTGGCGGCGAAGGCCGACGTCATTGTTCTGTGCCACGGTGGGCCCATAGCGACACCATCGGACGCCGAGTACGTCATGAAGCGATCGAACGCCGTGGGCTTCGTCGGAGCCTCCAGCATGGAACGGCTTCCGGTCGAAGAAGCTCTGACACAGACAACCGCGGCGTTCAAGGCAACAACGACCGCCTGAGCCAGGAACTGATCCCTGTCTACCCCCACTACATCGCCAGATCAAGAAGGACCACCATGACCGCCCACCTGCACGACAACTTCGACTGGAACGCCGTCGGCGACAAACTCACCAACACCGTCACGCTGGTCGTCGGTGGAGCCCGCGGAACGGGCAAGACGACCGCCGACAACCTTCTGCAGCTCGGTGCCCGAGTCGCCATCTCTGACCTGAACAAAGAACGAGTCGATGCCGTCGCCGAGGAATTCAAGCACTACGGCGACCGATTCCTCGGCGTCGCCGGAGATGCCACCCGGCCCGACGACGCAGAGCGCGTGGCCGCCCAGACCGTCGAAAAATTCGGCGCGCTGCACAATGTCGTGTACTCGGCCGGCGCCTACCGCGCCCAACGTCCCACACTCGAGATCGCCAGTGAGGAATGGGATCTCATCATCGATTCGAATCTCAAGGGCGCTTTCATCAGCTACCAGGCGACGATCCCGCACATCGCTAAATCCGGCGGCGGCGCACTGGTGAGTATCTCATCGCTGGCCGGGCGCACCTCGAGTCCGTTCCTCGGCTGCCATTACTCGGCCGCCAAAGCAGGAATTCTCGGGCTGACCAGGCACATCGCCAAAGAATTCGGCCCGCAGAACATCCGCGCAAACTCCATATGTCCTGGAGGGATCATCGGGGTCCGCATGAATGACCTGCTCACCGACCTGCACCGTGAAGCGGATCTCGTGGAGTTGGCCAAGCAGACCCCGTTGGGCCGCAACGTATACGAGCAGGATGTCGTCGGGGCCACACTGTTTCTGCTGTCGGATCTGTCTCGTTTCATCACCGGCGCCACCCTGGACGTCAACGGCGGCATCCTCACCCTCTGACAGGACAACACCGTGACCACAACAGTCGCCCTGATAGCGGCGCTCGACACCAAGGCGGACGACGCCGGCTACATCCGCGCGCGTTTGCGCGAGCATGGATTGCGGGTGCACCTCATCGACGTCGGCGTGCTCGACGAGCCCCTACTTCACGCGGACAGCACCCGCGAGGAGGTCGCGGACTCCGCCGGAATGGACCTGGGTGTTCTCCGGCGGCGGCACGATCGCTCGTCGGCGGTCGACGTCATGGGTGCCGGCGCCCGCCGCATAGTCGAGGATCTGGTCGCCACCGAGAGCATTCAGGGTGTCTTCGCGCTCGGTGGCGGTGCAGGAACCACGATCGGATCGATCGTCATGCGGGATCTGCCGCTCGGTTTTCCGAAAGCGATCTTGTCCACTGTGGCTTCGGGGAACACCGCGAACTACGTCGGCACCTCCGACATCGTGATGTTCCCGTCGATAGTGGACGTCGCCGGTCTCAACCGGATCAGCAGCGTGACCTACACCCAAGCCGCTGACGCGTTCGCGGGGATGGTGAACGGCTTGAGCACCAGACCGGACGTCTCACCGACAGCGGACCGGCCCCTTGTCGCGGCCTCGATGTTCGGTGTCACCACCCAGGCTGTCATGTGCGCCAAAAGTATTCTCGAGAACGCGGGATGCGAAGTTGTCGTCTTCCACGCCACCGGTACTGGCGGACGGACGATGGAACGCCTGATCTCGGAGGGCTACTTCGACGCAGTTCTCGACCTCACCACCACCGAATGGTCCGACGAGGTCGTCGGCGGCATTCTGTCTGCGGGACCTACACGCCTGGAAAGCGCCGCCCGGCACGGCGTACCCCAAGTCGTATCTCTCGGGGCCACCGACATGGTGAACTTCGGAGCACCGGACACCATCCCTGGCACCTTTGCGAACCGTCTGCTCTACCACCACAACGCCGAGAACACGCTGATGCGGGTCACCAGCGATGAGGCACGACAAATCGGCGAGGCGATCGGCAGAAAACTCCGCCTCGCCACCGGACCGTGTACCCTGCTGATTCCCCTGCGCGGTACCTCGGCACTCGATGCCGAAGGAGAACCCTTCGACCGCCCCGAGGCCCGCCGCGACCTGTTCGACGCCGTCAAGTCGTCCCTGGACGGCTCGGCGGTGACCGTGATCGACATCGACCAGCACATCAACGACGAGGTCTTCGCGACCTCTGCTGCCCGTCTACTGCTCGACTACCTCAGCCACGTCCCCTACACAGCCCAAGCGAGCAACCATGCCTGAGAACGACAAACTCCGCGTTGCCCTGATCGGCCCCGGTCGGATCGCTGCCGCGCACTTACCCGCCATTGTCTCCGCCAGCGACGTTGCCACCCTTGTCGCGGTCGCAGGCCTGCCCCACGAGAAAGAACGCACCGAGGATCTGGCAGGTCGATACGCGGCCGAGCGTGCGGTCCACGATGCCGAAGCGGTCATCCTGGCCGACGACATAGACGCGGTCGTCCTCACCGTCCCCAACCATGTGCACGCGCCGCTGACCAAGGCCTTGGTCGAAAACGGCAAGCACGTGCTCATCGAGAAACCGCTCGCCACCTCGCTAGCGGACGCCGACACCATGATCGACGCCGCCGCAGCCAATGGCCGCGTGCTCATGGTCGCCCACTGCCGACGCTTCTTCGAGGGAGCCCAGACCGCAAAGAAGCGGGTAGCGGACCTCGGTCGTCCCCTGACCCTGACCCATACCCTGGGCGTCTTCGCGGAGCACGTGGCAACGCAGTGGTGGAAGTCCGCCTCCGACACCGGCGGGCTCGCTCTGGGGCTCAACGGTCCGCACGTCCTCGACACCATGCTCTGGCTCATCAGCAGCCGTCCCACTCGGGTGTACGCCCAGACGCGGCGCCTGCGTGATCTGTGGGAGGGCGAAGACGAGGCCATGCTGATGGTCGAATTCGAGGACGGCAGCCTCGCCTCCGGCTACATCTCCCTGAACACCCGAGTCCCGGTGAACGACAGACTCATCAACGGACCGCAGGGCAGCATGCGGCTCACCGACGACCGGAACCTCTGGGTGAACAACATTCCCGCGGTGCAGGAAGAAGTCGTTCCCTACATCAACGGAGACTCCTCCTTCGACAACCAATTCCGGGAGTTCGTCGACGCGATTGCTACGGGCAGAACCCCGCAGTCCTCCGCGGAGGAAGCACGAACAGTGGTCGCCCTCATGGAGGCAGCCCACACATCCCAAGCGACCGGGCAGCCCGTCGACCTCGACGCCTACCTGACGACCAGAATCTGAGGGAAAACCCATGTCCAGCAACAGTACGACCGCGAACCAGGCGCCGCCGACCTCACGTCGAGGGCTCGCCCGCGTCGTCGCCTCCAGCACCACCGGTATGGCGCTGGAGGCCTATGACTTCCTGCTGTACGGCTCCGCGGCTGCCCTGGTATTCAACAAACTGTTCTTTCCCGCCGAGGACCCGATCGTGGGCACGTTGCTCGCCTTCCTCAGCTATGCCCTCGGGTTCTTCGCCCGCCCCATCGGCGGACTCGTCTTCGGCCACTTCGGGGACCGCATCGGCCGCAAGCCGCTGCTGATCATCAGCCTGGTCCTGATGGGCGGCGCCACCTTCGCGATCGGACTGCTACCGACCTACGCGGCCATCGGGGTGTGGTCGGCCATCGCACTGAGCGCACTTCGCCTCATCCAGGGCTTTGCCCTGGGCGGCGAGTGGGGCGGAGCGATGCTCCTGGTCGCCGAGCGGGTGCCGGCCCGACGACGCGGCGCGTGGACCAGCCTGCCCGAGGCCGGAATCCCACTGGGCAACCTCATCGCCACCGGAGTCCTCGCCGTGCTCGCCGCCACACTCGATGACGACGCCTTCCTCGACTGGGGATGGCGTATCCCCTTCCTGCTGTCCGCCGTGCTTCTGGTCGTGGGCTACTGGATCCGGTCCAAGGTCGAGGACGCACCGTTGTTCGTGGAGGCACACGAACAGGCAGAGAAGGCGGTGGCGGAGGAAGCCCCCGCCCGAACCGTTCTGCGCGAGCACCGCCGCGAGCTCGCCGCGTGTGCGAGTGCACGCTTGACCGAAAACATCGTGTACTACGTCCTGACCGCGTTCATCCTCGTGTACGCCGTCGAGCGGAGCGGCGTCGACAAGAGCGTGGTGTTGAATGCACTCGTCCTCGCCAACGTCATCCAGCTTGTCGCGACACCCTTTTTCGGTGCGCTGTCGGACAAACTCGGTCGCCGCCCCGTGCTGCTCGGCGGAGCGATCGGCACCGCCGTCTGGATCTGGATATTCTTCTGGCTCCTCGACACCGGGAGCTCGCCACTGGTTTTTCTGGCCATGGTCGGTGGGCTCATCTTCCACTCGGCCCTCTACGGGCCTCAGGCAGCGTTCTTCGCCGAGCAGTTCCCCACCAGGGTCCGATACACGGGCATGTCGATCAGTGCCCAGGTCACGACCGTGATCGGTGGCGCCATAGCGCCGTTGATTGCCATTGCCCTGCTCGGCGCCTTCGACTCGTCGATTCCCGTGGCCATCTACGTGGTCACCGTCGCAGTGATCACCAGCATCGGAGTCGGACTGGCGAAGGAAACCCACCGCAGGGACCTCGCGACGATGCACGACACCGCGGGCTGACCCCCGCGCGGGGCGACGGACCCCCCGCACCCTGAGCGACAAACAGAGAACGGATCCGCATCGGCGCCGACATCACGACTGCGTCGTCGCCCACCCCCGCCTGAAATCAGCAACACCTGCGGAGGCAACCGCACAAGCAGAGAGGAATCGTCATGACAGGACGACTCGCAGGAAAAGTGGCACTCATCTCGGGTGCCGCACGAGGTCAAGGCAGGTCCCACGCGATCCGCATGGCACAAGAAGGCGCGGACATCCTCGCATTCGACGTATGCCGGCAACTCGACACGGTGCAATACCCCCTGGCCAGCTCCGAGGATTTGAAGGAAACACAGCGACTCGTCGAAACACTCGGACGGCGCATCCTGACCGCCGAGATCGATGTACGCGACGCGGACACCATGGCGCAGTTCGTCGACACCGGGGTGGCCGAGTTCGGCCGGCTCGACATCATCTGCGCCAACGCCGCCTTCACCTGCTTCGTTCCCAACACCTGGTCGATCACCGAGCAAGAGTGGGACGAGATGATCGGTGTCAACCTGACCGGGGTGTGGAAGACCGTCAAGGCCGCCATCCCCGCAATGATCGAGGCGGGTCATGGAGGGTGCATCGCCATCACCAGTTCGTCCGCAGGTACCAAGGGTATGGTCAACCTCGCACATTATGTCTCCGCCAAACACGGTATCGTCGGCCTGATGCGGACACTCGCCAATGAGCTGGCTCCGCACATGATTCGGGTGAACACCCTCCATCCGACTGGCGTCAACACGAAACTGATCAACAACGATCACGTCCGCGGGTTCCTCGAGACGCACCCCGAGTGGGACGCCAACATGGCCAACGCGCTTCCGGTGGACATGGTCGAACCCGAGGACATCAGCAATGCCATCGTATGGCTGGCGTCCGAGGAAGGTCGCTACGTCACCGGAGTCAGCTTGCCGGTCGACGCCGGTTTCGCCGGTCGCTGACACCCGTGGTGCCAAGTGCGCCACCCAGGTCCGGGGGCGCCGCTTACGCGGCGGAAGAGGAAGAGTAGCTACCGGTCCTCTCCCGCCACGTGAGCGGGCAGGAAACGACAATAACGGTCCCCGTAGCCCCACCCCGCCGGTGCCCCTCCAAACCGAGAACACCTCACCGGAGGGCACCGGATTGGCGGCGCATACCCCGGTCGATCAGAGAGAACAGATGCGGTCATGCCCGAACACCCTCAGCGTGAACATCCGTGGACGAGGTCCGGATGGACACCGGATCCGCGAACCCGTCAGGTCCGTCGCGAGCATGAGCACTCTGCGATAGAAGCCGATGTGCGTAAGTATCGACAACGACATCGGCAACGAACACAATCCGGAACAACTCGCCACCGTCCCGGGGTCGTACGCGACGAAACCGAAGCGTTTCTGTCGTTCGCTGACATCTGGGCGCCTTTCGGTGGCCCGCCGGAGGCGGAGCTATTCGTCACCTATGGGATCACGAAATCGACTTTCTCCGAGCGACTCTGGCACATCCTCGCCTCGAGGAAATGTGATCGAAGCGTCGCCCAGCGGCTCTGGGCCGCCTACCCGCCGCCATCTCGTTGAGGAGTGCACCCGGTGAACGGGTGCACGGCCTCAGACGATGCCGACACCACCGGTGAGCGCAGAGCGGGTCAACGGACCGGGCAGGGTCATCGCGACCATTGCGTTGTCATCGCAGTCGAGGTCAGATCGCGACGGGAATGGTCCGCCGCGGACCGATTGGGGGCGCCGGTTGGCAATCGCCGGCCTTTCCGGAGGGAGTTTATCGGCGGGGTGTTGCGCGTATACCGGCCGGGCGCATCATCCGGCGTCGGCTGTCGCCACCAACTCGTCGATCGCTTCGGGCGCCAAGGCGTCCTCGATGACCGCCAACGCGGCCCCTCGCAGCCCCGCGTCGTCGCCGAGGCGCGCACGAGTGATGACCGTGGCGCGAGCGGATGAGGGAAGTGCCGACTTGTAGATCGACTCCTGCATCCCGACGAGGAACTGGTCACCGGCATCGACCAGATACCCCCATACCGTCACGACGTCGGGGTTGAGGAGATTGATGACCGACGCCATGACCTCCCCGACGTGACGGCCGGCCTCGCGCACGGCCTGGCCCGCAGGAACGATCCCGGAGTTCGCCAGGTCGGCCACGTCGCGGGCGGTGTGCGCCTGGAAACCCTGCTCCACGAGGGACGCCGCCAGGGCTGGTCCGCCGGCGATGGTGTTGAGGCACCCCCGGCTCCCGCACGGGCAGGGCAGGTCCACGCCCGCGATCTTGGTATGGCCGATCTCGCCTACCATTCCGGTGGCCCCGCGCACCACGTTGTGGTTGATCACCAGACCGCACGCGACAACAGTTCCGACCTTCAACGACACCAGCACGTTGGCGTCGCGCCACCCCGTTCGGTGTTCTCCGATCGCCATCAGGTTGACGTCCCTGTCTACGAAGGACGGTGCATGGAACGACTGCGAAAGACGCTCCGCGAAAGGGAAGTTCACCCAAGCGCGACTGCCCCCCGCCCGGTTCGACGCCGGAGCCGTGGAGATCTCGACATCGCCGGGCAGTCCCAGTCCGACGCCGTACACCTGGTCGGCGGAAATTTCGAGTTCCGCCAAGGCGTCCCCGAAAACAGTGCAAATGAGCTCGATCAACGCGTCCGGTCCGTGCGACACGTCGAATTGGACCTGGGTGCGCCAGAGTATCTCCGCATCCAGGTCGGTGATGGCGAGCATCGTCCCACTCATGCCCACTTGAGCTACCAGGGTGACGCCGGCGGCCGCGTTGAACGCCAACAGGCTCGCGGGCCGGCCTCGACCCGGTGACGTTTCTCCACCGGTCGTCAGCAGTCCGATCTGCTGGAGAATGTCGAGTCGTTCGTTGACGGTCGAGCGGGCCAGCCCCATCGACTTCGCCAATTCGGTGACGGTCTCGACCTTTCCGAGTCGGACCAGGTTCAGTACCTCACCGGTCCTCGCCATTCGGCCACCGGACCGTTTCACAGGTTGTGTGCCGTTGCCGGTGATGCGTTGTGCCCGGCGCGTCGACGGCAGATCCTGGGGCGATCCGCCACCCCCATTTAACGTCATGAAATCAGCATATACGCCGACGTGAGTGGGTATCCATCCTATTGACGAAACATTTCGACATCATTATGGTGATTTCCGACATATACGTGGCGGGTGGGTTCTCGGTGCGCCCGTTCCGTCTGCCCGGTCCGCTGACCGCCTTCGAAACAGCGGTGCGAACAATGACCACTCAGAGGAGATCTCCAGATGAACGTCCCACACGCGAACGAACTCTTTATCGGTAGCCGTTGGGTGGCTCCGCAGGGCAGTGAACTCGCCGATGTCGTCGCGCCCTTCGGCGGTCGGGTGATTCGCCAACTGCCTCGACCCACCGTTGACGACGCGAAACTCGCCGTCGCGCAGGCCCAGGAGGCCTTCGGCGCCTGGGCCGACCTGACTCACGACGCGAGAGGTGAGATCGTCACGAGATTCTGTGGCGCGCTGGACAAGCGCCTCGATGAGATCGTCCGAGTCTGGGCACTCGAGGCCGGAATGCCGTTCCGCAACGGCGATGAACTCACCAAAGCCGCCTCGGATCTGTGGAATCGGGCGCTCGACGAGTCCCGGACCGCTCCGTGGATCGAGACACGCGAGACCTCGATGGGACGTATCGAGGTTCGCCAGGAACCGATCGGGCCCACCGTGGGGATCGTGGCGTTCAACGGCCCGCACATGCAATTCGCACTCGCAATCATCCCCGGCCTGCTGGCCGGGAACACGATGATCATCAAGCTTCCGCCCGAATGCCGGATGCTCGGATATCTTTTTGCCGATGCGGCCGCCGAGGCCGATTTCCCGCCCGGGGTCTTGAGCATCCTCGCCGGCGACGCTGACGTCAGCCAGTACCTCGTCGAGCATCCGGGGATCGCGGCCGTCCACTTCACCGGCGGCACCGAGGTCGGGATGTCCGTCATGCACGCGTGTGCCGACCGCGTAGCCAACCTCGTGCTGGAGTTGGGTGGAAAGTCTGCCGCGATCGTCGCCGCCGACGCCGACCTCGATCTTGCGGTTCCCGCCCTGGTCGACGCGATGGCCCTCTACAGCGGTCAGATCTGTGTGGCTATGACGCGACTCCTCGTCGCCCGGGAAATCCACGACGAGGTCGTCGATCGACTCGTCGCCGGCCTCGAGGCGCTGACGATGGGCGATCCCGCAAACCTCGACACCACCTGGGGCCCGCTCGCGGCACCACGTTTCCTGGACCGCGCCGAAAACTACATCGAACGGGCCGTCGCCGGCGGTGCGACCATCGCCACCGGAGGCGCCAGGCCCAGCGGCTTGGAAGGGTACTTTCTCGAACCCACCCTGCTGACCAACGTCAACAACGACATGGAGGCCGCCCAGAACGAGATCTTCGGTCCGGTCTTCTGCGTCATTCCGTTCGATAACCTCGACGAAGCCGTCGCCATCGCGAACGACTCGCGGTACGGGCTTTCCGGGTCGGTGTTCACCACCGACGAGCAGGCCGGCCTCGACGTCGCACGTCGCGTGCGCTCCGGTGTCTTTATCATCAACGGCACATTCCCGTGCCTCGCAGCGCCCTTCGGGGGAGTGAAGCAGTCCGGATTCGGTCGCGAAGGCGGCCCTGAGGGGCTGTTCGCGCTGACCCAGACCAAGAGCATCACCCTCTCCGTCGCTGCTGGCGCGACTGCCTAGCGGGCCGGCGCTGCACTTCCCATGGGCCGTCGAGCGAAAAGCTCGGCGGCCCAGGCTGTATCAGGTAGCCCGGCAATTTCCGCCTGCAACGGCCTTCGCGGTCATCCGAGACCGGGATATGTGTGACCGAGATCTCGCGAAACCATTGACGTCGAGAATCGACAACATTAAAGTGAAAATCGACGTTAATGAGTCAGCCGCTGTCGGAGCCCTCGAAAACCCACGCTTGCTGACCGACCCACAGTCTTCCCATCACACATCACAGAGGTGCAGCATGACCCGCGCGTCCGCACACAGCCGAAACCCCAAACCGGCACATCACCGTCAGACAGGCCGCCGCCGATACGCCCTGGTGGCCGCCGCACTCCTCGTCACCGGCGCTGCCACCGCCTGCGCCTCGAACTCGACCGGCACTGCGAACGCGAACTGCGACACAACCCCGTACGACGCCGCGATCACCGCATACACCAGCGGTGACGTCATCGGCAAAGGCCCCTACGGTGAAACCTCCGTACCGGCAACATCGATCGAGCTCACCGACGCCGAGGTGACCCAAATCCGCGCCATGAACTCCACAGCAGCGGTCGTGATGCACTTCTCCGGGGACAGCTGGAGCAACGCCCAGGTCGAGGCGCTCAAGGCGGAGTTCGACAGGCTCGGCATCAGAATCGTCGCCCAGACCGACGCCCAGGCCGATCCCGCCAAACAGTTTTCCGATATCGAAACTGCACTCTCGGCCAGACCGAACATCATCGTGTCGATCCCTTCCCTCGACCCCGTCGCGCTTGCGCCCGCCTACCGGAAGGCCGCCGACGCCGGCGTCAAGATCGTCTTCATGGAGAACCCGGCCGAGAACTTCCAACCGGGACAGGACTATGTCTCCGTCGTCGCGACCGACAACTACGGAGCCGGTGTTCTCGGCGCACACCAGTTGGCGAAAGCCCTCTGCGGCAGAGGCGAAGTGGGTGTGATCCACCACGGCGCACAGGCACCGACGAATGTTCTGCGGGAACAGGGTTTCACCGAGACGATCGCGAAAGACTACCCCGACATCGACATCGTCGAGAACAAGGGACTACTGGGTCCGGACTGGAAGGGCGAGGGAAACTCGAACGTCAACGCGTGGCTCACCAAACACCCCCAACTCGGCGGAGTGTGGTGCTTCTTCGACGCGCCGTGTGAGGGAGCCATCGATGCCGCACGCGCCTCGGGACGCGACTCCCTTGCCGTCACGACGGTGGACCTGGGAAACAACGTCGCCATCGACATGGCCCAGAACGGATTCGTCGCCGGGATTGCCGCCGCGCAACCATACGACCAGGGAACCGTCGAAGCGAAGCTCGCAGCCTACGCGCTCCTGGGCAAACCAGCTCCGGCCTTCGTCGAACTTCCCTCTCTCCCCGTCACTCGCGACAACCTTGTCGACTCATGGAAGTCGCTGTATCACTCCGATGCCCCCAGCGACCTCCAGCAGGCATTGGACAGCGGACGATGAAAGCCGCGAACGATGCCTCGATCGCGGTCTCCATGCGGGGCATCCACAAATCCTTCGGCAAGGTGGACGTCCTGCGCGGGGTTGATTTCGAGCTACGTGAAGGCGAGGTCCATGCCTTGCTCGGCGGCAACGGCGCGGGAAAGTCGACGCTGATGAAGATCCTGCAAGGGGTTCACCGCGCCGACGCGGGCGAGATCACAATCAACGGGGAACCGGCAAATTTCCATTCACCGTCCGATGCGACGGCGGCGGGCATAGGCATGGTCTTCCAAGAGTTCAGCCTCATCCCGAGCCTCTCGGTGGCACAGAACATTTTCCTCGGTCGCGAACCCCACCACTTCGGACTCATCGACGATCGAGGTCTGAACCGACAGGCGAGGACGCTCCTCGACCGCATGGGCGCCGACATCGATCCACGCAGCCTGATCGGAGATCTCCCCGTCGGGTACTGGCAACTCACCGAGATCGCCAAGGCACTGAGCATGCAAGCACGGATCCTGGTGATGGACGAGCCGACCGCCAGCCTCCCGTATTCCGAGGTCGAAGCGCTGTTCGCCCTCATCGCCAGGCTCAAGACACAAGGCATCTCGATCGTCTACATCAGCCATCGAATGGCCGAGATTGCGCGTGTCGCCGATCGCCTGAGCATCATCCGCGACGGCCGCCGGGTCCTCACCGACACCGTGTCCGCAGTCCCACCGGAACAAGTCGCCGAATCCATTGTCGGGCGAGAGATCTTGCACGGTTTCACCAGAACCACGCGTGATACCGACACTCCGCGTGAGATCACCCTGTCCGTGGAGAACCTGACTGCGGGAAACCGTCTCGACAACGTCTCATTCAAGGTGGCAGCCGGTGAGGTCGTCGGCCTGGCCGGGCTGATCGGGAGCGGCCGAACGGAATTGGCACGATGCCTGTTCGGCATCGACCGCGCCGACTCGGGTCGGATAGTGGTCGACGGCACAACCATCAACCCACGTCGGCCACTCGACGCCATCAAGTCGGGTGTCATGCTCGTACCCGAGGACCGTCAATCGCAAGGCCTCGTACGCGAGCATTCGGTCCGGACCAACCTGCTGCTACCCAGCCTCACCCGCTTGACCCGAGGGCCGTTCATCGACGACGACAGAGGCCGTGACCTCTGCGTAGACCTCACGCGCAGACTCGGAATTCGCACCACCGCAATCGATCAACCAGTCGGCCGATTGTCCGGCGGAAACCAACAGAAGGTCGTCATCTCCAAGTGGCTCGGCCTCGGCGAGGTGGGAGTACCACCGCGAGTGCTGATTCTCGACGAACCCACCACAGGCGTCGACATCGCCTCCAAAACCGACATCATGCAACTCGTACTCGACCTCGCCGACGCGGGTACCGCGATCATCCTCATCTCGTCCGAACTCGAGGAACTCCTCGCCGTCGTCGATCGTGTCCTTGTCATGCGACAAGGGCGAATCGACGCCGACTTCGCCCGCGACACCATCCCCGACGAAGAGTCGCTCCAGCTTGCCATCCAAGGAGTGTGAACACCCATGCCCACCAAAGCCACCACCTCGAACGCCACGGCCGGGGCGGAGGAGCCGACCTCCACCTCAGGCATCGCAGCGCTTCCTGACCCCGGCCGACCGAGCATCGCAGCACGATTCGGCAAACTCGAGTGGCGCGACTTCGCAATCTACATCGGCTTCGTCGTCATCTTCCTACTGTTCACAGTCTTCCTACGCGATGACGGCTTTCTGCTGACCAGCAACTTGCTCAACATCGTCAGACAAACCGCCATCATCGCCGTCATGGCGGTAGCCGGAACCTTCGTGATCGCCGCCGCCCAGATCGATCTCTCGATCGGATCCGTTGCCGGACTGTCCAGTGTCGTCACTGCCATGACCATCTCGTCGACCGGCAGCGTCCTGGTCGGAGTGCTGGCAGGACTCGGCACCGGCGTAGTGGTCGGCACCATCAACGGGGGCCTCGTCGCAATCCTGGGCTTGCCGTCCTTCCTGGTGACCCTCGCAATGCTGGGCATCGCAGCCGGAGTTGCGCAATGGATCTCCAACTTCCAGCCGGTGCCCATCCTGAACAAGGCCTTCACCAATCTGTTCGGGTCCGGAGACTTCGGACCCGTTCCCTCCCTCCTGCTCTGGGCAGGACTCTTCGTCCTCATCGGTGTCGTGGTGATGAACAAGACAGCATTCGGACGGCAGGTACTGGCCGCCGGAGGAAACGAGACCGCAGCACGCTTCACCGGCGTCCGCACCAAAAGGATCACCTTCTACGTGCTGTTGATCTCCGCCATCGTCGCCAGCATCGCCGGAATGCTCTACGCGGGCCGCCTTCAGTCGGGCCGGTATCAATGGGGCACCGGGGACGAGCTCTCCGTTATCGCCGCCGTTGTTCTGGGCGGGACCAGCCTCTTCGGCGGCTACGGCAGAGTCATCGGATCGGCGATCGGAGCAGTCTTCATCGGCCTCATCAACAATGGGCTGATCCTCGCCGGGCTGGACGTGAGCCAGCAGATCATCATCCAAGGCATCATCATTATCATTGCGGTCGCCCTCGCGAAGAAGAAGTGAACCACATCCTCAGTACTCCTGAAGGCCGCGATCCGCAGGCTTTCGTCTGAAAAAGACCAACTGACATCGCCGGTCCCGCTCACCGACAGGCGTGAGTACTACCTGGCATCATTAGCGAACATTTCATGACAAGGTGATTGTCAATGGACTCGAATACCCTGATCGAGTTGACTGCACTGTCCATAACCCGACCCGCTCCGGGCGCGAGCGCCGAGACCATGGCCGCATGGTACGAAGCGCAATCACGCCAATACGAACACGACTCGTTGCGAGCAGGACCAGACGGAGCCCGAGACAGCGCCCAAGCCGCACGAGCACACCAGCGGTCACTGCAGTTGCTCCGAGACTCGGTTCGCGCGAACCCCAGCGAGGAGTCGCCGTCACAAGCGCCGTGACGTCGCAACTGCTCGATCTCGACACCATTGTGTGGCTGCTCGCCGGTGGAACTCTGACATTCCGAGAGCGACGACCTGAAAGACCGATTGATCCTGCCCCAGACTCGCTGGACGTCTCACTCGGGTGTCCTCCCCGAGACGTCCGGCGCGGGCGGGGACCCGCAGCCTGCCGCATCTGTGGGTCTCCGCCAATCCAACGCCCCCACCATTCCAACGGGCGGATCCAGCACTCGGGCAGCATCTGCCGAATGGTATGTCGCTGTGCGATGGGTCCTTCTCTCGGTCAGGCGACGTCGACCAGCTTCGCCAAGTCGGCCATCCTGCCCGTCACTCGTGCTGACAGCGCGGTGCGGTTTCCGTGGTGTGGGTATCCGTCCGGCGGCGATCACCTCTCGATCGGTCCCCACAGGTGCGGTCATTTCCGCCCGGCGGTCCATTTCAGGCCCCAGCGGTAGGCCTTGGAGATGTCGGATTGGGTTCCGTTGATGTACCGGACTTCTCGGGTGACGGTCAGTTCGTTGCGTTCGTTTTTCAGGAGGGCGATGGCGCAGGATCGGGCGCGGTTGTCGGGGGAGTCGAGGCGTACTTCCACTTCGGGGCCGTGGGGTGGGTACAGGGTGACGATGCCGTCGGCGGCGGACCAGTTCGGGGTGCCGTCGTAGATGTAGGCGAAGATGAGGATGCGTTTGAAGTCGGCGAGGTGGGCGAGGTTGATGTGGAGGTTTTCGCCGCCGGCGTTGGTTCCGGATCTGTCGTCGCCGTCGAGGGCGATGTAGGGCGGGTAGTGCAGGTCGCCGAACGCGTTGCCGAGTGCTTGCACGACACCCTTGGATCCGTCGTTGAGTTGGTACAGGCATGCGAGGTCGAGGTCGATCGCGCCATTGCCGCCGAAGAGGCCCCGCCGGCCGCGGGTCCAGTTGAGGTTGACCCGCATCGTTCCGGTGTCGCCGCCCTTGGCGAGGGACACGGTGGGGCTGGCCTTGGTGAGGGTGATCTTGCTGCGCTGGACCCGCGGTTGCGGCGCCGGCGTGGGGGTGGGCGCCGGGGGCGCAATGACGGGCGCGGGCGGCTGGGCTGGGGGAGTGGACGGGTATGTGGGGGCCGGCGGGTGGCTGGGGGCGTCGTCGACGACGACACCGTGTTCGGTGACGAGGGCCTTGAGGCCGGTATCCCAGCCGGCGGAGACGTTCCGGATCTTCCATTGCTCACCGCGCCGGTAGATCTCGGCGAGGACGGCGGCCCGTTCAGTGGTCAGGCCGAGGGCTGGGGCTGAGACCGAACCCAGTGTGACGCCGAGACCGGGGATGGCGGCGAGGCTGCCGGGAGCGGAGTCGTCCATGCTCACCGCCAGACGCAGCCTGTCGATGCTGTGGGGCACTTTGGTGACGTCGACGTCGACGGTGCTGGGGCCGGTGAGCCGGACCGCTCCCTCGGGGGAGGCGGGTTGGTTGAAGAAGACGAAATCGCTGTCGCTGCGTACGTTCCCGGTGGTGGTGACCTGGAAGACCATGAGGTCGACCGACCCGGGGGTGACACCGGACACGGTGACGGTCAGCTGCGGTGAGGTCAGTGGGGTGTTCTGGCCGCGGACAAGCGACGTCATGGGTCTCTCCTGCGTGTTGCGTCGGATGAAAGGTGCTGCTCGCCAGGCTTGGCCGGCACCGGGGGCGCTCGTGTTCCGGGGGTGCACCCTGCCGCGGCGTGGCGCGGCAGGGTGCACCGTTGAGATCGGTCGGATCCGGTCGCGGGTGAGGCGCGTCAGCCGACGCTGGCCTTCTCCGGTTCGTCGTCCCGCTCACCGGTCGCCTCGATCGGTTCGAGGGTGCGGCGGTTGCGGATGATGCTGGAGATGAACGCGGCGCCGATGAGGGCGACACCGACGAGGCCGGTGACGTTCTCGTTGACGTGGTAGCCGATGGACACCAGCAGGATCACGGCCAGTGCGCCGATGGCCCAGTGGGCGCCGTGCTCGAGGTACACGTAGTCCGACAGGGTTCCCTTGCGGACCAGGAACACGGTGATGGAACGGACGAACATCGCGCCGACGAAGCCGAGGCCGAGGGCGATGATGATCGGGTCGGACGTGATCGCGAAGGCGCCGATGACACCGTCGAAGGAGAACGACGCGTCGAGGACCTCGAGGTAGAGGAACAGGAAGAACCCGGCTTTACCGGTGGCCTTGGCCAGCTCGGTCGGTCCGCCCTTGGACCCTTCGACCAGTTCGCCGTCTTCGTCTCCCTCGGGAGTGTTGAACAGCTCACCGAGACCGTTGACGGCGATGTAGGTGACCATGCCGAGGACGCCGGCGATCATCACCGTGGAGACGGTGTCCTCGGGGGCGATGTACGCAGCGGTGATCAGCAGCAGGGCGCCGGCGATGATGACGGCGAGCTGGTCGAGCTTGCCTGCGCGGGCGAGGGGCTTCTCCAGCCAGGACAGCCAGGTGATCTCGCGCTCTTCGAGGATGAAGCCGAGGAACAGCATCAGCAGGAACATGCCGCCGAACGCCGCGATCTGCGGGTGGGCGTCGGTGAGCAGGGTTTCGTAGCTGGCGCTGCCGTCGGGGAAGTACGCGGCACCGTCGGCGGGCGGGTTGAGTGCCAGGTCGAGGGCGGCGACGGGGCCGAGGCCGGAGGCCAGCCAGACGATGACGAGGGGGAAGACCAGGCGCATGCCGAACACCGCGATGACGATGCCGACGGTGAGGAAGATCTTCTGCCAGAACTCGCTCATGCGGCGCAGGACGGTGGCGTTGATGACGGCGTTGTCGAAGGACAGCGAGATCTCGAGGATCGAGAGGATCACCACGAGCAGGACGGCCTGGGGGCCTCCGTAGATCGCGGCGATGATGAGGGAGATCACCGTCACAGCGAAGGAGAGACCGAATATTCGCAGAACCACGAAGCGTGGCCTTTCTCTAGTGGGCATGCAGGGTGGCTACTGCAATGGTGTGAACACCAGCGGGCCGAACGCCAGGGGGAGGGCGCGGACGCGTGGTGCGGGCCCTCCCCGACCCACTGAGGTGGGTCAGATGTTGACGCCGTAGTCGCGGGCGATACCGGACAGCCCGGACGCGTAGCCCTGGCCGATGGCACGGAACTTCCACTCCCCGTTGTGCCGGTAGAGCTCACCGAAGGTCATCGCGGTCTCGCTGGATGCGTCCTCGGACAGGTCGTAGCGGACCAGTTCGTTGCCGGTACTGCGATCGACGACGCGGATGAACGCGTTGGTGACCTGCCCGAAGTTCTGACCACGCAGTTCTGCCTCATGGATGGAGACGGGGAAGAAGATGTTGGTGACGTTCGGCGGCACGGCCTTGAGGTCGACGTTGATCACCTCGTCGTCACCGTCGCCCTCGCCGGTGAGGTTGTCCCCTTCGTGCTGGATCGACCCGTCCGGGGAGCGCAGGTTGTTGTAGAACACGAAGTGCTGATCCGACAGGACCTTCTTGTTCTCGCCCGTTGCCAGAGCGCTGGCGTCGAGGTCGAATTCGTGGCCGGTGGTCGATCGCGCGTCCCAGCCCAATCCGACCGCGACCGCGGTCAGGTTCGGGGCCTGCTTGTCGAGGGATACGTTGCCGCCTTTGGCAAGGGTGACGCCCATGGGGGTCCTTTCACACAGGGGATAGGGGCATGCATACAGATGTGTGCCACCCCCGCAGATGTTCGAGCACGCTCACCATAGATCGTGGGGATTCGGTCATGCGAGAGGACGCGCGATTTCGGTGCAAACCGGTTCGCGCGGCGCGTGAACGGTTGTCTGCCTTGAGTAGTGAGCGATCCCGGCACCTCGACTGGAGTCGGTTCTGGTGCTACCAGAAGGGTGTGCGCGCTGTCTGTATACCCAGTAAATGACTCGGCCGGACACGCAGCGGGCATCCACGGTCGGCGGGCAATCTGCACACCGAGGCACGTGCGTGCCCCGTTTCGTCTGGGGTGAACTGGACCCTGAGATATCGCCGAGCAGCGGAACGGCGACGGTGGCACCCACGAAGACCGAAACAGTGATGGACGGCGATGGCGTCCACATCAGCGGCACTTATCCGCGGGTGGCCGGTCGACGGCACTCAGGGGCGTGACGGCCCGACTGTGGGATTACCGGAGGTGGTGCGGATCAGCTCAGCTGGCGCATGCAAGCCTGACACTGCGGTCCTGTGTGCGTCCGGTCCTCACGGGGTGCCGCCGAGTGCGCCGAGCGCGGGCGACGTTTCAGGGAAGCTCCGCGACGTGTCACTTGTCGCAGGCGATTCCGTCCTTGTCGCGGTCGAGCTTCGTCGAATATCCGGGCTCACCCTTGTAGATCGGGGCGGCGCCGGCGGCTCGCACTTCATCGCAAGATCCGTAGCTGACCGTCGATTTCGGTACGGGCGGGAGGGCCGCGGGCGGGCTCGTCGGAATCACGACCGGCGCCGGTGGTGGCGCCACGGCAATAGTGGTGGTGGGAACTACCGGGGCGACCGGCTGCACGGCAGCCGGTGAGGTGCTGACCGGAGCGGCAACCGTGGTCGTCGTCGGTGCCGGTCGTGAGGTGGTGGCCGGTCTGGCACTCGATGCGTCGACGACTCGGGCAACGGACGCTGTCGTGGTCGGTGTGGTGCTGGACTCGGTCTTGCTGCTTCCGCATCCGGTCACGAGCACAGCGCCGACGATCAGGGTGATCGCAAAGGTCGTCTTCTTCACCCAGGGCATGTAATCAGACAAACCGGATCATGTGTATCGGTCAGCCGGTATACATCGCCGATGGGAGAGGGCTCTCACGGCGTGCGTCGCCGAGCCGCCGCCGTCCCGTCGTGTCGGTGCGGTCACGGTGAGTGCGCCAGGGTGGCGGGCTGATCTCTCGGAGGGCCCGATCGCGATGACCGCAGCGGCTTCGTCGGGACACCGCAACGGTTCGCGTCGCTCCCGCGCCCTGCGCGGTCTCAGCACCAACGGCTACGGCGGCAAAAGCCACCACCACCACCACCGCCACCGCCACCGCCACCGCCACTGCTGGTGTAGGCGGGCGCCTCGACGTAAATGTTCCCGTTCTCGTCGAACTTGTACATCGAGTGATCGTCATCGCTGGTGTAGAGCCGGCCATCGGGTCCGGCACGCAACCGGTAGTTCCGCCTTCTGATCCGCTTTCACGATCGCTGTGTCATCGTCGTTGCGGCACACTGCTTGCAGCCCCGAGCGGGTGTCCCACGCATGCCCGATATGCCGTCAACATTCTGGTCCAGCGCGCAGCGTTCGTGGCCGCCGCGTTGGATTTCTCGGCCGATGCGAGCTGCTGGTCGAGGGGGATCGGGGCAAGAGCGGAAAGGTTGATGTCCGGCATGTCGAGTGTGCCGAACCCCTCGGCGAGCAGTATCTCGTTGAGGAGCACATCGGAGTCGGTTGAGGACTGAGCCGCCGCGGGGGCGGTCGTTGAGGTGGTGGAGGAGGTGGATGTCGTGGACGACACACGCGTCGTTGTGGGCGTGGTCGTCGGGGCGGGTGTGGTCGTGGTGGATATCTCCGACGTGCCGTCCGCAGGCGCGCTCAGATACACGTACCCACCGGGAGTCAGGCTTCCCCAGCGGACGAGGTGGCACGAACAACCCGCACCCCGGTGCCGATCGGCGCGAGTTCCGCCAACCGACCCAACACCGCAGCACGATTCGACTCCAGCGATGCATACCCGCCGCAACTCACCGCACCGACATGACTGAGATCGACACGGGTTCGTTGTCCGTCCACGTCGATGAATAGACCAGGTCCGGACCCTGCGGCCACGTCGTACTCGAGAACCGATCCCCGCCACTCAGGCCGCTGCGGCACCGGAACGTGCGCGGCGGTAGCCGTGCGAGCCGAAGGTGTAGCGGCCTGAGTGACGGATCGCTCCGATCGGGAGTCCTCGTCGATGCAGCTGCCGAACAGTGCCAACACCGCAACCGCCCCGAGCCCCCAACCGAACTTCCGCCTTGTGGCCACCACGAACTCCTCTATTACTGCCGGTGCCGTCACCGAGATCCGATGCAGCTTAGACGGTTCAGTGGACGTGGATGATCGCCTCCCCCCGCCACACCGGACGTCGAACTGCGACGCACCAGAAGGCGCGTCGACCCAGTCCCATCGATGTCTACACGTGCACGACTTCGTATGCGCCCGCCTGCCATTCACCTGAATGGTACTGATCCGAACCGACGCGGCCGGCGGCACCCATGCCCTCATCGACTACCTGACCACACAGAAGTTGTCGTACTCGATCGGATTCGGTCTCACCGACACCATCGTCACCGCCATCGACGCCCTTTCCGAACACGCTTGGATCCCCGCCTACAACGCCGACGGGCAACCCCGCGACGGCGCCTGGGTGACGGAGGTAACCAGTCTGCTCGAGCTGCCGGGCTGGCCCGACGGGATGCGAGTCACGGTCCGCAAAGAACGCCCACACCCCGGTGCACAACTGCGCTTCACCGACCGTGACGGGCTGCGGTTGACCGCGTTCGTCACCAACACCGAAGGTGGACAATTGCCCGATCTGGAACTGCGGCACCGGCGCCGGGCACGCTGCGAAGACCGGATCCGCATCCTGAAAGACACCGGCCTCGAGAACCTTCCGCTGCACGGTTTCGATCAGAATCGGATCTGGCTCGCCCTCGTCGCCCTCGCCGTCGAGGTCACTGCATGGATGCAGATGCTCGCGCTCACCGACGACCAAGCCAGTCGGTGGGAGCCAAAACGGCTACGACTACGCCTGTTCGCGACCGCCGGCCGCATCGCCCGCCACGCACGAAAAGTGCACCTGCGGCTGTCCGCCCACGCACCCTGGATCGACTTGCTGATCCGCATTGGCCCGTCTCAACGCAATCCCCGACCCCCACTGACCAGCACCAATCCGACGATCGAGACGAAAGGAAATCAACCTTCGCGGCCCTGGACCCCGACGACCACCCGACCGCGTCGGGCGACCACGCGTTGCCGAGCACCGAATCCACGCCCGAAACACCCAACCCGAAACGCTATAGCCGGTGGCTCTCATTCCCGCGCGGGAGATGATGCGCCGGCTGTCCCGGGCCCGCTCTCGGGCACGAGTACGACTGAGCCGAGGACGCGGCACAGGGCCAGCGCGAGTTGCGTGTCGAGTGGCTTGTCGGCGACGCCGCGGCCCAGTTGCAGCGAGGCTTTCTCCAGCCGGTAGCGGATCGAGTTGCGGTGGAGCATGAGCTGCGACGCCGTCGCTGAGTAGCTGAACGCGGACTCGAGGAACACGCGTACGGTGTCACGCTGACGAGCGGCGGCGTCGGAGTCGACCGCCAACTCCCCCAGCACATCGTGAACCCAGGCGCGGGTGGCGGGGAGGTCGTCGATGAGTCGGGAGATCACCGGGATCCCCTCGTCCGCATAGGAGGTCACGCGCGCGGTCGGGTCACTTGCGACGTGCGCGATCCGCGACGCCTGGTGCGCCTGGGACCGGCTTGCGCGGAATCCGGCCGGTCCGAACCCAGGTGAACCGAATGCGAGGCGGGACCCACCTGCAGAAGCTACCACCGAGTCAAAAGCACGGGTGTCGACGCGGTGCACGCCACCAAACCACACGTCCGCCTCGCGCCGACCGGTCACTACCACGAGTGGATCGTCGCGACCTCCAAGCATCGCGCGGACCTGGTCGATGAGAGGGGCGAGCGCGGGGGTATGCGCGGGCTGGTCGGCGCGATCGTCGACCCACACTCGGCATGCCACGTGTACCTGGTCGAGCCGGTATTTGGTGGCAGCGGAGAACTCTCTAGGGGACACGTCCTCGGCCTCGAGGACACGATTGACCCAGGTGAAAGTGGTGCGCGCAGCCCGCTCGTGGGAGGACCGCTGCTCCTCCTGATATGTGGCAATCACCTGGCGCGTGATCGCGTCGATGTATTGGTACAGCCAGCCCGCCAGGTGACGGTAGAGCGGCGGCTGCTCGTGAGGCGGACAGTCAATCTCCTGCACCTGGTCGAAGATGCGAGCCAGCAAGTAGTGGGATCCCACGTGATAGGCACGACGCAATGAAGACTCGGGAACGTCCTGCCGCGCGAGCTCCTCGGCGTACCGGTGCGCATGCGGCAACGAAGGCAGGTCGGACACCTCTTTGGAGTGCGCAAGCTGATCGATCATGACCTCGACATTGTCCGTGACGCTGGAGTGGAGAGCGTCACGCATCGCCCGGTCGTCGAGCTCACCGACCGCAGCCGCGATCTCGGCGGTCATCCCGTGACTGATCGCATCGGTCTCTCGCTGGAGGCGCTCCCCGATCTTCCTGGTGAGTTCACGGAGCCGCTCGAGATTCTGCGGATCCACGCTGAGCTTGCCTGGAAGGCTCCAAGACTCAGTCATCGCGCCAGGTCTGCCAGCGCGGCGCGGGCGGCGTTCCAGCCGGCCATGCCGTGCGCGCCTGCTCCGGGTGGGGCGGCGGCCGAGCAGAGGTAGGCGCCGGGGACGCCGGTGGCATACGGCTGCAGAGTCACGCGCGGACGGAACACCAACTGCCGGGCCGTATTCGCACCGGTGATAATGTCGCCGCCCACGTAGTTGGGATTGGCTTGCTCGATCTGCGCCACCGACCGCGAACGCGTCGACAGGATCCGCGCTCGGAAGCCCGGAGCGTACCGCTCGATCTGCGCGGTGATGATCTCGGTGGCGTCTCCGCTCCAACCCGACGGCACGTGGGCGTAGACGTCGACGGGATGCACCCCGTCCGATGCACGCCCAGTGTCCGCGACGGACTGCTGCCCCACCAACACGAATGGCCGATCGGGCATCACGCCGCGCACCACGTCGCGTTCGGCGGCGGCGATCTCTTCGAAGTTCCCGCCCACGTGCACGGTCCCCGCACGCCGGGAGGGTTCGTACTCCCATGGGATGCCGCCCTCGACGGCATACGACACCTGGAACGCGCCGGGCCCGTGCCGGAACCGGCTGTAGGCGCGGGCGATCCGCGGGGGCTGCGCAGAGCCCAACACCGATGCAGCTGCGGCGGGCGCGGTGTTGAGCATGAGGATGTCGGGCCGGCCCAGCTCGCGGTGGTCGCGCACCAGGGCTCCGGTCTCCACCCGTCCGCCGTACGACTCGAGCGCCGAGACCATCGCCCGCGAGATCGCAGCCGAGCCCCCGCGCGCGACCGGCCAACCGTAGCGGTGCGCCGCGGTCCCCAGCGCCACGCCGATCGCCGACGACATCACCGAACCGAACGGCCGAAACGCGTGCGCTGCCACCCCGCCGAACAGGGCCCGCGCCCCATCGGTCCGCCAGCGCCGCGCGAGCACGGTGGCCGGCAACGCTGCATGCACACCGAACCAGCCCAGGGCGAAGGGGTGGCGGGGCACGTGCACCATCGGTTGGAGGAATTCGCCCACGATGTCGTGGAAATGCGCGGAGAGGGGGCCGAACATCCGGCGGTACGAGGAACCGTCACCGCCGAGCCCCGCGGCGGTCTCTTCGACGGACCGCACCACCGCGGCCCCCCGCCCGCCGTGGAGCGGGTGCGCGTACTGGACCTCGGGCGGCACTGTCACGTTGTTGAACGCGGCAAACTGGGAGAATGTGGCGTGACCACCCCAATGCCATCGTACAAAGGCCACCGTTACCCGGTCGAGATCATCAACCAGTGCGTGTGGTTGTATTTCCGGTTCCCGCTCAGCTTCCGTGAGGTCGAGGAGATGATGCTCGAACGCGGTATCGCGGTCAGCTACGAGACGATCCGGCGGTGGTGCGCCAAGTTCGGGCAGGCCTACGCCAATCAGCTGCGCCGGCGGCGGGCTCGGCCCGGTGACAAATGGCACCTCGACGAGGTCTTCATCCGAATCAACGGCAAACTGCACTACTTGTGGCGGGCGGTCGACCAAGGCGGCAACGTACTCGACGTGCTGGTCCAGTCCCGCCGAAACGCGAAGGCAGCCAAAAAGTTCTTCCGCAAGCTGCTCAAGGGGCTGCGGTACGTGCCGCGGGTGATCATTACCGACAAGCTCGCCAGCTACCAGGTGGTGCACCGCGAGATGCTGGCCTCGGTCGAGCATCGCCGGTCGAAGTATTTGAACAATCGAGCCGAGAACTCACATCAACCCACCAGGCAGCGAGAACGTGCGATGAAGCGCTTCAAATCGCCCGCGCATGCGCAACGATTCCTGTCCGCCTTCTCGGGCATCTCACCGCATTTCCGGCCCAACCGGCACAGACTCTCGGCGCCCGAATGGCGTACCGAGATGACCGACCGCTTCGCGGTCTGGCAGCACGTCACCGCGACCGATTCCGGCACCTGAAAGTGAACGGCCCGAAGGTGTCCCGCAAAAGCCTGTCCCAAGTAGGCTTCACTGCTGAGCGTTTCGACTAACGTGACAGTGCCCCGCGTGAGGTAGTCGCTGAAGCCGGCGCGCGCAGTCACGGGTTGATTGGGGCTTCTGGGTGTGCCGATGCGTGCGGTTGCGGTGAGCGCCATTCGGTGCGGCCGCCAGGCGGCCAGTTCTCCACGATGCTGCTGCGTCGGCTTGTATAGTGCGGTTCTTGAAACGAAGTCAACTTCGCGAGGCAGTGTTCCCGAAGTTGCTGTCTCATGGTCAGGTCGAGGCCGGAGGCGAGCCGCTTTTCCACCATCCACAGCACACGTTGGTAGAATATTTTGGGGGGTATTCCGAACTCAGTGAAGATGTAATAGTCACCGCCACCATAGGCGCTCCACCGTAGGGCGAAGTCCAACAACGCGTGGTCGTAGGTATCCATTTGGTTCTCCGTGGTGTCGATCTCGGTCGGCGTTAAGTTCGAGAATGGTGGTGACCGTGGCCTAGCCGGCGGGTCGGCGCGACCGATGCGTGATTTGCGGCGTCCGCCGAGAAGAGGAAGTGGAATGCGTTCCAGGAGGACTGGTGCAAGCGGCTGGGGGCGCGCGAGTGCTCTACCGCCAGCCGAGCAGGACATCGCCAGACAAGTCGATGAGGGTGAGGTGATCCTGGCGCGACTTGACTGGGAGCCCCAGCCATCTACCGTCGTTCGGTCACTCGGTGATCACCTTGACCACGACCTTCCCTCGGTTCTCGCCGGCGAGACTGCGGTTGAGAGTATGTCTCGCATGCTCGAGACCGTCGACCACGGTCTCCGCGGAGTGCAGGGTGCCGGCGCTGAGAGCCTGCGACAGCTGTCCGATGATCTCTGCGTACCGATCCACGTGATCGAAAACGATGAATCCTCGTAGAGTAGCGCGTTGCATAAGCAGCTGACTGACATTACGTAGGCCGCGTTGGGCGTTATCTCCATTGTAGTCGTTGTACTCGGAAACCAGCCCGCAGAGCGTGATTCGCGCCCCAATATTTAGTCGGCCGAAAACGTGGTCCATGATCTCGCCGCCAACATTTTCGAAGTCCACGTCGATACCTTCAGGTGTGGCGTCGTCGAGTTGCTTCTGCCAGTCACCAGCATGTCGGTCAATACACGCGTCAAACCCCAACTCTTCTACCAGATATCGACATTTCTCGGCGCCACCTGCGATACCGACCACTCGGGCCCCCCGCTGCTTTGCGAGCTGACCCGCAATGGAGCCCACGGCTCCGGCCGCGGCGGATACAAAGACAGTCTCTCCCGGTCTAGGATCGCCGAACTCAACGCCGAGGTACGCCGATATTCCGGTATGGCCCAGGACCCCAACGAACGCGGGGAGAGGGGCCGGTAGAGGATCGGGTAGGACTGTGAATGACATGTCTTCACTCGCTGCATCAGCGACGCAATAGTCCTGCCAGCCCGTCAATCCCACAACAAACGATCCGACAGGAAGATCGTCCCGTCGGCTGGCGACGACCCGCCCCACACCGGCCCCGCGCATGACGGCGTTCAATTCGACCGGAGGGATATAGGAACGCATCGCACTCATCCACACACGATTCGTGGGATCGACCGACAAGTAGTGCGTTCGAATAAGCGCCTGCCCATCCAGGATCTCGGCAACCGGCTCTTCCAACCATTCAAGATTGTCGGCGGTTACTTCCCCCTCCGGACGACTCCGCAATCGGTAGAGCCGGTTGGTCAAAGTACTCATCACATCTCCTTAAGGGGCGCATAAATGCCACAGCGGAATGCCTCTCGAGCCCGCCGGAATGCGGCTTCGCGGGCACCCTGTCCAGCCGATCCTGGCCGACCACCCTGAGATTAGACTCACAGTCGGCGATAATCAACACACTGTCCAAACATTGCGGCGAAGAATCGGTGCGGCTGCCGCAGATTGGTGTCGACACACTGTTGACTATCACCGACAGGACGGGCATTCTTTGATGCTACGGCGGCTGGCGTATCAGTCGCCGCCAGAGCCCACCAAGGAGGCGACTGTGAGTACACAAGCAGAGAATCGCAAGGTAGTGGATGGTTTTTGGGGAGACCTTGATAGCGGGCCACCGACCGGGAAAGAGCTGGCGGCTTGGAAAGACTGGTTCGCCGAAGATGCGGTGTGGGAGATGCCGTTCGCCCCTGAGCCGCTCGCGAAGACGGTCCCCGGCCGCCAACTCATCGGCCACTTCATCGACTGGTTCTTCAAGTCCGTGCCCGACCTGAAGATCGACTCGTTGGTTGTGCACGACACGACAGATCCCGAGCTGTTTGTGCTCGAGCTACACGGGAAGGCGACCGTGACGCAGAACGGAAACGTGTACGCGAACACGTACTGCACACACATGCGAATCAGAGGCGGCAAGGTGGTCTTGATTCGCGAGTACTTCGATCCAAATATCGTCGAACAAGCCTTCGGCGTCGAAGTCATTGCGGAGGGTATGTCCCAGGTGATGGCAGCCGCAGGCCTGGAGGTAAGCAAGTGAAGCTCATCCCGGAATTTTCGTACACCGCAGAACTCGCTGAGCCGCAGGTCGTCGGTCCTGGGCCGTACGGCGTGCGGCAGGTCCTCCCCGTTACCGGCGGCACCGTAAAGGGTGATCGACTGAGCGGTACAGCAGCTATCGGCGGCGGTGACTGGCTCCTGGCTGGAGATGACGGATTCGGGCGGCTGGATGTGCGCGCTCAGTTCAATACCGACGATGGTGCCGTCATCTACATGAGCTACCAGGGCCTGGTTGAGGTGACCGAAGCCGCTGCATCCGCCTTGACCGGCGGGGACTCGAGCACGAACTTTGGCGACCACTACTTTGTCACTACTCCCCGCCTTGAGTGCGGGGACGCCAGGTACGGCTGGGTCAACCAGACCATCTTCGTGGGACAGGGGCGAATTACCCCCGGACCCGTCATCGAGTTTCAGGTCTTTCGCGTAGCCCTGCAGTAGGACGAACGGGACTGCAGCCGCGGGCCGCACATCACATGAAAGTGTGAGGTGCGGCCCGCCGCTTACGGGCGAAATTGGAAAGCGTGGCATAGACCGCCAAGTAAGCCTCGCACTTAGCCTGAATCCATGGAGGTTGTAGCGGGTTTGACGGCGCGTGAATGACGAAAGCGCCTCCCTCAGTGAGACAATCAAGATTCTCAGGTCACGATTGTCCACGTACGGAAAGGCACTGTGAGTCGCCGAGGTCGAGTACACCGCGTTCTCCGGCCGCTACCGGGTCACCGCCCGCCTGATCGTGCACCGGGTCAAGGACGTCAATTACCCGGATGCGATGTTCCCGGTGTGGCGCTATCACCCGTTCTTCACCAATTCCGACCTGCCGATCGTCGACGCCGACATCGTCCATCGCAACCACGCGATCGTGGAAACGGTGTTCGCGGATCTGATCGACGGGCCACTCGCGCACGTTCCTTCCGGGCGTTTCGGCGCGAACAGTGCCTGGGTGCTCTGCGCAGCGATCACGCACAACTTGCTGCGCGCCGCGGGCACCCTCTGCGGAGGAAGTCACGCCGTTGCCCGTGGTGCCACGTGCGCCGACACCTGGTCAACGTCCCCGTCCGATTCGCCAGACCAGCACGGTCAACGTCCCCGTCCGATTCGCCAGACCAGCACGCAAACCAGTACTTCACCTGACCATCCACTGGCCACGGCAGGACCAATGCAAAATGCTTTGGCGCAACGTCATCGGATACGAACTATCGGAAGTGGCCTGACCGGACACCGCGGCTGCCCCGGCCTCGACCAAGGAACGACGTGGATGAGCTGACAACCAGGTCAGCAGATCAGCCGCGCCCACCAACAAGAACTCGCCGACGACATCAACAAATTCGATCCGGAAATCACCGAAATCACGCATCTACGGATTCAGGCTTAAGCGAAACCGAGCCTCTGTGATGAGTGATGACGGCGTACCTAATTGCTCGACCCATCTAGCGCAGCAACCTCGACAACCCCTCCGCGAAGCCAGTAATAGCACGCTCGCCCTCGTCAACCGCGCCGGCTAGTAGAAAGAAGCTATGAGGCATGCCCGCATGCTCGCGATGGACGACTGCAACGCCCGAAGCGCGCAATTTAGAGGCATATCGACTGGCATCATCTGAGACTGGATCGATCTCTGCGTTGATGATGAGCGCAGGCGGGGCGTTGTTCAGATTCACTCTGAACAACGGCGAGACTTCCGGTGACTTTCGAAGCCACACGTTGGGCACGTATTGATCGATACACCATTCGAGTGCGGCACGCGAAAGAAGAGGCGCCGATCCGTATCTGTTCACGGAGTCACTGCTCAAGGTCAGATCTAGCACTGGGCACAGAAGTCCCTGCGCCTTGACCGACGCACCGTCTGTACGTGCGTTGAGAGTCGCTGCGGTCGCCGCTGCGAGCATTCCCCCAGAGGAGTCTCCAGCAACCGCCAGTGCTTCGCCGTCAATTCTCAGTTCATCAGAATGATCGGCCACCCAGCAGAACGACTCGATCGCATCGGCGTGAGCGCTCGGATAGGTATTTTCGGGCGCAAGGCGGTACGCCACCGAGATCACGCGGAGAGCGCCCTGGACGCTCAACTCGCGACACAGTCGGTCATGAGAGTCCAGGCTGCCCCTGACGAAACCGCCACCGTGGAAGTACACGACACACGGCGCTGCCCCGGTTGTGCCTTTGGGAGAGTAACTCCGGGCATTGAGGACCCTCCCGCGAAGGGGAATCTCTAAGTCCCTCACGTCGCAATGTGGATTGAGATCACCTGCCAACCCGATCAATTTCTCGCCGACCGCCCTGTACGCGGTGATGGACACTTCCCACGGCTGCGCCGGTGGATTCGTTGACAGGGACGCCAGCAACTCGAGTACCTGAGGGTGCAGATCGCTCATGAATGGCCTGCACGGATCTTCGTCGCGGCACCTATGCGCTTTCGTAGCGGACTCACCAGTCGTCTCCTCCATTGCTGCTGTCAGGGGCGTACGACCGTCGACTAGTCGGGTCGCACGTCGGTGTTCCAACTTTGCACTTAGTGTTGGTCCTCGTCAACGTTATGTCGATTATGCGCGCACCAGTGGCCTGGCCGCGCGTCGGCCTGCACCCGGATTATCCCTTTGAACTGCAGATTTGTCGAAATCCGACAGAGTGTTGACTCTTATCGACTGTGAGTCTAGTCTCAAAAATGTCCGAGCCGTGACGTCACTCATCACCACGGCAAGCAACGAAAAAGGGGCCCTCATGGTCACGAAGTCCGATGTCGACCAGATTCAGCCGACGACAAACCGAGACGGGGAGAGCTACGTCTCCCACCGCAGCGATGTGCATTTCAACATGACCGGCGACTTCATGACCGGTGTAGATTTCTGGATTCATGCGACCGGTGAAAGCACCAATGGCCAGCTGATCATCATCGAGACCAACTGGGTTCGCGGAACCGAGCCGGTCTGGCACATCCATCACCGCGAAGAGGAAGGCTTCTTCGTGATGGACGGTGAAATCAAGATCCACACCGAAGACGGGTCCTACAATGCCGGCGCGGGTCAATTCGTTTGGGGGCGCAAGGATCAGCGGCATACTTACGAGGTCGTCGGAGAAGAGGCGCGGATCCTCGTGATCTTCGTTCCGGGCCCCGACAGCAGCGGATTCGAGCCCGGCGGCGGCATCGACAAGTACTTCTACGAAGCGCGCGATCGCGAATTGCGCACTCCGGAGCAGCTAGCCGCAGAGGTGGAGAATCTCAAGACGAACTATGGCTTGGAGATGTTCCCCGAGTTGCCGCACCCCCGGGACGCCAAAGCTTAAGCGGCCCACATCATCAACTCGCCTCTTCGTGACTATGGAGTTTCTGTGATTACAAACGATGTCCATCTTGCAACGGTGCCGCACTGGATCGCTGGCGCCCCCTCCGGCTCGACGAACGGGCGGAGGTCGGAGGTTGTCGATCCAGCCACGGGTCACGTACTGAGGCTTGTTGAGCTGGGCGACGCTGCTGTCGTCGACACGGCTGTGACCAGCGCCCGAAGCGCTGCGGGGGCCTGGGCTTCGACCCCGGCCCCCGTCCGCGCGACGACTCTGCACCGCTTCCGCGCCCTGATGCTCGAGCACAGTGACGAGCTTGCATCGATCATCACCTCGGAGCAGGGGAAAACCCTCGCAGACGCGAGAGGGGAGGTCGCCCGTTCTGTCGAGGCTGTCGAAGTTGCGATATCTGTAGTGCAGCACCTCAAAGGTGAGTACGCAGAACAGGTCTCCAGGGGAGTTGACACATACTCGTTCCGCCAGCCGCTCGGAGTGTGTGCTGGTATCACCCCATTCAACTTCCCCATCATGGTGCCGGTGTCAATGTTCGCGGCCGCGATCGCCTGCGGTAACTCGTTCGTGCTCAAACCAAGCGAGAGAGTGCCATCCGCCTCGGTGCGGCTGGCGCAACTGCTCGCCGAAGCCGAGCTACCCGACGGTGTCTTCAACGTCGTGCACGGTGGCGTTGACACGGTGAACGCGCTGATCGACCACCCGGACGTCGCTGCCATTTCCTTTGTGGGCTCGACCCCGGTTGCGCGTGAGATCTACAGCCGTTCCGCCGCTGCCGGCAAGAAGGTGCAGGCACTGGGTGGAGCGAACAACCATATGGTCGTCATGCCTGACGCCGACCTGGACGCAGCAGCGGACGCACTGGCGTCGGCTGCATACGGCGCCGCCGGTCAGCGATGCATGGCCGTGCCCATCGCGGTAGCGGTCGGGGAAATCGCGGACGAGCTAGTTGCCAAGACCGCGGAGCGGGCCACCGCCTTCCGTACCGGACCGGGGAATGACGAAGGCACCGACATGGGCCCGCTCATCTCAGAGGTCGCCATCGAACGAGTCAGAGGTGCGTTGGAGGCGGCACCTAGCCAAGGCGCAAACGTCGTTGTAGACGGCCGTGTCAACATAGCGTCCGAAGCCGGCTATTTTATCGGCCCGAGCTTGGTCGACAACGTAAGCGTCGACAGCGACCTCTATCAGAAGGAGGTGTTCGGACCGATTCTGAGTGTGGTCCGCGTCGATGATCTCGACGAAGCACTTCGCATCGTGAACGCCAGCCCATATGGCAATGGTGCGACCATCTTCACCGCAAGTGGAGTGGCCGGTCGCCGATTCGTTCACAGCGTCCAGGCCGGAAGCGTCGGGATCAACGTTCCCATTCCAGTTCCGATCTCTTGGTTCGGATTCGGAGGTTGGGGTGACTCGCGGTTCGGCGATGACGGACTCAACTACGATGCCTATCGCTTCTACACCAAGTCCAAGGTGGTCACCCAACGTTGGACTGAACCCCGAATGGGCGTGTCCCCGCATTTCGTCGCCGCGAGGAATCAATGACGATGATCGATCTCTCCCCATCCTCGCCTTCCGAAGATGCTCGGGAAGAGGGCACTCCGCGGCTGGATCATGTGGGGATACTCGTCCGCGACCTCGAGTTGGCCACCACACGTTGGCAGAGCAGATTCAACGTCAGCATCGCGCACACTTTCGAGGCCCCCTCTCTCGCCATCCGCGCGACGTTTCTCGCGATAGCGTCGGCCAATGTCGAGCTATACACCATCGACGATCCGGACGTTCGCGATCTCGCGCTGGGTGGAGCCTCGGCAAAGCTCGACCACATTGCGTTGCGGTTCGACGGAAACGCGAGCGAGCTCGATCTCGCTGGATGCACGATCCGCGGGCCCGGACGACCGGACCCGATCGGAGCTCCTTTCCGCATCGCCGACTCAGAGCATGTATGGACCGAGCCACCTGGAATCGACATACTGCTACAGCTCATCACCCCGACGGAAAGCACACCGTAGCGCTGCCAACGTTGCCTCCCGACGGTCTCCACCATTTGTGAATGTGGGGGAGAAACCGGGGCCAGAACTGCACCGCCATTAGGCAAGTCAACGAACACAAGTGGTCACCCGGTACCCGGTACGCCGATCACCGGGATGCACAACCAATCCGATGCACACTCACAAGAGGAGAGACCAATGGGACGCATGGACGGAAAGGTCGCCCTGGTAACGGGTGCGGCACGTGGAATGGGACGGGCACACGCAATCCGGCTCGCTGAGGAGGGCGCCAATATCCTCGCCATCGACTGTCCGCCGGACACCGGACTCCCGTATCCGACCGGATCATCTGATGACCTCCAGATCACTGTCAAAGAGGTCGAAGCACTGGGACGACGAATCATTGCACACGAGGGAGATGTCCGGAAGCAGTCGTCGCTCGACAAACTGGTTGCTGACGGCGTAAAGGCATTCGGTGGTCTGGACGTTGCGGTCGCCAACGCCGGGATCTGGACCGTACACCCGTTCCACGACATTCCTGAAGACGAATTCACAGCTGTTCTGGACGTCAACATCACCGGAGTGTGGCGCACCTTGAAGGCAGTGTCGCCGGCGATCACGGAACGGGGCGGCGGCTCGATCATCGTGACCTCTTCCGGCAACGGCGTAGAAGGGTCACCCCATTACGCCCACTATGTCGCGTCGAAGCACGGCGTAATCGGGCTGGCGAAAAGCGCTGCGCTCGAGTTCGGTCAGTACGGAATTCGAGTCAATATCTTGCTCCCGGGGCCGACTGATACTCCAGCCCTCGACTGGCAGGGCGGGTATGATCTCTGTGCAGGTAAAGGCCCCGGTCAGGGTGTGAAAGAAGACCTCGAAGGCGCGAAGTACTGGTCTGCCCTTCGCGATGTCGGGTTGCTGCCACCACGCGCCATGAGCGAAGCGGTGCTGTGGCTTGCGTCCGACGAGTCTCGATGGACAACCGGACTCGAGATGCACGTTGATGGTGGCCATATGCTGATGCCGGGACTGAACATGGCAAAGATGGCCGCCGATCAACCACAGTGACAACTCGACCTATCTTCGACTGGAAGAGAACCCACTTCCTGAAGTCCGCATTTTCCATGCGCGACAAAGCTGAATAGAACAAATCGATCGCAGCGAACCGGTTTTTTTAACCAGTTCGCTGCGATTGCTCTGAACGACCCAAACTAATCGCTCTTCGAGCGGCCTCTCCATTCCAAACCGAATACCGTTCTAAGCCACACTGTGGTGACCGTCTCCACCATGTCTTCGGTGCGAATTGCATTCTCGCTTCGCATGCTCATAAGTCCCAGGTTCCGTTCGCCCATCCAAATGAGCGCTGCCGCCAGTGAACGAGCCGGTGGTCCATCAAGAGCCACACCCGCAGCTCTGTCGCGCTCGATCGCAGCGGCCGCCGCATCGACAAAACGACCCAGTATTTTGTCCCACTGGGCCCCCAAAGTGGGTTCGGCCGCCGCTGCATCACCGACCTCGCGCAGGACGTGTCCATGCCGCTCCCACACGACCATGACCTCCGACACTGCATGCTCGATTGCAGCCTCAGGAGAAATCCCGGGAGGTCGCTCGAAGATCATTGCTGATGCAGTGAACACATCGGCCGTCACACTCGATAGAAGCGCCGAAAGAACCTGCCATTTAGATTCGAAATAGAAATAGAAGGATGAACGCGACAAACCCGCTCTCTTGGCAAGGTCATCAATCGAAACGTTCCGCAACGGCTCGGTGCGCAGAATCTCATATGCGCCCTCGAGGATTGCTTGCTCGCGCCTGTCACCCTTGAGATTGCGCCTACCAGTCCGGGGTTCGGATCCGTTGAGACCGTTTGAGAACGAAGTCGCCATGCCTACAGAGTAGGCTAGTTCAACCTGCATATGTAGCCGGGGGTGCGGTGACCGTCCACGATTTTCCATGCTGCATCGCCCGAGATGGCCTCTCGGATTGCACGGCAGTTCGGTAGAACTATCGGGGGCAAATTCCCAGTCCCGTCTTAACCAAGTTGCAATACAGATACCGATTTAATGGTCATGTTGATAGTCAAAGACTGGTGCGGAATTGGTGACTCGGCACCCATTTCGCCACTCGGCAATCCATGTACTTTCCGTGGAAAGTCCTCGGCTCGCGCGAGCGTCAACCACCGACGGCGCAGCGTCGAGTCGGCCCTCGTCCTCATTGCGTAGGCAAGCAACTGGCCAAGTGCCTCGACTGTACGTTGATTATACTCGACACATCGTCTATTGTACGTATGTGAACCACGACGGGCAACGTTCATCGGCACGCTGGCGAGACCCGCTCGCGTAGTAACTCGTAATTCAGGTCGGTACGCTCACTTGCGCGACGCTCTTTCACTTCCCGAAGCGCTGGCGCATCCGTAGCCCTCCTGACGCCACGCCAACCCAGGAGAAGTCGTTTCGATGTCATCAAATCTTGCGAACAATCTTGTCGAGACTGCTCGGCTACTGGGCGATCGACCCGCGATCCGGCTTGATGAAACCACCTTGGATTATGCAGAGTTCCATCGTGCCGCTGCGGCAGTGGCGGGCGACCTGCATTCGCGAGGTATTCGATCCGGCGATCGGGTCGGCATCGTACTGCCGAACGTCCCTGCGTTTCCGGTCATCTTCTACGGGATTCTGATGGCAGGCGCCGTCGCAGTTCCGATCAACCCCATGCTCAAGGAGCGTGAGATCACATATTACTTGGACGATTCTGGGATGGCTCTCATCTATGGCTCGCGGTCTCGCGGGGATCTGGTTGCGAAAGCCGCACTAGCGAAGAAGATTCCCGCGCTGTTGGTCGACGACCGTGGTCCGAGCGACGCTGATCTGACTGGGAACCCGATCGATGAACCTGTGGAGCGTAGCCGTGACGACACCGCAGTTCTTCTCTATACCTCTGGGACGACGGGGAGTCCTAAGGGAGCGGAACTCACCCACGAGAATATGTCGACCAATGCTTCGACGACTGCTGAGACTCTGATTCAGACCGGGTCCAGTGACGTCATCTTGGGGTGCCTGCCACTGTTCCACGTGTTCGGCCTAACCTGTGGGCTGAATGCCGCGGTGAAGTCAGGAGCGCTCCTGACTCTGATCCCCAAGTTTGACGCGGAATCAGCCCTGCGTGTTCTGGTTCGAGATGAGGTTACAGTTCTCGAAGGGGTCCCCACCATGTACTCCGCGATGCTCAACTCTCCCGACGCCGACTCCGTCGAGCTATCCCATCTTCGCTGCTGCATCGTAGGGGGGGCGCCGATGCCTGTCGAGGTTCTCAAGGCATTCGAACAAACATTCGAATGCGAGATTTACGAGGGGTACGGACTTTCTGAGACCGCACCCATCGCTTGTTTCAACCAGCCCGGACACCCACGCAAAGCCGGCACGATCGGGATTCCCGTGCGCGGATGCACGCTGCGACTAGTCGACGACGGCGACAACGAAATTGTCGGATGTGATGAGGCCGGAGAAATCCAAATTCGCGGCGAGAACGTGATGAAGGGATACTGGGCTCGTCCGGCGGCCACCGCGGAGGCCATAAGCGACGGCTGGTTCCGCACAGGAGACATCGCCACACGAGATAGCGATGGCTACTACAGCATCGTTGACCGGAAAAAGGACATCATCATTCGGGGTGGTTACAACGTGTACCCACGCGAAGTGGAAGAGGTTCTGTACGAGCATCCAGCTGTTGCCGAGGCAGCTGTTGTAGGTATCAAACACACCCATCTCGGGGAGCAAATCGGAGCTGCCGTATCGCTCAAACGCGGAGCGCACGTCGAGCCGTCTGAGATAATCGAGTTTGTTCGCGCCAGGCTCGCCGAGTACAAGTACCCCCGGCAGATTTGGTTTGTCCCCAGCCTCCCGAAAGGACCGACCGGCAAAATTCTTCGCAGGCAAGTTGAGCCGCCCGCCGTGGGCTGACCTTCACAGATCCGACCGGGCGGTGAGTTTGCCCGTTAGGACGCTCGCCCTTCACTTGGGGGAAGGTCTTACTGCTCATCTGTGGCCGGTCCATGCCTGAGACGCGCTTGGTCTGCGAAAACTGCACGTTGAAATAACGTCCTACCACCAGCCTCAAGCGGGGAGACGGTGCGGATCCCGCCCTGCTCCGGTGCGCAACCACAGGCCGACCGGTGGTTTACTCCACTCAAGTTTGACTGACTGAAAAATCCCGGCCGCCCGATTTCCTGTCGGTGGCGATCCGTAGACTCGGATACGTTCTGGTGAGCATCCCCCCCAGATTTTGTTCCTAGAACACCCCAGTGCCCCGGCGTCACCCCCCCGACGCCGGGGCACACTCGTGCGCACCGGCGGACGAGAAGAGCGAGAAAAGACGGAGTCGAGGTCAGGGCGGTTCCCGTTGGGCGATCCCATCGCGCTGCGCTTCGACCCGGAGACCAAACACCGACTCGACGAGTAGTCCTCACGACATCGAGGTGCGGCGTCGGTTAACTCTGCGCGGCTCGACGTTGGGACGAGTAACTTCGAGCGGGCACACAATCGACACGGTTCGGCAATCCGAGGCCCTTCATGAATGAGTTTGATCCCTTCGCTACCCGTCCGGATGTGGCCGGGTCGGTCGTCGCGGACTTGGCGGCGGCCGGGTTCGCCGACGCCGCGGAGATCGGGCGCGGGGGTTTCGGGGTCGTCTACCGCTGTCGGCAGACTGCTCTCGATCGCACTGTGGCGGTGAAGGTGCTGACCGGGGTTCTCGACGAGGACAGTCGTGCGCGATTTCTGCGTGAGCAGCGTGCCGCGGGCCGGCTGACCGGCCATCCCAATGTCGTCAACGTCCTGCAGGTCGGAGTCACCGAGCACGACCGGCCGTACATTGTCATGCCCGTCTATGCCCATGACTCTCTCGATGCCCGCATCCGCAGGCGGGGTCCGTTGAGACTGGAGGAGGTGCTGCGCGTCGGCGTCAAGATCGCCGGTGCCCTACAAGCCGCCCACGACCTCGGTATCCTCCATCGTGACGTCAAGCCGGCTAACATTTTGCTCACCGATTACGGGGATCCCGCGTTGACAGACTTCGGGATCGCGCACATCTCGGGCGGGTTCGAAACCACCGCTGGAGTTGTGAGCGGATCGCCGGCCTTCACGGCACCCGAGGTCATTGCCGGTGGCGCACCGAGTCCGGCCGCCGATGTGTACGGTCTGGGCGCGACCTTGTTCGCCGCCGCCACCGGCCACGCTGCCTTCGAACGCCGGAGTGGTGAGCAACTGGTCGCCCAGTTCGTCCGGATCACGACCGAGCCGACGCCGAACCCGCGAGAGCACGGCATCGCGAACGATGTCAGCACTGTGATCGAGGCGACGATGGCAAACGATCCTGCCAGTCGGCCATCCGTCGGGGAACTGGGCAGACAACTGACGCACCTGCAACGCCAGCATCGCTATCCTGTCGACGACATGGCCGCGCGCGCCGGCTACGAGAAAACTCACGCGGGCGACTCCAGTCACCCACCACCGGCGCACCCACCGCACGATAGTGAGTCACCAGCTGCTCATTCAGTCCGCACGGGGGCGCTGCCGCTGGAGTTGACCAGCTTTATCGACCGTCGCGAGGAGACGGCGAAGGTCACAAACTTACTCTCGACGGCCCGCATGGTGACCTTGACCGGGATGGGAGGAGTGGGCAAGACCCGACTGGCGCTGCGAGTCGCCGGTCGAACCCAGACGCGTTTCGCTGATGGTGTGTTCCTGATCGATCTGGGCGAGCTGCGCGATGACTCGCTTCTCGTCAACGTGGTGGCGGATGTGCTGGGTTTACGCGACAGAACCGCGAGGCCACTTCCCGAGGTCCTCGCGGAATTCATCGCCCCGCGCGAAGTGCTGCTCGTTCTGGACAACTGCGAGCAGGTGCTCGACGCGGTCGCGAAACTCTCCGAAGCGCTGCTCCGCACCAGCCCGGGCCTGCGGATGCTCCTGACCAGCCGCGAGCCGATCGGCATCAGCGGCGAGGTAGCGCTACCGATAGCCCCGCTTGCGGTACCCGACGCCGACCATCTGCCGAGACGGCTGCCCGGCAACGACGCAATGGCACTGTTCGCCGAGCGGGGCGCCGCGGTCCTGCCCGGCTTCGAGGTCACCGACGACAACAAGGTGACCATCGCCCGGATATGCCAGCACCTCGACGGCCTGCCGTTGGCGATCGAGCTGGCCGCCGCACGACTTCGGGCGATCTCCCCAGAGGAGATTCTCGAGCGACTCACCGACCGCTACCGGTTCCTGACCCGCGGACGCAGAGACGCCCCGTCACGGCAACAGACCCTGCGGATGTGCATCGACTGGAGCTATGACCTGTGCACACCCCTGGAACAACTGATGTGGGCTCGCCTGTCCATGTTCGCCGGTAGCTTCGAACTCAATGCGGCCGAGCAGATCTTCGGGCAGGACCCGACCGTTGACGATTTCCTGGACACCGTCACCTCTCTCGTCGACAAGTCGATTCTCATTCGAGAACAGTCGGCTCCGGTCGCTCGGTTCCGGATGCTCGAGACCGTGCGCGACTACGGCCGGGAGAAGATCCGCGCCGACACCGACTACTCCGAGCTGCGCACCCGATACCGAAACTGGTACGTGCAGCTGTCCTCGGACGCCGAGGCTGACTGGGTCGGTCCGCGGCAACTCGAGTGGCTGACCCGATTGGTCGCCGAACTGCCGAACTTCCGACAGGCACAAGAGTTTTGCCTCTCCGAAGATCCCGAGTCCGGGCTTGGCATGGCCGCAGCGCTGTTCCCTCTCTGGTTATCGCGCGGTTTATTGACCGAAGGACGGCGCTGGATCGATGGGCTCCTGGCGCAGTCGCCCCGCACCGTAGGCGTTGACCGCGCCAAGGCAATACTCTGGGCCAGCGTGATGGCCGGAGTGCAGGGCGACCTGCAGGCATCGATCACCCTGATCCAAGAAGGACGGACACTTACCGATCGATCGGCCGATCCTCTGCTGCGGGCGCACATCGACCTTGCCGAAGGTTACCGGGCCTTTTACGGCGGCGACGTCGACTCTGCACAAGTTCATTTCGAAGCCGCACGACCAACCTACGCCGCCGTGCCGAGCGCGCTTGCTCTCCACATCCTCTTGTTGCAGGGTCTCGGGTTCGCGTACGAGTTGCTCAATCACACTGAGCGCGCCATCGAATGTTACGAGAGTGCACTCGCGGTCACCGAAGAGCATGGTGAAGCAGTGCATCGGTCGTATTTGCTGTGGGCCCTGGCCGTGGTGGTGTGGCGACACGCCAATACCGAACGGGCGAACGAGCTACTCCAACAGGCGCTCCGCGCTGCTCGGAAAGTCAATGAGCGGCTCGTCATCAGCATGTGCCTACAAGCACTCGCGTGGATCGCTGCCGAGGAAGGTGCTTTCGAACGAGCCGTGGTGTTGACCTCGGCTGCAGAAAACCTCAGCAATGCCATGGGGAGTTCCCCGATCTTCGTATCTGGGTTGGTCCCGTACCGCGAGAGAAGCGAACGGGATACACGGAGGGCGCTGAGCGAAAAGGTATTTGCCGCGGCTCAGAGAAAAGGGAACAAGCTGGGAGTGGAGTCCGCGGTCGCCTACGCACTCGGTGAGCAAAGTCCGGCGTCAAACACACCGACCACTGGACAGGCCGGTCCGACCAAGCGCGAGCGTGAGGTCGCCGAGTTGGTCGCCGAGGGGTTGACCAATAGAGAGATAGCGTCCCGCTTGACGATATCTGTGCGTACCGCGCAGGGGCACGTCGAACATCTTCTTGCCAAGTTGGGCTTCACCTCGCGTGCCCAGATCGCCGCATGGGTGGTGGAATCACGGCGAATCATGCCCTGACACAATGTGGTACGGACGCTCAGTCTCTACAGGCGCCCGGAAATTCGTTGACGTTGGTCGATTAGCGTTCCAGAAGCAACAGCGACACTACTCGGAGGTTGCGAGGCAGGACTCGACACAGCGCGACGGAGGTCACCCCGGCATTGCTCTGACGGAGAAGCGGGAACAGTTCGCGATAGCGCCCCGTGGGGTGGTGGGCTTTGAGGTTGAATCCTCGGTGCCTACTCGCCACGGGTGATCGCGGCGATGGCTTCAGTATCGCCGCTGGGGCCCAGCAACGCCATCGACCCCTCGGAGAGGTAGCGGCGCTCGCTGGAGTGCCACTCGCCGTGCATGTCGGCCGGGACCGCACCGACGAGTCGGATCACGGCCGCCTCGTTCGGGAATATGCCCACGACGCGGGCTGCGCTTGCTCTCCTTGTTTACCTGCTCCAACGGATTGGTCGACCAGATTTTCGACCAATGCGCCCGCGGAAATGTGCTGAACGCCAAAACCTCTGCCTTCGCCTGGTCCATCAGCGGACCGATCTTGGGGAACCGGCCGACCAACTGATCACGAACCTCGTCCCCCGTGGGGGCGGCGGTGGCGGGATCGGGCTGGGCGAAGTTTCGGGGATCCGCAATGGGACGTCGCTGGCCTGGGTGGCCACCAACCGGGGCCTGACCCCGTTGCGTTCGGTGGTGCGGGCCTCGGTGCGTTCATAGCGGCCCGCGCCGATCTGTTCGGTGGCTTCGGTTTCGATCAGTTCTTGCATGACCATCCGGACCGATTCACGGATCAGATCCACGCCTTCTCCGGCACGGAATGCGTCGAGTAGCTCGGACAGGGCAGACTGGGACAGGGCCATCGGTGGACCTCTTTCTTCGATGCGTGCTTGGCGGTACACACCGAAGATCCCGCCGATGGCCCTCTCTACGTCGGAGCCGCGCCGCTCAGTCCCAAACCCCACTACTCCACCGGGACGCCTACCAGTTCGCTCGGCTGATCCGGCTAGGGGTGAGTAACTCTGAGGCGTGCCGCCGTGTCGGAATCAACCGCCGGACCGGGACACGATGACGGTTCGGTCGCACGATGACGTCCACTCGCCGTGGCAGCGCGGCAGCAATGAGAACCTCAACGGGCCTCTGCGTCAGTACTTTCCCAAAGCCAGCGACCTCAGCATAGCCAGCGACCTCAGCATCCATACGTCAGAGCGGTCTGGTCGAGGTTGCCTCCCAGTTGAATACTCGACCCCGCAAGACCCTGGAGTGGGCAACTCCGGTTTCGCTCCTTACTGAAATACCCTCATCCCACGACAAGCCCGACTGTTGTGACGTTCGCTAGATTCTGCCCACCAAAAGGCACGCCGAGTGGTCCGATTCTGATCCCGGACGCCAACCTCTGCCATGGAAGGTCCGATGGATCGGCAGCGACAGGGCCGGGGGCCTTCGCAACGAGAATGGAATGAGCGATCGGTTGGAAGTCCGCTCGGAAATGCACCGAACTCTTGACGACCACGATTTCGCTATCTTCGGGTTCTAAGCCGACCATCCGGAATTGGTTGCGGTCGAATAACTGTGACTTCCAGGTTGTGACGACGATTCTGACGCCGCCAATTCGAAGGCAGGCGGATGGGCCCTGGTCGATCTCATTGCCACGCATCATCGGGCCGCCGAAGCGGCACCGACCATCTGAGACTCGCTCCACTACGAACGTCTCTTTGAGGGGTTCATCGCCAGGGATACTCGATTGGCCGCCGAGAGCGACCGTGATCGGTTGCCCCGGTCCCGCTGCGTGCGCGGCTGAAGCGACGTCGGGGTCACAAATCGCACCGACTATTGCGCGCTCCGCATCGGCGTCGAGAAGAGCCCGGATAATGCCCATCGTATTGGCGTTACCACCAGCTCCCGGATTATCCTGGGTGTCCGCAATGATTACGGGGCGGGTGGATGCGCCCGCAATCCTGATGGCATCGCCCACGGCGGCCGACGGACCCTGTAGCGATACCATCCATTCGGACTCGCGTCCGACAACTTCGTTGTAGAGGAGCTCGACGGCGCGCTCAAGGTCCGCCCGGTCACTTCCATATCCCCACACTGTGGGCCCGCACTCAGGAAAGTCGCTGCTCGGGAATCCGGCGGCAAAGGACATGCACGAGGTATCGCCCCCAAGGGCTCCGAGTTTTTCGTAGACGAGTCCTGCCGGGTTTGTGAGAGTGCATCCCGCGTTGATCGGGATCAGAAATGGGATGCGTCGAATCACGCAATGGAGGGTTTCCCCAGCAGTGAGCCGGAGCAGCAAACCCGCGGCTCGCGCCCCCGTTTCGGCCATGTCGGTGTGGGGATACGTGCGGTAGGCAACGAGAGCGTCGGCGTTCTCGACCATTCGAGTCGTGACATTGGCGTGCAGGTCCAGGCTTGCGACGATGGGCACTCTCTCCCCGACGATCGCCCGCAATCGAGTTAGAAGTTCGCCTTCACCATCGTCATGATGCTCCGCGACCATCGCTCCGTGGAGGTCGAGGTAGATGGCGTCGGGGGCGGCGACGGCAGCCGCGGATGTTATCTCACCGCAGATCTTTTCATATGTATCGCGTGTCACTGGAGCAGACGGGCTCGCCCCTGCCCAGATGACCGGCACGATCGTAATACCATTGCTCTTGAGCTCCTTGAGGAACCCTCCCATCGGGATGTTGACCTCCTCGAGTTCGTGCACAGAGTCTCCCCGTCGCAGAGCGGGAAACCCCTCGCCGTTGACGAAGCTGTCGTAACTCGCGGGCGGTCCCACTGCGAATGTGTTCGTTTCGTGTTGGAAGCCTGCCACTAGTATGCGCACAGTAAATTCCTCCTCATGGTTCGGTTCTAAGGGTTTCTGTTGGCAAGGGGAGCAGAGTCGCGGGCCAAGGGTCGGGGGCTCGGGTCATCTGCCGCGAACGGCGATTTGCGGGGAAGGCGGTTCGCGAAGATCAGCAACCCGCCGACGAGCACCACCCCTGCCATGACCACTAACCCGGGGGACGCGCTTCCAGTCGAATCCTTGATGTAGCCGATCAGTGTCGGGCTGAAGAATCCGCCGAGTAAGCCGATGCTGTTGATGAAGGCAATACCGCCCGCGGCGGCTGTTCCGCTGAGGTAGCCGGCTGGGATGGCCCAGAATACGACATAAGCACCCTGTAGGCACGCTGTGGCCACGATGATCGCAACGAACGAGACGAGGAAATTGTTCGCCGTCAGCGCTGAGATAAGAAGCGCGGCCGCAGCGGCAAGGGCTGGCACGGAGCTGTGCAGGCGTCGTTCGCCCCGCTTGTCCGAGTGGCGGGCGAGTGGAAACATGACGAGCAGCGCGACGAGATAGGGGGCTGCGGACAAGTGCCCGATTTGCGTCGTGCTTGCGACTCCGTTTTCTTTGAGAATCGTCGGCAACCAGAATGCGACGGTGTACAGGCCGCCGATCAGGCAAAAGTACCCGATGGCCAGCGCGTAAATGCGGGGATCCCGCAAGACTTGTCGAAAGTTATGGGTGGACGCAGCGTCCTCCGTATCCGACACCTCCTGCTGGATTACTGCCTTCTCGGCGTCGGTGAGCCAACTCGCCAGGTTCGGCCGGTCTACCAACGTTTTCCACACGACGAACCCGAGCAGGACACATGGCAGACCCTCGGCGAGAAACATCCATTGCCACCCTGCGAGACCGAGCGTTCCGTTGAACCTGGTGATTGTCCAGGACGAGATCGGCCCGCCGATCATTGATCCCAGCGGTCCAGGGATCATTAGCAGAGCCATCGCTCCAGCCATCCGAGCCCGCGGAAACCATAAGGTCAGGTAGAAGATGATGCCAGGCGCGAAACCGGCCTCAAAGACCCCGAGAAGAAATCGCAGTACATAGAACGTCATCGCGTTGGTAACAAACATCATTGTCGCAGAGGTGATTCCCCATAGAACCATGATCCGGAAGAGGGTCTTGCGAGTGCCGATCTTCTCCAGCAGCAAGTTGCTGGGGACTTCGAAGAGAGCGTACGCGAGGAAGAAGATCCCGGCTGCCAGACCGTACGCTGACTCGCTGATCCCTACATCCTCGGTCATCTGAAGCTTTGCGTACCCGATGTTTACCCGGTCTAGGTAGGCGAAGGTGTAACAGAGCACAAGCAGCGGCAGAATCCGCAGGCCGATTTTCCGATAAAGCTTGTCGCGATCGATAGTAGCGCCAATGTCGACCATAGTGGTGTTCTCCAACTCTTGCCAGATGTTCTGCACGGCGGCCGTTGCCATGGAATGTTGACAAGAGTGCGTGAGCACCGGCATCCCACCTACAGAATGATGGAAAGATGCTAATTCTCGGCATATTTTGATTGAAAACGACATTGTCGGATCCCGCCGAAGGGAAGGGGCCACATGCTAGACGAACTCGACCTTGCGTTGGTAGATGCTCTGCAGGTCAACCCACGCGCCAGTTGGGCGGCGCTGGGTGATGTCCTCGAACTGGCGCCGGTCACTCTGGCACGTCGATGGCAGCGGCTCGCTGAATCGGGGGCGGCGTGGATCTCGGTGTCGTTAAGTAACTGGGGGTCCCGCGGTGCGGTAGTAGAATTCTTGTGTCGGCCGGGTCCGAGTTGTCCGTTGCGCGGGAGCTGTCCGAGGTCCCAAACATCAGCACGGTTTGCGTCACAACCGGTGAGTATCAGGTGCTGGCGCTGATGCTCGCCCCCACTCTTGCTGGGATCTCTGTTGCCTTGTTGGAAGCGCTGCCGGTTCCTGATGCAGTTGTTTGTCTACGCACTCACGTTTACGGAAGCACGTTCGGAGGAATTTTCTGGCGTCTGGGTGTCTTGAATCGCATGCAGATGGACCAGGTCCGCGATGAACTGGGAAAACCCCCATCGCCGATAGCTCGTGCGGAAACCACTCCGCAGAGCAGATCATTGGACAGCGGGGATCACGCCTTGTTCCTGGCGTTGGGACATGACGGCAGGCGTGCCTACACCGATCTCGCCGATGACCTCGGCAGCACCCCCCAAGTAGTGAAACGAAGGCTGGACCGCCTGCGTCGCCATGGCGATATCATCTTTCGATGCGACGTGGCACGTTCGCTCGTAGGTTGGCATTCCATGGCTCTGTTCTGGATTCGAGTGCCCGACGCAGACATGCAGGTGGTCGGCCGTTCCATCGGAACCTGGTCCGAAACACGCCATTGTGCAGCTGTCGCCAGCCCTGCAAACCTTTGCGTCATCGTGAATCTGCGTTCTCTGGAACATCTCGACGAGCTGCTGCTTCGGCTGGCTCGGGATCACCCTTCTGTGGAAGTGGTCGACCGTCGGTTGGTTCTGCGCCAGGTGAAGGTCTACGGGCGGATAGTCGACGAGCAAGGTCGGTGCTTCCGAGTCATTCCGGTGGATCCGTGGTTCCGTACTGAAGGCCACGTGATATAGGCAGCTGCTGGCGGCACCCACACCCGCACCGTGTCGCATTCTGAATCGTCCCGAGTTTGATGCACACCTAACACCGCGATCAGTTCGGGGTCGTACGGATCTGCCGTGCGCTCAGTGCACGATCGCCCCGAGAACCTTCTACGCCTAGCTGACGCGGCCGTTGTCGAGGCGGGCGTTGTGGGACGCCACCATCACCGCGGTGCTGGCCTCGTACTGCGTCGAGCGTGACGAGCACGGTAGGCGCAGACCGGAGTCGCTGTACGGCTCGTTGAAGATGTGGGCCCACCTGCGCCGCCAGGGTATCGAGGTGGCCCGCTGCACGTGGAGCGGCTCATGCGTGTCAACGGGTGGGGTGGCGCCACCCGGGCGAAGAGGGTTCGCACCACCGTGCGGGAGCTATAGGTGCCGGCGGCCGCCGGATCTGGTCGACCGGAACTTTCGGGTCGACCGGCCCGACGCCCTCTATGTCGCAGACTTCACGTAATGGGAGAGTCGGATCCCGGCTTCGCTACACGACGATCGTGATCGATGCGTTCGCCGGCACGATTGTCGGTTGGGAGGTGTCGGCGTCCAAGGAGACCGCCTTCGTGCAGCGGGCGGTGAACCAGGCCTGCACGCTGCGGTCGATGCAGCAGATGAACGCGCTGCGCACCATTCGGACGTGGGGTCGCAAACCAGCTTCAACTGGTGGAAGCAACACCTCGATCATGGAGGTGTGGGAATGGGACGATCACCCGGGTGGGCGGCAGCGTTTACGGGGCGTGCGGTGATGCGGTCACCGGGACGTCCTCCGGTGCGCCGAGACCTCGAGCGGGCATTCTGGATGCGGATCGCCGAAGGTCTCACAAGGACGAATCAGCGACAGCGTGCGGCGTGTCGGGACCGGTAGGGACATGTTGGTTCCGCCAGGCTGGCGGGATGCCACCGATCGAGTCGATCCCGGTCTCGGGGAGGTACCTGTCGTTCACCGAACGCGAGGATATCGCGCTGCTGCGAGCCAAGGGTATGAGTATGCGCGACATCGCTGACCGGATCGGACGATCCCCGTCGACGATCTCGCGAGAGTTGCGGCGGATCGCCGCCACCGGTAATGGGAAGATCTCATACCGGGCGTCGACCGCACAGTGGAAGGCCGCCCTCGCCGCCAGCCGCCCGAAGCCGGCGAAGCTCGCCGAAGACGATCGATTGATTGGCCGCAACAAGCCTCGGCGCGGTGACCGTTGGTGGGCGACGGCGTGGAGTCCGGAGCAGATCTCGAGTCGCCTACCGATCGACTATCCGGAGGATCCGTCGATGCGCATTTCACATGAGGCGATCTACCAATCGCTCTTCATCGAGGGGCGTGGCGGCTTGGAGCGGGAGCTCGTCGCGTGCCTGCGCACCGGTCGGGCGGTACGTAAGCCTCGTGCGCGAGCACGGAAGCAGCGCATCGGTTTCATCACCAATGAGGTGACCATCGGAGCTCGGCCGGAGGAGGTCGAGAGTCGGAAGACGCTGGGGCATTGGGGGGCGACCTCACTATCAGGTCTGAACCGGTCCGCGATCGGCACGCCGGTCGCGCGCACCAGCAGATTCACGACACTGCTACATCTGCCGCGCCTGAAAGGTTATGGGATAGCGGCGATGATGAAGCACGGGCCAGGCGCTGTCCGGATATGGTTCGGTGTCCGTTTGTGATGCTCTGGCCGCGACGCTGACACCATTGCCCGAGCATCTACGCAGATCCGTGACATGGGATCGGGGAAGGGAACTGGCGCGTCATGCTGAGTTGACGGCACCAACGGGTATCCGTGTCTACTTCTGCGATCCGTAAAGTCCATGGCAGCGCGGGACGAGCGAGAACATGAATGGGCCCCTGCGGCAGTATTTCCCGAAGGGTACTGATCTGTCGCGATACAAGTTCCGTGAACTTCAGGCGGTCGCTGATGCGCTCAACAACCGCCCTCGAAGATCCACGGTTGGAGAACTTCAGCGGAAGTGTTTGCCGAACAGGTACACTCGTCCTCACGGCACATTGTTGCGACGACCGGTTGAATCCGCCCACCTCTGCGTGGGTGTATTGGTTCAACACCGCCAGGCTTATGCACCGCCTCGGGCGGATCCCTCCAACCGAGTACGAGGCCACGAAACTACGCTGAATACCGTGCCGACCGACCGGTCGCACACAAATGACACTGTGTGCATCAGACTCGGGATGGTTCATTCAGCGCGGTAGGTTACAGATTCATTGATGGTAACTTGTGCGACGTCACCAGCCCATTGTCAGTGGTCGGCAGCTTCCGAACTGTTCATCGCGGGCCAGTGCTCGAAGCTTCGCAGTGGGGCATAAGTGCCGGCGATGATCCGGAACACGGCGGTGCGAGGTGTTTCCGGGCGGTGCACGCCAAATGGAGCGGCATCATTGTCGATTCTGTTGGGTGGTTGGGGGTATCGACCTACCACTGGATGCAGCGAACCGGCGGAGGGTGGGGCGAGCTCGGCGGCGGCGAAGCGATTGCCTGGCGCTGATGTCGTCTTGGTCGCCACCGGTACGGGATCGGGGAGTCGATGGTGTTGTTGCATCGGCTCCCCGGGATCGGTGTTGGGGCGGAGGACTTTGACGATCCCCGCGACTGTGGGGTTCTCGATCGTCGAGGGGGTATCGGATGTTTGCCCGTCCACGATCTGCCGAAGGGCGCGGTGCAGGATTTTGCGGGATCGGGTTTTCGGCAGCCTGGGAACGATGTCGACTCCGGAGAGGGAGGCGATGGCGCCGATCTTTGCGCGGACCAGGTCACTGAGTTCGGTTGGCAGGGTGTCGATGCGCTCGGAGTAGATGGTTGTCGGGACCACGAGTGTGGCGAGAGCGACAGGGGGAGGGGTGGTTTGATCCAGGCTGGGCCTTCTCGCCGGGCCGGGACCGGGTTGCCGTCGCTGGCCTTGGTAGTAGGCGTGCTCAGACCGGACTGCGGTGGCACCGTTGATGTCGACGCGCGCCCAGCGGCAACGCCCCTATTATTTGAACAATCCGTGGATGAGGCGTTCGGGCTGAGGCACAGAGGGTGGTGCCGGTCGTCCGGCGAGTTGCACAGGGGTCCGGCAGTTGCGGCGGTGGAACCCTCGGGTTGGTGCGCGTCCTCGTCAGACGACCAGCCATCGCGATCAGTCGTCGAGCACTGCCAGGGCGTCGACCTCGACGAGCAGGCCTGGCGGAAGCTGCATGTAGACGGTGGTGCGGGTGGGGAAGGGCTCGCCGACGGCGGCGGTGTACGCCTCGTTCATCTCGGCCAGATGAGCGGGGTCGGTGAGGTACACGCGCAGCATCACGACGTCCTCGAGGCCCGCGCCGCCCGCCTCTAGGACGGCGGTGACGTTGCGCAGGGCCTGTGTGGTCTGTTCGGCGACCGTGGTGCCGGCGACCTCACCGGTGTCCGGGTCGAAGGGGAGCTGCCCGGAGACTTGCAGGAGGGGGCCCTTACGGATGCCTTGGGACAGCGGGGCCGGCAGGGTGGGTGCGTTCTCGGTGGTGATGACGGTTCTGGTCACGGTGTTCCTTGTAAGGTTGCGGACGGATCCACATGCGGGTCAGCTCCAGGCTTGGCGCTCGCGGCTTCTGGGGTCGTCGACCTGGGTCCAGTCGGTGTCGATGTGCATCGTGGCCCGGCGCTCGGTGTCGTACGGGTCCCAGCCGGGATCGCCGGTCTGGGCGAACCGGACCCAGGTGGCGTGCATGCGGGCGGCGAGATCGGCGGGGGGTTTGTCGGGGCCGAGCAGGGCGGCGGGGCCGTGCAGCTGGGGGAGGTGCGCGAGATCGAAGACGAAGGGCAGCTCCACCGCGTGGGTGGCGCCGAGCTGTCCGTCCAGGGCGTGGGAGCGCCAGGCGAACTCGTAGGCGTAGGTGGCGGACTCGGGGTGGGCGGCGTGGGCGCCGGCCAGGGCCCAGCTGCCCGCACCGAACAGCGCGTCGCCCATGATGGCGGAACGCAGCTCGCCGAGAGACGCCTCGGGGCGTGTCGTGCGGTAGGTCTCGACGAGTTGCGCCGGTTTCGGGTGCGAGCGTACCGCCGCGTCGTCGACGTCCCGGGCGGTCGAGGTGGAGAACTTGCCCACGGGGACCAGATAGAGGTGCCCCTCTTCGGTGTTGGTCCCGATGAGCAGGTCGATGTCGGCGCTGTTGCCGGCGGCGATGGATTCGGCGGGCTGCGTGTCGAGGACGAGACTGAAGGGGCTGAGTCCGATCAGTGGGTCGTGGTGCGTCTCGGTGTGCAGGTCGATGCCCGCGAGCCGGGAGGCGGCCTCGACCAGGCGGGCGTCGGAGATGTCCGCGAAGGCGTCGAGGTGGGGCTCGATGCCCAGGGCCGCGGCTGCTGCCTGGGTGACGCGGGCGGCCTGCTTCGTTGTGAACGCCCCTAGGCCGCTGCCGCTTTGGACGATGGCCCGCTGGAAGAGGCCCGTGGCGTCGGGGGTGGCGAGGACGCCGCCGACGATGGTCGCCCCGGCCGACTGGCCGAAGAGGGTGACGTTGTGCCGGTCACCGCCGAAGACGGCGATGTTCTCCCGCACCCAGCGCAGTGCGGCGACGACGTCGAGCAGGCCGCGGTTGGCGGGCGCCCCGGGGATGTCGAGGAACCCGGCGATGCCGAGCCGGTAGTTGAGGGTGACGAGGACGACGCCGTCGCGGGCGAAGGCGGAGCCGTCGTACATCGCGGACCGCGTCGATCCGGCGACGAATCCGCCGCCGTGGACGAACACCATGACGGGCAAGTCGTCACCACCGCTACCGCCGCCGTCGGCGGGTGTGAAGACGTGGACGGTCAGGTAGTCGTCGCCGCGGCTCCAGCCGGTGCCGAAGTAGGGAGTCATGTTCACGCTGCCGAGTTTGCGTTCGGATTGCGGCGCATTGGGTCCGGGTACGGTGGCGTCCCGTACGCCGTCCCAAGGCTCGTGCGGCTCGGGCGGCGCGAATCGGCCGGCGCCGCGGGGCGGGGCGGCGTAGGGGACGTTGAGGAAAGCGGCGGTGTCGCCCTGGCGCAGGCCGCGAACGGTTCCCTGTGCCGTAGTCACGATGGGGTCGGGGTGGTGGAGGTTCACGGTGGTGACTTTCCGCAGGATCTCAGGCCTGCTCGGTGTACGGGGCGAAGGGGGCCCAGCCCTTGATGTCGAATTTGTCTGCCTCGCGGACCACTTCGGCGGCGCCCTGGCCGCCGAAGTGCGCGGGGATCACGAGTGCGTTGTTGTCGGCCGCCCAGCCCAGTACCTTGCGGCGGGTGGCGCGCGAGCCTGCGGGGTCCTCGCAGAAGCAGCTGTTGGCGTGGGGCTCGAGGATCTGCACGGGGCTGTGGAGCATGTCGCCGACGAACACCGCGCGGTCCGTCCCGGAGGTGAGGGTCAGCACGGAGGAGCCGGGGGTGTGTCCGGGAGCCGGGTCCAGGCGCAGGTCGGCGTCGATCTGGTGGCTGTTCTCCCACAGCAGCGTCTGGCCGGCCTGGTGCACCGGGGCCACGCTGTCCTCGAAGACGTTCTGGTTGCCGCGGCCGAGCAGTGGCTTGTGGCCGTTTGCGGGATTCCAGAAGTCGAAGTCGTCCTTCGGCATCAGATAGGTGGCGTTGGGGAAGGTGGGCACCCACTGCCGGTCGTGCAGGTAGGTGTTCCAGCCGACGTGATCGATGTGGAGATGTGTGTTGATCACGATGTCCACGTCCTCGGGCTTGACGCCGGCCCGGGCGAGATTGGCGAGGAAGTCTGTTTCGAGGCGGTTCCACACCAGTGCGTAGGGGCGGTCCTTGTGATTGCCCACGCCGGTGTCGACCAGGATGGTCTTGCCCCCGCTGCGCAGCAGCCAGGTCTGGATCGCGGAATTGACGATGTTGGTCTCGGAATCGAGGAAGTCCGGCGTCAGCCAGGAGGCGTTGTCGTCCCATACCTTTTTCGGGCTTTCCGGGAAGAAGGTGTCGGGCGTCATGTCGACGGAGCCGAAGTACTCCCATACCCGGGTGATGGTGACATTGCCGAGCGTGATCTGGTCCATGAGGTGTCCTTGGAGAATGCGGAGGATTCCCTGAAAACAGTAGGAGCGGCCCGGCGGGCGCGGTATCGGTAACGTGACTGCATCTTCGCGCAGGGTCCGGGCGCGGGGCCCGGCCGCTTGTAGCCTGGACGGGCCAGGGCGGGGCGACGTCGATCCACAGCCACAAATGCAATTTCGGGAGACTCGGTGGACGAGCACACAGGCGACCTCGGTGCGGTGACGAGACCGGAGCCCGATCCGGAGGAGCTGATCCTCGGCCGGGACGCGGAACTGGCACGCCTGTTTCGTGCGGTGGACTCGGCGTCGGCCGACCCGGTGCTGATATTGGCCGGTGAGATGGGCACGGGCAAGAGTGCACTGCTCGACCGTGCGGTCCGCCGGGCCGAAGCGAGCGGTGCCCGGGTACTGCGCGCGGAGGGCAGCGAGTCGGAGTCGAGCCTGGCGTTCTCCGCCCTGCATCAGTTGCTGCGGTCGCTGCGGGCCGAGGTGGACGGACTACCGGGCAGGCAGCGCGCTGCGCTGGTGCACGCCTTCGGCGCGGGCCCGGCCCCGTCGGGACCCGATCTCATGCTGGTCGGGGTCGCCGTCCTGAATCTGTTGTCAGACCTGGGCGACCGAGGGCCTGTGCTCGTGGTCCTCGACGACGCGCAGTGGTGTGACCGCGCTTCCCTGGACGTGCTGTCCTTCGCCGCCCGACGGCTGGCAGGTGAACCGGTCACGATACTTGTCGGAGCCCGTAGCGGCGATCCTGTCCCGGGATTCGACCGTCATGTGCCGACGCTCACCCTGGAGCCGCTCGACGACGCTGCGGCGGGCCGGTTGCTCGACCTGCAGCCGACGAGCCCCACCGGCCACACCAGGACGCGGATCCTCGAGCAGGCCGGCGGTAACCCGCTGGCACTGGTGGAACTGGCGAGGGCAGCATCGGCGCACGACACGGCTGCGCCGCCGCCGTCCGCAGGTCCGCTCCCACTCACCGATCACCTCGAGCGGATCTTCGCCGCCCGCCTGAACGGCCTCCCCGCTCCCACGGCCGAGGCGCTGCTGCTCCTGGCCGCCATGGACAGCGCCGACTCCGAGATCGCTGCCGCGGTGGGACTGCCGGCTTCCCGGGACGCGGCCTGGCTGCCCGCCGAGCAGGCGGGGCTGGTCCGCCGCACCGGCAGCGGCGTCCGGTTCCGCCACCCACTGGTCCGCTCCGCCGTCTACCACGCCGCGTCCTCGGGTGCCCAGCGAAAGGCGCACCTCGCGCTCGCCGAGATGCTGCGCGGCGAACCGGATCGACGCGTCTGGCATCTGGCCGCCGCCTGCCCGGGACCGGACGCGGCCGTGTCGGCGGAGCTGGAGCGGACCGCCGCCCGCGCCCGCCGGCGCGGCGGGCACGCGGCGGCCGGCAAGGCCCTGCAGCGCGCCGCGGAACTCGCACCACGTCGCGAGGACAGCGCCCGGCTGCTGGTCGAAGCCGCGTCAGCGGCCGTGTTCACCGGAGACATCGCCTGGGTCGAGGATCTGGTCGCCGCCGCACGCGCGCGCACCGATGACCCGCCGCTGCTCGCCGCCGCCGCCGTGCACGCCGGACGGCTGGCGGTCCTGACGGTCCGCCACGCCACGGTGTTCACCGCACTGACCGAGGCCGCCGAGCAGTTGGCGCTCTCCCAACCCGCCGCCGCGCTGGACCTGCTGGCCGGCGCGGCCGTGGTCCGCTTCTATGCCGGAGAGGACACCCAGCGCCACCGCATCGAGGACCTCCTCCGGCGCCTGCCCGACGATGCCTCAAACACCGGCGTGCGCACCTGGGTGAGGGCCGTCTCGGACCCCTTCGACGAGCGGGCCGCACTCGTCTCCCTGCTGCCCCAGCTGGCCACCGAGGCGGAATCCCGGCCGGAGCAGCTCACCACCGTCGGGATCATGGCCTGGCTCTTGGACGAGACCCCACAGGCCGTCCGCGCCTTCGACGAAGCCTTCCACCGCTGGGAGTTGCAGGGAGCACTGCCAGAGGGTCTCGGCGGAGCGGTCGCCTGGGCCTATGTCGAGCGCGGCAGGTGGGAACAAGCCCGCGAGGCGTGCACCCGCACCACCGCGGTCGGCCGAGCGGCCGGCCTCGACCACGCCGTGGCCTGCGCGGCCACCGTGGACGCCGCCGTGCTGGCCTTCCAGGGCGATGCGCCCTCAGCCCGTACCAGAGCCGAGGAGGCACTAGCCCTGATCGATCCGCTGGAAAGCCGCTCGGTCGCCGTGTATGCCCGTCGTGCGCTCGGTGCCGCGGCCGCCGCGGAAGGCGCGTACGAGGCCGCGTATGACCAACTCCGCATGGTCTTCACGGCAGACGGCACCCCCGTGCACTACCACGCCTGCTACCCGGCCCTGGCGGATCTGGCCGCCGCCGCAGTGCGCTGCGGGCGCAGCGACGAGGCCGCCCGGATCGTCGAGCGTTCGGCAAACGCACTGGCGGACAACGCTTCCCCTCGTCTGCGTGCGCTGATCAGCCGAGCCCGGGGTCTGCTGGCGAAGCCCGAGGTCGCCGAGCCGCACTTCCGGGCGGCCCTGGCCGATCCGGTGCTCGAATACTGGCCCTTCGAACGCGCGCAAACCCTGCTCGACCTCGCCGAATGGCTGCGGCGCCGTCGCCGCATCGCCGAGGCGCGCGGACCACTCACCGAGGCCCTGGAGACGTTCCGGCGCTTGGGCGCACGCCCGTGGATCGAGCGCGCTCGGGCCGAATCGCGCGCGGCCGGCCTCGACGTCACGGACACCGCCCCCGACGCGCTTGCCGAACTCTCCCCGCAACAGCAGCAGATCATCAGGCTCGCCGCCCGCGGGCTGACCAACCGCGAGATCGGCGAGAAGCTCTTCCTCTCCCCGCGCACGGTCAGCTCGCACCTCTACCGCAGCTTCCCGAAACTGGGCATCACCGCCCGCTCCCAGCTGCGCGACCTCATCGAGGGCACCCTCGCCACGGCCCGCCAGCAGGAATGAGGGCAACCTCCGGCCCGAGAAGCAGTCACCTGAGGCATACCGCGCGCCATCGCGCCGGACCAAACGGTCTCCTGGACGCGCAGGGCGAGCAGCTCCGGGGAAAGCGTGTGCAGGAGTGAGAGCACCATGCTGAGCGAGCCGGTGATGAAGAAGGTCACCACGGTGGTGTGCCCGTCGGAGATGGCCGCCGAGTACCGCGAGCGCAGCCGCGGTGGTCACTTGGAATGCCTGCCGCGTCGTGTGCCGCCCCGGTCCTGAAAGCCGTGCTGGTTCTGGACGAATCGTCAGATTTCGGCGACGGCGGACCTGACAGACCGACCGGCGAGGCCGAATCCGAACGGCACTCCGGCGACGGTGCCGATCCGCCGCCGGCCGCTCTGCAGCAGGATGTCCCCGGTGTGGTGCATCCAGATGTCCGCAGTGGCCGCATTTCCGAACAACCAAAGGAGCGCAACCGGTTGTTCATCGGAAGTATCTGTGCTTGACTCGCGTGGGGAACCGATCGTCGGCTCACCCATTCCACCGCCGATCCTTCTCGGATCACACACATCGCACATTCGAGGGCAGCATCAGAGATGATCACGAACTGGAAAGAAACATCAATTGTCGGCACTAACTGTGACCTGCCGGTTCTCGACACCGTCGACGTTCTCGTCGTGGGCGGCGGCGCCGCTGGTGTTGCGGCCGCGACGGTGGCGGCCGAGGCCGGCGCGAGCGTGGTCCTGGTCGAGAAGTACGGATTCTGTGGTGGCGCTGCCGTCGCTGGGATGTCCGGCACCATCTGCGGAATGTACGCAGCGTCAGAGACACCCGGTTCGCCCCTGCAGGTCGTGCAGGGCTTTTCCGAGCGATTCTCCGTCGAGTTGTCCAAACGAGGTGGTCTGACAGCGCCGCAGATGTACGGCAAGACCTGGACCGCTGCGCACGATCCGCTGGTCTGGCGCGAGGCGGCGGAATCGATGCTGCTCGACGCCGGCGTGCGAATTCTGTTCCACACCAACGTGGTCGGTGTGATCATGGATGGGGCATCACACGAGGGTGTGGTGGTGGAGTCCACCGCGGGTCGCTCATCGATTCGGGCGCGGCGCACAATCGACGCCTCCGGTGACGGTGCGGTCGTCGCCCGTGCGGGCCACCGATACACCTACGGGGACAGCGGGCGTATCCAGAATCCGACGATGTTCTTCCGGATCGCCGGTGTCGACGTCGACCGTTTTCTCGACTTCTACGGCCACGACACGATCTGCCCGCCGGAGGTGTCCGCCGACATCGTCGCCGCGCGCGAGGAGGGGCTCGACCTCCCTCGGCAGAAGATCTGGATCTTCCAGACGCCGCGGCCGGGGGAGTTGATGGTCAACGCCACTCGTCTGGTCGGGTTCGACGGGCGCATGCTCAACGTCGTCGACCCGGTCGATTTCACCGAGGCCGAGATCGGGGGACGTCGTCAGGTCCGCAACTACGCCGAGTACCTGAAGCTGCGCATACCCGGGTGCGAGAACAGCTATGTCGTCGATACCGGCACCGAGGTCGGCATCCGGCAGACCCGCACCATCGCGGCCGCGGAACGGCTCACCAATACCGATGTGCTCGAGCACCGCAAGCGCCCCGACGGTATCGCGCGGGTGCCCTGGCCGATCGAACTGCACGACGGTGACAAACCGAAACTGCACTGGATCCTCGACGACTTCTACGAGGTTCCGTTTGCCGCGCTGATCCCCGAGGTGGGGGATAACATCATCGTTGCCGGCCGGTGCCTGGGAGCCGAGCACGAAGCGCTGGCTTCTGCCCGGGTGACCGCCCAATGCTTCGAGTACGGGCACGCGGCGGCCGTCGCGGTGCACCAGTCGCTTCAGCGCGATGTGCCACTCCGGGAGATCCGCGGCGAGGCTGTCCGCGAGCGCATGGCCGCCAACGGCAGCGACCTGTAAGCGCTGGGTGGTGCAACGCAACAGGTCGGGGCAGCCTCCACTTGGAGACCGCCCCGACCTTGTTGTGTGTGCTGGGTCAACGCCCGGTGAACCGGGCCGGCCGCTTCTGGACGAACGAGGCGATGCCTTCCCGACCGTCCTCGGAGGCGAATAGGTCGAAGAGCAGGCTCTGCTCCAGGGCGTAACCGGGTCCCCGGTTGCCGGGCACCACTGCCGTGGCGTAGCCGACGGCCTTTTTGATGGCGGCGACCGCCAGCGGGGCCCGCCCGGCTATGTCGGTGGCCAGTGTGCGCGCGGTCTCGGTCAGGTCGTCGAGAGCGCAAATCTGCGAGACGATGCCCGACTGGTTGGCCTCGGCGGCGCTGAGGCGGCCCGCGGTCATGATCAGATGTCGTGCACGGTTCGGGCCGACGAACTGGGGAAGGCGTTGGGTGCCACCCCAACCCGGCAACAGGCCGAGGGAGACCTCCGGCAGGCCGAAGGACGCCGACTCGGCCGCGATCACGATGTCGCAGGCGAGGACGATTTCGAATCCGCCGCCGAGGGCGAGTCCGTTCACCGCGGCGATGACGGGCTTTTCGAAGGTGTCGATCCGGTCGCACAAGTCGTTGCAGGCGCGGGTGAACGCGGCGAACTGGGCGGCCTCTGCCTTCTCGTACTGGGCGATGTCTGCGCCGGCGGCGAACGCCTTTCCCGTGCCGGAAACCACGACGGCGCGGACATCGGGATCCTCGGCGACAGTGTCGAGGGCCTCGTTGAACTGCTGGATCATCGCCGAATTGAGGGCGTTGAACTTTTGCGGCCGGTCGAGGGTGATGGTGGCCACGCCCTCACCGGCTTCCAGTGCGACGAGGATTTCCTCAAGCGTTGTGGACACGGACAACTCCTTCCTGTGTGAGTGCGTCGATCTCGCTGTCGTTGAGCCCGAGTGTGCTCAAGATGGACTCGGTGTGTTCTCCCAGGGCGGGAGGCAGCGTACGGGCGGCCGGTGTCTGGCCGTCGTAGCGGATCGGGTGAGCGAGCACCTTGACCGGGCCGCTGCCGGGGTAGTCGAACTCGAGGAAGCTGTTGTTGTGCAGCACCTGGGCATCGTTGACGACGGCTTCGTAGTCGTTGACGGGGGCGAACCAGACCTTGTGCTCGGTGAAGTGCGCCTCCCACTCCTGGGTTGTCCGCTCGGCGAGGTGTTTGGAGATGCGCTCGTTGATCTCCTCACGGCGGTTGTATTCGTCGTCCGCGGCGATCGTGGTGAACCAGTTGTCGTCGAACGCCTCGGAAAGGATCGACAGGGCGGTGATCGAAACGGTGATGTGCCCGTCCGCGGTGCGGTAGATCCCGTACGGCGCCTTGTAGTAGCGCGACCCGATACCGGTCGAGCTCCGCTCGCCCCGGAATCCGTTGAGATAGTAAGATATCGGTTCGATCTGCAGGTCGAGTGCGGCGTTGAGTAGGTTACTTTCGACCTTGCATCCTTTGCCGGTGCGTTCGCGGCCGAGAAGGGCACCGAGGATGCCGAACGCGCCCAGGACGGCACCGTGCTGATCGATGACGGAGGCGCCCACCGACGTGGGCGGTGAGTCGGCGCTGCCGGTCGCGTGCGCGAGCCCGGACAGCGACTGCAACAGTAGATCCTGGCCTGGCCGATCGCGGTACGGGCCGGCGGAGCCGTACCCGGACAGCGAACAGTACACCAGCCGCGGATTGCGGGCGGAAAGTTCCTCGTAGCCGAATCCGAGCCGCTCGAGGGCGCCTGGCCGGAAGCTCTCGATGAGCACGTCCGCGTCGTCGATCAGTTTCAGCAAGATCGACTTGGCCTTCTCGGATTTCAGATCGATCGACAGGCTCTGGACATTGCGGTTGCCGAGCAGGAAGAAGACGCTGGCATCGCCGACATAGGCGTCAGGTCCCGACCAGCTTCGCTCGAAAGCGCCTGCGGGAGATTCGATCTTGACTACCTCGGCACCGAGGTCCGCGAGCATCTGGGTGGCCGACGGCCCCTGCAGGAAATGGGTGAAACTGACAACGCGTATTCCAGACAGCATGAACCCTCCCGGGCGTGAGTGTGAATGACCGGTCGCATCGACCTGTGCGCTGCGAGCTACGGGCTGGCTTGTGGGCCCCGCCCGGTGTGTCTCGGTGCGAGGCAGTTGGTACTTAATGCAGTAAAGCACGGCAGCACCAGTTGCACAACCGGTTGTTCATCGGGTTTTGCGCTATGCCTACGACGTCGGAGGGCGGGGCAATCGGTCGCCAGATGGCGAGCTGAGAAGCCTGGGTGCCACCTGGAGCAACGTCGTCGTGTGGCTTTGCCTGCTGGCCGAAGAGTCAGCGGCGTGATCCACGGCGAACAACTCGAACTCCTCGGCGACCGCCGTGACCATCAACGCAAGGTGTGGACCCGTGATCGATCAGGCGCTGCTAACGCGCCCGAAGGACGCGCACTCGAAGAACAAGAGAGACCTTCTGTCGAATCCCGGAGGTCCTCGACAACGTCGCCGCCCTCGCCTGGACATGGGTCAAGATCGCTGCGGCATCTGAGAGCCGCCATGACCGTGCCGGTGCTGATCGATATCCTGCTCTCTATACTGAGTCATGATGGTGAGCCTCAATGACGTCGCACGCGCCGCCGGCGTGTCGAAATCCGTTGCGTCCAGGGCGCTCAACGGTGACGTCAACGCACGGATTCGAGAGGACACCCGCACTCGAATCCTCGAGATTGCGGAGCAACTCGGGTATGTCCCGAACCGGCGCGCCATCGCACTGCGCTTCAATCGCTCCGGCGCCATCGCACTGATCGTCCCCGACCCGAACAACCACGTCTTCGCCGAGATGCTGTCCGGAATCCAGCAGGTTGCCACCCCAGCGGGGATCGATGTCCTCGTCGGCACCGTCGACCACGCGCCGGAAGGCCGTGATGCCGTGCAGCGCCTGCTCAAGCAAGGGCGAGTTGACGGTATTTTGATCCAGCGCCGCGAAGACTTCGATGACAACGAGCTTCGCGAAGTTGTCCCCGAGGGCATCCCCACTGTCTTTGTCAACTGCCGACTCGATGACCGGACAGGATCGGTCATCTTGCCGGATGCCGAAGGCGTCCGTATCGCGACAGAGCATCTGATAGACCTCGGTCACCGCGACCTCGGATTCATTGGCGGATCGCCCACACACGACACCGCAGTCCGCCGCCGAATCGGTTTCGAGGAAACACTCGCCTCACACGGCCTTGCCTCTCGGCCGGAATGGGTACATGAGCTTGGATGGGAGGCTCCCTCTGGAGCGGCCGCGGTCGATGCCATCCTCGTCCGGCCCGATCGGCCAACTGCACTAGTGGTGGCGAGTGTGAACGCTGCAGTAGGTGCACTCTCCCAACTGCAGCGAGCGCAGGTGAAGGTTCCCGAGGAGATGTCCATCGTCGGGATCCACACCACCTGGGTATCGGAGACGGTATTCCCGGCCATCACCACCGTGCGAATGCCGCTGTCGAAGATCGGCAGCACGGCGGCGGAGATGCTCCTCGGGCACCTCGACGGGGAGGCGCTCTCCAATGTGACGATCGACGATCCCGCCCCCGAACTACTGGTGCGGGGCACCTCGATTGCCCCGACGAAGGCGTGACTCGGGACTAGCGGGCCCGATCGCGGACGAAGAACGACCTGCCCTTACCGCGGAAGCGTCCGCGGAGGTCAAGGACGCACCACCGTTTCAGCTCGGGTAGTCCGACTCGGCGGCGACTTGCCGCCCCGCGATCGATCAGCGAGCTCCACGATGTCGCCCCGGCGAAAGGAACCGCAGCGACATTCGACTAGCAGGCAGCGCGGCCGTAAATTCGCCAGGATTCGGTCCCGTCAGGTTTCGAGGATCTCGAGTTCTGTTCTGGAAGCAATTGCACAACCGGTTGCGCACCGGGGGCAGTGGGTGCTTTACTTACTTCACCCGCCTTGTGACTGCGACCACAGTCGTGCGTCCAACCCCGCTCCTCCTGAAGGAATGCAATGAATCCTCCCGAGCGAACCTCGATGGCTTCGCCAATGACCGAATCGTCCCAGCCGTCGAACAACGGCCTGCGCAAGGTAGTCGCCGCCTCGATGGCCGGGACTGTCGCGGAGTGGTACGAGTTTCTTCTGTACTCCGCGGCTTCCGCGTTAGTCTTCGGCACCCTGTTCTTTCCGAAGACCGACAACGCCCTCGACGGCGTACTTAGTGCACTGCTCATCTACGCGGTCGGCTTTCTCGCCCGTCCGCTCGGCGGTGTGGTTTTCGGTCTCTACGGCGACAAGTTCGGCCGCAAGAAACTGCTGCAGTTCAGCCTTCTGCTGGTCGGGATCTCCACGTTCGGAATGGGCTGCCTCCCCGGCTTCGGCAGTATCGGCTATTGGGCGCCAGGGCTTCTCGTGATTCTCCGCTTTATTCAGGGATTCGCAGTCGGAGGCGAATGGGGTGGTGCAGTTCTGTTGGTCAGCGAGCACAGCTCCGATCGTCGCCGCGGCTTCTGGGCGAGCTGGCCACAGGCGGGGCTTCCTTTGGGGAACCTTGTCGCGACCATGGTCTTGTCCGTGCTTGCCTTTGTCATGCCGGAATCGGCATTCCTTGGTTGGGGATGGCGACTGGCATTCTGGCTCTCAGCGGTTATCATCATCATCGGCTACTACATTCGCACGCATGTCGACGACGCGCCGATCTTCCTGGAGTCGCTGAAGGCCGAGGAACAGCGCAGCGAGAACCGGTCCAGTGTGTCGCAGGCGATTCGACAGTATCCGCGGCAGATTGCGATCGCGATGGGACTACGTGTCGGCGAGAATATCCTATATCAGGTTGTCGTGACCTTCTCGATCACGTACCTGGCCTTCAAGGTCGGAATGAAGATCGAAAATGTCTTGCTGGTTATGCTAATTCCGCATCTGCTGCATTTCATCCTGATTCCCGTGATTGGCGGCCTTACCGATCGGATCGGGCGCAAACCCATCTATATGACCGGTGCGCTGCTAATGGTGTTGTGGGCGTTCACTTCCTACCCCTTAATGAACACGGGAAACATCGTGCTCGTGATCGTGGCGCTGACGCTTGGACTGGCCGTTCATGCGCTGGTCTACGCGCCGCAGGCGGCGATGATGTCCGAGATGTTCCCGACACGTATTCGGTATTCCGGGGTATCGCTCGGCTACCAAGTGACCTCAGTCTTCGCCGGGTCGGTTGCCCCATTCATCGCGACTTACCTTCTGCGTGAGTATCATTCGTGGATCCCGATTGCCATTTACCTGGTAGTCGCGGCGAGTGTTTCACTGGTCGCAATCTCGGCCGCGCGCGAGACCTGCGGCATCTCATTGCAGGATGTCGACGCCCAGGACCGGACGCGATTTCCACCGAGTTCGAACCGGGAGCGCTGACAAAACAGCGCTCACCGTACCCCCAATCTCTCATTTGTCCAGCAGGACAGCAGGGTTGCCATGAGTAGGCTCATCGGCGACTACTGCGAGAGCCCGTACCTCAGCCTCGTTCCGAGACGCGGCGAAGGAAGTATCGTCGCCGGACGACCTCTCAGCGCCGATCATCAAATATTGTCCTCTTACCGCGCAGTGTTTCGAGTACGGTCACGCCGCAGCACACGGACCATTCGATCGCCGCCGAACTCCATCGCGTACCGAGACATCGGTCGCGCAGAGGTGCGAAGGGGCATGCAACGTTCCGGCAGTGCACTCTGACCTTCCTATTTAAAGTTCTTCACGCGGTCATTTCGACTGCAGTACAGGAGGTAAACATGCCCATCAACCGACCCATCTCCACGACGGCTGACGCGTTGCCAGATAATGATCGCGGTCAGCCCGGCCAACTCAGAAGTCGCTTCGTCCCTGGCACAACCCGGTGGGCTGTCCGTCGCGCCCAATGGACCGCGCTCGGGCGATCGGTTGAGGATCAGGGGCGACCACAGATCGCCATCGTAAACACCTCATCCCGGCTTTCTGTCTGTTTCGCCCATCTCGACGACATCGTCGATGTGGTAGCTGAGGCGATCTGGGAAGCTGGCGGCTTGCCGCTCGAGATACGAACTGTCGCACCAAGCGATTTCGTAACCAGCGCCGGACGAAAAGCGCGATACCTCCTTCCCACCCGTGACCTCATTGTCAACGATGTGGAAGCCGCAGTGGAAGGGGCCGTACTCGACGGAATGGTCTGCTTGTCCTCCTGCGACAAGACGGCCCCCGCCCATCTCATGGCGTCAGCACGACTAGACATCCCCTCCATTCTGGTCATCGGCGGGTATCAACGGGGAGGCACATACGCAGGCTGCTCGGTGGATATCGACACCGTCTACGAGTCTGTCGGCGCCGTCAAGGCCGGCGAGATGACCGTCGATCAGCTCGGCGACCTAGCCGATGCCGCGATTCAAGGGCCGGGCGTCTGCGCAGGACTCGCCACCGCGAACACCATGCACATCCTATCCGAAGCCCTCGGAATGACAATGCCTGGCTCGGCACCCATTCGAGCGAACTCAGACAGGATGCGCGAACGCGCTGCTGCTGCTGGTACTCGAATCGTCGAAATGGTTGCCGAAGGATTGACCGCACGAAAGGTGCTGACCAAAGACGCCATCGAGAATGCTGTCGAAGTTGCCCTTGCACTGGGGGGGGTCGGTCAATTGTATTCGTCATCTCGCAGCAGTTGCCAATGAAGCCGACCTCGATATGGATGTTGTCGCCACATTCGAGGAACGAGCAAAATCCGGCGTCCAACTCGCGGCAATACGACCGAACGGGACCGACCAGGTATGGGATCTCGAGCGGGTAGGAGGCACTCAAGCCGCAATGAAGGCTTTGCTTCCACGACTACACGGCACAGCGTTGACAGTGACAGGTGACACCGTGATGGAGCGAGCCGAGACAGCCCCTCAACCGGACGGCGAAGTGTTGCATGAACTCTCGGACCCGATTTGCAACGAGAGTGGGTTGCTGATTCTTCGTGGTTCGCTTGCTCCTGATGGGTGCATCGTCAAAGTCGCGGGCGTCGGTAACGCACGTCGTCAGTTCTCGGGCTCAGCGAAGGTGTTCCTAGGCGAGGACCAGGCAATCATGGCTCTCGGTAACCGGGAAATTACGTCAGGCGATGTCATTGTCCTTCGCGGTATGGGGCCACGCGGTGGCCCGGGCACGGTGTTCGCGGCAAGCTTCGTGGCGGCCCTCAACGGCGCAGGGCTCGGCGGCCAGGTCGCGGTGGTGACAGACGGCGAACTGTCAGGACTCAACCATGGACTAGTCGTCGGCCAGGTCATGCCTGAAGCAGCGGACGGGGGGCCACTCGCCGGCGTGGAACCTGGTGACATCATCTCCATCGACCTCGACTCACGCACGCTTGATGCGGACCCTATTCGGCAGGGAGCGCCCGTACATTCCGGTACCCCGGGCCGAGAACGCGGTTGGCTCGGCCAGTATGCCCAACTTGTGGGCCCCATACAGCAGGGTGCGGTCCTGAGACGCCCGATATCGCAGTAGGCGTTCAGAAAGGAATCGAGACGTTGTCGAAAACAGCAACTCAGCCGAGGAGGGCCGCCATCGCCGCCCTCGTCGGAACAGTGCTCGAGTGGTACGACTTCATCGTGTACGGCACCGCCGCTGCGGTAGTTCTCAACAGACTGTTTTTTCCGTCCGAGAATCCGCTGGTGGGGACCTTGGCCGCCTTCGCCACATACGCGGTCGGGTTCCTGGCGCGACCCATTGGAGGGTTGATCCTCGGACGGATGGGCGACCGTCTTGGCCGCAAGAAGGTCTTGGTTTCGACCTTATTGCTCATGGGCGGTGCGACAACGGCGATCGGCCTCCTCCCGACGTACGCGACCATCGGTATCGCGGCCCCCATCCTGCTCGTTGTTCTGCGCCTGATTCAAGGATTCGGAGCGGGAGGGGAGTACGCAGGCGCAGTAGTACTCTCGGTCGAGCACTCGGTACCCGGCAAGCGCGGTCTTGCGGGTGCATGGGCGCCACTCGGTTTCTCAGTCGCCACGTTGCTGGCGAACGCCGTATTCTATCTCTTCCTACTCATGCCCGAGAAGCAGTTCGAATCGTGGGGGTGGCGAGTTCCGTTCCTCCTCGGTGCGGTGTGCGTAGTAGTCGGCTACATCATCCGGCGACGAGTGGAGGAGCCGCCAGCCTTCGAAAAGATGCAATCACACCGCACCGCACCACCGAAGCCGTCGCTGTTCGCTGCGCTCAGAGAGCATCCTCGTAGCTTCCTCATCGTCGTGGGTACGCGGATGGGGGAGAACGGTTTCGCCTACCTTCTGCCCGTCTTCGGTGTCGCCTACGTTTCGAAGACTCTCGAGTTGGGTGACTCGGTGGCATTGTGGGCAGTGATGATTGCTTCAGCAATACAGCTGATTACTGTGCCGTTCTATGGTGCGCTGTCCGACCGAGTCGGCCGGAAACCCGTCTACATCGCAGGAGCGGTCGGGTCCATACTGTGGCTCGCACCCTTCTTCATGCTGACCGGGACGGGCTCGACGGGTGCAGTGATCTTGGCCTTCGCCATCGGGTTGGGATTCGCCTACCCCGCCATGCTTGCCCCCCAAGCCGCCTGGTACGCCGAACTGTTCGATACAGAATTCCGGTTGTCCGGCTTTGCGTTCTCGCGGGAAGTCGGCTCCGTTCTGGCCGGCGGGTTGGCTCCGTTCGTTGCTACCGCCCTGTTCGCATGGACCGGATCATGGTGGGCGATCGTGGGATACATGACAGCTCTGGCGGTGATTGCATTGGTGGCATTGTGGATGGGGCCGGAGACGTTGCGCCGGGAGATGGACGCGACTGATGCCAACCCTGGAGGCGACGAGACGACACGCTTTGCAGCGTCTGACTCAGGTCGGCAATGACACACAAGTCCAGCGACTTCGGTATTACGCGTCGGGCGGCTTCGATGCCGCGGTAGGGTACGCGTGGCAGCAGAGGACGCTTGTTCGGCTCCTCGGATGTCCCGCATGATCCATTCGGTTGCCCCGTGGTCTTGGTCAATAGGAACGCTGAAGAAGGACCGGCGCGACACATGGTCGCCCGCCTCGATTGGGATCCCGCCGATTTCGGCTCGGTCACGTACCGTGGCAAGGCGGTGAAGGCGCTCGTCTCCCTTGAGGTGGGTGCCGTCGCGACTGGGGAATCAGCGTACAGACGCCCTGGAATGATAGAGATCCTTCCCGAACAGCCAGAAACCGCGAGCAGGTAAATCCGTCGCGGGTCGCTCCGAACCGCCAGGTGTGGCTCCCGTCAGCGGAGCCGAAACTGACCCGACAAGAAACTTGGGCGGCAACCCCTGCCCGGACGGATCCCTGCTACGCCTTCACGAGCTGGACGAAGCCGTGGTCGCGTTGCAACCCTCGCAGTTGTTCCCCGAAGTCGGTGTCAAATCATATGAGACAGGGAGTGGGTCACAGCCGACGGTTCATGGCAGTAATCGGCGGGACTGCGACGGCGCGCACTCAGTTTTTTCTGGGGCGCGTGGACGGGTTCGTTGATGTAGAAAGTGCTCGGGATTGAGGGCGGTGTCGGCCGGCTGGAGAACCAGCGGGGTGCGCGGCGTAGGCGTCGTCAAGGTGATCTGACGAGCTTCGTCGATCGCGTCGACGGTGCCGAAATGCACCGAGGTGCGTGTGCCAGGCGATGCCGCTGTGGCGATGAACGTAATTGTATTCGTTGAAGAATCCTTCCAGGAATACTCGCGCATCAGCAAGGAATGCAAAGGACTCGGGAAATCATGGAGTCACTTAAGGGTCTTGAACTGGGCCTCCGAATTATCTCGAATTCGAGATAATTCGGATCATCCGAGGTGTGGTTCATACCAACTGTGACTGACCACCGTCGCGCGGACTGCTCGCGCTTCATGTTACCAAAACTAAGAGAACAACCGGTTGCGCATTCCTGCCTCGCATGCTGTACTTGTCCCCTGACATACCCGATGACGAGCCTCTTCGCCATGCCGATCCTCACGGTCGGCGCCCTCGCAACATCGTGAATAAACCTCCGCTGCGGCGGTTCCATGTCCGTCCGCAGCAGCGTGCATCCTAACCCGGGAGTCATCCATGTCCCTGAAAGCGAAGTTCCGCGGCCCCGCGACCTCGATCGACGATCAAGTGGAAAGCTTTGCCACCGAGAGAGTTCCAACGAATCAACGATGGCCAATCCCTGCAATCAGCGTCGTCCTCCTCGGTGGCGCGACCGCAATGTTCTGGTTCACCTACGGCGCTCAACACCTGTTCCTGGTGGGATTCCCCCTGATCCTGATACCAATCGGCTATTTCGTCGTCGGCGCAGTACTGACGGGCATGTTGACGATGCGCGTAGCATCCAGAGAGGGTTTGTCTCCCAACCTACTTAGCCGCGGCCTCGGATTCGGGAGTAGGGGCGCTGCGGTCACGTCATTCATATATGGAATAAACTACGTCTACTATTTCCTCTTCGAAGGCACCATCGTTTCACATGCAATTGCCATATACTTCGATATCCCGATCGACTCCTTCAGCGGAACCCTCATCTACGCCGCCTTCGGACTTGTCACAATTGCATTCGCCTGGCGCGGCATGCATGCAATGTCCTTCCTGCAAAAATGGGGATTCCCCTTCTTCGTCATCACAGTAGGTTGGGCGGTATACATATTTTCCAGGGATCGCGATCTGGTCGGCATTGGAGATTGGACCGCGACTCAACCTCTCACATTCGCCGCGATGATGAGCGCGCTCAGCCTCGCGAACGGACAGGTCATCTTCCAGGGGCTGATGGCAACCGACTACGGAAGGTTCGCATCTCAGCGCATCCGATACCGTGGAACCGCCTCGATCATGATTCTCGAACTCATTCCCATGCTGATCGTCATCGGACTCGGCTGCTTCTTTGGCATCAACCTGTACGGCGAGCTCAGCGGTCCCGACGCCCAGTCGTACGCTCAGGACCCCGGCTACCTATTCGTCAACGTAATTGGGCTGCTGGGCGTTATTCTGGTTGTAGTCACCCAGATCCGCGTCAACGTTATGAATCTCTATTCAGGTTCGATTGCTTTGGCTAGCGGATTCGAGGTGGCAGCGAAGATCAAGCCGGGCCGCCCCTGGTGGATGTTCCTCATTTGGGGTGTGGGGGTTCTGTTCTATGTCACCAACGTTTTGAACCATCTCGGTACTTTCCTCGCGATTGCCGGCGTTCTCACCAATACCTGGGTGCTCATCATCCTCGCGGACTACTTCGTGTGTCGGCGCTGGATGAAACTCGGTAAGCCCGAGAACGTCGAATTTCACGAAAACGAAGTCCCGAAATGGAACCCATGCGGCCTGACGTCGCTTGGAGTTGCGGTCACTATCGGTGCCATGGGAATCATTGGGATCTATCCGATCTACTTCGCCTCTTTTGTTGCAATGATCGTCGGTCCCCTTATTCACATTGCGCTGACCAGGGCGACCGGCGGGCGGTATTACAAACCGAAACGTACTGCAACCCAAACCGAAGTGAACGCATTGGATGAGGCTGACGATGACCACGACCCGCTGTCTGTCTGAGGAAAGGGACGCAGTGACCACACCCCGCCATAACGTAGACGACATCCGTCGGCTCAGCGCCGCAGTCAATCTGGTGGTCGAGAACCATCGACTTTCTGAGCTGTGTGAGGCCGCGAACCATGCCGATTCGTTCATCTGCAAAGTCTCACACATACCGTGCGGAGAGACAGCGCCTGCCACCTCATTCGACCCCCGTTGGAAGTAGACGAGCATGCAACCATATGAGCTGTCAGTTTCTGCAGCATCCGACCTGATCAAGTCTCGAGCACTGTCTCCAGTAGAACTGACTGCTTCTGTGCTCGATCGAATGGAAGCCACAGAACCGCTTGTGAACGCTTACGCGTTGACACTCGCCGAGAATGCGCGGGCAGCCGCAGAAGTGGCCGAGCACGAGATTTCGTCGGGCCATTACAGGGGTCCGTTTCACGGCATTCCCATCGGCATCAAAGATCTGTACAATATGCGAGGTCTTCCCACCACTGCTAGTTCACGCGTCCGTGACGCATTCGTGCCTACTCAGGACAGCGCTGTGGTGGAAAAACTCACTGCGGCAGGCGCGGTGATCGTTGGGAAAACACATACACACGAGTTCGCCTTCGGTGGAGTAACACCCGGCACTAGCAACCCTTGGAACACTCAATTTATCGCTGGCGGGTCCAGCGGCGGGTCAGCTGCGGCGGTGGCTGCAGGTTCGTGTCTATTGGCCACCGGAAGCGACACCGGAGGCTCAATCCGCATCCCAGCCGCGTTCTGCGGAATGGTTGGGCTCAAACCGACGTACGGTCTAGTCTCCCGGCGCGGCGTCACACCCTTGTCGTGGTCACTCGACCACGCCGGACCCATCACTCGTAACGTGGCAGACGCCGCACTCGCTTTGACCGTAATGGCAGGGTATGACGACCAGGATCCGGGAAGTCTGAAACTCGAGGCACGCGACTACTCAGCCGATCTCGATGGTGGCGTCTCCGGATTGCGTATCGGTGTTCCCAGCAACTTCTACTTCGACCGAGTGGACAGTGAAGTCGTCCGTCGTGTAGAGGTTGCTCTCGGCCAATTCGAGCAGCTCGGGGCGCGTCTCGTCGAAATCGAAGTCCCGATGACTGACTATGTAGAAGCGCTGGAGTGGGCAATTCTTCTTCCAGAGGCCAACGCATATCATTCCGAAATGCTCCGCAGCTCAGGCGATCTCTACTCCCCGGAGGTACGCACGATGTTGGAAGCCGGCGAGTTCGTATTCGCCAAGGACTACATTCAGGCGCTCAGAGGACGGGCGCTCATGCAGAACGCGTGGCGTTCGATGTTTGGGCAGATTGATGTCCTGGCGGCCCCGACGCTGAGTTCGTCACCCGCTCGTCACGATCACACACACGTGACATGGCCAGACGGGTCATCGGAGGCGCTGACTGAGAGCTACATGCGATTGTCCGCGCCAGCAAATCTGTTGGGTCTACCTGCCCTGTCCGTGCCCATCGGAATGACGGAAATCGGTCTTCCCATCGGGATGCAGATAGTTGGTCGTCCGCTCGAGGATAGGACGGTCCTGCGCGCCGGCAACGCATACGAAAAGGCATTCGGCCAGTTCGGCAAGACTGCACCCTTGTTGGCCGTTTCAGACACGTCGGGCAGGGCGTAGGCCTCCGCGTCACGTTGCCGAACCGATGGTTGACGGCGGTGCCCGGTCGTCGGGCGATATCGGCGGGCACTGAGCTGTCCATCCTCGGATGTGGCAGGTCGCTCGAACCGAGCTTCGGCCTGCTTCAGCCATGATCCACCGTCAGCGTGACTATGTGAGCGGATCGTACACGAGGGCCCCTGTAGGTCAGGAAGCTCTGAGTTGCCACACAATAGATTCCGGCACCAGGACAGGAGAATCTCGCAGGGGAAAGCTGCTCGCACCGTCACGCCGTTTTCGATGATCCGAACCTCGTCTCGGCCGCACGCCTGTTCCGGTGATGCAGCTGGCCGAGACCGCGGGCCTGCCCGACCGACTCGACCGACGTCTGGGCGTCGATTCAGCGAACCTGGTGGTCAATTCCGTGGGGCAGATCGCCAGGTCGGCGTAGTCGTCGGTGTTGATGACTTTTAGGACCTCGGCCCGTTCCGCGTCCGTGAGTGCCTGCCCGTTCCCCGCGGGCTGGCGCGGTCTGACCGGTCCGATCATCGGCGGTCGCCGGCGACGGTAGTGGCTCGCCCTCGAGAGCCCCGAGAGGGCGCAGGAGCGGGTTACGGGCACAGCGGCGGCGGTCAGCACGGCCATCGTGGTGTTCAGGGCTTCTTCGGCGACGGCGGCGTGCCCGTGCTCGTGGAGATCGACTCCCAGAGCACGGGTAGTTTTCCCATGATCTCGAGCGCGGCCGCCGTCTGCGCTAACTGCGGGGTCAATCGGGCGTTCTCACGTGCCAGGCGTTCGTTCTCCCGAGCGTGGAGGTCTCACTGTTCGACTTGTGGGGAACGGGACTTACGCGTATCGGAGCCCGCTGCGTCGCGGGCTTGCGTCCACTCGCGAAGCTGGGATTGGTACAGGCCCTCGCGGCGCAGGACCGCAGACTTCTGCCCGTGTGAGTCCTGACTGTAATCGTCGATGATCTTGTTGCGGTACTCCACGGTGAACGTTCGGCGGCTCGGCTTCGCTGCCGAATCGACCGGACCACCCTCTGGCGAAGGATCGGGATGCCCGTAGAACTCCGAATCGGCACGCAACAAGGCCTTCGGCGCACCGCCACCGCGCGCCCCGCCAGTCTGTGTCCGCAGCCGGTCGACGGTGGCCGAGATGTCGGCGACCATGCGGGCGGCCCCGCGCGGCGAGCCGCACGCGCCGCGGCGCAGTCGCTGTCGCTGTCGCTGTCCCACGATCGTCCGCGCGCAGGTGTCGGTGGTGACCGTCGCGATCAATGCATTGAGCCCGCGGACCCCGAAGTAGTCCTATCTGGAGCCCTGCTTGCCGCGACCAGGGATTTCGATGATGAATTCGTCGATATCGACCAGTACCCGTCCGGTATCGATACCCGCGACCACCAGAGTGCAAGCAGCGAGGGCGCACAGGAACCGCGTCGCGACGGCGTCGAGTTGCCGGGCGTGCCCGAATGTGAATTCTCGGAGGAACGATCTTAACGTCGACGGTGCGTACGGGCGGTCGAAGACCGTCCCCATCGCCCCGTGCCGCAATACCGCCATGTCGGCGATGCTGTCCGCGCCGGCGACCATTCCTCCGACCAGCGACCCGACCTTGCGGCCGGGGTTGGCACCTTTGTCGGTCGGCACGCTCAGATGCGCGTCGGCGAGGGTGAGCAGGCCGCTGGCCTGCGCCAATGCCGGACGTGTGCGCTGTTCCAGCGGCGGGTGCGGTCGGGCAGGCATGGTCGCACTAGTCCTGGCCAAACTCGGAGGAGACTCCATCGCTGAAACCGTGCGAGCACTTTGACCGATGATGGGGCGTCTGCGCTGACCTCCAGGTATTGGGGAGAGACAAGGGGCGCTGACGATGAGCAGCGTGCTACCGGGATAGTCCTTGTCGCCAAGGGGCCATTCCGCAAACTTCTCATTGCGGACGGCAAAGAAGTCGTCGAAAGATGCTGAACTCGTGAGATAGGTAAGCGGTGTGGCGGACCTGTCCGCATTCACTCACCTGTTGACCGAACATTCCGACGGGAGCCGCCGGCAGGCGTGGCAGCGGTTCTTCGACCGTGTCGGGGAGGCGGCGGTCATCGAATCGGGCCGCGATGTGGTGGAGGCGGTGGCCGGGTTGGGGTTCGTGGTGGTGTCTCCGACGACCCGGCCGGTCTCGTACACGGGCCAGACCCGGTTATGGCTGAGCGAGAACGGTTTTCCGCCGGGGCGGGCGTTGCTGTGCCGCTCTAGCGGCGATCACCGTGCTGCCGTCGACGTCAAGGCCGGTCACTGTCGGGCCGTCGGGTCGTGGTTGTCGGCGTTCGTCGATGACGAGCCGGAGTCCGTGACTACCCTGCGGTGTCGCGGTGTGCGCGCACACTCCTTCGGCGAGTTGCGCGGACTCGGGGTGCGGGAAGTGCGAGCGACGCTGACCGACGGGACACACGGGGAAGGGGCACCGGTCCTGGGGTGCCCCGACCTGGACGTCGCGGTCACCGTGGTGCGGCGCCGCACCACAGGCGCGGCTCGGTGGCACAGGGGGTGGACTGAGTCGGTTCGCCGGCCGGAACCCGGATTGGGGCTCGTCGGCGCGCGGACGCCGAAAACTCGCCGTCCGCGTTGCTGGCCGTCGATCTCACCGGCTGTTCGTGGCGGGAACCGCGTCGCGGCGGAGACGCGGATCGCCGGGGGGCGGGCGGGCGGGACGCAGGTTCGGGAGCATCCGAGGAGTGCGCTGGAGTGGCAGCGGGAGATCGCCCGTGTGGTGTCCTCGTTCGAGGGTGCGTCTCGGCGTCCGGCCGGCGGCATCGAGGTCGACTTCGAGCTCCGGTTCGATCTCCGGGCGACGGGGCTGGCTCTGTCGTGGCTCAGCGACGCGTTCCGCACCGCATTGGATGCCGCCGATCTCGCCGACACCGGCGGTGTGGTGATGCGGGCGTTGTTCGACACCGCCGATACCGATGTGGTCACCATCCAGTTGCAGCGGCTGCCCCGTGCCACCGGCGGCGCTGTGACCGAGGGTGCCGGTTGTGATCGGGCACCGCCCACCGAGCGGGGTGTCGCCGATCCGGCCGCGACCGTCACAGCGGGCACAGTCCGGCCCGGGCGTGGCAGTGTCGAATTGGAGACCGCGACCGGCAACTTCACCTACGCGTTCCCGCTGTCGCTGTCGGGTGACACGATCTCCTCGACGGAGGTCTCGGAGATCCTCTCCCCGTCGGGGAATGTGAATCGGGCCCTGGCCAACGCCAAGCGGAAAGCTCATCAACTCCTCGGGCTGAGGGTCGGCAATCAGTACCGGTATCCGTTGTTCCAGTTCGATCGCGAGCGCAAACAGATCCGCCCGGTCGCCGAGCACGCGAATCGGCTGATGGAATGTGACCTGGACCCGTGGGGGACCCTGGATTGGTGGTTCACTGAGAATCCCCTGATCGGTGACCGGCGGCCGGTGGACCGCCTGATCGCGCACGCGCTGACGGAGGCCGAGGTGGAGCTGATGGTGGCGGCCGAGCAGATGGGCATGGACTGACACCGGTGAGCAGTGAACGCTACAACGGCCGGCCCCCGCAGACCCGGGTGATCCCCGCGGGCACCGCACTGCACCGGATCTCCGGCACCGGGTCGCCATACACACCGAACTCGTTCAACAGCAGCGGTATTCGTGCACTCGGGGACCCGCTGCAAGGGCGGTTCGAGCCGATCGACGACTCTCACGGCGGATACCTGTACGTCGCTTTGTCCCTCGCCGGGGCCGTCGCGGAAGGCATCCTGCGCGACATCCCCATTCCCCGGTCGGGGATCGTGCGCCGGACACGGCTCGCGGGCAAGACGCACACCCGGATGGTCCTCGGCCGGGACATCACCGTTGCCTCCCTGCTGGACGGCGACCTGCGATCGCTGAACCTGTCCGGGACGCTGGTGGGCTGTGACCGTGGCGCCTACACCTGGTCCCGCACTACCTGCCATCAGATCCTGGGCGCCGACCCGCATACCGACGGGGTGATCTACCGCTGCCGCAACAACCCCGCCGAACTCGCCCTGATGCTGCCCGGCCGCTAAGCCCTCGACTCGAGCGAACTCACCATCGCCGAATCCCACGACGTGCTGACCGACCCGGGCACCTGCGACGAGGTGGTCAAGGTCCCAGGCGAGGTCGACCACCTGAAATACGTGGGTGCGGGCAGCGCCCGAATTCCGTAGCCCCGTCCTCGAGAACGGTCACGAACGGTTGGATGCGCATCCCGCGTCCATGACGCAGTATCCGCAACCCGCGTTGGGATCGGAGATCCGTTGGGGGGAGTGTGGGTTCCGGTGTGGGGGCTCTCTCGGTCTCCTCGCGGCCGTGATAGTGGGCTCGAACACCTTCCCACCGTTATTTTGTGCTGGGCCACGTTTCACGTCATGGCAGTCTCGAGGACTTCGGTGCATGTGCGAAGGTCCCGCCGGGCTGACCGCTAGTCGTTATAATCAATTGCGGTGCAACACTATTCGCATTCGTCATCCTCGCGGCGGAAGAGATTCCTGGCCTTGGCCGCAGTGGTCCTGCAGGACTCGGCACCGTCGACAGATGGTGCTCTGTACGTCCTGCTGGGCGAAAAAGGTGAGGGGCGGGTCCTCGGAAATCAATGCGACCCGCGTGTGATCGGTAGCCGTTTCGATCCGCTGGCAGTGAGACGGCCGAAACGCCGCTACTGTTGCGTTCGACGATTGCCTGACGAGAAGGAGAACAATATGGCGGTACCACCGAGGCGTTCTGCAGATTCGGCGAAAAGGACGACCAAAGAGATTCGTGAGTGGGCGACCGGGGCGGGCTTCACGGTGTCGTCCCGCGGCCGGATTTCGGTCGAAATCGAGCAAGCCTTCCATGACGCTCGAGCGAAGATGGCTCAGGCTGAACCGGAGCCGGTGAAGAAGACGGCCTCGAAGAAGGCAATCGCGGAGACGACAGCTGTGAAGAAGAAGGCCGTAAGGAAGGTACCCGGGGAAAAAGCCCCTGCAAAGCGGGCGGCGAGCAAGGATCCGGCGAAGAAAACGACCAAGGAGATTCGTGAATGGGCGATCGGGGAGGGCTTGGAAGTGTCCTCCCGTGGCAGGATCCCGGCCGAGATCGAGCAAGCCTTCGACGACGCTCAGGCGAAGAAGGCTCCGGTCAAATCAGCGCCGGCAAAGAAGACGGCAGCGAAGAAGACAGCCGCCAAGAAGACCGCCGCTGCAGCTCCGGTCAAGAGGATAGCGGAGAGCAAAGCTCCGGCGGAGAAAAAGATAGGCGCGGCGAAGGCGGCTGCGGAGAAGCCGGCCGGGAAGAAGGCGGCCGTGAAGAAGCCGGTCACGGCCAAGATTCCAGTGACTAAGGCAGTGGAGAGTAAAGCCCCGGCGAAGACGACGAACAAGGAGATTCGTGCGTGGGCGATCGCAGATGGCCGCCAGGTGTCCTTCCGCGGAAGGATTCCGGCCGAGATCGAGCAAGCCTTCCACGACGCTCAGGCGAAGAAGGTTCCGGCCAAAACGGCGCCGGCGAAGAAGACGGCCGCGAAGAAGACGGACGCGAAGAAGATAGCTGCCAAGAAGGCGGCTGCGGCGGCTCCGGTCAAGAAGGTAGCGGCGAGTAAGACTTCGGCGGAGAAGAAGGTAGTCGCGACGAAGACGGCCGCGACGAAGACGGCGGGGAAGAAGACAGTCACGGCGAAGGCAACTTCGGAGAAAACGGCCGTGAAGAAGACGTTCGCGGCGAAGGCGCCGGCGAAGAGGGACTGGGTGAGTAAGGCTCCGGCGAAGAAGTCTTCGAGGGAGATTCGGGAGTGGGCGATCGGGGCGGGTCATGAGGTGTCCTCCCGCGGCCGGATTTCGGTCGAGATCGAGCGAGCCTTCCACGATGCTCAGGCCGAGATGCCGGTCGCGTGAGTTGCGGCCTTGCCCTGACGCACAGCGTGACCATCCTGCCGCGAAGGCTATGACCCGGTGGGGATCATGATCCCCGGCGGTGGGCGGTTGTCCGCGCAGCGGTGAACGGGGAGGGGTGCGAGGTATCTCGGTGAACCTGACGTGATGATTCCCGCGGAGTGTATTGGGAGGGCTGCATATGCGTTGGGAACCGTCGGTGGCCGCGGTTGCCGGTATCTCTGAGCACCTACCGGTGACACGATGGGTGGGTGGGGAGACAGAGTGGGATCTTCGGGGTTGTGGGTGTGGTCGTCGGACTGGTGGCGGTGGTGGTGTTCGCCGCGTTGACGTCGCGGCCGTACATGGTGGCGGCGTCGTTCCAGCCGGGGTTGACGGATCCATCGATTGTGTCGGTGATCGTGCTTGGGGGCGCCGCGGTGGCCGGGGCCGGTTGCGGGGCGGTGCTGTGGTTGTCCGGGTGGCGGGTGGTGCGGGACGCGGCGAGTGCGGACGAACGGCGCCGTCGGCGTACGTTCCTGTTGGGCCGGACCGTCGCCGCGGCCCTGGGCGGTATCACGGTGGGGTTGTTACCGATGCTGGTGTTGTTATATGCCGCGTTCACGGCCACGGTGGGCATCGCGGTGGAATGGGCGGTGGTGCTGGTGCTCTACGCCGGCAGCGCGGTGCTGGCGTACGGGTGCGCACTGCTGGGTGTGTGGTGGGTGTTGGCCGCGGCGGCCGATGATCGGCGCGCGGCGACCATGCGGATGCTTGCGGTGCTGCTCCCGGTGGGTGCGCTGACGGCCACGGCCGCCGGTGTGGGCGCGGCCGGGCTGTTCGGGTATTCCACCGTCCCTGCGACGTTCGTGTGCGTCGTCACGGTGGTGGCCGCCGTGCTGACGGCTACGGTTGCGTTGGCTCGGGTGCTGACCCGGGCCCCGGCCGCAGGTACCGGCACCGGGTGACCGTGCCCGCCCAACACACAGAGCAACCCCTCGACCCCCGGATCTCATTCCTTCGCCTCTTCGGCACCGACGTCGAAGGCGGCGGCCTCTGGTTAAGCTTCTTGGTCAAGTGGTGGACCACCGAGGCGCAGGTCCGCCTGAAACAATCTGCACCTGGGGGCACGACGTTGCGCCGACGCGGCATCTGCGACGCCTGAGACCTCGCACCGCCGCCGCGGTCAGGAACTCACCGAATCCGCCGATCTGCGTGCGCCGTCGTGGCGGTGCTGCTGGTGGCGTCGTTGCCCGTGGTTAGGGTGCGGCGGCGCGTTGGCAGTTGGGGCAGTGGGTTTCGTCGGTGTGGGTGACGGTGATGTGCCGGGGTGTCAGGGCGGCGAGGAGTCGCGGGTGGATGCGGGGATGGGTCAGGGGGAGATCCAGCGGTTGCCCGGTGCGGTCGTGGGCGACGGTGATCGCGTTGTCGCAGTCCCAGAGCGCGAGGGCGTGGTCGTCGTTGTAGGCGGTGCGGTAGCGGAGGCCGTCGACTTTCGTTGCGGCCGGTTGGTCTTCGTAGATCGCCCTCGTCCATTGCTGGGTGAGGCCGTGGTGTTCGTTGCCGGCGGCGAGGGCGGGAAGTGCCCCGATCGCCAGCGCTGCCCCGGGGGTGGTGAGGTCGTAGGTGACGATGTCGCGGACCGGCCGGACTTGGGTGATCCGCCAGTGCGGGCACAGGGCGGCGACCCCGGCCTCCCCGAACACCTCGCAGGCGCTGGTGGCGAGGTCCACCGCCAGATACAGCACGGCGCGCGCCCGTCCGGGTCGATGGCGGGCGGGCTGGGGGTGTGGTGGTCGAAGCGGGAGAGTGGCCCGAATCGGCGGAAGGTGATCCCGTTGGGGGTGAACCGATCCCGGTGATAGATCCGAAACCACGACGCCGCGGTGGTGGGGTCGGTGGGTGTCCAGGTCCAGCGGTGATCCGCCGACGGCAGTGGCCGTGTCGGGGCGGGGAGGGGCTTTACCATCCGGCGGCGGTCAGGCCGGTGACGACGGTGATGACGTGGTCGCTGTCGCGGGCCATTTCCTGGGCGGGGGTGCGGCCGGCGAAGGTGGTGTTGGGGCGGGTCATCCACCGCGAGAGGCTGACTTCACCGCCGGGGAACGCGCGGGTGAGGCGGTCGAGGTCGGGCAGGACCGGATCGGCCCGGTCGGGGGTGAACTGCCAGGTCGGGAACCGCCACTCCCGGCCGTCCTTGAGCCCGATGAGCCGCCCGTCGGCGGCCATGTCGGACACCGTCTGCCGGGAGACGCCGAGGATGTCCGCGACCTGGGTGCGGGTGAACGAGGCGGCGAGTTGCTCGCGCCGCTGATCGACCTGCAACTGCAGGTTCTCCTCCTCCAGCGTCGCGGTCTGCGCGGGAGTCGGGGCCGGCCCCCATTCGTCGTCGGGGACGCTCGTGAGGCGACGGCCGGGGGCGGGCACCGGCAAAGGACCGGTGGGGGTGTTCGGGGCGGACTGTTCTTCCCGCAGGATCTGCGCGGCGACCTCGAGGGCCTCGACCTTGGTTTGGACGATCCGTGCCGGTGAGCGCGGTGTCGGGGTGGTGATGGTGAGTTCGGTGACCCGTGACCACGCGAGGGTGCCGCGGTCCTCGGCGACGGTCACCTTCCAGCCGCCGGCGCGGTGGCGGCGACCGGCGAGGTGGCGTGGTGCCCGCACATAGGGGGTGGTGTGCGGGGTGTGTCGTCGTGTCCCGGGCATGGTGTACCTCCTCTTGGGCCTCATTGTACGGGTAATGCGGGATATGCGGGAAGTGCGGTAGTAGTGTGCGGAAGAGTGCCGCGGGCGCTGCCTGAGAGCCCGCACTACCGGAGGTGACGGCTGCGGTCGTCTGGGTTCGTGGGGCGAAGGTAAGGGTGGTTCCGTGGGTGCGCCGGGCACGGCGCGGTCACTGGGGGCGCCGCATCGCAGACGCGGCGCGGTGGCAACAGGGAGGGGACTGCGGTACGCACTGCCGTCTTCGTGGGCTTGGGCTTCGTCGTGTCCACTCACCATCCGGCGGGGGGTTGCTCGGCCGACGCTCCAGAGGGGGGATGCCACAATCATGTCCATGCCCGAAACGCCGAAGGAGAACCGTGGCCCGATCGTGCCGGGAGCACGGGTCCGGGTCCGGGCGGGCGGCGCCCGTTTGGCGTGGGTGTCCGGTGTGGTGGTCGACGACTACGCCACCGAGGCGGGCGTGAGTGCCGGTCACGAGTGGGCGCCGGTGCGCCGGTGGGCCGTCGCGACGGATGACGGCACTTTGGTTTTCGTCGACGATGGTGCCATCGAGGCTGCCCAAGCAGAGGAAAGCTGAGACGAGGATCGGTCCGGTACGGCACTTGGCTATCGCTTCGACACGATGACCACCGTGGGCGGTGTGGGGCGGTGCGCCGCTACCAGGGCGGGTGCCGACCAAGTGCTCGGGGCTATCTCGGTGGCTTGTCGAGTTGTTTCCACTCGTGTGCCCAGCGCCGCAGTCGGTTTCGTTTGAACAGGGTGTGTGCGAGAGCGGTGGGTAGGACGGCCGGGCCGGCGGCGAGTGCCCAAATCCCGAATGCGGCGGTCACCGCGACCATGGTGTTGTCCCGGGTGCTGGGGATGGGGACCTGACCATCGAACCGCATCCGATCAGCCGTCTCGCCGGTCACCTGAACCTCTGATCCGAACATCGAACGCCGATCGGTTGCACGAGGAATACATAGGATCCCGCCCGGTTCTGATCGATCAGCGGTGACCGAACTTGCCCACTCGGTTTCGGTTGCTGGGCACGGTCGGCGGTAACGCCCCGCGGGGGTATCCGGGAGGGGTGGCGACGACGTCGGTTTTTCTTGTGGGGCAGCCAAGCGCAGCCCCCTCCAACGATGGATATCAGCTGGCAGGGGCGCTACACGGACAACCTGCACGTAAGTGACGAGCAGCGCATCACTGATTTTCGTGAGCCGGCATCGGGAAGTCCAGAGACTGTGATCCACGCCATTGCACAAATTTCTGCATCCTCGAATTGCCGAGCAGTAGGTGCGCGGTCGACGCCTTCGATCGGTGTCTGTGTTCGTCACAGGGATCGGCTCGGGACTCGCGGGGAGGTGTGCCTGGTCTGGTTGTTGTGGGTGGGGAACAATGGCGGTCACACCGCGCCGAAGGATATGGGGAGGAAACGATGGGGGAGTTGCCGGTTGAAGGCGGGATACCGTGGCTCGTCTGGCTTATCGATCTAGTGGTCAACGGTTCCTGACACCGAACTAATTACGGGTCGTTGACCTGTCGCGAGGGCATGGCCATGTGTCCGCGGACTTCGCAACACGGTGGCAGCATCGAGCAGCGGTCATCTCTGCCTTATCGGGGTCGGGGCGGCGATGGTGCCGCGCGTGTCGGCGAATTGCCGCCGGTACGCGGTGGGGGAGGTGGCGAAGGCTGCCGTAAACCGCTGCCGGAGGGTGACGCTGCTCCCGAAGCCGCATTTCGCGGCGATGGTGTCGATTCCCCAGTCGGTTGTTTCGAGGAGTGCCCGCGCTTCTTGCAGGCGGTGTTCGAGGATCCAGCGGGCCGGGGTGGTGCCGGTGGATTGGTGAAAGTGGCGGACGAAGCTGCGTCTGCTCATCCGTGCCTGATCGGCGAGCCGGTCCACGGTCAGCGGCTCGTCGAGATGTGTGAGGGCCCATTCCTGGACTTCGGCCATCGTGGTGTCGGATGCCGGCTGAGCCAGGGGGCGGTCGATGTATTGCGCCTGTCCTCCGTCCCGGTGCGGGGCGACGACCAGGCTGCGGGCGATCCGGGTAGCGATGGCTGACCCGAGGTGTGTGCGCACCAGATGGAGGCAGGCGTCGATCGCCGAGGCCGTCCCCGCGGAGGTAAGGACGTCACCGTGATCGATGTAGAGCACCGAGGAGTCGACCTCGCTGCCGATGCTGCGTTCGGCAAGTAAGGGCATCGCCTCCCAGTGCGTGACCGCGGAGCGTCCTGCGAGCAGGCCGGCGTCGGCGAGAGCGAAGGCGCCCAGGCACAGACCGGCAATGACGGCACCGCGGGCATGCGCGGCCGTAATCATGTTCTTCAACCCGTCGTTGACCGGTACCAGCGACTGCGGCCAGGAGGGGAAGACGATGATGTCGGCCCAGTCGACGGTGTCCGGCCCCGCGACCTTGCCGATCGAGTATCCCTCGATGGTGTGGATGGTGCCTTCCCGATCGGACCACAGCCGCGTCTGCCAGTCCGGGGCGAGGCCGAGGCGGCCCACCTCGCCGAACACCATCAACGGTGCCGCCAGGTGAAACATGGTGATGTCGTCGAACGCGTAGACCGCGATCCTCATGATGCCTCCAAGGTTGGCCTGATTCCATCGAAAGTATGCATCCATGCCACTCGTGGGCGAAGCCGATGTGCCGAACACTGGGACGGGCCCGCGTCCGCACTGTGGCGCGGCGCCACCACCGTTGAAGGAGATACCTGATGACCGCACCCCGCCGCGCCCTTGTCGTCGTCGATGTCCAGCAGGAGTACTTCGAGGGACCACTCGAGATCCAGTACCCGCCGCGTGCGGAGTCCCTGGTCAACATCGTCAACGCGGTGGAGGCTGCCACCGCGGGTGACCTCCCGGTTCTCGTGGTCCAGCATCAGATGCCGCAGGGCGCACCCGTGTTCGTCGAGGGCACCGCGGGGTGGTCGCTGCATCCAGAGATCGAACAGTGCATCGATCCCGCCACCAAGCGGGTGCACAAGCAGTACGGGAGTGTGTTCGCCGGAACGGATGCAGCGCAATGGCTCCACGCGCACGACGTCGACACCATCACGATCGTCGGTTACATGACCAACAATTGCGACCTCGCCACGGCCGTGGAGGCCGAGGGGCTCGGGTTCGCCACCGAAATCCTCTCCGACGCCACGGGTGCGATCGGCCTCGCCAACGAGGCCGGCACGATCTCCGCTGAGTCCCTGCACACGGCACTGATGGTGCTGCTGCAGTCGAACTTCGCTGCGGTGTCGACGACCGCGCAGTGGATCGAGGCAGTGAGGTCGGGCTCGACGCTGCCCAAGAGCAACCTGGTGCAATCCGCCCTCGACGGACGCTCGGCGGCCGCCCTCGCCTGACCGAAGCAACACGGGAGGCGATCGTCGGATCCGTACCGGTATTGACCGACTTTCACGGATCCGACGATCACGCCGCGCCAGCGAGACGGGGCCCATTGCGTCTCCGACAGTGGCAGGGATGAGCGAACGCTGGGATTTCGAGAGCCGAATCGTTGGCGCTGCGCGGAGGTGCACCGATGCCGCCATTCGCCCATATGGAGAACGAGATACGGTCCACAATGCGCACTGTGACCCGCTGGGTGAACGGCCTCGCCGCAGACGGGTTTGCTGCTGAGATTCGCGCTTGCGGCCCCCGGCCGGGGTGATGAACTGGTGCCGTTGCCACATCGCGGAGAAGCTGCCCGTGGACGAAGTCGGGCAGGCCACTCTTGAAGCAGTGCAACGCTTCCCTGTGACGTTTGCCGGCTCCTCTTTCGTCGGAAAGAGGCGCAGAAAGCATCTCGGCTGATCCGGTTGGTTGCGGTGCTCGTGAAGCGAGAGGGCAGCGGGATGCTCGTGGTCGACGGGGAGGCTCTTATCCTCCGGGCACCCCGGGTATCCTCCGGAGACCGCAGGTTGCGTAACTTGTTTATCTTGTTTAACGGCGTAGCATGGGGGTATGAGCACCAAGGCGCACGCTGGACGCACCAACCCTCGTACGGCTGCCGGGCGGAAAGGGCGCGCCGGCGGTCGGGCGGCGGGGTTTCCGACAGTCCTCGAGGATGCGCTCGCCAGTGTGCCGGAGAGCGAACGGGAGGGTTTCGTCCTCGGGGTGGTCGGCGACGACGGCGACGGACTGGATCCCGCGTTGTGGGGCCCGGGACCGTCGTCGCCCGAGCGTAAACGGGCCGCTCTGGCGAACCTGCGCCGGCAGTACCAAGCGCGCCGGACGGTGGTGGAGGCGTCGCTGACCCGCCCGGAGGCAGCGGAACTGCTCGACGTCTCCGAACAGGCGGTCCTCGACCGCCTCAAGGCCGGCGATCTGGTCGGGTTGAAGAAGGGGCGGGAGTGGAGGTTGCCGTCCTGGCAATTCCACGCGGACTCGGAGCTCGGATTTGTGCCCGGACTCGCGCGGGTGGGTGCGGTGTTCGCCGGAGGAGCAGTGTCGTTGACCGAATGGGCCCAAACCCCGAACGGAGACCTGGACGACGCAACTCCGGCCGAGGCCCTGACCGCCGGGCACGTCGACGACGTGGTGCGGGTGGCCCAGGTGGGTACCGCGGCCGCGTGGTAGCCGCCCTCGCCGCACCGACACGGCCGCTACGCGGCGGACAGGGCTGGATGTGGCGGTGGCGCGACCCCAGCGCCGGGCACCCGTGGCGATGGTGCCGCATCTATCACCCGTCCCCGCACACCCCGGACGGGATCACGCACCGCACCTTCGGGCCGTTGCACCGGCTGGACCCGCACCTGCCGGGCCCGGGCGGCGCCCCGCATGAGTGCCCGGAACGCCGGTCCGTGCTGTATGTCGCCGGCAACGTGGCCACGGCAGTCGGTGAGGTGTTCGGCGACTACCCGGCTGCCGCGGTGTGCCCGCGCTACCGAGTGGCGTTGCTGCGACCGACGGCGCCGCTGGCTGCGCTGGATCTGCGGGGTCAGGGAGCGGCGATGCGGATCGGTGCGTTGCCGTCGTTGGCCACCGGCGACTATCCGCGTCCGCGTACCCAGGCCTGGGCGCGGGCGATCTATGAGGATCAGCCGGTGACTCGGCAGCGGATCCGCGGCGTTTACTACAATGCTGCGCATTCGAACGGTCCCGCTTTGGCGTTGTGGAACACCGAGTCTCGGATCGAGGTGGTCCGCAGTGGCCGCGGGGAGGTCCAGGACTTCGCGCTGGCGGATCCGAGGATGTGGCCGCGCATCGTCGATGCCGCGGTCAGCCTGGGTATGCGCGCGGATCTGGTGCCCGACTGTCACATCTGCCCGTAGCTCGGAGCGTAGGGGGCCTGTCGTTCGGGCGTCGGGCCGCCGGACTGGTTGATCGGGCGCCGGTGGGCGGGACGTGGCAGGGCGAGGTTTCCAGGGGTACCGACACTCGAGATGAGGGGCGGTTCCTCTCATCTCGAGTACGGGTGGCAACGGGGTTCAGGGTTTGGAACTCCGGTTGGCGGTCGGGCGAGCGTGAACCCAGATCGAAGACGCCGTGCGGGAGATGCCTGAGGGCAGCGGGCACTGGGGCCGACCCGGTCCGCCGAACTCGCTGCGCCGAGGACGACCGTGGCCGGCCTCGAGGCGTCCTCAGCTCCATCGATCGTCTGGCCCACGCCCACATCGTCGCGGCGGCCATCGCGACCACGGTCACCGACCTCACCGAAACAATCGGTACCCGCGCCTACCAGGTCGCGGTCTCCGGAGGCTGTGACGACCACGTCCAGGATGTTGTGGCCGCGAGGTGCGCCATCTGAACCGTCCATTTACCAGCGGAGACAGCATGTCCCCCCGAAAGAAGTATTGGCCGCACACTCACACCGCCAGCCATTTGTACCGCCGTCACCGGGCGGCAACAATTCGGATTGCCGCCCACTCAGGGCAGGATGAGATCGTGAGCGACCGAACCGCAGCAGACCTCGAACGTGAACTCGCCATGCTCGCCTACGTACGCGACCGTCTCCGGGCTTTGGAGGGCGAAGACTTCCGTATCCCGACCCCGGCCGTCGACCAGGTTCTCGATGAGCTCAACAGCCTCGAACGATCGCCGTGGGATCCGAACTGATTTCCGTTCGTGCAGAGTCCGGCATCGGGCACGGGTGTTTCGGGCCGGCCGGAGTGGGGCCGGCTGGTGGCCTCCACGATGGAGTATTGAGGGCCGGGCGTGAATTCGCCCCGGTGCGACAGCCGGTCTGCGCCACACCAGTTGACGAAGGAAAGGACTCGGCCCCACCTCGGGGGCCGGCACACACCATGACCTCTCTGACTCGCGGAGCGAACAGCCCGATCGACACGGCAACGACGACGGTGGAGGTGACCGGCGCCCAGCAGGGAACGGTCGATCTGTTCGTCTTCCAGCTCGATGCCGATTTGCAGGTGCGGGCGGACGCCGATCTGGTGTTCTTCAACAACCCCAGCACCCCGGAGGGTGCGGTCACTCTCGCCGGCGGGCAGGTGACGCTGAACCTCGAAACCATCCCCGAGATGATCGGCACGCTGGCTGTGGCCGTGGCGCTGGATGAGAACGTGCTCGGCAGCCTGGCCCAGGTACCCGGCCTGGCCGTGACGGTCACCCAGCCAGGCGGTGTCTCGTTCGCGATCCCGGCGGAGGGCCTGACCACCGAGCGGTCGGCGGTGTTGCTCGAGGTGTATCGGCGCAACGGGTCCTGGAAGGTGCGTAACCGCTCGGCCGGCTGGAGCGGGGGACTGGATGCCCTGGTCGCCGAGCACGGCGTGAGTGTCGACGAAACCCCCGCGCAGACACCCACACCCGCACAGGCACCCGAACTCGTCCGGACCGCTGTCGCGGCGGAGACTTCGGCGACCGTCGACGGGGACGGTGTCCGGACGGTGCCCGGCGAAGCCACACTTTCCCTGGTCAAGCGGGAGAAGCTGAACCTGCAGAAACGTGCGGTCGCGAAAGTTCTTCTGCACAAGGGTGCCTCGAACCCGGTCGGCCGTGTCGTCCTGGTCATGGACAACACCGGGTCGATGTCCAAGCGGTACAGGTCCGGCGAGGTCAAACGCATCATCGAGCGGATGGTGCCCGTGGCGACCCAGCTCGATTCCGACGGGAACCTCGAGGCCTTCGCCTATGCCCAGCGGTTCGTGAAGCTGCCCGACGTCACCGTCGCCGACGCCGACACGTGGGTGAACACCTATGTCCACCTGCACGGCCGCCACGGGGACATCGACTTCGACGCGATCGGCGGCACCAACAACGAGATCCCGATCATGGAAGAGATCATCGGCACCCTCGACAAGACCGCCGCGGTCCCGACATTGGTGCTGTTCTTCACCGACGGCGGATTCCATGCAAAAGCGCAGATCACCACCCTGATGCGGACCGCGTCGGCGTTGCCGGCGTTCTGGCAGTTTATCGGAATCGGCAAGTCCAGCTTCGGTGTCCTCGAAAAGCTCGACAACCTGACCGGCCGCCTGGTCGACAACGCCGGGTTCTTCGCGGTCGAGAACGTCGATACGCTCAGCGACGCGGCGCTGTACAAGCTGCTGCTCAGCGAGTATCCGGACTGGTTGCGCGCCGCACGGAAGGTCCGCGTTCTCAGCTGAAGACCAAGACCCGCCGCCTGGGGAGCCGTTGCGTGATCATGCTCCGCGGGTTCACCTGGGGGGCCCTCAGCGAGTCAACGCTCACCGAAACTCAGGATTCGGCCGACACGGCCCACCACTGCACTGTCTTCACCTGCCTGCTCGGCGGGCCGTCGTCGTGGTCGCGGCACCTGCGATACGCCGCCCCGGAGTGAGCTCCTCCATCTCCGAAGAGTCGGGGTCGGACCTCGAGGTCAGCGAATTCGGCTGCAGCAACTGCCCATAACATCCGTCGCCGCAAACAAGCGCCCACCTGCGGCTTGGGCGTCGGAACGCACGATGCCGGAAATGCGGCTGCGGTGGACGTCGTGCCTGCGGCAGACTGTGCCTGGTGATCCTGACGATTTCCACGACGGCACGACCGGCGACCGACCTCGGCTATCTGCTGCACAAGCACCCCGACCGGGTCCAGGAGTTCACCCAATCCTGCGGTGTCGCCCGGGTGTTCTACCCGGAGGCGAACGAGGATCGCTGCACGGCGGCGCTGTTGTTGGATGTCGATGCGATTCGGCTCGCCCGCACCTCCCGCGGCTCGACACCGGACTACGCGCTCGGCCAGTACGTCAACGACCGCCCGTACGTGGTGTCGTCGCTGCTGTCGGTGGCGTTGGCGGACGTCTTCCGCACCGCCCGCGCCGGACGGTGCGCCATGCGCCCCGAGCTTGCCGCCACACCGCTACCCCTGGAGATCTCGCTGCCCGCACTGCCGTGCCGCGGCGGTCCGGAGTTGGCCGAACGCCTCTTCCGCCCGTTGGAGTGGGCCGTCGAAGCGGACGCCGTACCGCTGGACGACGCGTTCCCGGAATGGGGCGATTCCCGCTACGTGCGGCTCACCCTGCGGGGTGACATCCGCCTTGCCGACGCACTGAATCACCTCTACGTGCTGCTTCCGGTGCTCGACGACGCCAAAACACTATTGGGTCGCCTCCGACGAGGTCGACAAGCTGATCCGGGCCGGTGCCTCCTGGCTCGCGGAGCACCCGGACAGAGCCCTGATCACCGACCGCTACCTGCGGCACCAGTCCGCTCTCACGCGCTCGGCCTTCGAGCGGCTCACCGAACTCGGCGACGACATCGAGGAGCAGCTGGCACCGCCAGTCGACGAGGAGTCCGAGACCGACACGGTGCCCGCGGCGGACACCGCGGTGACGACACCGCTGAATGTGCTTCGGCGCGACGCGGTCCTCGGGGTCCTCGGCGAGTTGGACGTGCGCAGGGTCATCGACCTCGGATGCGGTTCCGGGCAACTCGTTTCCGCGTTGTTGGACGATCCCGGTTTCACCGAGATCGTGGGTGTGGATGTGTCGACCCGAGCGCTGACGCTCACGGCACGGCGGTTGCGGTTGGATCGGATGCCGGAGTGGCGACGGGAGCGACTGCAGCTGTTCCAGGCGGCGCTGACCCACACCGACCGGCGGTTCGCCGGCTACGACGCGGCCGTGTTGATGGAGGTCATCGAGCACATCGACCCGCCCCGGCTGACCGCACTCGAACAGGTGGTGTTCGGTACCGCCCGGCCCGGGCACGTGCTCGTGACGACGCCCAACGCCGAGTACAACGTGCGCTACGCCGACCTGCACGGTAGGCGTCACCGAGACCATCGCTTCGAATGGTCGCGGCCGGAATTTCGTTCCTGGGCGGCCGCGGTCTGCGATGTCCACGGCTACAGCGTCGACTTCCGTCCGGTGGGTGATGACGACCTCGAGGTCGGGTCACCGACTCAGATGGCGGTCTTCACACGGGTGGGAGGCGGCGATGACTGACATCGCGGTGCCGGCGCTGTCGCTGGTGGTGCTCGTGGGAGTGTCGGGCAGCGGCAAATCCACCTTCGCCGCACACCATTTCGCGCCGACACAGGTGCTGTCGTCCGACTTCTGCCGTGGGCTGGTCGCCGATGACGAAAACGATCAGTCCGCCACCAGGGACGCCTTCGACGTGCTGCTCTACATTGCCGGGACCCGGTTGCGGCGCGGCCTGCTCACCGTGGTTGATGCCACCAATGTGCAGCGTGAGTCCCGCAAGGCGCTGATCGATCTGGCCAAGGCGCACGACGTCTTGGTCGATGCGATCGTGGTCGACGTTCCCGACGAGGTCGCGATCGTACGCAACGCGGCCCGACCGGACCGCGGTTTCGGTTCGCATGTGATTCGTCGCCAGCACAAGGACCTTCGACGGTCGCTGCCGAAGCTCGGCCGCGAAGGCTTCCGCCGGGTGCACCTGCTCACCGGTGTCGACGAGATCGCTGCGGCGACAGTATCAATCGAGAAGGCGTGGACCGACAAACGGGAGTTGACCGGCCCGTTCGACATCATCGGCGACGTCCACGGCTGCCGGAGCGAACTTCAGGCGCTGCTGCGTGAGCTCGGCTGGACGCTCGAACCCGACGGCGGGGGCGCCCACCATCCCGAGGGCCGGATCGCGGTGTTCGTCGGCGACCTCGTCGACCGCGGACCCGACACCCCCGGGGTGCTGCGCCTGGTGATGGGCATGGTGGCGGCCGGAACCGCGCTGTGCGTCTCGGGCAATCACGAACAGAAGCTTGCCCGGGCCCTGCACGGCCGGAAGGTCGCCACCTCGCACGGGCTGCAGCAGTCGCTCGATCAGCTCGCCGCGGAGTCCGACGACTTCCGCAGGTCCGCGCACACCTTCATCGACGGCCTGATCAGCCACTACGAACTCGACGGCGGCAACCTGGTGGTCGCACACGCCGGGCTGAAGCAGGCCTATCACGGCCGCGCGTCGGCGCGGGTGCGCTCGTTCGCGCTGTACGGAGACACCACCGGCGAGACCGACGAGTACGGACTGCCGGTGCGCTACCCGTGGGCCCACGAGTACCGAGGGCGCGCCATGATCGTCTACGGGCACACCCCGGTCCCGGAAACCGAGTGGATCAACAACACCATCTGCCTCGACACCGGCGTCGTGTTCGGCGGCAGGCTGACCGCCCTGCGCTACCCCAGCAAGGACATCGTGTCCGTTCCCGCAGAGCAGGTGTGGTTCGAACCGGTGCGCCCACTCGGCACCGGCTCGGCTGCGCCAGCTCACCCCGGCGCAGCGCGATCCGACCCTGTTGTCCATCGACGACGTGGCCGGAACACGGCACATCGAGGTCCGGTACACCAAGGGGCGCATGAAGGGTGCGCGAGGAGAACGCCGCCGCCGCGCTCGAGATCATGAGCCGATTCGCCGTCGACCCGCGCTGGTTGGTGTACCTGCCGCCGACGATGGCTCCACCGGCGACATCGACTCTCGACGGCTACCTCGAGCATCCCGCCCAGGCCCTGGCCGAGTTCGCGGCGGCGGGGGTGACGGAGATCGTGTGCGAGGAGAAGCACATGGGTTCCCGGGCGATCGTCGTGCTGGCCCGCGACGCCGCCGCCGCGGCGACGCGATTGGGCGTCACCGACGGCAGCTCGGGCATCGTCTACACCCGCACCGGCCGGCCGTTCTTCGACGATCCGACCCGGATGAGCGAACTCGTCGCCCGGCTCCGCACCGCGTGCGGGCCGCTGATGGACGACCTCGGGTCGCCGTGGCTGGTACTCGATTGCGAACTGCTGCCGTGGTCGGCGAAGGCGGGCGAGCTGATCCGCGACCAGTACGCGTCGGTCGCCGCCGCGGCGGGTGCCGCGCTTCCGGAGGCGATCACCGCGCTCGAGCGCGCCGCGGCACGGGGGTTGGACGTCGGCGACCTGCTGACCCACACGCGAGCCCGCGCGGACAACGCCCGTCGGTTCCGGGAGGCATACGCCCGATACTGTTGGCCGGTCGACGGCCTCGAGGGGGTGCGACTGGCACCGTTCCAGATCCTCGCCTGCGAAGGCGGGGCGCCCGCAGTCACCGAACCGCACTCCTGGCACCTGGCCACGCTGGCGTTGCTCGACGACCCTCTCATCGCCGAAACCAGACACCAGTTCGTCGACCTCACCTCGGATACATCCCGGGGCGCGGCTACCGCCTGGTGGTCGCAACTGACCGACGCCGGCGGTGAGGGCATGGTCGTCAAGCCGCTCGGATCGACACCCGCGGAACTGGCGCACAGGAGGATTCAGCCCGGGATCAAGGTGCGGGGGCAGGAGTACCTGCGGATCATCTACGGTCCCGACTACACCGAGCATCTCGCCGTGCTGCGTGACCGGTCCCTGGGCCGCAAACGATCGATGGCCCTGCGCGAGCATGCACTCGGGCTGGAAGCTTTGACCCGGTTCGCGGACGGGGACCCGTTGTGGCGGGTGCACGAGCCGGTGTTCGCGGTCCTTGCGCTCGAGTCCGAGCCGGTCGACCCACGGTTGTAGGGTGATGGCTCCATCGGTCGGGCACGTTCACCATCCGTCCTCGAGATGGCGCTTCCGCTAGGTGGCACTGACGCCGCGCCGGGGAGAGCAAGAAGGCGTTGTGGCTCCGCAAACAGCGGCGAGTGCGGACCATCCACGACCCACTCACGGGCGTCCTCGCCGTGGGCTTGCGGGCGGGGGTACGCGACCCGGCGCTACCGGGGTTCTCTCGGTGGTATGTCGAACTGTGTCCACTCCTGCGCCCAGCGCCGCAACCGGTTTCGGTGAAACAGTCGGTGTGCGAGGGCCGTGGAGAGCAGGACGCCGCCGGCCACCAGTGCCCACACCCCGCAGGCGGCGGTCACCGCCAGGACGGTGTTTTCCCGGGTATCGGGGATGGGGCCGGTGAGGTTGCCGTCCGCGTCCACGTCGATGGTGATGGTCTGACCGGCCTTCACGGGCGCGTCGGTGGGCACGGCAGCGGTGCGCTCCCCGTGCGGTGTGGTCCAGCGGGCCCGGGCGGTGTTCTGGCTGCCGACGGGGCGGATCGCGTACTCGGGGGAGTCGGGGGCGAGGTAGGTGTCCTCGAGCAACACTGCGGGGACGTGGTGCACGCCGGCGCGCAGCGCCTGGGCTTGTTGCTCGAGCCGGGTATGCGTGGTGGTGCCGAATGCGGCGGCGACGGGGATCAACAGCAGGACCAGGATCGCGGTGAGCAGCACGATGGCAGCCTCGACGCGGTCGCTGGGGCGCATCAGGTGGTTACGGCTCCACGGGCGCATCCGCCACCACCGGACCGGCCTGGCCACCGGGACCGGTACCGGTTCCTCCCGACGCATGGTCACCTCCAGCAGGTTCTCCGCTTCCTCTTCCTTCGATTGTGCGACGGAATCCGAGGCGGCACGCTGCTCCGCGAGCGTCGAAAAGACTCACACGGTGCGTTTCAGGGGTGCATTGTGGGTGTAGTCCTTGGCTGCCTCGTGCATGAGTTCGCTGGGCTTGCGGTGCTGGCGCTGCGCGAGTACATCGAGCTTGTTATTCAGCGGCAGTTGAAGCCGAACTGGCCGTTTGGGGGAGGCGCCGCTGATGCACGCATGCTTCGCCAGGGACGGCCCACCCAGTTTCCGCGGGACCGATGAACAGCCAAGGCTTCGTGTGACCGGGGACGCGAGTTTCGCCGATCTCCAGCTTTCTGCACCGTTTAGCGCACCTAACCGGCGATCTTCACCGGACGGGTCAAACGGCGATCCGCCAGCTCAGACCGATGCCGGTGAAGGCCCCCTTCTGGGACGGTGCCGGTCAGGGTTCCTTGGGTTCGTGCGGTGATCGCAACACCACTGATCAAAGGGTGTTGCACATGGCGAAATATTCTCATCGGATGGTTCCGGAGATCTTTCAGACGTTCTGGTCGGGGATGGCGGCGGGTGAGTTCATCACGGGCGCGGCCGAGGCGGCCGGCTCGTATCGCAAACAGGGTGCTCGGTGGCTTGCGGCCTGTGGTGGGGTGCGTCCCCGGCGTGGCCGCAACCTCAAGGGCCGGTGTTTGACGTTCGCGGAGCGGGAAGAGATCGCCATCGGCATCGCCGCAGGTCACACGCTTCGTGAGATCGCGAAAGCCTTGAACCGGAGTCCGTCGACGATCTCACGCGAGATCGCCCGCAATTGTGAGCCGTCCGGGCGGTACCGAGCCAGATCGGCTCACGCAGCCGCCTACCATCGGGCCTCGCGGCCCAAGCCGTCCAAGCTCGCCATCAATCCGTCGCTGCGCGAGACGGTCGAGAAATCCCTGACCGAGCGCCACTCACCCGAGCAGATCGCGGGCCGCCTCCGACTCGATTTCCCCGACGATCCACAGATGCGGGTGAGCACCGAGACCATCTACCAATCGCTCTACCAACCCTCCCGCGGCGGACTCGAACACACCCTCACTCGATCGTTGCGGACCGGACGTGGGCTGCGCCGACCCAGTCGGAAGGCCGGCCAGCGCAAGAATCGGATCCCCGATATGGCCAACATCGCGGACCGCCCCAAAGACGTGAAAGACCGTGCAGTACCGGGACATTGGGAGGGTGATCTCATTGTCGGCAAACGGAATCTGAGCGCGATCGGCACACTCGTCGAACGTTCGACCGGCACCGTCATGCTCGTTCATCTGCCCGACGGATACAAGCCCGAGCAGACCGCGCCCGCGTTGACCGAACAGCTCGAGACGCTGCCCACGAGCCTGCGCCGGACCCTGACGTGGGACCAGGGTTCGGAGATGCGGGACTGGAAGAGCGTCAGCGCGGCCACCGGGATCGACATCTACTTCTGTGATCCACACGCACCCTGGCAGCGCGGGACCAACGAGAATACGAACGGCATTCTCCGTCAGTACTTCCCCAAAGGTTCGGACCTGAGTGTGCACTCGAAAGCAGACCTGGAGTGGGTCTCACGGCAACTCAATGAGCGCCCCCGGAAACGGCTAGAATTTCGCACACCCATCGAAGAGATGGAACGACTGCTGTTGCGATGACCGCCAGAATCCGCCGTTCGGCTAGTGGGGCACCCCGGACGTTGGCGGCATCTGCGGCGTTCACCGGTTAGCGCATGCAAGTATCGGTGGCATGTCCGAGAAGCGATTCAACTTTGCGTATGTCGGCGACCCTCCACCGGGGTGGACTGCCCACTTGAAGTGGAGTGCCCGGATCTTGCGATTGGCCGGCGAATCCATCCCGGACAAAGAACTCGAGCGTGAACTGGAACGCGAGGAACAGGAACAACGCGAGAAGCGTGCGCAGCGGCCGCCCGGTCGCCGCGAAGTACCCGAAATTCGGAAACGACCCGACGCGTTCCTGACAACAGAGGACGACGATCCAGTCCTTCACGAACCGAAGTTGTCCATCCCATTCAGAACCAACAACGGCCTCGACCTCCGGTTCACCAGAGTGAAGGTGTACGAGAACGGGGTGGGCTTTGATCTGGTGGCCCGCGAACCGGACCCCGACCCCACCGCCGGCATCTCGTTCGACACCGAGACAATCAATCTCGGTTACAGGATCAGGCCGGACAAGGCTCACAGGACCAGGATCCGGCTGGTCCTCGCGGTATCACCAACTCTTGGCGAGCACGGCTACTTCGGCGGCGCAGTGCTTTCCAACTCGTTCCGACAGGATGACTTTCCCGATGATCCGAACGAACCCTGGCTATCTGGTGGCGGCGACTCCCGCGGCCGTGTCCGCGACCTGGGTGTGATTGAAACGCGGGCGCACTACTTCCTCAGTCCGGTACCCACAAAGAGCATCGTCCAGGTCACGGTGGCTTACCCGAGTTTGGACTCAAAACGACCAGCATCGAGTTCTACGCCGCCAATCTCCGCCCGCCGCGCCGCTAGCCGATCGTCTATCGGTGAACTCCCCCTCGCAGAACCGCGATCGATCCAAAGGGCTTAGAGGGTGTTAGTGCGTCACAGTGCGGGCAGCTCGGCGACCAAACCCTCAAGCAACTCGATGTCGTGGCGGTCGGGCCGCGGTCGGCGCGACGCTATGTCGAGCTCAGACGGGTAACCGGCGACTACGCGGCCCGGGTCGAGTCCATCCAGGACCGCGTACCACTCGGCCAGCGGATCGGAGAGTCGGGCATGCAGATCGAAATGACCGCGCCGGCGAGTGCGGTCGCCATTGCGTTGCGCCACCAGTTGCTGCGGATCGGGGATCGACAACAGGACCGCATCGGCGAATCCGAGTCGCCGCTGAGCGAACATCTGCCGGACAGCGGCCAGTTCGTCCTCGAACCGCGTGACCGGTTCCGCACCCACTGCTGCCAAGCACCAGCTGTAATGCAATTTCAGCGGATCACTGTCGCACACCGCCACACCGGTGGCGCCCTCCAAAGTCAGCGCCTGTGTCCACCGCTGCGCATTGACCTGCGCCCAGTAGGTCGCCTGCTCCGCCAAATCGGACCCGTCCGGTTCCTGCCCTGTCGGTCTGTATTCGGCGACGAACTGACCACCGGTTGCGCGGCACCACGTGGTTTTCCCGGCGGCACTGGGCCCTTCGACCGCGACAATCACCGGCACACCCTACCTATCCAGGACCCTACGATCCGAATCGGCGGCGCTCCCCCTTGCGGTGTCTCATGAGGCGGCTCCCGATAACGGTCAATACTGAGGCACCGAGCTGTGAGACACCCCTTACTGCACCGGTGACCGCAAGGGGCGTCGGCAGATCCCAAAGAATCCGGCCTGCTGGCGGCCGAACACCAGCGTATATTAACTGGATCTATCATGTCAGCGCGAATGCGGCTACCGCCAAGGCCGCGTATATCAATAATAGGGCCCGGCATAATGGTGTTATTTTCCAATTCTTCTTATTGTAGTCGAGTGGCTCTACTGCAGAAAGTATGAGATGCGTTACATAAGGTGTGAATATAAAAATCGCAACAGCGACATAAAAGAATCCGCTATTGAATTCCATGAGCGAGAGCGCACTGGTCGATGCGGCTGCCGCGCTAATCGGAATTTGCGCTCTGTCTATGTCAAGTTCCCATCTTTTTATGAAATATTCTTCGGGGTAGTCTATTGGAAGGTAATCGTTACCGGATCCATCATGGATAATGTTGTGAAGATCCCGTTTCCACAGTCCTTGAATGTGAGCGCCAGCCAAGCTGCCCACCAATAGCACGCAAATGGCGACAATAAGCGGGAGAGGTGCCCATGCTGTGACATCAGCCAGCTTGATTGGTTCATCTTGCGCCATCAAGCCGAGCGAGGACTGAGTTACCATAGAAGTGTATGAGATTTGCTGTACCTTAGCCTTTGGCTAAATCCGGTATTAACATTGATATTTATATTTAGTTTCCCGCTTTGTGTCGAATCTGGTTTCAAGAGTCCGGTCGCGGTTCGGGGCGTCGAAGCGGCGGTGTACAACTTAAGCTTCCATCGCCTGGAATTGCGTGTTTTCTTGCCCGCACTCACATCTGAGTACCTGTCGGGAGGATTGCTCCCCAGCGTGCTCTCGACTGCCAGTATGGCTCCGCAAGGGTATTCGCACTCGACGGATAGGCTGTGAGCAGTCCGAGGGGGGTCGCTTGAAGTTTGATCGTCCTTGTTCGTGACTGCTGTTTTAATCTTCAGCAATCGCATCTGAGGTATGATTATTTCTCCAGGAGCTGGTGGGTCCTGAGGGTGAAACCCAGACATGTTTTGCCGCTTTCTGTTGGCGAAGAGAAATCCTCAGGGAGAGAGATTCAACGCTACAGAGGCCTCTTGAGTTGGGAAACAACTCGATCCTGATTCTTGCGAAGGATTCCAGATGCGGTCAGGCGAAACATCTTCATCACTGCAGCCGTGTGTGTTTCGTTCAGTCCACGACTCGTGGCGGCGGGGATTTGGGCACCAATTTCGGAGTAAGCGAAATTAGCAGTGCGGAGTCTTATTGTCGGTAGACTCCATAATAACTTGACGTCGTTACCTAGATTGGCGGAAATTGCGGCAACAGCGGGATGCTCCCTTTTTATGTAATCTAAGACGTCTTGCAAGTTTCCGGTTCCCGAATTTCCATTTGTGGTTTCGGGGTCCAGGGCTAAATAAACGCTAATATTATTCGGGGCTATTCTGTAATAGCTGGACGCGGTATCTTTGATTACCTGCAACGTTTCATCAGGCCCCGACTCGGAAGACCAAAAGGCCGCCCTGAATTTGGCATCTCGATCCGTCTGAAGATACTCTCCATCGCCAACTGAGATCAGTTCACCTAGGTACCCGCCAAGCTGTCTTTGCTCTCGCAAAAAACTCATGCCATCACTTCCCACGGTGTACGTGAAGCGTCCTGGGGGCAGATTATCTGGGATCGGCGATATGCGGACGAGATGGCCGACTTTCCTGACGTTCCCCCAGAATGAGGTGTCCGTATCGGCCTCGACAACGCACGACCGTCCGATTTTGCGGAGGCCGAGACTGCGGAGCGCATCGCGTTGATACTCTTTGGTTCCGATCGTCGATCGCCGTTGCGTGACGACGATATTGCCGCCATGGCTACCGACTCTGATGCAAACCGGCCGATGGGCGAATCTGTCGAGATCGATCGATTCGGGCGGTATTCCGAGGCCGCGCCTGGTGCAGAATTCGCGAGCCCGTTGGAATTCAGTCCCGGTGAAGAGTTCGGCGACCACTTTCCCTCCTGCTTCCTGCGGGTATTTCGCGACCACGTCGTATGCGCAGTCTGCGGCGGCAGATTCTGCCCTTGATCGGCGAACGCGATCACCCGTCCAGGCGGCGCGATTTGGCCGATACTGGATTTATGAACATTTGCAATCAAATGTTAACCTCACTGAATTCTCAAGTTTACTTTACGTAAACCCTCCGTGGCTCCGAACCTGTGATCCAGGGATAATGGAGGGTATCCAACCGGCGTGGTTCTCGCGCGATGTAGACAATCTTCCCCGCCTTTGCACGGCGAGTCGCGACGACACGCAGAGTGTCGGTCCCATGTCCGGTGAGGACGTCGCTGGCCGCTCGCACCAGCACGCCGACCATCGGGTCTCGGCCTCGGGGTCCATACAAGTTCATCGCCCATGCGGGACACGTCGTTAACCGCATGACTCTCGCGATACGGGGGTGGTCACGGTCTCCTGGTGATCACCGGTCCGTCAACGATGCCGGCGTGGAATCGAAGCCGCGTTCGTCATCGAACTGCGGCCGAAGCTGTGCCCCCGCACGGTGAGTGTCGGAACAGGAACCTTGACCGGCACGTCCCGAAAGCCGGCCATGTCCGGAACGAGCTGGGCTGCAGGGTCCCGATAGCCCCGTCCGGTGAACGAATTCCGAAGCGGGGCGCGGCGACAAGCTCCCTAGCGCCGACGACTGTCGGATCGGCCTTAACGCTACTTCCGCTACCTGCCCCTCCCATGACGCGCTCGTCCACCCCGGAAGCCTCCACGGTCGCCGAGACTATGACTACCACTTCGGTCCGCCGCAACGACAACAAGTTCCGCTAACCCTCGAAGTCTCAATCCCCGATGCCCTGGGTCCTGAGAAGGACAAACCTTGGTCATGCCGTCAATCCGCGGTCGCGCGTCCTTGCGCTCCCGGCAGCGAACAAACGCCTTGCGCCGTTCGAGACCGATCGCGAATCGACCTCGACCGCCCACTCCTCGACGCCATGGCCGAACCGTCGACCGCGCCGTCTTTGAGACCGCGCATTGCGGAAGGGTTGGAACCCCTTACTCCTGGCCGGAATCAGCACATAGCGCGCTCATCCACATCTGCAGCTCATCACAGATGGCAGTAATACCTTGAACATTACGTGTGATTGCTTGCCCCGATTCGACATCGAGTGTCATTACAAGTCGCACAGGAAGTATCGAAACATCGGATTCGGGTCTGGCAACCGCTGCTAGATAAAAGACTCCAATTTCCGACCTCACGGCTGCAGATCTCTTTCGAAACATGGATGGAGTCTGTCAGTGACGCCGTCACCTAGGCGTTGCTGATAGCGCGCTGAGGAGCGATTGCATCAGGATGTGGAGATGTCCTGCTTGGGGCACATCCGGAGTAGATCAGAAACCATTGGGGGAGGGGGGAGACCAAGCTCCGTCTTAAGCAGGTCCGCATAACGTCGGGCGTGCCGACTGGCGACGATCCGATCACCTGCAGCCAGGCTCACACGGACGACTAATTGATGAGCTGATTCTCTCAGCGGGTCGCACTCGACCGCGCATAAACCGAGCATCGCGGCAAGGTGCATTTCCCCCTTGGCCAGACAGGCACGGCTCGTCGATTCCAGGAGTTCAACTGCCTCGTAGCGAAGTCGTTCACGTTCGAACACAAGCCAGCAGTCCCAGCACCCTGGTAGTAGTTCGCCGCGAAGTTCCAGCAAGGTATCGGGATCTGGCAGGGTGCCAGTTCTGCGATAGTTGCGCGCGGCCTCATGCAATGTTCTGGCATCGACGCGAACGGCAGGGTCAAGTGCGAGCTCCATTGGAGTCGCGTAGACGATGTCGCAATGCAACCGGTGTAGCCGCCAGAGAGCAGTCCGAAGGTTCGCGTGCGCCTTCTCCTCGCCGGTGTCAGGCCACAGCGTATCGGCTACATAGCACCGTGGCAGCCGGCGATCGTGTAGAGCGAGGAACGCGAGCACTCGGTGAAGAGACACCGGAACCTCAATGATGCTCTGACCATCCCGCAAGTCGAATCCACCGAAAAGCCGCATAGTGAGATCTGTCTGACTCACCACGCCTCCCCACCGTACGGTCTCGTCGCGCCCCGGCTCCGCACCCAACGCACGGCACCAGTTCAACCCGGGAGCATGCTGTGTACTCGGAAGTAATGGTCCGTCGCCGCTTCTACAGGATTGCAACAAGACCGGTCTGTCTATTTTGCTCTCGCGGGTCACTGCTTGTCAGCATTCGTTAGCCACCGGAAACTGCGCACTGGGTTTCATCTCGGACTGGATGGATGGCGGAGGAACCGGACCGGCTTTCGAGGCTCGGGTGCATCATCGTCTCCACCTCCGTGGCAAAAGTACGACTGAGCCGTCACCTATCCGTCACATATACGGGATGTCGTGACACCGAGCCCGTCCTGCTGGTCGGAATGATGACTGCGGGTGACCACACCGTCGACACCGAATCCGACCAGGAGGCGGCACCCGCAGCACTGACTGCTAATTTCACACACGAGGAGTTGCGCGATGACCGACAGGCCCGGCTACGAGTTGGGCACTCACGGCGCGGTGACACCCGAGTGACGCAGTCAGGCACACCGCCGCTACAGGTGGGTGACACCCGGTCGCTTGAATGGGCGGGTGGCCACGTTCACTGCGATCTACGACGCCGTACGCTCCGTCGTCGCGCTGCTGGACCGGCACATCACCCAGTCGTCGGAGACGCTGCTGGCGACGGTGCCTGTGACGGCGGTGTCGCCGCGCGAGCTAGAGATTAACAGCGTGCAGACCGCCGTGTCGGTGTGGCTGCACCGCGTCGACTTGCAGCCCGACCTGCTCAACAGCCCCGCCCCCCGGCCGGAGTCGGAGCGGGAGCTCCACCGACCCACGCCCGTCGAGCTGCTCCTGTACGTGACGCCGCTGGACCCCGACGGCCCGACCCGGGCCGCCCTGCTCGGCCGGGTCGTGCAGGTGCTTGCCGACCACCGGCGGCTGGCCGGTGCCGCCCTGCTGGGCGGACTCGCCGGTTCGAGCACTCCGCTGCTGCTCAGCATGGACACGCTCACGCAGTACGACCTGTCGCTGCTCTGGGGAGCCCTACACACCCACCAGCGGGCTGGCGTCGCGCTGCGGGTCAACGGCCTCGTAATCGACACGCACCTCGCACCGCGCGACAGCAGCCGCGTGCTCAAGGCCGAGACGCAGGTGGACCAGATCGCCGGAGCCGGGGTCCCAGCATGACCATGACCGTCATCGCTGGCGACCGGCTGACCACCCAGGCACTGGTCGTCGTACCGATCGTCGACGAGTGGACCGGATCCGCCCCCGAGTCGGTACGGGCGCGGTCGCTGTCGCCGGGCGCCTTCGCCCACGTCGCCGACGGTCAGCTGGTGGTCACCGGGCGCCCCGCCAGGGCACTGCCGTCACTGGACACCACCGCCCGCACTCTCGAGGTCGTCCTCGATCGACCCGGCCGGGCGCCCCAGCGGGTCGAGCTCGTCGTGCCCGCGGGCTCCGCCCTGCCCTGGCGCGGGCCTGCCGTTCCGCTCGCCGCCACGGCCGTGGCAGTGGCCGGGCGGGTGCGCGAGAAGGACCACCCGCACTCGCCGGTGGCGGACGCGACGGTCGAGGTCCGGGGGGTGGCGCCCCGACGCCTGGTGGCGTTGCGGGCGCCGCTCGCCCTGGCCCACGACGCCGGGGTGACCGTCGGTGGCCGGGCGCTCACCGAGACCGGCACCACCACCGCCTCGGCCACGCCCGCGGGCTCGGACCGCGTCGTCGTTGCGTCCCCGACTGGCATCGGCGGCGGCACCGTCCTCGCGTTCGGGGAGCGCCGCCGCGAGGAGCACGTGACCGTCCAGGGGCTGGAGCCGGGAAACGTGGTCGTGCTGAGGTTGCCGCTGGTGCGCAGTGTCCCCGACGGCGCCCCCGTACGCCGGCACACGACCGGCGCCCTCACCGGCGCGACGTCACTCGTGCGCGCCGCACTGCCGGGCGACGGCCTGCTCGTCACCGTCGCCAACTCCAACGCCCCGGTCGTCGAGGTGAGCGACGGCGGGCGCACCGAGCTCCGGTCGACGAACCTGCGCACCGATGGCGACGGCGGCTGGCGCCTCGACGGCGCCCGCGGTATCTCCCGGATCGAGCTGACTGTGAACGCCACCGGCCTGGCGACGTACGGGCCGGTGAACCACCCGCTTCTCGGCACGTCGGACCCAAACGTGCTTGACGTCGAGATGTCGGTCTGAACGAGCAAGCGAAACCGTCCACCCACCCGACCGAAGGAGCCGCAGATGCCCGAGTACCTCGCCCCCGGCGTCTACGTCGAGGAGGTCAGCTCCGGACCGCCGCCGATCGCGGCCGTCGGGACCACCACCACCGGGATGATCGGTATGACCCGCCGGGGCCCGACCGAGGGCCCGCCGACGCTGGTGACAAGCTATCCCGAGTTCGTCCGTGCCTTCGGCGGCTCCTTCGACTTCGGGCCGACCTTCGCCCGGCACCGGGACCTGCCCGACGCGGCGCGCGGGTTCTTCGCCAACGGCGGCCGGCGGCTCTACGTCAGCCGGGTGGTGCCGGCCTCGGCCACCGCGGCCAAGGCGACGCTGAGCGGTGGCGTGGTGACCCGGCTGCGCACCGACGCGCTGGCGCTGGCCACCACGCTGGCGCTGGCCACCACGCGCGGCCTGCGCGCGACCAGCGTGCTGCGGCTGGTGATGGAGAAGAACGGCGTCACCACCGAGTCGGCCAACCTCACGGTCAGCACCTACGACCGGGCCACCGACACCGTGACGTTCACGCCGGCGCTGTCCGCGGGGCCGACCTTCGAGGCGCGCTACACCCGGGTGCTCACCAACGTCGCTGGCGTCTCCAACACGGGCACCGTCACGTCCCTCGGGGGGCCGAAGTCGGCCAAGCCTGCGACGTTCGGCGTGATCGCCTCAAACAAGGGCTCGTGGGGCGGCGACGTGCGGATCGGCGTCGCTTACCGCTCGGCTGGCCGCGCCGTCGTACGCCACACCCTAATGACCACGGCGTCGAACGCCATCCCGGTGACTTCGACGGCCGGCTTCTACCCGGGCGCCTGGGTCGAGGTGACCTTCGGCGTCGCAGCGGGCGAAAAGGTCTATCGCCAGGTGACGCAGATCGTCGGCCAGGCCCTCGTGCTCGACGGCACCGCGGTGGCCGCCAACGCCTGGGACCCGGTAGCACCGGTCACCGAGACCCGCATCGTCTCCTGCGAGTTCGATCTCGAGCTGTCGTGGACCGACCCGGTCGAGGGCACTGCGGTGACCGAGCGGCTCACCGGCCTCACGCTGGAGAACATCCCGGGACGCTACTACATCGACCAGCTCGCGGGCTCGTCGCTGCTCCGCGCCGACGCGACCGTGGCAGCACCGGGGGCCACGCACCCCTTCTTCTTCCCGAGTCCTGCCGACGGGCTGGCCGACACCCTTACCACGCCCGGCCTCGACGGCACCGCGGTGCCCACCGCCGCAGACTATAGAGGCACCGAGGTGGCGCCCAACCAGGCGACGGGCCTGCTGGCGCTGGAGAAGGTGGATGAGATCGCCCTCCTGGCCGCGCCTGGTGTCACCGACGACATAGCCGTCCAGGGAGCCCTGATCGAGCAGGCGACGCGGCTGATGGACAGGTTCGCCGTGCTCGACCCGCCGACGTCTGGTTCGGGCGGCCCCGCGTCGATGGACGACGTTCAGCAGCGCGCGACCAACTTCGACACCAGGTACGCCGCGCTGTACTACCCACGCCTGCGGGTCCTCGACCCGGTGTCCGGCCTCGAGCGCACACTCGCTCCGTCCGGCCACGTGCTGGGCGTCTACGCCCGTGTCGACAACACCCGTGGCGTGCACAAGGCTCCGGCCAACGAGGTGATCCTCGGCATCACCGGCCTCGAGCAGTCGATCACCAAGGGCCAGCAGGAGATCTTGAACCCGCGCGGGATCAACGTGCTGCGCGACCTGCGGACCGACCGGCGCGGCTTCCGGGTGTACGGCGCCCGCTGCCTGACCAGCGAGCAGGACTGGGTCTATGTCAACGTCCGTCGCCTCTTCATCTTCATCGAGGAGAGCCTCGACGAGGGCTCCCAGTGGGTTGTCTTCGAGCCCAACGACCACCGGCTGTGGCAGCGCGTCAAGGACTCCATCTCGATCTTCCTCGAGGGCGTCTGGCGCGACGGCGCGCTGATGGGGGAGAAGAAGGAGGAGGCGTTCTTCGTCACCTGCGACCGCACCACCATGACCGACGACGACATCCTCGGCGGTCGCCTCGTGGTCGAGATCGGCATCTGCCCGACCCGGCCCGCCGAGTTCGTGATCCTGCGCATCGGCCAGTGGCTGGGTGGCTCCAGCGTCGCCGAGCTCTGAGAACCGCCCGCCCCACACATAGTCCAGGAAGGGACACGTCATGGCTACAGGCGATCGGGTCGACCCCTATCGCGGGTTCGGCTTCCGGGTCGAGGTCACCACGATGTCGGAGGCGGTCGCCGCCTTCCGCGAGGTCAGCGGCCTCACCGCCAACACCGATGTCACCGAGTACCGCGACGGCAACTCGCGCGACCTGCACCCGAAGAAGTTGTTCGGGCTGCGGAAGTACTCCAACCTCGTCTTCAAGAAGGGCATCACCGACAACAACGAGATCTGGCTGTGGTACCGCCAGATCGTCAACGGCATCGCCGACCGGCGCAACGGCTCGATCGTGCTGCTTGACGAGGAGCACCAGGACAAGCTGCGCTGGAACTTCTACGAGGCGTGGCCCTGCAAGCTCGACTTCCCGACGTTCAACGCGACGACGAACGAGGTCGCCATCGTCTCGCTCGAGCTGTGCGTCGAGAAACTAGAGCTGGTCTGACCCATGACACGCGCACCGGGCCTCCTCGTCCAGCTGGTCGACCCGCCGCCGGCGGTCGAGCCGGTGCGCGTCGACGTGCCCGCCTTCGTCTGCGTCTGCGAACGCGGGCCGGTCGACGAGCCTGTGCGGATCGGCTCGTGGCCGCAGTTCGGGCTGGTGTTCGGCGGGTTCATGCCGAACGGCCTGGGGGCGTACGCCGTCAAGGCGTTCTTCGACCAGGGCGGGCGGGTCTGCTGGGTGGTGCGAGTGGTCGCCCCCGAGGTCCTGACCGACGCGCTGGCCCCCCAGCCCGTCGACCGCACCACCAGCCGGCTGGGCTCGGTGGCGGGGTTCGTCGTGGGTGCTGCCGCCACGGTCCGCCAGGGCGACGAGACACACACGTACCTAGTCAACGCCGTCGACCCGAGCACGTCCCTCGTCACCTGGGACCGGCCGCTCCATCCCGCCCTCGACACCGGCCTCGGCATGGACGTGGCCACCGGCGCGGGCCAGGCCGGCGCGCGGCTGCGCGGGCCCGGCGGCGTACCCGGACTGGATGTCGAGGCAGCGAGCCAGGGGGTCTGGGGCGACGGCGTCGAGCTGGTCAGCTCACCAGGAGCGCGCTTCGCGACGGTGAGCCGGACGGGGGATGTTGGCAGCCGCGCGGCCACGCCGGTGCACGCGACGGCCGGCCTCGTCGTGGGCGACGAGGTGCGGGTCAGCCAGGAGGGCGCGGGCACGGTCACGGTCGCCACCGCCGTCGTCGCCCGTGTGGACCATGTCGACCGGGTGGTCTGGTGGGACTCGCTGCTGCCCGCCGTACTGGACCTGACCCTCCCGCTCGCGCTGGAGACCAGCTCGACGTCGCTGACCGTGCTCGAGCGCGGCAGCGTGGTCGAGATGTGGCCGGATCTGTCCTTCCAGCCCGCGCACCCGCGCTACGCCCCCGGCGTCGTGGCCGCGAGCACACGGATCCGCGTCGTGGCCGTCGGCACCGCCGCACCGGTGCCCGCGCGGGTGCGGCTCACGGGTGGCCGCGACGGCACGGCGGCACTCACGGTCGACGACCTGGTGGGGGACGAAGTACTCGGCCAGCGGCGGGGCGCCGCGTCGCTCGCCGGCACCGACGAGCTGGCCGTACTCGCCGTCCCCGACCTCGTCGGCTGTCCGACCCCGCCCGTCGTGCACGCACCCCCGCCCCCGCCGGACCCGTGCGGCCCGTGCGCGGTCGCGGAGTCGGTGCCCGACCGGCTCGAGGCGGTCGTGGTCGACGCCGGCGCACGGTTCGAGACCGAGGACGTGGTGCGGGCCCAGCGCGCGCTGGTCGAGTCCTGTGAACGGCACACCGAGCGCATCGTGCTGCTCGACCCGCCGTGTGCCGAGCGGCCGCCCAGCCTGGCGGCGCTCCGCGCCTGGGCCGCGCGGTTCTCCTCGTCGTACGCCGTCGCTGTCGCACCGTGGCTCACCGTCGTCGACCCGCGCGCGGTCGGCCGGGTCCGGCGGCTGCCGGCCTCGGGGCACCTCGCCGGGATGATCGCGCAGACCGACGCGCTCGACGGCCCCTGGCGCACCCCCGCCAATCGCAGCCTGACGTGGGCGCACGGCGTCGACGTCGATTTCACGGCGGAGGAGCACGCGATCGCCAACGAAGACGGGATCCTCGTGGTGCGCGCCCTGCCGGGCCGCGGCCTGGTGCCGATGGGCGGCCGCACACTGTCGGCCGACGCGCTCTGGGTCTTCCTCGCGGTACGGCGGACCATGATCTACCTGCGCCGGGCGCTGCGCCTGCACCTCGCGTGGACGGTCTTCGAGCCCAACGGGCCGCAGCTGGCGCGCACCGTCGAGTCGGCCGTCGCGACGCTCCTGGAGCAGACCTGGGAGGAGGGCGGCCTGGTCGGAGCGAAGGCCGAGGACGCCTACGCCCTCCAGGTCGACCAGAGCCGCGCGGCGACCGGTCACTTCGTGCTGGTGGTCGGGGTAGCACTGGCCCGGCCCGCCGAGTTCGTGACCGCGCGCGTCTCGCGCACCGACAACCGGCTCGAGGTCGCCGAGATGCCCGAGGTCGTCGTCCGTGCGGGGGTGGCGTCGTGAGCGGGTTGGTCGGCGGCTTCAATTTCACGGTGCGGCTCGTCGAGACGGCCAAGCCGGCGTCAGCCATGATCGGCTCCTTCGTTCCGCCGGTGGCCGGTGGCTTCTCCGAGGTGTCGGGGCTGGAAGCCACGATGGCGGTCGACGAGTGGCGCGAGGGCGGCCGAAACGACGCGGTGCTGCGGTTCCCGGGCCGGGTCACGCACCCGGCGATCAAGCTGCGCCGAGGCCTGGCGGTCAGCAAGGAGCTGTGGACCTGGCACGAGACCTTCCTCCAGGGCCGCGGCCGGCGCCGCGACGGTGTCATCGAGCTGCTCGACGACACCGGAGAGGCCGTCCGCACCTGGCGGTTCCGGCGCGGTCTGCCGGTGCGCTGGGCGGGCCCGGCCCTGATGGCGATGTCGAGCGCGGTGGCCGTGGAGGAGCTCGAGATCGTCCACGAAGGGCTGTTCGTGCAGACCGGCGGCGCGCTCGGCGAGCTACTCAACACCGCCACCTCGATCTTCGGAGGGCCGTGATGGACGTCCACATCGGAGAGATGGACGCGACGGTGCGGGCCGTCGACGACCGCTCGCTCCTCAGCCCCGACGTGATCGACGCCGTCACACAGGCGGTGCTCCAGCGGCTGGACCAGCGGCGTGCGGACGAGGCGCGCCGCCACGACGACGCGACGCCCTGGGCGTCGGTGCGATCGGGAGGCTGCTGATGGCCGTCCTCGCCAAGGCGCGCTTCCACCGGCTCGCGACGCCGTCCGACTCACAGGGACAGACCCTCGACGTGCAGTTCAACCCAAGTGAGCTGACCTTCACCAAGGCCGCCCAGGTCGCCGAGATCCCGGTGCCCGGACTCGACACCCCGCTCCTACAGTACGTCCGCGGCCAGGCCGAGACGCTCTCGATCGAGCTCTTCTTCGACTCGACCGAGGAGGGCACCGGGGCCGAGGCCACGCCGGTGACGAAGAGGACCGACAAGTTCTACGACCTGATCAAGGCCGAGAAGCCGACGCACGCGCCGCCGGTGCTGCTCTTCACCTGGGGCGGGACGGCGTTCCCCGGCACGAACCGGGATGCCTTCCGATGCGTGGTCACCAGCGTCCGCCAGCAGTACACGATGTTCGCGCCGAACGGCGTACCACTGCGGGCGAAGCTGACCGTGGACCTCAAGGAGTACAAGCCGCTCCGGCTGCACCTGCAGGAGCTCGGCTTCCTCTCGGCCGACCACACCAAGGCGACGGTCGCGCGCGACGGCGACACGCTCGCCGCCATCGCCTATCGGGAGTACGGCGACGTGCGCGAGTGGCGGCGGATCGCGGTCGAGAACAAGATCGCCGATCCGCTCGCGCTCCGCGCCGGAACGGTGCTGCGCGTGCCGAAGGGGGCGAGCTGATGACAGTGATGCCTCTCTACAACGCGAACCAGTCGTTCTACGTGCCGGCCTTCGAGATCGAGGTCAACGGCTACCCCCTACCCCGCAACGTGGTCCGCGACATCCTCGAGGTCACCTTCGAGGACAGCGTCGACACGATGGACTCCTTCTCCTTCGTCGTCAACAACTGGGACACCGACAGGCTCCGGCCGCAGTTCATCGGCGAGGGTGCGGACAAAGAGTTCTGGGGACTCGTGCAGCCCGGCAACGGAGTCAACCTCTCCCTCGGCTACCGCGGCGAGCGCACGGACCTGCGCATGATGACCCGCGGATTCCTGTCGGCGCTGGATCTCGACCTGCCGGACGCGGGCAGCACCCGGCTGACGGTGCGCGGCCTCAGCGTCCTCGACAAGCTGCGCGACCGCCAATACACGTGGTCGTGGCCCGAGACCGGCAATGGCACCACGAAGGACAGCCTGGTCGCCAAGGACATCGGCGACGCCAAGGGCGGGGCCGCCGGCAAGCCCGTCCTCACCGGGATCGAGAGGGTCCGGATCAGCGACGAGGCACTGAAGGACGAGCCCGAGCTCGACCACGTCTTCATGAACAACCAGTACCCCATCGTCTTCCTGCTCCAGCTCGCGCGGCGCAACGGCTACGACGTCTACCTCAAGCAGTGTCCGGACAAGAAGGACGAGCTGTACTTCGGCCCGTCGGGGCACGTGCGCGACCGGACGTACCTTCTCGAGTGGGGCAAGACGCTGACCTCGCTCAAGGCTTCGGTGTCGACCGTGCGGCAGGTCAAGAAGGTCACCGTACTCGGCTGGGACCGGGTGAAGAAGCAGGCAGTGAAGGGCGAGGCGACGATTGAGGCCGACGGCGCCAAACTGCCCGCGACCACCCGCGCGCTGGCCCGGGCCAACGGCCGCGAGGAGGTCGTCACCGACCACGTGGTCGCCACCGAGAAGGCGGCCAAGAACAAGGCGGCCGAGCTCCTCAACACCATCGCCGCCCGGATGGTCGAGATCGAGGGCGTCGTCGTCGGCCTGCCTGATCTGCGTGCGGGTCGGCGGGTGCGGATCGAGCGCGTCGGTCCGCACCTCACCGGCAACTACTTCGTGACGTCGACGAAGCACGTCGTCAATGACACGGGATACCGCACCACGTTCAAGGCGCGGCTCGAAGGCGACCAGAAGGCCCGCTCATGACCGGTTCCTCGAGATCCACGGACGTCCTCGGGGCCGGCAGCCCGATGGCCAACCAGCAGGGGCTGGTCCTCGGGCTGGTGGTCGACACCGAGGACCCCCAGGACCGCGGTCGGGTTCGCGTGGCCTACCCCTACCTCGGCGCGCAGACCCGGAGCGCATGGGCGCCGATCGCCGCCCCGATGGCAGGCCACGACCGCGGCTGCTGGTTCGTGCCGGAGGTCGGCGACGAGGCGGTGCTGGGCTTCGACCGGAACGACCCGAGCTGGCCCATCGTCCTCGGCTTCCTGTGGAACGGCATCGACGACCCGCCGTCGACCTCGACTAAGGAGCGGATGATCCGCTCGGTCAACAAGCACACGATCCGGTTCCTCGACCCCACTCCCGACAACGGCAACGACGGCGGCATCGCGATCGAGGACTCGTCAGGCAACTCGATCGTGATGAGCAACGGCAAGGTCGTCATCCACGCGGTCGGCCAGCTCGAGCTCGACGCCGCCTCCATCGTCCTGACCAGCCTCGGCAACCGCCGCGTGATCACTCCGAACTCAAACCCGATCTGAGGACGAACCCGTGCCGACCTACGACATCCCGCTGAGCGAGCCGCTGCAGAAGGCGCTCGAGCCGCTGTCCTGCGCCGACCTAGCCCTGCCGATGCCCAAGCCGATGAAGGTCGACCTGCCGTTCGGCGGCTCGATCAATGCGCTCGTGGACATGTCGAAGGGCATCCCCAACGACTGCTCGATGAACTACAACCTGATGCTGCAGATGGCGCCCCTGCTGGCGGCGATCGAGTGCCCGATGAAGATCCTCAAGCTGCTCAAGCCGCTGATCGACATCATCAAGGCGGTGCCGAACCTCGACATGATCAAGATCGGGGAGGCGATGCCGGAGTTCATCGAGGCGGCGAAAGAGGTGGCGACCTGCTTCGTGGCCTTCGCGAAGGTCCCGATCATGATCATGGATTTGCTCAAGCTCATTCGCTCGGTGCTCAACTGCCTGCTGAGCCAGCTGCGCACGGTGCGCAACGCGATGAACGGGCTGGCGCTGCGGATGGGCGAGGCCGAGGGGCGGCCGGAGCTCCGTTCGCAGCTGGAGTGCGCACAGAAGAACCTCGCTACCCAGGCGGAGGCGATGACCAGCTCGATCGAGCCGATCGCCGGAGTCCTGATGCTCGTCACGACCGTCGCGAGCATCGCCGGCATGGAGCTGAACATCACGCTGGAGACCGGCGGCGCGCCGCCGGACAGTACCGAGGCGCTCGACGCGATCATCACGGTGCTCGAGACCGCGGTGACGGCCATCGACGTGATCGTGGGTGAGTGACGTGGCGGACACCAGGTCGTTCCTCGGCGGCGGGCTCCGGTTCCCGATGGTGATCGGTCCCGACGGTGGGTTCGGCATGTCATACGGCGAGCGCTCGGTCGCCGAGTCGCTCTGGCTGGTGCTGTCGACCGCCCTGGGCGAGCGCCAGATGAACCCGACGTTCGGGTGCGGCGCGCACGACCAGGTGTTTGCCCCGGTCAATGATGCGACGTACGCGACCGTAGCCCACCACGTGCGCGAGTCGCTCACGACGTGGGAGCCGCGCATCGACGTGCTCGATGTTCGGGTCACGCAGGAGGGCGATCTCGCCAACCTGCTTCTCGTGGCGATCGACTACCGCCTCAAGGACAACAACGCGATGAACAACCTGGTCTACCCCTTCTACATCGGTGAAGGGGAGCTGCGATGACCGGGCTGGTGCCGCCGAACCTCGACGATCGCCGGTACGACGACCTGCTGGTGCAGGCGCGGTCGCTGATCCCGCGCTACCTGCCCGAGTGGACCAACCACAACGACGCCGACCCCGGCATCACGCTGCTCCAGCTGTTCGCCTGGTTCACCGACCAGCTGATCTACCGGGTCAACCAGGTGCCCGACCTGAACTACGTGAAGTTCCTCCGGATGCTAGGGATCCAAACCATGCCCGCGCAGCCGGCCCGGGTCGACCTGACCTTCACGACCGCCACCAACGCCGACGTCGACGTCCCCGCGGGGACCCAGGCCTCGGCGCCGGGGGCCGACGGCCAGCCGGTGGTCTTCGAGATCGTCGAGGGCTTCACCGCGGTCGGCGCGCCGCTTACTGCCGTGCAGACCTTCGACGGCTTCGCCTATCGCGACGTGACGACCGCGAACGCGACGGCCGACCAGAGCTTCGCCCCGCTCGGTCCGTACGCACATGTCGGGTCCGCGCTCATGCTCGGCTTGCCCGGGGCGGGGCCGGGCGGAATCGGGCCGTGCACCGACAGCCCGATCACTCTGATGGTCTACGTGTCCGCGGGCCGGACCACACCGGTAGCGCAGGCCGGCGCGCTGGCTGTCCCTCCACCCGCGCGGTTCGCTTACGAATACTGGGACGGGGTCGGCTGGGAGCCGCTGGCCGTGGAGCGGGACGAGACCGCGGCGTTCACCAGCAGCGGCCGGTTGGTGCTCTTTGGGCCCGGCAGCTCCGCGCGGCGCGAGGCGATCGGGCAGGTGACCACCGCCCTCTACTGGCTACGGGTCCGGATGGTGACCGGCGCCTACGAGCGGGGGCCGTCGCTGGAGCGCGTCACCCCCAACACCATTCCGGCGCGCGCGGCCGTCACCCTGCGCGACGAGGTCCTCGGTGGCTCCGACGGTATGCCGGAGCAAGGGCCGTTCACGCTGTCGCGCCCTCCCGTCGTCGCCCTCGACCGGCCGCTGCGGGTCCACCGCCACGACGGCCGGACGATCACCGTCGACAGCCTGCTCCTCGAGATCGACGAGGGCAGCGGCTTCCAGCCGTGGCAGGAGGTCGACGACCTCGCCGGCTCCGGACCGGACGATCCGCACTACCTCCTCGACCGCACGACCGGTGAAGTGCGATTCGGCGACGGGCGGCACGGCGCGATCCCGACGGCCAACGTGCTGGCGCCGGTCTCCAACGTGGTCGCGCGGCGCTGGCTCAGCGGCGGCGGGGCGGGCAGCAACGTCGGAGCCGGCACGGTCACCACACTGGCCACCGTCGTCCACGGGGTCCGGGCCGTGCGCAACGACCTGCCGGCCGTCGGTGGCACCGACGACGAGACCGTCGACGCCGCCAAGCTGCGCGCGCCCGCCGAGCTCAAAGCCAAGGGCCGCGCGGTCACCGCCGGCGACTTCGAGCTGCTCGCCCAGACCGCCCCGGCCAACGTCGCCCGCGCCCACGCCTTAGCTCTCGTGCACCCGCGCTACCCGGGCGTGAAGGTCCCAGGAGCCGTCACGGTGTTGGTCGTCCCGGACGCGCCCGGCACCGCGCCGCGCGCCACCCAGGCGACGCTGATGACCGTCTGCGCCTGGCTGGACCGGCACCGGCTCGTGACCACCGAAGTCTTCGCCACCTGCCCGGCGTACCGCCAGGTGCGGGTGGTGGCCGACATCGTCGCCGCGCCCGATGCCGACAGCGCGCTGGTACGCCGACGGGTCGTCGAGGCCTTGACTACCTTCCTGCACCCGCTGCGCGGCGGCGACGACGACCAAGGGTGGCCGTTCGGCGGCACCATCTACTCCTCCGACCTGTTCCGGGTCGTGTTGGGCGTGCCCGGCGTCTTCCGGGTGCGCGACAATCAGCTGACCGTCGAGCTCGACGACGAGCGACAGCCGTTCTGCCGCGACGTCGAGCTGCAGCCCGGCGAGCTCGTGGAGCCACTCGACCCCGACGTGCGGGTGAGCTACGCATGACTGGCCACTGGTTCCTGCTCGCCGACCGCCCCGGGTGGCGGCTCAGCGCCGTGCTCGGATCCGGGACGACCACGGACGGCGGCTCGCTGCGGCTCGCCGAGACCGCGCCGCCGACCGTCCTCGACTGCCCACCGGAGGCGTACGTCGACCTGCCGTGCTGCGAGCGCGCCGTGCTCCGCCCGCCCGACCGGACCGTCGCGCTGGTCGCGGGAACCGGCCAGGTGCGTGCGCTCGCGGGGCCCTGGCGGGTGCAGTCGGTCGACGTGGACGGCATCACGATGACCGACGTGAGCGCGGGCTGGCGGGTCCCCGACGACGGCTGCGCGCTCGTGCGCGAGTGGCCGGAGGGCACCTGGGCGCCGGACGGACTCGTCTGCCTCGAGGACGGTGGAGTCGGCGTGCTCGACCGGGTGGCCGGTCTCGTGCACGTCCTAGACGAGCGCGGTCGCTGGCGGGAGGCGCGTCAGGCTGCCGAGGTGCCCGGCTGCCGCCCCGGACCGCAGCCGCGCTACCCCACCAGTGGATCGGCCACGACAATCGCTCTCGACTCCGGGGCACCGGGCTGCCGCTGGCACCGAGTCGTCCTCAACGGCCAGGTACCGCAAGGCGCGCGCGTCGAGGTCGAGGCGCTCGTCACCGACGCAGACCTCGGCGAGGGCGAGGTCGCCGTCCTGGACGCGGACCGGTGGGCGGACGTTGGGGTCTTCGGAGACCCGGCTCTGACGTCGTGGGACGCGCTGGTGCAGGCCCCACGAGGCCGATACCTGTGGCTGCGGCTGACCCTGCGCGGCGACGGGACGGCCACGCCGGTCGTCGACGACGTCGAGGTGCACTTTCCACGGGAGACCTCACTGCGCCAGCTTCCCGCGGTGTACGCCGCCGGTGAGTCCGATGCCCTCGAGCGCTTCCTGGCGCTGACCGACACCGTGCGCGCCAGCGTCACGCAGCTGCTCGACGACGTGCCGCGGGACCTCGACCCCCGTAGCGCCGACACGAGCCCCGGCCGCGATCTGCTTGCCTGGCTCGGCACCTGGGTGGGCATGACCGGGATGGGGGCGCTGCCGGAGGAGCGTCGCCGCCGGCTGGTCGGCGCGGCCGGCGAACTCTACCGACGCCGCGGCACACCCGATGGCGTCGCGCGCCACGTCGGCCTGTGGCTGGGCCGGCGTACCCAGGTCCTGGAGCACTACCGGCTGCGCCGCTGGGCCGTCCTCGACCACGGGCACCTGGGAGACGCCACCAAGCTCTTCGGGCGCGAGATCGTGGGCCGTCTTCAGCTCGACGGGAGCTCGGCGATCGGCGCCTTCCGCCTGGTCAGCACGCCCTCCCCGCGGCAGGACCCGTTCGCCGTCTACGCGCACCGGTTCACGGTCTTCGTGCACGCCGAGCCGTGCGACCGGCCCGAGGATCTCGACGATCTGGCGGCGACCGCCGCCGCGGTCCTCCAGGCCGTCCAGCCCGCGCACACGGTCTCGTCCGTCGCCTTGGTTACCCCCACCGCGCGGGTGACCACGCAGGCGTCGCTGGGCATCGACGCGGTCGTCGCCGGACCACTTCCGTCCCTCCGGCTCGGCGACCGCTTGGGCACCGGGCCAGGTCAGAGGCTCGGTCTCGCCACCACCCTCGCCCGCGACCCCGGTCGCGGCGACCGTCCCGCCATCGGCATCGACGCCCGGGTGGGGACCCGGGCGGTCATCGGATGAGGAGAACGAGATGAACGCCTCCAGCACCCGGTGCTGCGAGACCTGCCAGAGCCCGCAGCTCTCCCGGAACCTGTGGTGGGTCGGCAAGCTGATGACCGAGCGGGACCTCACCGACGAGCAGCGCTATCTGCTGGGAAAGCTCACCCGCCACAACCAGTACCTCCACGGCTCCGGGATCGTCTGCGGGCTCGACGTGGGCGAGCACCCCAATCCGGCCTGCCGCCCCGACTATGTGGTGGTCGCGCTCGGCGCCGCCGTCGACTGCTGCGGCAACGAGGTCCTGCTGACCCACGAGGAGGTCGTGCCGCTGCGCCAGCTCGTGCTCGACCAGTGGACCGCCGACCACGGCGACGACCCCATGACCGGCCCGCATCGGGTGCAGCTGTGTCTGTCCTACCGGGAATGCCTCGCGGAGGAGGTCGAGACGATCCTCGACGCCTGCGGCTGTGGTGACGCGATCTGCGACCACGACTCCTGCCGGCCCAGCCGGGTCCTGGACTCCTACCGCTTCGGCGTGGTCATCGACGCACCGTTGCCTGCGCCTGTCATGCCGGCGACCTTGGAATGGACCTCCAGCCTCGCCGTGGCCGGAACCCTCGGGTTCGCGCTGGACGCCGCCGGCGACAAGGCCTACGTTCTGACCGAGGGATCCCTGCTCGCCTTCACGGCGAGCACTGGCGCGGTGCTGTCGGTGCTGCCCCTGCCCGCCGACGGCCTCGACGTAGCGGTCTCACGCACCGGTGGCCGGGTGTACGTCGCGGTGGCCGACGCCGACGCCGTCCTCGTGCTCGACTCCGCCGACCTGAGCACGGTGGTCTCCCTCGCCCTGCCCGCGGCTCCGTCGGGTGCGGTGAGGCTGGCTGCCCGGCCCGGTGGCGGGCTGGTGGCGCTCGACGTCGACGACGCGACGGTCCACGCCTGGTCGGCCGACGCCGACACGGGCGCGGGGTCGTCGACCTCGCTGGAGGGCAGCGTCTCGACCGGGGCTGATCCCACGTCTGTCGCCGCGTTCGCCGACGACGCGGGCTGGGCGGTCGGCTGTGGGGACGGCACGGTGATGCTCGTCGACCCTACGGATGCCGCGAGCGGCCAGTCAGTGACGCTGACGGGGTCGCTGCTGGTGGCAGCGGTGCCGGCGACGGGCGAGCAGCGACTCCTGGTCGCCGACGCGTCGGCGAAGGTGGCCCGGCTCTACACGGCTGACCTCGCGGCCGGCACCCTGACGCAGGTCGGGGGCGACGGCGGCCTGGTCGACGAGCCTGTCGCCCTGGCCGTGGCCGGGAGCGGCGCGTGGGCGGCCGTCGCGGGCACCCGCGACACCGACGACGCCGGGACCGTGCGGGTGCTCGACCTCGTGACACTCGGCGCCGGCGACACCACGGCCGGTGACGCCGAGCTCGTTGGCGACGGCCCCTTCGGACTCATCATCGACCCGGTGCGGTCGCGCGTCCTGGTGGGCTCGGCGGGCGGTGCGGACGCACCCGTGGGCTCGGGCATCGCGTTGCTCGACCTGTCCGTCAGCGACTGCGGCGCCTCGCTCGGCGAGCGGGACTGTCCCGACTGCGGCACCGCCGACTGTCTGGTGCTCACGACGGTGGAGTCGTGGGAGCCCGGCGACCCCTTCACCGGCGACACCCTCACCGGTTCGGGTCGGGTGCTGCTGCCCAGCGTCAGCCAGCTGGCCGTGGCGGTCGAGTGCCTGCTGAAGCGCCCGGCCGCGACCGGGGAGCCGGGCCCCGTCGGGCCGGCTGGCCCGAGGGGACCCGAAGGGCCGCCGGGCGAGAAGGGCGAGCCTGGCGAGAAGGGCGAGCCTGGCGAGAAGGGCGAGCCTGGCGAGAAGGGCGAGAAGGGCGAGAAGGGCGAGAAGGGCGAGAAGGGCGAGTTCCTGCTGGTCGAGTTGCCCCGCATCCACGCGCTCTCATGGGAGCACAAGGGCACGGTGCGGAGGGACGCGCAGTATCGGCTGCAGGAGCTCGGCCTGATCGTCGGCTTCACCGAGCCGATCGACCCCTCGACGCTCGACTTCATGTCGGTCGCGGTCTACGTCCGCACCCGTGCCGACACGGCCACCGAGCAGGGCTGGCACTGGGTCGCGCTGGACCGGCAGCCCGAGCCTGTGCGCGTCGACGCGGGCTGCGGTGACCTGATCACCGACTTCGGCTCCGACCCGGCGCCCGACGACGTGACCGGTGTGAGAATCCGGCTCGGTGGCGAGGTGGCGAGGGGTGTCTACTGGGTCGTGCTCGACGGTGATGCGATCCTCTCCGCCCGGGTCGGCAAGAGGCTCGACGGCAGTGAGGGGCAGCTCGCGCTGGACGGCAACCACCTGGGTCCGGGCCTGGCGAGGCGCTGTCCCACCGGCGACCACATCGAAGGTGGTCGCTTCGAGAGTTGGTTCGTTCTGGGAAGTGAGGATCCGTGAGCATCTTCGATATCGCCCGCCCCACATCGCGGGTGTCCCCAGACCACGGGCACGGCAGCGGTTGCGGCTGCTCGTCGTGCGCGGGACTGCACACGTTCGTGCGGCCCCGGTTCTTCGCGGGTCAGCTGCTCACCGACACCGAGCTGACCGCGCTGACGACGTACATGATCGACAAGGACCGGCTGCACAACCGGTTCCTCCACGGGACCGGAGTGGTCTGCGGCCTCCAGGTCGAGTGTGACGACTGCGGGCCCGGCGTAGTGGTCCGCCCCGGGTACGCCATCGACCCGCAGGGCGCCGACATCGTGCTGCCCGGCGGCGTGACGGTCGACGTCGTCGACCTCGTCAACGCGTGCACACGGCAGCAGCGGGCCGCGGACTGCGATCCGCCCCGCATCCCCGAGGCCAAGGGGTGCGAGGAGGATGAGCAGTCCTGGTGCCTGTGGGTCCGTTACGTCGAGAAGCAGGGGCGCGTCGTGGTGCCGCTCGGCGGGTCGGCGGCCGGCTCGTGCGGCTGCGACCGCTCGTCGGGCGGGTGCTCATGCTCCGCTGGCTGCGGCTCCGGCAGCTCGGCGAAGGGCGGCTGCGGCGGAGCCGGAGCGCCCTCGGTCTCGCAAACCAGTCGCACGAGCGGGTGCGGGTGTGGCGGGTCTTCGGGCACGTCGGGCCGCAGCTCCTGCTCGTGCAACGAGGCAGGGCGGCCCGCGCGGCGGGCGCCCGCCGACTGCGAGCCGAGCCGGGTCAGCGAGCTCTACGAGTTCGGCGTCGCCGGTCGCGACGGTGGCTGCTGCGACGAGGAGCTCGCCGACCGAATGGCGGGCACGTTCCCGCTGAAGGTCGTCGAGTGCATTAAGTGCATGCGGCCGCTGCTCAGCCGGGGGCTGACCAAAAACATGCAGACCAGCGCGCTCGCCCTCGCCTTCGGCTCCCGGGTCAGCGCGAGCCACGACACCGACCGGACAGCGATCTGCACGCTCTACCAGAACGTCGTCGAGCTCTACCGAAGGGATCCACTGCACACCGAGTGCGCGCTGCCGCAGGCGCTCTTCGAGATCGACTGCTCGCCGTACGACCGGGAGAAGGAGACGCTGGAGGAATACCGCCAGCGATTGTTCGGTGCGCTGGAGGCGCTGATCATCCTGGTACTGGTCTATCTTCGCGACTGCATCTGCTTCAGCCTGCTCCCGCCCTGCCCGCCCGACACCTGCGACGACCGCGTGATGCTGGCCTGCGTCACGGTCAAGGACGGCCGGGTGACGCGGATCTGCAACCTGTCATGCCGCCGGTACGCCGGGTCGTTCGTCACCCATGAGTACTGGATGCCGATCGGGCCGGTGCTCAGCTGGCTCGCCGCGCTCGTCTGCTGCTTCCCGATCCCGACGCGCCGCTTCGTCGTGCCCGAGGACGGCGACAAGCCCAAGGCATACAAGCGGTCCTACAACAGCAGCCTCCTCGGATCGCTAAACTCAGGAGTTTTCGACTCGGTGCTCAGCTCGCTCAGGGCTGACAACTTCGCCCTGGCCGGTCTCTGGAAGGCCCGCGCCGCCGCCGCCGTACGACGTCTGCAGCCGTGGGCCGGCCTGATGCGGGCGGAGGAGCGGCTGGCCGGGGAGAAGGACACCACCCTGCTGGCGCCGCTGCTGCACACCGACGTGGCCAAGGCGCGGGCGTCCCTGAAGCGCAAGGGCATCAAGGTCGAGGTCGTCGAGGTGCAGGACCGCGCCGAAGCGCTCGGGAGGGACCTGGTGCCACGCGCCGCGAAGGGTGACACCGCCACCCTCTTCACTCTCGGGGGCACGATCGTTGGGGTGAGCGGCGCCCGGGCTACGGTCGGCATGCCGGGAGGCGGGTCGTGACCACTCTTCCCACCACCGCGCTGGACGTCACCCGCACCCGCTACTCGGAGAACCAATACCTCACGACCAGCGACTTCCAGGTCGAGCAGGACTACCACCGCCGCACCCAGGCGCGTCACGAGCTCGGCGGGCACACCTGGGGCATCGTCGTCGGACTCGACCTGGTCGAGACGCCCGACACAGGGGATCCGACCCTCGTCGACGTCCACCTCACGCCGGGGATGGCCGTCGACGGCTACGGGCGCCAGATCGTGGTGATGGCGCGCACACCGGTGGACGCCGCGCTCTTCGACGCCTTCGTCGACGACGCCCACCGCAGCGTCTGGATCGAGTTCGACGAGACTCCGTCGAGACCCGCGGAGGACGGCTGGGCTGACTGTCTGGACGGACAGCCGACGCGCACCGTCGAGAACTTCCGGCTCGTCGTCGACCCCGTCGATGAGACGACCGACGTGATCGTGGAGGGCGCGGTCACCGCGCCCCGCCCGGCCCCGTCCGGGACGACCGCGATCCCGGCCGACACATCGGTGCCCTACCAGGAGGTGCCGATCGAGCCGCGGCGCAGTCGCTGGCTGGTGCGACTGGGAGACGTCCGGTGGGACGGCACGGTGCGCCGGCTGCGCCAGGCCGCGGCAGGGCGGCTCGAGCAGGGCCGCCGCTATGCGGGTTCGATAGCGGCCGTGGTGCTCTCGCCCGACGACACCCTGCGGGTGGCCCGGCGCATGCCGGCGGCGGATCCGGACGCTGCCGAGTTCGCCCGGGTCGAGGGCCGGCTGCGGATCCAGGGCCGGGTCAACGCCGAGCGCGAGCTGTGGATGGAAGGGCATGCGCTGCGGTTCACCAAGGCTGCCGGCGCCGACGACGGGGTGCCGATGACCCTGGTGCGCGACAGCGTCGGCGGCGGGCACCGGCTGCGGCTGCAGCTGGGGACGGCCGTCGAGGCGACCACCCGGCTGTCCATCAGCGCCGGCGACGCGAGCACGACGTCGGTCGAGGTGCGCGCCGACGGCCGGGTTCGGCTTCCCGTCGGTCCGCTGGAGATCGGTCCGGCGGCGCTGCAGGAGGTCGAGCTCACGTCGGCGGCGTACGGGCTCGGGACTCAGCGGCCCGCCTCGGGCACGGCGTCCGGGACGCTCTACTTCCGCAGCCCGCAGCGCTTCGCGTGGTTCACCGGCGGCAAGCACGACCCCGCTGAGCTGGCGCCGGGCGCGGGCGGCGCGCGGCGCCTGGTGCTCGACGAGGAGGGCTCGCTCGACTTCGGGTCGGTCACGCACCAGATGCTCAAGCTCTGGGGCAGCACCAGCGGGGCCTACGGCATCGGCGTCCAGCCCTACACGCTGTACTTCCGTACCCACCACGACATGGCGTGGTTCCAGGGCGGCACGCACGTCGACGTGCGGGGAGGCCCCGGCGGCAGCGGCCGGTTGATGATGAAGCTCGACGAGGACAACACCTTCCACGTCTACGGTGCGGCCACCACCGCCTCGAATCTCACGGTCGGGTCCGGGGGCAACGGCGTGCTGGTCGCGAGGCACGTCAATGGCAAGCAGGTCGGCAGCGACGGCGCTGATCATCTCTACCTCAACTACGGCACCGGCAGGAACGTTGTCGTCGGCGTCTCGGGGACGCCCTCGGCGGTCGAGGTCTTCGGCCCCCTCCAGGTGCGGCAGGGCGGGCTCGTATCCGTGCAGTCGGTCGTCAAGGTCGTCACCCGGGACGCGACGGTGCGCAACGGCTCGTCGGGTGCGGTCGGAGCCCCGGGCAGCTGGAACGTCTCGTGGGCGGGGGAGTTCGACGAGGTCTACACCGCGTTCGTGGTGATGCGCGGCTTCAGCCTCGGCTTCGACCTCTTCCTGAGCAGCCCCTTCCACGCCGAGAGCACCGGGGCCATCCCGCAGCACGTCTGGGCACAGCTGGGCGGTTTCAACCCGAACGGCGCCTTCGGCACCGCCTTTTGCTCGGAGTCACACGCGCAGTACGAGCAGGACAACCACACGGCCATCACCGTGGTCGCCATCGGGAGGAAGTTCACATGACGTCAATCGACGAGCGGCTCGCCGAGCTGCGCGCGGAGCTGGACGCCGGGGAGCAGGCGCTGGCCGAGCTCGATCAGCGCCGCGAGCAGCTCATAACCAGCATGCTGCGGATCTCCGGCGCGGTGCAGATCCTGGAGGAGCTCACCGGGCAACCGGCGGACGTCGAGCGGGACCTGGTCGGCGCCGTCCAGCAGGACTGAGCGATGGCCGTCGCATCGGTCGGTCGCGTCGACGTGCAGGCTCTCGTGCCCCGCGGCCTGGACGGGCCGGCGGTCGAGCGGGTGCGCGCCGCGGTCGGCCGCCCGCTGGCCGAGGCCGTCCCCGACGCGTTCGCCCTGCTCGAGGAGATCGACCCCGGCGCGTGCTGGCTGCTGCGCTCGGTGCACCTGGACGTGCGGGTTCCCGCGTCGGAACCGGACCCCGCTCGCCACGCGGCGGCCATCGCCCGGGCGATGGCCGCCGCCGTCGAGCGGGTCGTCCACGACGGGCCGTCGGCCGATGCCGTGCGCTTCGCCGGCCGACCGGCGTACGTCGCGGCGTATGTTGGCGCCGTGCTCGACGGGCACACGGCGAGCTGGGTCTTCGACGGGTTCCGCGCGCTGGATGGGTTGCGGGCGAGCGACGCACTGGTCGCGGCCGCGCGGTCCACCGGCGCCGGGCTGCTCGACGTGGTCGCGGCGCTGGTGGCGGCCGGGCGCTGGGGTCGCCTCCTGGATCGAGCCACCCCCTCCGAGGCTGTGCGGCTCTCCGCCGCCGTCGGTCGGCTGCACGCGACCTCTGCCAACGCGGCTGCTCTCGCCGAGGCTTGGGCTCGGCGCTCTGCCTGGTCGCCCGTTGGCGGCTCGGTGACCCCGACACACGCGGTCGAGCGCCGACTCCGGCTGCTGGGGGAGGTTGTCTCCGCAGGCATGGATCCCTGCCAGGCGGTGGCCGCGGTCTGGGCGGTCGAGCCGGCGGCGTCCGCCAAGGCCCTCGAGGAGATTCGGACGTTCGAAGGCGCGGCCGAGCCCGGCCCAGCGGCAGACACCGCGGTCGGTGACTCGCAAGCACTCGACGAGCACGCCCCCGCGGCGGAAGTTGAGATGATCTCGATGGGCGACCGGCTGTCTGCCGTCGGCTCCGTCGCTTTCCTGCTCGCGCCGGACCTCGACGACCTGTTCCCGGAGGACGGCCCCGGCGACGCCCTCGCCGGCGCCACCCGCGCCGCCGGCGACGCGCGTGCGCTGCTGCTCGCAGCGGTGCTCGGGCGGGAGACCACCGCCGACGACCCCGCCGTCCGGCTGGCAGCCGGGGCCGAGCCGCGCCGGCGCGAGCAGGACACCGACGACGTGTGTGCCCTCCTCGACCCCCTGACGCGGTGGCTCGACGAGCTCGGCGCCGACGAGATCCTCGGCTGGCGGCATTCCGGTGACGACGAGTGGTTCGCGCCGCTCGCCGCGGTCGACGCCCGCCTCGCACTCGTGGGCCGGGCGCTCCTGCGCAGGTTCGCCGCGCACCTTCCCGGCTTCGGGCGGTCGGGGGCGGCGTACCTGGCCGAGCGATTGCTGCCCCTCGGCGGCTCGGTCCGGCTCGACGAAGACGCCGTGGTCGTCGAGCTGCCCCGCCCGCAGCTGCACGTGCTGCTGGCCCTCGCCTGCCTGGACGCCTTCACGTATCGGTGCCGATGGATGGCCGTCCCCGTGGTCGTCGTCCACGAGGCCGACTGATGACCGCCCCGTCCGGATGTGTCGACTGGGTCGCCTCGGTCCTCCTCGCGGCGTGGGAGCGGCAGGAGTTCGAGGGCCGCTACCGCGGCGCTGACGAATTCCGGGCTCTCGCCATTGACCCCGACGACGCGCTGGCGAGCTGGCGAGCGGCGACCCTGCCCGCGACGCCCTGGCGGCCCGAGCTCGGCACCTGGTTCGATGAGTGGAGCGCCGACTGGCCCGCCGCGGACCGGCTCGGGCTCACCCGGGCAGATCGCCTGGTCGCCGCGCTGGCCGTGGCCGTGGAGCTGGAGCCGCGGCTGCGGCCGCTTGTGGCCGCGCTCGGCGACGACCCCACTCACCGGCTGCCGAGCGTCGGGCTCGCGGCCGAGCTCGCCGGGTGTGTGGGGCTGCAGCCCGGCGACGTTCGAGCGGTCTGCGCCTCCGACGGGCGTCTGACCTGGTACGACGTGGTGCGGGTCCTGCCGGTGAGTGGACGCGCCTCGTCGCTAGATGACCGGATCGTGGCCTCGGCCTGGCTGGTCGGGGCCGGCGACACCACCGCGAAGGACCTGCCGGTGCAGTGGGTGCGTCCGCGGGCCGGCGGGCGGCTGCGGGCCGCGAGCCGGCGATCCCCGGGCGTGCCGTCGGCGGTCTTTGGAGCCGACCACCGCCAGAACGCCGAGACCGTGGCGGCGGGGCACGGTGCCGAGCTGGCGGCGCTGGCCGGCGTCCCGGCCGACCCGGTCTCGGTCGGGCGGCTCGCGCGGAGTGCGGTCCTGGCAGGGGCGCCGGTGGTGCTGCGCTGTGACCAGGTCCCCGAGCGCTGGGTGCTCGACGCGGCGGAGCGGGCCGCGGCCTTCGGCGCTACCGTCGCTCTCAGCAACAACCGGCGCGCGCGCTGGGTCCCGCCGCCGGGCTGGCGCGACGTCGTGGTGGAGCCCCTGGACTGCGGTGCGCGGACGGTGCGCTGGGGCACCGCCCTGACCAAGGTCGGACTTGAGGCGTCGCCGGAGGTGCTTGAGGCGGTCGGCGTCGAGTTCATACTCGGGGCGGGCGCCATCGACGACGCCGCGACCCGGGCGCGGGTCGCGGCGCGACGACGCAAGGTCGACCGGGCCGCGCTGCGCCGGGCCGCTCGTCGCACGGTGTGGCGCGACCTGACCTCGGTGGCCCGGCCCGGGCTGTCGGGCGTGGTCTGGGCGGACCTGGTGGTGTCGCCAGCGACCCAGCGCCAGCTGAGTGAGATCGCTGGCGCGCTCGGCAACCGGGCCAGGGTGCTGGACGGGTGGGGCTTCGGCGGTCGTCCGGGTGGTCGCGGCTATCACTTGCTGTTCGCCGGCCCGCCGGGCACCGGCAAGACGCTGGGCGCGGCCGTGATCGCCGGAGCGGCCGACCTCGAGCTGTGGGTCGTCGACCTGGCCAGGGTCGTCGACAAGTACCTCGGCGAGACCGAGAAGGCACTGGACCGGGTGCTCGAGGCTGGACAGGCGAGCGGGGCGATGCTGCTCTTCGACGAGGCCGATGCGCTGTTCGGTCGGCGCGGCGACGTGCGCGAGGCCCGCGACCGCTGGGCCAACGTCGAGGTGGCCTACCTTTTGCAGCGCATCGAAGAGCACGACGGTGTCACCGTGCTGACGACCAACCTCAGCCACAACCTGGACGAGGCCTTCTCGCGGCGGATGAGCCGACGGGTCGACTTCGCGGTGCCGGACGCGGGCCTGCGTCGCCGGCTGTGGCGGATGTCGGTGCCGGGCTCGGCGCCGGTCGCCGACGACGGTGCCCTACACACCGTGGCCGACCGGTTCGAGCTGGCTGGCGGGGCGATCCGGACGGCGGCCCTGAACGCGGCGTACGCTGCCGCGGCCGAGGGCGGGCAGATCACGCTGGGTCACCTGGTGCGGGCGTCGGTGCAGGAGCTCGCCAAGGCCGGCCGGGCGCCCACCCGCGACGAGCTGGCGGACCTCGCCCCGCTGGTGACACCCGTGTGGGGGACGGCGTGACCGGTCCGACCCCCGTAGTCGCTCCGGTCCGGTTGCGGGGTCGGCGCGAGTCGTCCCGCGACCCCGAGACCTCGGAGTCGAGCCCGGTTCCGGGCCTGACCAACGCTGCCGCGCGCCGCGCCAAGGCGGCGGCCGAGGCGCCGGAAGCGTTCGACTTCGGCGGATTCGCCTACGAGCGGACCGCGCAGGACGAGGCCGAGGTGGCTCATGCCGGCGCCCCGCCGGCGCCTCGGCAAGAGGTCGCGGCCGCGGTACCAGGCGAAGAGCTGGTGGAGTCGGCCGGTGCTGCCGCCGGCCCGGAGGTGCCCGAACGTCTCGGCGCGGACGCCGCCGCGCGCCGCGCCAAGGCGGCGGCCGAGGCGCCGGAAGCGTTCGACTTCGGCGGATTCGCCTACGAGCGGACCGCGCAGGACGAGGCCGAGGTGGCTCATGCCGGCGCCCCGCCGGCGCCTCGGCAAGAGGTCGCGGCCGCGGAGGCCCCGACTGCAGGCGCGCCGGACGCCGCCGCGGCTACGGGGGCGGCGGTGACGGCCCCGACGCCGGGATCGGTGACGACACCCGAGGAGTTGGTCTCGGGGCTCCGGGCCGCAGCCGAGGCGCTGCCGTACGGCGCTCCCGAGCCCGCCCCGCTGTCCGCGGTGTTCGAGCCGCGGCTGAGTGCGGCAACGGCCCGCGCGATGCGGGCCCGATCGATCGGCGGGGGCGGGCGGATCCCCCCGCCCCGGCCGATCGACCCGATCGAGATCGACCCGGTACCCAAGGCGACCGAGGCGATCACTGTGGCCCTGAACAAGCGGCTGCCCGAGGTACCGATGCCCGCGATCAAGCCGATGCCCGACGACTCCGTGCCGGTGCTCGGGCCGGTCGAGGGAGTTGGTAAGGAGGAGCTCCAGGTCGAAGTGCCGGTCACCCAGCCGGACGCCGGCAGGGCCGACACAGGGAAGGTGAACGCGACTGAGGCAGCGCGCGCGAAGGCGGCCACGGCGAAGGCGGCGGTGAAGACTCCCGTGCCCGAGCCGGAGGCCGCGCCGGTCGTCCCACCCGTCATCCTCGACGTACGGCGCGACCCGCCGCCGCCCCTGCTGCAGGCGCACTCCGCCCTCGAGGGCAAGCAGGTGGCGCGAGTGCGGGCGATCGTGCTCTCCTCGGTGCCCGAGAAGGCCGACAGTGTCACCCAGGCCTACGGCGAGATGGCCTTCCCGCCCAAGGGGATGCGCATATACTGCGCCGACATCACCGAGGCGATGCGCGGCGAGATCAAGAAGGAGCTCGGCGCCGAGATGGAGGTGCTGTTCGCGGCCGCCAACGTCGCCCAGGATGACCTCACCGCGGCCGTCGAGGAGCGCGACCGCGAGCTCAAGGCCCACCAGAAGCACGTCGCGGCCGAGGCAGAGCTGGTGCTGCAGAAGACGGCGGCCACGCTCGATGCGAAGGCGCAGAAGGAGATCGCCCGGATCGAGGCCGCCAAGCGTCGCGAAGAGGCCGAGAAGGTGCAGCGGCTGCGGCTGGCCCTGCACAGTCGCAAGCCCGAGCTGGTCGAGGAGCTGGTCGAGAAGCGCTTTGGCTACATCCGCGACGACATCGGCAAGGGCGTGGTGGCGATCGAGGCGGCCCGGGACCGCCGGGTCGAGCTGCTGAAGATCTACCAGGCGGCCTACCTCAAGGCCTATCGCAAGGCCGACGACGCGTTCCAGGAGAGGAAGCCGATCGGTCAGCGCCGACCCGCCAACCTCGGCTCCAAGCTCTGGTACGACGTGGCGGTCGACGAACTGGCCGTCGCGATGAAACAGCGCAACGAGCAAGTCGCGTTCGACGCGAAGGGTCTAGTCGACGAGCTGCAGAAGGCAGGCCTGGCAGCGCGGACGGCGCTTCGCGAGTGGGCCGACAGGCGGCTGCGCCGCGACGTGTCCGCGGACGAAACGCAGCGGCGCGCGGCCGCCGATGCCAGCACCCAGGAGGGCGAGATCGTCGCGGCGCGCACGCAGGCCGAGCAGGACGGCGTGCGCAACCGTCTGCTGGGCGACATCCGCTTCGCCTCGGCGGCGTACCTCCGGGTCAAGGACGAGGACAACAAGGTGTGCGCCGACCGGGCCGCCCAGCTCGACGCACGGCAGATGGCGGTCGCGCGGGTGTTCCTCGCCGCGGGCGACAAGGACGACCCCATGTCGGCCGTCGCGGCAATGCTGGTCGGCCGCTATCAGCAGAAGCACGAGAAGGAGCGGGTCGCCTCCCTGCGCGAGCAGGTGCTCAAGATCGTGCCGACGACGAAGGCCGTCGCCTCCGACCTGGCCGAACTCTACTTCCCCGACGGCTCGGGCGCGCTCTCGAAGCGCGTCCTCAAGCTCCGGGCTGCCTTCGAGGTCTGGCACGGCACCGCGGAAAGCGACGTCATCTCCGCGCTGACCGGTGTCGACGGGCCGGCCATGAAGCTGCTCAACCAGACCTACCAGCTGACGTACAACGAGTCGCTGCAGTGGCGCATCGGCGCCAAGATGTCCGGCTCCGACTACGACCAGGCGGCCGGGCTGGCGGGCAACGACGGTGGTCCGCGCGCGGCCGAGGCTCGCAAGCAGCACGCACGCGGGGTCATCGCCGACTCCGACGGCATCTTCTCCAACGACCCCAACCGGGCGCTCGACGCGATCCGCAACCTGCCGCCCGGCGAGGCGGACGACGTTGTCAAGGACAAGGACGTCCGCGAGCACCTGACGACGGTGCTCGGCGGGCGGCGCTGGCTGGACAAGAAGGGATCCGTCGCCGACGACCGGGGCGAGCGGGAGCTGCAGATCCTCCTGGACATCAACCGGGTCCAGCGCAAGCCGGGCGAGCCGGCGCCCCCGCAGGTGCGCGACCTGCAGGCGCGGATCGACGCGATCGAGTTCGACCGCTGGATCCGGCGGGGCACGGATGGTGACGCCCCGGGTCTCGACCAGATCTTCGCGAGGATCCGCGCCCAAGTCCTGGCCGACCCGGCCACCTCGGCCTGGTCGGCGGAGGAGGTCGACAACGAGGTGCGCCGCCGGACCGCCGCCATGGAGAACGCCTACGAGAAGGAGTTCGGCGCCGAGCTGCCCGGTGGCGGTGAGAGCGCGTTACACACCGCGATGGCCCGCAACCTCTGGGGAACCCGCCGCGAGCTGGCCATCGACCTGCTCACCGTCAACCGCGCGGGGGAGCGGGCGACGAGGCTGCAGCGCACGACCGAGGGCCTCTACACCTCCGACTCGGAGATGAACGCCGAGCTCGAGCGCACCTACAACGACGCGCTGGCGGAGGTGCGTCGCGCCGACTCCTGTCGCGAGCAGGTCGAGAAGCGTGCCCAGGAGCTGATGCAGAAGGACGGCATCACCGCGGGTGGCCGGCGCCCGGCGCCGACGGAGATCGAGGCCTATCGCCGCGAGGCGACCGAGGAGATCGCCCGCGAGCTGGCGGCCGAGTGGATGAAGGACGTGTCGAAAACCTTCGGCGACCGCTACGCGTGGCGTTGGGGCGGCAAAGCCGAGGACGCGCTGCGCTACATGGTGAAGGACACGACCCAGTTCAGCGGCGAGAGAGAGGCCTTGGCCCGGCTCGCCAACGGCGGTGGGTTGACGGCGGCGCAAGCGGTGCAGTACGGGGTGGCCGGCCGGGGCATCGAGCGCGACCCGATCGTCGGGGCGCTCTCGGGCCGGACCAAGCAGCAACTGGCCCGGATCAGCGCGGACTACAAGACGAACACCGGCGGCGAGGACATGGTGAGCCGGCTCCAGTCCGAGACCGGCGACTGGAGCTGGAAGGACAAGGACACCAGCCTCGAGCGCGACGGCTTCGACATCCGGGAGGCCTTGCGCGGCGTCCCGACCACGGCGGAGGAGGAGCACGCCGCGATAACCCGGCGCTTCGAGTACGAGCGCGACGTCTACTTCAAGAACAACCCCGCCGAGCGGAAGCAGGCCGTCGGCCCGGAGCTGGCCATCCTGCAGGAGGCCTACGACCGGGCGAACCAGAAGTACGCTGCCTACCAGAGCGCCGTCGGGAGCGGCGACCAGGCGGCAATCCGCCGGGCGGAGGCCGCGGTGGGGGACGCTCGGGCCGCCACCAACATCGTCGCCGACCACTACCGAGAAGCGGTCGACGCCTACGTCGACCGGACGGCCCAGATCGCGGCTGTCGCCGCAGCCGTCACCGTCGCGGTGCTGATCACGGTCGCGACCGGCGGCACGGCTGGACCGGTCATCATCGGCCTCGCCGCCTCGCTGGCCGGCACCGCGGCCACCATCGCCAACAAGCAGAGCATCTTAGGCGCGGCCTACAGCCGGCACGCGCTGACCAACGACCTGATCGTCGGCGTCGTCGACGCGGTGGTGACGGTCTTGACGGCGCGGCTGGGCAACATCCTGCTGAAGCTGCCGAAGCCGACGGGCGCGACCGAGGCGGCCCTCGCCGCGTCGGTGAAGGCGATCGAAAAGCAGCAGATGGCCAAGCCCCTTCTCCACCGGGCCGCCGCCTTCGCCGCGGAGCAGATGGCCCAATCGGTCCCGTCGGCGGTGACCGGCGCGATGCTGGAGCGGAGCACCTGGCGCGGCGATCCGCTCAAGAACGTCGCGACCTCGGCAGGCATGGCCGCCGCGATCGGGATCGGCGTGGGCGCCGCGGTGCACGGGGTGTCGGCGTACGGCCCCAAGGTGCTCGGCGCCGCCGTCGACCACCTCCGGATGCTCCGGTCGGGCTCGGGGGCCGAGATCGCGGCGGACCGTGTGCTCCTGCGCTCGACCGCCGAGTCGCTCACGTCCGGAGAGATCGCCGGTGACGCACTGGCCCACCGCGGGTCGCCAATGGAGCGGCTAGCCGCGCGGCGGGAGTACCTCAAGCAATTCCCCGGCAAGACCGTGGCTGACTTCGACAAGGCGCTCGCCGAGGGCACCGCCGAGGCGGTGGCGAGTGCCGAGGCGGTCCGCGAAGCACGGCGGGAGATGACCAAGCACTTCCTGGACGGCATCCCGGCCGCGGAGCGGGGCAAGTACGCCAGCACTCCAATCATCGTGATGCCCGACGCCGAGTTCACCGCCCGGACCGGAAGTGCCGAGAAGGGGCACGCGGTCACCCTCGTCGTCGACGGGGAGCCGATCGTCGTCATCCGCGAGGGCGCGCCGCTGTCGGCGTTGCGCGAGGAGGGCCTCCACGCGCGCCAGATCAAGGACGCGGTCAACGCCGAACGGGTCGCGCTGCTCGACGAGCGCAGGCTCGCCGAGTGGGCCTCGACCTCCCTGGAGGACCGGGTCAAGGCGTGGCACGCCAAGCTCGACCTCGAGCTAGAGGCTCAGGCCAAGCTCATGAAGGACCTCGACGACGAGCTGGCCAAGCCCGACCTCAGCCCCCAGCGGGCGGCCGAGCTCGCCGAGCGCTTCGACGACGCCCAGAGCGCCTTCGAGGTGCTGTCGCAGCGGCGGTCGACGCTGCTCGACCTCGACGGGGGCGGGCTCGAGCGCATCAGGTCGGGCTCGCTCGAGCCCCCCGACTTCCTCGCGGAGGAGCCGCGGCTGTTCGCCAAGAAGGGCAAGGGCAGAGCCGAGCCGAAGCTCCTGGCCTGGATGGACGCCGACCCGGTGGAGACCAAGCTCCCCGACGGCAACATGCGGGTCGACGACGTCCCCTTCAAGGAGGGGTCGCGCTGGTCGCGGTGGGTGAGCATCTACGACTCCTCCGGGCAGCTCGTCGACAAGGTCCTCGAGCGGATGGTCTCGACGAACACCTGGCAGAAGTCGGGGCAGGTCGGTCGCTGGGGTGGCGGCGTCGCCGAGATCGCGATGAAGATCGACAACGCGCGGCGGGTCACCGACTACGCCACCGGGGGCGGGGTCAAGCGGATGAAGATCGACAACGCGCGGCGGGTCACCGACTACGCCACCGGGGGCGGGGTCAAGCGGGTGCAGCTCGACGCCCAGACCGCCGGCGGGCAGGGATTCGACGACGTGATGCCCGAGTTCCGCAAGAAGGGCAAGGGCGTCGAGGCCGTCATCGTCGTCGGCGAGGGCAAGAGCTACACCAGCAGCGCGGTCAACGACTTCAGCGCCATCGACACCAACTTCGAGAAGAACCTGCAGCGCTTCCGCGAGAAGCTGGTCGAGCTGTCCAAGGACGGCAAGTGGGTCGCTGCAGGGATGACCGAGCAGGAGGTAAAGGCCGCGATCGACGCGGTCGACGCCAACCGCGTGCGGGTCGAGGTGCGCACCAGCGAGGCCACGCGGATCGCGGCCGGCAAGCTTGACGAGATCGAGAAGCGGCTGCAGAAGAAGTTCGGCAAGCAGGTGACCGTAAAGCCCGGCGACCCCATCCCGGCCCGCGACATCGCCGAGGCCGAGTCGTGGTTCATGACGATGGAGCGCTACCGCCTCGAGCGGCGCAAGGGCGGCGACATCGCCGACGGCGAGCTCTTCCGCTCGCTCGCCCAGCGACCCAACGGGATCAGCCCCGCGTCGATCGAGGTGGCCGAGGCGGTGATCTTCGCGCGGAAGGCGAAGCTGCTCGATGCCGGGAACGTCCGGTGGGAGCCGGGCGGGCGCTTCATGCTCGACGCGAAGGGGCAGCCCTTGCACGTGGAGGTCCTCCCACAGCAGACCACCTTCGACCCCGACGCCACCGCCCGCCAGGTGCTGGCGACGGCCCAGCGGAGCGTGCCGGTCAAGGGCTCTGGCGCCACCGTCCCGATGCGCGTGCTGCTCGACCTCGGGTCCCTGACCCCACAGCAGCAGATCGACCTGCAAGAGGCGCTGGCCCGGCTGGCCACGAAGTCCAGCGCCGACCGCGCCGCCTACCAGCGGGTGGTGCAGATGGGTGTGCCCGAGAAGGCGAAAGTGGACCCGAAGTGAGACCCACCGTGCAGGAGATTGGGACGTGGCTGATCCGACCGGAGGTGCCGTACGCCGCGGTACACAACGCCGCCGTCGGCGCCGGCTGGGCGGGGGGGCCGGTGACCCTGACCCCGCCGCTGATCCGCGACGAGCCGGAGCTGGCGCGCTTCCGCCGCGACGACGAGCGGGCGACGTATGAGATGAACCCGGTGGCGATGCTGCGGGTGTGGCGGGCGCGGGCCGCGCCACCTGTCGGGCTGCCGCTAATCCACGCGGCTGAGGTGTTGGCAATGCTGGACCAGACTGCATCCACAGATCCATCCGAGGGCCTGCTGCGCGCCGTGCTGGCCGCAGGAGAATTGCGAGTGGTCAAGGCCGTGCCACGGCTGCACGTCATTAGGCACCGCCGTCTCCCGCCAGTCGTGACCGACGCGGTGGACGCGTCGCTGAGCCGCATCACCCGCCAGCGGAGGGGATCCGAGCGGCGTCTGTGACGGGCGCGTGACGGGCCGACGCCATAGTCGGGTCATCTAGTTCAGGAGGGAACCCAATGACGCCGGGTTGATCGGAGCGCTGGCAGCACGCGCGTCACCGGAAGCGCCACTGGTCGAGCTACCGCGCACCGGAACCGCCCGAGGAGTTCGATCCGTACGGTCGGAGATTGCTGGGTCATCGCCATGGGGCCCCTTCGCCCACCGGGTCACGCCCGCCGCACGGCCACGACCCGGTGGGATCGACCGAGCTCCTCGCTCCCGCGTAGCCGGGTGCCAAAATCGAGGTCGGGTCCATGCGCTCTCGTTGAGCTCAAGATCCGTGTCATAGGTCCTGCGGCGAAGCGCGGCTCGCGACCATGGTCAGCCGATCGGTCAACGTTCACTCCGTCCGTCGTTCGCCTCGACGACGCGGCTGCGAGCTTCGGTGAGCCTGGATCAGCAGGCTGGTCTCGTCCTTCACTGGGCGGCCGACGGCGGCGCACTTCGCTCAGATCCGGATCAGGTGGGTGTTGATCGTGCCCAGGCTGATTCCAACAGCCGAAGGATTTCCGGCTCGCGCGGCGACAGTGACGGCTGCCGCGGCGGTTCCACTGCAGAGTCGGGCAGTGAGCCGGGAGTGGCAGTCATAGCAATCTCACCTTCTCGAACCGCATTAGTTGCCGCAGCCGGGACGACGCCAATGTCTGTTTTGTCCGTTGTTTACCGCGGTAAACAAACCGTACCTGAAGCCGGTTTCTGCCCTCCGAGGCGAAATGTCGGAGGGACGATCTACTGTGACTCTCGCGACGAGCAACAGGTCGCCACTCACTGCCCAGACCGGCGATCCGTCACCCGTCCTGATCTGCGGGGTTCCGTGGATTGGTGTGTGGCGGCCTGTATCTCTCGAGTCGGTGCCCCAGGTGGGCCCTGTAGCCTTTCCTGGTGCCCGCTCCCCCCTGCGACCTCCCCGCCGAGCATCCTCCGGTGCTGCCGCCACTGACCACGCTGGACCCGTCGACGGACCCGCATGTTGTTACCGTGCCGGCGCGGACCGGAACGAACATCGAACTGCGGGCCGCAATCCTCTCCTCAGCCTCAGCCTCAGCCTCAGCCTCAGCCTCAGCCTCAGCCTGGACGCGCTCGAGTTCCGCGCGGGCCTCACGTTCACGGTTCGCCGCGGCCTCCACGGCGGCAGCGGCCTCGGCCTGAATCCGCGCCAGTTCCGCGTACGCGTCCTCCGCGGCGGCGTCGGCCTCCGCCCGGGCCTGCTATTTCACGCGCCCGGGACACGGCGTCCCGGCGGCGACGTTCCTCCTCGCCCCGCAACCGTTCCGCTTCGGCTACTTTCGCGAGCGCCTCGGCTCTGCCGCAGATCGATCGCGCCGGGAAAAAGTTTATGGACTCCCCGGTCTCTTCTCATCGCGCTCTTGGTCTATTTGAATAGAGAGCGTGACGACGTCGGAGTCGAGCGGGTCGGGCAGTTCTGGTGGCATTGATCGATCGACGACGGTCTCATCCACGTTGCAGTTGAATGCCCTCGCCGCCGTGCCTACCGGGCACCCCGGCCCGGTGTTGTGGGGAGCGTGGGCTCAAGTCCACGGCCGGCCGGTGCTAGCCACCGGCGGTGGCGGCGATCATACGGTGCGCCTGTGGGATCTGAGCGCTGGACGTCCGTTCCGTGACCCGTTGGAAGGGCATACAGGCCAGGTGTTGTGGGGAGCGTGGGCTCAAGTCCACGGCCGGCCGGTGCTAGCCACCGGCGGTGGCGGCGACCATACGGTGCGCCTGTGGGATCTGAGCGCTGGACGTCCGTTCCGTGACCCGTTGGACAGACATACAGGCCAAGTGTTGTGGGGAGCGTGGAGGCGCGTCGGCGACCGACACATGCTGGCCACCGGGTGTGACCACGGCGGGGTGTTCGTGTGGGATCCGAGCGCCGGTGCCGAGGTCGGCGGCTCGCTGAGCGCGCACACCGGCTCGGTGTTGTGGGGGGCGTGGGCTCAAGTTAACGGCCGGCCGATGCTGGCCACCGGCAGCGACGACGCCGCGGTGCGCCTGTGGGATCTGAGCACCCGACATACGTTCTACCCATTGCAAGGGCACCCAGCCCCGGTGTTGTGGGGGGCGTGGGCTCAAGTTGACGGTCGGCCGGTGCTGGCCACCGGCAGCGAGGGCACGGTGCGCCTATGGGATCCGACCACCAGAGCTCAGACCGGTAACCCGACGAGACAGACCGGCAAGCTGTTGTGGGGGGCGTGGGCTCAAGTTGACGGTCGGCCGGTGCTGGCCACCGGCAGCGACGACGGCTCTGTGCGCTTATGGGATCCGAGCACCGGAACCGAGGTCGGTGACTCGATGATCGTGCACCCCGGCCCGGTGTTGTGGGGAGCGTGGGCGCGCGTCGACGGCCGGCCGGTGCTGGCCACCGGCAGCGACAAAGACGGCGAGGTGCGCCTGTGGGATTCGAGCACGAGCACCGAAACTTTGCTCAGGGCATCCGCAACAAGTCAAGTGTTGTGGGGGGCGTGGGCGCGCGTCGACGACCGGCCGGTGCTGGCCACCGGCAGCGACAACGCCGACGCGGTGGATCTGTGGGAGGTATACGAAGAGCAGTCCCACGGAAGGCCGTCCTACCGATCCGACGAGGTCAGCGATCAGGACCGACTTGACCGCATTAAGGAGGCGACCGCGCTAGCCGAGCTGATTACCTCGAGGTCCGCCAAGCCGCCGCTCGCGGTGGGCTTGTTCGGGGACTGGGGCGAAGGCAAAAGCCACTTCCTCGGTTTACTCGAGGACAGGGTAAAGGTCAGCGCAAAGGGTGGAGACGCGTTCGCTCACCACAATGTTCGGCAGGTGCGGTTCAACGCGTGGCACTACGCCGAGACCGACCTCTGGGCCAGCCTCGTCGCCGAGATCTTCAGCCAACTCGCCAAACCCCAAGTAGGCGAGGACATCGACACGGTAGAACGCCAGCACTCCAGGCTTGAAGCCGACTTGATCGCCAAGCGCAAACTCCCAGAACAAATAGCCGCCGAAGGTGCTAGAGGGAAGCGATTGGAGCAGGCTCTTGCCCGTGTCGAGAAATCTGAGATACACCAGGCTCTCGAAGATCTAGATCCCGAACTCACTGATGAGGTATACGAGGCAGTTACCACCCACCTTGCATGGTTCCGCATGAAGGGGATACAAATCGGCATGTTACAGCGGGTTCTGCCGTGGTGGTTCTGGGTACCGGCTGTGGCTGTGGTGGTGGGCGTGGCCGGCGGCTTCTGGCTAGCGCTGCCTCTATTCCGGAGTCTCGCGAGCGGCATCGGGCTCGTTGGATTCGTGACTGGCATCGTAGCCGTCCACCGGGCGATCGATAAGGTTGCAGTTTCGATCAAAAAAGCCCGGAAGGCAGTGGGAGACTCCACCAATAAGAAGGTACGTCAACTAAAGGAGATGATCGCCCACAGCCACGCAAGACGCGCCGCTCTCTTGCGCCAGCAACAGGACCTGACTGCTGCCGGACAGCTAGCAGGTTTGGTCACAGACAGGGTCGCCGAAGGCGGCTACCGTCACACGCTGGGCTTGATGACCCAGATTCGGGAAGATTTCGAGCGAATGGCGGACCTACTCACACGGGCCCACCTCGAATCGACTGATCAAGAAACCGATCAAGAAAAAGACGCCCGTGACGTTGCAGACGCTGCTGGCGACAACTTACCTCGTATTGACCGGATCGTGCTCTACGTCGACGACCTTGACAGGTGCCCGCCGGAGCGTGTGGTGGGACTGTTCGAGGCGGTTCACCTGCTCCTCGCGGTCCGATTGTTCGTCGTCGTGGTCGCCGTTGATCCTCGCTGGCTACTCCGCTCTATTGCCGTGCACTATCAGGATTTGCTGACCCTCCCGGATCCTTCGCAAGCCATGGCAGAAATCCTCGAGGAGGGCGGTCCAGAGGTCGACCCGGATGACGAAGGGCATTGGGCGTCCACCCCCGCTCAATACCTAGAGAAGATCTTTCAGGTGGTATTCACTCTGCCCCCGCTGTCGACATCTGGCTATACCAGCATGCTGGATGACCTCCTCGGCCCTGGTGCCGTTCAATCCAGTATCACTTCTGCAGTCCAGGGCCTTCACCGAGAGGGCCGTCCGATCCCTCCAAATTTTGTGGAGGCGCTGAATAACGCAGACGTCGACGACGTCATCGTCGACGACGGTGACAGCGCGGTCGATCTTCCTGCCGCACGAATTGTCGAGCGTATCGACCCGCTGGCGTTCACCGATGACGAGCTCACGCTGATCCGTTTGCTTGGTCCGCCGCTGATTACTACTCCCCGCTCGGTTAAGCGCTTGGCCAATAGCTATGGACTGCTCTCGGCGATCAGCCGACTCCAAAGCGGCGCAGTCCCTGAGGCCGCTTCGCAGACTGACGCGGATCTTGCTCGAAGGCCTGCAATGGTCTTTGCTCGCCGCGCTGATTGGGTTCCCCGGTCTTGGTCCCGCACTGTTGACTCATCTTCACCACAAGGCAGCAAATGTCCCCACATCGACCTGGCACGCATTTCTGGGCGAGCTCATGCCGAAATGCAGCGGGCACAGATGGTGGAATGCCGCTGATGCCCGTCAATCCCCCCTTGAGGCCCAGTCGTGGCAAGCCCTTGCCTCTGCCCTTGTCAAGGTCACTGAGAACGCAAACGATGCCGGCCTGGAGCTTCCCGAATCGATTTCAGGCTGGGCTGAATGGGTTGCACCCGTGGGACGGTTGTCTTTCCCCGCTGGTCGCGTCGTAACCGGGCTCGACCGGCATCCATTACTCCTCCGAGGGACAACTGCGGGGTGAGCGTGAAATACCGGAACAACTCCTCGCGACTGATCTCCGGGAGCTCTCGCAGACACGCCAACTCCTCGTCCGCGAACAACCGCGTAGCCACGAACCCGACCCCTCCGGAACGCCGACCAACCTCCTCGGCGCCCAAAACCAAGCACCAAACATGCCCCGTAGCGAGAACCAAAGAATCGCCCTCCACCAGCGGTTACGGAATATCCGCTGCCAAGGACGCAATGCTCCTGACACGGGCCGTCAAGGGAAGGCTTTTGGCTATGCGAGAGGCGGGCAAGCTCAACATCGAAGCATGAGCAAAGCTCGCCGCCCGTTGGCCCCGTTGCAACATAAAGGTGTGCTGTCCTGCCATTCCGTCGGAGATGCTGCGCAAATGTTTTACAGCAGTCACCCCGCACAGATCATGAGTGACACGGACCAGCCTCCTGGACGACCAGGATCCGGATTGGCGATGTCCCACTTACCGTCCCGCCCGCGGAAATGGTCAACGAACTACCTCTACTGGACAAGGGCAGGTCAGCAGCTTCCGGTAATGGCGCCGCTTTCGGAACGTGCCGATCATCGTTCATCTATCGGATCGTCTGGATTTCGGAGGTCGGGATAGTGACTCAGAGCTTGCCTTCGTTCCTCGGTTCCGGCCGGGTAGAACCTGGTTATCAGTTGATCGAAATGCATTCCGGCGTCCGAGAGGACGTGCACGAGTTGGTCGCCGAGGATGGTGTGGTCCCCGGTACCTCGGAGACCAATGAAGATCTCCCACAGTCGAGTTCCCGGCGGAGGTGGTGTCGGTCGATGCTTGGCGTGAAACGCTGCGGTGCGCTCGGAGGCCAGCACGGGATTGAGGATCTGCCAGCGGCCGAGGGCTGCGAGGGTGTCGGCAAGGACTGGTGCAGTGCGGCGACGTACTGGGAGGCGGTGGCTTCGTCCGCATAGATCTTTGACACGTTTTCGACAAGATCCCCGTCGTGAAACGGCGCCGGCGGATCCGGCCCGAGATCCCAGACGCTGCCGAAGTAGACCGGGCGGCCACCGACCTCGGGATAGTCGGTGACCGTGGATTCGACCAGACAGAGCATCGGGTGCGCGTAGAGAGCGGCTACACACGCTTGGACCGCGAAGATGTCGAGAACTATGCCGGCGGTGCGCCGGTCCATTCCTGCGAGAGTGTCGTATCCGGCGATGGCGAGGACAGTCCCAGAGCCACAGGTGGCCAGCACCGGGAAGGACATCGCCGGTCTGCACCGAGAGCTCCTCGAACTGCTGTCCAGGATCGACCCGAGCATCGCAAGCTGGGTGCGGGCACGCAGCGCCGTGCCCGCACTGCTGGGTAGCCGACCTTTCTGACGCGCTGAGCCAGCTTGCGCCCCGGAGGGTTGCAAGGGGTTACACGAGTGCCTGCATGAGTTTCGTCAAGTGGTCTGGCCCCGTTGATCGGCATGAATTGCGGCCCCACTGGTGGGGTCAGGCGCGTTTTCGGATGTCGGCGACGATCTCCCGCAGTTCGGCGATCGGGAAACCCTCCTCGATGACGAACGCCGCCGACAACCACCGCGGCGCTGCTCCCGGCGCTCCGCGCCGGAAGACGGAGCGAGTCGCTTCGCTCCCCGCCAGGGAGCCGCTGCGCGGCTCGCAGTGGGCGGATTCCCGTTGCCGTCGATCGAGTCGCTTCGCTCCTCTGAGTTTCCGAGATTAGGTTCCTTAACTGTGTTTTTACTCGTACCGTTCGATCCGGTCCCCCACACCCCAACGATGCTGGGGTGGCGGGAAGGTGCGCCCGACCCGCCTCCCACTCGCCTTCTGCACCGCTCCATGTCATACTCACAGCATACCACCCCACCCCTACACAACCCAAAACAGTAGAAAATCTCGAAACACCCACACTTGTTACTCAGCAACAGCTTCCAAAGCTTACAACCTGACATTCGTGCACAACACACGTAAAACCTTACTCATCAACTGATTACCTAAACATGTTGTCAATCAACACCTTTCAAAAACGGCTCCAAAACGGACGAAACAGACACCCGCGCGCCCGCCGACACCCCGGCGCCGGCACTCACCCGACACGTCGCCGAAACCCCACATCACAAACCGGGGACATGCCATCACACCCGGTCACAGCACCATCACACCCGGCAAAACCGACCCGTCACCCCCTAGCCTGGAAAGCATGGGAGAGCAGACATCGGCACAGAAACTCGACCCCGCATGGGTGGACGAGTTCGCCGAGCGCTGGGGCAACGCCTGGAACGCCCACGACCCCGCCCAGGTCCTCGAGCTACTCACCGACGACATCGTCTACGACGACTCCGCCTGGCCCAAGACCATGCGCGGCAAAGCCGACGTACGCGAATTCCTCGACCACGGCTGGCGCGCGTTCCCCGACCTGACCTTCGAGCTGATCGCCGGCCCACATATCGCCGGTGACGGCCCCCGCGCCGCCTACTGGTGGAAGGCAACCGCCACCCACCAGGGCCCCATCGACCCACCCGGCATCCCCGCCACCGGCAAACAGCTCGAATTCGACGGCGTCGACATCCACGAATACCGCGACGGCAAAATCGCCAAACTGCGGATCATCGTCAACATGAACGACATCGCCATACAGCTGGGCATGGTCCCCGGACCCGGAAGCACCGCCGAAAAGATCATGGTCGGCATGCAAAAACTCAGATCCCGCTTCACCCGCTCCTGAGCCGCGGCACATCCCCTCAGTCCGGGACGTGTCATCTTTCCAGGTCAGAGGGCTCGCCCAGGCGGCGGTTCTTGCCGTCCATCCAGGCGATCACATCGAACACGCGGAGCGCCGAGATCTCCTCGGGGAGGCCGGCCTCCTCCCGAATCGACACCAGTCGGTGGTGCAATGCCCCGTCGTCGGCGCGCAGCGCCTCCGCCTCCGTGTCCAGGATCGCCCGCGCCGCCCTCGGTGGGACCTGCACCGGCAGGAACACCCGCCGCCACCAGATCATCCGCGGTGAACCGGTCCCCAGCTACGTGCCGACAACCAATAGATACCCGCCCTCCGGGCCCGCGGCCAGCGCGGTGGGATAGCTTCGCTTCTTCGCGACCATGAGGGCCATCGTTGCAGAGGTGTCCGACAACTTGCGCTTTCGCTGCCCTCCGACCCGACACCCGGGCGTCCTGCTCTATCGACCAATTCGAGCGGCGCTAAACCAGCGCTAAACCCCTCTCTGCAAGACAGATTCACACGGTAGAAGGCTGACGCAACGGCAAATTCAACTATCCGGCTGGGACGGTCGGCCGAGTGCCGACATCGCGTGCCACGACCATCGGCCCGGCTCAAGCGACGGAGACGATGGTCATTGCCTGCGTTTGTGATTGTTCCTGACGCCGACAAGGACACCTGGATCGGCCCCTGGTCAGAAAGTACCGAAACGCCGACCGGCCACTCCACACCGCCCCCGGGCGGGGAGGCCGCCAGGGAATCGGCATCCGCCCGCACCCCACCCCACAAAGGGCCATCAGTCCTTTAGTCCTCATTGGGAAGGAAGACACCGCCGTTGAGCAGCCGGACGTCGAAGTGCAGGAAGGCGCCGATCTCGATCTCGCCTGGGCTGCCGTCCCCGAGTTGGACCTCGTAGACCGGGGCTGATTCGTCGCGCCGGATCAGTGGATCGGCTGGCTTGGTCAGCCCCGCTGGAGGCAGCCACGCCAGGTGGAACGCGTTGTCAAGGTATGCGACCCGCGGGAGCTGCTTCGAAACTTCCTGGATGCGTTTCGACGGAATCGTAATGTTCATGGTCCCCTCGCCTTTCCAGAAGCTCGGCGGCGAGCCGAGCTTGACCACCGAGTGGAAGTTTGGCGCGCGAGTGATGTGGTGGTCCATAAAGACCTCCTTGGCGTCGCCGTAGAGGATGTACGTGAGGCCGTCACTCGGGTACTTGTCCTCGGGTTCGAAGCGATGGAAGTGCAGCACCCTGTCGATCCGCACCGGTGTCTCGAAGGTGGGAAGCCCGGGAACGTCGATCTCCCGGACGCCGTCCGGGCTGTAGGTGATGGCCGACTTCGGCAGCAGCGAGACCTCGCCGAGGCCGATCTTTTCCATGTCCTGGTGGGCGTGGAAGACTTGCCAACGGGCACATCCGAACTCTCCTTTGCGCGCCTCCTCGTATGCCCGCACGTGCTCAGGCTCGACGATGCTTCCCTGGAGGATCACCTGGAAGCGGTGGCGGGCGTCGGCCATCACGGGTGTATGCGACATGAACAGGCGGCTAGCGGACTGGCCCCCGGTGACGAAGCCGTGATAGTGCGTCATGTGGCCGTCATGGTGACCGGGGTGCCCCGTCGTAACATTGGGTTCGCCGTCGTCCGTCACTGTAATCCGCCCGCGCATCCCGTGGTGGTAACGGCAGACGTAGTCGTAGGTCCCCGGGGTGCCGAAGTACACCGGGGTCGAGTCCTCGCCGGGATGCAGCGCCCCAGCGGTGAAGTAAGGCTCGGCGTCGGGGTTCATCTCCGCCGAGTGGACTACGGAGTCTTTGTTGCGCCACACGACGAACGTGCCCTTGGGCACTGACACCAGCGGGAAGGTGTTGTGCTCGATCTCGGCGATCACTGGATCGGTCATGGTGTTCCCTCTGTCGGCTGGAGTTGGCGGTACAGGTCTGACAATCGCTTGACGTCGTGCGCGAACCAGCTGGCGAGCCAGTCGCGGTACAGGCGGGCCGCGAGTTCCTCACCGAGCTGGGCGCTGTGCACGCCAACGGCGGTGTGGGCGACCGCGATCCCGCTTAGGAGCGCCCGCAGGACCCCGTGGGCCGCTGGATCGAGGACCGCTGCGGCGTCACCCGCGAGGAAGTAGCCGGGACCGGCGCTGGCGGGTACGTGCCGCCAGGTCACGTCGGCCCCGCGCACCCGGCCAATTGCCGGTCGCGCCGCCAGGCACGGCGGCGGGCAGTCGGGCTTCGGAGTGCCGGGGAACGCGAGCCTCGTCCAGTGCACCTGCTCCGATGCAACCTGAGCCGTCCAGGTCCAGCCGTCGCGGTCCCCAACCAGGCAGGGAACGGGGCCCACAGAACCCTGGCAGTAGCCGTAGTAGGCGCGCAGCGGCGGCGACGCGACGTGCAGCGGGAGTTGCAGATGCCTCCGCAACCAGCCGCGCCCTCCACCCGCATCGACGACGAAGCGCGCGGCGTGCCGGCCTGCGCCGACGACGCGGCCTGCGTCTATCCTCGGTGCCCCGGCGCGCTCAGGCTGGCAGACCTCGACACCGAGCACCCTCGCACGGTCGAGCAGCAGCTCGTCGAGCGCCGCCCGGTCGACCTGGTACCCGCGCCACGGCCCATCGGCGTCCACACCGAACGCCGTCACTGTGCTGTGCCCACGCCAGTCGACGGCTTGCTCGTTGTGCCGCGCTCCGGCCGCCGCGGCAACCTGCTCGGCGACGCCCAGCTGCGCGAGGACCGGCCCGACGCCAGGATGCAGCGTCTCCCCTGGTCGGTGACGAGGGAACGTGGAGCGCTCCAGGACCCGCACCCGGAGCCCGGCAGTGGCAGCCGAGATCGCGGCGGCGGTGCCCGCCGGACCTGCGCCTACGATCAGCAGGTCAACGGCGGAGGACATCCGACGTCCACGACCCGCCGGCGCGCCGGCGAAGTGCCCGCGAAGGATCAGCGAAGATGACGATGGGCATCTCGATGCCCACGCGCCTGCGGCTGAAGTCGTCATGCTTGAGGAGGCCGGTGTGGCGCGCAATCTCGAAGCGGTACGTGTACGGCAGCCACAACTCAATGCCCGTGCTGTCGCGGGCCAGGGCGAGGTCTGAGTCGGCGCAGTCGGCGGGCCTAAACGAGAGCACCACCCACTGCCCCTTGTCCGTGGTTGTCGACGCTCCCAGGATCGCGTAGGCCCGCGCAGTCGTGAGCGTCCGGGCAATGTACTCGTCAATGTCCATCGTGCCGATGCCTGCGATGTCGAACTGGTTCTCCCGTGCGGCGACGACATAGTCCGCGTAGGTGAGCGCCGGATAGTCGACACTGCCGTCCTCGACAATCGGCCCGCGCACGCCATCCCAGCCGGTCTGACCGCCGTGGCCGATCAGCTTGTCCGTCAGTGGGGTGGTGGTGGGGTAGCGGGGCGAAGGCTCGAACGTGCGCGTGATGTCCGGGGCCACGGCTGGCCAAAACGAGCTGAGCGCCGCGCACAGTTTGGCGTCCTCCGGGAAGGGCGAGCCGAGCCCGTAGGTGGCGAGGAAGTCAACGCCCGGCAGGACCTCCACGCCGTTTGTCGCCTCCTCCGAGGAGCGGTCGACGCCGACGTCCCATCCCGGGGCGAAAATGCCGGACGCGGCGTCGGGGAGCGTCGAGACGCGGTCGGCGGGCATGCAATCAATCTGGGTGGGTTCGCCAGCAGACCCGAGCGGGCCGACAATCGCGGTCATGGTGTCGTCGTCGCGCTCGAATCCGGCGCCTGTGAGTTCGAGGTTGGCCGCAAGGCGCTGGTCCGACAGTGCCTCCGGGCGGCCCGGATACTCCGGCCAGATCGTCTCGGTGAGCGTCGGCGGCGCAGAATCGTCCGTCCAGCGCATGAGATCGCTTTGAATCACCCGCGGGAGGTAGTCCGGCGTCGCCACCAGCGAGTACGCCGGCAGCATGCGTGGCAGGACGAGTGCTAGTTCGGGGCACTCGGCGGTGACCCAGCCGTCGCCAGTCGGGTCGGTGTAGTGCTGCGCGCGGTACCCGCCTCGCCGGATGACCTCCGACATGTCGGGCTGCTGGTTGAGATCAATCTCCTGACCGTCCTGCCACATGTGGCGGACATGGACATACTCGGGCGCCGCGCGACCGCCTGTTGGCTTGCTCAGCAGGTTCAGGCTTGAGCCGCCCATAACTGGGTAGAGCCGCCACGCCCCGGGGGGGTCGGTCGTCTCGGGTACCTCGAAAGTCAGTGGAGCGCCGTTGTAGATCGCACGCTCCACGAGCGAGGCGCGCGGCTGCGGAACCAGCAGCCCGGCGCCGTCGTCCACATCGTTCGAGAACTTTGCGATGCCGCTCGTGATGACAAACGGAGCACGGCTGATGTCGGGCTCCCCCCAACCGGCGTCGTGACCGTGCGACAGGAAGAACAGGTGGACGCGCCGCAGCTTCTCGTTTACGTGGGACTCGGTGAGGCGCAGGGTGAGGCTGTGCCCGCGCAGACATTCGTCGCCGGAGAAGAGCTTGTGCAGCGGTATCCAGAACCGGCGCTCGGAATCGCCCGGCTCGATGAACCGCATCGGCCCGTGTGCGTTCGCATGTCCTGGCACCCGGGCGGCGATGTAGGCCGCGTACCGGCACGGCAGCACTCGAACCGCATGCCCGTCGCCCTCGACGAACGGAAGGTACCCGCGCGCCTCAGCCCCGTAGAGGACTGGGGACGTGCCGATGCGTGCGACGCCCGTACGCGAGAAGCACATATCCGCGTGACGCCGGTGGGCTGTGCCGTCGGCCGGGCGATATTCCCTGGCGTACACGACGATCGCCAGTGGGGCTCCTCCGGCCTGCTCGCGTAGATCCTCGACTGACGGAGGCCGCACCCCGTAGACATAGTTCTCGACCGCTTCGATCTCCGCCGGTGTCGGATAGACATCCAAACCGCGTACTCGCGGTGATGCAAGCGCGTGAAACATCAGGCTGCGGGCTGGGCTCCCCGGCTCGATGCCGCGCACACCCTCGGCCGCAAAATCCTCGAAGCCCGGCACCGAACGATCGATGCGATCAAGCGGACGACTGAGTTCACCAGCGAGATCGTCCGCGGCGAGGTCGAGCCCATGGCGCTCCCGCAGTAACTCCAGCCAGCCCCCGCGCGCGAGGCGCCCGCAAGCCGAGCGCACCGCGTCGACGAGGAAGCGATCTGTGGCACGAACGGTTGTGCGTGACATCTACACCTCCAAGGATGCGCGCCCTCCGATGGATGGCACGCTGGAAGGGGCTACCTCGCCGACTTCCGGGCACATTGAGACCAGTCTGTTTCATCTCCATCGTCCTCGCCCCCAGGGACAGATGTCACTGATCGTTAGCCTCTCGAATGTGTGAAGCAAGCGGGCGGCTTGCGCTTTCAACAACCCCGTTACCTTATTCACGGTCCTTCGCAGAAGGGCTACGGTCGCTAGACCCGGTATGACTCCTTGCCCCTGTCTCTCGCATGATCCGGGGGGTGGTCTCGCCGGGTGTGGTGGCGTCGACGGACCGCTGATAGACCTCCGATCAACGTAAGTCGTCAAGTCACTGCTGGTTCCGCACCATGGACGGAGCCGGGAAAAGCCTTCGATTCGTCGTAGGTTTGGTTGGCTTGAAGACAGTGATAGAGCTGGCCCAGGAGTCGGTTGAAGACGTTACGGAGTGCGCCGGCGTGCCGGTCGCCGTGTGTTCGGCGCCGGTCATAGTGGTCCTTGATCGGACAGGTCGCGGGATGGCGGCGAAGACCCAGACGAAGCCTACTGCGGCAAGTCGATTGTTCTTCACGTGACGGTGGGTAACGCAGGTGCTGCGCCCGGACGCCCTTGTGACGGGTGCGGAGCCGGCGAATGCCTTGAGCCCGCGAGCGTCGGCAAACCGGCCGCGGTCGTCGCCGATCTCTGCCAAGACCCGGGCGCGGTGGCCCCCCAGGCCGGGAAAGCTGGTGACGATTCGGTGGTCGGGGTGCTGCCGGAATGCCTCGGTGGCTGCCTCATTGAGGTTATCGGCATTGACGCACTCGATATTCAGAGTTGCCAGCAACGCGCTTGCCTGACGACCCAACGCCGTCTCCACAGCAGCGGTTGTCGCAGTTGTGGGCGGCGAAGTGCGTCCAACATACGGATCGCGGTGTCCTCGAGCCGAGGTTGCCGACCACCCTTGCGTAATGTGGAGATGATGCGGGTCTTGATCAATCGTGCACCCAGTGCCGGTGTCGGCGCGATCGCGAGTATCGCGCGGGCGTCTGGCATCGCAAGGTTTGTGTGGCCGGCGCCGGCGAATGCGTCGAGGAATCCCGGGTAATACTCGCGCAGCAGTGCCAGCAGCTCCTGGGTGGCCTTGCTGCGCCGCCAGATCGCGTCCTGCGCGGCGCAGGCGAGATCCGCACAATGCAGCGACCAGCAGGCCGCGTGAGGTCTCGATCGCCACGGGAATCGGTACTTCGGGCGTGTCGCCGGACTCCGCCAGTAGTCCGAGCAGCTTGCCGAATCATTCGGCGCTGTCATCGATCCGGTGCACGTAATGCCGGTGTGCGCCATCCCGCATCTCGAAATGGGCAAGACCAGAAGATCGTGCGGCTAGCCTCATATTGTCCACCATTGCGGCCTCCTCGAAGGGACTGAGCATGGGTATCGTCGGCTGGATCCTGACCGTGATCGGAATTGTGTGCGTGTTGTTAGGCATGATCGGCGGAGCGCGAGACATGTTCCGTCGGCAGAACGAACCCGGGGCGCAAGCGGCCTTGCCCACCGAGGTTGTCAAAGTCATCGGCAAGATCGTCGAAGCCCCGACATTCAAGATGTTCTTCGGGGGCGGCCTACTTCTGATCGCGATCGGCCTCGTCCTCACGGGCGCTGACGTTTTCACCAACTCATGAAGTACGACTCCGTACTCGGACTTCAAACAGAGCTCGAGCGCGGCCTCGCCGTCGAATCCCGAGCGGAGGCGTGGCACGAGCGCCCCGGAAAATATTGGCTCGGTTCGGCCGTCCGCGACGAGCTTGCCGGATTCGGTAACGCCCTTCTCGGGCAAAGCTTCCTGGCCGCCGGATCATTCTCGGACACACTACGGAGGGTTTTCGTTGCTCCGGCCCCAATAAGCACCCCGCCGATGCTTGGCGTCGCACAGGGCCGCCACCGCAGCGACTACCGGCTAGCGATCCGGCTCGAAACTGACCAGGAGATACGGTCGTCCCAGGTCGAGCGAATTATGCAGAAGGCGCGGGGTGAGGTCGAGGTGCGCGTCTCGGGACGCATTCGGCCGCTTGTTGGGCCCATCGCCCAGCTGCGCGGCCGGTGTCGGCCCCTGCGAATGGGAGCTTCCGTCGCACATCTCGCCACGACGGCCGGAACAGCCGGCCTTTTTGTGCAACGCCCCGGAGGACCCACCTCGTTGTTGATGTCGAACAACCACGTGCTCGCTAACGTCAACAAGGCCAGAATCGGTGACCCTATCCTCCAACCAGCACGCAGCGATAGCGGGAACGCAAAAACAGACCTGATCGGAACCCTGTACCAGTTCATGCCTCTGCAGCGGGACGGCATCAACCTCGCCGACTGCGCACTGTGTGAGCTCCAGAGCGATATACCCGTCGATTCCGCGGGATTACCGGATGGTGTCCGCCTGGAAGGGGTGGCGTCCGTGCCTCCGGACGAGTTACTGGGCGCCGACGTGGGTAAGACTGGGCGGTCGACCGGAACCACGCGTGGCACAGTGAGCGCGGTCAATATGAGGCCGCGGGTCTGGTATGGCAGGAAGCGTTTGGAGTTCGCCGGTCAATTCGAGGTCGAAGGCGTGGGCGGTGCCCCGTTCAGCGGCCTGGGCGACTCCGGCAGCCTGGTCTATCAGGTGTCGGGCGGCTCTGCGCGCGGGCTTGGGCTGCTTTTCGCCGGAGGTGGCGCTGCGGACGTCACCTACGCCAGCCCTCTGGCACCCCTGCTTGCTACACTTGATGTTCAACTAGCACCGTAAAGTAGGCAACGGATGGCGACTTACCGACAAAGCGAGGCCGCACAGGAGGTTGCCTGGCGGCTGTTTTCCGGCGATGACAACGTCGCCGCCATCGGTATCGCGAAGGTCGGAGACGAATTCGGCCTACGCGTCAATGTAACCGAGCCGGAATCCGACCTGCCCGACGAAATCGACGGTGTGCCGGTCACCGTCCGGGTAGTGGGAAAGATCTCCGCCCGGAGCTAACCAGCTCCGGTGCCCCCGATTAGGGCCCTCGAACTGTTGCGAATCGACACGTCCGCTTCGGACTCACCCCTAGACTTGCTGCTCTGCACTCAGAGTTGGGCGGCCCAAACCGGCCCCACACCACGTCGAACCAGCGGCACGCAATCGCCGTATGTGACCGAGCGTCACGTCCCCATCGGGGCCTAGGTGCGATAGGCGTCGGCGCGGTTCTCCTCGTTGATCAGATACAGCACCCGGTACGTACCTCGGCGGGCGCTGCAAGCCGGCGCGAGCGGTGGATCCACAGGTTTCCCAACCCGCCGCGGATTCTCCAGCAGCGGACCGGTGACGAACTCGAACACCGCGGTCGCGACCTTCTCCGGCAACGACGTCGCCAACGACCGCGCAGCCGACCGCGCCATCACCAACCGATACCCCTCGCCTGGCTCGCGCACTCCCCGGACGACCGAGCATCACGCATCAGCCGCGCCAGCCCCTGCGCATCGACGACATCCCCACCCTCGACCTCGACCTCGACCCGGCCTACGAGATGCGCAGCCAACAGATCGGTATCCGACAACACCGCGATCGTCTCCCGCAGCGCGTCGTAATCGTCGGCGCCCAGCAGGACCGCGGCGCGGTGCCCATTACGGGTGATCTCGAACCGCTCATGCGTGCGCTCGCCCTCATCGACCAGCGAGGAACGTCACCAGCTTCGCGCAGTCCTGCGGCACACCGAGGCGTCCCAGAGGTGTGAAGTCGATCATGTGCGCCTTCTGCTGTTCGGTCATCCACCCGGTATCGGTCGGTCCGGGATTGATCGCGGTACAGGCCACTCCCAGATGGGAAAGCTCACGGGCGCGACCAGCGCGATCAGACAGTCGGCTCCCACGGGTTGAAGCAGCGGACGCCGAGCGGCTCGAAGTGCTTGGTGTTACGCGTCGCCACCGTCATCTCGGCGGCCTGCGCGACGGCGGCGATGAGAGCGTCGTCGAACGGCGCATGCTCGGGCACCCGGTAGGTGGCCAGCACCCGTGCGGCCGGCAGATCGAACGGCAACACACGGTCGGCGAAGGCCGGCAGCACCCGCTCATCGAGCCACCGGCGCAGGACCCCTCCCTGCGCCGGGTCGGATCGCTCCTTGGCGACCACGCCCCGCTCGATCTCGGCAATGGTCATGGCCGTCACGAACTGGTCGGCCACCGGCACCGACGCCGCCCAGGCCTCCACCGACCAGTAATCACTGGGTGCAAGAATTCGCTGCGCTGGCTCCAACCGACCCCGCACCCGCGTGACACCGCAAACCGACGACGACGCAGATCGCGGCCTGCCAATTGATGCGTGAGATCACCGTGAAGAACACGCGATGGGCGGAACACGAAACGTCGTTCGCACGGGAACCGCACTCTCGGAGGACAATGGCACGCTTTCCGAGTCCTCGATGCACGAGATTGCAGTCGGAGGCTGCCCGTAGTCTGCTGCTCATGGAACACGAGACGGCCTGGTTGCCGCAGGAATTGCAGTCGGTGGCGTTACGCCTTGCGCGCGCCGACCACGCCACGTACCAACTCGGCGAACTCTCCCTCACCTGGTCACGGGAAGCCCTCCAGATGCAGCAGGCCGATCGGGGGAACGGACAACTCGACGTCGTCGTCTCAGGCGTTCGGCCGATCCCACCCCTTGCTTCGATGCTGTTCAGTGAGGCCATCAACCATCTCCGCGCCGCAGTGGACAACACGCTGTTCCATCTTGTCGAGTCGGCGCGTGACGAGATGGTTCCGGAGAAACAGGCCCGCGAGATCGCGATGCCCATTCACGAAGATCCAGAGAAATTCACGAACTGGCAGAGCCAGAAGCACAGCAAGGGCCTGGTCGAGCTGGGTCGAGGCACTGCGCTCGGAGACCGCATCGAAAGTCTTCAGCCCTACGCCGACACCACGGCACGCGGGGCGACGCTCTCTCCCCTGCTCGCACGCCTCATGGACGTGCCGGCCGAGTACGCCCACCCCCTGGTCCTTCTGCAGAAATACTCGAATACCGACAAACACCGGACCATCCGAACAGCCGGCGCACGCTCCATCGTCCAGCGCTCCGACGAACCGTTCTCCACCAGCGACCGCACCATGCGCCCAATCACCGTTGGCGACGTGCTCGCCTCCACCCGCCGCGGCAATCTGGTCGAAATTAGTTGCCACACTGCAATACTCGTACAACGCCCGGATAGTGACACCTGGGTTTCACCAGCTTCCGAGCTGGACCAAATCCACCGACACATCGCAGACATCGTCCTCCCGACACTGGTGACGGGCTTCGCGCTCCCCAACACACTTCCCCCCCACATCGACCTCGGAGACACGGGCCAGACCATCTCCGAGCGGATACGATTCGGGGGCTCGACGCCAGCACACCTGCGGATGGCCGAAGTCTCGCAGGCCGCACTCATGGAGAGCTACGCAACCGCCCCGGCCGACCTGTCAGCATCGTCGGGAGAAACACCAACCGGGTAGCCCGACGCAAGGCCCGAGCAGGTGAGCAGTCGGAACCTCCCCTGCCTGCCGCGATGCGGATCGCCTTTCTGCTCGGCGGTCTCGAACCCCGATTGAGGACCCAGGCCGGACAACCCCGCCGAGGTATCAGGGATCAGCGATCGGCACGGACTGCCTCGAGCTGGCAGGGCTGCCGCGAATTCTACTCACCGCCACTTCTTGGTGGCTTTGGCTACCTCCGCGAGTGCCTGCGCTGCTTCACGTATGGGCTCTTCACCCTTCAGACCAAGGGTATCTATCCACACCTTATGGACGCCTGCGGCAGCAAAGTCCTCGTCGGGCATCCACCCGTCCGCGCGGTCGAAGTGTTCGTAAGAGCGAAGCGCGTCTGCGTAGAGGCCGTGGGCCTGCGCTTCGAACGGGAGGAGGAACCGGTGTAGGAGTGAGATCCTGTACTCCGTTCGCAGAGCGAGCAGCTCGAATGAGCTTGGGTCACCGACGAAGGGAAGCAGTATCGGTTCGAGAATTCGTCGGACCGGAACTGTGTAGGTGAACGGACCGTACTTCGACTTGAGTGCTTCGTAGACTCCGTCTGTCAAGACGTACACGTCGTACAGTTCCTGGGCCGCAGTCACTTCGACCTGAATATGCCCGGCAGAGTTGAAGGTGTCGGGTGGCGCCGGCTTGGTCGCATCACGATGCAGGCGGATGAGCAGGTCGTCCCGACGTGCCTGCGTCGTTGCGAAGCTCGCAGCCTTCAGCACCATATAGGCCGGGAAGAGTGTGAACTTGCCCCACTCGATGTGGACTGAGCCGCCGGACAGGCGTCTAGGATAGCCGCGCATGAGTTGTTCGACGGTCCAGATCCACAGATCGTCGTGCGCCCGTTGCGTGTCGAGGGCGATCCCCGTCGCGACGAGGTGCAGTAGCGTGTCGACCTCGCGTAGGGCCGTATCGATCTCATCCTGCCAGTCGACGGGCTTCCCGGGGGTCGGGGTCCGGGATCGGGTGTCGAGGTAGGCGCGCACTCGCTCGACCTCGCCGTCGAGGAGGTCGCGTAGTTCCAGTCGCCGCACCGGGTCAGGGAGGCAGCGCTTGAGTCTGGCGATAGCGAGATCGCGGGTGAGTGGTGGTGTTGCCATCCGGTCCAGTAGCTCGAGCCTGGTCACCAGGTCCGGGAAGAATTCGTCGGCGGCCGCGTTCTCGATCACCCCGCCTCGTCGGGCGTCGACTATCGAGTGGGCGTTGTCGCCGAGCGCACCGACCGTCGACCAGTACAGCGGATAGCGGCGGGATTTCGCACGCCGTACGGCGGCGACCAGCGCTTTGTCCCAGTCCGCGGACCAGCCGCTGGTGAGGAGACCGTACTCGTCGAAGATGCAGTCGAGGAGGTCGTCGAGGTCATGCTCGTAGGCTTCGAGTTCGGCGTCGGTGTTGAGAAGGTCGATCCGCTTGTAGTCTCCGTGCACTTTGATGATCGTGCACGCGCTGTGTCGCAGTGGCTCGCATCCTGCGATCATGTCCGGTGCAGCGATCACCTGCGGGGCGATGTTGAGTCGAAGAAGCGCCTGCTCGATCAGGTCGTCGAAGTTGGTCGTGACGATGACCCGGACGGTTCCCCGCTTGACCAGTTGGGCGATCGCGTCGTGCGCGGGGGCGGGCACCTTCTTTCCTTCTTCACGTTCTTGGTCGTCGGCGGGGATGAAGAACGGTGCGAGCAACCGCCGGCGATCGGAGGGGGACATGCCGCTGGCCTCGAGGACCGAGCCGTAACCGAGATCGACTCCGGGATACTTCGCCTTCCACCACTCCTCGACGTCGAAATCGGCGCCCGGCTCCTCGCGAGTATCTGTCGCAGCCATCCGTCGAACCAGTTCGACGATGACACCCCACCCGGTCAAGACTCCGGCGCCCATGGATATTCCTGAGCCCACGAGCAGTGCATAGACACCAGGACTGGCATGCATCGACATCGCCAACATGGTGCGGGGATCGAACGGCGGCGACGGGGTGGGTGCGCTCATAGTTCCTGAGACTATGTCGTTGCGCCCACGTGTGTGTGGCGTCGCGGCGACCATCTGCGAAGCTGTGCGGGTGGGAGAACTCATCGTCCGGTTGGTGACGGGTGTGCGCGAGTGGGTCCTCGACGACGATCCGCGGATCGTTCCGGCTGGTCAGGTGATCCTCGCGGTGGCGGGGTCCGGCGCGAAGACGGTCTCGCTCGATGGCAAACGGATGCGGCTGTCCGGGGGATTGCTCAGTGTGGACCTCACTCGGTCCACCGGGTATCACCGGCTGGACGTCGACGGGCGGACCTTCTGGTTCGGGACGCAGGACGCCAAGCTGCGCTTGGCCGGGATCGAAAGCATGCTCAACGAGCTCGGCAGCCTGGGAACCGGGTGGGGCGGTCAGGTCCTGTTTTCTGACGGGCAGGGGCTCCGAGATGCACATGTCGTCTACGGATGGCTCGACGAATGGGCGGAGTTTGCGCTCACGGCGATTGCCGAGGTCCTCGCCTCCCCCCGGCCGCGAAGTACGCGTTCGACCGCGTTGAGTCGGCGCGGCGGCGCGGGCGTGCTCCGGGCGCCGACACTGCGGTTGTTGAGATCAGCGCCGCGCCAGTATCTGTCGCCGAATCCTGAAGGTGCATTGACGATGTCGGACGGGTCCCGCTACGACCCGCTTCGTGTCGTCGTGCAGAAGAGATCGAGCACCCTCGACACGATCGCGAACCGACGCGCGGTCTCACTGTTGCCGTGGCTGATTCGCCTGACCAGGGAAGTACTCGACAGCGGTCCTTCCGAGGGGGCGAAGACCCGATGCCGCCTGTGGCTCAATCAAGCCGAAACTCTTGCCCGGAGGCCGCTCGCTCAGGCGCTTCGGACGAACAGGCAGGGTCCTGGACAACCACGCCAGGCGGAGGAATCGACCGAAGCGGCCTATCGGAAAACGTACTCCCTCGCATCGGACATACGCCGGCTGTTCGGCTGGTCCGCATCCACTCAACCGCTCCCTCGCTACAGCTACGTCGATCGATCGGATCAGATCTACCAGGCATACTCGGCGTCGCGTCTCGCGAGGGAGTTGGGGCTCCGCCAGACTCATCCCATCCTCGGGATGGAACCTCTTGCCTTCACCGGTGAGGACTTCGACCTGTACTACGACGTGGTACCTCCGGGATCTGTCCTGCGGTCATGGCGGGCCTCCAGCGAGCGTCCGGACGATTCGAGGCCCGATCTCGTACTCCACGAGAGGGCCTCGGGCCGGGTGGCCATTCTCGATGCGAAGTACCGGGTGGCCCGAGACGGGGGTGCATCCGAGGACAGCCGCAAAGAGGTGACCTCGTACCTGGGTTTGTACGGGGTGCCGGCGATCTCCATCTTGTTTCCAGGCGGCGGCAGCCCGACCACGGTCAACGGGCACGGTCTGTCGATTCACGAGATCCCGCTCCGGCCCGGTTCTGAACTGCAGGAAGCGATCCCGTTGATCATCGACTCACTGAGTCACCCGCCGTACTAGAGCAGCGGGAGCAGCTCATCGGAGGGACCATCCATCATACGATCGATCATGCTCGCGATCTCAGCGGCATTGGGCAACTGCGCGCAGACTTCACGCAGTTCCTCGATGTCGGCGTGGGTCCCCCGAACCTGATGAATGAGCTTGTCGGCAACGGCTTCACCGAGCGCGAGCAGTTCGGCGTCGGCGTCGCGTTCGGCGTGCGCGATCGACAGAACGACGTCACGCAGAAGGCCCATCGTGAACCAGGAGCGCCCTGCCGACGTGCGAAGAAGCGCACCGCTGACCGCGACCAGCATGTCCTTGGCGTGATCCGAGATGTCGGCGAGCGTGGTCACGGTGCCGAGTGCAGCGCCGCGCAGGCTGTCGAACTGTGACGGGCGCGATTGCGCGCGTCTGCTGTCGACCCGGGCGGCTTCGACCGCGACCAGATTCTCGACCAGGCTCAGCACGGCGTTGTCGGGATCTTCGTCGAATCGGTCTCCCAGCACGTTGGGCATGGTGACGATGGTCGACCGTCGTTTCGTCGGTGAGCTGACCCGAGTGCGTGTTTCGGGCTCGTCTCGGTAGGAGTTGCAGGTGGCGAGGACGAAAGTGTCCACCGGCAGCTTCCCGAGGGTGCCACCAGGGAGTTGGACCTGCCGTGTCTGCTCTTGGGTGGCCACCAACACCGATGCCAGGTAGGTCTCGATAGCCGCCAGGTTGAACTCTTCGAGTACGACGACCCTGGCCTCCAGTGGGTTCTCCGTCATGAGGACCTCTTGCGCGAACTGGCGCAGTTCCGGCGTCCCGTCCAGTCGCTCGTAGCCGATGAACTCGGTTTCGTCGAAATCGGCGCGCACAGCTACCGTGATCGGAGTGTCCAATCCCAGCACGTCGGACATCGCGAGACCCAGCAGGGTCGCGAACAGTGTCTTCCCGGTACCCGGCTGGCCGACGAGGATCACGAGGTCTCCCCGAAGCCAGGCGGTGAGCACCCGCCGCACCAAGCCGGGCGGGAGTTGGTAGCCACCGGTGACGAGACGGACTTCCAGCTGGGATACGAGTTCGGGGAGTCCCATACCGACTGTGGGCGCGGGGGGAAGGCTGCCCAGTACCTCCAGGGTGTCTTCGCCAATCGGCTCGGACTCGAAGGGGTGCTGGCGGTAGTCGTCCGGGATGTCGGCGGAGTAGAGAGTGCCAACCAGGTCGCCGGTATCCGCTCGGAACTCGTGTCGGAACCAGGCTAGGAGTCGGTCGATGTCCTCGGCGGAATCATCGAGGCCGGCGGTGACCTCTGCACCGAGGTTGCCGACGTCGAGGTCGCGGCCGAACCAGAGGGCCAGATCGACCAGACGGACCTGTGACTGGCCGGCTTCGGTGGTCAAGATGTGACCGGCGTCAGCGGTAATCCGCCAGATGTCACGTCGGGTACCCGCACTCGCCGACTTCTCCTGCAGCAGGACCCGGCCCCTGCCGTTCCAGTCGGTCCGCAACCGTTGCAGTCCGCCACCCGGGTACTTCTTCTTTTGCCAGGCAGCTTTTGACGACCAGGGGGCGCGATAGGGCCTGTCCGGCTCGGGTGGGCGGGGCAGCACGAAGTACTCCTCGAGCAGGGCAGACTCGTCGCTGGACCCGAACTCGACTCCCTCGGTGACCGGATCTCGTCCAGCGACGCGGGCGGCGCGCAGCAGGGCAGGAAATGTCACGACGGCGAACGGATAGGCGCCGTCGAGAGCGTCGACGGCGCTGAGCACGAGGGCGGCGGGCGCATAGGGCACCCGCCGACCCTACCGGTGGCCGTCTAGACCAGACGGGGCTGGGCGTTCTCCATGTTGTCTGCGACAAGTGAGCAGAAGTCCGGGTTGAGTTCGACACCGATCGACGATCGGCCCATGTCGTCGGCCACATACATCGTGGTACCGCCGCCGAGGAACGGATCGAGCACCACTCCCCCCTCGGGGCAGCCGGAATTGATGCACCGCTCGACGAGCTTGCGCGGGTAGGGCGCATAATGCGTCCCCCGGGCCAGTGATCGGCGGTCCGGTTCGATGAACCACACGTCCTCTTCCCCCTCGAGGCCCTCTCGGTTGAAGAAATACCGCGGAGACTTCGAGAACAGGAAGATGTGCTCGTACTTACGCCACGGCCGATCCTTGCTGGTCGGCTCGGGGATAGCACTCTTACGGACCCAGATGATGGTGCTCCGCAGCGTCCAGCCGTCTTCCTGCAGAGCCAGCGCCACACGCCATGGGATGCCGATCAGAGACTTCCGCGGCAACCCGAGACCGGGACCGTCGACCGCCCTGAGTCCTGGAAGGCGACGACTACGGTGCTTGCTGTCCTGGCCGTGGGGACGGCCTTTTGCGCTGTAGTAGGTGTCGCCCAGGTTGAGGAACACCGTTCCGCTGTCCTTGAGCGCGGGGCGGAGGGCGGCAAAAGCTTCGCGCAGATTGTCCACAAAACCGTCGATGCTGGGCTCAAGCCCGAATTGGCCGGCGACCTCGTAGTCGCGCTGCCAGTAGTACGGCGGCGAGGTCACCACACAATCCACCGACGCCGGTGTCAGATCCTGAAGAGCGACTCGACAGTCCCCTTGCAGCACCTGCCAGCTGGTTCCGTTGGGACGCTCACCAGCTGCGAACGGCTCGCTCACTGTTTCATCACTCAAGGTTGTCATCAGGTCTGGAATGCTCGCAGAAGGCACCGACATAAGCCAAAGTGTAAGACATCTCCGACGGTGCCGTGGGAGGCACCCCCGGCGTGTCCCGGGGGACGCTTCACCGCTTCTGCGCCGTCCGCAATAACCTAGTGAATGTGAACGACGAGGACCGCGGCAGCTTGCGCGAGCTCGCCCGATACCTTGTCGGGCCGGCCGAGATCTCCGCATTGCTCAACGTGGAGGCCAACACCGTCAACGTGTGGAAAGTCCGGCATGCAGAATTCCCCAAACCCGTGAAGCGTCTGCGCTCCGGGGATCTGTGGGATGTTCGCGAGATCGCAGCGTGGGCCGCCGCTACCGGCCGGCCGGCGTCGAAATCCCTCGAGCACCATGCCGTACGGGGAGCACCGAGCCAGTAGGTAGAGTTCCGCGGGCAATGACGACCAGATCGACGCCGTGCGCCCCGACCAGAGAATTTTCAGTTAAGGACACCCGACACGACACTGCTGCGCGAGCTGCCGATCTGGGGGCCCGCCCCGGACTCCCTCCACACCTCAGGCATGCGAGACGCACTGTCCACTCGTCTGCAGCCCCTGGCCGCAGACCGTGAATGATCAGAGCGCAAGCGCGCCCCTCGATCCTGCCGTGATCGGTCCGGTGGTCTTCGCCGAGAGCTCCCTGGCCTCGCGCGTCAGATTTCATCAAGCGTGGTACCGCGCGGCGGTACTGAGGATCGAGTCATACGGCTCATCGCCGTCACCGAAGGGACCGATCGCCCGAGGAAGCGTCCTGCCTGTAGCTGACGCGCAGGCCGGTAAGAATTTCATATCGAAGAATGTCTTCGACACCTACCTCGCACGCCGGGCGCAAGGGTGGGGAGTGGATCCAGTACGTTGCACGTCATTCATGACGTCGAGCCAAACGCTCACCTTCAATGTCTTCGGCCCTCTCCTCTCGAATTCTGCCTGGTTCTGCCGGGTACTCAGCACCGTTCTCGACATGGACGTGCACGGAATCGATCGCGCTGAGATCGAGTACGCACCCGCCCGGCCATCGCTCGCCCTCGGCGACAAAACCCGGCTCGACCTGTGGATGCTGCTACAAACCGACATCGGAACACTTTCTCTAGCAGTCGAAGTCAAGTACGTCGACCGATTCAACAGCCGGTACCTACCGGTTTGGACGAATACCCGATATCAACGACTTCTCGAAGAAAAGGGGGCGTACTGGGACTTCACCGAACCGGTCACACGGAGCCGGACGATCAACCAGCTACTTCGGTGCCACGCACTCTCGGTGTTCCTGAGTCCCTCTGCGGACGCTCCACCAGCTCACCTTCTCGTGCTCCATCATCCCGACGACCAGTCCGCGCAGAAGGTCGTTGACGAGTACGTCACAGCTACCAAGCCGCACAGCTCCGTCCTCCGCACTACGATCAACACCCTGTTCGACGTCATGCTCGATTGCGCCGAGACGACTGATCAACGCATCACAGCCCACCTGCTGTTCGACCGCTACGTCAAACACGACCTGAGTGAAGCGAGCTGGCAACTGTCAAACACCAGGCAGTGAGTTTCGTCAAGTGTTTGTCCCCGATGATCGACAGAGGGAAGATCAACCCAACTGAGACCATTTCAGATGACCACACCCCCGAAAGTCACCGAAACTGACACCCCAAGTCGACGTTGAGGGGCAGGCATTCGGACCTGGAAGGAACATGCCACCTCAGTCGACTTGTGAAATCCGGGCACCTACACCGAATCTGCGACCCGCATCGTGATCGGGGTCACACGCCAGGCTCGTCGTCGCCTCGTTCACGCCGACACCCCACCTGCTCCTTGGCGATCCGGCGCTGCTCCTCGGCCCGTTCACAACACCGGCGCAACACTCCTCATCCGATTCGGACTGCTGGCCGATCTACCGACCAGGCGGTCGTAATCCGGGAACCCCGACCCCGCACCCCTGGCGCGATACCGCCCGCTGGTGTCAGTCGACGCACCCACAGTCCGGGTCGTCGTCGGCGCACCCGTTGGGGCCGTCAGGCCGGTGGTATGTGTGGGTCGGTAGTGCTCGAAGAGACCCTCCTCGCCGGCGTCCGCCGTAGGAGGAGGCGATCCGGTCTTGCCGCGGTCACGTTGCCCCGCGGCCACGTTGTGGTCCCAGTAGCTACGACTTCGTGGCGTTCGTGCGTCCTTCATCGGGGTCCCCCAAGTTGTTTCACCCGGGTCACCCACGCGGCCGCGAAGGACCCTGTGGTGGTCTTCGCACGCCCCCGACCACGTGCGAAGACACTCGTCAGTGTGCGGGTACGCCGACCGGACACCGCACCGGGACTCATCGTCCCACCGGTTCTGTGACGGCGTCGACCCTTAACCGGACTGCCACGACGCCCACCCTCCCGAGGCCCAGAAACGGACGAACCGCTAGACGGCGCCGGAAACCGCGGCTCTGCTGCGCGCCGCCCGCACCTCACCGATGCGGTGGTGCCGGTCTGCGGGCATCACCCCGGGCAGCACCATCATCCACATCTCGTCGACCCGCTGCTCGAGATCGGCCCGGTGCGCCAACACCTGCGAAACCGTCTGCACCCCGGTGAACGCCCCGATCACGAACCGCGCGAACACCGACGGATCGAGGTCCGGCCGCAGATCCCCCTCCGACACCGCACGCACCGCCAACCCCTGGCAGGCGGCGATCCAATCCAGATACGGCCCCGCCGGTCCCCTGTCGTCGGCGCTGAGTTCGAGGGTGATCCGGATCCCCGCCCGCACAATCGGATCCTCCACGATCTGCCGGGCCATCTCATGACACAACATCACGATCTGCTCGAGCGCCGACACCGGTTCACCGCCGATCGCCTCCACCGCAGAAATCGAGATCCGATGCTGCTCCGCGATCACGAACCGGGCCAGGTCCTCCTTCGAGCTGAAGTGGAAGTACAACGCACCCTTCGTCATCCCCGCCGCATCGGTGATCTCCGAAAGCCTCGCGCCTTCGTACCCGAACCGGTCGAAAACCTCCGCCGCCCCACGGACGATCTGCGCCCGCGTTGCGAGAGCGCGTGGCTGCTGAGCCATGGCATCTCCTTCCCCGCCTTGGCCAGGTGAACCGAGGAGCCGCACCCGACCATGAATGCCGGAAACAATACCCGGCCGGCCTGTCCGGGCAGCTCATGAAGCTTGGGTGGTCAGAGCAGGATCTGCTCGAGACGGTCGAGCGCGGGTTCCGGCGAGGTGCACCGTCCAGACTGCGTCTCGGACAGCCCGAACTGGGTGACCGCGCAGGCCACGATCACGGCGGTCACCACCGCGTTCTCCAGTGGTGGTCCCCATCCGAGAGATGCCCCAGCCGATTCGGCTGAGGTATCTCCGGCGCGGTCTCCACGTCGGGAGGGAGGCGGCACTACGGGCGTCCGGGGAAGGTGCACGCTGCCCTTCAGCAGATCACAGCGTTCCCCACCGGTCTCAGCGCCAGCACCCGGGATCGGGCGGCCAGGTAGTCGCCGATCAGGTCGAGCAGCTCCGCGTCCGGGTGGACCATCTCGGGCAGGTCCTTCGCCTTCACGATGTGATCGTCGATCATGCTCACCGGCTGCCGCAGTGACCCGATCACCTCGTCGGTGAGCGGGTCCGCCTCGAGCCTGTCGATCAGATACCGAATCGACGAGGCGAGACCCGCCTTCGGGTTGCGGGTGGTGTTCTCTCCTCTGCGGGCCGCGGCCATCTGCCACCACTGATCCAACTCGGCCAGTACCGCAGGGGCCTCGGCCGCGATACGCGGTGCCCGGTCGACCGCGTCCGGGTCGGTGATCGCACCGCCCGGCCCGCCGGCCCGGTTCAGAATCTGCTCGAGCTGGTAGTTGGCGAGATCATCGCGCCGGCTCCACCAGAACGAGACAATGATCAGTACCTGGCTCGCCGATCTAGTCTCCCCTGTCGTGTTCATCCCCGCCCCCCTACTTCCGTTCTGCGATCCTGGAGTATCTCGCCACAACGCCCGATACCGCGGACTGGACACGGTGTTACGTCCACGACCTTTGTGTACGAGCGCTGTACTGCCGTGTTTAGGTGCTCCGAGATATCTGAGTGCTGTGGGTGGCCGCGCACATCGGGCACCAGCACACGCCGTCGACGACCCACCCGTTGATCCGGGCCAGAATCGACGTCGTCTAGCGACTTGCCGCCGCGGCATCGAAACGGTGCTCGCACAGATTGGTACTGTCAGTCTGACGTTCGAGTTGACAGAGCCAGATGGGCTTAGCTAATTGGCGTTTTCAAATGGCGTTTCCATATGGATCGCGCCCCCCGGTGATCGTTCTCCGGCAACCATCTCGACAGGAATGGCGGCCTCCAATCGGGCGAGATCACCTGCGCTCAGCTCAAGCTGACTCGCCGCGACGTTTTCCAGCAAGTGCTTACTACTGGTAGTGCCTGGGATCGGAACGGTGTCGCTGCCTCGGGACATAACCCACGCCAACGCGAGTTGTGCGGGACGACTGCCTACCTCTGCCGCGAAATCCTGCAAGGCGCGTAGAAGCGCTGCATTCTGGCGACCGTTAGCGCCAGCGAATCTGGGATGATTCTTGCGGAAGTCCCCGCTGGCAAGCCTTTCCACTGGACTGACAGCACCGGTGAGGAACCCCCGACCAAGCGGACTATAAGCGACGATGCCAATCCCCAGTTCCCGAGCAACTGGCAGAACGACGGTTTCGATGTCGCGTGCCCACAAGGACCACTCCGTCTGCAACACACTGATGGGATGGACGACCGAAGCCCGTCTGAGCGTATTCGGTCCCGCCTCCGACAAGCCAAGGAATCGGACCTTTCCGGCAGCGACCAGCTCAGCCATGGCTCCAACTGTTTCCTCGATCGGTACGCGCGGGTCAGGCCGGTGCTGGTAATAGACATCCACGTAATCGACTCCAAGACGACGTAGAGAAGCGTTACAGGCCTCGTGAACGTACTCCGGACGGCCGTCGATAACGAAGTCACCTTCGGCCGAAGTCCGGAGGCCAAATTTCGTCGCAACAACGACCTCGTCTCGTCGGCCGGCAATTGCAGTTCCTACTGCCTGTTCATTCGTAAATGGGCCATACACGTCAGACGTGTCTAAGAAGGTAACTCCCCAGTCGATAGCTTGCCGGATCGTGGCCACAGCCTCACGCTCGTCGACTGGGCCGTAGCATCCACTAAGTCCCATGCAGCCGAGGCCGAGTGTGGAAACCTGCAGGCCTTCCGCCCCCAAGACACGATTCGATGACAGGGGGGATTGCCGACGGTTGGCGGTCACCACGGTACTGGACCTTCCTCACCAAAGAACCCGCCGGTCGGACCGTCTTCACCAAGCGTCGCGAGTGACACCACTACGGCAGCGCCCTGCTCTACACTTCTTGTTCCCGTATGCCCATTGAGGTCAGTCGATACATAACCCGGGTCAGCAGAGTTAATCTTGATGGGGTGGTTGCGAAGTTCGGCCGCATACTGTGCCGTCAACGCATTCAGTGCGGTTTTCGAAGTGTTGTAGCCCAGCAGAGTTGGTATACCTAGGTTGGGTGAATTCCTGCCACTGAGTTCGAGCGATCCTAGAAAGCTTGAGACATTCACTACTCGTCCCGCTGAGGATCGCAGCAAGAGAGGCAGGAATCCGTTGGTCACCCGTAGCGCTCCGAATACGTTGGTTTCGTATGTCGTTCGCACTTCGTCGACGACCGCCGTCGCTGCAGTGATGTTACGTTCGGCGATGACACCAGCGTTGTTGACCAGGATGTCCAGGCTGCCGAACGTCTCGTCGACCGTGCGCGTCGCCGCTGAAATCTGGTCGTCATCCGTCACGTCCAACTGAATGAAGCGAACGTCGCCGTAAGCAGCCAGTTCTTCCGCCGCCTCTCTTCCCCGGCTTTCCTCGCGGGCACCGAGCAGTACCGTCATTCCCATAGCGGCGAACTGCCGAGCGGTCTCTCTGCCGATGCCCCTGTTTCCGCCCGTAACAAGCGCTAGAGTCGACTTATTCTCCATCGCAACACCTTCTGCTGCAGTCAAGCCTCTTTCCTTTCTTCGATTTGATGCCCGGGTGGGGTGCCCCAATAGTTCAACAGCCGACGGTAAATTGTCTCGTCGACCACGGCAACCAACTCACCCGCGGTGGTAAGCGTTGCCTTCACCCGAAGCGCCTGCTGCCCTTGACAATCTTCTTCTGCTGTCGGCGTAACGGCCCGGGTGTGACGACGCAGTCGGTACTCGCCTAGCACAACCCCCAGCGGTATCTTTCCCTGACGCAACGCCTCCTGTGCGCTCGGGCTCAATCTACGCTCCACCACAGTGGCTCGTACGTCAGCAACCACGATTGGAGAACCCGGCGACGTCACCTGCAGGAGTCCATGCCGATGGAGGGCAACACTATCGATTGGGATGTCCAACGCCGTCGCGTGTTCTTCCGTCACTGTTCTGCGACTCTGAGAGAGCAGGACATACTCCACTGGACACTGCAGCCAGCGTGACACTATCTGTGTGAAATTGTCGGTGTCACGTGCCCATAAGGAGATTGTCCGGACCGCCTGGTCTAGGTCCTGGGCGTCGTCGATGTCGCGGCTATCCATGTGAGTCACGATCCTGGCAGTCGAACCGACTGCCCATGCCTAAAGATGTTTAATGGATCCCACCTCGCTTTTGCCTGCTGCAGGCGCGGATAGTTGGCACCAAAGTACAGCTCCCACCATGGGCTGCTGGATCGGTTGAACTCCGGAGAATTGAGGTCAATGTCTGCGTAGTTGATGTAGCACCCATCGGTGACTTCGTTCGAGACTGGAACTCCGCCGGTGGCGGCGTATACATCCTGATACATGTCCCGCAGCCACTTGATGTTTGCCGTGTCCTGACCGGGGTCGGACCAGTACGCTTGATAAAGCAGCTTGATGATGGAGTCGCGGTGTGGTGTCGCTGTATCCGCCGACTCTATTGTGTTCACCTTTCCTCCGTAGGAGCTGGCGACCACCATCGCATTTGGGTTCACGAAGTCGGTGCGGGTTAGGTGGCGGAACAGCGCTTCGATGTGGGTATCGGGGAAGCCCTTTCTGAGATACGCGGACTTGAAGTCGCCCCGCATCGCGGGATTGGTCAGCGTCGGATTGGTGACGCCGAGAAGCCGTGTGGCCTGCAACCACGGAATCCGTTGCGCGGTAAAATGATCTTGCATTGGTGCGAATTCGCCCATCGGCCGGTCCATTGGACGCGCCACAGCACTCACCTCTCCCGTCACCTCCGCGACAAAGCGCTGTAGCAAATCGAGTGCGCCGGGTAGGGTGGCATCCATTTGCGTCATTAGGCTGAGCTGGCCATTCGATTGGTGCCCCAGCGCCAAGAACGACATCAGCGAGTCGTACTTACCACCGTGAGCACTGTTCGCCTCATGCCAGCGGCCGTAGTTGCGAACCAGCGCGGTGAAGTCGGGCTGACTCATCTGTGCCCAGGGCAACGCAAGAACATGGAGGTAGACCTCGGCGGGCGGTTTCGGGAGCAAGGTGTCCGGGGTCCCATGGGAGCCCGGCGCGCGAAACCAGTACTTCGTTACCACGCCGAAGCTTCCGCCGCCGCCCCCAGTGTGTGCCCACCATAAATCACGGGTGGGGTCTCGGGGAGCGTTGGTCGAGACGATGGCGCGCGCTACTTGGTCGGCGCCTACGGTAACAACTTCGACTGCGCAGAGGTGGTCAACTGTGAGACCGAATTCGCGGCACAATAGTCCCCAGCCGCCGCCACTGATGTGACCACCCATTCCGACCGAGTAGCACATTCCGGCCGGGATCGTGACCCCCCACTTCCGGTATAGGGTCTCCACGACATTTAGGACAGTCGCTCCGGGCTCTACGTAAAAGGCGTCTCGCTTCTCGTCGAAGCCGACCGACTCCATTCCGGACAGATCGATAACTACCTGCGTCTCGGCGTTATACACAAAATCCTCGTAGCAGTGACCTCCACTACGCACGGAGATGCGTTTGCCGTTCGAAACAGCCTGTTGCACAGCCTTCACTACCTGGGGAGTCGATTGCGGCAGCACCACTGTCTCCGGCCTACCAACCCAGCGTTGGTTATTGCCGCGTACGAAATCCGGATAGCGCGCTGAGTCATCCGTCAAAACGAGAGCGTCTGAGCTTGTGTCCTCGGCCTGCGCGGGGCCCCCTCCGACCACGGCTCCCGTGCCGAGGGTAGTAAGCAAGCTGCCTAACATGAAGGCCCGCCGGCCCACCCCGCCCTCGGGTTGGTTCACAACTTCGCTTTCTGCGCGATGGCGAAGTTGTGGCGGTTCTCTGCAACCCAACGCTGTGACGTGACGGACCCGCGAGCAGCCCCCGTGAAGTATGGCGCCACGTACCGCGCCATGAGTTCATAGCTGTGCTTGGCTTGTTCCCAGGAAGCCCATTCCTGGGACGTGAGCAGCAGGGTGCCGAACCCGCCGGTGCTGGCTTGGAGTTTCTCGATCGATTCAATGGCGTCATCGACCGATCCGACGATGATGCTTCCGCGTTCGACGAGCGCCTCCACTTCGCGTCCCTCTGGGAGGGTAACCGGCACCCCGATCGTGTCGCGGAAGTATTCGTGCTGCCAGCGAATCACGCCCTCGCGGGCCTGCGCGATTGCCGCTTTCCTGGTCTCCGCGACGTGTGCCGAGATGACCAGACGCCAATCGCGCCGGTCGAGGCGGTGGCCATGCTGGTGGGCCTCATTTTCGGCCAGGGTCCAGAGCGTCGCCAAGGGCGGCGAGTCGGGCCCGTTTGTGGCGAAGGTGAGCGGCGCGATTCCGTGGCGTCCCGCGAGGGTCATGCTGCGCTCAGATCCTGATCCGGCCATCGCCATTGGAAGGCCAGCAGGGTTCCGGGGACGTAGATGCAACTGCGCTTCCCTCAATGTAAACCAGTCGGTGGAGCGGGTCAGCGGTTCCTCGGTGCGGAGCAGGTGCAAGACCGCATCGAGTGACTCTGACATCATGCGGTGTCTATCTGTGGTTTCGATGCCTAGCATGTGCGCGTCGGATGCCAAGACACCTGCGCCTACACCGAACAGCACCCTGCCACGGCTTTGATGGTCGAGTTGGACGATCCTGTTGGCCACCATCAGCGGGTTGTGGTAGGGCAAGCTGACCACTCCCGTTCCCAGAGCGATGCGTTTGGTTCGCTCGGCCGCAGCAGCGATGAGCAGCTCGGGTGAACTGATATTGGCCCATCCGGCGGAGTGGTGCTCGCCCACCCATGCTTCATCGAAACCGATGTCATCGAGTAGCGAGATCAGCTCCAGGTCTCGCCGGAAGGTATCGGCGGGGTCCTGGCCGGGGCGGTGGAATGGCGGCAGGAAGCCACCGAATTTGGTTACCATACTTTGGTCCTCCGTCTTGGAGTTGTCGCGGGCTTTGTCTGCTATCACTCGATGATGCGCAGATCGACACCGATGTTGCCGTCCATCGCCTGGCAGAACGGACAGCGCTTGTAGGCTTCTTCCAGTGCCGCGGAAAGTACGTCGCGGTCGATGGCCGGAGCAGTTACTGCGATACCTGCTGCCAGGCCCAGCGTGCCGGTGCCGTTCTGTCCTAAGTCGATGGACACGCGGACTCGGCTGCCGTCTGGGTCGGCGTCGCGTTCACGGAGGCCTGCGCCGAGCAAGCCATGGAAGCAAATGGACCACGCTGCCGCGAGAAGTTGTTCGGGATTAGTGCCCTCCTGCCCTTCCCACGGGCCTGGCACCGGCGGAATATAGGGCAAGTCGAAATTCCCGTCCTCCGATCGGACGCGCCCAACCCGTGCGTTGTCGGTTGTCGCGACGCCGGTGTACATGATTTGGTCGAGGATTTGCATGGTTTAACCGCCTTTTCAGGAAACGAGGATCGCGAAGTATCGGTCGAGACCGCCGGCCAGGATCGCCAGAGATTGCACGGCAGCGAACGCCTCATCAATGGTTCCCGAGGAGACCCCCGGGATGTTCGAGAACGTGCCTTCATCCGTCTGGCATGTCTGTAGCCACTGGACGACTGCCTTCGGTTCGACTGGCTCACCACCGAGTAGGAACAGCGCTGCCACGGCGTGGTAGGTCGCGATCAGGCTTTCTCTGCTAGCGGTGTCGTGGCGGAAGCCGCCGTTCGGGCCTTGAGTGCCGCGCAGCCAGTCGATTGCGCGGTCACGGTCAGGCAGGTCCAGACCGAAGAGCGCAAGCGTTCCGGCGGCGCGATAGATGGAGTACACATCAGCGGGTGTGCCCACACGCTGCCCGTAGCCGCCGTCGCCGGTGCGCGAACGCAATAGATAGTCCACGCAGGCATCGGTGGAGCGGGGGTCTGCCTTAAGGGTGTGCAGTGCGACTGCCGCGAGGTTGGTGTGGAACAGATCACTGATGAACCCCGGCACTACACCGAAGCCGCCGTCGTCATTCTGGCAGGCTCGCAGGTATTGCACGCACGCGTCGCGGTCGCCGAAATCATTGTCTCCCAGAAGGTCCAAGGCATTGACTGCCAGATAAGTGTTGAGTACATCGGCAGGTCCACCCGGGTATTCACCGAAAGCACCATTGGCGGCCTGTGTAGAACGAAGCCATCCCGCGACGCCTTGTGGGTTGCGCACCGCGCCGCCAAGTACCTTCAGGTTGGCAATTGAGTGGTGGGTACCGAAGACAGACGGTGTGCGGTCGGGTTGGCTGCCCAGCGGGGAGCGTCGGTGTGTCCACCCGAACCCGAGGTGCGGAGTGTATGCGGCGTCGATGACCGCGATGTGCCGTTCCTGGTCCATCAAGGCAGACAGGTCAACCGGCGCCAGGTCTGCGATCGTTGCCACTTGGAGGTCCGAGCGGGGCACTGCCGACAGTGGGATAGGCAATGAACCGGCTGGGGGCAGCTGCGATAGTGGCTCGGCGGGAAGGTCTTCCGCAACGTTGAATGCCCACGCTGCGAGCGCCTGCGACTCCGGGAACTTGTTGTACAGCCGAAGAAAACTACTGGCTCCGAAGTAGGAAATGCCAGCTGTACGCCGCGTGGGCAACATCAGTCGTTCGAATGGGCCGACTGGAGTGCCTGGTGGTGTCCAGAAGTAACCCTCTCCGATGAACACTCCCCCGTGGACGTCGTCGTGCAACTTCCGGAGGTACCCTGCGCCGCGTGCGACTGCCTCGTGCTTCGGACCGTGAACAATCGATGCAGCGAGGACGAGCCATGCGTTCGTTCGGCTCGTTTTTACCGGGATGGCGGCGTTGAGCAGGGTGATGAATTCGCGATGCACGGTGATCTTTCCGTCGAGATCGCAATGGTCCCAATATCCGGCAAACCTTTTGTCCCAGAGATTCTCGTCGATGAACTCCAGCACGGTCCGGGCCCGTTCGGCGAACGATTCGTCGGACAGAATATTCCCCGCCTGCGCAAGTGCAATCGCCATTACTGCTGAGGCTGTGCCGTCAACCTTGGCGTCGACAGCGGGCATTCCATCCGGCCTGAGTTTGCTGGCCACCACCCCCTGGGGTGAGCAGAGCACGTCTCGGATCCGCTCGGCGCGACGGCGCAAGGACTCTTCAGAGCGAAGCTCCCGGCGCACAGCGCAGGCGTGGGCCCACAAACCGAATGCCTGGGCCAGTGCGGTGATCGAGTCGTCGATTACCTTCGAACCGTCGCGTGACACGGTTGCCAGGTAGTCTCCGCTGCCGCTGAGCATCGTGCGGTCGAGCCAGTCGAGTGCTGCGGCTCCAAGTGCGGCAGGTCGGTCGCCATAGTTGGCGGGATCGGCGATGAGGACGGCCACCACGGCGGCGAGCTGTGCTTCGGCTGTCTTGACGTTTCCCAGTTCGTGCGGAATTCCCGAGACCTCTCGAACCTCGATGAAACCACCGTGGGACTGATCGGCGAAACCCACCATGAGCTCGAGGGACGCTGCTGCGCGGTCCGGTTGTGCCGCAAGATCTGCGAGTGCGATCAGCGCGTGGGCATACAGCGTGCGTTCGGAGGTAAGCACCTCGTTGCCTGCGTGGTCCACCGCAGAGGCGTAGTCGCCTCCCCGTGACGCGGTGAATGCGTCGTCCAGGAAATCCCTGATCTGAGGAGAGAGGGAGGGTGACAAGGTTCCTCGATTCATCGGAGTGACAGGACAATCTGTGCGACGCGCTGGGCCCCGTACGGGTCAGGCGCTACCACGCGGTATTTCTCTCGAAGGATTGCGACCGCATTGGGGGAGTTGATCAGTCCTTCAGCTTTGACAGCGAGGTCCACTGCATCGGTACCGAGGTGGGTCACGAATCCGAAGGCAGTCAGCCGCTCGAACGGCTCGATCTCGTGGTACTCACTGTAGGAGCTGAGGACAAAGACAGCGGGAATTCCCAGAGCGCAAATCTCTGTGACCGTGATCCATCCTGGCGGCACCAGCAGTAATGCTGCATCCCGGATCAGCGGCATCCAGTCCGGTAGGTAGTCCAGGCTGTGTACGCCAGGTGGCACATCGATCTTCTCGCGTCCGATAAGAACCATTTCGAGAGCGGGATACCTCCCCCGTAGACGCTCATAGACATCGAGATAGCAGTCGATGAGCGCCTGCTTGTTCTTGAGGTGCATCGTCGTGCCGCCGACTGTGGCCACAATGACTGGGCCCTCGCCGAGGCCAAGCTTTTCTCGTATAGCTTTACCCTCGGCGCGGGCGTCACCGCTTGGCAGTGGACGAATTATCGGCCCAACGAACTGAGCCTTCCCATTTTCCTCGAGTGATCGGAATTCTTTGTCAAGTACGTAATTTGGAAGTGACGGCTTATCGGTAACGACCGCTGCGGCGGTCGATGTGATCAACCTGAAGACTTGATCGAGCGCCGCACGAGCTCGGTCGAGCTCCACGCTGTCAACCTCAGCTCCACCCTTGACGAGCTGATCGTTCGTAACGTTAACCAAAGAGAAGTTGAACCTCTCGGTTACCAGCACATGCGGCAGACCGGCTATGTGAGCGGCGATGCCTGCCACCGGGTTGTAGTCGCTGACAACGATTTCGGTGTCCACATCGCGAAAGTGTCCGAGCATGCGGAGAATTCTGTCGCCATTCAAGAAGGTCGGCACCAGGTAGTTACTGACCATGTTTTCCCAGTCGAGCCGGTCGCTGAGGTGGCTGTGTAGGGCGGTATTGGTGGCCTTGGGCGCGATGTCGACGACCTCCACCTTCGCCTCGGCAAACATCGGCCTGAAGGTGTCCTGCATGGAGCCCAGCAAGACGGTCTGCTCGACCTCCGGTTTCAGTTCCCGCACTTGCGCAGCTATCGCCAACGCTCGCATATTGTGTCCGGTCCCGGTTGGGTTCGGCGCGTAGACGATGGTCATGAGACGACTCCTTCTGCCGGGCGCTCGGTGCGCACGTCAACGATCTTGATCGCGTCGGGCTGAGTGCTGTCACGGAGAACTATCGACCCGGGAGGGATTACTTCGCCATCGGGTACTTGGAGCGGGCCAACGAGCACCGCGTTCGCGCCCACAGAGACACCTGATCCGATGTGGACCGGGGCCGGAGTGAGCGGCAACGTCGACCGCCGATAGTCATGGCTGCTTGAGAGGACCTGGACGCCGGGTCCCATGTGGACGGACGGTCCGGTCGTGATACCTCCGGCGCCCTCTAGGATGGCACCCCGACCAACCGTGGTCGCCTCACCGAGGTAGATTCCGCCAGACGGCCACAGTCCGGGCGAACGCTTGCCGCGGCCGATCAGAATGACATCGTCACAGAGAACGACGCCGGGGCCGCCGGAGATATCTGCATCGATGAGGGTAGCGGCGCCGATACTCCAATTCGATGTCGCTGGTTCGGCACCGTCGATGAGGGAACGCGCCATGAGGCTCGTTACATCGGAATGACCGACCGAACGTGCGAGCGCAAAGCCCAACAGGTGAGCGCTGCGTTGCCGGCGGGCGACAACGTTCAGCAACTCGCGGAATGAAGGCAGTCCGTCCTCGACTGCGACGCGTTGTTTGATTTGACGTGCAGGACTTCCTGCAGCGATTGTGTTCGCGGCGACGTCTGTTTCAACCAACGACCCGGCCGCGACTACTGCACCATCGGCAATGGCGACACCTGGCGCGACTTCTGCACCCGCACCAATCCACACGCCGCTCCCGACATGGCACCGAGGCTCGCGTGGCCGTCCTACTCGGACGCCGGAAGCGATCAGCGTTCCATCAGCAACATCGCATTCTGCGAGCGACGAGCGGAAGCCCACGAAGACATCGGCTCCAACATGTGCGCCTCGTAGGCGAGCCCCCACCCTGATCCAGCTGTTCTCTCCGATGTGCGATGCTGCATCGACCTCAGCCTCGTATTCGACGATTGCCCGGTGGGTGGGTGCAAACAGAGAGCGCATGTAGTCGGCAATTGCGGACATGCAGTATTCCTAACTCCGATTACCGTTATCGGCGTCGCTTGTGACCTGAATTTGAGGACGGATGCCGACCACTGACGTGGGGCCGAACGAGGCGCACTTGCGCGCACAAATTGTTCCGGAGTAAATCCCAGAGGAGAAAGGGAGGAGACTTATTCCAATCCTGAAAGGGCTATGGTGGCGGGTCGAGCGCATATTCTGGGGTCGGTAGCAAGCGTTTGACAACTTTTCCTGCCGAATTGCGGGGAAGCGAATTCACGAATGCGATGTCACGCGGGACCTTATACCGAGCTAAGTTGGCCCTTACGTACATTTGCACTTCGGCCGCCGTAAGCGAGGAGTCCTCACGCCGAACAACCCAGGCGTTCAGTCGCTGACCGAATTCAGGATCTGACACGCCCGAAACTGCAGCCTCGATCACCTCGGGGTGGCGTGCGATGAGTTTCTCCACCTCGCTTGGGTAGACGTTCTCGCCGCCGGAAACAATCATTTCGTCGCTGCGTCCGGTAATGAACAGCCTGCCGTGGCTGTCGAGATACCCCACGTCCCCGGTCGAGGTTATACCACCATTCCGAGTCCGCCCATATATCCGCCATCGTCTCCGAACGAAGACGTTCCCAGTTGCGCCGGCCGCCAGCCGTCGCCCTGTTGAGTCAAGAACGACGACTTCAGTTCCTCTGAGTGGCATACCTGCTGTGGCCGGCTCGTCGTATAGATCGGCGGGAACAGCGTATGCGATTCCACCGACCTCGGTCGATCCGTAGACGTTAAAGAGGATCTCACCGAACTCTTCCTGAAATCGGTTGGCGAGACCTGCGGTCATAACCGAACCACTGAGCTGCACATTGGTCACTGACGAGGTGTCGTGGGCACGTCGGACTTCTGACGGGAGATCAAGCAAGCGTTGCGCCATCACTGGCACGATTGCTACCGATCGCACTCGGTCTTCATCGATGAGCGAAAGAGCCTCTGATGGGTCAAATTTGCTACGAACTACGACGGTGGCACCGAGTATCCATGCGAGCGTTAGGTTGCCGAAGCCCCAGGCGTGAAATAGCGGGGCTGCGATGTAGTACGGGTGGCCGGCGTGCATCGGAACCCGTTCGAGAATTGCCGCCACAGTTCCGACCTGGCGCTCTAGTGCCACCCTGGGTAGAGCGACTGCCTCGCCCGTAGTACCCGAAGTGAGGATTACATGGACCGCCCGGCGTGTAGGGGCGGAGAGCCTCTGACCACGTCCGTTCGCAATGAATTCTTCTAGCCGCCGTCCTGGCCACGCCTCGATGAGCTGGCATGGTGTGCTCATTCCCGACAGTGCTTCGATGAACTCGTCGTCTGCCACTATCGCGCGAAGTTTCTCGTTATGGGCGACTTCGATTGTGCGGCGCCCGGCAAAGTCGGTGTTGAGTAGTACTGTGTCCACTCCGATCTTTGCGAATGCCACGATGGCTTCGAGAAAGTACCGGTGGTTGCGGCACATTACGCCGACGCGGTCGCCCTCAAGGAGTCCGTGTTCACGGAGTGCCCAACCCAGCGCATCGGTACGCCGGTGGAATTCACCGTACGTGACGGAACCGAGTTCGTCGTGTAGGAAGTCGCGTTCGCCATGCAGTATCGAATTGGCAACGGCGAGCCCAACAGGGCTCATACCGAAGGCGTGCAGCGCTTTGGCGGCACATAGCAGTGAACCCGGTGAGTGACGTGCGATCCCGGCCCGCTGCATCGCCCGAAGCCCAGCTGCCACGTCCACCAAATTGGTTAGCCAGCCGCGAAGCCTGTTCACAGCCTGCGCTCCTCTCGTTTGGGTAGGAACCCAGTACCCTCGAAGTGGTCGAGGTACATGGTCAGGATGCGTCCGTCGACTGACGGGGCGGCGACGCTCTCGGCCTCCAATGCACGTCGCGTCGAATCTCCATCCCACTGAGGTTCAGGGACCGATGCCTCAAGCATCAAACGGATGGATGGCAATAGGAGTTTGGCGTGCACGAGCGCATCGTGCTCGACGTCATCGTCGAGCACGGCCAGCCATTGCTCGATAGGTACGTATTTCAAGGGGTACCGTTCGCGAACTCGCTCGAACAGCTCGCGCAAAGGTGTCGGGGTCTGGTTCACCAGGTAATGCACCTGCGTGTCAGTATCCAGTTTGGAAAGTGTGACGATTGCGCGGGCCACGTGGTCTACCGGGGCGAAAGACACTGTGGTCTTGGTGATGTCCGGTGCCAGGCCAAGTACAGCGACGGCGCGTATCAAGTTCCAAACTCCATCGCTCTCCTGGTGAGCTCCGGTCGAAGAACTTCCACTGACCAAACCAGGTCGATAGACCCGTACCGGCAGTCCTCGCTCCCCTGCCCGGTGTATCAGGCACTCGGCAATCCACTTACTGGCCAGGTATCCTGACATCGGGTGATCGTCGTCCAAGGCACTTGTTCTTACAGCAGGATCAGCGTGTGGATCGACCGGGACGCCTGCGGTCGAGACGAAATGGACTGGCTTCACCCGCACGGTGCACGCGAGGCGCAGGATCTCCTGGGTACCTGCCACATTGGCCGTACGCAGTGCGGCATAGTGCGCGATGTGGTTCACCATGGCCCCGTTGTGATAGATAGTATCGACTTCGCCGGCGAGGCGTGACCACCCTTCGGTTGATAAGCCCAGCTTGGGCTTTGTCAGGTCACCGGCCAGCGGACAGATTCGATCAGCATATTTCTGGTCCCAGATTCCGTATCGGATCATTGCCTGGATGATCCGTAGCCGCGACGCCTCTTCGCCTTCTGCACGGACCAGACACCACACTCGTGCGGCGGTCCCGTCGAGCAGCTCGCGAAGCAGGAATGCCCCAAGAAACCCAGTCGCGCCGGTGAGCAGTACGGTCCGTGCATCGCCGCAAATTGGAGCGGCGACCTCGGCAATGCTGATGTCGGGCGCCAAACTAGATTCGGACGCCACGTCGATCGATGGAGTTAGGACGGTGCGCGATTCGTCCAGCGCCCTGGCGAGCGTAGCGGGTGTGGGATAGGAGAACACTCCGGAAAGCGGTACTTCGTAATCAGTTTCGGATCGGATTCGGGCGATGAGTTGGGTAATCAGTAGCGAGTGACCGCCCGCATCGAAGAACGAAGTGTCGACTCCCACCTCGGTCAGTCCTAGTACGTTGGCGAATGCTCGGCACAATCCTTCTTCCAGGGGTGTGCGCGGCGCGCGTATCTCCTCAACATACGCGGGGGCAGGCAGTGAAGCGCGGTCGAGCTTGCCGTTCGCTGTGACTGGCAGGTCGTCAAGAGCCACGACCGCCGAGGGAACCAGATGTGCAGGTAGCGAGTCGTAGAGTTTGGTCCGCAGGTTCTTACCATCGATCGATGCACCGGGTTCCGGAACCACATAGGCTACGAGACTGCGACCGGTGACCTCGTCCTCGCGCGCAACGACGACTGCTGATCGTACGTCCTGCATCGCATTCAGCGCCGCCTCGATTTCCGCAGGTTCGATCCGGAAGCCACGTACCTTCATCTGATCATCGACTCGTCCGACGAAGGCAAGATTGCCACTCTCGTTCCAGCGCACCAGGTCCCCCGTGCGGTAGAGGCGCGCACCAGCAGGTCCGAACGGATCTGCCACAAAGCGCTCAGCTGTGATCGCACCCTTGCCGTGGTAGCCGCGGGCTAACTGCATTCCCGACAGGTAGAGCTCTCCCACGACACCGAGCGGTGTTGGCTGTAAACCCACGTCCAAGACGTATAGTCGGGCGTCACCGATGGCACGGCCGATCGTCGGCTGTTCGTGACCGGTCAGCGGGTCGCTGATCGACGCGCAGACAGTGAATTCCGTCGGCCCGTACGCATTGACCATCAGGCGCCCAGGCGCCCAACGCTCAGCAAGGGCACCCGACAAGCTCTCCCCCGCAGTGACCAGGACAGTGCGCTTGGGGAGCCCATCGTCGGGTAGTGACGAGAGCACTGATGGCGGGATGGTCAGATGAGTGATCTTGTGCAGGCGAGCAAACTCGGAGAGTCCAGTTCCTACGAGCTCCTTCTCCGATGGCACAACCAACGTACCGCCAGCTGCGCAGAGTGCCATGACAATTTCCCATACCGAGGCGTCGAAGCTGGGCGACGCGAAGCGGGCCACCCGACTGTCAGGTCCCAATTGCAAGTGTGCGCGCTGACTTGCTGCCAGATTGGTCATGCCCGTATGCGTGACGATGACACCTTTCGGCGCACCGGTCGAGCCGGATGTGTATATGAGATAGGCCGCGTGATCTGCGCGCAGCGGCACTATGCGCTCGGTATCTGTCACGTGGCTATCCGAGTAGCGATCGACGTCGTCAATCGTCCACACATTGCCGGACACCCGGTGCATGGTGTCTGCATCCGCTACCACGCCCGCCGGCGCTGCGTCTGCAAGCATTAGCTGTATGCGCTCGTCCGGATAGGAGGGGTCGATGGGCAGATACGCAGCACCGGCCTTGAGAACTCCTAGGAGTGCTATCAGCTGCTCGGCGGACCGACCCAGGCACAATCCCACGAACGATTCCGGCCCGACACCGAGAGAGATGAGCTTGCGGGCAAATTTGTTCGATGCCTTGTCCAACGACTTGTAGGTCATCTCTTCGCCGCGGGTGAGTACAGCCACGTTATCGGGGGCTGCGGCCGCACGGTCGGCAAATAGGTCCAACAAGGTACGCGGAAGTGCGTGTCCGCGCTCCCGGCCTGCGGTCAGTGCGCGCTCTTCGGGGAGTAGGGCGGGCAGACTGCCCACTCGGGCGGCGGGACTGATTATCAGCTCCTTGAGGAGTAGCCGGAATCTCTCCACCAGAGTGTGGGCTTGCTCCTCGGTGAAGCAGTCGGCCCGGTAGTCAAGTCGAATTATGAGTTCATCCCCAGGTACGACAGCCAGGCTCAGCGGATAGTGAGTGCGGTCGTGGATCGACACCCCTACCACCGGCGAGTTCTCGTCATTGGCTCCCGTCGGATAGTTCTCGAACACCGTGCAGACGTCGAACAGTTCCGCGACACCGAGTTCGCGTTGAATTTCCGAGAGCCCCATGTGCTGGTGCTCCATGAGCTCAGCTTGGTGCTCTTGAAGTCGGGCCAGCAGATCTGACACGGTGTCCGTCTGCGTCCATTGCACCCTGATGGGAACGGTGTTGATGAGAAGTCCGACCATACGGTCTACCCCGCGGACCTCAGGCGGACGACCCGATACAGCTGCACCGAACACGACATCAGTACGCCCTGTGATCCGACCCAGCAGTATTCCCCACGCAGCCTGGATAACTGAGTTCGTCGTTACGCCGCTGGCGCGGGCAACCTGTTCCAACCGCGCTGTAGCGTCACGAGTCAGTCTCGACACCAGCCGTTCAGGATCTGTTGCGACTCGCCGTCCCATTCCGGGCGCGATCATCAACGGGGAGCAGCCGGCGAGCTCTAACCGCCACGCAGCGAGCGACCGCTCGGGGTCCTGCTGGTCGATCCAGAGCAAGTATTCATCGAAGGGGGTGGGTGCGGGCAGGCTAGTCGTTCCTTGCAGTAGCGCCGCCAGTTCACGCAGGAGAATGGGGACCGACCATCCGTCTAGGAGGATGTGGTGATAGGTGATGACCAGTCTGTGTTCACCGGGGCCCACTCTCACAAGGAGCAATCGCAGTAACGGAGGAATCCCGGGATCGAATGGCCTTCCTAGTTCCTCATTGAGCAGGCGGCGCCACTCGCCCTCGCGATCCCGTTCGTCACGCTCGGCCAGATCAATTGCTCGCCACGGCACGTCATCGACCCCGGAAATCACCTGGACTGGTATGCCGTTGGCCTGCAAAAAGAACGCTGCGCCCAGAACCGGGTAACGCCGAATCAGTGTGGCGACTGCCTCGCGCACGGAACTGGCCTCAACCTCGCCGCGCAGATCAAGCTTGAGCTGGACCACGTAGACGTCGTCGGTGCCTGCCTGCAGGGCATGAAACAGCAATCCACGTTGTAGCGGACCGAGCGGCAGCACCGAGCGAACGCCGGGGTATCGTTTCTCGATTTCGTCGACGTCAGTTTGTCTCAGCCTGACGAGCGGGAAGTCCGAAGGGCTCGATCCCCCGATATTCCGGCGCGTGGCGTGCTGCGTGAATTCGGTGATTGTTCCTTCGATGTGCTCGAGGAGTTCGCCGGCCCGTTCGTGTGACACGACTCCCGGTGCAAAGGTCAGGGAGAATTGGAGGACCGGGTCACCGTCACCGTCACCGTCACGGACAAGCGCGTCGAAGGCGAGGGCATGTTCGAGTGGAGCGTCAGGGGCCGCAGAGGCGATGAGCGCGGGACGCTCGGATGCTGGCCCCCAGTCCCCCTTAGCATAGGCGAATTTGCCGAGGTAGTTAAACAGCACCTCCGGCGCCGGCAAGTCAGCGAATTCTTCTGCGGTGCCGTGATTCAGATAGCGAAGCAGTCCGTAACCGATGCCTCGGCCCGGAACAGCACGCAATGCTTCTTTGACGCTCTTGATGGCCGAGCCTATAGCGGCATTGGATGGAAGTTCCAGGTGGACCGGGAAGATGTTAGTGAACCAACCGACGGTACGAGACAGGTCGGCACCAGGAAGTACCTCTTCCTCGCGGCCGTGGCCCTCGACGTCGACTACGACCGATTTGCCGAGCCACCGTGAGAGAGCCACACCAAAGATTGCGAGAAGAACCTCGTGCGCTCCGGCTCGATAAGCCGGGGCTAGTGTGGATAGCACGGCTTGTGTGTCCGATCCTGAAAGGGTCCCAGTGAGGACGGACGCGGTCGAATGAGTATCGGCCAGACGGTCGAGTGCACGCACACCGATTCCGGAGGACGGCATCAGTGCGCTCCGCCAGTAGGGCAATTCCGCTATCCGTGACGGCGCATGCGCCGAATTGACCAAACCGTTCGACCACTCACGCATCGATGTACCCACAGGTGGAAGGGCAACCTCCGCGCCGGCGCGGCTTGATTCGTAGGCCGCAGCGAGATCCAGTTCGATTATTCGCCATGAAACACCATCGACGACGAGGTGATGCGCCACCAGCAACAGTCTTCCGTGCTGGCCGCTTCCGATGTCGAACCATACTGCACGAATCATCGCGCCAGTTGCTGGATCCAGTTGCAAAGTCACACGATCGGTCTCGTCACGGATGCGCTCTGCGCGTGCATCGTTCGGCACGGCGGAGAGGTCGATACGCTCGATTGAGGAGGCGGCCTGCACGATGTCCGGGGATGGAACGAATAAGCCACCCGCCTCTGTCGCCCGGGCGCGGAGGACATCATGCCGCAAGACTATCGACCTGACTGCCGCACACACGTCCTTGAACTGCGCGTCTAGCGGTGTACGTAGCAGAACGGACTGATGGAGACCTGGAAAGCGCGGGAGGCCGGATCCGAATCTGCGGGCGATTGGCGACGGCGGGATGTCGCCGAGACCCGAGCCGAATAGGCGGGTTGAATCCGGATCCTTCGCCACTGCGGCAAGTGCAGCAACGGTCCGGTGCCGGAACACATCAGGGGACGAAAGGACCACTCCCGCAGTGCGCGCGGCTGCCACCAGCCGGATCGCCAGGATGCTGTCGCCACCCAGTTCGAAGAATGAGTCGTCGGCACCGACTTTGGACACGCCTAGCAGTTCGGCAACGATCTCGGCTAGCACTATCTCGCGTGGGCTTTCGGGCGGCCGCGATGGAGCCACAAGGGGTGGGTGAGGCCCAGGTAGGGCCAATCGGTCCAGCTTTCCATTGACTGTCAGCGGGAACGCGTCCAACACGACAAATGACGCAGGCACCATGTGCCCGGGCAACTGATCGCATACGTGGGATCGCACGTCCTCTATCAAGTGGTGCGGAGAGAACCACCGGCGGGGCGGTGCAGGCGCTGGCTGTAACGACCTATCGGGCCGCGTTGCATAGACCATTACGAGCGGGGTGCCGGCGAGGTCGTCCGGTCTATCGATTGCGACGCTGAAACCGTGCCGGACAAGCAGCGCTTTCACATCGGCAAGTAGCGTTCCGGTGTCCTCAACCTCCGCGACAATCTGCCCGATTATGTTCCAGTGCTCGGAGCGGATGCCCTGCAACGCCTCGAGCTCGCTCTTCTCGGCATCAATCTTCAGCAGGTCAACACGGCGAATATCCTGTTCGTCAAATATCTCCGACAACGTGTACATGCGAACTGGGACCTCGACGCCCTGCAGTCGCTCAGCTAGCAATTCCTCGAGTTCCCCTTCGCCCACGGCAGCAACGGCGGAGGAATTCCGATCATGCAGGATGAACTCCGTCAGCATCCCCTTGTCTACCTCTGTGTCGGCGAACCTGCTTGAGAGGATGGACATCTCTGGGTAATACGTGAAGGTGGCATGACCCGGCAGGTCTGCGATACCTCCCACAGTCAACTCGGCGTCGATGCTATGGAGCGCCGCATTGGTTCGATACAGTTCTGCAAGTTCTGGAATCGGTTCTACGGCATATATCCGCGCAGTCGGCGATAGGGCATGCAGGTGCAGCGCAAACATCCCAACATGGCCGCCCACGTCGACGATCACTGCGTTCTCGGGCAGGACGACGCCGTGCTTGAGATAATTGTTGTGCTCGAAGATCTCGCTGTACAGGAAACTGACATTGGACTGGTTCCGCGCAAGCACAGTCATTCCGTTGGGTAACTCATGACGTTCGGCACGATCGAGGTCGCCGGAGCGTTCGAGTATGCAGTGGTTCGCGGCGGCAGCCGCGCTCTTGGAATCTGCGACTAGATAGGCGGCCAGTCGTGTATTGCCGAAGTTGTCACTGCGGGCGAGCACTGTGGCCTGCGCAACACCCGGGTGGGATTGCAGTGCTGCCTCGATCTCGCCAGGTTCGATCCGGAAGCCGCGCACCTTGACCTGTCGATCCGCGCGTCCGGAATACTCGAGTTCACCATCGGCATTCCACCGCACCACATCGCCGGTGCGGTACAAGCGGGAACCCGGTGGCCCGAATGGGTTCGCCACGAACCGCTCGGCCGTTACGTTCACACGGTTCAGATACCCACGTGCCAACCCCTCTCCAGCGATGTAGAGATCACCGTCTACCCCTGGTGGCACCGGCTTGAGGCTCTCACCTAACACGAATGTGCGCAGATCCCCGAGTGCAGCGCCGATCAAGCTCGGCGCATTGGACTGGATGTCCTGCTCTTTGATTCGGCGAAGAGTTACATGGACAGTTGTCTCGGTGATCCCATACATGTTCACGAGGGTCGGTGCTTCCGCCTTGTGGCGGGAGTACCACTCCGACAGGCGTGATATCTCAAGCGCTTCGCCACCGAACACAATGGTTCGGAGCGATAGCTGGCGTCCTAGTTCGGAGTTCACTCGTTCCGCGGCCATTAGCTGGTAGAAGGCTGATGGCGTTTGGTTGAGCACGGTTACCTGCTCCCGCACGAGCAGTTTCAGAAGGTCATCTGGCGAGCGACTCGTCTCGACAGGGACAATGACGAGACGGCCTCCGTGCAACAATGCACCCCAGATCTCCCAGACGGAGAAGTCGAATGCATACGAATGGAACAGGGTCCACGTATCGCCTGACCCGAAGGAGAGTTCCTTCTCGGTCATTGTGAACAACCGAACTACGTTTCGGTGCTCGACCACCACACCCTTTGGCCTTCCTGTTGAGCCAGAGGTGTAGATGACATATGCGGGGTTTTCCGAAGTCAGCGTCGTCGCCGTCTCCTCCGCTGTAAGTGACGTGCCCGGGGTTACCGCGAGCTGCTCGATCACCTCGGGATCGTCTAGACGCATGGCTCTTGTCGGCACGCCGAAGTCGGCCAGCGGCGCCGTGGCGCTGTCCGCGATGATCAGCGCCGGGAGCGAATCGTCCAGTATGGTCCTGATTCGCTCATCTGGGTATGCGGGATCGATTGGTACGTAGGCACCACCTGCCTTGAGCACGCCGAGGATAGCGATCATCATTGCGGGTGACCGTGGCAGACAGAGTGCCACCAATTTCTCCGGACCTACACCCCTCGCGAGCAGTAGGCGTGCCAGTTGGTTCGATGCGCGGTCGAGCTCGCCGTATGTCATCTGCTCGCTGCCAGACACGATAGCGATTGAGTTTTTGCGCTCGGCGGCCTGAATGCTGAACAGTCCCGGCAAGGTGGCCGTGGGCGCGGGCACCGCATCCGCTGGCGACGCGGCTGTCAGCTCTGCTTCCTCGTCGGGTAGCAGTGGTGACAGATTGTTGACTCGCACGTCGGGCCCCGATAGGGACAACCGATCGAAGTAGTTCGCCAGCCTTGCGGCGAGTTTGGCAAGGTCGTGCTGGTCGTACTGGTCCGCGTCTGCCTGGAGTTCGATACCCAGCGCCATTCGTTGTTCATCGGGGTGCAGAACTACCGTCAGGTCACGGACGGGTCCGGAGGCCAGCAACCTGACACTAGCCCGGGCATCGCCGAATTCGATGTCGTGGTTGAACTTCATGATGTTGACGAGAACGCCGAACAGAGTGTCGGACCGTCCATCTATGTTTGCGCAATCCCGTGCCATGCGCTCGAGGCGATAACGCTGGTGTCCCAGTGCCGACCTCAACTCACCGGACATAGCTGCGGCGAGATCACGAAGCGGCATGTCTGGGGTGCACTCGAACCGCAAGGGCAGCGCGTTTGCAAGCATGCCGGGCGTGGCGAGCGTATTTGTATCGAGTCGTGCGTGGACACCCAGCCCCAAGGTCGACTCGCGCCGTCCTGAAACTGCGGAAACGAATCCTGCCATCCCCGACAGAAGCAGGGTCGCCGTCGATACGCCAATCTCGTTTGCCATAGCAATAAGCCGTGCGAAGGCGTCGGCCGACACGTCGATCCTCTGTCGCAGCACGTTCTGGGCGACTGCGGCATCACCACCTGAGAATGTGAATGGCGCCGGCCGGGTGGCCAGCCTCGCCCTCCAGTACCGCTGGTCCTCTTCGAATTCTGGCGATTGAAGATACCCGGCCTCGTTTGCGACTAGCTCAGCAAGATCACCCAACGCTCGCGCCGGGACCGAGTCTCCGACTGCCAAAGCGTGGTACACGTCGGCGATCCGCTTGGTGATGAGAGATCCGCCGTAACCATCAACGATGACGTGGTTGATCCGGGTAAACAGAAGAGCTCTATCTGCGTCGATTTCGAGTATCGCGTAGCCATATAGCGGGGCGTCACCGATCTCGGCGCCCAGTCTGATTTGTTCCCACATCCACTCGTCTGCGGCCGCCATCGGGTCTGCCACCTGTGTCAGATCGATGGTCTCGAAAGGAACCGGCGTGTCCAGTGCAGGTCTTTGTAAGACCACCCCGTCCATCTCGACCACCCGCATCGACATGGCTTCCGCTTCGTGCAGCACCACGTGTTCGATGGCCCGCCGCAACAGCGCCCGGTCAAATTCGCCTCTGATGTCGAGGTACTGTCCGCCGCTGTATTCGATACCCGGGCTGAGTGAGTGAGCTATCCATACGCCCAGTTGCGCCTCTGTGATCGAGATCGCGCTCCCACGTGTTGAGCGGATCAATTGCTTGACCAGACGATGCAACGTAGGCGATCCTGCCGACGATCACGAACACAAAATGAACGCGAGATTACCTGCGAGACTGGTCGAGACCTATCGATACTGACGAGTTGTCGACGGGGCACTCGCACAGAACGCAACCCGATTGGCGGTACATGCCGCAAGACTTGACTTCCAGCGTTTGACGGTTCCCGCCCTTTTGCCGTGCCGAAGTTCGCTTCGCGCAATAGTCGGTGAGCAAACTCGCGGTTCCCATCTTTTGGCTTCGCGCGTGAGAACTGCGGGTGCTGTCCACTCAATCGAGTCTGAGCACGTTGGCCATCCCCTACCAACCTAATGCGGGGCCGGGTGCGCAGACGGCACACCTCGGCGGAATTCCCACGGATCATTCCCGTAGCAGTCGACTTCTTCCTTCTCACAAGAAAATCCCCCATCCCCACGCGTCCTACCGCCCAGGCCCGGCGGATACCAACCCCTGACGGTCGGGTATGCCGCATCGCAATAACAAACCATTCGGCATCATTTGTCAATCGATCCAACACAAGCAATCCTCGAAGCCGTTGTCACGCTTCCCGAACGACGCATCCCACAGGTTGCGCCGACGCGATGGGCTTCAATTGCCGTCGCCATCAGTCGCTCGACGACTCTCAATTGCAACCCGTTATCGTGCCTTCTTCGCCTGAGCGCCATCTGTTTGAGACGACCGATAACAGCTAATCCGGATGCCAGCTTGCCAAGGCTTGACGGCCGTTATGTCACCCTCAGCGCATGACAGTGCGCGATTAACCGGCTATGGTTCCTAATGCGGCTGCGACGAGTGTGACGAACTCCGAGCCGCGTCGGCCGGTCACCGATCAACAAACTCGACCATCAGAGGCAGCCGAAGGTGAGGTTGCGAAGGTGTGGTGGCACCGCGACGAACCCGATCGCCCACACCTCCCGGGGACAGCAACCAGGAGGTGAAATCTGATGTCACGCAGCCTTTGTTCAGCACTACCCGCACTCACTGGCACCGAATCGGTGACCGTGGAGGGGTGGATTCACCGGCGCCGGCAACTCGCGACCGTCACGTTCGTCATTGTCCGTGACCGGTCCGGGTACGCGCAGGTCGTGATCACCGATCCCACGGTCCGCGACCACATCACGCAGCTGCCGGAGGAAACCGTTGTCCGCGTCACCGGGACGTTGACCGAGAACGGGAAGGCGCCCGGCGGAGTCGAGATCCTCGATCCGACCGTCAGCGCCCTGAGTGCGCCGTCGCAGCCGCAACCTATCGAGTTGTGGCGACCGACACTCAACGCCACCCTGCCCACCGTCCTCGATCACGCGGCACTGACCTGGCGCCACCCCACGCGTCAGGCTGTGTGGAAGATCGCCGCCGCCTCAATGGCCGGGTTCCGGCGCCATCTCGACAGCGTCGGGTTCACCGAGGTCACCACCCCGAAGATCGTCGACCAGTCCACCGAATCCGGGGCCAACGTGTTCACGCTGGACTACTTCGGGAAGACCGCCTACCTCGCGCAATCACCCCAGCTCTACAAACAGGTCCTCACTGGAGTCTTCGAGCGGGTCTACGAAATCGGCCCAGTCTTCCGCGCCGAGCCCCACGACACCGCCCGACACCTCGCGGAATACGTCTCCCTCGACGCCGAATTCGGGTTTATCGACGACCACCGCGATGTCCTGGCCCTGCTGCGGGACACCCTCGCCGCCATGATCGAGCAGATCCGCGACACCGCCGGCCCCGCCGTAGACACCGTGGGCGCCGAGCTGCCGGTCGTGCCCGAACAAATCCCGGTCATACACTTCGCCGAGGCCCTCGACCTCGTCGGCGCCCCGCCGGATGAGCCCGACCTGGCTCCCGAACACGAGCGTCTGCTCGGGAAGTGGGCAAAGTCGCAGTTCGACTCGGACTTTATTGCCGTCGAGGGGTATCCGGCCGTCAAGCGGCCGTTCTACACCCACCCTCAGCCCGGCGACCTGCGGTGGACCAACTCATTCGACCTGCTCTTTCGTGGTCTCGAGCTCGTCACCGGTGGGCAACGCCTGCACAACTACACCGACTACACCGCAGCACTGATCACCCGTGGTGAGGACCCGGCCGAGTACGCCCCGTATCTCGAAGCGATGGGACATGGGATGCCCCCACACGGCGGCTTCGCCATCGGCCTCGAACGGTGGGTGACGCGCCTACTCGAAGCAGACAACATCCGGTACGCCACCCTCTTCCCCCGGGATATCCACCGGCTCCGCCCATGAGTAGCCGGCGGCGTGCGAGCCGAAAGCGACTCGCACGCCGCCCGGGCGACAAGGATGAACTCAATCAACCAGTCCAGATGTGGCAGTTGCCGATACCGGGTCGATCAGGAAATCTACGTCCACGTGTCTCGCGGACTGCGTGGACACGCCGCTCCTGCACCGTGGCAGCGGGTCTGTCTGCGGCGGTAGTTGTGGAATTGCGGCCATCTACCGGCCGGACCCTGAGAACGTGTTCTAGGCCTCCGGCTCCCACAAAAAGACGAAGCGTGGCAGGCATGAGTTGTCCCAATTGATGGCCTGCCACGCTCGGACCCAACCGCAACGCGGGTCTACCGCGGGGGCAGCAATCCGGTGACCAAACCAGTGCCGTACTCCCGCGCCGTCCAGCCACCGAAATTAGCTGGTCCGGTTCGATCCAGTCCGGAGCGCAGGGTCCAGCAGACCCGAAAGTTCGGTCACTGCATGGTCTATCGCCACATTCAGTTGCTCCCTGAGATCTTCCAGCTCCTCGATCCGCGCCTGTACCGGTCGGTGGGAAGTCTGGTAGTGCATCCCGTTGACTGATTCCCAAATTCGTTAGCCAGCGATCCGGGCGCCGTCTGTCGGAGAGACCTTCCGCCCGTCGACGTCGTAGTACGGCCGCGCGGTCGGCGCCCGATCCTCACCTTCCGGTGCTTCGTTGATGCGGTCGAGCGCATCAGCCGCACACTCGATCATGTCCTTTAAATAAACCTCGATCACAAGACCCTCCACTTGTTTTCACCGCTGCTTCGCATCCCGCCCCGGTCAGGCACTGTTCCCGCACCGCACACTCCACCGCCGGAGTGAAGCATCCGATGCGCAACCAGACCATAGCCGTCGACAGACGATGGTGCGCCGGACCCAACGGCCCGTCTGCGAATCGAGACGGGATTCCGCACGACGTGGGCGGGACGCGATGACAGTCGGTGCCGCCCCTAGGATCGACGACACATGACACACGATCCGCCGCTGGTGGAGCGCCAGCTCGGTCTGCCCTCACACCGACAGGACACCCCATGTTCACGTTCATTCGTCGCAGATCCTCGGCGACCGCCGACCGGACCGAACCGCAACAGCCGAGTGGCGAACAGAGTGTGGACTCACCGGAGGCCCGCGCGCGGCTGACACTGTTCGCCGGCGACTTGACCGTCAGTGGGCCCTTCGTCGAACCGGGCATTGTCGGCAGGAGCACCCACAGGCGCCAGACAGGTGTCACACGGCCCACACGACGCTCAGATGAGAAGTCGACCATCTGCGTTTCCCTCAGCAACCACGCGGTGATCAGTCATCGTCAATCGTCACCACCGGTGGCGCGGCCTCATCACTTGCTGTCCGCAGTAGTCATCCCGTGGTGCAGTTGTCGCAGAACAAACGCCGGCCACCAGAACTGATCGAGGACCTGGCGACCGGTGAGGTCATCGACGTATCGCTTCGGTACGCCCGATCATGTACGCCAAAGCGAACAAACAGACAGCAACCCCGCAACACCTACGGCAAGAGCCAACACCAATTCGACCTTTGTCACCTCAGTAGTATTCCGGCACCGCACCGTGATCCGTCGGCCCCCTGTCGAATCCAGTCCCTACCGACATCGAAGTCCGGACCACCCGGATCGAGGGACGTGCTGTTTCCGCAGTTCACGAATTCTTCCCCGCACGTAGGCACTAATGGCACGGGTGACCTTCCCGAACACGCCGCGGCACATCGCGGCAGACGAATGACCGAGTACCTGGAATCGGCGCCGTTTACGATCAGTGATGGCGGGGGAAACGCCATCACGCAAGCAACGAGGGGGAACACGCATGTCTGCAAGTGCGATCACACAGGCGGAGAAGGCCGGCGCTGCCCCATACAGTCGGGCACTGCTGTCGGTGTACGAGACCGTCGTGCTGCGGTGGAGCAACACCCTCGTCTGGCGGTGCCCCAGCGAACGCCTGCTCGCGCACTACAACTCCCACCTCGGTGACCGGCACCTCGACATCGGCCCCGGAACCGGCTGGTACCTCCAGCACGCCACCTAACCAGGTGGTGGCGCTCACACTCCTCTCAGCCGCGCCCTGAACCACCTCTACAACGGGCCGCTCAAGTTGTTTCACAACCGCGGCGACGACCTCGATGGTCTGCACACGTCCCTGGCCGCCGTGTTCGAGGAGGTCGAGATCACCGTCGTCGGCTCCGTCGCGGTCTTCGCTACCCGCCGGCCGCGGCGTCTAGGCAACTGATGCTGAGCGCGGGCCGAACACGTTAGGCCGGGCCGGCGCGAACACCACCCCCTGCGCCTGATCCTGATCCGCCGTTTCTGCCTGCCAACGAAAGGAATCCCAGTGCTGACACCTGAACCCGACGACCAGAGGGTCGTCAGCTTGAACGCCCTGCGGCAGAGAAGAACCGACGACCTACTGTCCGGCGACATACCGCTGACATCACTGTTGTACCGCCGACGCGACCGGATCGCCGCCAACCTACTCATCACTGACGTCCTCACCACGTACATGCGTGGATCCGGGATCGGGCCGGCCGGGGTGATGGTCATGCTCGGCATCGCCGACGACGCCCGGGTCCGCGACCTGACCGCCGAGCAGCGCGGGCAGATCACCGACGCTATCGCCGCGACGAGCGGGCGATAACCCACGCGAGGGGACGTATCATCTCCACTGTTCAAACGGCATTTCTGACCGGGTCAGGACTCGACCGGGACCAATCGCTCAAGGCGGGCATCGAAGGGGAACCGACCAGGACGTCATCGCGCACCGACTCGATCACCGCGTCCTCGCCGTCGATGCTCACGATGACGAACTCCGAGGTGGCGTCGGCATGCACCTTGACGCGGTCACCCGCATTCACCTGCCCAGTCCTTCCGTCAGGGGACCTGTCGTCACTGCAGGTCAAAACCCCATTCTTCCGGATCAGTCGTCGGTCGGGATGAATCGCCGTCACCCCGCCGGCCGCGTTTCTGCGCCCCGTACCCTTGCCCCATGTCCGCTGATCCCGACAGCATCCGCGCCGACACCGACAAGACGCTGCCAAACTTGGCCACCGGTGACATCTCGACGGATCCGCACACCATCACAGCGCCGGCCCGCACCGGAACGGACATCGAGCTGCGCATCCACACCTCCATCACACCGTTCGAGGTCGCAGCCGAGGAGTGGTTCCCCGCGGCAGCCGGGTTCGCCGTCACGGTCATCGTGTGCTCCGCCGACGCGGCGACGGGCCAGCCACGCTATCTGCCGCCCGCGGAGCCCGCCGAGTGGGCGCGGGCGATCTTCTCGACCGTCGACAACGCGCACGGCTATTTCCTCGGCGCCGTCGACCCGGAAACCGGCGTCCATCGACGCGGGCAACTCGCATACCGCCTCTACCTCGACACCGACCGCCGGGCGATTCCCGTACCTCGGCAGGTGGTCACCTGTCCGCATTACCTACTATCGGCCATCGACGGCAGAGCCGAGATCACCATTCCCACGACGGCCTGACCCGGACGGCCAGCTGGGAGCTGGACCACGGTCTGCGGGCGCCGCTTCCTCCGCTGTCCGATCTCCGCGACCTCCGAAGGGGGCGACCTTGAAGTCGCGTCCACGCTGCTCGCTCATGCGGTTCCTCCATCCGTCTCGATCGGATCCCCTGCCAGAGAAAGCTGGTCGCCGCTGCCCCACACAATCGAGGACGACGCCGCGGGGCGGAATCGAGACGGTGATCCACCCGGGGAGGGCTGCGGCACTTGGATACAGTTGTGCCACAAGCTCATTGCCACTTCTGAAGCCGACCACGACAGACTTCAGGAATCTCCCGGGTGGGAGCGCGGCGACAACACTACCAGCGCACCGAATCCCGCGGCAGGGACGTGTCATTTCTGCTGGTCAAAGAGCAATCCAGACGCGGATAGGACACCACCAGCACTGATGTCGACCCGGCGCCGCCGGTGCGAATTCTCACACGGCCGGCAAGCTCGGTCGCGGCCGACGGGCAGCGCAATCGCGACCCTACCCATCCGGTTAAGCTTCCCGGCATGGCGCTTGGACTCACCAGGCGCACGCGCGCCCACCCCGTCGAACCCCTCAAACCTCGCCTACGCTGCGTACGAGTTCCGGGAAGCGCTGATTCCGCTGCAGGGCATCACCCCCGACCGCTGCGATGCCGCAGCCACCGAGTTGCGGAACAGAGCACTCGTAGCTGAGGAACGATTCTTCGCTGCTGCCGCTGGGCTCCCCCGCCGCGAGCGCACACTCGCCGGCCACTGGGAGAACGCCGCGGTCATGCGCTACCGGCACGGGCTGGAGGTCTTCGCCCGCGCCGAAGAGCTCGGCGCCGACATGCTCGCCCAACTCGCCACCCACCGGCGGCCGTCTTTTCCCGCGCTCACCGAACTGTGTGACGTCTGTACCCATGCCCGCACCCTTGATCAACACCAACGGCCCGAGATGTTCGGGGCAATAACCCGCAGGGCGACCGCCCGACGGCTTCGCACCGCCCCAGGTGACTCGGCCGGCGCCGACCACGATCGCACCGCCGGGCGGTCCTGCATTGTCGATCAAGCTGAACTTCGGTGGCGGATCCGCCGCGATCTGACAAGTCTCCTCGTCGAGAACGCCCTCGCCGGTGACGGAATCAGCCGGGAAGCCGAACGCCACCTCGTCCCGTGGCTGAAACTGGCGTGCGAGACCCTCGACAGTCCGATGAGCATCGACGGTCTCGAGGATGTCGCCGCGCAATGGCGCGAGCGCCGCCGGCCCTACATGCTCGCCGCCGCCGATCGGGCCGACGTGATCATCGTTGACCCGATCCCTCGTCAGCGCGCGACCCTGTGGTGGAAGCTCGTCCACGGCGACGAACCGCCGCCGCCGCTGTAAGGCGGCATGCGTCGTCCTCGCCCAGAAGAGACGGGGACGTGTCATATCCGCAGTTCATCACTACTTTTCGCGGAGACCGGCGGTGCAATTGGCCTCATGCGCTGAACCGTACGCTCCGGGCCTGAGCCAATAGCGGTACAGCGCATCACGCCCGCGCTACCGTTCTACCTATGGGGACGACATTTCACGGGCCGAGTCCCTGGCCGCACATCACCCGCGCCATCCGCACACGCGGACCCCGGCACGCCGCGATCGCCTACCTCGGCGAGGACGCACCCACTCTGCTGCCTTTGCGGGCCGGCGATCTCCTCGTGGTGAATGCCTCCCGGGCGGCGGTGCGCGCGCATGTGACCTCGCCGGTTGCGCTTGCGTACTACGTCGAGGCCGGTGTGCGGGTCCTGTCGTCGCCGAACCTGCATGCCAACGTGATCGCCACCGACCGGCGGGCGGTCATCGGCTCCGCGAATGCCTCCCACAGTTCGACGATCGCCGATGAGGCCGTAGTCGTCACCGACGATCCGGAGGTCGTCACCGGCGTCCGCGCGTTCATCGAGGGTATTGAGGAGATCACCGAGGTCGATCAGGTGTTTCTCGACAACGCCAGCACCGAATGGCAGATCGGTCGGTCGGTGCCGATCCCCGGGGTCGGTGGCCGGGTGCGCGCCGAACTGGATTTCCTTCCGGCACGGGTTTCCCGGATGTTCGTGCGCCACATCGTCGAGTACGAACCCAGCGCCACAGAGCAACAGACCTGGGACACCCAGGCGCGCCGGCATCACACCACCACCGCGGGGCCGGCAGCGACCTATCAACTCGAATGGTTCCGCCCAGGCGACCGACGTGCCCGCCTTGAGCGTGGTGATGTCCTCATCTTCGTCACCGACGACGAATGGATCTACCCGCCCGCGGTCGTGGACTCAGACGCCATCGCGATACCTCACACCCACAGAGCCTTTGGCCATCTCCCGCTCGTCCGAGCGGATCTGCAGCCGGTCGCGGTTGCGGACGCCGAACAACAGCTCGCCGACCTCGGACACCCCAATCCCCGGCTGACCACCGATCACCGGATCATCTCTGCCAGCCTGCGTGCCGCGCTACTCCGACTCTGGAACCTCTGACCTGGATCCGCTGACCCTGCGGCGGATCGGACCATTGAGGACCGGACTTTCAGCTGGCGCGACTACGGTCCGACTGAGCGACACGCCGAGCGCGTGCGGGGGTCCTTGGAGAAACCGTCACCTAGCGGATTCACTGTCTTCGCGCCAAGCACCGCGCCACTGTCCAACTGAGAAGCTCGTAACAAGAGTGAACAGGAGTGAAATGCCCGAGCAGTCGTGGATCACTGCCCAAGAACTGTACGACCAGGGATATACGGTCGATGGAGCACGTCAGCTCTTCGGGGAGCCAAAGACAGACTCCGATGGAACCCTCGGTTGGGAAGATGATTGGATCGACCGCGCAGAAGGAAGGGCTCTCATCCCTGTGCTGCCCTTCCTTATCGAACGTCTGCGCGGACATTCCGAGGTGGGAGAGGCTGCCGGCGAGCTGGTCAGGCTCTACGAGGAGCTCAATCGTCGAGCAGGAAATGATGGTGCACCCGATCCGCTCCATCACCATGAGATCTCCGAGGATGAGCTGGTAGAGCTGGGATATGACCGTGAGATCCTGGATGCGATCTACGGACTGGAATACCGTACGACGCAAGAGCCCGTGGTCGAGGGCAATCCGGTTCCGTTCACGTCGCAGGCACCACGCCGGTTCGGAGATGGCGCGCGGTTGGTCGGAAGCCGGAAGCTCCGATGGTGGCTCAAGAGTGCAGTGAGCGAAGTGACGAACAAGCCGAGCGAGAACGCCTGACTAGAGAGCTATTGGGGACGGAGGAGATGCAATGGATCTCCTCGGCCCCGCCACGATGGGGACGTGTCATCTCCCCAGGTGAATGAGCCACTCCGGTTTACCAGTCCGAGGCGCTGGACGTGATCTCGCGGGCGCGGTGGGGCCAGTCCGGGTCGCGTACCAGAGCGGTGATGGCGGCGGCCATCTGCTCGGTGTTGCCGTCGATGCCGAGTCGGCGGAGCGTGCGGGCGATACGCACGGGGTGGGCCGGCCACCGTCCACCGGTGGTTTCGACCAAGGCAGCGAGGACGGTAGCCGCCTCGGTGTCGCTGAGTTCCACCGGCTCACCGGTCATGCCACGTAAACCCCGGCTGCCGGTGGTCAGCCAATGCTCGCTCGCCGCTCGGCGCACCGAGGCCCGCTACCAGGGATTACGCAGCGATCGCATCAACGCTCCTTCGCGTTCAGTGGGCGTCCTGGAACCACCGCTCGACCTCGGCGGGAATGCGCCCGCGCGAGGAGATTTCATATCCCTGTTCGGCCGCCCAGGCGCGGATCTCCCCGGCGTTCCCGCGTCGCCGCGGCGGGGCGTCCGAGACCGCGAAACGATCGGAACGTCGTGTGCGGCCACCGACCCGGGTGGCGTGCTCGATGAAGAATCCGATCTGCTTGTGAAACTTGCTGGCGTGCTTGCCTTTCAGATCAATTTCGTAGTCCACCCCGTTGACGGAAAAGGTGATGCTCTCCCCGTCCTCGCCGAAGACGGTTCCGTCGATGTCGTCGACCAGTTCGACAACTACCTTGCGCGCCACAGTTCCCCGATCTCTCACGTCCTCTGCCGATACAGCAGGCAGAACCCTACTGGCGGCGGCGGCCGATCGGGGGCACCGACCCCGGGGACGTGCCATTTCCGCAGGTCACTTACCGGTTGTACGGCGCAGGAGCAGCCGGGGCTGGTCCTATCGGGTGTGCACCCGGGTGTCCCCCATGGGGCCGAGCGCGAAGTAGATGGGCGGCGGACACAGTGCGATGGAGGGCAAGAAGGTGGGCACCTCCGGCCCCCACACGGTGATGGTGTTGACGGGATAGATCAGATTGGTAAACGGGTAGCACACCAGTTCCAATTGGTGGGTATTCACCGATCCGGGTGCACAGGTCGACATGGCACCGACCGCGAAGAACTGTATGTCGCACCCACTCGGAGCTGGGGCGCCGTGTGCGGGCGCCGCGGTCAGGGACAGGGCAGCGGCCGCAGTGGCCGCGACGAGGGCGAGGCGCAGAAACGAAAGACATGGCATCCTCCGGTGGTGCGGACCCGACCCACCGTCCATTCTCGCAGGTCAGGTGTCGCTACCGCGGTCTGTCCGACGAGTTTTCTCGCGGCGGGCGTGTTTGGCCAGTAGGTGTTTCCGGCTGATCGGGGCGCGGAACATCTCGTCGAGAATCCGGTCCTCGATGTTGCCGTGGAAGCGGAGGATGCGTGTGGCCGCCAGATACACCAGTTCCTGACGGTTCGAGCCGAGCCGGTCGGCGAGGGCGTCGAGGTGTACGAGGAGTTCGTCGTCGAGGGCGACGTCGACCCGGGCTGTGCGCGGCGGGGCGGCGACGCGGCGGGCCTGCGCCAGGGCCTCGTCGGCCGCCGGGTTCTCGATGAGTCTGCGGATCCCAACCCGGAGCAGCGCAGACATGCGGCGGGGACCGTACTCGTCCGCCAGCTCCTTGAGGCGGCGTTTGGTGTCCTCGTCGAACCGGAAGACGTGCCGTTTGCCGAACGGGTTCCCTTGCGGGCTCGGCGCCTTGCGGACGGCGGGCACGGCGGTGGCCTGATCAGCGGTCTGCTGGCGGCGGGTGTTTCGGGCGAGGAGCTTGCCCCGGTTGGCGCCCCCTCGGTAGATCTCCTCGGTCACCGCCTGATCGAGATCTCGCGGGTTCGCCAGAAGCTGACGAGCGGCCAAGCGCATAAGTTCGGCGCGATCGGAGTCGAACCGTTCGGCAAGGTTGTCGAGCTGGCCGCGCAGGTCGTCGTCGAAGTGCACGTTCGTGCGCGGACCCAGGACTTCCGGGGTCAGGTCACGGACGGCGCCGATCGCGCCCAGGTCGGCGGCGAGGTCTCCCGGGTCGTCGAGGAGTCGGCGTACCGCGACCCGGATCGCCGCCGCGGTGAGGGCGTCGCCGTTGCGGCTGATCAGCTTCTCGAGCCGGACCAGCGTGGAGCCGTTGAGGTACACGCGGATGCGGCAGGTCAGATCGGTGCGGGCGTCTTCGCGGAGCACCGGGTGGCGGAATCGTCCTGCCCCGGTGAGGAAGCGGTGCAGTGCGACGCGGACGATCGCGCTGCGGTCGGTGTGGAACTCGTGAGCGAGTTCGTTGAGGCGAGTGCTGGTGGCGGGGTCCAGGTCGAGAGGTCGTTCCGCCCAGGGGATGCGGCGGGCGTCGGCGGAGGCGCGCCTCGCCTGGTCCAGTACCTCCGGCACCCGGTCGGGGTCGGCGAGAAGTCGCCGCGCGGCGACCCGCACCAGCGCCCCGAAGCGGCGCGGACCGATGCCGGCGGCTAACTCCTCGAGGCGTTGTTTGGTGGTCGGATCGAACCGGAGCGGGATCGGATCCCCCACCGGTACGCGGCCCATGTTTGTCTCGCTCATCACCGGCCATTGTTCCGGTACGTCCGGTGACCTCGATTCGCACCCCACGGCACCCACCGCCACCACAATCGGCCACTGCACCCTGGCGAGCCGACAGCTGCGAAACGCAGTGCGCCCCAGCACCCGAGGGGGTGGGTGCTGGGGGGCGCGGGCGTGCGACCGACTCAGGAGAGGTTGAGCGGTGTGTACGGGGGCGGGGGCGGCGGGGCGTACTGACTGACCGGGACTCCGCCGATGGTGCCGAACTGGTCGAGGTCCATGCGGAACACGACGCCGTGCTCTTCGGTCCCATTCGTAGACGCCGAAGCCGTTCTCGGCATGCTGCGGCACCACGGTGCCTGTGGGCTCGGCCTAGTTGTCGATGCGGCTCTGCGCGTCCTCCGCCTGCTGCACCCTTTACAGCGTTGCATTGTTAAGTTTCAAGTTGGGAAGGAAACGAAGCCGCTGTCACGGGGAAGGCGACAGCGGCTTCCCTTCGCTCGCACCACGCGCTATCCGAAGCCCATCCATTCCCGAAAGCCCGGAATAGGGACGTACCACACCGAGTCCCCGAGCAACCACCACACGAACTCCTGCAGCGACATCATTACTCCTCCTCCTCAGCTGACGGCGTCTTCTACGATTCGGGCACGAAGACTGGCGGTAGGGCGGTATTCCAAACCTGCAGTATTCCTGGGCGATTCCCGACAGGTTTCGAGGACTTCGGGGCGGTCCGCGGTCGCCCAGTTGCCCCACTCGCGAGTGACCCGGTGAGCGCCCCGGCAATGGGAATGTCACCGGACGGGGCAAACGGCGATTCGCCAGCTCAGAGCGGTACCGGTGAACGCCCCCTACTGGGACGCGCCGCTGAAGGTTCCGCTATCGGTCGGTTCCTTCGTGGAGTTCGGGATATCGGGTCAGGGCGCGCTCGTGTTCCTCGGTACCGGTTGCGTGGCACCTCGAGAACATCCCTTCGAAGTGCAGACCCGCGTCGTGGTGGGCGTGCACCAACTGGTCACCGAGCTCCGTGTGGTCGCCTTCCCCGCGGATCCCAATGGAGATCTGCCACAACCTGGCGTCCGGCGGCAGCGGTTGGGGACGATGCCTGGCATTGCGTCTGGCATCGCTCACCGCAGTCGGGTCGGAGATCAGAATGGGCTCGAGGACCTGCCACTGACCGATCTGCGTGAGAAGTCCGGACAAGACCGGTCGTAGATCGGCGACGTATCCTGCGGGATCGGTTACATAGACCTGCAGTACGAATTCGACGAGGTCGTCGGGATGAAAGGGATCCGGCGGATCCGGTTCTGCGTCCCAGACACTGCCGCGGTAGACGTCGAATCCTCCGACCGGTCCAAGGTCGGGGGTGACCGATTCGACCAGGCACAACATCGGATGGGCATACAGCCCCGCCAACCGGGCTTCACGGGCGAAGTGGTCCAGTATTAGGTGCGCGGTGCGGTGGTCGAGGTTAACCAGGGTGTCGAATCCGGCGATCGCCAGGACGGTGCCGGTGGTCCCGGGATCACTTCCGAAGACGTAGGTGCCGACATCGGCGAACACGTCACTGAACGCGCTCGTGCTGCCACCGTAGGAGCGCGGATAGGCCATTGCCTGGGCGAAAGCGTCGTACATGTCGTCGACCGAGGTCCAATCATGCGCGTCGATCCGATGCACGACGTACCCGAGGTCGGCGAGTCGGCTACCGGCACTGTCCAGTTGGAAGCGGGTGTCATATCGGAACACCGTTCCGTTCTGCAGGAGGCTCCAGTCGAAGCGTTGCCGCTGCTCGTTGAACAAGTCCCGGTCGGTCGGGTCGAACACCGCTCTACGCCCCATGCGTTGAGCGTAGGTGCTCCATCCCTGATATCCGCCCGATCATCGATCGACAACCGGTGAGGGATCGGTGACCGGTCGGCGGTCCTCCCCATACGGGTGGACCGGTGCGCACCGCGGCATAGGTCAGAATCCCGACGATGGGCTTCCAGGCAACGGGTTGATGGTGTCGCTGTCCCACGTGATCTTCTGATCGGGGGCCGCGGGGAGTGCTTCAAGTTCAGGGGCGGAGAGTACGGCCTCGACACATTCGGCTGACGCACCGAGGTAGGTCGTCATGAGGTCGATGTCGGTCGCCACGCACCATGCGCGATCCTCGGGCCACCATAGGTGCGCACTCATCCCCAGCATGCCGCCACCGAATTGAGTGTCCGCGAGATCGATGTCTCCAGAAAACAGGACCATGTGCTCTCGGCTGGGCATCGGCAGCCGCGGATAGTGTTCGGGAGCGGTGATGCGGCCGGATCCTTCCCAGTGGGCAAACCAGCAGGTATCGGATGTCTGGGTGAAGCGTCGGAGTACACCGACCACGGCGCGTGCAGTCCGAGGCGGCAGTGATCCTCGCTCCGGCGCCTCCTGCCATACCCCCGGTTGTTCAGGGGTGCGCCAGCTTCCCACAAGCGATCCCCACTCCATGACGGGATGCGCCGTGGTGCCGTTGGCGGCAGCGACGTCGGCCCAGCGGATCGGATCGCCGTCAATGGTCATTGCAGGATGGAAGATTCGGGCGTACGAGGCGAACACCGGAGGCACCAGGGACGCAATGGCGTGTTCGTTGAACCGGTGCACGTGCTTGACGATCCACATCCCGGGCTCGACATCGGCTGCCATCCGCAGTCCGCGCTCTTGCCAGTCCTGATCGTCAGTCGGGTCGGGATCTCGTGCCATGGGTCCATGGCACCACAGGCGTCAGGGCTCTGTACTGCCATTGATCGGACACAGATGCTGACCGAAAGGGGATCAGTAACCGGCCACCTTCTGCATGGCTTCCGCACCGTAGGGTTGGTGTACGGACGGTTCTCACGGACGGGGTGCGCGGTGATGACGATGGTGGTCATGCTCGCGGTGCCGGTTGCACTCATAATCCTGGTGGCTGTGCTTACCGGCCTAGGTGAGTATCGCCGTACCAACAAGCTGAGCTGGTGATTTTGGCGGTGCCGTGTTTCCAGGTCTTCTGGATCGCCTGGTACGTCCGCGACGATTTCGGCCGAACGACACGGACGCACCACGCCCGACTTGCTCCGTAGCCAGTCAGCGATCCTTCACTGCAGAGCCGCTCAGCTCTATTCGCAGTCCAGGCTGCCCGATCGGTGAACGGCGTGGTTCAGCTTCTGATATGACACGCTGGCAAGATGTCCGCGAACCTGCGCCGGTTTCGGTGGCCCGCCATTGCCGGGGCCCTGTGGGCGGCGATGGCGCTCTCGAGCTGCAGCCAGACTCCTCCAGACAGTGGACGGTCGATTGAGGGATCACCGTCGTGCAGCATCATCGTTGACAGTGCATTCGACGCGACCGATCTTCGCGCGCTCGCGGGATGGGCAGATGCCATCTTTGTGGGAACGGTGCTGCAGGAAAGCGGCACAAAGTCGTTGCTCAGTTCAGTGCCAGAAACACAATTTCAGGTTGAGGTAATCAAAAGCCTCAAGGGGACGGCATCGGGCACCCTTACCGTCAGTCAGGTGGGCGGTCGTGGTTGCCTGGTCAACACGGGCGATCTGGTGTCGGTCGGCACGACCTATTTGTTCTCGACCGGCTATATGGCTGCGGAAGACTGGTATTCGATCGCCGGCAGGGCCGAGGAACTCGCTCCTGATGAGGCCGAAGCCGCAAGACACGCTGTCACTAGTCCAGGACTCCAGGCGCCGGAACCCGACGCAATAGACAGGATGCGCGCGGCGATAGCCGATCAGATCCCATTCGATTTGGGCAATCCCGGATCTGCGACCAATTCCGATCCTGTGCAAACGCCGAGATAGGCGCAACGGCTCCACTCGCTTGCAACGCGAATTGGTCCCGTACACGGATCGATGGGGAATCGATGCGTTCGGCAGTTCACCTAGCGAAGCTGACATAGTGGGTCAGTACCACCGACCACCAGTCCCTCGCGTCCAAAGGATTCTGATGACGTCTCGGCTCGTCCCGGCGCTACTCACGGGAGCGGCGGTCACTGCCGGTCTGCTATCCGGATGCGGCTCGGACAGCGGCGGCGATGCCTCTGAATCATCAGTCGGCGAGCAATCAACATCATTCGCAGCAGCTGCACCCGAGGTTTCGGCTACCGCGGACCCGACACCGGCCGAGTTGACTGCCCTCGTCGAGACCGCGCTCGATTACGACGTTCGGTTGGCCGATCGTGTGAAGCTATTCCAGGGGGAGAGCGAGTACGATCCGGCTCTCGCCCAACGCTTCGTCCAGGAGAAACTGACCGTCGAATTCACCTCGGTTACCAGCACCGGTGAGGGTGAAGTATCCGCCCGTGGGCAGGTAGCCGTCGACGGAAATCCTCCTGGTGACGTAGGCCCGGTGACGTTCGTCGCCGAGGACGGTACGTGGAAGATCGCCCGGAGTTGGGCCTGCCCAATTACCGGAGCCTGTTAGCGAGCTCCGACTGTCCGGTCCGGTGACCGGTCAGCGATCCCGTTCCGGGACGAGCGTCGACACGGCCGGACATGCGGTCGCGCCGATCTCGTCCCGCTGGTGGTTCCCCGTTGGGAACGCCGTTGACAGTCCGCCAGGCGGACATCATCGACTGCTTTTCGGTCGCCTCGCAATAAGGGTGTGTCAGGATCCGGACATGGCCTGGTTCATGATCGACCCCTCGAACGGCAAGGAGATCGGTGCGATCGCGCATGGTCCAGCGCTACTCGCCCGTGCCGAGGGTGTCACGGTCGGGTTGCGCTCGATCATGGCTTACTCGGTTGGGCTCGAGGTCGCGGTGACGGTCGTCGGCAGCGGCATTCACGCCGAAGCGATGAGACGCCAATACACCGCGCCGTCTGTCATCGATCCTGAGACGGGTAAACGCCGTGCCGGCCAGGTGCATGGTCGTCCGATGCGACTTCGTGCACTCGAAGATCCGATTCTCCAACCAGTGCTTCGTAGTGACAGTCGCGGTTGGTACGACAGCCAGGACTTTTACCAGCGGGAGTACCTGTACGAAGTGACCGGGTTACCGCAGACCCGGAACCTGCCGCTGATCGCTGAGTGGCCCGAGGTCGGGCTCGAACCGGTGACCACGCACCTGGTGCTTCCTGACCCGTCAGAGCTTGCCGGCGCGATCATTCCTCTGCCTTAGTGGAATCCGACGACCGTTGGTGGATCCTTCAGCGACTCGACCAGAGTCTTGCCCTACCGGTCGATGTGCTGACATAGCGCACCAATGGCGGCAACCGTGTCGTCGGTATGGGGATCGATCCAAACCGGACCATCGTCGCGCTTGCGCGGCAGCAGCATGTGTTGTCCCTGCGAGGGCCATTGCACGAAGTCGTAGCCGGCGAGGTCTGACTGAACGGTATCGGCCACCCAGACCGCGGCCTCATTGAACGGAGCATCCATCGACAATCCGTCGCAGCGGGCGAACCCACTGATGCCGTGTACGCCCTGCCAGCCGATGGTGACGGCGTAGTCGCCGTTAACGGCAAGCTCCCACACCAATCCGTCCAACCGTACGTCGCGTCCGTATCGCAGGCATCGCAGATCGCGGGCGACGGCTTCGAGGGCATGCACCCATACCTGCGGCGCCTCGACGTCGTGATCAGACCCGATCGCGGGGCCTCCGTCGAGCAAGCCGAAGTGCCACACCAAACTGTCCTGATTCCACAAGTCCTGGATCGGCATAACGCTATCTTCGCGCGTCCGAGCTGACCGCCGGTGTCATTGCCTGATTGCACGCCAGGCGTTCCGGTAGCGGAACCTGTACAGGGACGAAGTGGTGTTCGAGCGCGGTTTCCGTTTGCGATGCCCAATCAGTGACTGACGGATCATCGCCTCCCACGTCTAGGCGCAATTACTCGTCCAAACGATGCAAGTTGCTCATACGATCGAGGCAAGGTACGGGAGGAATCATGAATCAGAACCAACCATTCGTGCTGGAGCTAGCGATGCGCGTCGCACAGTTGCATCGCGCTGGCGAGAGCAGCAAGGCGCTGTGGCTGCGAAAGCAGCGTCAGGCGATGACCATCGACGACGATCAGCTCAAACGGGCACTCGCGGTGCTCTACGGTCTGCCTGACCAGTCACCCGAAGGGATGGAGGACTGGGTACGTGAGCAGTACCTCTCGGACGGAAAGAAGAACGGCTACCTCGTAGATGCCGATGACACAGCACCTTTTTGGCTCCTCGCAGCGAAGGCACACACCCACTACCGCGACCTGAAGCAGCAAGCGAGCTGACCCTCCAAGGAATCGACCAGATCGAGATCGCGCGACGTGCCGGAAGCGGATCGCTGACCGGTCATCCGTCTCACAACCAGTTTCCTTCATCTATTTTTGCAAATTTGGATGCGATCAGTAACTATAATTTCGCCAATATCAAAGACGCGCGGTAACGAGTATGGAACCTGGAACTCCTAGCTGTTGGCACTCCCAGGCTAGCTGCGCGGTGATATAGCTGAATATGTCTAGCGAGAACTCCGGAATCGATACCCGACCGGCTATCCGGCCAACACTTTTCCCCAGCCATCCTTCGCGCGTCATGTTTCCAGGCTCTAGTAGGAGATACGAAGTGTCTCGTAAAACCTGATACTCGTGGAATTGAATACCTTGCCAGCTGGTGGCCGAATTAAACGCGGAGATAATCTGATCCGCGTTGCGTACGCATGTGTCATCTTCTCCGCCCTCAATTTCAAATTGGATATCGACTGGTCTTGCTGGATCCGAGACGCCGAGGATATGCCTTAGAGGCGACGGTTGACGTGCGGGTGCCTTTCCTGCTGGAAGCATCATCTGAACTCCAGTGAGGGTTGCGATTCCTACCCGCTGCAGGACCCTTTCCGCACATACACTCATCTGGAATATCGGGAGGCCGGTTTGTTTCGCTAGAGGCGACAGTCCAGTATGAACCCATAATAAGTGGTCGGGATGGCGTTCCGCTTCGTCGGACCAATTCCATCCCGCGTCATATAAGTACCACAGCACGGTATTCACTGCAGGTAGAGGACCTGAGCAGTTTCCCCACCCCAGTGACTCACCAAACGAGTCAAACAGGCTGTGCCCATTTTCGTCACCCGTATTAGCGTCTAACCATGAGTGGCGGCGGAGAGTGCCATAAATTGACAGAAAACACTCATCCGCCGCCAGCATGCGTTGAGTTTACCATCTCATATGGTCATGAATACTTAATCTCGTTGGGTTCGCCATACGCCCTATCCGGCGAGTCGATATAGCCATCGATATCGACGTCAACCGCCACCCCGTGACCTGACAACGATCCCCATTCGGGGACAAGCGCCGACCACTGCGGGCACGTGCTGGACGCCGATCTCGTTCCAGCCGCAGTTCCGCTATCAGAACTGCGGCCGAGTCGTTACCGGCAGCGATGCATCTGGGCATCGTCATCGCCACGCGTGCTCCTCGAGATCAGGTGTAGAGTCGGTCTCTTCGTCTCCGGACGGAGTACTTGGGAGCGATGCCCAATGCCCGAACACAAGCAAATGCAGCCCCCGGACTACCACCGATGTCTTGAGCAGGTTCTTTCCTCGCCCGTCGCCTGTCGCACGTTGCTGGAAAGACTCTCCAGAATGACCGAGGCTGAAGCCCGATGGGCGTGGTCGCCCTGGTTGGGACAAGAGTTGCCGCCCCACGGACCAGAGGTAAAGCAGCAAGTACCGGCAGAAGTTCAGGTGCTGACTTTGCAAGCCACGTTCGACGCCCACCGCAAGTCGAATACTCAGCTCTGGCAACGGTTGTACGACGTCATGGAGACACCCATGATGGAAAAGAGCAAAGTCGAGATCATCGAGAGTGTTCGAGGGACTATCGAGCGGTTGAGGAGCCGCATCACGGAGCTCGAGAGCAGAGCTGTCGGTTCGCCAGTAGCGGGCACCATCCCCGAAGGCTGGCCAGAGATGGAGACTGCCAGGTATGGCGACTTCGACCAGGTCGACTGGGAGATGCGGTTTCTCTCTCGACTGACACAGTTGTTAACTCTTCGACCTTTCGATGCTGGCGTGTACGAGATCGAGAAGCTGGAATGGGCCGAATCCTGGATGACGCTAATAGTGCGAGTGTGGTTCCGTGAGGAGTGCTACCTCGTGGGGTGGCAGCAACATCTCCCCACTCTGCGGAGGACATTCACACCGGCTGATGCGAGCGCAGTTGCTAACGCTTGGCACACTGGCGAGTTCAGCCCGTGTTACGTCCCACAGCCATACGAGCCCGAGCCAGACGGCATCCATTGGTATGGGCGTCGGCCCTGACCTCCGGGCGGTACCCCCGTCCTGGTGTGCACTCTTCCCGCAGACGATCAGTGACCCGGTCAGCGATCGCTGACCGGCGCAACTTCCTGCATCATCGGGAGATGACTTCACGGGGCGCGTTGTCCGGTTCTGGAAGAGAGAAGACGGGTGGGGCGCCATCGACTGTGTGCAGACCCCCGGTGGCTGCTGGGTGCATTTCAGTGAAGTCGAAATCGATGGATTCCGAGCGCTCGACCCTGGCCAAGAGGTCGACTTCGAGTGGCAGAAGCCAACCGGCGCGGTAGAGGGCTTCGCATTCGTGGCCACTCAGGTACGACCTGTCCAAGCCGATTAACGATCCGCTTATGGAATGAGGGCGGACTGCCGCCGGCATGCGCTGGGACGCCACCTCGTCCCGGTGCAGGTTCCTCTATCGGAGGCCGGGATTGTCGGGACTGCGACACGGAATGGATCGCAACGCCCCAGGCCAGAGACGGTCTGACTCACACGCGTCCTCGACGCCACGTCCAGACGCACCAGACGATCCCCGCTACGGCTACTACGGGGAGCACCTGCCTCGCCCTCCCCATCGTGACAAACCGGTGGTACTGCTCACTCGACAGGAATTGCATTCCGTGTGCCTTGTCCGGGGTGGACAGATCCCACCAGAAACTCCTCATTCCGCTCACTGCATGGGGCCAGGCAGTGAAAGCGCCCACCGCGGCGGCGACCGCGAGGCACGTAACGGGGGGAAGGCCACCCAGAACCAAGGAAACCCAGGGGCCCGCTCGAGTCGTGCGCGCCTCGGCAAGACCACACGCGCGACCAATGCCACGACTCCGAGGGCAAGAAATAGCAACCACGCCACGACATAACGGTAGTGGTTTCACTCCGTGCCCAAGCCTCGAATGCCTTGGAGAACTTGAGCCGGCAGTAAGGAACGAACACGCAGTACGGGATTGCCGATCAGCGATCGGTAAACGGTCATCAATCCCGATCGGCTGACTATTGCCCGAACGTGAAGCGCAGGTTCGCGTTGATGAGTTCGTTCACTCGCTTGCGCATGCGGACGGTCGTCTCCCCGTCCGGGACCGGGTCGTCGACGATCAACGTCCAGGACAGAGTGGTGCTGCCGTGGGGTGGGCCACCGATGTCGAAGCGAATCCGTGCGTCCGGACGCCACGGCCAGATCGAAGTCCATACGACGAGGTTCGGCTCGACCGCTTCTGCGATCGTGGGACGTTGTTCGTCGTTGTGCAGGATCAGCCACCGACGAACGGGGTCACGGTCAGGGTCGGTGAGGGCTTCGTAGACGATGTGAGGCGGCGGTGGTTGGGTGCGGCGCCGGCTGGCAATTTCGGCCACCACCAAACCATATCGGTGCCTCTCACTTTTCGATTGCCGATCTGTGCCCGCTCATCGATCGCTGACCGGAGGGCCGATATCGACGAGCGCAGGGCGAGGTCCGAGTTGCCGGGGGGACTTACACCCCGCCGCCGCCGGCTCCGCCGCCGCTGCTGTTGAAGGGAAAGATGTCGGTATGCGTGCCGTCCATGCGTCGCGGCGAAAGTGACGAGTACGGGCTCGGTTTCCGATCATGCATCAATCCCCGCAGGGCGATTCCCAGCCCTCGGAGCGTCCTCGTGAACCAGTTTCCCTAACGAACCGGTGCGGCAGCGGACTCGTACGGGATGGACTCCTTGCGAACGTAGCGCTCCATACGCCAAGCGTAGTCAGCACGGATACCGATGTCGTCGGCCTTCTGGCCTTGACAGATCACCGGCTGGCGGGCGCGCTCGCGGTTCGAACGAGAGACAGGGCTGCGTGGGTTACCGTGAATCTTGACAAGATGAGGGGGCGCTTGTGGTCGAGGACGGGGCCCGGAGATGGCGCGACAGCACCTGGTTCGACGTGGTCGTCATCGTCTCGACCGTTGCAGCCGGCACCGTGGTCGCCGGCCTGCTGAACGACGCTGAGAACGGTGAGCCGGTCGCCGGGCGCGCGTACGCCTACGTCTCCGAACCAGCGCCGTACCCGGCTCGGATACCGGGGTGCGATGCGGTCGAACCGCCCTCGGAGCCGAAACGCGTCAACTTCGGCACCGTCGGGTCGGACGAGTACGACAACCCGAGGTATCCGTGGTTCTCCGGGGCGAAGGCCGCGGCGATGACCCAGGCCGCCGTCGATGCACTACCGGACTCGGTGGAGTTGGTCTTCGCCAGTCCAAGCCAGTCCCTACAGTTCGAGCCGATCACCGATGTCGACCCCTCCGCCTTCCCACAGGAGGGGGACGCGGACCTGTTCAACGGGTCGACCAACGCCCGCGGCTCGCTGATCCGGGACGGCCACGTCGGCACCCTGACCGTCGATGTCCAGGCCTGGGACCGTCCCGTCCTGCCGTGCGTGGCAGGAGCGCTGGATCGACGCGACACCCGCCCGGACGGCACGGTCCTCGATTCGCTGGACACCTGGTACGAGATCAACGGTGTCCGCACCCTCGAACGCAGAGTCGTTGCGTACCTTCCCGACGGCACCCGCGTCGTGGCTACGGCCACCGACGCCGACAACACCGACCCGAGGGCGGGCGGCCGGCACAGCGGACAGATCCCGTTGACCCTCGACGAGTTGACCGCGATCGCGACCACCCCGGCATTTATGGTGACCGCGCCGATCATCCCGGCCGTGCCGCTGATGCCATCCTGCGGGGCCTTCACCGATTGGAACGGGCCGGAGCTGACCCGGGAGAAAGTGGCGCGACTCGACCGCGCGCTCGACGCGCGGTGGGCAACCATGCCGGGAAGCAGCGACCTCACCCTGGATCGGCCGATCGGATCACTCCGGTTGACCGACTCCGGCAAGGACAACGTCTGCGAGGTGGTCACCGTGACATCGGCCACCGGGGCAGGGCGCCTGGAAATCGTCGTCGTCAGTGGTCAACCCGCGTCGTCACCGCAGGATGAGTACCTGAACGACATCGACCCGAATCGCATCACCACCGTGTCCCCGGACGGGTCCACCGTCACCCGCGGGTTCTACCCCGATCACGGCAGCGCCTACTTCTCGATCACCCTCCCCTCCACCCAACAGATCATCATCAGCACCACTCCCATCCGGGGATCCACCGTGCCGGTGACGCTGGAGCAGATCGAATACCTGGCCACCGCACCCGAACTCGACCTGAACTGAAACCCGCGGACCAGGATCCACCCGCTGATGGGCAGTCGATGGCACTGCGGACGGTTACCAGAGGGTGAGTGGAAGGCCGGCGGCTTCGGCACACCGGATCCGCTCCTCGACGCTGTCGGGATCGTCGCCGTTTGCGAGGCCGGCGCGGATGCCGGCCGCCGGGTCGTCGGTAGGTCTTCGCTTCGAATCGGGCAACGACGGTGGGATCCTCGAGCCAGGACCGCCATAGCCGTTCGGGGATCCGCTTGCGGGAACCACTTGTCCGCTGGCTCGCTGTCGGCCCGGAGCGCCCAGCGGGTTGCGGGTTACGTTTCACAGGACCGGCTACCTCCCGCGCAGGTACCGTCGGATGAACGTCGAATCCACAGACTTGGGGGGAACTATCGTGGAATCCCGCAATCGCGCGTTCTCTGATTCGGGCTTGCCGCTGGAAGTTTGTGCTCCGCCAGCGTTCCTCGCCGACGGTAGTAACGGAATTCTCAGCTGGCTCGGACCGATCACGTCCGGGCCGGACGGCCTGTTCTTTACCCTCATCGCGCGCAGAACCGACGAATCCGCACCCCCGTTACTCGAATACGAGGCGCAAGCGACTCTGAGCTACGGCGACGTCGAGAAGCGGATCGGATGGGGAATGAGCGGCAGGAAGTCGCGTGCGGAACTGACCTTCTCCGTACGGCGGCCTGAAGATATCCCGGGTCCACCTTTCCGATTCCGACTCACCGTAAAGGACATCACTGGCCAAGCCGAATGGTCGACAGATCTCACCCTCCCAATCGCAGAGTAGGTGGCCGGCGTAGAGCAACGGATCGTGCGCAACCGGTTACAGAATCAATGGCCGGTCCCCGATGTCACCGGTCATCGATCCCTCACCGGTTGCCGATCCCTCACCGGTTGCCGATACCCTTTCGGTCAGCATCTGTGTCCGATCAATGGCAGTACAGAGCCCTGACGCCTGTGGTGCCATGGACCCATGGCACGAGATCCCGACCCGACTGACGATCAGGACTGGCAAGAGCGCGGACTGCGGATGGCAGCCGATGTCGAGCCCGGGATGTGGATCGTCAAGCACGTGCACCGGTTCAACGAACACGCCATTGCGTCCCTGGTGCCTCCGGTGTTCGCCTCGTACGCCCGAATCTTCCATCCTGCAATGACCATTGACGGCGATCCGATCCGCTGGGCTGACGTCGCTGCCGCCAACGGCACCACGGCGCATCCCGTCATGGAGTGGGGATCGCTTGTGGGAAGCTGGCGCACCCCTGAACAACCGGGGGTATGGCAGGAGGCGCCGGAGCGAGGATCACTGCCGCCTCGGACTGCACGCGCCGTGGTCGGTGTACTCCGACGCTTCACCCAGACATCCGATACCTGCTGGTTTGCCCACTGGGAAGGATCCGGCCGCATCACCGCTCCCGAACACTATCCGCGGCTGCCGATGCCCAGCCGAGAGCACATGGTCCTGTTTTCTGGAGACATCGATCTCGCGGACACTCAATTCGGTGGCGGCATGCTGGGGATGAGTGCGCACCTATGGTGGCCCGAGGATCGCGCATGGTGCGTGGCGACCGACATCGACCTCATGACGACCTACCTCGGTGCGTCAGCCGAATGTGTCGAGGCCGTACTCTCCGCCCCTGAACTTGAAGCACTCCCCGCGGCCCCCGATCAGAAGATCACGTGGGACAGCGACACCATCAACCCGTTGCCTGGAAGCCCATCGTCGGGATTCTGACCTATGCCGCGGTGCGCACCGGTCCACCCGTACGGCGAGGACCGCCGACCGGTCAACGATCGCTGATCGGCAATCACGTACTGCGTGTTCGTTCCTTACTGCCGGCTCAAGTTCTCCAAGGCATTCGAGGCTTGGGCAGGGAGTGAAACCACTACCGTTATGTCGTGGCGTGGTTGCTATTTCTTGCCCTCGGAGTCGTGGCATTGGTCGCGCGTGTGGTCTTGCCGAGGCGCGCACGACTCGAGCGGGCCCCTGGGTTTCCTTGGTTCTGGGTGGCCTTCCCCCCGTTACGTGCCTCGCGGTCGCCGCCGCGGTGGGCGCTTTCACTGCCTGGCCCCATGCAGTGAGCGGAATGAGGAGTTTCTGGTGGGATCTGTCCACCCCGGACAAGGCACACGGAATGCAATTCCTGTCGAGTGAGCAGTACCACCGGTTTGTCACGATGGGGAGGGCGAGGTAGGTGCTCCCCGTAGTAGCCGTAGCGGGGATCGTCTGGTGCGTCTGGACGTGGCGTCGAGGACGCGTGTGAGTCAGACCGTCTCTGGCATGGCGCGTTGCAAAATCCGTTCGGTGTCGCAGTCCCGACAATCCCGGCCTCCGGTAGAGGAACTACCGTCACCGAGACGAGCTCGGCGCCCCCGAGGGCTGACAGCAGCCGGCGCTCTTCCCGTAAGCCGATCGGTGACCGGTCAGCGATTCTCGACTGACTTCCCGGAGCCTCTGCCGCGTCTTCTCTGCCTGATTTCGACTTCAGGATGAGGGGCGGGGGGCATGAACATCGGCCGCTCGAACGAGACACGATCCGTCCGGTCTCGATCGGATCGGTGGATCTCGGCGAAGGTCGGGTAGCTGACCCACTCGCATGCCCAGACTCCGCCCACACGGTGGACGACGGGGTCGGGTACATCGTCCTCGTCGATGTGGACTCTCACGTCCACGGATGGGCCCGCGTGACCGTAGAGCACCCACCACGAGGGGCGACCAAGTTCTCCCGGCGTGGCTTCTCCGAAACTTGAGATCGTGCCCGGGCCGAGTGGTTTCTGCCAGATACCGTGCGGACTCGGAGGATCTCGCAGGAGGATCGCGTCCAAGTCATCTTCCGGGGCTACGAGGCTCGTGCCATCGACGCGCCATTGCACCACCACGCGGGAACTCTCGAGTACGAGTCGGATGGGCGCCCCGGCGTCATCGCCTGCATTCATATGTGTCACCAGTTCCATCCTCCATCCTTGAGGTCCCCGGGTAGAAGTAATCGCGGCCCCAGCACATACCGGTTGCAGTCCACCTCGCCGGAAGCGGAACCTGCACCGGGACGAAGCTGCGTCCCAGCGCATGCCGGCGGCAGTCGGCCCTCGTTCCGTAAGCGGATCCGCTTACGGGATCGCCAGTTCCGTGAGGTTTTCCGTTCCCCGGTGGTCAGGCGGCGGTGTGCTCGCCCGTGCACGACTCACGGAAGTGTACGGAGGTCGCTCGCAATATCGTCGAGTAGAAGGAACACCTCGCCGACCTTCAGTTCACCGCTCACGCAGATCGTTCCCTCCATCCTCGTATCGATGTGGTGCGATCTGAACGAGGCCGGGTGCTTAACCGGATTACTGCCCTGGAAGTGGAACGCATTCCCATGCGCCACCGCGTTCCGGACATGCCGCAAATACTCGAATATCGGTCGGTGGTCGTTGAAGTACTTCGCGTTCTTCATCTCCTGTCCGACCTTGAGGACAGACAGCTCTGCCCAAGACCGAACCAGGTTCATTTGCATCGTTCTGTCGGTCTGGACCGCGTCGAGGCTCTCTTTGATGGGCAAGATATACCTTTCGTTGCCCTCGCCACTGTTCAAGCTGACGGGGTCCGACATGTCGACACCGGCCATCTGCAGGAACTCTTCCCGTCGATCGTGCACGAGCACGGGCAACCCAACAACGCTCAGCACGAAATGTGACTTGAGTCGGTCGATCAGGTCTGCAATGTCCCCAGCAGGTAGCGCCATCGCAACAACGTGGCATAGATGCGGGCAAACGGCTACCGACTTCCTGAACAACGGTCGCCCATCCCGACTTCTGCCGGTTCTTGTGCGCTTTCTCGTAGGCAACGACCGCGCGCACTTCGGTGACTCCGGGAAGTCAGTCGAGAATCGTTGACCGGTCACCGCTCGTTGAGCGGAGCTCCGGGCGCATTCCGATTTGAAGTAGACGCCGCCGGGCCGTCGGCTGTAGGACCAATCCGCCGCTGGGTGACGTAGTTGTCAGAGAGGCTACAGGATTACAGTCATGGCGAGGTTGATTGATCGAGTAGCTTCTCGAAGTGATCGAGCACCATGCCCATATACTGCTCGACGAACTTCATCCTCGTTTCGAGGCTGTCATTGCGGATGTTCGCCGAGATCCCATCTCGGTGCACCGCCCGGTACCAGTCAACAACCTCCAAATCGTTGTGCACGTCGACCGTGTTGAGGCCGTATAGCCGTCGTGCGTCGGCGGTGGATGTGAAGCGAAGCGTCAGCAGTACAAGAGTGTCGCCCTGTCCGATTACAGCGGGCGTGGTCTCTGGGTCTAAACGGTCCCACCCGACAATGTACGGTCGCACTTCGTTTGGAAAGTTGACGTTGAAGCTCCGAACAATCGTCCCTAGCTCCCAAGGCTTCCGGTGCCGGTCAGTACGCGCATGATCGTGCAACCACACCAGAACATTGCCATCCGCACCGTATTTGGTGTGGTACGGCTGCATCGACTCAACTGAGTCGATGGTGCGTTCGTGCATGCCGTGGAAGGTATCGGTCTCACGAATGCGATTGAAGTCCTCGACGGTTCGGGTGATCGGAAACTGTCGTGCGCGTGGTCGGCTTGGCGGATTCTGGCCCGTATCTGCGACAGCGAGTTGGAAGAAGAGGTGATCAAGCGCAGACCGTGTGTTGTGGAGCCAATCGCCGAAAATGACTTCGAAATCTTCGGGCGGCGTGTACGACGCAACAAATTCAAGTTTGCTGCCGGTCAGTGACCGCTCCACCCGAAAAGACGAGGCCTGGCGTTCAGCTTTCCGCATTTCGGCCATTTCGTGCCGCTGCTGCTCTGCTCGCCGTAGACGAGCCCTGGCCGACCGGAAATCGGCGGTTGCGGGTTGTTGATCCATGTAGCAATTGTCGCCTGGCGTGTGGAGATAGCGGGTGTTCCAGCCCGCCGAGAATCGGTCCTCGTCGGAACGCTGGCCACATCGGCGCCGTTCACGGTCGAGCGCGATGACCTGGGGGCCGGCGCACACGGCGCGGTCGGCGATCGCGGCGCCGATTCTGAGCGACTCTTTCGCCGGTGATGGATCGTCATCCGGCTCCGCTGGGCGGTTTGCTGACAGCGAGCGCTGCGACACTATGGCTATGACGTCTGATCTTGCGGTCAACCTCCTGGACACGTTCCCCGGCCGCATGTTGATCGATTGGTGGGGAGAGTGGCGCGCACTGCACCCGGAGTTCTCCTCCGCTGGGCAGTACGCCGCCTCGATCGACACCGAGGACTACTCGGGTCGCGTAGCGATGGTGCTTCACATGTATCTGTACGGCGGCGACTTCCAAGATGTCATCGATCTCGACACCTCCGACCCCGACATCGTGGAGATGAGCGAGGCCGTCGCAGCCGCACTCTCCTCACCGAGCAGGGAAACGCTGCTCTCCCCACAAAGTCATCACGGCAACCTCACCGAGTTCCGCACACTAAGCGTCGCTAACCGCCACCGACCCAGCGCTTTACCGGACGGCGCCTTCTGGACGGCGACGAAGTTTGCTTGCGGAAACGATGCCTGGCTGCTCCACGGCGAACACGATGCAGAGCGCAGTCCCCTGCGCTACGACGTTCATTTCGATCCCGCCAGGGCGCGGATCGCGCGGGTCGATTCGGCGCCCGCATGGGAGGCGCTGCTGAAGGCGCATCCCCGCGAGCGTGAGGGGACGGTGTTTCCCGATTGGCCGTCGATCGCCCAGGAGTGGGACGCGGTCCACGTATCGCTCAGTGGACTGCTCTGCGCCGAGCCGCTGATATCGCAAGTGCCCTACACCGGAGAAGATCCCAGCGGATATACCCACTGCCAGTCCGGTCCCTACGTCGGCGTCGCCGAATGGGCCGTTCCGAGCACAGCCTGGCTTCGTCCGTCAGCCCATATGAGGGTCGAGCCAACTGCCCCTGCAGGAGGGCAAGCGATCGATGACCGGTGAGCGATCAGTGAGTGGGAATCGATGCCTTCGACGGTTCACCTACTGAAGCTGACATAGTGGGTTAGTACAACCGACCAGCAGCCTCTCGCGTGCAAAGGATTCCGATGACGTCTCGGCTCGTTCCGGTGCTACTCGCGGGAGCGGCGGTTACCGCAGGTCTGCTAACTTCTTGCGGCTCGGACAACGAGGGCGACGATTCACCCGCATCAGCAACGGGCGTGGAGGCAACAGCCTTCGCAGCAGCTGCCCCCGAGGTTCCGGCTACCGCGGACCCGACACCGGCGGAGTTGACTGCCCTCGTCCAGACCGCCCTCGATTACGACGTTCGGTTGGCCGATCGTGTGAAGCTATTCCAGGGGGTGAGCGAGAACGATCCGGCGCTCGCCCAACGCTTCGTCCAGGAGAAACTGACGGTCGAGTTCACCTCAGTTACCAGCACCGGTGAGGGCGAAGTATCCGCCCGTGGGCAGGTCACCGTCGACGGAAATCCGCCTGGTGACGTGGGCCCGGTAACGTTCGTCGCCGAGGACGGCACCTGGAAGATCGCCCGCAGTTGGGCCTGCCCAATCACCGGCGCCTGTTAGCGAACTCCAGTGGGTCCGGTGACCGGTTGCCAATCGTTGAGCGGTCTCTGATCGGACCTAGTCAGGGTGCGCACCCGTCCCGATAGCGGATCCGCTTACGGAACGAGGGCGGACTGCCGTCGGCGTGCGCTGGGACGCCACTTCGTCCCGGTGCGGGTTCGGCTTCCGGCACCTCAAGCGCCGCACAGGTAGGGTGCCGGAACGTGCAGCGTCTGCGGTTACACATCCCGAACCTTCTTGTGGCGTTGGCAGGATTTGGTTTCCTTCTGGGAATTCTTGCGGCGATGGCTTGGCATTTCGTGGAGCCACAAATGGGCCTTCACCCCGAAACCGGAGAGGTTTTTGCTGAGGCCGGCTTCGGCCCAGGACCGAGGGTGCATCCAGGAGTGGATTGGTTACCAACGCTCGCAGCCTTCCCCATTGGGACAAGCGCGCTCGCCGTCGGGCTTTGGTGGTTCCTCGCTCGGCTGGGGTGGAGGCTCACTCGAGGTTCGGTCGGAACGTCCGCGTCCATACTCACGTTTGCGCTCTTTGCAGCAATGGTGGGACTAGTGACAGGGCTTCTGCTCGCCTACTTTCCTCCAGCGCTTGGCGAACCGTACTTCGTAACGGACATGAGCATTGGCGCGAATGAAGGTGACCCGCTTCGGGTCGGGCTGGGGGGACCCACCTGGCTCACACTTCCCGCGTTGGGACTGTTCTTCGGCATCGCGGCTGCCTTTGCGCTGCGTGCCTTCGGTTGGACCCTCCAGCGCATCGTCGAGCCCCCACTGATAAGCGATCGCTGATCCGGTCAAGGATCCGCTTTCGGAACGAGCGCGACCGCGGCCAGGCAATCGATGGGCGTGGAGCTTTCGGCTTCGGTCGGATGATCTTCGGAAGATGACGGATCGCCCCCGACCGGGTGCACTCCCGCCTACCGTGGGTTGATGAGCAGCGACCCTGATGCAGACCAGGTCACGCGGCTATTGGGTGAGCGGGATCGGCTGCTGAGTGATGTCAGAGAACTCGAGGATCGGCTGGAGACATCAGGACGGAGACTCGATGACGTAGCCGCAGAGATTTCCTCCCTCCTCCGCCGTTCTCGGACTGGTGATTCTTTCTGGGCGAACGTCGAAAGTCGGTTGGCTGAGACCTTTGCGGGCCTTGCTGCCCAGCTCGGAACCTCCGATCCAGCCTTCCCCTGGATCAAGGTCTACCCGAACATGCCGCCTGTCCGTGATGCCGTGATGGGTGCATGCCTTGACCGCGAAGAGCCGGCTACTCACTTCGTCACGATCCAAGGCGTTCGGTGCAGAACTCTCCCGGACTTTGCTCGAACATGGGGCGATGCCCTCGAGTTTCCGAGCTACTACGGAGCGGATGGAATCGGCTCGTTCGAGGAGTGCTTTCGAGATCTCGTGGATATCACGCATGGAGGCATCGGCAGCCGATATCGCGACCGACCGGGACGCCCGGTGAAACGGGTCGTGATTTCTGTCGCGGATGCTCAAGACGTTCTTCGAGATGACACTGTCATTGGCCCAGCGAAGATCATCCGGATCATCGACAAGTTAATCTCCGAGATTCCGCGACGATGCGATCTCCGTGTCATCTACTACCTCGGCGAAGACGTCCAACCCAAACAACTCCACACACAGGTCGGTCTCGTCTATCCCCACGAGCACGTCTACGACTACCCGGCGGAGTAACCATCCCAGAGAGCGATCGTCCGCCGGTATGGGACCGGCGGACATTCCAGCGGGGATGGCTAGGTGTTGAAATCTGAGAGAGCGTCACGCTGAGCCCGGTGGGCGCTGCGTTCGATGGCCCGGTACACCGTCGACCGGCCCACCGAGAACAGATCGGCCAGTTCAGCGGTCGAGTACTCGCCTGACACGTGAAGCTCGACCAGGTGCCGTTCCTGGCGTGGGTTGAGCTTCGGCTTCTTGCCCTTCAGGTGTCCCTTCGCCTTCGCGATCCGCATCCCCTCCCTCGTTCGTGCCCGAATCAGGTCGCCCTCGAACTCGGCGACCATCGCCAGGACGTTGAACAACAGGCGACCGACCGGGTCGGTGGGATCGTGCAACGAGGCTCCGATCTGCAGACACGCGTGCCGAGCGGTGAGCTCGTCGACGATGTCCCGAGCATCGGGCAACGAACGGGCCAGGCGATCCAACTTGGTCACCACGAGGGTGTCGGTGTTCCGGCACGCTGCAAGGGCGTTCTGCAGTCCTGGCCGTTGACGATTGGTGCCGGTCAAGCCGTGATCGACGTAGATCCGTTCCGGTGAGACCCCGAGCCCGAGCAGTGCGTGCTGCTGTGTGGTCAGGTCTTGCTGATCGGTGGACACTCGTGCATACCCGATGTACATCGCTGATTCCCATCTCTCGAACGCACAACGCCGGCGGCGCAGTGCTTGGGACTCCACGGTCAAACATCATCGGCAAGGGCAGGCCAGGACCGCTGCCCGGAGCTGATGCCGTTGGTGCATTGGCCTTCCAGGCCCGGCATGGCTCAGCCTTCGAACGATTCATCCCGGTGATCGTTCCGTCCGGTGCGGCGGGCAATCACACCGACGGTCCCCTTCTGCCTCTCTATGCCGAGAGACGCGTGATCTTGGCGAGGGCGTCGCCTATCTTGTCGGCCGCAAGGTCGAGCTCGTAGCGGTCCTGGATATTGAGCCAGAACTGCGCACTGTTGCCGAACGCCTTGGCCAGCCGCAACGCGGTGTCTGCGGTGATCGACCGCTTGCCGAGCACGATCTCGTTGATCCGTCGGGGCGGAACACCGATGATCGTGGCTAGGCGGTTCTGCGTGATGCCGAACGGCTCGAGGAAGTCCTCGCGGAGGATCTCGCCGGGGTGAATTGGGCTCAGGTCTGTTGTCATTGTCGGTGTTCCTTTGTCGATTCTGTGGTCGGATGGAGCGTCGGCTCCCCTCTGGTGGTTAGTGATAGTCGGTGATCTCCACGTCGTATGCGGCGGTGGCGCGCCAGATGAAACAGATGCGGTACTGATCATTGATCCGAACGCTGTACTGGCCCACCCGGTCCCCGGAGAGCTTCTCCAGGCGGTTGCCTGGGGGCACCCTCAGGTCGTTGACGTCGGTGGCAGCCTCGATCAACAGGAGGCGCCGGCGCGCGATCCGCTGAATGTCCTGCGGGAGCTTCTTCGAGAACTGTCGGTGAAAGACCCGCTCGGTCTCTTTGTCGGCGAACGACTCGATCACTCCACGAGTATAACGCACTGCGTTAATAACGTGAAACGTTATGCTCCGTGGAGAGTGGCGGCGCGTCTCCAGCGGTGCTCCAATTGGCCATCCGCTGGCGGGAGCTGCGGAGGCTCAAAATCTCACTCGGTCAGCAGCAACGGCCGAGCGCATACGACCGATCTTGCTCGGTCCGAACTGCGCGGCCGGGATGTCCACCAGGTCCAGACGCTGGCGGCTACGGGTGCCGCATCGCTCGATCCTCAGCTGCCTCCGAGGATGATTCCCGCCCGCGAAAGCTGGCCCATTACATCGATCAGCCAGAAAGTTACTGCGGGCGGAAATGGGGACCAGAAGTTCCAGCTGTCTCCTGCCAGATGAATGAAGCTGTCCATCTGAATCACCTTCTACGAGCGACGGCTGGCGAAGTCGTCGGGGAGCACAGCCAACGATATTCGACATCCGACGGCCGACAGCCCGGAACAAGGATGAGAAGGGAGCGGCACGCCAATGGTGACGGTCTTCGATGACGGATCCCTTTCCGACCAGCGGCAGGTATTGCAGAGCTGGATTGGTGCGCACGACACCCCGCCTCGTCACCGAGGCAACAGCGTCGAGACGGGCCTGGCGTGCAATCAGGCTAATGACACGGGCGGGCAGCTCGGACGCGCGAAGATGGCGTTATGCCGATCCAGGACTTGTGGAATCAGGACAGTTTGGTGTGGCACTTTGGCTTGTTCGACGGAGGCCCCGCGATCGGGTCTGATCACGACGTCGAGGCGCCGCAGGTATGGGTGCGTGCACTCGAAGCCTGTAAGTCTCTGAGGGATCCGCCAGCGGACAACCACAGAGAGTCCGTGAGGTGTCGGAACAAGCGGCCAAGAAGGTGATCGCGATTACGCTCAGTCAGAACACAGCGTGAGCCCGGGGAGGCGGACAGATGGCCAGACAGGTGCGTTGGTCATGGCGCGCGGTAATGGTTGCGGTGATCGCAACTGCTGCGGTTACGTGGCTGGCGGCCGTCGTTATCGCCGACGTTCGCCGAGCCCCTGACGCGGATTGCCTCGCCGTCGACCCCACCGTGATGGACCTGATCGCAAGTAGGCCGGTACTGACACCGATCGAGCCGATTGACGCGGTTGCTGTCCACGACCCCTGGACTCGCAGTACCGGATCCGTGCCGTTCGATAACTACTACGCGGTCGCCATGGAGTTCAGAAGAAGCGACGGCTCGATCTCCCACGGAGTGTGGGGATTAGGCGCAGGCCCGGCGCCAGCGGAGGGCCAAGCGCTGACGGCGAATGCAGACAGTGTCCTCGGGGCACCGCTCGTCAGTGTGGATCAATCAGCCCAGCAGAGCACTGTCTGGCCGGACACGGCGATGTTCTTCCCGAAGACGCCAACGCCGTCGAAGAAGCCAGCCAATGTCTGACTACTTCCTCATGACGCCTACCCGCCGCGGAGCGGATAACCGGTCGTCGATCGATCAGCGGTAGAGATCTCGCTAATTCTTCCAGTAGATCCCGTCGGCATCAGGATGCCCTTGAGGCCAGCTGAGTGGAGTAAATATCTCGTCGTACCAGACGCCGGCAACAGTCTCCGGATCGTCGACGTTCCCGAAGCCGCGACGAATAGTGGGCAGATGCTCATGTAGCCCAAGGAGCCGTGAGTTGTAGGGCGGGTCGTGCGACCACGCTCGGACGACAACGGTCAGTTGGTCGATACCCAGCGCGAGTGTGTGAACCTCCCAGGCGCGTGAACCAGGGGTGCGGGTAGTGACCCTCCGCGCCAACGCCGACAGGAACCGCAGCTCCCAGTCTCTCTGATTCGCGTCCCCATGGCGTTTCGCCTCAGCGAAGGCGGCGTCATCGTATCCGACTCCCTGCGGTACGTCGCCTCCCGTCTGTTCCATGAACCCAAGTTTGCACCGCAACCGTCTCTGCTGTCGGTTCTTGCGATCCGCGACCCCAATAGAGGAACCTGCACCGGGACGAAGTGGCGTCCGCCGAACCTCGACGGAAGTCAGGGGCAATCACTTCTGCGCTCGTAATGCACCCAGTCTCCGTGGTGCGCAAAAACGACCCAGGATGCTCCCTCCCAATCGACGACTCGTTCAGTCCGCATGTACACGCAGCGCCCATGGTTACGGATCTGTTCGACCGGCTGGTCAGGAGAACACATCAGATGGCCGCTATAGGGGCCCATCTCTCGTTCGTCAACATCGAGGTAAGTCCCATCGAGATTGCCGCCCTCGAATGTGCACCGCATATACCGACCTTATGGAGCGACCAGCCAGAAATGCCAGCTCGCGCGTGCGTGTGTTCGGCACTTGTATTGCCGGAGATCCGGCGTGGCTGCGCTCACCGCGACCAGCTCTCCGTCCGGAACAGGTCCGCCCTCGTGCCGGAAGCGGATCCGCGTTCGGGACGAGCGTCGACCGTTGCGGGTCCTTGCAGTGAATCTGCTCGGTACTGTCGATATCCATCTGCGATGAGGGCTTGGAGGTCGCGTTGTCGGTTCGAGGGATTGTTCGAGTTTGGCACGGCGAATGGGGAGTTCTTGACGCTACCGAGACACCGGGCGGGTGCTGGGTCGAGGCCGACGAGATACTAGATATGGAAGGCACTCCCGAGCTGATACCTGGCGAGTATGTCGATTTCGAGTGGGACGACATATCTGCCTCACCGCAACACAGTCTCACGTACCGAGCCCGCGATGTTCGCCCAGTGGACTTCGAGACGGAGCTCGATGACGAGGAGCGCGACCTGCTCGACCGTGAGGAGCCCGTCATCGACGGAGATCCCCCGCAAACGATCGAAGACATCGTTCGCGACTCACTGGAAGGCCAAGATCCAAAGGCCAAGCTTCAGCCAATAGACGGCCTGGCAGTCAAGTTCGGCGACGACCGCGTCAGCGACGACAAAGAACTGAACGCTCTGATACAAACATCTGCGCAGACCGAGGAACTTGCCGAGGCCGAATGGGTGGCCCATGGGTTTGCCCCGGTCGCACATATCCCAGGAGCCGATCAGCTTCTCGCCTACGACGCAGATCTGATGCGGAGAATCATCGACATGGATGAGCCAACGCAACGGAAGGCCGCCCGCTGGTGTGCCATTCGCGCGTACGAATACGCCGGCCTCGCTGACCGCGAATGGGTCGCTCCAGCACTGACCGCACTTGGTAGCGACCAACCGCCACCTTCCCCGTTCGATGACATCCAGCACGTCTCCACCAGGTGGCAGACCGACCGTCAGAACGACAAGGACGAACCGATCCGACCGCTCCACGAGCTGCGCGGACCGTTCGACCACGGCGGGCAGAACCTCCCCTATCACGCCATCCCGGCCTACTTCAGTGCACTCGACCCGAACCCGCTGGCCGCCGTGATACGCACACTCTCGCACGCATCACACACTTACGGTGCTGACGTCGACCGATTGCACGCCGCATTCAAGGACGAGTACTAGCACGGACGACGTCGGGCGGCCGTCCCGCTGATCGATCGGTGACCGGTCACCCGGGTCACTGGGATATCGCATGCAGACGGTGCCTTCAGGGGTACGAGTACTCGCGTACGAGTTCGGGGTGTTTGGCGCGCAGATACAGGCTGGCGAACTCGTTCCGGTCCGCGGCAATCCACGCCCACCCCCGCCTTTCCCACTTGGCGAGGTCGGCCACGACGTCCGCGACGGTGATCGTGCCGTTCTCACTGTCGCGCAATACGACTGTGGGATCGTCCCAGTCGATGGCCGCCGCTTCGGTATCGAGTGTCCCGTGGGCGGCGATGATGGCGAGGTCCGCGTCCTCCGAGAAGGTCCCGAATTGGACTCGGCGTTGAAAATCGTTGTCCACGACCATGTCGAAGTCGAGGGCAGCGACCAGCCAGTGGAGGGGATGAGCAGGTGCTGCCACCAAGACTGCGGTCACGGGGACTCTCGGATGATGGTCGGATTCCGTCGGTACGGTTCCGACGACGATGGCGATCCGGTTGTCGGCAACGGCGATCGGTGCACCGTCGAGACCGCGGTGGTAGGGCCGATCAACCAGAATGAACTGGTGGTCGTAGCGGCCGGCGAGCAGTTCTTCGAGCAGAGGGCCCGTCGTGTTGCGGGCAATCTGCCACCGGTCGCGTCGAGCGATGGCCTCAATCACACCGCTGACGCATGCAATTAGGACTCCGAGCCCGCTGCCTTGAAAGCGGTTTTCCATCACGATGCCGCGGTCGACGACCCCGTACGGACGATGCTCTGCGTCGATCGGTTGGTCCCGTGCTGGGTGGAGTACGAGCGGAACGGTGTGCGCATTTCATGCCCCAAGTTCTCGGTGAACCGCGACACGAAGGTCGCGGACTCGGGGTCACCTATGGCCCACGGTACCGCAGCGTGACTTGGTCTCAGTGGTGCTGACGTGAGGGCTGCGCGCTTGGGCAGCCGAGGCGACGTTCCGACAAGGGATCTGTGACCGGTCATCGATGCCCAATCGGTGACTGACGGATCATGGCCCCTACGTCTAGGCGCAATTCCTCGTCCACACGATGCAAGTTGCTCATACGATCGAGGCAAGGTACGGGAGGAATTATGAATCAGAACCAACCATTCGTGCTGGAGCTAGCGATGCGCGTCGCACAGTTGCATCGCGCTGGCGAGAGCAGCAAGGCGCTGTGGCTGCGAAAGCAGCGCCAGGCAATGACCATCGACGACGATCAGCTCAAACGGGCACTCGCTGTGCTCTACGGTCTGCCTGACCAGTCACCCGAAGGGATGGAGGACTGGGTACGTGAGCAGTACCTCTCGGACGGAAAGAAGAACGGCTACCTCGTAGACGCCGACGACACATCACCTTTTTGGCTTCTCGCAGCGAAGGCCCACACCCACTACCGCGACCTGAAGCAGCAAGCGAGTTGACCCTCCAAGGAGTCGACCCGATCGAGAGCGCGCGACGTGCCGGAAGCGGATCCGTCTCCGGGCCGCGCTCAGTAACGCGCGGGATTCGGCCCCAGAGTCATTTGCAGAGGTCTCCAATAGTGCACGTGATCGTGCCATCGCCGGGGCTAACCCAGACGGCGCGTCCGTCCCGAACCTCTGGCTTCAGCAACCGAAGCGGGCTGCTGCTCACAACAGGCCAAAACGTGTGCTCATACCCCGTGAACCAGTCCTGAGCCGCTTCGGGCAATTCGTGCCGTGATGGTGACGAGATCGACGTCAACCGGGGTTCCGAAACCATGACTTCCTCCGTGTTCGGTCCCGAGCCCGATGGACCAGCCCCCGAAGATTTTGGTCTCGTCGACTACAAGCCAGCTCATCGCACCGAGCCACTTCAGTTCGTCGTAGCAGCGAGTGTCACGACCCACCGCGTGACATGCCTCCACGAAGTGAAGGGGTGCACCAGTAGCGTCGCCCTCGTCGCCATAGAGTCTCAAGTTCCATGATGGTGTCTCCAACGGATGCAACGGGGGGCGTCGCGAATCTTTCGAAGCCATCCCTCACCCTCCCAATCGGCTGGTGACCGGTCAATAGAGCGGCTTTCACGTCGGCTACCCGCTCCCGGAGTGCATCGGAGACCGGTCATCGATCGATGACCGGTCACCGATCGGCGAAAGGGGACCGCGGGCATTCAGAACAACGAACGAGCCCAACTGACTGACTCGAACAGATCCCGCATGCTGTGTTCCTGGCTGTCACGGGTGCCGGGATCGGACACCCACGTCTTGTACAAACGCGGAGCAGCGCGGTTGATCTGCACCTCCCGCGAGTTGTACGCATCATCCACAGACAGCGGGCCCACTCCCGCAATTTGCCCTGCACACAGAACCGGGTGAAGCAGGCCGTCCGTCACACGGGAAGACAGGAGACGCACCCAAACGTTCATGCCGGCCTCCCGCCGGTCCATCCGCGGCGCCCCGAGAGGATCGAGAATCGCCCATCGACGTTCGGCACGGTTCTCATGGGTAAGACCCGACGTCGCATCGAGAACGATTCGACCGACTCGGGTATCGAGACCGTGGGCGAACTCGATCGGCTCCCGGGCGATGGCCTTGCTGAAGTACTCGAGTTGGTCCAACCCGGAGCGCGGCCCACCTTCTCTGAGGGGGTAGCCGGACAGATCCATCAGAAGGTTGTCGACGGCGTCCCGGAGAAACGGATCCTGACCAGATGGTGTTCGCAGCCGACGTGCCTCGGCGAGGCTGATAACGCCCTGCAGGAGAAGTTTTTCCACCATTCGCTGATCCTCACGCATCAACCAGCTCATGCCACTCCAGCGGGATCGATCTCGGTGCGCGCCCCCATCGCCACAGTGTAAGAGCCAACAGGTATCGGCACTTCCGATAGCCGAACGCCAATCAAGGCACCGGATGAGGATCCGCTTACGGAACGAGGGCGGACTGCCGTCGGCGTGCGCTGGGACGCCACTTCGTCCCGGTGCGGGTTCCGCCTACGGGTCACCCATAAGGAGCGGCTGACTCAACAACCATGTGCCAGCTAAGAGACCTGCGCGAGGACGTCCTCGGAGGCCTGCAGGGCGATGTGCTCCTCAATGAGTACACGGCGGCATCCATCGATCTCGACGAGTACCGGCAACGGTTCGACATCCTCTGGCCCCGCTAGCGTCACTGTCGTGCCGGCCGTGCGGCTCGCGACCGACGAACACTCGGTTGCAGGCGGGAGCGAGAAGAACGTCTGCCCCAGGCTGTCCTGGAGTTCTTCGGCTCCCGTGAAGGTGATACTCCCGTCCGGATCGGTGGTGTAACGACAAACTGCGCTGCCGACCCAGTACTGCTCGGCTACGAGGCGCTGACTACCGATTTCTGGCGTCACCCGACGCGGGCTGCATCCCATCAGCTGTTGCAGCGAATCCGGCGTGTGGCGGACGTAGTGTTCGATCCGATCGACCTGGACTAGTTTTTCGATCTCGCGGAGTCCACCGATCTTGAGGAATCCACAGTCGTCGACAGGGTAGGACGGGCGTAGTGCGCGACCGTGCGCGTCGATCAACCACAAGTCCGGTATCGGTGCCAAACTCGCCGTTCCACAGCTGTTCTGATCCAGACGTTGACCCTCAGACGGGGCATTGAGCTTGTCGATTGCCGCAGCGAAGTCACCCTCCCATCGGTGCTCGGCAAAACTCCCGGTGAGATCAGCGGCGACCGAATTCGCGAGCCATTCGTCGCAGGTGATGGCCGCGACCGGCTCGAAATCCGACGGCACCGTTCCCGAGCGCGGCGCCGGCGCCGGCATCAATTCGGTCGGTGGAGTGAGGCCCAGCAATTCGCTGCCTTGCGGCATTCGACAGACCGCAGCGTCCACGATCTCGGCGGGATCGCGATCAGGGGCTGGTCCGCGGACCAGACTGCATCCGCTCATCAGTGCCGTCAGCGCGACCACTGCGGTGAACAGGCGGCGACGGTCCATCTTGTGCACGCTACCGTCGACGAACATCGCGGACCGCTGCATCCGAGCGCCACCCAACCAGCGCCACAGACCGGCCCGCAAGCGGATCCCTCACCGGATGTATCAAAGCGCGGCGGCCTGCCGCATGCCGCCGCCATTGGGATCATCCTTGGGTTCGTGATCGATCGAGCAGGTCGGCGACATCGAGTGACACCGGCTCGGTCATGGTCTGCTCTGGGATGGCATGCAGACCCCTCGGGGTGGCGGTGACCCACACAGTGTCGACGCCGTCGATGGTGACGTCTGGTTGGGGGTTGCGGATCGGTGTGCTGGAGATCGGCTTCCGGGTGTGAGCGTCGAGGAGAGTGAACAGCCAGTATTGGTGCTCGGTTGTGTAGGTGGGTCGCCCGGTGAGCGGCCACCACCGTCCGAGACCGGTGCCGTCGGGGGGATGTCCGACGATCCACATCATGTCCCCGATCTGCCCGCCGTCCAGCACCCGGTCGGGCAGTGCAGCTGCGTTGACGACGGTGAGGTCGTCAAGCACGCGATAGGCATTGGTGCCGTCGAAGACGGTCGGGGGTGTGCCGGCCAGAAACGGCCGGTACGAGTCCACCGGCGAGTTCAGAGGTGGACCCAGGGTCGTGGTGCCGTGCAGGTCGACCCGAACCAGGCGGGTCGCACCCAGGGCACCGGTGTTCGGGTCGCGCTGGCGGAACAGCAGCAGAAACCCGTCGTCGATGGTGCTCATCGCCTCGAGGTCGCCCCACCCGCTGGCACTGCTCGACACCGGGTCCTGATCCGGTCGGACCAGTAACAGCTCGGCCGCGTTACGGCTCGGCACCGCCACGGCGAGCAGGACCTCGCCGTGGGCGGCGCCGTCGCGGATCGGCGCGTCGCTGACCTTGCTCACGGTGCCGTCCCGGTTGCAGTGGTAGATCCCGTCCCAGCCGCCCACCCAGCACCCGTCCGCGTGTGCCCACAGGTACCGGGTTCGCATGGCCGGTGGGTTGTCGAAGATCTGCCCGGGCAGTGTGTACTCGGTGACGTGGCGGTTGGAGTCGAGGCGGACGACCAGGGGCAGTTCACGATCGACCACCCAGAGGTCAGTGCCGTGCGCAGACACGGCGCCGGGGATCACACTGGGGCGCAGCGGCCGTGGTGGGACGTCGGTCAAGTCCAGATCGACCAGCACCCCCACCTCCCGAATGCCGGCGGTGGGAGTTTCGGGGTCGGCAGGGCGAATGCCATTGGCGAAGAAGCGCGGTGCGGTGGTGACCTCGCGGTAGTGGTGGGTTCCGGGCACGTGCTTCCATTTCGAGTGCGGTGTGTCGGGGTCTCGGTGGTATCGGTCGGCAGCCACCCGAACGCGGGTTACCCGACCGCGGATCCGGCCTGTCGTGGCGTAGGCGAGGTTACCGATCAGACGCCCCGTGACTTCGACCTGACCGAGCACCGGACGGCGGGCGTACCAGGTGGCTGCCCACCCAGCGCCGCGCAACAGCACGGTCCAGTCCCACCACTCCTCACCGGTGCCGGGTCGCTGAAGTGTGGGTTTGCCCGACTGCAGAGGTTCGGCCGAGGCGCGGAGCGTGACGATCGACGGATCGGCGGGATTGGCGGGGAACTCTTGGAAAAGCAGCGGAAACTCGCCGATGATCCCGATTTCCGGTGGTGGTGTTTCGCCGTCCTCGATCGACGTCTCGGTCACCAACACCGGCAGGTGGGTTGGTGGACGCCGCTTCTCGTGATGATCGGTCACTCCGTCAGCTTGCACGAGGCAGTGGTGTTCTCACCGACTTTCGGAGGATGGCGCGTCGGGATGAGCCAACGTACCGATCGTCGTAAATGAGTGCCGGTCAAGGATCCGCATACGGAACGACGGCGGACTGCCGCCGGCCCGCGCTCGAACACCACTTCGTCTCGGTGCAGGTTCGGCTTGGGGAATCGCAAAATGGCCGGCCCGTGGACTGGGATGATTGCGAAATGAGAACCCGCGGAACCGTGCGAAGTTGGGACCGCCAATCGAGGTCGGGCGTAGTGGATTCGTCCCAGACCCCGGGTGGCTGTTGGCTGCCCTCTGCCGCAATCGAGAGCGAAGATGCCTTCGAACTCAATGTCGGCGATCTGATCGACTTCGAGTGGAAGCAATCCGACGCAGAAGCGCCGAAAGACTGGCGGTACCAGGCGACACAGGCGTGGCCTCAACCACAGGTTCCGCGAAAGCCTAAGTGGCTACTCAACCTCAATGCCGACGATGCCACCGACGCACCTCGTCACTTCGTCGAGGCGTGCCATGCAGTCGGTCGGGACACTCAGTGCTTTACCGAGTTCAACAAGTACAGCTCACTCATTTGGACAATCGAAGACACCACGGACGAGATCCCGGCATGGACGATCGGGCTCAATGCCGTCGAGACCCGGGCCAACGGTCCGGACATTCCAAGCGGATTCGGTTTCGGTCTCCCATACGAGACGGACGTCGCGACGGCGACCTCCGTGATTGCCGAGGCAGTCCAGGACTGGCTCTCGGGATACGAGTTCGTTCTGTGGCCCGTGTCGAGCCGGAGCCCCTTTCTGCTTTTCGCACCTGAAGTCCGGGATGGGAACGCCGTCTGGATCGACCGCGCTGCCGGCTCCGTCACTTGCCTGATCGGTGAGCTCTGCGCGTGGCGTGCCTCAGCTCAGGTGACACAGTCGTATAGCAGAGGTGCGCCGTCGAACGCCTGTCGGAGTACCGGATGACGATGGGCTTACGGCACTGGTCATAGACCCGATGGACTCGAGGGCAACGGGTTGATCGTGTCGCTGTCCCAGGTGATTCTCTGATCGGGGGTCGCGGGGAGTGCCTCAAGTGCGTCGTCGGTGAGAACGGTGTCGACGCACTCCGGCGACGCTCCCAGGTAGGTCGTCATGAGGTCGATGTCCGTCGCCACGCACCAGGCGTGGTCGCCGGGCCACCACAGGTGCGCGCTCATCCCTCCCGGGAACTGCTTGTCGGCCCCGAACTGGGTATCTGCCAGGTCGATACTTCCCGAGAAGAGGGCCATGGCTCGGCTGGGCATGGGCAGCCGAGGGTAGTTCGATGGCGCCGTGATGTAGCCGGATCCTTCCCAGTGGGCGAACCAACAGTGGTCGGGTGTGGCTGTGAATCGTCGGAGGATGTCGGCCAGTGCACGTGTTGTGCGCGCGGGCAGCGATCCTCTCACCGGCGAGTCGTGCCACAGACCTTCCTGTTCGCTGGTGTGCCAATCTCCGACGATGGATCCCCATTCCATGACGGGGTGCGCGGTGGTGCCGTTGGCTGCGGCGACGCCTGCCCAGCGCACGATCTAGTCGTCAATGGTGTTCGCGGGGTGGAAGATCCGGGCGTACGCGGGGAACACCGGTGGCACCAACGCGACGACCGTGTGGTCGAAGTTGTGTACGTGTTCGATGATCCAGGTGCCAGCGGTGGTATCGGCGGCCATTCGGAGGCCGCGCTCGGCCCAGTCCTGGCTATCAGTCGTTTCGGGATCCCAGGCCATGGTCCTACTGCACCACATCGCGGAGACCCTTGTACCGACATCACCCACACAGGGCTGACCACCGAAAGGCGATCGTTGAGCGGTCACCGATCGACGACAGCAGCCACTCGATGCCGGTTCGGCTGGAGCCTCACCCGACCGTGTCGGCTGAGGCATTCGCATCGGAGCTCTCGGCGTTGTTGCAGGTCACGCTATCGAGTATGCAGATTGCTGGCTACGCTAAGGGGTATGGAGCACTACGTTCGCAAGGAACCTATCCCGTACGGGTCTGGAGCTGCCCCGGTTCGTTCGGGGAATTGGTTCTGGAGGACCCTCCAAGGATTGGGGTCACGCTTCGGGGGTTGATGCACGACCGGAAGCCGAGTCCCTACTCGTCACTTTCGCCTCGACGCATGGACGGCTCGCATACCGACATCTTTCCCTTCAACAGCAGTGGCGGAGGAGCAGGCGGCGGCGGGGCCGGTTGATACTCCGAAACTATCGGTTGATATGCCACTGGTGCCCGCTTCAGGGGGTGCCGTCACTGTCCTGCACTTCAGATCCGATGCCGCCGCCGGCGGGCGGCGGTGCGTTCTGCAGTAGGCGGTACGTAGCACCACTTTTGAGTTCGGCGGAGGTGAAGGACTGGAGCCCGAAGTTGGTCACGTTAATAGGGCTGGTCACGGTGATGTTGTAGCTTCGCTGGTTCGCGGGGATATCGTCGAAGTGCGCGGTGTAGGTGCATACGCCCATGCCGTCGGGCTTCTGATCGATGGATCCGACTTCCAGTGGCGACCTCGCGGATGCGGAACCAGTGTCTCCGAGGATGACCACTGTGTCGCCCGGGGAGACACGATTGGCTCCGATGGTGCACTCGCCGGTTTCGGCCGATGCCAGGTTGGCTTCGCCGGTGACGGTTACCGTGGCGGCGAAGGTTTCCGGCACGTCGGTTGTGGTCGAGCAGCTCGTCAGGATCAACGCTCCTGCAGCTGCCCCTGCCGCGATCGGACCCAATCTCTGCCTCATATGCAGTCACGATAGACAGTCTGGGTTGGGGCCGTGGTTGGACTCCGATCAGAGTTGCAGGGGAGTCCGTTTGGCCCCCACCTGGAGTTCCGATTGGGGATCCCCTCGCGGAACTGCTGCCGAGGGAGGGCGGTTGTATCAGATGCATCATTGTTGTGCCTGATGTAACACGCGGGGCCACCTCGAATGCAGCGATCCGGTCCCGACTTGGTGGAAGCCACGACCAGCTGAATCGTCAGCTCTGAGCGGATGCGCGATGTTGCAACTACTGCAATGAATCCCATTTGACCCCTTCCGGATCGAGATCGGGTCGTTGGCCCTTGTACGAGGGGTGCCGGAGCCCTCCGGGCCCGTATTCGCGGATATCTATGTCGACCACCACAATCGGGTGGACCCACCGCACTACACCGTGCTGTTCCGCGGCCGCGGACTCAGCGACGATCGGGCTGGTGGGACGTTCGAGGGCAGCCAGTTGCTCACCGAGCTGCCGGCGCCCAGCCTGAGTGAAACCGGTCCCGACGTGCCCTACATACCGGAGTGCGCCCTGGTCGTCGTAGGCGCCGAGCACAAGGGCGCCAACCATGTTGTGCTGCATCCCGCCAGCAGGAATCCACCCGAGAACCACGCAGCTCACCCGGGTACGGATCAACACCTTCCGCCACGCCCGGGTACGCTGACCGGGAAGGTACAGCGACGAAACACGTTTGAACACAGCACCTTCCATAGCCGAGCTGCGAACCGCTTCGAGCATGACCATACCCTCGATGCCTTCCCAATGTGGTGGGATTTGGATCGGGAGGACAGCGCCCTGGAGTTGGTGGCCGAGGTCGGTGAGGGCGGCGCGGCGATCGAGGTACGGGGCACCCATCAGGTCGTCCCCGTCGAGCCGGAGCACATCGAACGGCAGGAAAATGACCGGTACCTGCCGGCGCAGGGCGGTGGTCGGGCGCAGGGTGTTCGCCCGCTTCTGCAGGCGTGCGAACGAAGGCCGACCTTGCGTGAGGGCGACGATTTCACCGTCGAAGACGATGCGCCCGTGACCACCGAATGCCTCGGTCAGCGCCTCGGTCACCTCCGGGTAGGAGGAAGTGACAACGTTGAGGTTGCGGGTCCACAGCACCGGATGCGCGCCGCCACCGACCCCAGCTAATAGGCGGAAGCCGTCGTACTTCATTTCGGCCGCCCAGCCGTCCATTTCCACCGGTGGTTCACCCGGTGTGGCCAGCATCGGCGCGATCAGCCGATTCCCAGCTCCGCTCATCGGACGCTCCCGGTCTGGAGGGACCGCGGTGGATCAGGGCAGGCGTTCGTCCAGACGGGCCATCGCGGTGTCGGCGAGGTGCGCTGTCCACGACCCCAGCTCACGTGTGCCCACTCGCATCACGGTACCGGCGATCACGGCTCCCACCAGGGCCCCGAGGAGAAAACTGGCCGGGCCGAGCGCGGCCGCGGTGTAGTCCATCAGGATGCCGGCGCAGCTCACCCCGAGGATCGTCGCGACCACACCGGTCAGGAACACTGCGGTGGACGTCACCCGGCCCTGCGCACGCTGGAGCAGGCGCCGGATCTCGAACCGATCGCGGTCGGCAAGCATGAGTCCGTCGCGTTCGAGCAGATCCAGGTACCGGCGGAACATCCCCACGACCGGACTGGTGTCACCGTCATGCCCCGCGAGTTCCGTGCGCAGGGAATCGATTTCGCGTGTCACCGTGGGCAGCATCTCGCCTGGAAACGAGGTGCCCCACGTCGGAGGACGACCGATCACTGGCGGTCTCCGGTCGTCCGCGGCGATCCCGCCGTTACGGGCGACAGTTCGATCTCGGCCACAGTCATGGCCTTCAGGATCCCTCGTGCCAGCCAGCTTTCGATGCTCATGGAGTCCCCTTCTCGACGTGACACGAAATGGGGGACGTGTCATTTCCCCAGGTCAATTGCATGAGTTGACCGATGCTCCGCTCTCCCCTACTCGGGTTCGGCGCGGGGCTGGCCGAGACGGACGACCTCGGTACCGCCGGCGGGCGTCGCGGTGGCCGGGTCGAGCCGGACCGTTCGGCGGCGGGCGAGAGCGTCTTGGCTGAGCCCGGGCGCGAAGATCAGTTTCTTGCGTCGCGCGGTGCCGCTCTCGGTGGCTGGCGTGGTGGCGGCCAGTGGCAGCAGGTCCTCGCCGCGATGCAGTCGCGACGCCAGCGGCGGAGGGTTGTCCGCGGGGTTCATCCCCGTTCGTGAGAGGCGTGTGAGTTCGTTGACGCGGGCAAAGAGCACATCGGTGACCGCGGTGCGCCACGGTTCGTCGATGACACGGTTGGCGGGAACCGGGGCGTTGCGCTCGTTGAGGGTCATCTCTGCTCCTTGGGTAGTTGCACGGGTGGTCGTGGTCGACGAGCTATGCAGATGCGGCGAGTTCGGCCACCCGTTGCAGTCTCATCTCCGAATCACAGCGGCTACCAGACTTCGCCAATCAGTAAGACCGTGACCAGGGCGTGGTCTTCGCGGTTCACGATTGCCGTCGAGCTCCCGAGAAGGCTCTTGAGCAGTCCTGGGTCCTGGTGGACCTGATCGGTGAGGATGGTTGTGGTGTGCGAGGTGTTGACCGGGTGCGCATCGGCACCGAGTTCCTGGTGCATCGTCGACACCGCGGCGTCGAGCGCGTTCGTCAAGGCTTCCGGGATTGTTGTGGCCGTGGCCCACCCCCAGAAGGCGGCGCGTTTCATCGGTCGGTATCCATCGACTCGCCGCTGCAGAACAGACCGTTCACTGTTTTCCTCTCGTGAGACTGCGGGTGGTCAGGGCGGCAGCCCGCGGCTGTCGGGGTGCAGGGGCCCCCACTGGAAAGTCATGCACCCGCACACCCGCTGGGGCAGCGTACCCAGCGCCACCGACCACCTCGAGAACGTCGTCGTGCAGTGCACCGATGCTCAGCCCCGCGGCGAGCGCCTGCGAACCGAGGGCGTACGTACGCGACCGCGGGTCGTAGACCGCCGGTGTGAGGTACCAACTGGTGCCGTTGGGCGTCCTGAACAGGCCCTCGAAGTACTTGCTGTGGCTGACACCGGTGTCCAGGTCGACGGTGGTGTCGTCGGTAGCGCAGCGGACCGAGACCAGCGCGAACAGGTGTGCACCGGTACCCGGTTCGGCCAGATCCTCGAACGGAGTGATCGCGGCTCCGCGGTCGGGGTGGTGCGGGGAGGTATGCACGTGGCCGACGACCTGAACTTCCCGGCCGTCGATCAGGGCGTGGTAGTCGCGGCGAGGGGTGCGTGTGTCGTTGCGGTCAGGCATCGGTGGCCTCCTCGAGAAGTTGATCGATCCGGACTGTCTTGCGGCCGCGGCGGTGTGCCCGGGCGAGGTTGTTGTACACGCGGGCGCCGAGTCGTACCTGGCCGAGCATCCGGAAGATTCGCCAGTCGGCCAGATAGCCGGCGTCGCGTGCGTCTTGTTTCGCCGTGGTGATCTGGTGGCCGAGCAGTTCGATGATGCCGACCAGGTCCTCTTTGTCCCTGGCCAGCCACATCTGCCGGGTGATGTGGCCGTTCCAGGGTTCGACGCGGGGGCGGTTGTCCCAGTCGGGCGGGAAATACTCGTTCACCGTTCCGCCTCCCCCGCTTCGGTGTTCGCTTCGACGTCCATTGCGGGGTCCTTTCAACTGGGCAGGTGAGGCTTTCGGATGTGTGTCAGGCCGCTGCGGCGACCTCTCGGATCGGGTGCGAGATGAAGATGTCGAGGAGGTCGATCTCGGTCTTGGAGCCGTCGGCGAGGCGGACGGTCGCGAACCGCGAACCCGCCTCGTCGCGGTGGTATCCGTGCACGCCGACGATGCGGTCGCGGGGGTGGTCCGGGGTAATGGCTTCGGCGAGGGCGTGGGACATGAGAACTCCTTGTCGGTGGGATTACTGGGGGTCTGCGGGTCAGTCGCGCGAATTCGCGTTCAGCTCTGCCGCAATGGCGGCGTCGCTCGCGGACTCCGCCAGTTCGCACAGGTCGAAGTGGTCCGCCAGAATTTCGTCTCCTTCTACCTCGTCGTCGAGGGCGAACCCGGCGATCTGTCCGTCTCGGATCACGATCGATCCCCAGTCGAGCTGGCGGGCTGCGGTGACGATGTCTGCGGTGATGACGGCGGTGCTGCCGTTCATGACGGTGACCTTCCGTGTCGGACTTACGAGAATGACATTACAGCGTGCCAATGTGATGTTGCAACACTTGAGTTAAGTCCCACAAAGAAACCCGGTTTAGTCCTCTACCCTTTTCGGGGTTCGTTCAGGACCGACACATACATGTCGACGTGGCCGCACGGGTTGTCCCATCGGTCACAGGTAAACCATTCGCCGTCCTCATGGAAGCGGTGTTTCTGCGGGATTCCCCGTGGGCCTTGGCAAGTGGTGCAGGTCCAGATCAGCGTGAGAGCACGGATCGCAGGGTAGCGCCGCTGGTTCCCCACCCGCTGCGGTCGATCACATGAACGGTGCGGCGCGGAGTGTCGTGGTCGGAAGGTTTGGGCAGGTCATTTTCTTTCTAACGAAGGGGACGTGTCATCTATGCAGGTAAGAGCCCGGCACCGACGGGGCTGCGTCAGCCGGGCAGGACGCGTCTGCGAGCAGTTCGCCGGAAGGGGTCGTAGCGACCGCGTCACGGCGGTGAGCGGCGTCTCGGCCGCAAGAGGGTGCAGGAGTGCCGGTAGGGCCGTCTGCGATGCCCTGGAGGACTGTGCGGGCGGCTTCTGCGTCGCCGCAGGCGCGGTGTGCACCGTCGAGTCGGAGGTTCTTCTCGACGCCTTCAGCCTGGGAGCGCTTCACCATGACGCATCCCCACCGCTCGGTGTCGGCCAGGTGCAGGGGGTCAAGGCCGTGGCGGTGGCAGTCGTGCAGGATGCGACTCTGATCAAATGATGCGTTGTAGGCGAGTACGACCCGGTCCGCGGTGACCGCTGCGAGGGCGGAGAACACGGTGGGCCAGTCTGGAGCGCCGATAAGCTGGGCGGCACTGATGCCGTGTACGGCTGCCGCCGCGGGGTGAATCTGCACGTCGCCGGGATCGACGAGGGTGTCGAGGAGGACGGCGCCGGTGGCCGCGTCGATGACGGCCACCTCGAGGATCGATCCGTCGAGGTCGCTGGTCTCGGTATCGAGGATGACCGCATGGCCCGGGGCGAGCATGCGCGTCGCCCATTCCCGGGGGCCGTTCTCTGCTGCGGTCATCGTCTCCTCCTCGGTGGCCATCGTGACGGCACCCTCCGACATGCAGTTCGGGGACATCGGGATGCCTTCACCTCCTCGACGACGGTCACCCACTGGTCGGGGCTGTAGGGCACGGCGGCGGGGAATCCGTCGGTGACGATGGCGACGTGCACAGTGGTGGTGTTGACGCGGATGATTTCGGCGACGGTGTAGTCGTAGAACTCGCCCGCGGTGAAGGGCTCTGGCCAGTCGGCATTGCGTTCGCGCACGACGTCGCCGGGGCGCAGGTCCAACACATTGCGGCCCTGGACGAGTTGATTGGTCATGATTCCCCCTTGATTGCTGGCATTACTGGCATTGCTGTTCAGCGCTCGGCGAGGCTGGCGGCCGTCCATCCGTCGACGAAGTCGGACATGATCTTGCGACCGAGCCCGTCGCCGACGGTCAGGCCTTCGAGAGCGCGGCGCACTACCGCACTCAGGGCAGGAGAAAGGGTCTCCCCCTCCGCGTGTGCGGCGCGTCCGACCTCGACGAAGTCGACGGGGCGCAATTTGGACGGATGGGTGATCCATCCGCCGTCAGGCGTGGCGTACGGCTCGGGCACCACTGGCAGCAGTACTACCGATGCCCGCGACCGCGTGACCACGGTGTAGACACCTGGGCGCACGGTCCACGCGACCAGGTCTCCCTTCGCGAACTCGATCGGACGGGTATTCAAATCTGCCGCCTGCGTCATTTCGCACCGTCTTCCCTTGGCGAGGTCTACCTTCCAGCAATACCTTACAGCGTCATAATGTATTGTTGCAAGCATGAAGAGATACCACATGTCCCAGACAGGCACGCTGGCGTTACATCCTCGAGCTGTAGGGTCTAGCGCATGGAACCCCCGCGTCACCGGACGCCCGACTGCAGGCCGCCCTGCACCGGTAAGTCGTCATCGTTCACTCGGCCGTACGTCTGCGATTCCGCGATCCAGGCCATTACCTACCCGGAGATCTGAGATGGCCAACCCGAACAGGCTCACCTCGCAGGAGTGCATCGACCTGATCAAGGCCGAGTCCGGCACCGAGATCTCCGCCTCGACGTGGCGCTCGTATGTCGCCCGGGGGCAGGCGCCGGCCCCGGTCGAGAAGATCGGGCGAACGCCGCTGTGGAAGCGCGGCGAAGTCATCGAGTGGGCCAACAACAGACCCGGACAGGGCGCGCGCACCGATGTGCAGAAGCCTCGGCGCCGACGCTCAGAGTGATTGACGTTCGCCCCATTCGATGTCACTGGAGTCAGGATTTTGCCCTGAGCTGCACAGGTGACATGTCCCTGCCCCGCCGGCTGTCTCTCCCGACCTCAGAACGCCCCCGTCCTCGCTGCGAGGACGGGGGCGTTTCGGCGTTCGGCGACTCTGCCGCTAGACGATTCTCCGAAGTCGGATACCGGAGTGACCCCGGTGACTCTTCGATGTCCGTTGGGAGTCAGAGCGGAGGGGACATGCCATCTTCGCAGGTCAGTCTCCTTTTGCCCTGCGGTCGAGGTGGCGCCTCGGGCACCGTCAGTCACGTGTCCGGACTGGAAGTGAATCGATGCCACTGATGAACGCGGAGAGCAGCAGTTCCGGTTCGCCCACCGCGTGGAGTGCGGGGTGGGCGATGAAAAGTTCTTCGAGCATGACGCGCAACTCCAGCCGTGCGAGGTTCATGCCCAGGCAGTGGTGGATGTCTTTCGCACCGAAACCGAGATGCTTGCCTGCGTTCGACCGGGTGATGTCGAACCGGCCCGGACCGTCGAAGATGCGTTCGTCGTGGTTCGCGGACAGGTACCACATGACGACCTTGTCCCCCGCCGCGATGTGGGTGCCGCCGAGCTCGGTGTCGATGGTCGCGGTGCGCCGCATGTAGGGCACCGGGGAGGCGAAGCGGATCACCTCGTCGATCGTGTTGTCGATGTGGCCGGCGAAATCGGCGAGCAGCAGTTCTTTCTGGTCGGGGTGCTCGCTGAGCAGATGCAGCGCCCAGGCCAACGCTTGCCGGGTGGTCTCGAAACCCGCCGTGATCAGAAGGATGACGAAGGAACCGAACTCGGTCGGTGTGAGGGCCTCGCCGTCGACCATCGTCGACACCAGCCGGGACGTCAGATCCTCACCGGGGTCCGCCTTGCGTTTCTCGCCCAGTTCGAGGGCGTACCCGTAGATCTGGCCGAGGCCGGCCGCGCCGCCGGGTGCGGTGACGAACTCCTGATCACCGCCTCCGGCGATGACGTCGGCCGCCGCGGCCAGGATCATCGGCCGGTCGTTCTCCGGGATCCCGATCAACTCGCAGATCACCTGCACCGGCAACCGGGTCGCGACGTCGGGGACGAAGTCGAACTCGGCATCTCGGGGTAGGGCGGCGGCGATCTGCGCAGCGTAGCCGCGGACCCGCTCGGCGATGCCCCGCACCGACGCCGCGGTGAACGCCGATTGCACGATGCCGCGCAGACGCCGGTGACGGGGGTCGTCCATGGCGATCATCGACATGGCGAACTCGAGGATCTCTGCCGGGACGTCGTCGATGGTGAAGCCCTTGGCCGAGGAGAAGGCCTCCGGGTTCCGGCTGACCGCCACCACGTCGTCGTATCCGACGATCGACCAGAAGCCCGGACCTGCTGTTTCCGTGTGGAACTCGATCGGAGATCGCTGGCGAAGCTCCTCGAACATCGCGCGGCGGCCCGCGAAGCTGCGGTCCCAGAACGCGCGTGATGCGGGCGAGATGGCCTTTTCTGATGCAGAACCTGTCACCGGCCCCCCTCGGTCGTACATTGCCTGCGACCCTACTGGGGAAACAATGGTTTCGGCGGTGTCGTCGACAGATACGGAGCGCCCCAGAAGTGGTTGAGCGGGGACATTATCATCGGCGTGTCCGCGTTCGAGCACCTGAGTCGGCCACATCTTTTCACACCGGTTAGGCCACGCTGATCGGGCATCGCCGCAGGTCAATAGCTATCATCCAACGGTGCTCCGGCGGTGTGCGGGAGATGAATTGGGGAGGATCGTGTGACGTTGAGGGTTCGGCTCGGTGACCTGCGAGAGGTGCGCGATCATCCGTTGGGGGTGACCGAGGCAGGGTTTCGGGCCGGGTTGACCCAGCAGGATGCCTTCAGCAGAGGTCGTGGCCCGTTTCCCGGTGATGCCGGTGACGTCTTTTCCGAGCGTGAACTGTTCGTCACCGCGCCGGACGACGAGGTGCTCGCGGTGGCGACGATCACCGGGGTCCGCGAGTACGACGACGAACTCGTCGTCGACGCGGATCTGGTTGTCGATCACGAGCGGGTGGGGACGAGGCTGCTGATCCGAACCCCGGCCGAGAACGTGTTCTCCTGCGCGGATGAGGAATCGGCGTGGGCGGGCTCGGTCGAGCGGGTGCGGTGGGTGTACGTGCGGGCGTTGGTCGAGGTCGCAACGGTCAAGACTTCCTCGTACGATCGTCGGCTCGCGAGCGCGGATCCTGCTGCCGATCCCGAGTTGTCCTTGGCCACTGCCGACGAGGCGATGCAGGTGGTGCCGCGGTACGTGATGATTCACCGCAGCGGGAAGCTGCGTCTCGGTGGGCCGTATGCCGACACCGCGGACTGGGACGGCTTCGTCGATCCCTGGACGGACTACGGGTACGTCGATTGCCTGCGGCTCGACGACGTCCTGGGCACCAGCGGTGATCTCGACATCGACGTGCTTCGGCCGCTCACCTCGCGTGCCGCTGCCGCGGAACTCCTCGAGTCCTTGGGGTGGGACAAGGTCATCCGCCGATTCGTCGACGCCCGTACCCCTGCGAGGTGGTCCACCGGGAAGCGCGGTTTGCGCTAACACCTCGGCTGACCTGCAGTGATGACACGTCCCCCGCACATCTGGGGCCCACCGAAATGGGCTGACGCGATCCTCGCCCACACATGACGAAACCCCAACCCCGGGAGCGGGGCTGGGGTTTCGTATTCCAGGTCAGGCCTTACGCAGTTCCCTGTAGGCGAGCGTCCGGGTGGTGATCGTTTCACTGAGGTCGGTGACCGCATGTAGTTACGGTCAAAAGCCGGCGCAACTTCGGTTTAAGTCAGGTTTAAGTCGGACTCGCCCAGCCTTTGGTAACTGCCCGGGGCCTTGAAAGTGGGGTCGCCCGACACGAGGAGCGTTGCGGCCAGACTCTGCGGATCGGTCGGAGCCTCGACCTTGCTCGCGCTCTTGTCATTTGAGCCGTCACCGAAGCTTCCCGGCCAATATTGATCCGAAGCCGGGCCTCGCCAAGATAGCGAAATGCCCGCCGGCGCAGGTCGTGCCGACGGGCGAAGCGCTGGAGCGAATCCCGATCAACGAGCTGGTGGCGGCTCGTCGATATCGCGTTTACCTGGGCAGACGACACGTCCCCTGATGCGCTGCGGCGGCGAGCTCCTCGGCGTAGCGGGGCTCGAAAGTCGGATTGAGTCCGTTCGCTGCCCAGTAGTCGGGCTCAGGGTGCGCAGAGCCGATGATTCCGCCGGCGATGCAGGCGATGGAGTCCGAGTCGCCGTTGCTCGTCGAGGCCCAGGCGAGGGCCTGGGGGCCAGTCAGCGCGGGAGCGTCGCCGCCCGAGGCGGTTGCCATGTCGGCGACCAGGAGAGCCAGGGCTGCGGCGCTGGCCGATTCCCAGCCTTCACCAATGCCGGCGCACGGGTCGCCGTAGCTTGCCGGCTCGACATCCTGCAGTCGGTCCCGGCTGTCCGCGGCGCGCATCAGCGCGTCGGCCACGTCGTCATTCAAGCCATCTACCAGGAACGATGACACGTCCCCCGTGATCGGGGCGAGGACATCCTGCAGGTAGGGGTCCTCGGTCCAGGTGCTGGTGCCGTTGTAGATCTGCGCGGCAGTCGTGAGGGCATGTTCGAGGTACCGGCCGCGCTGGGTCGGGGCGTGGCGGGTGGCATCGGCGAGCAGCAGCGCCGGGACGACGGCCCGGGGGTGCTTGTGGGTGATCACGGCCTGCAGAGCGGTCAAGCCCAGCCAGTAGGGATCGGGGGCGAATGCGGTGGGGACCAGGCGCATCACGGCCCCGCAGCCGGCGGACTCGACGGCCCCGTCCCTGTCGTACCAACGGGCGCCGCTGCGTAGGTTTCTCAGGGACTTCATGCAGGTGCGGCCGGGGGCTCGGTTGTTGTCGGGGTCGACCTGCCACAGGAAGAACTGCCGGGTGATGGCGTCGGTAACTGCTTCGATGTCGTCGAAATCGGTCACATCGGCCAGAGCGTGGTGTACGGCGAGGGTCATCTGAGTGTCGTCGGATTTACCGACCGCAGACCTCCGAATACACCTTTGGCCTGCGCTTATTCGTAACGTACATGTGCGCAAGGAGGTCGCGGGGCGATTTCGGCGTGTTGTTGGTGATCTTGTTCGCCTGCCGCTTTCGCTGCGTCGACGACGGCTCTGGCCGTCGGATTGGTGTAGAGGAACGTCCGGGAGACGCCCTATTGACTGAACTAATACGAAAGTCTTCCCAGTTCAACGGGCATGTAACGGCTTCTTGCATTACTGTCTCCGCTCATGATCGGAGACGGTGAGCCCGAGCGGGATTTGGCCCAATTGCTGGTTCCTCGGTCGGGTCGGCTGGAGGCGACGGGCAATCGGTACGAGCCCTATCAGCTGCTTGATCCTGATGGGGTGCCCGTGGTGGCGGTCACCGCCTACTTCCGGGATCTGCTGGCCTCGGGGCGAGCGGAGTCCACGCTCCGTTCGTATGGGATGGATCTGCTGCGATGGTTCCGGTTCCTGTGGTCCGACACCGGCGTCGCGTGGGACCGGGCGACTCGGGTCGAAGCCCGTGATTTCTGCAGATGGATGCAGGTCGCAGGGAAGCAGCCTCGCCCGCATTGGCGCGCGTCTGGAGCGGCCCTGTCATCGAAACCGGCTCGTGGTCAAGCCTTCGCGCCGTCGGTGCGTGCGCATTCCGAAACGGTGCTGCGCTCGTTCTATGACTTTCACCGAGATGCGGGCACCGGGCCGATCATCAACCCGTTCCCGCTGGACCGGTCCCGCCGCGCCGGTCGGGCGCACGCGCACCACAATCCCATGGAGCAGCACGGCAACGAGCGCAGCGGGCGGTATCGGCCCAAAGTGCCCCGCCGGGTCCCGCGCAGCGTCCCGGACAGCGAGTTCAACGAGATCTTCGCCCGGCTGCCGTCGCATCGTGACCGGGCACTGATCGCCTTCTACGTGTCAACGGGGGCGCGGGCGTCGGAGTTGCTGTCGACCACGCTGGCGGGAGTGGATCCAGGGCGGCAGTTGATCACGGTGGTGCGCAAGGGAACCCGCGAGTTGCAGGAACTGCCGGCGTCCACGGACGCGTTCGTGTGGTTGCGGCTCTACCAGGTGGAGATGGCCGATCTGATCCCCAAGGGACGCAGGCAGCCGCTGTGGTGGACGCTGCGACGTCCTGCCCGGCCGCTGACCTATCACGCCGTGCACCGCATGTTCGAGCGAGTCAACCAGCAGGCAGGCACCTCGGTGACGTTGCATGCCTTGCGGCACACGGCGACCTATCGGATGGCCGAGGACCCGGCCTTGCCGCTGACCGATGTCCAATTCGTCCTTGGTCATGCTCAGTTGACCACGACTCAGATTTACCTGACGCCCCGCAAGGAGGATGTGATCCGGCGGGTGCTGGCCCACCACGCCGAGCAGACTCGGCGGGCGGTTGAGCGGGCCCGCCCGGCCCCGGCGCCCGGCTACCGGCCGGAGACGCTGGACGCCCTGTTCGGCAATGGCGTGTCGTGACCGCCACAGTTGATGAAGCGCGCCTACTGGCCGGGAGACCGCCGACAGGGCGGGACGCGGCCCGCATTCGTTTCCCGGCCCGGCCTTCTCCGGGGACCTGGCCGGCCACCGGTCAAAGCCGCGACGCGGTGTGGGATCGATTGACCCGCGCACCTTTTGTGGTGGACAACGCCCACACCCAGAAGATCCGCCTCCGAGGGTTGACGTTTCTGCTGGACTGGTTGGAGGCCCAGCCGGGCGGGACCTGGCAGGAGCGCTGGCTTGCCAGCGGAGCCGACTCCGCAGGCGCGGGATGGCGCAAGATCCCGGCCCGATGGCTGCAGGAGCACGGCCTGGTCGCCGAATGGCGGTTGGAAGCGCTGACCTCGGCGTTGTTGGTGGCGATCAGCGCAGATCTCGTGCGCCCCGCGCTGGGTTGGCTGGTGGCCAAAGCGACAGGCCCGGGAAGCCTGGTGCGTCACCTGGCACAGACGCGTGACCCCGACGGGTTCGCCAGGCTGCGGATCCTGTGCGACGCGGATCCCCACGTCTCCTCGATCGCCAACAGCCACACCTTGTATCGCGCCGCCGAGATCATCGCGGCCAAGGGTGGCCTGCTGGCCGACGTCACCGTCGGGGACGTCCTGGAGTTGCTGGACGTCGAACTCGACACGCTGGCATCGGTGTCCGGGGACGCCGCCGTGTTCTACCGGCTGCTGCGCACGGCAGGTGTCGTCGGCCCAGACTCGCCGTCGACGCTGCGGGAGGTACGGGGCACCGCTGGACCGCGCACACCCGGGGAACTGATCGACCGATACGGCCTCGTCTGCCGTCCGATCCGTGATGTGCTGGTGGACTATCTGCGGGAGCGTCAGCCGTCGCTGGACTACTCCAGCATGGAAGGCCTCGCGTGCGCGTTGGGGGCGCGATTCTGGAAGGACTTGGAGATCCACCATCCCGGCATCGACAGCCTCCGCCTGCCCGACGAGGTCGCCGCCGCCTGGAAACAACGACTGCGCACCAAACAGAAGACGATTACGGCGAAGACCGGGGAGAAGGTCACCGTCGACGTCCCACGGCTGAACTATCGGGAGTGCCTGATCCCGATCCGGGCGTTCTACCTGGACTTGGCCCAGTGGGCCGTCGACGACCCGGGCCGCTGGGCCCAGTGGGCGGTTCCCTGCCCCATCAAGGAAGAAGAGGCGAACAGGCGAAAGCTCCAGCGGCACCGCAAATCCCGTATGGATGCCCGCACCCGGGAACGGCTACCCGTTCTGCCGACCCTGGTGCGCACCGTCAATGAGCACCGCAAAGCAACCGAGATGCTCCTGCAGGCAGCCCGCCATACCCAGCCTGGGGAGCCGTTCACCGCAGCCGGGCAGACACTGATCCGCTCCGTCACCGGCCACAAAGCCATCCGCGGCAAGGTCTGGGCGGAGGACCCCGTCACCGGCAAGCGACGCGACCTCGAACTCGAAGAAGATCACGCCTTCTGGGCCTGGGCGATCGTTGAAGTTCTGCGGGCCACCGGCATCCGGGTCGAGGAGCTGCTGGAACTCTCGCACCACAGCTTTGTGCAATACCGCCTTCCCACCACCGACGAAATGGTGCCGCTGCTACAGATCGTCCCATCCAAGACCGACGAGGAGAGACTCCTGTTGGTCTCGCCGGAATTGGCGGACGTGCTCAGCGCAGTCATCCACCGGGTCCGCGACCACACCGGCAAGATCCCACTGATCGCCTCCTACGACTGGCAGGAATGCGTATGGCTGCCACCGTCGCCGTTGTTGTTCCAGCGCCGATTCGGCGCCGAGCGCCGCAGGATCAGCCCCGACGTCGTTCGCGACATTCTCGCCGCCGCATTGGTCCGCACCAGACTTACCGACCCGTCAACTGATGAGCCATTGCGATTCACGCCCCATGATTTCCGAAGGCTGTTCATCACTGACGCGATCATGAGCGGGCTGCCACCGCATATCGCCCAGGTGATCGCCGGCCACCGCGACATCAACATCACCATGGGCTACAAAGCTGGGCGGATTCCACTAGTCGTGGCGAATCATCGGGTAATCGTGCAGGGGCCACCATCGTCGCACAGCCTGGTTCGGAGTGAGGTCATTCAGGCATAGCCTCGGACGGTCGTTGAGTTCGGTGGCGACCTCGTCGAGCTGGTCTTGGGTCCAGCAGCTTAGGTCAGTTCCCTTCGGGAAATATTGCCGCAGAAGCCCATTCGTGTTTTCGTTTGATCCCCGCTGCCACGGCGAGTGGGGATCGGCGAAGTAGATCTTCAGGCCGGTGGCGGCCGCGATACGCTCATGGTGAAACATCTCGTTGCCCTGGTCCCAGGTAAGCGACCGACGCAGCGAGACGGGCATCTGCGTGAAGCGCTCGATGAGAGCATCCCCGACGACTTGCGCGGAGTGGCCACCACGGATCGCGACCAGGATGGTCAATCGCGTCTTGCGCTCGACGAGTGTCGCGATCGCCGATCTCTGGCCGGCGCCGATGATGAGGTCACCCTCGATATGCCCTACCTGACGACGTGATTCCACGTGGGCTGGCCGTTGCGCGATGGGCGTCATATTCGTTGATTGCTTGAGCGAACCGTCCCGGGATCGTCCGCGGCCACGGCGCCGGCGATAAGTCCGGCCGGTGCGCAAAGACCCGCCAGTCGCAGCCAGGACCAGTCCGCGGTACACCGCTTCGTAGATCGTCTCAACGCACACGTGCCACGCCGTGCGGCGTGGGTAACGTCGCCGCAGCCACCGGCTGATCTGCGCCGGTGACCAGCGCTTGCCGAGCTTAGCGGCGACGAGCTGACGCAGCGTGTCATCGTGGGTGAACACACGCACTTTCGGGCGTCGTCGACGCTGGTGTGCCTGGTTGTGGGCGTACCACGGTTGGTAGCGACCATCGGATTTTCGATTGCGTGCGATCTCCTTGTACACCGACTGGAAGCTTTTGCCGATGCGTTCCGCGATCGTCTTGACCGACTCCTGACGGGCCAGCCCGTCGGCGATCTCGATTCGGTCGTCTTGGCTCAAGTAACGGCTACTGATCGGACTCTCGACATAGGACATACTGCCAGCGTCGATGAACCACAACGACCCACAGCTGAGCGACACGCCGACCGTTGCTGCCGCCTTCGCTCCTGAGTGGCCTTGTCTGATCAGCTCGAAGTAGCGGCGCTTGTCCTCCTGTGGTGACGTGTTCCACGCATACCTGGGCATCGTAATCCTCTCGGGAAAGGATTCGCTTCGATCAGTGGAATCCGCCCTGTCTATCCGGACGAAGCCATCCAGTCTCATCTGGCGTTCCTTGCCCGACGGCGGGCCATGCGGCCCACCGAAGAATACCGCGTCCCCACCGATGCCGAATGGCAGGAATTCCTTGGCCACTTCGAGCGCCGCAAGGTCTCCACAGGAATCTGTGGGCGCGCGGTCGGAACACCATGTGTCCACGAGCACAGTTGCCTACGTTGCAGCATGCACTGGCCGGAACCCGGCCAACGGCAACGCATTGTCGAGATCCGAGACAATCTGATCGCCCGCATCGCCGAAGCCGAACACGAAGGCTGGCTCGGCGAAGTCGCAGGACTCCGGATCAGCCTCGCCGGAGCCAACGACAAGCTCGCCCAAATCGACCGGCGCTCGGACAACGACTCCGTCAACCTCGGCGTGCCGAACACGCAACGTCCGAAAACCTCACAAACGCACCATAATCCTTAGTTCAGAGAAGCCCGCGCGGCGGGCGACTGCGGCGGTGGTCACCGGGGTTCGTTCTCGGTGTAGCCGGGTGATGGCAAGGTGGACGCGGTCGACGGCGGCTTGGGCGTCGCGGCGGCGGTGCGAATCTGGGATGGGGCTTGGCTACTGCTCATGCGCAGGCTTCTCCCTCGGTTTCGTCGTTGTCGGCGATCGCGGTGTTGGTGAGGTCGGTGGCGCGGAAGGCGGTGGACCAGACGCGGTGGAAGTAGTCCTGGGGTTTGCGCAGGTCCAGCGCGAGAGCCTGGTCGAGCAGGCCGAGCCCTGCCAGGGCGTTCTCGAGTCCGTCGATGGCGCGGGCAGTAGGCGCGAAGTGCTGGTACGGGTAATTAGCGGTCGCATCGTCGGGGGCGCCCTCGGCGAGTTGTCCCCATTGCTCGCGTTTACGCCTCCAATACAGCGGGTCCGCCCCGGACAGGACGAATTTGTCGCAGCCCTGGCAGTTCAGCGCCCAGGGGCAGGCGCCGCCGTCGACGACGGGTTGGAAGGTGCAGAAGCCCGGCGCGCAGCTGCGGCTCGCCGGTGTGCACAGCAAACACCTTCGCCGCGGGGATCAGCTGATCTCCACCCGAGGGGTGTCCGATCCCGCAAGTCTTCCGGCATACCGAGGAAATCTACGAACGAGCGCAAACAAGGAAATCCGCTAGGAGCGCCAGTGCGGATCAAGCAGAAACCTAGGGATGACGCTGCTCACGGTCGAGAGCGCACATCAGCAAGTGCGCTCGAACCTGCTTCTTCTCACTCTTTTCGAGATGTCGATAGTCGATGTATGCGTGACCAGGTGCCCGCTTCTTTCCCGCTTCGAGAGGGGCATCCCTGTCGTCGATGGCTCGCGTGCCCGCCTTAGCCACTTCAGCAACCGAACACGCCCATACAGACAATGAAGTGCTTGGTGCGTTCCCGTTGTGCCATTCGAAACTCTGAGCGGCAGTCACGATGGAGCTGCGGGAAAAGGACGGTGCGCCTCGGTCTGCGTCCAGCGGGCCGAACGCTCCAACTCCCGGCAGCGCCTTTTTCGCATCCCAGAGATGTGCGGGGATCTGGCGATAGAGGAGTTCATCATCCGCAACGGTGTCGCCTGGATCGATTATGAACTCACCCTCGATTAGGGGAGAAAAATCCTCAGCCACGAACCGCCTCCACATCCGTATCATCAATGAACTTCTTGACCCCGTCAAGATTCTCTGTTGGCTCAACGGCAGAGGATTCGCCGTCGCGAGAGTATCTGTTCATCTCATAGACGCCGTCCGGCGACACTTCGATCGTAATCACCCTTTGGGGCGATGCCCATTCCAAACTCACTCCGCCATCCTCTGATGGATAGATCCCAGGAATCTCGCGGCCTATCTTCGCGACGTGACGCAATATTTCGCGTGCACCATCGATCGCAGAAAAAGCAACAGCTTCGCTGCTTCGCGCCTCGTCGTTCCAGCCCTCGGATAGTTGCGCAAGCTCGATGAACCGGCCAGACCACGGCTCGCCATCCACCTCAAGCACCTGAACTTTGGTTGCTTCGAGAATCCTGGAGATATCCTCACCAACAAAGCTCAGTCGCCCGAAAATCCTCACCACGGGCGACTTTTCGCTCGTTCCAAGGACCGCCTTCATATCGTCGAATATTTCGGGTTCTTTGAACTTTCCATTCACCTCCCTGCCGTCAAGCAGAAGAGTGAATTTGGATTCAAGTCCATTCAACGCAACCAGTCGGGCTACCACCCATCCCGACTCTTTTCTGCGTTCGATCGCCAGAGTCGGCGGTAGACTCACGCTCGTCGCAGCCTTATGTGCGGTGCGTATTTTATTCTGATACGAGGACGGGGTTACTCTGAGCGAGGAATTAGAATCATTGGCGACCGGGACTGACATAAATTCCCCATCGTCAAGCGACGAGCCGAATTCGCCAAATTCTTCTGTTGCCACCAGTGGATGCCATAGGTCAGGCGATTGATCGTTCAGGACCTCATTCAAGGCAGCCTCAAAATCGAGCCGTCCCTCCTCGTAGTACGAGTCGTAAACGGAAGTCTGAGGTCTTTCAAGCACCGAGGTAGCACTGCCGGGTCTGACCTCAGCAATCGTCAGCTCGAATGAGTCGTGAAAGTCCTCGGGAAGTTCCTTCCCGGGGTTTGCATCCAGCCACTTCAGCTCAGCTGCACGCAGGACGATGGCGACGTACCGTTGCAGCTCCGCTAAAGCACGCACCGGAAGGCGACCATCTTCGAACTGCTCACCATCCATCGTCAGCGTCGCGAATGGATCTGGGGCCGTTGTCATGCGGCGAGTGTACGGCGCCACCGCTGCGTCGTCACAACGTATCCGCAATAGCGGACGCGCAACCACTCGAACGGTAGATCACTGCGCCTTCCATTCACCGATGAACGTCGGTCTACGCGAGGTACCGAGTTGTATATCGCGTGAATGACACAGGTGCACCGTCCTTCTCGCCGCCCGTGTCCGGTCGGCGTGTCAGCGCACCCAGCAGCGAACACGTGGCGCGAAGGAAGTAGCGTCACGCTCGATCCGGGTCAGCGATCGGGCGGGCGAGGAACTCGAGGGGGACCCATGACGGCGTATCGATCCCGGCTCCGGCACAAGGCCACGCGGACGCTTGTGCGCGTGGCCTTGTGCGCGACCGTCGGCACCACTGCGACCGTGCTCTGCGCGCCCACAGTCTGGTCGGCTCCGACCGACTCCTATGCGGTCACGGCGACGATCCCGGTCAACGGGCTGGCAGAAGGCATCGCCATCTCCCCGGACGGCTCACGGGCCTACGTCACCCACGGCGACGACGGCGCGGCCGGGCAGTTGTCAGTCATCGACACCGCCACCAAAACCGTCCTCAACACCCTCGCGGTCGGGAACTTCCCCGTCGGCGTCACCGTCTCCCCCAACGGCCAGACCGTGTACGCCGGCAGCAACGGGGACGACACCGTCTCCGTCATCGACACAACCACTTTCGCCGTCACCGCAACGATCCCCGTCGGCGACGGCCCACTCGGCGTCACCATCACCCCTGACGGGACCAAGGTTCTCGTCGCCAGCCAGTTCGACGGCCACCTCACAATCATCGACACGGCAACCAACACCGTGAGCAGCACACTCGCACTGGGAGGAACGACAATGTTCCTCGCCGTCTCCCCCGACAGTCGAACCGCCTACGTCACCGACAGTTCCGGCAACGCGATCGATGTCGTCGACATCCCCACCGCCGCGGTGACTGCCCGAATCCCTGCCTCCGGATCACCACTTGATATCGACATCACCGACAACGGTTCCACGCTGTGTGTCACCGGGGTGGACGGGTTCAGCACTGGATCGGCGTCCATCATCGACACCGCAACCCGGAGTGTCACCGCAACCATTCCCGTTGCGGCAGCCGCCGGCGGCATCGACGTCGCACCCGACGGACACACCGCCTACATCGCCCACAGCACCCCCACCAACGCAGTCACCGTCATAGACACCGCCACTCGAACCGTCACCGCCACCGTTCCCATCACCGAGAACGGCCAACTCATCGCCGTCACACCCAACAGCGCCGACGCCTACGTCACCAGCCAATCCGACACCGTCTCCGTCGTCTCCAACACATCGGCGCCCACCGACCCGCCGACCACCACACCACCCACCCTGCCCGGCACCGGGTCACTCGGAACCATCTTCGGGAGCTGACCCGCGCCGAGACCACGAAAGAGACCCTCCACGTCCGCGAACCCTCCCCACTGGGTCCGGCAACGACTGCATTGCCAACCTGAGGTACTCCGGCGCCGCGGGGGAAGCATCGGTTCGCGGCGTGGGTCTCGATGCCGTCGTGCGGCCGCCCGCGGAGACTCGAAATCGACCGAGATCCGCGAAGACAGTCCCGCCGCGGTCCACCCGGTGATCCGGCTCATCACAGGTCGCCGCACGCCTCGACGAGAAGTGCCGCGCCCAACCAGGGGCGAACAGACCGGCCCCTCCCAGCGTGCCCCGTCGAGGCGACCCTGCGAGCGGCAACCCAGTCAGCACACTCGGCGTCATTGGCGCGCCGCACCGTCGCACAGTCTCGGGGTGCGAACTCGTGTCGGCCATGTCCTCGAAACCGCTGCGAGCCAATACAAATAATCCCTTAGGGTTATAGCCACGGGATAGGGCACCGTCACCGGCGAGAGCCGACCGGGTCCAGCACGGTTGCACCGATACAAGACCCGCCGGGCCGCGTCTGTTCCTGCATCAATACCTGCGGAGGTCACGGCGCCTACTGGTCACTTCCACCATTCCCGCCTGCGATGCGGGACAACAATGTCGTCGAAGGGTGTGGTGTCACCGGCATCCCACCGGCGACGCCCCTCCGCGAGGCGACGGACAGTACGGCGACGCTCGCGACGGAGATCACGAGCATGACCCTCACCGTCGTGGCACAGCGAGCACGAGCAAATCCCGGTGCCCGTGTACGCGAGTGCCCAGACGCAGTTCGTTGCGGACAACCAGGCCCGACCTCCCTGATACCGGTCAGGGAGGTCGCAGACGTCATGGCAGTCGGCGTGCCACGGTTCAACGGAAAGTTCGCCACGGTGAAGACGAACCCAGACAGGAGAATGTGCTTCGGTACGGGACAAGGCGGTGCCTTTCAGCGCTCATGCGCCCCGGCCCGCTACCCTCGAATGAGGACGGACCGGGGCGGCGATTGCTGCACCGCATCCCTCGCCCGCCGAAGCGGGCGTCGCCATCCACAAGAACTCATGCCGCCCATTCTGGCATCCACCTACGACAGACCCGACCAGACAGCACCCGCCCGCCAAACGGGGCGACAGTTCTCGGCACCGACGCTCACCCAGCAGGTGCCAGCGGAACTCCCATCGGCCCCTCGGTGCACACTGTCGACCAGCGCTCGTGAGCAACCTCCCGTACCAGCCGCACCGATCGTCCGCCCGCGTTCATGGCTGTGACACCGGCGCGCTCATCTTCGGTGAGCCTGGCTTCGAAGAGACAGGCAAGGGTTCGGCTACTGAACGTCCGTCGGATTGAGAGAACCCGGCAACCCGGAGTCGGTGGGTCACGCTCAAGAGTGGACACCACTCGGTTCAGCCGCCCACAGCCGGCAACTTTGCCGCAGCCTCATGGAAGGCACGCACGATTGCGGCCGAAATCCGACCACGGAAGGACACTTCACGGCCCTCCCCGATCGCCCACTCGCGAATCTCCTTGGCCGTCTTCTTAGCCGGAGCCGTGCCCGCCGCCGCTCCATCCACCGGAGCCTCCTTCTCGACGACCTTCTCCACGGCTGCCTTCTTCGCCGGAGCCTTCTTCGTGGCCGTCTTCTTCGCCGGCAGCGTTTTTGCCTGAGCCTTCGTTGCCTGAGCGTCATGGAAAGCTTGCTCGATCTCGGCCGAAATCCGGCCGCGGGGAGACACTTCGCGACCCTCTCCGATCGCCCACTCGCGAGTATCCTTGATCGTCGACACCGCCGGAGCCTTGCCCACCGCCGGAACCTTCGTGGCAGCAATCTTCTCCGCGGCCGTCGACTTCGCCCCAGCCGTCTTCGCCGGCGACTTCCCCGCAGACGCCTTCTTCGCCGGAGCCTTCTCCGCGGCCGTCTTCGCCGGAGCCGTACCCGCCGCCGCTCCCTTCACCGGAGCCTCCTTCTCGACGACCTTCTCCACGGCCGTCTTCTTGGCAGCCGTCTTCTTCGCAGCCGTCTTCTGCCCTGTCGTCTTCTGCCCTGTCGTCTTCTGCCCTGTCGTCTTCTGCCCTGTCGTCTTCGCCGGCACCGTTTTTGCCTGAGCCTTCGTTGCCTGAGCGTCATGGAAAGCTTGCTCGATCTCGGCCGAAATCCGGCCGCGGGGAGACACTTCGCGACCCTCTCCGATCGCCCACTCGCGAATATCCTTGGTCGTCGTCACCGCCGGAGCCTTGTCCACCGCCGGTACCTTCGTGGCGACAATCTTCTCCGCGGCCGTCGACTTCGCCCCTGCCGTCTTCGCCGGCGACTTCCTCACAGTCGCCTTCTTCACAGCCGTCTTCTTCGGCCCGGTCGTCTTCGCCGGAGACTTCTTGGCGGCCGTTTTCTTCGCGGGAGCCTTCCCCTCGACTATCTTCTTCGCGGCCGCCTTCTTCGCCGGCGCCGCTTTTGCCTGAGCCTTCGTCGCCTGAGCGTCACGGAAAGCTTGCACGATCTCGGCCGAGATCCGGCCGCGGGGTGACACTTCGCGACCCTCGCCGATCGCCCACTCGCGGATCTCCTTGGTTGTCCCCTTCGCCGAACCTTGGGAAATTCTCGGTGATACCGCCATCGTGCTCTCCTTCTACGTCAGGGCAATCGTCGAACGCACACAGTAACGGCAGGCTCGTCCCGCAAAGGAGGAAGCTCACCGAACTAACAATTCAACGTCTCAAGACATTGTCCATGTGGGCAGACCACACACGATCCTCGTCGAGCTCAAATCACATCGCACCGAGCTTCATGCAGGACGAGCACGACTCAACCCGACAGGGACCATTCTCCACCGAAATCCCGAAATCGCGTCGGCAACTGCGGCATTGAAGTTGTCGATATTGTCGAATTCGGTGTTCACGATGCCGAGCAGGGTGTGGTGTGCGCCTGACGGCCCACCGCCTTCTCACCGAAGACTGTGCCGCAATTCCGGCGGTGCAGCGCCTCCCGGACTCGGGCCACAGCGGCACCGAACCTTACCTCGCGAAGTCCGCCCGCCGGCCACATCCCCAGCAGCCCGGAGAACACCGTCGTGGCCGTGCCACCGCATTCGGAGTGTGGTCACCCCCAGCCGGCATCATTCTCTTCCGCACCGCACTCACACACGGTTCACCCGAAACCGACTGCGGCACCGTACACACGAGTGGAGAAAACTCGACACAACACCGCGATGAGCAACAGGCACCGGGACGGCCACCCCTCGCGACAACAGTGGGGCGCGCGCCGGCCGAGAAACCGCGGGAGCTCACTCCGATCAGCTGGCGTCAGCCCGTACGTCGCCGCGCTATCCCAATGTCAGATCGACAATCGTGACCGAACGAGGCGAGCACCCTCTCTCGGGCCCACCCGTCGGCATCGCGGCGCCGACCGCACCACCATCAGCGTCGGTCGCTTTCCGTCCGTCGACCAGCATCAGCGCGAGTTCAGTGCATCCGTGCCGGCACTCGTCATGCAGCCCCCGCGCGACGATCGTGCGGGCCAAGATGTCGGTCCCGGGTTCGGCGGGTCAGCGCGTAGTCCCACCCACGTGCACGCCGTCAGCTAGGCCTCCTGGACGAGTGATGTTCCGCCAGCCACCCCAGGACCGCCACCTTGAGGCTGCACCCTTTGAGTGGACACCCCGGACAATGGTTCTAGGAGAGCCAGGAGGGATGTCGAGGTGGGACGCCAGTCTCTGTACACGGAGGAATTCCGGAAAGACGCGGTCGCGTTGTATCGCGCGGCCGACGGCAAACGCACGTACGCGGCGGTGGCCGCGGATGTGGGCGTCAGTGGCGAAACGCTACGGACGTGGGTCCGCAAGGACACCGCCCGTAACGCGCGCTCGCAGGACCGCAGTACCGGCGCCGACGGGACCGAGGCGGACGAGCTCGCGCGGCTGCGCGCGGAGAATGCGCGGCTGCGCGGTGCGGAAAAGGAATGGCAGCTCGAACGCGAGATTCTGCGCCGGGCGGCCGCGTATTTCGCAAAGGAGGTGAAGTGAAGACCCGCCGCTGGGACTTCATCTCCGACCATCGCGCCGAGTTCGGCGTGCAGCGGCTGTGCCGGGTGCTCGGGACCTCCCGTTCCGGCTACTACAAGCACCTGATCACGGAGCCGGCCCGAGTCGAGCGCCAGGCCGAGGAAGCCGCGACGGTCGCCGAGATCCGCGCCATTCATGCCGAGCACCGGAGCGCCTACGGTGCCCCGCGGGTTCACGCCGAACTCCGCTCCCGCGGACGCAAGATCAACCGCAAACGGGTGACCCGGCTGATGCGAATCCACCACGTGGTGGGCAGGCACCTGCGCCGCAGCAAGCGCACGACCGTCGCGGACAAGTCGGCTCCGTCGGTGCCGGATCTGGTGATGCGAGACTTCACCGCTACGGCTGTCGATACCAAGTGGTGTGGGGACATAACCTACATCCCGGTGGGATCCTCGTGGTTGTTCTTGGCCACGGTGATCGACATCTTCTCACGCCGGGTGGTGGGCTGGTCGATCGCTGACCACATGCGCACCGATCTCGTCACGGACGCGATCGAGATGGCGGTGCGCACCCGCGGTGGTGACGTCGGTGGCGTTATCTTCCACAGCGACCGCGGATCACAGGGCGGATTCAACCGGTCGTCGCAACACCGTGCCGTGAGGACGAGTGTACCTGTTCGGCAAACACTTCCGCTGGAGTTCTCCAACCGTGCACTTTTCGGGGGCGGTTGTTGAGCGCATCGGCGACCGCCTGAAGCTCACGGAACTTGTATCGGGACAGATCAGTTCCCTTCGGAAAATATTGTCGCAGCAGCCCATTGGTGTTCTCATTCGTTCCGCGCTGCCATGGACTGTACGGATCACAGAAGTAGACACGGATACCCGTAGATGCCGTCAGCTCGGCATGACGCGCGAGTTCCTTTCCGCGATCCCACGTCACGGATCTGCGTAGATGCTCGGGCAGCGGTGACAGCGTCGCGGCCAGAGCATCACGAACGGACTCCGAACCATATCCGGACAGCGCCGGCCCGTTCTTCACCATCGCCGCTGTTCCATAGCCCTTCAGTCGCGGCAGGTGTAGTAGAGTCGTGTATCTGCTGGTGCGCTCGACGAGCGTGCCGATCGCGGACCGGGTCAGACCGATGATGAGGTCGCCCTCCCAATGCCCCGGCGTCTTCCGGCTCTCGACCTCCTCCGGACGGGCGCTGATGGTCACCTCCTCGGTGATAAATCCGGTGCGCTGCTTCCGTGCTCGCGCACGAGGCTTTCGCAGCGCCCGGCCGGTGCGCAAGCACGCGACGAGCTCCCGCTCCAGGCCGCCGCGACCCTCGATGTAGAGCGATTGGTAGATCGCCTCAGGTGAAATGCGCATCGTCGGGTCCTCCGGATAGTCGATCGGTAGGCGATTCGAGATCTGCTCCGGACTCCACGCCGTCGCCCACCGACGATCACCGCGCCGAGGCTTGTTTCGGCCAATCCAAGCGGCATCCGGACCGGACACCACGGTTCCATCGTCGGCACGAATCACACCAGACAGTTTGTCCTGCACATATTCTCGTAGCCGATCGTGTTCGGCGAGCTTCGCTGGTTTTGGGCGCCTCGCGGCGAGGTCGGCCTTCCACTGTGCGGTCGACGCTCGGTATGTGAGCTTGCCATTGCGGGTGGCGGCGTTCCGCCGCAACTCCCGCGAGATCGTCGACGGTGACCGTCCGATCCGGTCAGCGATGTCGCGCATACTCATACCCTTGGCTCGCAGCAGCGCGATATCCTCACGCTCGGTGAACGACAGGTACCTCCCCGAGACCGGGGTCAACTCGATCGGTGGCATCCCACCAGCCTGGCGGAACCACCGTGTCCCCACCGGCCCCGACACGCCGCATGTGGTCGCTGCGTCGTCGCTCGTGAGACCCTCGGCGATCCGCGTCCAGAATGCCCGCTCTAGATCTCGGCGTATCGGAGGCCGTCCCGGTGACCGCATCACCGCACGCCCCGTCAACGCTGCTGCCCACCCGGGTGGTCGTCCCATTCCCACACCTCCGTTATCGAGGTGTTGCTTCCACCGGTTGAGCCTGGTCAGTACACCGCAGCAGCTTTCGTCGATGTATGCCGCCGTCATGGGATTCAGCTAAGTCGAGGACGGGTCGGCTCGAGTTACGATAATGCTCTCGCCGAGTCGTTCTTCCAAGGACTCAAGAGGGAGTGGCTGCACGGACGGAGTTGGACGTCGAAGTCGCAGGCACGGCTGGACCTGTTCGAGTGGCTCTCGTACTTCAATCGACGTCGCCGTCACTCCGCCCTCGGATACCTCACCCCAGTGGAGTTCGAACAACGACTCATCGCGTCGTCTACGCTGTCAGTCGCCGCATGAAATCCGGTGTCCACTCCCGAGGGGCAACCTCACCTCGACATCCTCGTCGAGCACCAGTTCCGTCCACGACTTGTCGGCCAACGGCCGCGTGCGCGATGATCAGGTCCGGTGCGATGTCCTGGCCACGCCGTGTTTCCCTCGGCAACCACGGCGCCGACGGACAGACCGATATTCACCGCGGTCAGCTCCCCCATCGCACCTGTTCCCTTCAGCGCTGACAAGGCCTCGGGGCACATCGTCACGGCTCGGCATCCGGCCCCGGAGCCCCCGTGTCGGGGCCGGAAGAACTCCCGGTTCAGGCGCAGCGGCGGCCGGTGCGGGTCGCCGTGTGCGCAATGATGCCCTCTACCAGCACAGATTCGGTGAGGTGCGGTTGACGTACGGTGTGGCGATGGGATCGCCCATCACCAGTCTGTACGCGCGGGTGGCGCAGGACTTCACCGATCGTCTCCTGGGCTGCCCGCAGGACCGCTGGAACTCGGCCTCCCCCTGCCCAGGCTGGACCGCCTGGGACGTCGCCGCCCATGTGGTGGGTAACCACCGACGGGCCTGCGCAGGGCTCAGGGGAAATGACTACCGGGTGCCAACCGCTGGGGAGGACGTGGTGGCCGCCTGGCTGGATGCGACAGCCGGGGTACAGGCTGCCCTTCAGTCGGAGGCGACCGCCCAGCAGGTATTGGGTGCCGAGTTCGGCAACCTGCCCTTCGAGCAATTCGTCCGGCGGATGGCGTGCGCCGACACGCTGATACATACCTGGGATTTCGCGCGCGCCACCGGGCAGGACGAACACCTCGATCCCGAGGCAGTCGAGCTGGCCCGAACCTTTCTGGTCGCAGAAGACGACCGGATCCGACTCCCCCACGCCTTCGGGGCCAAGGTGGCACCCACAGACAACGCCGACATCCAGACCCAGCTGCTGAACTTCCTGGGCCGCACCACCTAACAGAACGAACGGCGTGGCGCACAGAGTCCGCCGCACGGCTCTATCGACGATGTGCCGATCGACTGGGCTGATCGCGCGACGACGCCATTCTTCATCGTCGCGGTCGCGTTCGGCGGTCTGGTCGCGATCGCCGTGTGGCTCGATCTGCTCTTGAGGGTGACGTTGCTGCCCTGAACCGAGGAACCGCATCGAAGACGCTGAGTGCGGAGATCTTCTCCGCCATCCCGCCTTCCCGGATCGACCGCGACCGAAGATACAACGCGCCGCCGGCCCCGTCATGCCTCCCGCACCGGATTCAGATGCGTTCGCTCGGCGCCCAGAACCTCACTGCCCACCGAATGTAGGGGCGGGAGCCGGCTCGGTGGCAGATCCTGACCGAAAGTCGCGCAGCCACTACGAGCAGAGCGGATTCCCGCTCAGCTGTTCTTCTTCGCGACCGTGGCCATGGTGCCCCGTTTCCAGCTCCCGCACTCAAACACTCGCTCGGTGTGCGGCTCGGGCCGGGACCAACGAATAGAGACCGTATGCCCGCACAGCACGGTTCCAGGTCGCGAGCCGACCACCTCGGCTCCCGACTCCGCTGAGTCGATTCGATCAGGCCCCTATTCAGCACAATGGCAACATCATTCGGTCTGTTTGGGGTGCCCTGTTCCGGCGTACTTCAGCCACAAGGTGCGGTGCTCGATATCCATCACGTACCAGATGCGGCCGCCGGCGGTGACCTCGTACTGCCACTGCTCCATCTCAAGACCGTTGTGGACCCCGGTCGCGAGCCTGCCCTTCAACCGGTGATGGCGCGTCGTCGACTCCCCCGCGACCGCGCGGCGTCGCAGCTCCTCGTACGCCACCAGCGTGTTCGCCGGCGCCTGCCGGCACAGCTCGTCCCATCCCTTCGCCGCGTCACTGGTCGCGAACCGCAGCTCCCACAGCTCCCCGGCCGCCGGCGGCGCAACCCGCTCACCCAGCTTCGGGCTCACAGCTCCGGCACCGGCACGGCCCCGAAGTCACCGGCGGACGGCGCCGACAGGATCCGGGCAAGATCCGGATCGGCATACACCTCCGCCGTGTGCCGCCACGTCTCGATCGTGCGGGCCGGCGGAGCCGGATTATCCAGCGACGAACCCGCTCGCAGCGACGCGATCAGCTCGTCGACGAAATCGGCGACCTCCTCACCCGACAGGTAGCTCACCCACGGAAACGCCGCCGCCACGACCTTGCGGACCAGAACACCGTCATCGGAGTGCAACAGGGCGTCGACCATCGCCGTCGCCGCCGCGAGCACCTCCCGCTCCTGATCCGCCCGCACCGCCGTCATCAACACCAAATCCTCATCGTCGCGCCGCGTCACCCGCAGCGGCCGCGCACCCGACCGCTGCCACTCCGACAACGTCGCCTTCCCCTTGTTCTGGATATCCGAGAACGGCACCTCACCCACAGACATACTTTCAATTTACTTTTAAAGTGTGCGGTCGGCAAGGTGAGAGAGGGGCGCCGACACGGACGGCCGCCAACCGAGCTGGCACAGCTGACAAAGGGCGTCGTCCGGCCGCCGCCACGCATAGAAAAACTGCGAGCCAAGACTCCCAGCGAGATATCGATCTTGCAGTTTAGCGTTGCGCGGTGATGGCGTCGGCGGCGTCGTGGAGTGCACGGGAGACGGCGTGCATGCCGGGGGTGTACTGCCGGCGGGCGAGCGAGGCGATGTAGATCGATCGCGTGGGCACACGGTCAGTGGGCCGGAATCGGACCGCGTATACGTCTGGGCGATGGTGCGTGACGGCCAGTCGCGGAACCATGGCGATGCCGACTCCCGCGGCGACCATCGCTTCGATCTCTTGGTAGTCATGGGCCTCGTAGACGACGTTCGGGGTGAATCCGGCCGTCTCGCAGCTGCGGTAAAGCACTTCGGCGGCCGGGTGGTTGGTGTTGCGGATGATCCACTTCGCCGATCGCAGCGATGCCACCGCGACATCGTCGGCGTACGGCCCGTCGAGCGGGACGAGCAGGACCGTTTCATCCTCCATTAGCGGCACGAGCGCCAGGGATTTCTCGGTCTCCTCGGTCCAGTCGTAACTCCAGAGCAACGCCATTTCCACCTCGCTCGAGTGAAGCATCTCCAGCAGCCGCGGGCGGACCGCGGATTGGACGCGCACGTCGATGCCGGGCCAGTGGGCGTGATAGTCCTTTAGCGCGTCCGAGAGCAGGGAGGCGCTGACGGTCGGGAACGAGCCGAGCCGGACGGTGCCGCGCTCGAGCCCCTGCAGAGATTCCAGGTCCCCGCGGGCGGCGCGCATTTCCTGACGGAACAGCCGCGCACGCGTGACGAGAATGTCACCGGCCTCCGTCAACCGGACGCCGCGAGGCAGGCGGGTCAACACCGGCTGCCGGATCTCCTGTTCCAGTTTGGCGATGCGCTGCGACGCGGCGGATGGCGTGACGTTGGCGCGTTCGGCGCCGCCGGTGAGCGATCCGGCCTCGGCGATGTCGAGGAGCAGGAACAGTGTCACCACATCGAACGAGTCGCGCATCGATACCTCCCACAAGCCTTTAATCCTGCTAAACCTCGCCGTAGAAATACGACATTGTCATAAACATAACCCGCTCATAGTGTGATCTGGGTAATGATCAAGCGAAGGATGTGACATGCAGACGATCGCAACTCCCTCACTACCCGGGATCACAGCACCGAATCGCCGCGCCGATCCCGTCGGTCGCCCAGTGCAGCTGACGTCGGTCGGCATCGATGAGGTATTGCAACCCGGTGCGGTGTGGGCGACCACCGTCGACAGTCACCTCGAGCGGCGGCGACATGACCCCGCGCTGCGCCGGCGGGAGCGACAGCTCCCGATTCACATCGCTTGACTCCGCCTCGTAGTCACATCTGTCCGTCGCGACCGGCCGCCGATCAGGCGCCGTTCGATCCGCCCTGCAGCGAACCGAAAGTACGCCCATGACTTCCGTCGAGATACTGCCACTGATCGCGTTGGTGGCAATGTTCGTGATAGCCACCTTCTTCCCCATCAACATCGGCATTTTGGGGTTCATCGGCGCTTTCGTCGTGGGGGCGTTCCTCCTCGGCTACGACGACAAGGAAATCCTCGCCGAGTTCCCCAGTTCGATCGTGCTGACGATCATCGGCGTCACCTACTTCTTCGGTATGGCGACGAAGAACGGGACGATCGACCTCCTCGTCAATGCCTGTATACGTGGTGTTCGCGGACGGGTGACGATCGTTCCGTGGGTGTTCTTCTTCTGCGCCTCGGTGCTCACAGCCCTGGGCACGTTCAGCCCGGCTGCCGTCGCCTTGATCTCGCCGGCGGCGATGTCCTTCGCCGCCCGGACTCGGATGAGTCCGCTGGTGATGGGCATCATGACGATCAACGGTGCGCACGCCGGAGCGTTCTCGCCGATCTCGGTCTCGGGTGTGCTGGTCCGTGACATCGTCGAGTCGAGCGGCCTGACGATCGCCCCCTGGACCCTGTTCTTCGCCAGCTACGGCATCAACATGCTGCTCTCGGTCCTGACCGTGGTCGGCTACTCAGTCCTCGCCCGGGTACGGAACCTCGAGTTCTCCGCTACCGGCGCCAGCGCCGGCATCGACTCCGACGGTGGTGGGAGCGCACTCCGCACCCCCACCGCGGGACCCGGCGGAACCTCGGCAGGCGGGTCGTCCGGTGGGGGCGGTACCCAGGTCCTCATCCGGACGCCGCGCACCGAGGCCGTCACCGACCACGACGTGCAGCCGGTCACCGGGGTGCAGAAGCTCACCCTCGTCCTGATCGCCGCGGTGTTGGTGCTGGTCCTGGTCCTGCATATGCCGATCAGCTTCGTTGCCATCGCGGCCGGTGCGATCCTCGCCTTCACCGACCTGTCCAAGCAGAGTGAGGCCATCGCCGGTATCAGCTGGTCCACGGTCCTGCTCGTCGCCGGCATGGTCACCTACATCTCGCTCATGGAAGAGATCGGCACGATCGACCACCTCGCCGAGATGGCGATCACCATCGGCGCACCGCTGCTGGTCGCCGTCGTCCTCTGCTACGTCATCGGCGTCACCTCGGCGTTCGCATCATCGACCGCGCTGCTGACCGCCGTCATCCCGCTCGCGCTTCCGCTGCTGCAGACCGGCGCGCTGCCGGTGGTCGGAGTCGTGGCCGCCCTCGCCATCTCCGCCACCGTGGTCGACGTCTCCCCGTTCTCGACCAACGGTGCACTCGTCCTCGCCAACGCCCAGAACATCGAGCGGCCCCGGTTCTACAAGCAGCTGCTGCTCAACGCGGGCATCGTGGTCGCGATCGCGCCGGCGCTGTGCTGGCTGCTGCTGGTGGTCGTCCCGACGCTGGTCTAACGCCCAGACAGCACCCGCAAGGGTTTAACGGAAGTTAACCCTCATCGACTAACTCGCCATTGTTCTCCACTCTGATGTAGGTCAGGGTGGGTAGTGGGACACCGCTGGGAAGCACGCTCTCCCATCCGATCAGAGCCTCCAGCGGTGCCTCACAGCCTCTTCGAACCCGAAAGGTGGGCCGGACCGTGTTCACACTTCATGGAACCTGGATGCGCGGAGGAACCAGCAAGTGCTGGCTGTTCAACGCATTCGACGTCGATCCGCTCATTGCCCAGGCCGGCGGCCTGGATGCCATCTTGACGTCGGCATTCGGCTCGGGTGATCCGCGTCAGCTCGACGGTGTCGGTGGTGGCAGCTCGACCACATCGAAGGCGGCGATCGTGCGCCGCTCCAGCGAGCCCGGAATCGACGTCGACTACCTGTTCGCGCAGGTCGCGATTGGTGACCGCCGGGTCGAATGGGGCAGCAACTGCGGGAACTGCGCCACCGCGATCGGGTTGTACGCGTTGCAGTCCGGGTTCGTTCCGGTGGACTCCAGGGTGACGACCGTGCGGATGCGGAACCAGAACACCGGCGCGATCCTGACCGCCGAGATCGCCACCCCGGGCGGGATGATCCCCACCGAGGGCGACGCGGCCGTGCCCGGTACCAGCGCGTTGGGTGTCCCGGTCGGGCTCACCTTCACCGGTCTCGCCGCCGGTGCGGCCGCACTGCTGCCCACCGGCGCCGCCGCCGACCAGATCTCGATTGCCGACCACACGTACCGCGCCACGATGGTCGTCGCCGGGGCCCCGGCGGCGTTGTTCGACGCCGCTGACCTCGGCCTCACCGGTGCGGAGGACAACCAGACGATCGCCGAACACCTGCCGCTGCTGCTGTCGCTGCGTCGGGAGTCCTCGTTGCGGATGGGGTTGAGTAATCCGGGAGATCCCGTCTCCCATGCGATTCCGAAAGTCGGTGTCGTGGGGCCGCCGGCGGACTACCGCACCAGCGCCGGCGTCGACATCGGCGCCGAGGATTACGACGTCTCGGTCCGGATGCTGTCGATGCTCGCCCCGCACCCGGCAATCGGGCTCACATCCGCGGTCGCCGTCGCCGCGGCATCGACCGTGACCGGTGGTGTCGTCACCGACAACACGCAGGTCCGGTGGCCGGGATCGCTGCGGGTGGGGACACCCGCCGGGGTACTCGACGTCGACCTCGCCACCTCGGCCGACGGGATACTCGAATCGGTCACCCTGCACCGGGCGGCCCGCCGCATCGCCTCGGCGGAACTGTTCGTCACCGCCCCGGTACCGGCTCCGGCACTGGTCGGGGCCGCGCGGTGAAGACTCCGCACAGCCCCGGCCCCGCGATGCGTGAGGACACCTGATGCCCGAGAAGATTGCGATCGCGCCCAGACCGATCGACACGCGGATCGCCCGATCCTGGCTTCTGGTCAACGGCACCCGAACCGACCTGTTCGACCAGGCCGACCGCTGCTGCGCGGACCAGATCGTCCTCGACATCGAGGACGCCGTCGACCCCCAACTGAAGTCCACCGCACGGGAGGGCGTTGCCGCCTGGCTCGAGAACACCTCGGCCTGGGTGCGGATCAACGACCGGTCCTCGGCCTGCTGGAGCGATGACGTCGATCGCCTCGCCGGGCTTCCCGGACTGGCGGGCGTGATGCTCGCGAAAACCGAAGCCGCCGAACATGTCACCGCAACCTTCGACCGACTCGGCGGAGCCACCCCGGTACTCGCGTTGGTCGAATCCGCCCTCGGAATCGACCGGGCCGTTGATATCGCCCGCGCCCGCGGGGTGTTCCGGCTCGCCTTCGGCAGCGGCGACTACCGACGCGACACCGGCACCAGCGCCGACGACCTCGCCATGGCCTACCCCCGCTCCAGGCTGGTGGTCGCCAGCCGGATCGGCAACCTGCCCGGACCGATCGACGGTCCCACCGTCAGCAACAGTCACACCGTGCTGCGCGAGCAGTCCGCGGTGTCCGTGTCCCTCGGGTTGACCGGGAAGCTGTGCCTGGACACCGAACAACTGCCGGTAATCAACGAGTCGATCAGCCCCACGCCCTCGGACGTGACCTGGGCGCGGGAGTTTCTCGCCGATTTCGAAGCCCGCGGCCGCGTTGTCCGCGACGGCAGCGACCCGCCCCGGCTCGGTCGGGCCGAGAAGATCACCCGCCTCGCCAACGCGTTCGGAATCTGCCGGAGCTGACCGGTCCTATCCGGTTTCGAATCCCTCCTGCAGCTGGTGGGCGGCGGCAGTGCACACCGCGATTCCTTCCTGCGCGGCCGGGCTCAGCCGCCGCTCGGTCAGATGCGCGACCAGGATCCGCCGCTGCGGCGGGCGGGTCGCGAGGGGAATCGACCGGACGTCGGGCCGCAGGTTGAGCACAGCCAGTCGTGGAGCAATGGCCACGCCGAGCTCGACAGCCACCATCGCCTGCACCTCACCGTAGTCGTGCGCGAAGACACTCGTGCGTGGCGTGAAACCACCTTGCTGACAAAGTTTTTCGAGGGTTTGCGCGACCGGATGATCGTCGGCGCGGACCACCCACGACTCGTCGCGCAATTCGGCGATCCGGATCGAGTCGCGGTCGGCCAGTCGGTGCCGTTCCGACACCAGCAGCACGGTCGGATCGTTCATCACGTGGTGGTACGTCAACGTGGGGTCATCCACCCGGTTCCACTCGTAGTCCCACAGCAGCGACAGTTCGGTCTCCCGGCGGCGAAGCGCATCGACCAAATACGCGAATCGGCCACTGAGCACCTTCAGCTCGACCCCCGGGTGCCGGGTCTTGAACTCCTTGACCACGAGTGGCAGCAGTGACGACCCGGCCGTGGGGAACGTGCCGAGCGCCAGCACACCCGCGCGCAGTCCTTTGATCTCGGCGAGTTCGGCATCGGCGGCCTCGAGTTCGATCAGGATGCGTTCGGTGTGCTTGACCACCGATCGCCCCGCCTCGGTCAACACGATGCCGCGCGCGTGCCGCTCGAGGAGTGGTTGCCCGGCCTCCTTCTCCAGCTTGGCGATTTGTTGGGAGACAGCCGAAGTGGTGTACCCGAGCGCCGCCGCCGCCGCGGTGATCGAGCCGTGCTCGGCGACCTCGCGCAGCGTGAACATCCTGTTCGTGTCCAGCACCCGACCCGCCTCCTGACTTTAGAAGAAGTTAATACCTGTCGACATACCCGTGATTGTAGTTGAACCGTGCGGGTGCCAGTCTGAAGTGGCGGCAGCGGCGCCCCCGGCAATAATCGGCCGCACCGGCACACCTGGTATCCGCCTGTCGGGCGGCCACTCGTCCGCCGCCCCCGTATCGACTCTCCCCACCACGCGAGGACAGCCTATGACTGCACACCCGAGTGACATCCGCTCGCCTGACGACCAGGCCGACGAGAGCACGGACGGCACCTCCACTCCGACGCGTGGTCCGCTGCACGGCATCCGTGTCCTCGACATCAGTACCGTCTACGCCGCACCGATCACTGCCATGCTGCTCGGCGACTACGGCGCCGAGGTCATCAAGATCGAGCACCCCACAGGCGATCCCGCCCGCACCCACGGAGCACGCAAGGACGGGCACGGACTGTGGTGGAAGGTCATCTCGCGCAACAAGACATGCATCACCCTCAATCTCAGCACCACCGACGGTCAGCAGATGCTCCGCGACCTCGTCGTCGACGCCGACGTGCTGGTGGAGAACTTCCGCCCCGGCGTACTCGAGAAGTGGGGGCTGGGCCCGGACCGGCTCCAAGACCTCAACCCAGGACTGATCATGTTGCGGGTCACCGGCTTCGGCCAATCCGGACCCTACGCCGAGCGCCGAGCGTTCGGGACCCTCGCCGAGGCGATGAGTGGATTCGCCCACCAAACAGGAGGCGAGGACGGTCCGCCGACGCTGCCGCCCTTCGGCCTCGCCGACGGTGTCGCCGGACTCGCCGGCGCCTTCGGTGTGGTGACCGCGCTGCTGCACCGAAACGGTCCGGACAGCGACGGAAAGGGGCAGGTCATCGACCTGTCTCTGCTCGAGCCGCTGCTGGGGATCCTGGGCCCCGGCCCCACCGCGTACGACCAACTCGGCACCATCGCCGGCCGCAACGGCAACCGCTCCCCCAACAACGCCCCACGCAACACCTACCTCACCAAGGACGGGCGGTGGGTCGCCATCTCCGCGAGCGCCACCTCCGTCGCCGCACGCGTCATGCGCCTGGTCGGCCGACCCGACATCGTCGAACAACCCTGGTTCGACTCCGCCGGCGAACGCAGTCGCAACGGTGACCTGCTCGACGAGGCCGTCGCGAAATGGATCGCCGACAGACCGCTGCACGAAGTCACGGCCGAATTCGAACGCGTCGGCGCCGCACTGGCACCGATCTACGACGTCGCGCAACTGATGAACGATCCGCACGTCCTCGCCCGCGACTGCATCACCACCGTCGACGACGAAGACCTCGGCCCCATCAAGATGCAGAACCTCATGCTCCGCATGCTCGGCACACCGGGTGCGATCAACTTCGCCGGCCGCCGACTCGGCCAGGACAACCAACAGTTCTACAAGGACACCCTCGACATCGACCCGGACCGACTGACCGCACTCGCCGAGAAGGGGGTCCTCTGATGGACCGCAGCTACCTGTTCGCACCAGGCCACAACCGAAAACTCCTCGGCAAGGTATTCGACGCCGGCGCAGACGCTGTCATCCTCGACCTCGAAGACGCGGTACCGCCTACCGAGAAGTCGACAGCGCGGGACAACGTCGCATCCGTCATCACCACCCGAACCGCATGGGTGCGGATCAACGCGCCGGGGACCGAATTGGCGGACGCTGATCTAGGGGCCGTCGCCACGTCCGCGCACGGCATCCGCATCCCCAAGGTCGAAACACTCGACGACATCCGCTGGGTCGTCGACCGGGCCCCCGGAAAGCCCCTGATCTGCGCCATCGAAACCGCGAAAGGAGTCGCCAACGCCTTCGCGATCGCCGACCACCCCACGGTCACACACCTCGCCCTCGGCGGCATCGACCTACAGAAGGACCTCGGCACCGGGACAGGGGACGCACCCATGCAATACGTGCGCTCCCACCTCGTCGTCGCCGCCCGCGCCGCCGGCATCGCCCCACCGATCGACAGCGTCTACCCGCACATCGACGACACCGACGGACTCGTCCGCCAGGCCGCCCACAGCCGTGACCTCGGCCTGTTCGGCAAATCCGCCATCCACCCCGCCCAGCTACCGGCCATCCACACCACCTTCAGTCCCCGGCAGAACGACATCGACTGGGCACGACAGGTTGTCGACGCATTCGAGAACGCCGACGGAGCCGCGGTGCGACTGCCCGGCGGCGAGTTCGTCGACCTCCCCGTCGCGCAACGGGCAAAGAACATACTGGATTCCGCACACGCATGAGGAATCGACCGACACACCCGTTTCCATGCCTGTAGAACTCAAGGATCGGACTTGATAGATGCGAACACCACCCCCGCGCACTCGGCCGTCACGCGCACGTTCGCGAATGCGCGGTGGTGGGTCTCCCTGATCCCGACCGAGGCATGGTCGTACACGCTGCGGTGGTACTGGTACCCGACGTCGCCGGCGACGAGGCAGAGGTGAGCGCATTGCAAGACTTCGTCAAGAGCGTGCTCGCACCGTACAAGTATCCGCGCAGCATCGAATTCATATCTGAGTTGCCGCGGATACCCAATGGGAAGATCCAACGCTACAAATTGCGCGAGTCGCGTCCCGCCCTGTCCTAACCGCACAAAGCGATTGCCGTCGAGTGTCAGCGCCTCATCATCCGGGGCATGAACAGCGCTTTCCTAACTCGCGTGACGACGAGCACCATCGCCCGGCTGCGGCGCGCGAGCCGCCAGGCATCCTCCGACCCGCAACCGACTCTTCGCGAGTCCGGGATCCCGGGCCCTGCCGAAGCTACGCGAGGCTGCACCCGGCACCACAGCGGACGGACACGGCCGCCCCCGATCACGTTATCGCGGCGTCGCCTGGCATAGGTCCCGTCGCCCTCATCGCGCTACGACGAACACACAGCCACAATAGATTCGCAGATCGACGCTCCTTTCGTCGAACTATCCCCGATACCTGAGTTCTGTTCATCGCAAACAGCTGAAAGCCGGAGCCAGATACAACAAACCGGAAACCTCACCACCCGATGTCGAATCTACTCAAACAGTCAACTCTTCCCCGCCCACTCACCGAATTATGGGAACGGCAGTGCCGCGCAGGCTGTCGCAATCAAGATCCCGACATCTTCTTTGCTTCAGATGACGAAACCAGAGCCACGCGGCGGCATCGTGAAGAGACGGCAAAGCGGAATATGGGAGTGAACCACCAATCCGTGGCACTGTCTGCCGGACGTTCAGGGCGGGACAGGCCAACAATGCCCCAGCCTCTTCCTGGGTATCAAATGTGAAACAGCGATGTGTCGAGGGGTCATGTCGCACAACACTTCCCGGACTGAAACGCAAAGGTGCGCGCCCGGTCCGACTCCGTACCCTCCAAGGAGACCATGCCAACCCACGCCCCCATCGATTCCGATCATGAACCACGCCGCCATCGGCACGCGCCCAGCCGGTGTCACCTCGTCCACACTGCCCGACCCGAAGAAATCTCCATACAGCCTCGGACGAGGGCCCTACGCGGCAGCGCTCACCGTCATATCGACATGAAGTCCGGCGGCCGAAACCATGTTGACCAAAGCATCAAGGCTGAACAGGTCGATCTTTCCTCGAATCAGATCCGACACCCGCGGCTGAGTCACACCAAGCCGGGCGGCCGCATCCTTCTGGGTCCATCCCTCGGTCTCGATGCGCCGAGACAGCGCAATCAACAGAGTCGACCGCAGCCGCATGTTCTCCGCCTCCTGCGGAGTGTCCTCGATCGCATCCCACACGCTGCCATAGATTTCATCGCTCATCACTGCTCACCCTTCCCGTCATCCGCTATCACCTGCTGGTACCGCTTCTTCGCGGTAGCCACGTCCGCCGCCGACGTTTTCTGAGACTTCTTCTGGAAGCAATGCAGCACAACTACCCGGTCCGCGAACTTCGCCACGTAGATGACACGGAACGCTCCCGACCCATCACGTACCCGGATCTCCCGCACACCAGAACCCACACCCACCATCGGCTTCCAGTCCGTCGGCTCGACCCCCTGCTGAACACGGTCCAGCTGATAACCACACCGACGACGAACCGCATCGGGGAAACCCCGAAGATCCTCCAGCGCGGTCCCATGAACTGGATCTTCTTCACACCACAAGTATACAAAATTTTGTATGGCTTGGTACTCGCCCCCCACGCAGCAGAGGACGACGCCAAGATCCGGCGCGCGGTCGGCATCACCCGGGGCGGGAAAGCACACCGAACGACGCCAACACACGGGCACGGGCTGCTCAGGATCGGTGCCGTCGTCGCGACCCGGCGAACGTGTTGGGTGAGGGCGGCCCGCAGCGAGCGCACCGATTTGTTGCGGGTGATCTCGGCGCGGTCGACGGCAATCGAGGTCACCTGTCGCCAGCGCAGTCCGTCGCACAGCACCCGCAGTTGCGCATCGGTGATCTTCGCCCCGCCTGCGCATCGAGTCGCCGGGGCCGGCTCGTCGGGCAGCTCCATCGCAGTCGCGATGTCCTCAGGGCTCATCCCCAGCCGGGACAGGCGCGTGAAACACCGATGGCATACCGCAATGCCCGAGTGAACGGTGTTGTGGCACCGCTGGACTCGGCATACCGTTCTGCCCAACAACCGATGCTGGGCCTCGGGCTGGTCGCGGATCGTTTCGAGCAGGGCGGTGGCCTTCGGGCTCTCGTCGACGATCTCCCGAACGATGGTCTCCTCGACGTAACGGCCCTTCACCATGTACTGGGCGAAGCCCTCGAGCTCATTGAGGGCGGCAGCGAACTCGTCCTCGTGTTCGGCGAGCAACTCGTTGATCACCGCGTCACGGTCGGACACGACGGCACCGAACCGCAGCGGCAGCACCGGAGCGACGTGCGAGGTGCCGTCGAGGATGTGGGCGTGGGCCTGCAGGTCCGCGGGGGTGCCCAGTCGTTGGTCCGGGTCGATCTCGCTGACCAACGCCGCGATGTCGCCGTGTTCGACGATCTCGATCGGGGCGTCGTGGACGCCGGTGGCGTCGTCCTCGGGTTGCACGTCCGCGGGCACGATGCCATACACATAGATCACGGCCGCCGAAGCACCCTCGTCGTTGTCGTTGTCGTTGTCGTTGTCGTAGTCGTAGTCGTAGTCGTTGTCGTTGTCGTCGGCGTCGTCGGCGGAGGTCATTTCCGCCTCCGCCGGGGTGCCGGTTCGCGTTCGCTTCCGGATCCGCTGAGCAGCTCACCGAGCGTCTCCCCCACGCCCTCGAGGACACCCTTGGTCTTGGACTTCGTGCTGCCACTGCCCTTGACATCGGACACGAGGTCGGACAGGCCCTTCGGTTCACTGCCGATCGCGAGCCGGTTCGCCGCCTCGGCGAAGCGCAGGTAGGTGTCGACGCTAGCGACCACGATGCGGGCGTCGATGGTGAGCAGTTCGATACCGACCAGTGACACCCGCACGTAGGCGTCGATGACCAGGCCCTTGTCCAAGATGGTGTCGATGACGTCCGCCAGGCTGCTCGAGCTCGGACCACCCGCTGTGGTCATTGCTTCGCTCCTCGCTCCCCGGCCCCCAGGTGTTTTCGCCTGGGCGCGCCGATCCCGACCGACCGCGAGTACCCCACCGGCCGTCCGCCTGAACAGGGCCCCGACCACGGGCTTTCGCGGGGGCGTTTGCCGATGCCGCCGACGAGTGCGCACCGAGAACCCAGGCAAACGCCCCCGGTCATTGAGGTAAACAGCGGCTGAACACTGTCAGGACCGCGGTGAGCTCGGCGTACACGGGGTACGTGGACAGGGGTGCAACCGCCAGTCCATGCCGTCAACGCAGAAGGGGCGAACCCGCATGAGCACCACTGACACCACCACCCTGCTCGCGCAGTTGCGCGCAGTTCTCGATCTCACCCACACCGAAATGCAGGTCGCCGAAACCCGCATCGTTCAGGCCCGCACCGACGCGGTGCGCCGCGAATTGTCGGAGAACGCCGCCAACGGCCGCTCCCGCGCCGAGGCCATCGACGCCGCGATCCGCCAACTCGGCGGTGTCCCCGAGCTGATCGGCCCGTTCCTCGGCCGCGCCGTCGCCGCGGTCAAGGCCCTGACCGAGCAGGCCCAACCGTTCGACGAGGCGCTGTTCGGCGATCTGGCGCTCGAACACCAGCTTCTCGACCACGCCCGCTATATCAAGGCCCTCGCCGTCGCCGCCGGGGAACGCGACATCGAAAACCTCGCGTTCCGGTTGATCGCCGCACACTCGGCCACGGTGGATTGGCTGACCACCGTCCTCGCCGAAGACGCTCTTGGGGGCCCGGCGGCGCTCCGCCGCACCCCGTTGCAGGCCGCCGCCGGCGCCGCGGTGAGACTGGTCAACGTGCCCGTCACCTGGTCCGCGCGCAGCCTGGACCGCGCCCTCGACACCGTCCGCACCACCCCACCCGCCTTGAACGAGCTCCTCAGCCGCGGGGCCCGGGCCGGGGACGTCGCGGTCAAGACCCTGACCGCATCCGCGACGCGGCGCTCGAGACCGCCGAACAGGTCACCCGTCAGCAAGGCGCCGACGGCGTCGCCAACGTGATCGATTCCGCGCGCACCGCCACCGGTGTCCTCGAACCCGGGGAGCTGCCCATCGACGACTACGACGAGCTCAACGTTGGAATCCCGCTGAGCGGGCGGCGGACGTCGTCGACACCGCCCGCCACCCCCACCGGTCGGGCCGCCGATCTGCTGCGCCGGAACGACAGTCCGCACTCGCAGTGCCGTCGAACAACCCACCCGCCCGATCGCCGCCCGCAGGCACCGCTCGAGAGGTTTGCGGGTACGTGACCCGCGTGTCGTCGAATACGGCAGGATGAGAAACCGGGGTCGGAGTTGTCCGCGGTTGAACGGCGTGGTGGGTTATGAAGCGGATCGCTACAGCACTGCTCGTGATCCTGGCCGTGGGCGCAGCGGTGTACTTCCTGACACGTAACCCGCCGCAACAGCCGTCGCCTCGCCCGCTCGAGGACAGATCCTTCATCATCAACGGCCGTCCGACGACGTGCGGCGAACTGATCCGCCAGCCCTGCGGGTTCGGTCTCCAAACTGAATACAACCGGTTCGGTGACCGCCTGGAGAACTTCGTGAACTCCAGCGATCTGGGCCCCTTCGCGACGGACATCGGATTCGCCGCAACGGCGAAGCTGAGCCTTCAGGCCTGCCGACTCTCGCACACAGTAGGAAAGACGATTCTGGAATTCGTCGAGCTCGGTCGACTCGATCACTCGGATGCCGGTAGCCCGCAACTCTTTCCGTTCTGGAACAGGGCGCGCGAGAGTTTGTGTCCCGGAGGGTGATCGACCGACGATCATCGCAGGAGATCATCGAGGGGCCGAAGCGCTCCGGGACGGATGTCCGTTGGCGGCAGATCTCACCTACTCGGGGACGAAGGTAGCGGCCCGTCGTGGTGATCTGCCGATGTCGGAGTACCTGCTGGACGTCGACGAGGGTGACGTCGGGATCGGCGATCAGGCGCAATCCGAGCGTGTGACGCAGATCGTGCAGGCTGACGTTGGCCCCGAGCTGGTCGTTGATCGATCCGTGTCAGGACCGCCGCACTCCCCCCGACACGTCGCCGGCACCCCCACATCACAACCGGGGACATGTCATCACACCAGGTCACAGCCCTGTCGCACCCGAAACGTCCCGCACCCCGGGGTCGGGTACGGGCCGTGCACAGCGATCTACACCGGCTGTGCCTCCGCCGGAGCGAGGTCCAACCAGGGCCGATCGGCGCGGCCCCCGACACAGATCCCGCCGAGAACCGCGCCGCGTTTCCTGCTCACGCGTGCAGATCCGGCGCCGCGACCGCCTCGGGGACCCGAGTGGCCCATAGCTGTGCGTGACCTATTCGGTTTCCTTCGGGTGGCCGGGTTCGCAGCGTTCGAGCAGAACCCGGCCCGCGATCTTGGCGCCATTCTGTGCAGGATCGACAAAGAACCAGATCCGCCCACCATCGGTCACCTTGTACTGGTATCGGGCGTAGTTCTGCCCGTTGTACGTCCCGTTTGAAGTCCTGTTGCAGCTCGAGTGCCTGTATTGCGGCGTGCCGGGCGCGGTCGACATCGCCTGAACGCGGCCGCCCACAGGTGGAGTCCGGATCGGTGGCCCGGTCCTTCTCGCTGCCCGGCTCCGATCGGACCCTGACACTGCCGGAAATCCTCTCCTTCCCGGCGGAATCCAGCTGCGAATGGTGCCGACCGCCGAAGGCCTTCCGGCCGAACTGGCGCGGCACGAAACCTGCCCCCTCACCGACCCGACCGACATCTCCGCCCACTGGTCGTAGCTGATCGGTCACGATGCGCGTCACCGGCATCGAGGGCGTCACGGACCCGACCATCACCCGACGGACCCGACTGCGCCGGACGCCTGAACGGCTCTCAATACCCCGGGACCCGGGATCATGACGAGTCAGCGCCCACGGACAAGGGCGCTCGCCGGGTCCTTCCACCCGGAGGCGTCGACGTACGGCCGCTCAGGATTGCGGGTCCGTCGTGCCGGTGTGGTGCTGCGCCGCCGCCTTGTACCCCACGTTGCGGACCGTCTGAATCAGCGAATGGTGCTCGACGCCGAGCTTCGCCCGCACCCGGCGGACGTGCACGTCCACGGTGCGGGTGCCGCCGAAGAAGTCGTAGCCCCACACCGTCTGCAGTAACTGCGCCCGGGTGAAGACCTGACCAGCATGCTGGACAAGGTGTTTGAGCAACTCGAACTCCTTGTAGGTGAGATCGAGCGGACGGCCACGCACCCGGGCGGTGTAGGTGAGGTCGTCGATCACCAGATCGCCGAGGGCGATCTTCACGGTGCCATCCGGACCGGCTCCACCGCTGCGGCCGGCCAGCAGGCGCAGCCGGGCATTCAGCTCGGCCGGGCCCGCGCCGGTCAGCAGGATGTCGTCGAGCCCCCACTCCGGGGTGACAGCGACCAACCCGCCCTCGGTCAGGACCGCAACCACCGGAACCACGGCGGAATCTGAAGTCTTGCGCGACCGGCACAGATCACGAGCGGCCGCGAGGTCGGCCCGCGCGTCGACGAGGACGACATCGACCCGATCCGTGTCGAGGAAAGACGACGCCTCCAGCGGCGCCGACCGTGCCGTGTGCGCGAGCAGCCCGAGCGCGGGCAACACGGACTCGGGGTCGAGGTCACCGGTCAGCACCAGCAGTTCCACAGCACCACCCATCGCAGCGAGGACGCAACGCACGAAGTCGGACGTGGCCCTACGACCCCCTCGGGAACCGACCGGCCTCGACGCCAGACCTTCCCGGGCCACCCTTTCCGACTGGACCGGTATGCACCACCGTGGAAGTGATAATCGGTTCAGGGGATCAGCATAAATGACGGCCGCACCACCGACACCGGGGCGGTCGCCCGGCCCGCCGGTTTACCACAGACCGGAGGCTGGCGGGGTCAGAGCACGGACCCCCCATCCACCGCTTCACAGGCTGTAACCATTGCGCTGCGCTCGGGGTCGCGCTCGGCGCCGCCGATACTTGACCGATTTCGGGCCCTGTCCCTGCGGCGGGCCCGGACACATCTCCAAACGGTTCGCCCTCGACGAACGGCAGGCCAGGGGATCATCGCAAACACCGTTGCGGCCAGGACGCTTAAACAAGGTCGGGGAACTCCTCGAGCGCCCAGCAGACTGCCGACTACCGGCAGCAGAATCCAGAGCGGACCGTCCACCGAATCCAGGTCGGGCTGAGGGGAGTGGGAGAACTCGAGGCGGTCGTCGATCTGCTCGAGGACGCGCTGCGGTCCACGGTGTTCAGACCCCCGGCGAAGTCAGGTACGCAGTGGTCCACGACCGAAGAGACCAGGCCGAGGGCGCACCACTGCCGGATAGTTTCGTACTTATGTGGACATCTCACGGCGAGTTGGCACGCGGATCGGATCACCCGGTGGTGGGCTGGGGTCATGCACGTGCAGGCCGTGAAGACGGGCGGGATCGTGCCCTCGGTGGTCCTGGTGGGACCCGATGGCGAGCCGGTGCCGTCGGTGACCCGGTTCCTGCGGTACGTGCTGGATTCCGGCCGGAGCCCGAACACGGCGCTGGCGTACGGCTACGATCTGCGCTTGGTGTTCGAGTTCTTCGCCGAACGCGGAATCGATTGGCGCGAATTCCGGCCGTCACTGGCCCTGGAGCTGCTCGGATGGCTGCGGCGACGACCGGTGCGTGGGCCGGCGCAGCCGGCTGGGCCTCTCGTCCGTCGGGTCCGGCGGGCGGCTGTTGGTGCCCTCGAGTGTGGCGCGAGTGCTGGCCGCAGTATCGAGTTTCTACGACTGGGCGATCGTCGCCGAACTCGTCACCGGCGAGAACCCGATGCGGCGCCGTCGTGATGTCGCGCTGGCGATGGTCGCCGAACGGCACCGCCCCTTCATGGGGAATGCGAGTAGGCAGCAGCCGGTCAGCCGGGAGGTGCGGGTCCGGTTGCCGCACCGGTTGCCACGTCCGATGAGCGGGTCTGAGGTGACTGCGCTGCTGGAGAGCATGACCTGTTTGCGGGATCTGACGATGGTGCTGTTGATGCTCGACGGTGCCCTGCGGCCGGGAGAGGTGCTCGGGCTCCAGCTCGGCCATATCGCCTACGGCCGACGGCGGGTCACGATTCGTAAACGAGACGACCATCCGCGGGGCGTGCGGGCGAAGTCCCGGCACGAACGGGTCGTCGACCTGCTCGAGCCTCGCACGTTGGATGCGGTCAATCGGTATGTGCTCCATGAACGTCCGGTCGACGCACCGAGTCCGTTCGTGTTTCTGGTCGGGGGCTGGGGCGCTCGTCGCTGCGAGCCGCTCTCGTATGCCGCGCTCGTGCGGATGTTCGCCCGGCGGCTGGACACGCTCGGGATACGCACGGTGGACAAAACCCCAAACGCCCTGCGGCACCCACGCGACAGCGATGTGGGAGGCGGGGATGCGGGAGTTGGCGTTGCAACGACGCCTCGGACACGCCTCACCGGAGTCGACTCGGATCGACACCCGGGTCTCCGACCAGCAGGTTCGTGACGAGTACGCGGCCGCGCTGCGGGATCGCCGATGACCGGGCCGGCAGCCGCTGGACCGGTACCGGTCCAGCGCCGCCACGTCGATGAAAGCGAATACCGGGTGTGGGTGGACGCGCACGTTCCCCACCTGCCGGCCCGGTGGGAGCGAATGGGTGCCTATCGGCGGTTCGTCGAGCGGTGGCCGAACCTCGAGGCGTGGTTCGAGCAGCCACTGCTGGTGCGCTTGGGATTTGTCGGCGAGGGCATGCGATCGAACGGGCGCACCGACTCGCATCGCGCCAGCGGATACCTGGTGTATCTGTCCATGGTGCAAGGGGTTGGCCTGGACTTCGACTTCCTTCTCGGCCGAAAGTACGCACGTCTGCTGGACCGGCGCAGCGGCAGCACCGGCCTCGGCGTCGATCTCCTATTGTTCGAGCAGTGGGTCGCGCGACTGACCGAACTGGGCCACGCCCCGGCCAAGGCACGGAACAGTCTGACGTGGTGCCTGGGCCGGGTCATGCTCCACCGCGGCGACCCCGACATGACCGCGATCACCGCCGCCGATCTGTTCGCATTCGGGTCGGCCATCCGCGACTTCGCCGCACGCGACGATTTCAATGTTCTGCGCCGGACCCTGTTCGCGAACGGCCAGTTTCACGATGATCCGGACGCCAACCGCGGGTTCCTCCGCAATCACCTCGCGAACCTGCACGCCACCCATGTGCTGCTGTACAACGTCGGCCAGGTCACGGCAGCACCACGCATCGGCACGCGAACGATCGAAAACTGGACCGACCGACTGCTCCCCGAACCGTGCCCGCCCAAGATCCGGGCGGTCATCGAGCGATACCTACAACTGCGGCTCGACGCCAAGCTCGATCGGCCGCAGACAGTTCACAACGCCCGGCAGGCTTTGCGCCGGTTCGTCAACTGGCTCGGCGAGAATCACCCGCAGGTCAGCAGTTTCGCGCAGGTCGATCGCGCGACCATCGAAGAGTACATGCGGTGGCTGCCGACCTGTCCGAGCCAACACACCGGTCTGCCGCTGGCGACGACCACGGTCAAGCACGAACTCAACGCGATCGCCGGGTTCTGCCGCGACACCGCGGTCTGGGGATGGGCGGAGGTGCCCGGACGACCGTTGCTGACCCCCCGTGACACACCGCGGCGTCCTGAGTCGATTCCCCGGTATCTTCCGCAACACGAACTCGATGCGATCATGACCGCGGTCGACGACCTGGCCGACCCGCTGCAAAGGGCCGCGCTGTTGTTGCTGCGGTGGTCCGGGGCCCGACGCGACGAAATCCGCCGACTGACCTGGGATTGCCTCGACACCTATCCGGGCGGGCATCCACGGCTGCGGATCCCGGTCGGCAAAGGCCGCACCGAACTGATCGTCCCGCTGCACCCGGACGCCGCCACGGCGCTCGAGCATGCCACCAGCCTGGCCCGGGCACAACGCTCGATCGCCCGGATCGACGAGGTCACCGGCCGCCGGGTCGATTACGTGTTCGTTCGGCGCGGCAAGCTACTCTCGGGCAAAACCCTCTTCGACGAGGCATTCCGCACCGTCTGCGCGGCAACGGGTCTGGTCGACGACCGAGGATCCCCGACCGTCAGTGCGCACAGGTTTCGGCACACCCTCGGCACCCAGCTCGCCGAGGGCGGTGCCCGCATCCAGACGATCATGGCAATACTCGGCCATCGCAGTGCCACAATGTCCATGATTTACAGCCGCATCTCCGATCCCGAGATCCGGCGCCAATACGAGACCGCCCTCGCCGACGGGCACCGGATCGCCGGCCCGGCCGCCGACGCCCTCCTGCACGACGCTCTCGACGACGACACCGTGGACTGGCTGAAGACGAACTTCCTCAAGACCGAACTCGAACTGGGTCACTGCCTGCGGCTGCCCGCCGAGGGCCCGTGCGAGTGCGACCTGATCCTCACCTGTCCGAAGTTCCTCACCACCACCGAGTACGCGCCGCGGATCAGGGCGCGCCTGGCGACCGAGCAGGTCCTGATCGATGACGCCCGCACTCGCGGCTGGGACCGGGAAGCCGAACGGCACGAAGCGACCTGCCGGCGGCTGCAGCACCTGCTCGACGACCGCGAAACCCGCTGAGGTTCAGAAATGCTTGGGGCACAACAAGTCCGACTCCACTACCCAGTCCTGTTGCGCGAGCCAGCCCCGCACCGCCGCCGGGATTTCGTCGGTGCCGGAATCGGTGCCGGTGACCAGCGGACCGTCCCCACACCGGGAGCAGCTGACCACCAGGACGTGGCCGTGGGGCTGACAGCGGGCGCAGTGCCGGGCCTCGCGCAGGTCGCCGAGATCGCCGAGGTGCAACCAGACGATGGCGAGATCGGCGCGGTGCGGGACGAGATCCCGGCGGGTGGCGGGCTCGTATCCGCAGGTCGGACAGGCCGACGGTCCGGTCGCCGGTGACGAAGACGCAGCAACAGGCGGCGGGGACGTCCTGTTCTCGGGTTGCGGGGTGTCCGGGGTGCGCGTCTCCGGCGGACGAGACGGGAGATGGCGGTAGAGGGTCGAGCGGGTCAGCCCGGTCTTGTCGGTGATCTCGGCGATGGTGGCGCCGCCGGCCCGGAGTTGGGTGGCGTAGGCGAGTTGGGCGTCGGTGACCACGCTGGGCCGACCGGTGCGTCGTCCCTTCTCGGTGGCCACGGTGCGGGCATGGGCGGCCCGCTCGAGCGCGTAGGTGCGTTCCATCTGCCCGAACAGCGCCAGCAGCACCACCGCCAACTGCCCCATTGGGTCGTCCGGGTTCGTCGAGTCGATTTTGATCGGATCGGCCAGGTTTCGGAATCCGATGCCGCGCTGGTGCAGGTCGTGGATCAGGTTGAGGGTGTCGCGGACGGTGCGGCCGAGCCGGTCGAGGGTGTGCACCACGATCGCATCGCCCTTGCGGGCGTAGCCCAGCAGCGCCTGCAATCCAGGACGTTCGGTGGTGGCCCCGGACTTCTTGTCCACGTAGATGCTCGCCTGGTCGACCCCGGCCTTGCGGATCGCGTCGATCTGCCGCGTCAGGTCCTGCTTGCTCGTCGACACCCGGGCGTACCCCAACTCCATGTGACGAGAGTGCCGAAAGTTAGGTCTGTGCGATGTTGTGACACGGAACGTAGAACCAATTTTCGAGCTGCTAGCTGGGCTTTTGTTTGTATCCGGGACGGGCTCGATGGACCGCAAGGACGGGCTCGATGGACCGCAAGAACGGGAGCGGCAGGTATCACTCGGATCGACCGCCCCTGGGGCCTGGTTGGCGATCGTGGCCTAGAATCTATTTTCGTATTACGATAATGGGCATGGCTGAGGAGACGATCAACGGAGCGCCCGTCACGGACGGGATGATCGAGAAGTGGGCAGACGAGGCCGAGGCCGGTTACGACGTCGAAAAGTTGCGCAAACGCGGCCGGCCGACCGTGGGGGACGGCCCCGGCGCGGTGGTGCCGGTACGGATGGACGAGGCATTGCTGAAGGCATTGAACGCCCGTGCCGAGCAGGAGCATGTTTCCCGCTCCGAGGCGATTCGAGAAGCGGTGCGTGCCTGGACCCAGGTCGCGTGAAGGCGCATAAATCCGCGCTCAAACACGGGATCAGCGAAAACGATGGCATCTACGCGGCAGTGCATCATGTATATACCGCTGGTCTGGACGACGACAACCCCGCGCGCGAGTTCCGGCTGGGTTTCGACCCGAACGGTCGGCTCCTGGAACTGGTTGTCCTGCGCTTCGACAGCGGGAACGAGCTGCTCATTCATGCCGTGAAGGCTCGCTCGCAGTACTTCGACCTCTTGTAGCGATCGCCGCGAGGCCGGTGCGAGAGCCTCCCCTGGAGGCGGACGGTGCGGCCGCCGGTCGAGGGTGTGCACCACGATCGCATCGCCCGTTCGAACGTAGCTGCAGTTCGGGACGTTCGGTGGTGGCCCCGGATTTCTTGTCCGCGTAGACGTTCGCCGGGGGGTTGATCCCGGCTTTGGTGAGCGCGTCGATCTGCCGCGCGAGTTCCTGTTTGGGCGTCGTTATCCGTGCGTACCCCAAATCCATCTCCAGGGGCGTACTGAAAGTCAGGTCTGCACGAAGGTTGTGACACGGGATTGTGGAATTAACTTGTGAGACGCCTCGACCTGGGTTTTTATTGGATCCGGATATGGTCCGGGCGGCGTCTCATTTCCAAGGTTCTCTCGGGGTCCGACGCGACTGCGGCCGGGAGCCGACCTCGTATGTGCATGCCAAGCGTCGTCGGGCGAGACTCTAGTGTGGGCCACAGGTGTGGGTCTAGTGGTTACGCCCGTCGGGGTGTGGCCGGTTGAGGCGGGTCATCAGCTCGCGGTTGGTGGCTCGTGTGGCGTCGAGTTCGTCGTCGCGTTCTGCGAGTTGACGGCGTTGTTCTGCGGTGTGTTGTTCGAGCTCGGTGATGCGGCGGTGGAGCCGGTCGATGTCGTCTGGGGGACCGAGGCCGGACTCTCGCCACGCCTGCTCGCCGAGTTGCTCGGACAGGCGTTGGCGGAGTTGGGTGTTTTCGTGAGACAGACGGGTGATGCGGTCGTGGGCGTTGGCCAGGTCGGCGATGAGTGACGGCCGGCTGGCACTCGGGCCGCCGGTCCTGGTGGTGGTTGGTTCGGCGGCTTTGACGAGCACCGCGGCGTGCAGGTCGCGGTGACGGTAGAGGAAGCTGCGGTTCACCCCGGCTTCTCTGAACTAAGGATTATGGTGCGTTTGTGAGGTTTTCGGACGTTGCGTGTTCGGCACGCCGAGGTTGACGGAGTCGTTGTCCGAGCGCCGGTCGATTTGGGCGAGCTTGTCGTTGGCTCCGGCGAGGCTGATCCGGAGTCCTGCGACTTCGCCGAGCCAGCCTTCGTGTTCGGCTTCGGCGATGCGGGCGATCAGATTGTCTCGGATCTCGACAATGCGTTGCCGTTGGCCGGGTTCCGGCCAGTGCATGCTGCAACGTAGGCAACTGTGCTCGTGGACACATGGTGTTCCGACCGCGCGCCCACAGATTCCTGTGGAGACCTTGCGGCGCTCGAAGTGGCCAAGGAATTCCTGCCATTCGGCATCGGTGGGGACGCGGTATTCTTCGGTGGGCCGCATGGCCCGCCGTCGGGCAAGGAACGCCAGATGAGACTGGATGGCTTCGTCCGGATAGACAGCTTTGTAGCCCATGGTGATGTTGATGTCGCGGTGGCCGGCGATCACCTGGGCGATATGCGGTGGCAGCCCGCTCATGATCGCGTCAGTGATGAACAGCCTTCGGAAATCATGGGGCGTGAATCGCAATGGCTCATCAGTTGACGGGTCGGTAAGTCTGGTGCGGACCAATGCGGCGGCGAGAATGTCGCGAACGACGTCGGGGCTGATCCTGCGGCGCTCGGCGCCGAATCGGCGCTGGAACAACAACGGCGACGGTGGCAGCCATACGCATTCCTGCCAGTCGTAGGAGGCGATCAGTGGGATCTTGCCGGTGTGGTCGCGGACCCGGTGGATGACTGCGCTGAGCACGTCCGCCAATTCCGGCGAGACCAACAGGAGTCTCTCCTCGTCGGTCTTGGATGGGACGATCTGTAGCAGCGGCACCATTTCGTCGGTGGTGGGAAGGCGGTATTGCACAAAGCTGTGGTGCGAGAGTTCCAGCAGCTCCTCGACCCGGATGCCGGTGGCCCGCAGAACTTCAACGATCGCCCAGGCCCAGAAGGCGTGATCTTCTTCGAGTTCGAGGTCGCGTCGCTTGCCGGTGACGGGGTCCTCCGCCCAGACCTTGCCGCGGATGGCTTTGTGGCCGGTGACGGAGCGGATCAGTGTCTGCCCGGCTGCGGTGAACGGCTCCCCAGGCTGGGTATGGCGGGCTGCCTGCAGGAGCATCTCGGTTGCTTTGCGGTGCTCATTGACGGTGCGCACCAGGGTCGGCAGAACGGGTAGCCGTTCCCGGGTGCGGGCATCCATACGGGATTTGCGGTGCCGCTGGAGCTTTCGCCTGTTCGCCTCTTCTTCCTTGATGGGGCAGGGAACCGCCCACTGGGCCCAGCGGCCCGGGTCGTCGACGGCCCACTGGGCCAAGTCCAGGTAGAACGCCCGGATCGGGATCAGGCACTCCCGATAGTTCAGCCGTGGGACGTCGACGGTGACCTTCTCCCCGGTCTTCGCCGTAATCGTCTTCTGTTTGGTGCGCAGTCGTTGTTTCCAGGCGGCGGCGACCTCGTCGGGCAGGCGGAGGCTGTCGATGCCGGGATGGTGGATCTCCAAGTCCTTCCAGAATCGCGCCCCCAACGCGCACGCGAGGCCTTCCATGCTGGAGTAGTCCAGCGACGGCTGACGCTCCCGCAGATAGTCCACCAGCACATCACGGATCGGACGGCAGACGAGGCCGTATCGGTCGATCAGTTCCCCGGGTGTGCGCGGTCCAGCGGTGCCCCGTACCTCCCGCAGCGTCGACGGCGAGTCTGGGCCGACGACACCTGCCGTGCGCAGCAGCCGGTAGAACACGGCGGCGTCCCCGGACACCGATGCCAGCGTGTCGAGTTCGACGTCCAGCAACTCCAGGACGTCCCCGACGGTGACGTCGGCCAGCAGGCCACCCTTGGCCGCGATGATCTCGGCGGCGCGATACAAGGTGTGGCTGTTGGCGATCGAGGAGACGTGGGGATCCGCGTCGCACAGGATCCGCAGCCTGGCGAACCCGTCGGGGTCACGCGTCTGTGCCAGGTGACGCACCAGGCTTCCCGGGCCTGTCGCTTTGGCCACCAGCCAACCCAGCGCGGGGCGCACGAGATCTGCGCTGATCGCCACCAACAACGCCGAGGTCAGCGCTTCCAACCGCCATTCGGCGACCAGGCCGTGCTCCTGCAGCCATCGGGCCGGGATCTTGCGCCATCCCGCGCCTGCGGAGTCGGCTCCGCTGGCAAGCCAGCGCTCCTGCCAGGTCCCGCCCGGCTGGGCCTCCAACCAGTCCAGCAGAAACGTCAACCCTCGGAGGCGGATCTTCTGGGTGTGGGCGTTGTCCACCACAAAAGGTGCGCGGGTCAATCGATCCCACACCGCGTCGCGGCTTTGACCGGTGGCCGGCCAGGTCCCCGGAGAAGGCCGGGCCGGGAAACGAATGCGGGCCGCGTCCCGCCCTGTCGGCGGTCTCCCGGCCAGTAGGCGCGCTTCATCAACTGTGGCGGTCACGACACGCCATTGCCGAACAGGGCGTCCAGCGTCTCCGGCCGGTAGCCGGGCGCCGGGGCCGGGCGGGCCCGCTCAACCGCCCGCCGAGTCTGCTCGGCGTGGTGGGCCAGCACCCGCCGGATCACATCCTCCTTGCGGGGCGTCAGGTAAATCTGAGTCGTGGTCAACTGAGCATGACCAAGGACGAATTGGACATCGGTCAGCGGCAAGGCCGGGTCCTCGGCCATCCGATAGGTCGCCGTGTGCCGCAAGGCATGCAACGTCACCGAGGTGCCTGCCTGCTGGTTGACTCGCTCGAACATGCGGTGCACGGCGTGATAGGTCAGCGGCCGGGCAGGACGTCGCAGCGTCCACCACAGCGGCTGCCTGCGTCCCTTGGGGATCAGATCGGCCATCTCCACCTGGTAGAGCCGCAACCACACGAACGCGTCCGTGGACGCCGGCAGTTCCTGCAACTCGCGGGTTCCCTTGCGCACCACCGTGATCAACTGCCGCCCTGGATCCACTCCCGCCAGCGTGGTCGACAGCAACTCCGACGCCCGCGCCCCCGTTGACACGTAGAAGGCGATCAGTGCCCGGTCACGATGCGACGGCAGCCGGGCGAAGATCTCGTTGAACTCGCTGTCCGGGACGCTGCGCGGGACCCGGCGGGGCACTTTGGGCCGATACCGCCCGCTGCGCTCGTTGCCGTGCTGCTCCATGGGATTGTGGTGCGCGTGCGCCCGACCGGCGCGGCGGGACCGGTCCAGCGGGAACGGGTTGATGATCGGCCCGGTGCCCGCATCTCGGTGAAAGTCATAGAACGAGCGCAGCACCGTTTCGGAATGCGCACGCACCGACGGCGCGAAGGCTTGACCACGAGCCGGTTTCGATGACAGGGCCGCTCCAGACGCGCGCCAATGCGGGCGAGGCTGCTTCCCTGCGACCTGCATCCATCTGCAGAAATCACGGGCTTCGACCCGAGTCGCCCGGTCCCACGCGACGCCGGTGTCGGACCACAGGAACCGGAACCATCGCAGCAGATCCATCCCATACGAACGGAGCGTGGACTCCGCTCGCCCCGAGGCCAGCAGATCCCGGAAGTAGGCGGTGACCGCCACCACGGGCACCCCATCAGGATCAAGCAGCTGATAGGGCTCGTACCGATTGCCCGTCGCCTCCAGCCGACCCGACCGAGGAACCAGCAATTGGGCCAAATCCCGCTCGGGCTCACCGTCTCCGATCATGAGCGGAGACAGTAATGCAAGAAGCCGTTACATGCCCGTTGAACTGGGAAGACTTTCGTATTAGTTCAGTCAATAGGGCGAGGCGGGCGATCGCGGAGACGGTGATCTCGTCACCCAAATGCGCAGCCTGCTCGAGCGCGGCGAGGACGCGTTGTCGGCATCTGGTGCTGTGGGCCTGCCGGGCGGCGGCGATGGCGTTGGTGTTCACGGTCTCTCCAGTGGCTTGCCGAGATCGGGCTGGCGGTTGATGCTGGGCATGCCCAGGCCGGTCACCTGGCGGGTGCGTCGCACTGCCGAGATGGCCGTGGCGATGTCGGCTTGTTCGGCGGGGGTGAGCTGTTCGAGATGTTCTTCGACTCGGTGCACGAGGTCTTTGACCCGTCGGATTTCCTCTTCTGAGGGCAAAGCTTCTGTCCTGGCCCAGTTTTCGAGATCGGCGGTGGCCAGTACGCGTTCGCGGTCTCGGAGTAGGTCATGCAGGTATGCCTTCAACTCGGGCAGATGGGAGGGATCGGTGTGGAAGTGGTCGCAGCCGACGCAGCGGAACCGGAATGGGCAGGCGCCACCCCCAGCTTGGACGTTCGAGGGTTCGCGGCAGGTGCCGTAGGGCACCGAGACTTGGCGGCACCGAGGACGTGACGCTGATGACCCGCCTCAACCGGCCGCTTCGTACCTTCGCGCAGCCAGGGTTGGCTGATCGCGGTGAAGTCCAACCGTCCGCGATGGCCAAACACGGACATCGCCCAGATGTCCTTGGCCTGTTCGGCTTCCAGTTCGTCCTCGTGTGTCGAGGCGGCCAGCGCACCAGCCGGCAACGCGCGGGCATCGCAGAGCTGGGCGAGGATCTCGGGCGGCAACGCCCGGTGTGGGGCCGGCCGGTCCGGGCGCCGGGGAACGTCCTCGCGGCGGAGCGCGAAGTCGTCGGGCAGCCCGCCGAGTGGCTCGCCGGCCCGGGTCAGGCCGAGTAGTCGCATTTGGCGTAGCGCGTGATGGACCTTCCGGCAGCCCAGGGATCGGGACAAGGCGCTGATCTTGTCGCAGTGCTCCAGGTGGGCGAGTCGCTGCAGGAACATCTCGATGTCGTGGCGGCCGAGCGCGCCGATGATCAGGCCGTGGTCGCTGCGATGGATGCGCAGGCTCTCCGAGAGCCCGGTCAAGGCCGCGACGTGAGCTCTCAGCACTGTGGTGACTCCGTCGCCTCGACGGCGTATCAGGTCTTGTATCGCCCACCGCTTCGTACCTTCGCGCAGCCAGGGTTGGCTGATCGCGGTGAAGTCCAACCGTCCGCGATGGCCAAACACGGACATCGCCCAGATGTCCTTGGCCTGTTCGGCTTCCAGTTCGTCCTCGTGTGTCGAGGCGGCCAGCGCACCAGCCGGCAACGCGCTCACCTTGTCACGTCCTCGGTGCCGCCGCGGCCGACGGCTCGGCCTACCCGCTCGACCGCCGCCCGCAACCGCTCCGGTGCGGGGTGGACATACACCTGGCTCGAACTGATCGAGGCATGCCCGAGGAGCTCTTGGACCTCGTCGATGCTCCCGCCGGCATCGAGGACGTTGCTGGCGAACCCATGCCGCAGCGCATGGGGGTGCACCGCCCGATCCAGACCCGCGCGGCGGGAGGCCGCGGCCAGCAGTGCATTGACCGCACCGGGAGTCATCGGCGCGCCGATTGGCGCACGGAACAGGTTCACGAACACGAAGTCGCTCTCCCACGCCCCGGCCTTCGTGGCCCGCTCGGCGACATACTGGTCGTGGGCCTGCACCACAAGGGAATCCACCGGGACGATCCGCGAGTGCCGCGACTTCGCCCACGCGCCATTGATGTTCTGTCGCCGCACCACGTGCAGGTGCGATCCGGGGAAGCTGCAGCCCAAAGCCGATGAGTCGAGCAGGAAGTGGACGTCCTCGCGCCGCAGTCCAACCACCTCGCCGCGACGCAGACCTGCCAGCGCGAGCAGCAGCATCAGCAGCCGGTCACGCGCCGATCGACACGCCCGCAACAGCAGGAGGACGTCGTCATCGCTGGCCCGGCCGGGCCGTTGCCTGACAATCGGAACCCGGTGCCGGGCCCTCATCCGCAGCCTCCAGGCGCCGTCCTCGCCGCGCGCCTCCGCCGGCAGGTCCTGGCTATCGGCAAGCTCGTACAGTTGACCAAGCACTCCTCTCGGAGCGTCGCCGTGATCCACCGCGAAGGCCAGGAACCCCCGCACCCCCGCGAGCACGCAGTTGATCCGCCTCGGTCCACGCACCACGATCGTGCCCACCCCGCCGGCCGTTGCCCCTCCTGGCTGCGACGGGGAGTGGCGAAGCCACAGCACGAACGACGGCATCTTCCCCGCCGCGGCCTGCCAGTCCTGCCCCGTGGCCGCGCACCACGACAGATACAACGCGACAGCGCCCGCATACGACTTGGTCGTGGACTCGGCCCCATCACGCCCGAACCTCACATACCGCAGATATGCATCCGCCACCGACATGACCAGCAGGTCCTCGTCGATCACCGTCCAGTACCGCGTTCCAGAGGGCATCTGCACCGGAAAAGCTCGCATCGTCGTCATCTCCCTTGTCAATCATGGCCGCCACAACGACGACCACCTGACCGACACGCGGAGAGAACCCGTTGTCCACCAAGCAAGTGATCAGCTAGTGCCACAGTGCGCGACAAGTGATCGGACCCCGAGGGAACCAAGGAAATGGGACGGCGAGCGAAGGCTGGTTGCGGTATCTCCGCTCGATCAATCCGTTATCTGCCGGATGTAGAGCAGCCTGTCATCGGCTTCGATTGAGTCCACCTCGGGTGTTCCGCTGCGCAGCAACTGTCCGTCGCGCACCACACCGAGGACGATGTCGGGCAGCTGCCGCGGTGAATCGCCGACCTCGCCGGGTTCGACGGCGCGTTCGGCGATCGCGAATCCGGTCTCCGGGGTGAGCAGGTCCTCGATGATGTCCACCACGTTCGGGGTGGTGGTGGCGGCGCCGAGGAGCCGGCCGGCGGTCTCGGAGGAGACGACCACGGTGTCGGCGCCGGACCGGCGCAGCAGGTGCACGTTCCCGGCCTCCCGGACCGAGGCGACGATCTTCACCTCCGGTGCGAGTTCGCGCGCGGTGAGCGTCACCAGCACCGCGGTGTCGTCGCGGCTGGTGGCCACGACAATCGACGACGCATGCTGCGCCCCGGCCAGTCGCAGGACGTCCGATCGGGTCGCCGACCCGTGCACGGTCACCAACCCCTGCCCGGTTGCCGTCTCGAGCACCGCCGGATCGGTATCGACGACCACGATGTTCGAGGGGTCGGCCCCGTCACCGAGCATCGCGGCGACGGCGGCGCGGCCCTTGGTGCCATAGCCGACGACGACGGCGTGATGGCGGGTGCGGCGACGCCACCGCTGAATCTTGTAGCTCTGGCGGGAGTTCTCGGTCAGCGCCGCGAGGGTGGTGCCGACCAGCACGATGAGGAAGAAGATCCGCAACGGGGTGACGATCAGGATGTTGACCAGCCGCGCCTGCGCGGTGATCGGGGTGATGTCCCCGTACCCGGTGGTCGAGAGCGACACCGTCGCGTAATACACGCAATCCAGCAGCGAGAGCGGATTCTCCTGCACGTCGCGGTAGCCGACGCGGCCGAGATACACGATCAGCACCACCACCGCCAACGCGGCGAGCGCGTACCCGATCCGCCGGGTGATGGCCCGCCCGGGACTGCCGTGCAGCTGCGGCACCCGCAGGATACCGACCAGCGCGAAGTCGGGGCGTTCGGTGAGCACGTCGGACCCGGCTGAACCGGGCGCGCAACCTACCGGGCATCGCCTCGCCACCTCGTTCTCGTCGCCGGTCTCGGGGCGGAGCCTACGCGCAGACAGCCAGTGGGGCGGGTACCACCCGATACCACTGTGCCGACGCCAAACGTCCGATCCGTTCAGGTGAGCCGGTCGACAGCCCCGCAGTCGAGCGAAGTTGCCCGCGGCGTCGAACCCGGCCTGTGGGAGGCGGCGCCGACGAGCAGGCCCGCCAGCAGCTTGTAGTCGTCTAACGCGACCGCGGGATCGTCAAACAGGTCACTTCAGCGGACGCGGAGGGGTCATGCTTACGCTCCGGTCGGCCGCCGAACGGAAGGTTGAGACGAATGTCCGAGAAGAGCGTGAGGAAAGCGGCACCCCCTGCTGTGTTGACTGTGGGCGCCCGGCTGCTGGTACGCAGGCAGTCCGAGGCGACCACGACTGGGGAGATTGTCGAGGACTACGCCGAACTGACCGACTCCGCGGAACGCGGCCACCACTGGGCGCCGGTGCACCGGTGGGCGGTTGCCCTCGACGACGGGCGACTGGTCTTCGCCGACACCGAAGACCTCACCGCCGATCCCGGCACACGGTGATCCGCGCCGGAGGCCAGGCCTGACCGGCTGAGTAGTCACCTGCAGGTGAAACGGTCAAGCCAGGGAGAGGGCCCCGCCAGCCTCCGTGTCTTCACATGCGGTCCCAAGCCTTCGGCGCGTGGTGGCGCGACCCCTGTTGCGAGAACGCCGCAGCGCCTGAGGTTTCGGTTGCCCGGGTCGGCCGGTCCCTGCGCCGACCCTTGGTGCGGACCCCGATTTCTTCTCGCGTGGTCGCTTCCCGATGTGCGGGATTCGTTGGTTCGGCGGTCGGCTCGTCATCCACGGGCCACGCCCGATCCTTTGGCCGCTGCCATGTCTTGTTCATCTGCCGTTCAGATTGGGGGGCTTCGATAGAGGGGTCCCACGATCGTGGGCACACCGATTCCGACGCTGCGTCGGAACGTATGCAGGAGGCACCTCTGTGACCATCCTCCACTTCCAGCGGACCCGCGTCGCGGCTGTGGCGGTGGCGGCCGGGTTGACCCTGGCCGCGTGCGGTGGCAACGACAGCACGGGCGGCGGCGAGGGAGAATCCATCTCCGGGCCGGTCGTGATCGACGGATCCAGCACCGTCGAACCACTGTCCTCCGCCGCCGCCGAGCTGTTCATGGGCGAGCACCCCGATGCCAACGTCACCGTCGGCACCTCCGGCACCGGCGGTGGGTTCGAAAAGTTCTGTGCCGGTGAGACCGACATCTCGGATGCGTCCCGGCCGATCAAGGACAGCGAGATCGCCGTCTGCCAGTCGAACAACATCCAGTACAGCCCGCTCGTCGTCGCCAACGACGCGCTGAGCGTCGTGGTCAACAACGACAACACCTGGACCGACTGCCTCACCGTGGCGCAGCTCAACAAGATCTGGGCGCCGGGGTCGACCGTCAACAACTGGAACCAGGTCGATCCGTCGTTCCCGGACGAGCCGCTGCAGCTGTTCGGCGCCGGCTCGGACTCGGGCACCTTCGACTACTTCACCCAGGCCGTCAACGGGACGGAGGGCGAAAGCCGCACCGATTACAACCCGACCGAGGACGACAACATCACCGTCCAGGGGGTGTCCGCCACCAAGGGTGCGCTCGGCTACTTCGGCTACTCCTACCTGGAGGCCAACGCGGACAAGGTCAAGGGCGTCAAGATCGACAGCGGCGGCGGTTGCATTGCGCCCTCGACCCAAACCGCGCAGGACGGCACCTACAAGCCGCTCTCGCGTGAGCTGTTCATCTACGTCTCCGACGCCGCCCTGAAGAAGCCGCAGGTCGTCGCCTTCGCCGACTTCTACCTCGGGTCCAACCAGGAGATCGTGGAGGCGGCGAAGTTCATTCCGCTCACCCCCGCGCAGCTGCAGGTTGCGCAGGCCGAGCTCGACGCGCTGAATGCGAAGGCCGGCAACTAAAGTGAGTTCCGGCCCGATCACGGCGGGCTCCCCGGGCGCACGCTCGGGGGGGCTGCCGCCGGTCGGATTACCGGTCGACCTCAGCGCGCAGAGCAACCGCATCGGCGAGCGGATCATCAAGGTCCTTCTCGCCGGTTCGGCGTTTCTGTCGGTGGTCATCACCGCGGCGATCGTGGTGGCCCTGATCGCCCCGCTGTTCACGTTCTTCCAGAACGTGACCATCTGGGAGTTCCTGACCGGCACCACCTGGACGGCCGGGTTCGGCAGCAAGACGAGTTGGACCGACAAGGAATGGGGTGTGCTGCCGCTGGTCGCCGGCACCCTGAGCACCACGATCATCGCCCTGCTCGTCGCGGTGCCGCTCGGCCTCGGTGCCGCCACCTACCTGGCGGAGTACGCCGACGAGCGGATCCGCCGGGTCGTCAAACCGATCCTGGAGATCCTGGCCGGGGTGCCGACCGTGGTCTACGGCGTCTTCGCGCTGACCATGGTCACCCCGCTGCTGCAGGACTGGGTGGGCGCGCAGATCTTCAACAACCTCTCGCCCGGCATCGTGATGGGCTTCATGATCGTCCCGACGGTGGCGTCCCTGTCGGAGGATGCCATGTCGGCGGTGCCGCACGCGATGCGTGAGGGCTCCTACGCGCTGGGCGCGAACCGGATGCAGACCACGGTGCGGGTGGTGTTCCCCGCCGCGCTGTCCGGGATCGTGGCCGCGATCGTGCTGGGCCTGTCCCGGGCGGTCGGTGAGACGATGATCGTCGCCATCGCCGCCGGTAGCCAACCGCAGTTCACCCTCAACCCGCTGGTGGGTGCGCAGACCATGACCGGGTTCATCGCGCAGGTCGCCAGCGGTGACGCCCCGCAGGGCAGCCCGGTGTACTACTCGCTGTTCGCGGTCGGTGCGCTGCTGTTCTTCCTCACGCTGCTGATCAACATGGTCAGCATCACCCTGGTGCGCAGATACCGGCAGGCCTACTGATGACCACGACGTCGGTGAAGAAGACTCCCGTCGATCTCGGGAAGGTTCTCGTCACGGGCAAGCGGCGCAACCGCACCCGTTCGGCGGTATTCGCCGGGATCCTGTGGGTGTGCCTGGCGCTCTCGTGCCTGTTCCTGTTCGCGGTGCTGGCGGTCATCATCGTCGAGGGACTGGCCCGCTTCGACTGGAACCTGATCTCCCAGCAGCCGTCCCGGCTGCACCCGGAAACCTCCGGTGTGCAGTCGGCGATCTTCGGCACCCTGTGGGTGATGCTCGGCACCATCATCTTGGCCATCCCGATCGGTATCGCCGGCGCGGTCTATCTCGAGGAGTACGCGGACAGCACCAAGTGGTGGAATCGGCTGATCGAACTCAACATTCAGAACCTGGTCGCGGTGCCGACGATCATCTACGGCATCCTGACGTTGGCGTTCGTGGTGCGCGGTCCGATCTCGCTGGGCCCGGTGGTGCTGGCCGGCTCGGTGGCCCTGGCCCTGCTCATCCTGCCGGTGATCATCATCACCACCCGCGAGGCGCTGCGCTCGGTGCCGCGGGACATCCGGGACGCCTCCCTGGCGTTGGGCGCCACCCTGTGGCAGACCACCTGGAAGCAGGTCTTGCCGTCCGCGATCTCCGGTATCGCCACCGGCACGATCCTGGCCCTGTCCCGGGCGATCGGGGAGGCCGCCCCGCTGCTGCTGGTCGGGGCGACGGTGTTCGTCACCGTCAATCCCGAGGGCTTCCTGGATCGGTACACGGTGCTGCCGGTGCAGATCTTCAACCTGGTGAAGTTGCCCGAGGAGGCGAATCAGCAGCTGGCGTGGGCCACAATTTTACTGTTGATGGTCATCCTGCTCGCGATGAACGGCCTCGCGATCTGGATGCGCAACCGTTTCCAGCGGCGCTGGTGACCCCGGGGAGGACCCGAGTTTCATGACACGAACGAGGCATGCAGCCATGAGTACCGAAGAAGAGTCGACGCCCGTCCTCGATGCGCAGGACGAGCAGCTGCTCAAGCGAATCGCCCACCACCACGCCCCCCGGGCACCGAAGGGCGGCAGGTCCTACGCCATGATGGCCACCGATGGCCTCGGGGTCAGCTACAGCGGCCTCCGCGCGATCGGTGAGGTGAACCTATCGTTCGCCGCCAACGAGGTCACCGCGCTGATCGGCCCCTCCGGGTGCGGGAAGTCGACCGTGTTGCGGTGCCTGAACCGGATGAACGACCTCATTCCCGGCGCGAAGGTGCACGGCACGGTCACCTACCGCGACATCGACATCAACGACGCCGCGGTCGATGTGATCGAGTTGCGCCGCCGGGTCGGCATGGTGTTCCAGAAGCCGAACCCGTTCCCGAAGTCGATCTACGACAACGTCGCCTACGGGCCGCGCGTGACCGGCATGAAGACCCACAGCATGGACGAGGTCGTCGAGAGGGCGCTGCGTGCCGCCGCCGTGTGGGACGAGGTCAAGGACAAGCTCAAGCAGGACGCGACCGGCCTGTCCGGCGGTCAGCAGCAGCGCCTGTGCATCGCCCGCGCGATCGCCACCGAACCCGAGGTCATCTTGATGGACGAACCGTGCTCGGCCCTCGATCCCATCGCCACGGCGAAGATCGAAGACCTGATCGACGAGCTGTCCGAAAAGTTCACCATCATCATCGTCACGCACAACATGCAGCAGGCCGCCCGGGTGTCGCATCGCACCGCGTTCTTCACCGCCGAGGCCGACGAGCACGGCAATCGGGAGGGCAAGCTGGTCGAGTTCGACATCACCGAGAAGATCTTCTCCGCGCCGGCCGACCCGCGGACCGAGGCCTACATCAGCGGCCGGTTCGGCTGAGACGACCGTGTCCAGACCTGGTGCGTTGACCGCCGCCTGGAGGTCACCGCGTCATGGAGAGGCGGACGAGGAGGCCGGCATCGCCTGCGTGCCGGCCGAAATGTGGGAGGGGGCTTCTCGGTGAGCATCGACGCACGGCGGGTGGACGAGGTCGTGACACTCACCGACCGGCGGGCCTCCACCTCGCGGGACGGCCGGGTCCTGCTCGCCGAACCCGACCCGGTCATCGCCGCCGCACTGATCGACTCGGCCGACGGCGCCGGCGTCCGGACTCAGTGGTGCACCGACGGCGCCGCCGCGCTACTGGCGGTCGGCGCGAATCTTCCCGCCGTCCTCGTGGTCGCACCCGAGATGGTGGGCGGTGTCAGCGCCGTCCAGGTGATCGCGACGGTACGCGGGCACTCGGATGTGCCCATCCTGGTCGGTGCACAGCCCGGGAACGAGACCCTCACCCGGCAGGCGATCGCGGCCGGGGCCACCGCCACGACGGTGCGACCGTACGATTTCACCGATATCCGGCAGTTCATGCAGCACCCACCCGCGCCACCGCCTCGAACGGCACTGGTCGCCGGCCCCATCCGCGTCGACGCCTCCGGTTTCGAGGTGCATGTCCGCGACGTGGAAGTCCTGCTGACGCGCCGCGAATTCGAGCTGCTGAGCTATCTGATCGAACAACGCGGCCGGGTTGCCAGCGCCGACCAGATCAGCAGGGCGGTGTGGGGTCGCGCCACCGACACCAACACCGTCGCCGTCCACATCCGGAGACTGCGCACCAAGCTCGGAGCAGATCCCGATCACGGGCACATCATCAGAACAATCCGTGGAGTGGGGTACCGGTTGGCGCCCTCTCTGTGCGAATGACGGCAGACCACGACGGTAGGAAGAATGGCCGAGACAACCCCTCCGCCACCGGCGTCCGCAGTGAACAACCACCGACCGGTCGTGCGGGCGGCGCCGGTGACGAATCCTGGAACGCCGGGTTCGCGGCCCTTCGCCGCTACGTCGAACGGTGTGGGAACGCCGCCCCGCCGGCCCCCACCCGCGCCACCGGAATCGACCTCGGCCGGTGGGTGCGGCGGATCCGGGACGTGTACTGGCACGGCACCCTCAGCCCGGACCGCATCCGCATCCTCGAGGCACTGCCCGGGTGGACCTGGGGACCGGCTCGGCCGAAGAGCTGGCGGTCCGGTTTCCTGGCCTTGCGCCGTTTCCTCGAGGCCCACCGCACCGCGGTGGTGCCCGAAACCGCCCTGGTCGACGGCGTCGCGCTCGCCGAATGGGCGCGCACCCAACGCGAGGAGCATGCCGCCGGCACGCTGGCCCCACCGCGGGTCGCGGCCCTCGACACGCTGCCCCACTGGCAATGGGACCCCGAGATGTATCGCTGGACGCAGGGCCTGCACACGCTCCGCGACCATGTCCGGGTGCACGGGTCGGCGGACGTTCCACGCTCCGCGCAGAGTGAGGGGTTTCCCCTCGGCACCTGGATTGGGCGCTGCCGGCAGGACTTCCACGCCGGCGCCCTCGCCCCGGAGCGGATCGCCGCGCTCGAGCAGCTACCCGGGTGGCGCTGGAGCCGCGTCGACGAAAGCTGGCTCGCCGGGCTGTCCGAGCTGCGCCGGTTCATCGACACGCACGGGCACGCCGCGCCCAGCCAGCGGTACACGGTGGGCCAGTTCCGGCTGGGTATGTGGGTGGCCCGGCGGCGGCGCGAGTACCGCGCCGGAAAGCTCGCGCCCGACCGCGTCACCGAGCTCGAGGCGCTGCCCGGGTGGCAGTGGAACCCCGCCGACGAGCGGTGGCGGCAAGGTTTCACCGCACTGACCGCCTACGCCGCCGCGCACGGGCACGCCAGTCCGGCGCATCGAGAAACCGTCAACGGTGATGCGGTCGGCAAATGGGTCGCCAATCAGCGTCGCCGGCATGCCCGCGGCCACCTGGGCGCCGACCGCGTCGCCTCGCTCGAGGCACTGCCGGGCTGGGTGTGGGCAGGGCGCAGACACCCGCAGCACTGAGCACCGCGCGGTGTTTGTCGACGGCTCCGCGAACCCGCAGCGGTGTTCGGCACCGTGTGAAAGCGGTCGTCGGCGCACGTGCAGGTGATCGACCGGCGCGACGCCGGCCGTCGTGTTGGGACGAACCGCGAGAGCCGCTTTCAAACCACCGACAATCCTCCTCGGGAGAGTGATCGGATAACCGGAAGAGCCGAAGGCGAGGAGAAGGCGGGTTTCGGGTGAACGAACCACCAACGAGGGAACCCAGGGGAACACGTTGGACCAGGTCAAGAGCCATAGCCCGGCGGGGCAGGCCCCGCCGACCGTCCCGTCACCGCAGACTCGGGGGTGGCAAGTCCTCACCCGTGGCCGGTCGTACTCGGCGAGCGGTCAGCCGATCGCGCACCCGCCGCAGTTCGCTGTCCGTAGGCATCTCATGGGAGAGGTTGGTGATCGCGACTCTGATGTCGACGTCCTCGACCGGGCCGGCACCGATCTTGTCGACCATCACCGCGACCTGCTCGACCTGCTCGTCGGTCAACGCGGCCCCGCAGAGGGCCACCAACGGGATGTAGCCGTGTGGGTCGCCCGTCTGCGGGTAGCCGGCACGCAGCCACCCCACGAACGACCTGAGCCAGACCACCACCCGCATGAGCGGATCATCCCCTGCTCGAGCTGCCGCGCACAACGGTCGACGAGATGGCCGGCCGCAGCGGCGAGCATGAGGTGTGACGGCACACCCGATCACGCCACGGGAAAGTCTCCCGTCACCACGAAAATGACGTTACGACCGATCTCCACGGTGTGATCACAGAAGCGTTCGTAAAAGCGCCCCAGCAGCGTGATGTTCACCGCCGATGCCGCCCCGTACGGCCAGTCGTCACTCTTGGTGACCGCGAACAACTCGCGAAGCAGAGCATCGGTCCGATCATCTGCCCTGATCAGTTCCAACGCCCGCTCGCAGTCGCGGTCACGCAGTACCTCGGTGGCCGCCGCAGCCTGCGCCTTCGCTGCCACACCCATCTCCGAGATGACACCCCGAAGCTCACCGGGGACGACCGGGGCGGGGAAGTGCAACCTCGCCACCTCGGCGACATGCGCCGCTAGGCTGCCCATCCGCCGCAGATCGGCGATGTTGTGGATGCCGCTGATCAGAGCGCGCAGATCCTGCGCGACCGGCGCCTGAAGGGCTATCAGTGTCAGGGCCCGGTGATCGATCTCCTGGGCCCGGTAACCGATCTCGGTATCGACGTCGGCGCATGCTTCCGACGCACCCAGGTCGGTATCGAGCAGTGCCCGTGTTGCGTGATCGATCGCGGTTTCGGTCAACGAACACAGATCGGTGAGATCCGTTCTCATGTTCTCGAGCTGCCCAGAGAAATGTTGCCGCATGTTCCCGTAGCTCCTCCTGCCGCTCGTACTGCTCGTCCGTATCAATCATCGTCCTCGATGATGAATACCCAATTCCGGGAGAATCTCCCCGCATTGACCGGCTGAGCGGGGGTTGGCCGGTCGGTGACCGGGCGATGACGGATTCAAGCGCGTGGCGGTGCATGGGCGGACATCGCGGCGAGCACCGGGACAGCGTCGTCGCCGACATCCCGCGGGACTCGGTGCCCGCGCCGGGACGGACACCCGGGGAGAACGGTTTCACCTTCGGTCTGCGGTACGGCTTGGAGCTGCAGGCGGCCCGGCAGGCCCGCGTGGACGCCGCCCCACTGGCCGACTAGACACAGCGGTGCACTAACTCGGTCAGCAGGTGGGGGTAGGCGCGAGGTAGCGCAGTGTCGGGGCCGGACCGGCGCCGCGGTCGACGATCCAGGCCCCGCCCTTCGCGGTCGCCGCCGCCGGGGGCACACCCGTCGATCCTTGCGCCCGCCCGAACTCGGCCAGGGCATCGAGGACCTCACCATGGGTACAGAAGACCGCCCCGTCGGCCTCCGGCGCCTCCAGCACCGCGAGCAGTTCGTCGGGCGGTGCGCCCACGGTCAGCAGCGGGTGATCGTCGATGCGCAGCCCGCGCGCCGCGGCGAGCGGCAGCAGGGTCTGATGGCAGCGGGTGGCGGGACTGGCGAACAGGGCCCGGATGTCGATGCCGTTCAGCGCGGCGACGAGGCCGCGGGCCTGCCAATACCCGAGGGTGCTCAGCGGGCGGTCGGCATCACGGCCGGGCCACCCTGTCTTGTCGCCCGCGTGGGCGTGACGGACCAGGACGAACATTCCCGCACCTTCCCACCGGCAGCGACACGGCTTCGGTCGTCGGCCGGTACCGGTGATCGTCGTTGAAGAGTCGCATCTGTGGTGGTCGTTCGCCGCAGATTCGCCGGCAGTAGCGCTTGTGTGTCTCGCCCTCGGACCCGATCGAGCGCGGCAGGCGCTCGCCCGGACCAGAGAACGGGTGTCGTCGATCCGGGCATTGCCGCCACCGCTGACCCGGGCGGAGGATTGCCCAATGACGAACGATGAAGAGCTGCTCCACATCGAACGAGTCATCGATCGCCTCGATACGCGTTACCCGGACATCGCCCGGGAGAGCATCGAGGAGGTCGTGCGCTCCGCGCATGCGCATTTCGTGAACGGGAAGGTGCGCGACTTCGTTCCCCTGCTCGTCGAACGGGCTGCCCGCGAGAGGATCCAGGGGCTGGTGTCGTCGTAGGCGTATTGGCGCAGCCCCCGCAGGTCAGGTGGCTTCGGTGTCGGGGTCTTCATCGTCGAGGTCTTCGCTGTCGCGGAAGATCAGATTGCCGTCGTCGAGGGCGATGGCCCACCGCCGGGAGAAGGCCCAATCCCGCGCGTAGGCCTTCGGGCTGAGGCCACCCGAGCCGGTAAAGTCCTCGATGATCACTCCCGCTGCGAGGGGCCACTGTTCTTCAGGGATCTGCGGATCGAGTGAGTGAGGGGTTCGCACCCGTGTTCCGACCGAAAACCGTCGCCGTCGCCCACTCTTGGGATCAGGGTTCATCGACATGCGTCTTCCCGTTCCGCTCGGTGATGTCGCAGGGTGTCATCGGTTCCGCAGCCTTTCAGGCCATCGCCGCAGCCCCGCGACGTGGCCGAGCATACGGGCCGATGCGTGGTTACGCGCGAGTAGTGAATTGGCGCAGCCCGGTCGACGCCGATGCTTATCGGCCGTGTTCGGGCCGGGGTGCGATGGGGTTGCCCTGCCAGCGGGTCGAGTCGGGCACGCGGTCCCCACGCATCACCAGAGACGCCGGCCCGACGGTGGCGCCGGGGCCGATGGCCGAGGCGGGCAGTGCCACGCTGTGCGGGCCGAGGGTGGCGCCGGCGCCGAGGGTGACGGTGTCCATGCTCATGATTCGGTCGTGGAACAGGTGGGTCTGCACGACGCAGCCGCGGCTCACGGTCGCACCGTCACCGAGGGTGACCAGGTCCGCCTCGGGCAGCCAGTACGTCTCGCACCAGACGCCGCGCCCGATTGACGCGCCCATCGCCCGCAGCCACAGGTTCAGCACGGCGGTACCGGTGGCGGCGCGGGCGAACCAGGGTGCGGCGACCGTTTCGACGAAGGCGTCGGACACCTCGTTGCGCCAGACGAACGAGCTCCACAACGGGTGCTCGACGACGCCGATGCGGCCCACGACGATCCACTTGGCGGCCGCCGCGACGGCGCCGGCAACGGCACCCGCAACGAGGAGAACGAGCCCGGACAGCAGTGCTGCCCACACGAAACCAAGGCTGCCGGCGAACGCCTCGAGAGCGACCAGAACACCGAGCCCGATCCCGAACGTGACGATCATCGGGATCAGCCGGCAGGTTTCGATGATCGCCCGGGCGACCCGCAGGCGGGTCGGGGGATCGAAGGTGCGCGAGGCCGCGGCCTCGGTGGCCGAACGGCGCAACCGGACCGGTGGGCTACCCAGCCAGGACGAACCGGATTTGCCCTTCTTGTCCGGGGTGGCCGAGAGCACCGCGACCAGACCGTTCTTCGGCACGGTGCGCCCGGGGCCGGTCATGCCGGAGTTGCCGAGAAATGCGCGTTTGCCGATCTTGGCGGGCTCGATGCGCAGCCAGCCGCCGCCGAGTTCGTAGCTGCCGACCATGGTGTCGTCGGCGAGGAACGCACCGTCCGCGACGGTGGTGTACTTCGGGAGGACCAGTGCCGTGGAGATTTCGGTGTTCTTGCCGACCTTGGCGCCGAGCAGCCGCAACCAGAGCGGGGTCAGCAGGCTGGCGTACAGCGGGAACAGGAAGGTGCGGGCTGAGTCCATCAGCCGTTCGGTGGACCATGCCTGCCAGCCGATCCGGCTGCGCACCGGGTGATAGCCGCCGCGCAGACCGAGCCCGAGCAGGCGGACCGCGACGACGGTCATGCCCGCGAACACGACCAGGGTGAGGACGGTCGCGGCCGGCAGCATCGGCAGCGCCTTGAGGGCGGCCGCGCCGAGGTCGTCGGCGTCACGGATCCACCACCCGAGCAGCACCAGACCCGCGGCCAGCGCGAGCAGTGGCATCGCCGCGACCGCGAGGGAGGTCAGGCCGTAGATGGGCACCCACCGGGAGGACCGGGGCGGCCGGTCCTCCGGCCACGGGTGCACCGCCTTGCCGACCTTGACCGCCGGCGAGCCCGCCCACCGCTGACCTGCCGTGACTTTCCCGGTGACCGCGGACCCCGGTGCCACCTCCGCGTGCGCCCCGATGCGGGCGCCGGGAAACAGGGTCGAGCGGGCACCGACCGAAGCCCCCGCCCCGATGTGGATCGATCCGACGTGGATGACGTCGCCGTCGATCCAGTACCCGGACAGATCCGTCTCGGGTTCGATCGAGCAGCCCTCACCGAGTTCGATCATCCCGGTGACCGGAGGCAGGGTGTGCAGGTCCACCCGCCGCCCGATGTTCGCGCCGAGCGCCCGCGCGAAGTACACCATCCACGTGGCGCCGGACAGGTTCGCCGCCCCACTCGCCTCGATCAGCCGCTCGGCAACCCAGATACGGAGGTGTTCGGACCCGCCGCGCGGGTAAGTGCCCGGTCGCAGCGTGCGCAGCAGCACCCTGGCACCAGTCGCGGCGATCACCATCCGACCGACCGGGGTGATGAACAGGGCGAACATCACCAGCACCGGCCACCACGACAATGTCGGCGCCCAGCTGACCGACACGAACCAGGCCAGGATGTTGTTCGCGACCGCCAGCCAGGTGACCCACTGCAGCCCGGTCAGGGTGGTCAGCGGCACGGTCGCGGCGATCTGCGCCCACTGGATGCGCCGCGGCGTCGGGGCGACGACACGCGGTGTGGCGGCAACGGTGGGTGCGAGTTCGTCGAGGAATTCTGCGAGCGAACCGAGACGCGGGTGATCGTAGAGCTGCGCGACGGTCACCTCGGGGAAGCGTTCGCGAAGGGCACTGACCAGCTGCGCCGCGCTCAACGAGCCCCCACCGATCGCGAAGAAGTCATCATCGGCGCCGCCGACCGCGGCGCCGAGGATCCGGGTCCAGAGCCCGGCGATCCATCCCGCGGTTCCGCCCAGACCCAGCTCCTGCGCGTCCGGTGTCTCCGTTCCGGGCAGCGGCCACGGCAGTGCATTCCGGTCGACCTTGCCGGAGGTGCGGGTGGGTAACTCGTCGACCCGGGTAAGCCGGGGCACGAGCGCGGCCGGGAGCCGTTCCGCGAGGTGTGTCCGGGCCTGATTCAGGTCGAACTCTGGTGGTGCGGCGAGATAGCCGATCAGCAGCGCGGTGCCGGATTCGGTGCTGCGCACCGCGGCCGCCGCCCCGGCAACTCCGGGGAGTGCCTGCAGTGCGGCATCGACCTCGCCGAGTTCGATGCGCCGCCCACCCAGCTTGACCTGATCATCGGCGCGCCCCTGAAACACCAGTCCCGCGCGGTCCAGTCGCACCAGATCCCCGCTGCGGTAGGCGCGGTCCCAGCCGAGCGAGGGCATCGGCGCGTACTTCTCGGCGTCCTTGGCCGGGTCCAGGTAGCGGGCCAGACCGACCCCGCCGATCACGAGCTCCCCAATTTCTCCCTCGGCGACGGGACGGCCGCCCGCGCCGACGACGGCGAGGTCCCACCCGTCGAGAGGCAGCCCGATGCGCACCGGGCCGGTCCCGGTCATCCGTGCGGCGCAGGCGACCACGGTGGCTTCGGTGGGCCCGTAGGTGTTCCACACCTCCCGTCCGTCGACGGCCAGCCGCTGTGCCAGCTCGGGCGGGCAGGCCTCGCCCCCGAATATCAGTAACCGGACGGAGTCGAGCGCCTCCGGCGGCCACAGCGCGGCCAGCGTCGGGACCGTGGAGACGACGGTGATCGCCCGCGAGACCAGCCACGGGCCGAGATCCATGCCGGTGCGCACCAGCGAGCGGGGCGCCGGGACCAGGCAGGCGCCGTGCCGCCACGCCAGCCACATCTCTTCACACGATGCGTCGAACGCCACCGACAGTCCTGCCAGCACCCGGTCGCCGGGCCCGAGCGGGGCGTCGCGCACGAACAGCCTCGCCTCGGCGTCCACGAAGGCCGCGGCATTTCGGTGCGTGACGGCCACCCCTTTCGGGGTGCCGGTGGACCCGGAGGTGAAGATGATCCACGCGTCGTCCGACGGCTCCGGCGCCTGGAACTCCACCGCACCGAGGTCAGAAAGCTGAATACCGGTCGCGGTGTCGATGCCGTCGGCGGTGACGACCGCCGTCACGGCGGACTCGCCGAACACCAGCTCGGCCCGCTCCGGTGGGTCGTCCGCGTCGACCGGGACGTACGCGGCGCCGGCGGCGAGAACGGACAGGATCGCCAGGTACAGCTCCCGCGAGCCCGATGGCATCCGGATGCCGACCCGGTCACCCGGCTGGACACCGCGGGCGGCCAGGTCGCGGGCGCCCGCGGTGATCCGTTCGATCAGTTCGCCGTAGCTCAGCGCGACTTCACCGTCGTCGATCGCGGGCGCGTCCGGGTGGTGTCCTGCGGTGTCGGTGAGGATGTCGATGAGGGTCCGCTGCGCGGGTGCGAGGTCACCGGCGGTGAACGGGTCGAGACGCGTGGGGGCAGACAATGTGCGGGCTCCTTTTGGAACGGCCCCGGCCTGCGCGAAGGAATTCGCGGGGCCGGCATGAGAACGGTGCAATAGACACCGTGGAAACCGGGGGCTGTGCCGGCTAAGTGGGTGGGTCGGCGTACTTCTTCGGTAGGCCCAGCGCCTTCAGGACCAGACGCTGCAAGCTCTGGCGTTCCTTCGCCGAGAGATTGCCGTAGAGCTGATCGAACGCCTTCCGGGTCAACTCCTCGCTCCGCTCCCGCACCTGCCGGCCGGACTTCGTCAACGACAGCACATGCTTGCGCCGATCCTTGGCGTTCTTGGCACGTGCCACGAACCCGCGTTCCTCGAGGTCGTCGAGCAGTCGCACCATGTCGCTGCGATCGACGCCCAGAACCTCGGCGACCTGCTTCTGGGACAGCTCACCCGGCTCTTCCAGACAGCAGAGGATCCAATGGGTCCGAAGGCTCAGCCCCTCGGCCGCCAGCACGCCCTCGAGGTCCTCACGCCCCACCCGATGCAGCTCCGCGATCACGAAGGTGGGGTTCCGCAGCAGGCTCTCCGGCGGCGTCGTGGATGCAGGCATGAACCCCACCCTAACAGTCATGGGGATTCACGATCGTAGAGAATCCCCACTAATGGTGACCTCGCCGACCTGGTCAGGAAGAAGAGGGGGTTTCGGCGGGACTACGTTCGGTCGTTGAGGCCGCACCGTGCAGGGAGAAACCCACGCCGCGGATCGTCTGGACTGCGTGGGGCGCCCCGATCGACGCCAACTTCCGGCGGAGCGAGAAAATATAGGTGTTGAGGACCTTCTTCGCCCTCGAGTCACTCGCGACGCCCCACACGATCAGGAGGAGATGCCGGCGCAGAACAATGCGGCCGGCATTGATGGTCAGCACGACCATGAGGTTGAATTCCGTCTGGGTGAGGGTCCTGCGCAGCCCGTGGTGTTCGACGGTTTTACACCCCCAGTTCAAGGACAGGACCTGCGCATTCGGCGTCGGTTGCGGTCTGGATTGTGCGCGGCGCAGTACCGCGCGAATCCGTGCAACGAGTTCCTCCTCGCCCATCTGCACGTCCAGGACGTCATCGGCGCCCGCCTCGAGAGCGGCGATCCGCTCCTGGCTGGACCGACGCTGATCGATCACGACGACCGCCCCCTCGAATCGGGTAGCCCGCAGAGTTCGGACGGCGTCAGGTGCTTGACGTCGTTGCGGTCGTAGGTCGAGGACGGCCACATCGAGAGCGCGGACACCGGCGGTTCGAATGCGGTCGACGAGGCGTTGTTTCACATCAGCATGGACGAGCACCACGCACGCAGGGGCTGCGGCCGGGATGCTGAATGGGTTCACACGGATCCTTGGGTTGCCTCGAGTCGCCTGTTTTCCGTCCAGGACGTGCAGGCTTCCCAGGACGTGCAGGCTTCGGCGGATACATCAGCGCCGCCACCTCGTTTCGCCGATACGATCGCATGGATCCTGGGCATTCGCTCCCCACCCGTGTGTTGCGCATCAGCCCCGGGCGCCGACAGGGCAGCTCGCAGCGTCGTGTCGGCGCCCGGCCGCAGCCTTTACGGCGGGTCGGGCCGCTCCGACCCAGGCAGTTGGGGTCATCGTGGAATCGGCACCCGACGCGTGGCCGGAGACCGACCCCGGTCCGGCCAGGCTCGGTCCGCATGCCGGCGCCGTTTGCCGGATCAACGGGTGAAAACCAGAGCCGACCACGGTGTTCACCGCGTGTTCAATCCGTGCGGGCACGCTCTCTTCCATGGGTATATCGCCATCAGACGTTCCCGGCACCTCAGGGGAACGCCCATGACCGACGGACCGGCCGAATACACGCCCCCGCGTTCCGCGCGGCCCCACACCACCGAGTGGATCAAGGCCCATCTCGAGCGGATGGACCGTACCGACCCGCAGGCGGCAACCATGACCGGCGGGAGGGCCACCGAGCCGACCTGACCGGCGCCCCGTCACACGCTCCTCTGCGTTGCTCTGTCAACGGAAATGCGGCCTATCCACGATCTGCGCGATCAGGAAGGCCACCGACCGGAGGATCAGCTCACGAGGCGCGTGGCGTCCGCTCGCGCCCGCTGGGCTGCCTGCAGTTCGAGCCCGTACAGCAGCCCGAACGCGAACCCGTTCTCGCCCGGTGTGGATCCGGCGCGGGCGCCGAGCGTGCGGAGGGTCTCGGCGGCCACGACGGAGTCCTGGTGCTCGCCCAGTACCGTCTGGATCTTCTTGTACTTTGCGGCCTTCTTTTTGGACTTCTTCTTACCGAGGACCGGTCTGGCGAGTTCGGCGGCGTAGCGGGCCCGCTTGGCGGCCTTGCGCGCCCGATGCAGCGCCGCGTCGTCGGTGTCGGCGACCGCGGTGGTCAGTCTCTTGTTTGCCTTGCGCCCGGCCTTGCGTGTCGCCTTGCGGACGGAACGCGAATCGGCCGGCGTGGTGAACGGTGGGTCGGTTCGCCACTGCGCCAAGGTGGCCATCAGCGCCCGGTAGCGGTCGCTGTCGATGGCCTCCATCGCGTGGCCGCGGTGGCGGTGTTGCTCGGCGAGCAGATCGCCCTCGATGCGGGCGGCGACCGGTCCCATCACCAGCTCGCCCGGCAGGTCGGCCACCTTCTCCGCGAACCGCTGCCGTTGCACCTGCCGGTCCCGCACCTCACCGAGCACACCGGCGTACCAGGACAACTCGGCGTCGAGCTTCGCTCCAGCCGTGGGGTCCAGGAGTTTGCCGAACACGCGCAGGGTGCTGCGGAACCGTCGAATACCGACCCGGGTGGAATGGATCGGGTCCAGCCCGCGGCGAAGCCACACGTCGCCGGCCACGATCGCCTGGACCTGGGCGTCGAGGTACTCGGTGAGCACCCGTTCCGCCGTGGCCCTTGCGTCGGCGGCGCGTGCGTGCTGGTTGGCGGCGAGCGCGCGATCGAGCTTCGACGCGTGCGGTGACGGCCTGGCACCGGCCTTGGTGAGGCATTTGCCGACCTTGGTCGCCACCTTGGCGCGCCGGGACTTCCCGCCGCCATCGCCGAGTTCGACGTCCACTTCCCGCCATTCGCTGACCACGGCGACGTCCCCGGCGACGGTGGCGTGCACCAGGTCGTCGGCCACCTCCGCGAGAAGCTGCTCGCCCCGGTCGAGCAGGCGTTGGGTGCGCCGCACGGTGGACAGCGCCGCCACCTCGTGCAGGGGTTTACCCAGAGCGACCCCGGTGACCAGGGTGGCCAGCTCGTCGGGAACCGCCTCCCTATCGGCGGGCGGTAGTGTCAGCTCGGTGCGGGCCTTGTCGGCGGGGACCTTCAATTGCCACCCGCCGTCCGTGTCACCGGTGCGCCGACGCAGCGTGACGTGCTGGCGGAGCAGGTCCCGGTCGTCGGTGTCGTAGTAGACACTGCTCAGGTTCGCCGCGCCGGCCTCGATCCGCCCACCGGCGGGAACCAGCCCTCCCAGATCCGGCAGCATGAAATGCAGGCCCACGTCGTACTTGTCTTCCCGCTCGCGCTGCGTCGACACCATGAGTCCAGTCTGCACCCCACCAAGGGTCCGCGGCGATTGACTTTCCGGTGGTGAGGGGCTCGGTCGGGTGGCGAACCCGGTGGGGCAGGGCGTGCCCACCAGGGCGCTCAACGAGGCGACGCAACCCGGCTCACACCGTCTCAGGTGCCTGGTCATCGTCGGTGGAGCAACGGCTGCGCAGGGCCGGCAGGATCCAGAGGCCGAAGAACATCAGCATCGCCGCTGCGGCCGCGATGATCCCGGTGGTCATGTCGACCACGAAGCTGAAGATCAGCAGGACCACGCCGACGAGGGCGAACCCCAGGACGGCGATGCCGCCGATCGCCAGTCGCTGTCCGGTTGCGACGAGGGTGGGAAGGGCATGCTGGCGGAACAGCAGCCGGTGGATGCCGACCGGCGCGACCAGCATCATCGTCGCGGTCACCGACAGGGCGACGGTCACGAGGTAGATCACTTCCTGAGCGCCCGACAGCTCCTCGAAACGCTGATGGAAGGGCAGGGTCAGCAAGAATCCGGTCAGAAGTTGAACACCGGTCTGCGCGACACGGAGTTCCTGCAGCAGGTTGTTCCAGTTGCGGTCGAGTCGCTGGGTGTCGGTTTCGTTGCGGACTCGGCGGTTCCATGCGGCGTCGTCCCGGTCCTCTGCGCTGTCCATGCCCAGGCAGTACCCGATTTTATGGTTGATGGAACCCGCGCAACTGCCGCCGGTGGGCGTCTCCGCCCGTCAGCTGTGGACGGCTGGTGCCGTCGGAGGCGCCCGATTTGCGGGTCAGCCCGGCAGGGCTGCGACGTCTCCCTCAGGTGCCTGGCGGTGCGCGATGTCGCGAAAGTTAAGACTGACTCGCCGGTGTGCACAAGCGAGCTGACACCGACGGAAAGGCTGGCGAGCAGCGGGTGAAGCTTCTTGCCAGGAGATGCGTTGGTCACAGACCTCCGGTGCTGGATTGACGCGGAAGGACCGGTGCTGGATTGACGCGGAAGGACTTGGGCCAGCACGATTCGTAGTATGAATTCCGCGGAAGAAGCACGCCAGATCTCGCAGGTCACCACGCGGCTGCTTACGAAGTTCCCGACCGCATCGCGGGAGGCAGTCGGAACCGCCGTGGAAGAAGCGGCCGCCCACTTCACGAGCGGGCGCATTCGAGATTTCGTTCCGTTGCTCATCGAGCGGGCGGCGACCGCCAAGCTCGCCGCGTTGATCGAGACATGACTGTCGGGGCAGTGGCGGATGCTTCCGACGCGGCGCAGGCGCGTATTTTCCTCGACCAATTGGACACGGAGATCGACGTTCTTTCCCAGCGTATCGAGTCCACAGAAGCCCTCGCCGACCGCGCCCGCACTGACCACCAACGCCGCCTAACCGACCAGTTGGGTGCCGAGGTCGCGGGCCTGCGTGGTGAGCTGTTCGAAGTGCACCGACTCGTCGATGCGCTCGTGTTCCGGTTTCCCGAGGTGATCCGGCGCGACCCACCAGCACTCGCCTGACCCCGCCCGGGGACAGCTCACAGTTTCCGAGTGCGGTATCACCGGCCGCGCGGGGAGCCCTCCACCCGCTCGTCGAGAGTGGCGGATCCGTGTGCTTGCTAACGGCGCGGGTTCCCAACCGATTCGAGGGTCATGGTCGCGGTTGTGGGGGCCAGTCCGATCTGGGGCCACCAGGCGGTGATGGTCACTGATCGCAGAGGATCCAGTTGCCCCGGCCTGCCCGGAAGATTGACAGACGCAATTTGTCCACATAATCGATACGACGACGCCGCGTTCGAGCATCGGCTCCTCGACCTCACGGAAACTGAGCGGGAACCGGTGATACAGCCACAACGCAATGGGCGAGATCTCTCGCGCGGATACCGGAATCCCTTGTACGACGCTGCAGTGACCACGACCGCCAATCCTCCCAGCGACTGGGCTGTTCACCAACCTGACAATGCCGTCTAGGTGATCGTCAACGTTGTGCACCTCGCCCGGCGGTGAAGGTATGACCCTGTCCTGTTCTCTCTCACATCCGTCGACGATGCGCCGTGCCTCATTCCACCACTGGCGTGGATGCAAGGACATAAGGCGTCAAGAGCTTGGCCATGTCTTCGGCCACATCGCCGTAGGAGTCCGGAGGCATCGAAATATAGCTAATCGCAAGCCGTGCGATGGCCTTGGCGAGGACCATGGCACGCTCCGTGGACGCCTGCACCCAACTGTGTCCGAATGTGGTGCTCAGACGCCCGCTTGCGCGTTCGATGAGGGGGGCGCTCTCGACGGTGATCAGACGCAGCAAGTCTGGTTTCGGATCACCAGTGAGCAAAGATTGCACCAAGGGATCGGAACCGCTCTCAGCAAAGAATCTCGAGAATCCCCCGAGCAATGCTCCGTGCATGTCACCCGTGTTCGTATAGACGGCTTCGTCGAGTGCCTCCACGAAACTGTCGGTCAGCCGCAGTGCGTAGCCTTGAGCGAGACCATGGCGCGACTGAAACTCGTTGTACAGGGTTTGACGACTCACTCCTGCCGACGCGGCGACGTGAGTCATGGTGATTTCGGACCAATCCTTGGTTCGCAGCAAGTCCCCCATCGCATCGAGTATCGACTGATGCAACAACGACCGGGTTGCCTCCGCGTAGGGAATACGAGCGCGTGCGCGGGGACGTCCGATCACCGGCACACCCGGAGCAATGTTGTCAGCCATGGACGGAATCGATGGGGGCCACCGATCGCGGGGCAGTTTCTCGCCGTATGGCGGCGAGGTCCGCCAGTGAGGTGTCTTCGTCCCTGAGAGCCTGCTGATCGAGGGGGCTGCGATGTTGGATCAATTCCCGCGCGGCGCGGATGTCCTTGGGGCGTCCCACCGACACAGCCCCGACGAGCATCCGATTCCTACTGAACAGCGCCGTAAAGTTGCGGTCGTCGAGGGAGCCACGGACGATCAAATCATCGTCGGCCCGGGGCCAGCCAGCGAACTGGAGATTGTGGCCGTACTGCGTGGACCACGCCCACGGCACCTCGGTGAAGAGCGCGGGCCTGCCTAGCATGGCTTTCGCCGCAGCCGCCCCCTGAGACATGGCGCTGTTCCAATGCTCGGTTCTGTGTCTGCCTCCGATAATCGGGTTCGGGCAGTTCGCGACATCGCCTGCCGCGTAAATCCCCGACGCCGAGGTGCGGAAATGCTCATCGACGACAATGCCGTTGTCGATTGAAAGCCGAGCCGATGCAGCCAGTTCGGTGTTCGGCGCCATCCCGATCGCCACCAGCGCCATTCCGGCGGACCATGTGCGCCCCTCGGTGTCCGTGGCCACGACACCGTGATCATCCAAGGTCAGGCTGGTGAGACTGACACCGGTTTCCATGGTGACTCCATGCTCGGCATGGAGTTGGCGGTACATCTTCGAGATCGCCGGCGGAAGAATCCTGATCAACGGCGCTTCCGCCGCTTCGAGAATCGTGACCTCGGTTCCGAGCGAGCGCGCGGTTGCCGCCACCTCGGACCCAATCAACCCACCGCCGACGATCAGGACAGACCCTGCGCCGATGATCGCATCCCGCAGCGACGTGGTATCCGCGAGGCCTCGCAACGTGTGGATTCGCTCGCCTGAGCGGGTGGCGAACTCACGTGCTCGTCCGCCTGTTGCCAGTAGCAACGCCTCGAATGTGAGTGTCTCGCCGTCCGACAGCGCCACGGTTCGCCGTTCTGGATCGATCGTTTCGGCGCTGATGCCCGAACGAATGTCGATGTCCTTCTCGGTCCACGCGGTGTCGGATTTGAGGAGCGCCCGCTCGGCTGTCATTGTGCCTGCAAGCAAGTCCTTGGAGAGCGCCGGCCGCCGATAAGGGAGGCTCGGTTCGTCTCCGACCATCACTATTCTTCCCGAGAAGCCCTCTGCCCGTAGAGTCTCCGCTGCAGTTGCGCCGGCGATGCCGGTACCGACGATCACCATCGTCGTCACGAGCGGGCCACTTCAATCATTTCGAAGTCCGCTTTCGCGGCACCGCAGTCCGGGCAACTCCAGTCTTCAGGGATATCGTCCCATCGAGTACCCTGCGCGATGCCGTCCTCGGGCCAGCCTTCGGCTTCGTCGTATTCGAATCCGCATTGAATGCATCGGTACAGCTTGAAATCAGAGTTCATGTCAACTCCTTGTCGTCGTGTCGGTGTCCACGGGTGCAAAATCGACTTTCTCCCGCACTCCGCAGTCCGGGCAGCACCAGCTTTCGGGGATAGCACTCCATCGGGTTGCCGCCGGGAATCCCTCTCGTGGTGCGCCAGTACGTTCGTCATACACGTAGTCGCAGACGGGGCATCGATAACGTGCCATTACTTCGCTCCGTACTTGGATAGGACCTTCTCACGCTTGCTCGGCTGAACGTTCACCCGTGTGATATCGCCGTCGTAGTGGGTGAGAACCCGCTTGTCCATTACCGTGCGCCAGATCGGCGGAACATAGGCGAGGACGATCATGCTCGCGTAGCCACTCGGGAGGTTCGGCGCACCGTCCATACTGCGAAGCGTCTGATAGCGGCGGGTCGGATTGGCATGGTGGTCACTGTGCCGCTGCAAGTGGTACAGAAAGATGTTGGTGCAGATGTGGTCCGAGTTCCAACTGTGCACTGGTGCGCATCGCTCGTACCGACCACTCGCGGTCTTTTGCCGCAACAGCCCATAGTGTTCGAGGTAGTTCACGGTTTCGAGTAGAGAAAAGCCATAGATGGCTTGGATAACCAGAAATGGAACGATTTCGACACCGAAACCGATGGTCAGTGCGCCGAACACCACGACCGACATTGCCCAGGCATTGAGTACATCATTGTGGATGCTCCACGTGCTCTTGCCGAGTCGCTGCATGCGGGTCTTTTCGAGTTCCCAGGAGGACTTGAGACTGCCCCACACACTGCGTGGAAGAAACGCCCAGAACGTCTCGCCGAACCGTGCACTGGCAGGATCTTCCGGCGTAGACACACGCACGTGGTGCCCTCGGTTGTGTTCGATATAGAAGTGCCCGTAGAACGTTTGCGCCAGAGTCACTTTCGACAGCCAGCGCTCGAGTTCGTCCTTCTTGTGACCCATCTCATGTGCAGTGTTGATACCGACTCCGCCCATCACCCCAATGCTCAACGCGAGTCCGATCTTCGAGATCCAGCTCAATCCCCCGTCAATCCCCAGCCAGGCGAGATTGTCCGCCGACCACAGGTAACACGCGAAGACGAGACTCGCCAGCTGGAACGGGATATACACATACGTGCAGTAGCGGTAGTACTTGTCGTTCTCGAGTCGCTCCATCACCTCCTCCGGCGGATTCTGGCCGTCGGGCCCGAAGAAGATGTCGAGAACAGGAAGCAGCCCGAACAGGAGCATCACACCGATCCACCACCAGATCGGTGACACCGCGTTCCAGCCGAGCTCATTAAATCCCCAGACCAACGCCGCGCCCAGGAAGACGGCCGTCGGTGGAATCAACCCCAGCAGCCACAAGTGTCGCTTCTTGTCACGCCATTCCTCGACAGGAATGTGCGACTCGGTATTCACGTTCGTCGTCACCTCTACTCCTCACCTTCGGGACCAGTTCGGGACTATGCCCTGGATCACTCAGGTATTGACACTACAGACGATCTGTAATTTGTCTATACACCGATGCTCTTTTGTATACCCCCGGCTGATCGCGCCAGATGGCCACCGCAAGTCCGCACCCCGGCGTCCAGGGCGCTTCTCGCTCGATGCCAACGCCAGGAAGGAAGCTCGCAGCCACACGGAACCAGCCGCATGCTCAACCACGAACGGCCTCTCGAGACAGCGATGATCCGAGGTGAGGGTCGCGGCTTCATCCCTTGCAGTGGTGGCCCGTCCGACAGCGCCTACCGGAACCGACTGCCGGTCGACCGCGCACCGGGTGGTCACAGGAGAGATTGTTCGGCGAAAAACTCACCTGCGGAGTACCACGACTCCCACCCCCCCGGGGCTCCCGGTTGGCGCGTACGGGCCAAGCCTGGCACGTGCGGACCGCGCGGTGACGTAGACCACACGCGCATAGTGAGGAGAGTCCGTGATCGGCTCGTGGAATGGAGAGAGTGGGATGAAGACAAAGGCTGCAGTTTGTGGGGGCTCGGAGAGAAGTTGGCAGGTCGAAGAACTCGACCTAGACGACCCCAAGCCCGGCGAGGCGATGGTCAGGCTCACCGCCAGCGGACTGTGCCACTCGGACGAGCACTTGGTCACAGGCGACATCCCGATGCACTTCCCTGTAGTCGGGGGCCACGAGGGTGCCGGGGTCATCCCCAAGATCGGATCGGGCTCAGCCATCTCGGAACCAGCTTGTCACTACCCTCCAACCAGGGAGATCAGACGGTCGTCGCCAGCTGGACCGCGAGCACCCGCAGCGCAATCTCGATCCGGGCTCTCCCCCTTCCCCGACGGCCCGGCACACCGGTTCTTCATGGACGGCTTCTACGCCGCGTACCGCGCAGAGTTCGGCCGCCCTCCTTCGGACGTGATCGCCCGGACCACACCCTTCCCACACACGGCACGGGAGGCCCCTTGAGGTCGACTGGATCGCCGAGGCGCATCGAATACTTCCGACCAACAAAGAGGTACCGCAATGATCGAGTTCATCTACTGGTTCGTCCCGCTGGTGATCTTCATGCTTTCTCCAGCATTGATCCCCATCATCATCCACGTGTGCGGTCACATCTACGACAAAGTCGGGCGGACGGCGGAGTCACCCCGCAATAGGCGCAGGCTTGAATCAGGCGTCGTGCGCAGCAAAAGTACCGGGACTTTCCGACTTGCGGTGGATCCGCCTCTGACACAGCGGTTTAGTTCTTCGCGTTGATCCGGCCCTCGAACGTGATCGTGATCCAAAATCTGATTATGCCGGGCGATCGCAGTCGGTGTGGGCTGGTAGGTGGTGTTGTCACGGAGCGTTGACTCCGCTCTTCCGTGTACCGCCCATTCGAAATTGTTTGTCGGCCATTTCATGCACGACGCTTCTTTGTCGTTGCTGCAGTCCGAAGCGACCGGTCAATGTCGTGCTCTGCTCGCTCGGAGGTTGGTGGGGGTTCCCCCTCAAGTGTGGACATCGTGAACACTGGGTCGTGAAGGTCCCAGAGGAAGAGATGTCACTGATGGCGATGAAGGCGTACTCGGCGGAGTTCAAGGCCGATGCCGTCGCGCTGTACCTGTCCGATCCGAGCCACACCTTCGATGGCATCGGCAACGACCTGGGAGTCAGCCGCGAGACCCTACGGAATTGGGTGCGGGCGGAGCGCAAACGCACCGGTACCTCCACGGACGAGCTCCGGGCCAGTGGGGTGGCGCGGCCGACATCGCGGGCAGGCGCGGTATCGTCCGAGTCCGTGTTAGAGGAAGAGAATAGGCAGCTCAAGGCCCAGATCCGGAAGCTCGAAACCGAGCGGGAGATCTTGCGGAGGGCGGCGAAGTATTTCGCGGGCGAGACGAATTGGTGAGCCGCTTCCGATTCGTTGATGACCACTGCGACACCGTTCCGGTGAAGTGGCTGTGCCAAATCCTGGAGGTATCCCGCTCGGGTTTCTACCGGTGGCGGTCCTCGGCGCCGGCCCGGGCGGAACGCGTCCGCGCCGATCAGGAGCTGGCCGAGCGGATCCGTGCCATCCACTCCGACTCCGACGGCACCTACGGTGCCCCGCGGGTGACCGCGGAGCTGCGCGAGGCCGGGATCGAGGTCAATCACAAGCGGGTCGAGCGTGTGATGCGCGAGCACGGGATCGTCGGTGTGCATCTGCGCAAACCGGTCCGCACCACGATTCCCGCCCCGGACGCGGCCCCGGTGCCGGATCTGATCCGGCGGGATTTCACCGCGAGCGCACCGAACACCCGATACGTCGGCGACATCACCTATTTGCCGGTCGGTGATGGTGAGTTTTTGTATCTGGCGACGGTGTTGGACCTGGGTTCGCGACGGTTGGCGGGGTGGTCGATCGCCGACCACATGCGTACCGAGTTGGTCACCGATGCACTGCGGGCGGCGGCGGCCTGTCGCGGCGCCGCCGGTCTCGATGGGTCAATTTTCCACTCCGACAACGGGGCTCAGTATGCGTCGGCCGAGTTCGCCGACCTGTGTCGCGAGCTGGGCGTGACGACATCGCGGGGTGCGGTCGGGACGTCGGCGGACAACGCGGCGGCCGAGTCGCTGAACGCGACGCTGAAGCGGGAGACGTTACAGAGTCGGAAGCGCTGGAACAGCGCGGGCGAGGCACGTGCTGCTGTCTTCCGCTGGATCACGCGCTACAACACCAGAAGGAGGCACTCCACTCTCGGCCAGATCTGTCCGGTCGAGTTCGAGCGGCGATCGGCTACGCTGGCCACCGCCGCATAGGAACTGGTGTCCACACCTCGGGGGGAACGCCCGGTATCCACCTTCCGGGGATGATCCACGATGCTGTCGGCGTGTATACCCTGCCTTCGGACGGCACGAGAGTTGATGCTTGCCCATCGGATTGTCGCTGAGCGGTGGGTGAGGCGTAGACAATGTGGAGTAGATGTGCGGGTCCGGATCGGACCCGAGGTCTGAGATCGCCGTTTCGGCGATCAACAGCTCCGCGAGCGGGACGTTCCGAGAACGCTGGTCCTCAGGGCGGTCACTGTGCGATGCTCCGCAGGTACGCCGCGCTTGCCATCACATCCGAGACTGGATCCTCGGCTTCTGATTCACCCGTCACGATGGTGCCCCATTCTAGCATGAACCACCCGGCCGAAAACCCTGGTCCCCTGGTGCTCGACGTCAGCGTCGCCGAGCGGGGGTACGCGCCCTGGGCGGCGGCGTAGGCCGCGCGGGTGTCGGTGATGTCGGGTACGGGTCGTGGTCAGCGCGTCGTGCAGCAGCACGCGGGTGAACCCGCCGACCGCCTTCAGGTCGTAGGAGGTGAGGGTGCCCGCCAACCGTCGGGGGTCTGCCGGAAGGTACCCGCCCGGGCTGATCTCGGTCGATTCGAGCCCGGGGTTTCGCATCTCGGACGGAACGTGCTCGGTCGGCGGCGGGTGGCCTGAGCCCGGACCGCACCCACGCCCCCGAAACCGGCTCTGCTTCAATATGAATCATCGCCATCGCCAACCCTCGTCCATTCTGACTGGTCAGTGCTGTTGTAGGTGGCCCGGACTCACGACAGGCGGGGGTGCGCCGTCGACCATGGTCGACAGCGCAGTCGTGGAAATCTCTGGACATCAATGGCATTCGCGCGCATCGCCCCATTTCCGGCAAGGAAAGGGACCCTTCGGTCAGGATGTGCCGTCCGGTGACCCGTCGCGGCGACAGCGCCAACCGACACATTCTTGCCCAGAACCTCTTCCACTCTCCTCCGCGACAACACGCACGTTCAATCGGCGACCGTCGATGACGTGACAGCTCAGCCGCTTCTCTCGGAACGCCTGGATGCAGAACAATATGCACCGTACTCAGACGGTAACTGAACGGTATTGGGGTTAAACGAGGGTTAAACGGTTCTGCTGGTGGCCGCGGGTGACCGTGGTTTCGCCCCTCGGCGGTTCCACACCCCTCTGCTCGTTCTTGGCCGCGTGGTGCCAGACCGCGCGGCCGGTCGGTATTATGCCTTGAACTGCAGTTTCGACATCGAGTGGATACATCGGAGTGTTCGACAGTTCACATGCACGCAACTCAGTCTCAAGACGATTTCGTTACCGTAAGTGGTGCCAACGTGAGGGATCGGCTCAGCTAGAACTCAGCCACCGCTACGGAGCGCGCGATGGAACACCTTGTGGTCCTGTCCTTGATCGGCCTTCCGGTCGCCCTCTTCGGCCCGTATCTCACCTGGGGGGTGGTCCTGGCCTATGAAACGCGCTGGCTCGAGCGCCAGCGGCTACCCGCCCCGACCCACCACCAGCGACGACTACCGGCCCCGACCAAGGGCCACCCAGATCACTCGCCGATGCTCCCAGAGTTCGGTGTCGGCACCTCGGCGCCGGACCTGAGACCGGGGCACACCGAAACCGGTCGTCGACGCCCCGGTGTCGGCACCCCCGGCCGCGGCACCGGCGTCCCGGTGCAGGTGTCCGGCGCTGGTACACGGAGCTTGCCCGCCTCGGCATACCGAAGACGCGGGCGCGGGCCCTGCGGGTCGCTCCCTCGCTCCTCACAAGCGGAGCACTCAGGGCGCCGCGGAAGCCACGCAGCGACTCCCCACACCGCGCACTCGTGTCCCTCTACCGGCGTGGCCGCAGCAAACCACAGCATCAACAGAGGCGTGGGAGATGACCGAAGTACCCGATACCGGTGACACCCCGGCGCTGGAGCCCGCAGATGCCACGGACAAGCGTCGGATGGATGGCCGGCAACTATTGTCGACCGCGAAAGGCATTGTGATCGCGTTACGCGGCTGCAGCGACACCGCCGCATTCGACGAGTTGCTGCGCATGGCCCACCGTCACCACCTCAGCGTGCTCAACGCACGCGCACTCGTAGACCTCGCCGTCGGCGACAAGGGTCACACCAAACACACTCGTTGCGCGCAGTGACGCTCCCGGCAGTGGTCCTCTCTGCGCCCGAAACGCCCAATCGCCTCCCGGGGGGGACAATCAAGGACATGAAATGCAGCTCACCCCGCGACGCGGATAACGACAAACTCGCGATCTCACCGACACCGCCTTGTGCGCTCAACCATCGCGATGTTGTTGACGCAGATCGAATTTGCGGATCTTGCCGGTGGCGGTCACTTGGCCAGCGCGGTGACTATCTCGATCCGTTTGGGTACTCAACGCCGCTACATACACGGAGGGATGGCTCGTGGGTACACCACGGTGTCCCGGTCGTCGACAACCATCTCCACCCGGGTGGGATCGGTGGCGAGGTCATCCCATGCCACAACGTTGCGCTCCGCCACCCCTGGTGCCGCGGGATTCGGGCCGCATCAGCGGCAACCACCGACGACCACGGCGCTACGATCGCCGACTGTTGCGGGTGTTCTACCTGTCCGCCCAGCTCAGCGTGAGATCCAGTGCCCGAGTCCAAGACCTATTACGACCGCAAACGCGCGGAAGGGAAACGGCACACCCAAGCAGTACTTGCTCTGGCCAGGCGGAGATCGAACGTTCTGTGGGCGATGTTGCGAGACGGGGCCGCCTATCGATCTGTGTCCACCGTCGAGACGGCTGCCTGACGCGGAATCTCCACGGGCCCCGTAGGTCAGAGGTGCCGTTAGCGTGTCGGCGTTCCCGGTTTAACCGAATCACGGTTAGTGCTCACAGGGGGTGCTGCTTTCCCAGGTTTGTGTCGGCAGGGTTCGTCCTTTGAGGGAGAGTTCGCCGTGTGGTGTCCATTATTCGCGTTCGTGTTCGCTGGCAGCTCTGATGACGGTGTCGGCGGCGAGGATCCATCCCGGCGTGTGTTTGGCGAGGGTCTGTGAGGCGTGATGCCTCGTTGACCGCGTCGCCGATGACGGTGTATTCCAGGCGCTGGTCGGTGCCGAGGTTTCCGGCGACGACGGCGCCGGTAGCGAGTCCGATCCCGATGTCGAGTTCCCCACGTCGGCGAGGACGCGGTCGCGGATCTGCCGTGCGGCGTCTCCCTCGAATTTGTTGACCAGCCCGTGGTGGCTCTCGGTTGCCGCGATCACTGCCGCGAGGAGACGGTTGAGCTTGTCGACGAATACTTGCGGCGAGAGCTGGTGGGCGAGTTCCGTCGAGTTGGTTACGTGCAACAGCACCGGAACTGGCCGGCCGGCATCGGCGGCTTCTGCGGGATCAGGGCGGGAGGGCAGCACACTCGTCGGCCCGCTCCGTGCTGCTGCCCGCGGTGCGGACGGGCACTGGTGTGACACATTGCCATGCATCTTCTTTCAGTCGTGTCAGCGGTCCAGCGCGTGCTGGACCGCGCCGGGGCGGTGATGCGAAAAGGCCGGTGCAGCGGGACGGGGCGAGGTAGTCGACGGTGAGGCTGCGGGTCACCGCCGGGGTGAGGGCGATCCAGAGGGTGAAGCCGAACAGGTCGTCGCAGGCGGCGGCCACCGCCCCACCGTGCGCGAGGCCGGGCGCACCGATGTGGCGTTCGTCGAACGTCACATCGGTGTAGACCTCGTCGCCGGAGCGGAACACCTCCAGTTGCAGGCCGGCGGGATTGTCCGGCCCGCACCCCATGCAGGTCGGCGAGTGCGGCGGTAGCGGTAGCTGGGTCACGGGCGTCCCTTCTCGGCGGTGCTGGCTAACGGCGGGCGGCGCGGGATCGACTGCGCTGGGCCGGTTCGGCCGGGTTCCCCGATGCGGCCGGGTTCCCCGATGCGCCCGTGTCCGGGGTGCGGGGAGCGCGGCCGGGCGCCCAGAACAGCAGGATCGCGGCACCCGCCGACGCGATGACTGCGAGGACGATCGCGGACTGCTCGGTGCCGTGCAGAAACGCGGACTTGGCGAAGTCGGCGAGTTGGTCGCCGACCGGTCCGGCCCGGTCGGCGACCTCGAGGGCACCGGCGAGTGAGTCGGTGACCGGGCCCCGCGCCTCCGGAGGGAGCCGCTCGATCGCCGGGGCGATGTTGTGGCTGTACCCGGCGGCCAGGACACTGCCGGCGACCGCGATGCCGATCGCCGCACCGATCTCGCGGGTGGCGTCGTTGACCGCCGCGGCGACCCCGTGTTTTTCGACCGGGGTGTCCGCAACGATGGCCGCCGTCGCCGGTGCCGCGGTCAGGCCCAGACCCGCGCTCATCAGCAGCGTCGGCCACAGCACGTCGACGTAGGTGGAGTGCAGATCCAGCCGGCTGATGACGTAGAACCCCCCAGCGATGGCGAGCAGACCGGTCACCGTCATCAACCGCAACCCCAGCCGGGCCGCCATCCACGGTGCGATCGCCGACAGGAGCACCAACGGCACCATCATCGGCGCCAACGCCAGCGCCGAACCCAGCGGGCTGTATCCGAAGATCAACTGCAGGTATTGGACGAGGACCAGGAAGACGCCGAACGTCACCAGGAACTGGATCGTGATGGAGAACGATCCGCTCCCGAAGCCCCGACGGGCGAAGAACCGCACATCGAGCAGCGGATGATCCGCCCGCAACTCCCACACCACGAACACCGCCGTGGCCACCACACCCAGCCCGAATCCGGCGACCACCGCGGGATCCGACCAGCCAAGTGCCGGCACCTCGATGATGGCCAGCACCACCAGTCCGATCGCGAACACCACCGCGACCGATCCGATCACATCCATCAGCGGCGGATTCTCCTGGCGGGATTCGGGAATGGTGAAGGCACACAACAGCAGAAACACCCCCACCCCGGTCAGGCCGACGAAGATCGACTGCCACGACCAGAAGTCGAGCAGCAGCCCCGACCCCAGAATCCCCAGCAGACCCCCGGACCCGGCGACCCCCGCCCAGATCCCGACCGCCCGCCCCCGCTGCTGCTCGGGGAAGCCCGCGGTCAGGATCGACAGCGTGGACGGCATCACGAACGCCGCCCCCACCCCGGCCGCGGCCCGCGCCGCGATCAACCACCACGGGGTCGATACCAGCAGTGGCACCGCCGAGGCCAGCGAAAACAGCGCCAACCCCACGATCAGCACCGCCCGCCGGCCGTAACGGTCACCCAGCGCCCCGGCCGGCAACACCAGACACGCCAACGCCAACGTGTACCCATCGACCACCCAGGTGAGCTGGGTTTGCGTCGCCCCGGTGGCCACCGCAATGTCCGGCAGCGCGGTGTACAGGGCCGCCATCGACGCGACCACCAGGGCCACCGACAGGCACGAGACCACCAACGTCCACTTCTGCGCCCGCGACAGCAGCACCCGATCACCGGCAGCCATACACCCACCTCCACATAACGATACGGTTGGTATCGGTTCGCTACTATGCGTAGCACAATGTGGGGTGAGGGGATAGTGCCCGCGACTGATCCGAGGGCACAATGACGAGGTGGGCGAGAAGATGATCATCGAAAACCTGGTCGACGACGAGGACCGGCTCGTGGATCCCCGGCGGGCCCGTTCACGCGCACGACTGCTCGACGCGGCGACGTCCCTGCTCTCGACCGGCGGCATCGAGGCCGTCACGATCGACGCGGTCACCAAGGTGTCCAAGGTCGCGCGGACCACCCTCTACCGGCACTTCACCGACAGCACCCAGCTCCTGGCCGCGGCGTTCGAGCGACTGCTGCCCCCGGTCACCGCACCGCCGGCGTCCGGAACGATCCGTGAACAGTTGATCGAGCTGCTGGACCGTCAGGCCAAGCTCATCGAGGAAGCCCCCGCCCAACTGACAATGCTCGGCTGGCTCGCCCTCGGGTCCACCCAACCCGACACCGTCGGGACGACATCGCATCCCGAAGATGACAGGAACCCGGTCAGTTCCCTCCGCACGCGGGTGGTCAACCAATACCGCGAACCGTTCGACGAGATCCTGGGCAGCCCCGAAGCCCAGCAAGAGCTCGGCCACTTCGACACCACCCTGGCCCTGACCCAACTCGTCGGACCCATCATCTTCACCCGACTCGCAGCACTCCCGCCCACCGGCCCGGCTGAACGTCAGCAACTCGTCGACGACTTCCTCGCCGCCCGCGCCACCGCACAGACGCAAACCTCGATCACACACTGATTTGTTGTTGCCCGACATGTTTCAGAGGTCAACGATTCTCCGCCGGTCTCGATCTACCCACCAACTACCATGCGCAATCATCGAACTGCGTTCGTCGATGATCGACGGGCAGATGGCACACATGTCCGAGCTGGGTACACCTAGGCTTAGGAAAGTTCGGGCGCGCATTCCTCGTCCCTTGGCCTCACGGCCTCACGGCCTCCCGGCGACGGCCTGGTAGTCCTGAAACCGCACGTCCGCCATTTGTTTGACGTATGGGTGGCGAACCCGGGGTACATGGTGGCGTTGAAGCCGTCCTCGGTCAGATACCAGCTTCGGCACCCTGAGTTCCCGGTCGTTTTCGCCAACCGTTTCTGCAGGGCATCGAAGCTGCGTTGCGCGTTCTCACGTACATCGAGGTACTTGAGATTCCAGCGTCCCATGGCCCGGATCGCCTGCACGGCGTAGTCGATCTGTGCCTCCATGTACACCAGCGCCGAGTTGTGCCCGGGCCCCGGAATTCGGGCCGAAAGTGAAGAAGAGGTTCGGATAGCCGGCGACATTGATGCTCTTGTACGCGTAGGCACCGGACGACCACTCCTCGTCGAGGGATCGACCGTCGATCCCGACAATCGAAAAGGGTGTGCCGGACTTCGCCACATCGAAGCCCGTGGCAAACACGATCGCGTCCACGTGATGTTCGAGCCCGTCGGCGGTGCGGATGCCCTCCGGACACAGGGTCGCGATGGGCCAGGTAATGAGGGTGCAGTTCTCCCGACTCAACGCTGGGTAGTAGTCGTTGGTGACGAGCAGTCGTTTGCATCCCGCCGTGAAGCGAGGGGTGAGTTGGCGGCGCATCCAGGGATCTTTGATCTGGCGTCGCAGCTGCAGCCGGGAAATCTGCTGGAGAAGTCGGGTCATCGCGGTGTGCCACACCAGCCCGAGCGCCATGAACTCGTGCATCCCGAACACCGCACTACGGGCTGCAGTCTGGGCGGGCGGCACCGTCCGGTAGAGGGCCTTGTTCCACTCCGGGGTGTTGCAGCCGGGGCACCACCCAGCCCGGAGTCCGCTGAAAAACCTTCACGTGCGCGGCCGTATTGACTAATTCGGGGAATGATCTGCACGGCACTCGCGCCGGTGCCGATCACGGCGACCTTCTTGCTTCGGGATCAACCGGTCGACAGTGGAAGACATCACACGGCGTTCACGGCTCGCGCGCGTCACGCTGTACCGCAGATTTCCGAGCAAACAGCACCTGATCGAAGCGGTCATAATGCGCGAGCTCGGAAAGTTCCTCACCGACCTGCAGCGTGAGGCCGACCGATATCCCCGTGCGGAAGACAAGCTGACCGAGGGCTTCGTCTTCACGCTCGCCGCCCTACGCAGTCACACGCTGCTCAATCGGCTGCTCGAAAGCGAACCCGAAGCTCTTCTGCCCCATCTGACCGTGCAGGGCAGGGAATTCGTTCGAACATGCTCGGACTTTCTCGCCGCACAGTTCGCGCAGAGCCTGGACGACGACCGCACCGGCGCCGAACTACTCATTGTCGCCGAACTGACCGTGCGCTTGATTCTGTCGTTCGTGCTGACTCCCACGACCATCGTCGATCTCGACGACCCCGACACCGCACGCGACTTCTGCCGCCGATACCTGGCCCCGCACTGACCGGCCAACTCAAACCAACCGACCCGAAGGACTGAACGCACATGGCTCGCTCATCGACCACTCACACAAGCAAGCTTCTTCGTCACCGGAGCCGACAGAGGAATCGGCGAAGCCCTCGCCCCGACGTCTGCATGCCACTTGGGCGAACGGCGCGCTCGTCGGCCCGGAAGCGGACAGAATGCGCACCCTCGCAATCAAACTCGGCGATCGCACAGTAGTCTTCGAAGCTGGCGTCACCGATGACGCAGCAATAACGGCCGCCGCCGACGTGACGGCCGAACGGTTCGGCGGAATCGACGTTACCATCGGCGTCGCCTTCGTCGGCGTCGCCTTCGTCGGCCCCTGTTCGCCGCACCTGTCGAACACATCGAACGCACCCTCGTAGTCAACTTGGGCGCCTGGCCCCCGACCGTGCCGTCCTGCCCCATCTGCTTCGCAGGGGTTATCTGCTCAACATTCCCCACTTGCCACGGCAGGACACATGCGACTGATAGGTGCCCACACCGCGTAGGTGCCTACACCGCGTCCAAGCCCGGCAACGAAAGCACTCACGCTTCCGTCGACACCGACCTCGTCCGCGGAGCCTTCACCATCCAGCCGGAGCAGCCGCCTATGAGCTTGCGGCGGCGCTTCTCGCCAGATCCAGCCCCGTCACTGAAGCCGTCGGTACCACCGAGAAGGGGAATCGCCCGACGCCCCGCCCGAATCCGGGCGCCCCGGTTCGTCGACCCTGCCCTGCGGACTCGTACACCCCCTCGAGTTCGGTCTACCGATGCGACCCCGAGGATTTCGCCGCCGCATTCGCGCTCGCCGACGGCCACGAACAGCTCGCCCAGCACGACAATCTTCTCGGATCTGCTGCGAATATTCCACTTGCCCAAGATAATTCCTACTTTGAGGCGTGTCGAGGAGATCGGTCCGACTCGAGCCTACTGCTGCCGCTTGGGCGCGTTGCCCTGCTCCTGATCGTGTTCCGGTCCTCTTGCACGGCGCCGACTGACATCTAGCAGTTCCTCCTCCGACAAACATTGAGACAATGTCGCACTATTGACAAAGATTACTATTCTGTCGAGACTGGCCAGACGTGTGTTAGACCCCACATCGCAGGGAGAATCGATGACCTCAGCCTTGTCCGCCGAGCGTCTGCGCCCCGTAACTCCGATACGCCGCCTTCGACACGAAGCTGGCGAAACGCCACCCTTGAGACGCTGGATGCGCCACGACATGGGAAACACATGAGCACGGCGGCACCCTGGCGGTGTACGGCCCGGTCTTCGGCACCGTCCCGGACCGCGCGCGTCTGTCACGTACGAGGTGACAGCGCTTCGGGATGGGCAGCCAAGACGGGACTGCGACGGCCTTGGATCGCGGGTCACCTGGATACTACGTTTCCGAGACTGTTTGCTGGCCACCGAAGAACACCTTGCTACAGTCCGAACAGGCGAACCCCGGCAAGAGGCTTCGATCGAAGTCCCCTGGTCTGCGACTTCCGCGAAATTCCTCGCCGAAGAGCAATCCCCGCACGCAAACACTGCTCACCGCGACCAAGCTGCTGTCGATCAGATACCGGCCTTTTCCGGTGGTCGGCGTCATCAGCGCCTGCAACGTCCCACTGGTGGTATGAACGCGGGCCGAACAGATTGCACGCCCACCCGAGATCGGAGCGGTGAACCGGCGGCAACCACCGAGACCGCGCCCGCAAAGCCCTAGACAACTAGGCGACAGACGTCAAGGACGGTACCCCATGGTCAATCTGATTCACGCTCCGCTGGACAAGGCGCGCGAACGCGTGTCATCCGTCGTGATGCTCCCCGCGCCACGACGGATCGAGAACGCACTGCGCAGCTTCAGCCACAAATGGCCGACCCGCCACCTCGCTGAGCCACCGTCGGGCAGCGGACTCAAGCCGGTCGAAGGCGACCGAGGACTGCCGCTGCTCGGGCACACTCTGGACTACATCCGCTTCGGCTCGGATTTCACCCGCGACCGGTACAACCAGTTCGGACCGGTTTGTTGGATGGGAGCCTTCGGCACCCGAATGGTCATCGTCTCCGGGCCGGACGCTACCCAACACGTGCTCACCAACAAGGACAAGGCCTTCTCCCAAGACGGCTGGACTTATCTCATCGACAAGTTCTTCCACCGCGGCCTGATGCTGATGAGCTTTGATGAGCACCGCATGCACCGGCGCATCATGCAGGAGGCCTTCACCCGCGACCGGCTCGCCGGCTACGCCAACCAGGTAGGCCCCTGCGTGCGGGAGAACGTGCCGACCTGGCCGACCGACAGCACGCTACGCATCTATCCACGTTTGAAGAACCTCACGCTCGACATCGCCACCGAAGTGTTCATGGGCGGGTGCGGCGGCGGAGAGGACGCCGCAGCGATCAACCAGGCCTTCGTCGCCACCGTGCGTGCCGCGAGTTCAATCGTGCGGGCACCGTTGCCCGCCACACGGTGGCGCGCCGGCGTCAAGGGACGGCGAGTGCTCGAGGACTACTTCGCACGACACCTTCCAGAAACGCGGTCCGGCGACGGCAACGATCTGTTCGCCGGACTCTGTCACGCCACCACCGCCGACGGCGAACGCTTCACCGACGACGACGTCATCAGCCACATGATCTTCCTGATGATGGCCGCCCACGACACATCAACGATCACCACGGCCGCGTGCGCCTACTACCTCGCCAAGAACCCGGCCTGGCAGCAACAGGCCCGCGACGAATCAGACGCCCTCGGCGACGATCTACCCGACATCGACGCCCTGGAAGGACTCCAAACCCTCGACCTGATCATCAAGGAGACGCTGCGACTGGTCGCACCCGTACCGATCGTGATGCGCAAGACCGTCGCCGACACCGACGTCCTCGGCCACTACATCCCTGCCGACACCCTCGTCGCTGTCGCACCCGCGGTAAATCACTTCGTCGAGGACTACTGGACCAATCCCGACACCTTCGACCCGAATCGCTTCGCCCCCGACCGTCAAGAAGACCAGTCGCACCGCTTCGCCTGGATTCCCTTCGGTGGCGGCGTGCACAAATGCATCGGACTTCACTTCGGCACACTCGAGGTCAAAGCGATCCTGCACGAGATGCTGCGCGTCTACACCTGGACTGTTCCTGACGACTACACCGTCCGCTGGGACAACACTTCCTTGCCCGTTCCCGTCGACGGACTACCAATCCAGCTCAGCCGCAGATAGCCCACGACAACTTCGAGCAAGCGGGAGTGTGCCTTGCTCCTCTGACCCGAAAATCCCCTTGACCACGGGCGTACGTCGGAGACCCGGCGTAGCTTGCGGATCCGGGTTCTATTGTGGCGGTGCCGGATTCGGTTAGGCAGCTGGCGCGACGGTGACGCGGTAGCCGAGTCCGGCGCGCGGCGATGCGCCGGAACTTCGCCGAGAAATAGGTTCCCTTAGCAGGAGACGGCGAGGGCGGCGGTGCCGGGGCGCCCTTGAGATACCGGTTTCCGGGCCGGGTCTTCGTGGATTTCACCCGACCGGCCGACTCGTTCGACCCCGGCGCGGTACCCGCCCACGAGGCCAGATGCCCTGATGACGCTCGGCGAAAGTGCTCAGACCTGCTCGGTGAAAGTGCTCGCAGTTGCTGTCCGGACTGCGGAGTTACGCGACAAGGTTGATTTCGAACCGACTCATCGGACGCCGGCGCCGGCGAATGTCAGGGCGTCGGCGAAGGTGGCTCCGGCCGCGATTTTGGCGCGATACTTCATGATCTTGCCGGGCTTGTTGACTGCCAACGCGCCGACGAGCAGGTCGCCGCGGCAGTACAGCGCCAGCCAATCGTGGTCATCGATGCTACCGACGACCACAACGTCGTCGGCAGCGCAGATGCCGACCATCTGGATTTTGTCTGTGTACCAGTCCGACCAGAAGTAGGGGACAGTCTGATAGGGAGTGGCGTTGTCAGGATCGAGGGCGTTGCGGGCAGCGAGAGTCCCTTGTTCAGCCGCCGCTGTCCAATGCTCGAGGCGCATCGACTCCCCGAACAGCGGGTGGTTCCATCGGGTGATGTCGCCCGCCGCGTACACCGAGTCAGCGGCCTTCAACGTCGCGTCACACACCACACCGTCGTCGAGGTCGAGGCCCGAATCCGTGAGCCACTCCACAACGGGTTCCGCACCGATCCCCACGACGACGAGATCCGCGTCGAGCACGGTGCCGTCGGAGAGATGCACGTGCTCGATCCGGTCCGTTCCCGTCAGAGCGGTGACCGTGACATCGCAGCGAAGGTCGGTGCCGTTGCGGGTGTGCAGCGCGGCGCACGCCACCGCCATCTGCGGGCCGACAGCGCGGATCAGCGGCAGCGGTGCAGCCTCGACCATCGTGACGGGAAGTCCACGTCGACGGGCGGCGGCGGCGATCTCGGCACCGATGAATCCGGCACCGATGATCACAGTGCGTGCCTGCGCCTCGAGGGCCGTACGAATTGCCTGCGCGTCCTCGACGGTGCGCAGGGTGTGCACTCCGGGCAGCTGTTCGCCGGGCAGGGTGCGGGGACGGGAACCGGTCGCGGCGATCAGGCTGGAATAGTTGATCCGCTCATCGCCGGCGATGATGTGGTGTGTCGCGGTGTCCAGACCGGTGGCAGTGCAACCGAGGCGCACCTCGACACCCAGGTCGGGTAGCGAAGCGGCACCGGGGAACGTGGTAGGCGCCGGTGCCGGGCCCTCGGCGAGGAACCCCTTCGACAGTGGCGGCCGATTGTAGGGCAGGTGCTCCTCGGCGCCGAGCAGCGTGATCGGACCGTGGTAGCCGGTCTTGCGGGCCGACTGGACCGCATGCAGCCCGGCCAACGAGGCACCGACGACAACCAGGCCGGATTCGCTCACCGGGGTCAGTCCTCGATGCTCAGCGCGTCGGTTGGACAGACGCCCACCGCTTCCTCGATCAGCGCGCGGTGGCAGTCGGCGGGGTTGGCGTCGAGAATGTGCAGTGCACCGTCGTCGCCGACCTCGAAGAACTCCGGGGCGGTGGCCTCACACATCCCGGTCGAGGAACACCTGTTTTCATCGAGCACGATTCTCATGTCGTCTCCTTGTCAGTGCGACGGGCTGAACCGGACGGGGAGGTGGTTGACCCCGTGAAAGAAGGTGCTCACGGTGTAGGACGGCGCGCCACACACCTCGATGTCAGGCAAGCGGTGGAGCAACTCGTCGAAGAGCGCAGCGAGCTGCTGGCGGGCGAGCTGGTTTCCTAGACAGTGGTGGATGCCGCCACCCCCGAAGCTCACATGCGGGTTGGGATCGCGGGAGAGGTCGAAGCGTTCCGGATCGGTGAAGACCTCGGTGTCCCAGTTCGCGGAGGCGTAGAACATGACGACCTTGTCACCCTCGGTGATCTGCTGACCGGCCAGTTCGCAGTCGTGGGCGGCGGTCCTGCGGAAGGTCATAATCGGGGTGGCCCAGCGGACCATTTCCTCGACCGCAGTCTTGATGCGGGCATCGAAATCGTCCATCAGCCAGGCGCGCTGGTCGGGGAAGTCGGTGAGGGCCTTCATCGCGTGACTGGTGCTCTGCCGGGTGGTGTCGTTCCCGGCGATGGTGAGCAGCCCGAAGAAGGAGACGATCTCATCGTCGCTGAGCTTTTCGCCGTCGACCTCAGCCTCGACCAGGTTGGTCAGAAGGTCGGACTCGGGATGGTTGCGGCGTTTGCCGATGAGGTCGGCAGCCACCTCACGCAGATATCCCATCGCCTCGAACAGGCGGGGGATCGGCGGTTGGTCCCCCATCAGCTCCGGATCGCTCCATCCGCCCGCGTAGCGAGCTTCGTCCGCGACCTTGCGGCGCACATCCTCAGGCACACCCATCATGTCGCAGATGTTGTGCATCGGCAGCAGTGCCGCGCACTCGGTCACGAAATCCGCCTCGCCCTGGGGTGCGAGGTCATCGACGACTCGTTTCGCGTTGCCGCGGATCTGGGTGTTGATGCGGGTGATCTGCTTCGGGGTGAACGCCGAGGTCAACAGCCGGCGTACCTTGGTGTGCCGGGGCGGGTCCATCGCGATGAAACCCTGTCCGGCGTCGAGCAGTTCCTGCGGCATCGACTCCATCACAATGCCCTCGCCGGACAGGAAGTCCTCGTTCCGCTTGGTGACTTCCACCAGCGCCGCGTGGGACATGACAGCCCAAAAGCCTTGATCGTTGGGGTCTTCGATGAGGAGTTTCTCCACCGGCCGGTGCCAGCTCACCGGGTTCGTCGCGCGCAGATGCGCGAACGTAACTTCCCGTTCGCCGGCGGTCGACGACCAGAACGCGCTCGACGACAGGTCGGTCTCGTCGTACGGCCGTGCGAGGCGCCGTGTGGCGCTCGTCGGGGTAGTGCCAGAGGTCTCGGTGGTCATGGCAGCTCCGTCTGAGGAATCGTGCGAAAGGCGGTTCGAACGACGTCTCCATTCTAGCTAGAGTGTCCATAGTGTGACACTCTGTTTCGGAGTGTAAATCGGGCATGAGCGGGATACGGCGGAGGTCGTGGAGCCCACCGGTAGGCATGTCGGTCAGCGGTCGAGGAAGGCGGTTGACAGCTGCAGTTCGGTCGACGCTGGGGCGGGTATACCGGCGTCGGCTGGATTCGAGACGACCGTGGCCTAAGTTCTGCGACGGGGGTTGCGTAAGTGAACGATGACTCAACCCCCGAGACTTGCCGACCTGCTCGTCTATACCGGGCGCGCATTGGGGAAGCCGTGGCCCGAACCTCGACGGCGTCACAGTGAGAAAATCCCGTCACCGGCAAGATCGCGGACGAGTGGGGAACATCAACTTTCGGTTGATGTCCTGGGAGCGATAGGTGCTAGTTGGTGCTGTCGAGCGGGGTGGAGCAGTGATCAGGTCGACGGCGGCGGGTACGAGGTAAGCCTGCGGACCGCGCAGCGAGCGGGCCGCGACGGTCAGCGCCCGGCGAGGCTCGCCTCCATCTCCGGCAAGAACGCGGCACGGTCGGCGGCGACAGCCGCTCGGAGGATCGCGGGCATGCTTCTGTCGGACGCTGCGGTCGCCACTCCGCTCCGCCCGCGCGATGCGAGATGCGCCGCCTCCGCCGCTGCGTGGACGGCAGGATCGCCGAGGCGGTCGGCCAGTATTTGGCATCCTGAGGCTTGCAGGCTGCGGAAGGATTCCGGCTCCGAAGGCAAGTGGGGGGCGTCCGGTCGGGGTGAGATCGAGAGTGTCGGGGTCGTCGAAGACGTCGGGGTCGCGGTTGGCGGCACCAAGGAGTGTGAGCACGGCCCGCCCTGGGGTCAGGTCGTGGCTGGCGAGGGTGGTCGGGCGCAGCACTGTGCATCCGTTGGTTTGCACGAGGGCGTCGTAGCGCAGGAGTTTCTCGACTGCGGTGCCGACAATTTCGGGTCGTTCGCGGAGCAAGTGCATTTGCTCGGGGTGTGCGCGCAGCGCCGCCACCCCAGTTACCGATGAGATTGGTCGTGGTCTCGAAGCCCGCGGCAAACAGCAGCAGCGCGGTACCACGCATTCGTCGTCGTCGTCGAACGCGTTGTCCCCGCGCGCGGTGGCCAACCTGCTGAGTAGATCGTCGCCCGGCGCTCGGCGTTTTGCCGACAGTAACCCGGTGAAATAGTCGGTCAATCGATCCTCGGCGACGGCCGCGCGCGCGACGGCGGCGGCGTCAGCGCTGGGTTCGAGCGGGGCGACGAGGTCGCGAACCAGCTGCGCCGCCGCCGCACGGTCGTCATCCGGGACACCGAGCATCGTCCCGATCACCGAGACCGGTAAGGGTAAAGCCAGATCGGCAATGATGTCGGCATGGGGTCGCACGCTCATCTTGTCCAGCAGCAACTCGATCTGGGCGATCACCGACGAGCGCAGTTCGTCGATATGACAGGGGTGAACACATCTACCACGATGCGGCGCAACCGCGCGTGGTCGGGTGGGTTGCGAAAGCATCGTGCGCCGAAAACGACGCATCGCGGTGCGCTGCAATTCTTCGGGCCCTTCGCTGAGGCGAAACCCGAGCGATTCGTCGACCTTGCCCAGATTACGGTCTCGTCGCGCGGCGTCACAGTCGTCGTAGCGGGAGAGAATCAGCGCTCCGGTCCGCGTCGACAGTGCCGGGTGAGCGCCGCGCAACCGAGCGAACGCGGCGTAGGGGCCGGCGGGGCCGTGATCGGTGAGCAACGCATCGACGAGCAGCCCCCAGTGCTCGAGGCGGTCACGGGAGGTCCTGGTCGATATCCGTGGTGGACTGGGCACGTGTCAGCGAGGTCGTGAAATGTGCCAGGTCGACGACGATGAACAACGCGCGCGCCGATGCGGCAAGATCCCCGGTGGTCGCTACTTCCATCCGCGCGGTCACGTCGAGTTTGCGCCCGCGACGGCGCTGCAGGTCCGCGGTGATCACGTACCGAGTGCCGAGCAGGACGGGGGCGTGGAATTCGGTGTCGAGGCGCCTAGTGACCGCCATCTCGCCTACGGTGTAGAGCAGCATCCCGAACATGTCGTCGAGGACCGTGGTGACGGCGCCGCCGTGCGCGATCCCCGGAGCGCCCATGTGCCGGTCGTCGAAGACGTGCTCGGCGACGACCCCCTCTCCGCGACGGCGCGCGTGCAGGTGGTGCCCGTGCGGATTATCGGGTCCGCACCCCAGGCACCAACTGTGATGCGGTGGAAGCTCGTCGCCGTCTCGGACAGTCGGATGGTGCTGGTGAAATCTCCCCCACCACTGTCCCAACACCCCCTTGTCGGCGCTCTGCGGTACGCGCAAACCATCAGCCGAGTGTCGTTGTTCACCGCCCTCACCGTGATTGCTACACCTGCGACTCATACGGCACCTTTCGAAGGAGCTTGTACGTCTCAACTCGAAGAATCATTGCATACATATTTTGATCAATTGTATATGCAGATACATAGTCGCATAGTTTGTAAACGCGTTTTCGCTGACCGGCACTATCGGACCAGTGTCGCGATCTGAACACTTGTCACCCATCCGTTAAGGTGATGGTCGTGATCGGGGAATCCCTGCGGATGTCTTATCGGCGGCACATGCGAGAGGAAGCCTTGCGTGCGACGCAGACGTTGATCACCGAAAAAGGGTGGAACAAGGTCCGCTTCAGTGACGTCGCTGCCATGATCGGAGTTTCGCGTCCGACGTTGTACAAAGAGTTCGCCAGCAAAAATGAGCTCGGGGACGCCCTCGTACTACGTGAAACGGAGCGGTTCCTCACGGGAATACAGACCATCCTCGACACCAACACCGACTCCGTCCCGAGGGCTATCACCGAAGCGGTGCAATACACCCTCGACGAAGCAGTCGAGAGTCCGTTGCTTCGCGCAGCGCTGACCGCACCGCTCGATGACCTCCGGGGGGAATCGAGCGTACTGCGCTTGGTCGCCACGTCCACATCAATGCTCGAACTTGCCACGCAACGGCTGATCAGCTGGTTCGATGAACACTTACCCAACCATGACCGCGCCGACATCGACCACGCCGTCGACGTGCTGATCCGGCTCACGGTCAGCCACATAGTCCTGCCCGCCGCCGATGGCAACGTACACCGAGAGAATGTGGAGACCTGTCGGCAGATTTCTGATGTCGTTCTCCGTTTCCTTCGTCTGTGAGGACATTCTGTGAGGACATGACCGGAGCTCCATGCGTCGACCTGGACGCCTCAGATCACTCATCTCAGCTGACCGGAGTTGGAGCTTCACGAGCGGCCCGCCCCGCCAGGCGTGATGCGGGATCTGACACGAGATGGGTTCGGTCGAACTATGCCGGCGTCCAAATATTCGCACCACCCGCGGGAAGGACCTGTGTGTCCTGTTCGGCGTCGATGCTTTCCCTGATGGCCGCCTGCGCGTTGGGGGCAGCGTATGCATGATCTCCCTGACCGCTCCTGACGACGGAACACGGCCTCGCGAAACGGCAGCCCTGGAGTCGGCTGAATCTGCGCGACAATGCCTTCCATCTCTCTTCCGTGCCGCCACGATGATGGCCAGCCTCGACCAACGCCTGCTCCCGGGCAATCTGCGATTCATCCTTCTCCTCGCTCATACCGATGGGCCGATTCGGCGACCACTGAGGAACTGTTCCACGACGGGCTAGTGTCCCGCGTCAGAAATTCGTGAGATATATTTGGCGAGGGAATCGAGGATCTCCTCGGCGGTCTTGTGCCAGACGAACGGCTTCGGGTCGTCGTTCCAGGTCTTGATCCAGTTGCGAACGTCTTTCTCCAGTGCTGCAACGCTTTTGTGTACACCACGGCGGAGCAGCTGATCGGTCAGGAATGCGAACCAGCGCTCGACCTGATTGATCCAGGAGGACCCGGTCGGGGTGAAGTGGACGTGAAAACGTGGGTGCTTGGCCAACCAGTCGCCTACTGCCGGCGTCTTGTGGGTGGCCAGGTTGTCGCAGACGAGATGCACGTCCAACTCGTCGGGGACGGCCTTGTCGATCGCGGTGAGGAACTTCTTGAACTCCACGGCCCGGTGACGTCGATGAAGCTCGGAGATCACCGTACCGTCGGCGATGTTGAATGCCGCGACTCCCCCAAGGACTACGTCCAGGGAGGTACCCCCAGGCTGGTGACGCCGCTGCGGGCGTAGTCATGACTGCGCCGTTCCGGCATGCCGGGCATCATCGGCAGCACCGGCTGGGAACGGTTTGAATGCCTACATCTGGCCCTCCTCGTCCACACAGAGGATAACGGCATGCTCGGGCGGATTATGGTAAAGGCCAACAACATCGACAACCTTGTCCACGAACTGCGGATCCGTGGACAGCGTGAAACCGTCGGTCAGATGCGGTGTGAGTTCGAACTTGCGCCAGATCCGGCCGATCGTCGACGGTGACAGGCCGGTGCGCTTGGCCATCGCGGTACGCGACCAGTGCGTCGCATTGGCCGGGGTGGTTTCCAGTGTCGCGGTGACCACGTCTTCGACCCGGTCCAGCAAGATCGAGGGCGGACGACCCGGTCGAGGTTCGTCGACCAAGCCGTCGAGGCGTCGGTCGACGAAGCGCCCGCGCCATTTGTTGACCGTGTTAGCGGATATCCCCAGGTCTGCCGCGACTTGCTTGTTGGTCATCCCCGGCTCCGCGCAGGCCAACACGATCCGCGACCTCAGTGCCAACGATTGGGGGGTTTTCGCTCGCCGCGACCATCGAACGAGTTGTTCGCGTTCGTTATCGGTCAACATCAACTCAGCCTTCGGGCGTCCGGTTCGAGGCATGCCTCGGTATATCAAGTTAAAGCACGAATTTATGGCGTACGACACTAGTCGCTGGTGAGGAGGACCTCCCTGGGGGCCGAACATCACCAGATACCTACGAAAGAGCATTCCGATGTTGTCAAGCACGGTGCGCGCGACGGAAATATTGTGGGTCACGATCAAGATGGTGGCGTCGATCTGCGCATTGATATCGATCAACAGCTGGCTGAGGTAGGCCCGGCGGACCGGGTCGAGACCGGAGTCCGGCGCATCGCACAAAATGAGCTGCGGGTCGAGAACCAGAGCGCGAGCGAGACCGGCACGTTGTCGCATTCCGCCGGAGATCTCGCCCGGGAGCTTGTATCGGTCGCTGATTCACATTCCGTCGCTTTCGAGCAGGTGCAGATACCTGCGGAATATCACCAAGACGGGTGGTGTCGTCATCGTGAATAGCGAGCGTGCGGCGCATCTCGTCCTGGACCGAGGGCACCACTTCCCAGTCCGGGTAGTGGATCATCCCCAGCTCGGGTACCTACCCATCGCCCATGCCCTCCCTCATCCGCTGCCGTGGTGCGGCGGCCCCGTGTCGGGCCAATTCCGTGGCCTCCCTCCGCTCCGCACGTTCTACCTTCGCTGCGTGCGCGTGCTGGTTGTCTTCACGTGGCCCACGACCCCGTTCATCCTTACGCCTTTGGCGCCGGACCGCTTGCCCGTGAATACGAGCGGTCAGCGGCTGAACTCAGACATCGCGGCCCATGGCATCGGTGAGGAACGAGGCGGTCACATCGGGCCACCGCCGTAACCATCGATCACCGGAGCGGACGTCTTCGAGAAGCTGGGACAGAACATGTGGAATTTCCGCACCGCCATCGAGCAGCAAACGCGGTAGTCCGAGAACGGCACACTGCGACGCGACTGGAGCCAGCGTCCGTTTGGCCTCGTCCATCCGGCCCGCCGATGCAAGGCAGTGCACCAGCAGCAATGTCGACACCATCAGTGCTCGCGGCCGCTTTTGCTTCTTCACGCTCTCGACCAGCGCTCGCCCACGGGCGAGGGCCGCTTCGATGGATGCGTCAGAACGGTCGGCGAGGAGCAGCATTATCGTCGAATCTTCGTCGAATTGAGATGAGACCTCCGCGATCCCGTTCTCCATCTCCTCTCGAGGGCCGGCATCTTTCAGACGCGCTTCCAAAGAGGGATCGATTGGCAATCCGGCGCGAATTCGCTCGTTCACAATGCGCTTGGCCAAACGCGGAAGATGGAGCTTCTCCGCTATCCTCGCCCCTTCCTCCAGACGGATCGTCGCGGAATCACGGTCTCCGCGAAGTACCTTGATCCGTGATCCAACGCCGTAGGTGGCGAGCATGATGTCGACGACACCACCTTCGGGGCCGAGTTCGTTGCTGCGATCGAGCAACTCTTCCGCGCCGTCGATGGCGCCCTTGTCGTACAGCACAGAACCGAGAAGTGCGCCAGCGAGGCGTGCGGCGTGACTGTGCATGCCGGTCTGTCGTGCGAGCGCCAGTGCGGTATGAAAGATGTTCTCGGCCTCCCCGACGTCGAGAACCTCGTATGCTGCTACTCCAGCCATGCAGTGGCCGTAGACCGCACTGAACGGCCCGACGGTCTGCTCGTGATACCTGCGTGCCCAGTCCTGCCATCGCCGAGCTGCCGCGAACTCGAAGTTGTGAATCGCCAGAAACGACGCCACATCGCTCGCGGCCGACGCGACGAAAGGACGCAAACCGTCAGGATCTCGGAGAATGTCGTCGATCAGGTCCTGAACACCCTCGCTCTGATCGGCGAGGACCTTTGCGACTGCTCGGACCAAGTTTGCTTCGCGGGCGATAGCACGCTGTTCCCACTCGGTCATCGACTCCGAATCGAGGGAGGAAGAGAGACGGTCGAGCGCGAGTTGCATGACCTTCGGCCGCTGTAACAACACATTTCCCCACGCGACGGTGAGCTGAAGACGCGGTCGATTGTATGCCACAGCGGGGGGAAGCTTCGCGACAAGACCAAGCAATGTTGCCATCCTGGAGTTCTCGATCAACTCCATTCCACCTGATTCGACCAGATGAGCGGCACGATCGAAATCCTTCGCCGCCATTACGTGATCGACTGCCTCACTGAGCATTCCGTGGTCCTCGAACCAGGTCGACGCAGTGAGATGCAGTTCTCGGGCCCTTGCCGGATCGACTCGTTCGAGTCGACGTTGGAGGAACTCGGCGAACAGATGGTGGTAGCGGAACCATTCCTTGTCATCGTCGATGCTGGTCAAGAAGAGATCCCGACCTTCGGCTTCCTCGAGCAGTGCCTGGCCAGATTGCAGGCCGGTTAGTTTTGCGGCTAGGTCGCCGCAGACCTTCTCGGCGATCGCCGTGGCCATCAGGAAATCGAGTAGGTGGGGCTCGAGCGTGTGAAGCACGTTGGCCACGAGATACTCGCCGATGGCATGATGCCGTCCAGACAGATGTCTGATGAACTCTGCCGGATCGTCCCGGCCGCGAAGCGACAGCGATGCCAACTGCAGCGCGGCCGCCCATCCGTCCGTCGCGATGGCCAGTTCAGTGACCTCCGATTCGCTTAGCCGCAGGCCATTGACGTCGAGGAGGAAAGCCTTCGCTTCCGAGGCATCGAACCGCAGTGCGTCCGGGTCTATTTCCACGAGTTCGTCGCTCACCCGCATCCTGCTCAGGGGTAGACCGGCCTGAGTGCGACTCGTCACTACCAGCTGCAGATGGTGACACCCATGGTCGAGGAGGAAGTCCATGGCCTCGATCGTTTCGTCTGCGCTCACCCGATGCCAATCATCGATGACGACCACCAAACGCTCGCCACTGGAATGGATCTCGTCGATCAGCGAACTCAGTACGTATCGGGCCGCGTCCGGGGGATGGTCTTCGAGGATCTGTCCGAGCTCACGCGCCAGGGCGGGGCGAACCTGGCGGACTGCTTCTACCAGATGGGCGAGAAACCAGACCACATTGTTGTCGTCGGGGTCGACGCTCAGCCATGCGACTGAGGCACCGTCCTCGACCAGAACGCCTCGCCACTGCGACGCCAGCGTGCTTTTGCCGAAGCCGGCGGGCGCATGTATCAGGACCAATCTGCGGTGCGCACCACTTTGCAGAGTGTCGATCAGCCTGCGCCGCACCACCAATGGTCGAGTGGAGGTGGGCGGACGGAACTTGGTCGAGGCGCTCGGCGGTGTGGATGTCGCCGCAGGCATCCACCCAGCCTCATGTGCCCTACCAACCGGTTGGTCCGCGGAACGGTTCGCGAAAGTATCGGTTCCTGTGGGCCCTGCAAGCGCCATATCCGCGCTGTACAATCCGTGCTTCTCTCGGATTCCCCGGAGTTCATCTCCGAGAGCGACGGCCGATTGGGGGCGGTCTGTTGGAGACTTGGCCATCGCATGCTCAATTGCGGCCACCACATCGGGTGGAAAATTCCGCATACGGAGGTCGGGGATCGACGCACGGGTGATTCGTACGAACTGAGCAACAACGCCCTCGCCGGCCCGGCGTTCGAACGCTGCGTGTCCGGTCATCAACGTGAAGAGCGTCGAGCCGAGTCCGTAGATATCGGATACCGGTCCGGGTGCCTGACCCTGCAGCAATTCCGGGGCGGTGTAGGCGGGCGAGCCTGCGATGTGTCCCGTCGAAGTCTTGAAGGCGCCGCCGACCCGCGCGATGCCGAAGTCGGCTAACTGAGGCTCCCCGTAGTCGGTGATCAGGATGTTGGCCGGCTTCACGTCGCGGTGCAATATCTCGAGGTCGTGTGCTGTGTGTAGAGCGCCAGCGAGCTTGATCCCGACCTGAAGGACATCCGGCCAGGGCAAGGGGCCGTGGCGTCGAACCCACGCTTCCAGCGAATCGCGCGCGTGGAATGGCATCACGATATACGGGCGCCCTGCCGCGAGAACTCCCACCTGCAGTATCTGGACGATATTCGGATGCCCGGACAATCTTCCCATGACCCGTTGTTCTCGGACGAAGCGTTCGCGCTCGTCACGTTCGAAGCCTTCATTCAAGACCTTGATCGCGACTGTTCGATCCAATGCGGTCTGAACACAACGGTAGACGACGCCGAAGCCTCCGCGACCAACTTCCAGCGCGTCGTTGAAGCCTTCGGCTTCGAGCTCGGAGACGACTGAGAGCGCTACGTCGCGTTCAGTCCGTGCGGGCTCTGCATCGGCCATCTCCTAATCCTGGTCTCCCTGGCGATGCCTGCGTTAGCATTTTCTGGAAAGAATACGAATGCCCATCGTCCAACCGCCATGGGCGGAAGAACTGACCCGCAGGGCCATCATGGTGGGCCGGGCGCCTGCACAGGACGTCCGCGTCGCGGCGCAGGTGCCGTACCGACGCGCCTCGCCGCAGAGGAATCGTGGTGGGGTGGACGGCACGGAATACCTGGGACTCGTAGCGTCACCGCCGTGGTGGTGAACCAGTCGGCTCCGGCCAGCGTTTGTCGTGCTCGCCGCTCAGGGTGCCCGTTAGTAATGATGGTCAACGATGTGTGCCCGAGCAGCTTGGAGACCATTCCGACAGGGATTTCGCCCTAGCCTGGGTGGCGTAGGTGTGCCGGCCCCAGACCGTGTTGACGTTGGCTGGACTGGGCCTTTTTTGGGGGGGTGGCCGGTGCTTGACATGCCCTCACGGCCCGTTGCGCTGCTCAGGCATAGGCGGGCCGACCACCCACGCAGTTGGCGTCAGCGAGCTTCGATCGTGTGCCATCGGGCACTATCTCATCGTGTTGGCCACACCCGGGGCGCTGACCGCGGCCCTTACGTCCACTTCTGGTTGCACAACCGGGCCAGGAACTTCATAGATCTGGCGACGACGCTCAGTCGACTGTGCTCGTGCCGAGGAGCCCGTAGTGACCGGCCAAGCCGGCCGCGACGACCCGATTCGGCGCCCCCAGTTTGTTGAGCAGCGCTGCCACCATTCGTTTGGTTGTGCGTTCGGAGACGAGCATGTGCTTGGCGATCTCCGTGGTCTCCAGGCCGCGGGAGAGCAGAACCCAGAGTCGAATCTCCTCCACGGCCAGTTTGTCGAGCAGGCTTTGCGGAGGGTGCCGGACAGAATCGAGAAGTACGGTCAACAAATCAGGTGCGATGACTCGTAGACCGGCGGCCACGGTCAAGAGCGGAGCTACCAGTACGTGTGGGTCCGCCGACTTTGGTAGAAATCCGTCGGCGCCGGCTCGTAAGGCTTCCTCGGCGAGCTTGTAGTCCGTCGTCCCGGACAGCACGACGACTTTCGTGTCGGGGTATCGGGACTTGATTTGACGAATCGCCAGCATTCCGCCGGTCGGGGGCATCGTGAGATCGACGATTGCGATGTCTGCACCGCACGAGCCGACCAGGGCCAGGGCCTCATCTGCTCGGTTGGTGATGCCGCCTACCTCGAAACGGTCGGCGTCCTGCGCCTCGAGGAGCATTGCCAGCCCTTGCGTGAACAAATCATGATCATCGATCAGGGCCAATATCAGTTTCTGGTCACGCATTGCCTCACCCGAATTAGTGTCATGCCACAGTGATTACACATCAAACGACTGGTTGAGTGTAAGTGGGAGGTAACCATGTCGGCCGTTCCGTGGTGGCGCTCGTCGGGATCCAGTATGCACTCGGGCACGGAATCGTTTAGCGATACCGATATCCGAACGATCCAGCGGATCATCATCAGCGTCCGTTGTGGTGTCGTGCTGTCGGTGGGGGTGCTGCTGGCGGTGGGAGCGGGCAATGTACGCGAGCATCTCGGGTGGGCGCTACTTCTCCTCGGTATCTCGACCGTGTATTCGCTCACGGGGTTCTACTATCCGTCGACTGAACTGGGGAGCATGAGGGCGTCCGCAATCGTGACTACCCTGGACGCGGGGCTGTCGCTCGGGTTCATCGCGACAACCGGCGGTAGGGAAAGTCCCACCGTGGCGTTGCTGTTTCTGGTTATCATCGCCGCGGCGACGCGATTGTCTTTTGCGGGTACCGTCCTGCTCTCCCTTGCGCTGGGTGTGTCGTATTTCCTCCTCGCACTCACTGTGAACTCCGCGGACACGCCGCTCGAGGTTCGACTACAGGCCGGGCTGTGGTGGCCGCTATATCTGTTGTTCACCGCCGCATTGACGGCGGCCTTCACGTTGCTCACCGAAGGCGCGGCGCAAGCGCAGGCGGCGGCGCGGGCCGAAGCGGCCGCCGAACACGCGGCCGCCGAGGAGGAACGGGACCTGCGTGCTCGATTGCTGAAGTCGTATGAGGCCCAGGAGACTGGCCTACAGGTCATTTTGCACGAATTACGAACGCCGATCGCTTCTTTGAAGGCCCTGGCCGACGCAGGTCAACGCAATCTACCGGCCCACGATACTCAACGGGCCAGGGACCTGATCGCGGCACATGCAGGTCACCTGTCGGCGATGATGGATGCTCTGGGGGATGTTGCAGCGAGCCGTCGACCCACGTTCAGCACCGGGCATCGGCAGCTGGTTCTTCTGCACGACTTCCTGCTTGCCACCGCAGACGCCGTCGGCCTGGTCCCTCCTCAACTTCGGATGACGATCTCGCCACCGGATGTCCGGTGCCGGTTCGATCCGCAGTTGCTTCGCCGCGTGATCACCAATCTGCTCACGAACGCCAGTCGGCACGGACGGGGTGAGCCGGTCGACATAGTCGCTCGAGTGAGTCGGTCCGAATTGCATCTCGAGATCCTCGATCGCGGCCCCGGGCTACCTCCCGAGCTGGCTTCCATCGTCACCAAGAAGTTCGTGTCCGTCGGTGATCAGCGTGGTAGCGCGGGACTCGGCTTGTGGATCGCCGATCAGATCGTGATCTCGCTGAATGGGCGCTTGCACTTCGGTGCGCGGACAGGTGGTGGCCTCGCGGTGTACCTCGAAGTGCCCATTACGTGAGTGGAGGGCCAGTCCCGGCGCCTGGGTGTCGCGAATCCGAGGCGATGCCCGCCCGGTGCACTCCTCCGCAGTCTGTCGAAGTGGCCGCGTAGCCCTCGCGCGACCCGGCACGGCACGGTGATCAACGAATTCTCAGGTGATCGATCAGTCCACGACCTATAGGGCGCCCCGGTACCGGGCTCGCCGGTAACGCCCGGCTACCTATGTGACCGCGCCAAGGGAACAACTCGGTACACCGTGGTCGAGCCGTGGCATACATAGTCCTGCACCTGGCCCCCAGGGGCCATCAGCGGCACGCGCGGCTCGCGCGAACACCCCCCAATCATTGTGATGATGGTTACACGCCGTTCCGCGAGTGAGGGAGTCAACAGCCCGTGAAGACAAAAGCAGCAGTCCTGTGGGGTCAGAACGAGAAGTGGCAGGTCGAGGAGATCGACTTGGATCCACCCGGCGAGGGCGAGGTTCTGATCAAGCTGACCGCCAGCGGACTGTGCCATTCCGACGAACACCTGGTCACAGGCGACTTGCCTTTCCCCTACCCGCTCGTGGGAGGGCATGAGGGCGCCGGTGTCGTCGAGGCAGTAGGGGCGAACGTCGCCGACATTTCCGAGGGTGATCACGTCGTCATGATGTTCCTGCCCGCATGCGGCCGGTGCTCGTACTGCGTACGCGGGATCGGCAACTTGTGCGATTCCGGTGCCGCGGTGATGCTCGGACCCCAACTCGACGGGACGTACCGGTTCCATGCGCGCGGCGAGGATGTCGGTCAAATGTGTTTGCTCGGAACCTTTTCCGAATACACGGTCGTCCCAGCAGCATCGGTGGTGAAGATCGATGACGGCATTCCCCTGGACAAGGCTGCGCTGGTGGGCTGTGGAGTAACGACCGGGTACGGCAGCGCAGTTCGTTCGGGTGAGGTGCGAGCCGGCGACGCCGTCGTCGTCATCGGCGCAGGAGGCATCGGCATGAACGCGATCCAGGGAGCACGGATCGCCGGCGCCCGCATGATCATGGCCGTTGACCCGGTCGAGTTCAAACGCACCAAGTCACGCGAGTTCGGCGCCACGCACACCGCTTCGTCGGTCGACGAGGCGTGGAACGTGGTCAGCGAACTCACCCGCGGCCAGCTCGCGGATGTCTGCGTCATCACCACCGATGTCGCCGAGGGCGCCTATATGACACCCGCCCTGAGCCTCGTCGGCAAGCGGGGCCGAGTCGTCGTTACCGCCATCGGCCACCCCGAGGAAACCACCATCACGACAAACCTTCTCGAATTGACCCTCTACGAAAAGCAAATCCGAGGATCGCTGTTCGGATCATCGAACGGTCAGCACGACATTCCCCGCTTGCTCGAGCTGTACACCCTCGGACAGTTGAAGCTCGACGAGCTGGTAACAACCGAGTACGACCTCGAGGACATCAACCAGGGCTACGCAGATATGCGCGACGGAAAGAACATCCGTGGCGTGATCCGCTACTGAGTTCGCATTCTCCTCCACCAAACGCGCACCACTAGAAAAGGAAATGGTATGGCAATCGACCGCGTTATCGAGCATGGCAAACGAAGCGGATTTGGCAGCCTCAGCGAGGGCGGCCTGCGAATGAATTCATTCGCAATGAAATTGTTCCGCAAGGGAAACAAGAAGTTCTGGGACCCCGAAGCCATCGACTTCTCCCAGGACGCCCAAGACTTCGCCGGACTCTCCGATGAAGAAAAGCGGCTCACCTGCATCCTCGCCGCACATTTCATCGCCGGCGAGGAGTCGGTGGCACAGGATCTGCAGCCCTTCATGTCGGCGATGGCCGCCGAGGGCAGGCTGGCCGACGAGGCCTACCTCACCCAGTTCACCTTCGAAGAAGCCAAGCACATGCAGGCGTTCCGACTTTGGTTCGACGCAGTGGGACTGAGCAGCGATCTCCACGAATATGTGGATTACAGCGAGCCTTACCAGCGGATCTTCACCGAGGAACTCCCCAAGTCGCTGTACGCACTGACCACGGACCCGTCGCCGGCGGCCCAGATCCGCGCCTCGGTCACCTACAACCACGTGGTCGAGGGATGCCTCGCGCTCACCGGCTACTACGCCTGGGCCAAGGTCTGCAAGAGTCGCAACATCCTGCCCGGGATGCAGGAAGTGATCAAGCACATCGGTGACGATGAGCGTCGGCACATGGCCTGGGGCACGTTCACCTGCCGGCGGCATGTGGCCGCCGACGACCGGAACTGGGATGTCGTAGACGAGCGCATGCAGGAGCTGTTGGAGCCCGCCCTGCAGCTGATCGTCAGGATCTTCGACACCTTCGACGAAATCCCGTTCGGTATCACCATCGACGAGATGACCGACTACGGGATGGACAAGCTCAACCGACGGCTCGAGTCGATCGAAAGCGCGCGCGGCAGGCCGCTGGAGGAGATCGACGAGGACTACTCCCCGATGCAGCTCGAGGACAAGTTCGCCGCGGAAGACGAGCTCCAGTTGTCCCAACTTCTGACGAGTGCCACCTCCTGACCCGTCCGGTGTCGTGTCGCAGTCGCGGACACACATCCGTACCACCCGTCTACGCCAACCCTGAACCCGAGGAGCGATCTGCATGACAACCGAAATCTCGACAGCCGACGTCGCCGTCGACCTGCTGTTCGTCGGTGCCGGACCGGTTGGCCTCTTCGGCGCTTACTGCGCGGGTTTTCGAGGGCTCAGCACGGCACTGGTTGACGCCTTGCCCGAGGTCGGCGGCCAAGTACAGGCCATCTACCCCGAAAAGAACATCTACGACGTCGCCGGCCTGCCCGGCGTGCAGGGGCAGCAGCTCATCCGGAATCTCACCCAGCAAGCAGAGGCGTTCGCTCCCAAACACCTGCTCTCACAACAGGCCGACACACTCGAACGCCTCCCCGCCGGGTGGCGGGTCACCACCTCGAAACGTGTGGTGATCGACGCGCGGGCTGTGGTGATCACCTCCGGTGTCGGAGCTGTCACTCCGCGGCCCCTGGCAACCGGGGAGGCCTTTCTCGGTCGAGGACTGCGCTACTTCGTTCCCCGGCTAGACGTCCTCGACGGTCAGGATGTCGTCGTCGTCGGCGGCGGTGACTCTGCAGTGGACTGGGCGTTGGCCGCATTACCGCGGGCCCGCTCCGTCACGCTCGTCCACCGGCGTAAGCAGTTCCGGGCGCACGAGCACTCGGTCCGCCTACTGCGTGAGTCTGCCTGCGATCTGCTGCTCGATGCCGATGTGGCGGAAATACGTGGCGATGATCAGGTTGAGAGCGTTGTCGTCAAGGTCGCCGGCGAGTCGTCCGGACGTGAAGTCAAGGCCCAGGTTGTCGTTGCCGCGCTCGGATTCCTGATGAATCTCGGGCCGATCGCGGACTGGGGCCTCGAACTCGAAGGCCGGTCGATCACAGTGGACAGCACAATGCGGACCACCCTGCCCAATATCTTTGCCGCGGGGGACGCCGCCACCTTCGACGGGAAAGTGAAACTGATCGCCGTCGGTTTCGGTGAGGTGGCTACCGCGGTGAACAACGCAGCGGTAGCGCTCGACCCGAACGCATCCCTCGCACCAGGCCATTCGAGCGATCTGGTTCAACCCGTGCTCGCCGAGGCCTGACCTCGTCGGCAAAGTTTGTCACGCAAATAGCAAGGAGGTAGATCTGATGGCATTCGTCATTGGTGAACCGTGTGTGGACGTTATGGACAAGTCGTGCATCGAAGAATGCCCGGTAGATTGCATCTACGAGGGCGGCCGGATGCTCTACATTCATCAGAACGAGTGCATCGACTGCGGTGCATGCGAGCCGGTGTGTCCCGTCAGTGCCATCCGTCCCGCACAAAAGGTCGATGAGCAGTGGCAGCCCTTCCAAGAATCGTCGAGGGAAGTAACCAAGGATCTCGGCAGTCCAGGTGGTTCGAGTAATGTCGACCTTCCGATCGCCGATTCCGAGTACGTGAAGACGCTCGACGAAAAATGACAATCGTCGGTTGAGAATCGCCTCGGTCGTATTTCCTCGACAAAAGAGGCCTCCGCACTTGCGCCGCACCTCGTCGGTCGTGAAATGTGCCGCAACCATTCGACAGCCACTCACAATTGTTCGGGCTGCGTTGCGCCGCAAGGAAATTCTGAAGTAATCTTCTACACAGAAAGGCAGTGGCCGATGACCATGATGTCGGTGGACATACCCGAGGCGGTGCAGTCTTTCTTGCGCAGCGCTTCCGCGAGCATCGTGATCGGGACAGAGAAGTTGGCGGCAGCGGACGGCAGTGAGGTTCCCACCACGGACCCGGCGACTGGCGCAGTCCTGGCCAACATTTCGGCGGGCGGCGCGATCGACGTGGATCGGGCCGTCGACTCCGCAAGTGTGGCCTTCCAGGCCTGGCGCCGCCTGAGCCCCGCCGCTCGAGGTCGGATATTGCTCGACGTCGCGGACGCGATCGAGGCGCACGCGGAGGAACTGGCCACTCTCGAGACCCTCGACAACGGCAAGCCGCTGTCGGAGTCGTTGTATATCGACGTGAGCCTGGCCAGCCAAATCTGGCGATATTTCGGTGGGTGGACAACGAAACTCGCCGGCCGGACTCTGCCGGTTTCACCGGCGGTAGGAGAGGCACTGGTCTACACACAACGAGAACCGCTGGGGGTGATCGGCGCGATCGCGCCGTGGAACTTTCCGTTACTGATCGCTTCCTGGAAGGTGGCCCCCGCGCTGGCGGCAGGCAACACCGTAGTCCTCAAGCCGTCCGAACATACCTCGCTGAGCGCGCTCCGACTGACCGAAATCGCACTCGAGGCCGGACTGCCCCCCGGAGTCCTCAACCTGGTCACCGGGTTCGGCCCGGAGGCGGGCCAAGCCCTGATTGATCATCCTAAGGTTGCGAAGGTCTCGTTTACCGGATCGACCGAAACGGGGCGCAGGATCATCACCGCCAGCGCGCCGAGCATCAAGAAGCTCACCCTCGAGCTGGGTGGAAAGTCCGCAAACATCGTCTTCCCGGATGCCGATCTCAACGCCGCGGCACAGGGCGCATTAGCCGCCATCTTCCTCAACCAGGGACAGGTGTGTTGTGCAGGTTCCCGGCTCTTTGTCCACCGCGACGTCCACGACGAACTCGTAGCCGAGCTGGAGGCGGCCACCCGAGCGATTCAGCTCGGTCATGGGTTGGACGAGAGTACCGAGATGGGCCCATTGGTCTCCGCGATGCAGCTGGACCGCGTCGAGGGCTTCGTACGCGCGGGCACCCGGGAGGGCGCCACCCTCGTCTGTGGTGGTGAGTATCCGGGGGGCGCGCTCAGTAACGGGCACTTCCTCACACCAACGATTTTCACCGATGTGCGTGACGACATGTCGATCGCCACGGAGGAGATCTTCGGGCCGGTGCTGTCGGTGCTGACCTTCGACGACGAAGCGGAAGTGGTGCGCCGCGCCAACTCCAGTGCCTATGGACTCGCAGCAGGTGTGTGGACCGATAGCCTCAAGCGGGCGCACCGGGTGGCGCGGGAGCTCGAGGCGGGCACCGTCTGGGTCAACATGTACAACATGCTCGATCCCGCGGCGCCGTTCGGTGGCTACAAAGCATCGGGGTACGGGCGAGACCTCGGCGAGGAATCCTTGCTGGGATACACGCAGACCAAATCCGTTTGGATCAGCCTGGACTGACCACGGGTCACTTGGCACACGACCGAATCTTCACAACGTCAAACACACGAAAGGATCATTCTCATGGGCGTATTCAAGAACGATGCAGAGGTCCACAAGTACATCGGCGGGGTCTTCGAGAAGGGACTGGCAGATCCCGAGATCGGACCCAAGCTCTCCGCGTCGGGCGTTGTCCTGCAGATCAATTACACCGACCCCGACGCGACCGTGACGGTCGACCTGCCCAACGGCAAGGTGTTCGCGGGCGCGACCGATATCAAGCCGGATGTCGAGTTGTTCATGTCCGCGGACACGGGCAATGGATTCTGGCAGGGCAAAGTGAACCTGTCGGTGGCAATGGCCAAGGGCCAGGTGCGGACCAAGGGTCCGGTGCAGAAGATCCTCAAGCTCGTCCCGACTGCGAAACTGCTGTTCCCCGCGTACAGGGCGATGCTCGAGGCCGACGGCCGCAGCGACCTCCAGCAGAAATGACCAGCGATACCGCACGCCGAGTCCACAAGGAATCCAACTGATGCAAGGCACGATGCAGAGCGCTCCCCTGTCGGTGGCGTCGATACTCCATCACGCCGCCGGCGTGCACGGCGACAGGCGGGTGATCAGCGCCACCGAACAGGGTTTCCGCCGTTCGAGCTACCGCGAGATCGGTGAGCGGTGTGCAAACCTGGCCTCTGCCCTGCGACGCCTCGGAGTCACCGGGGATGATCGGGTGGCCACCTTCCAGTGGAACAACCAGGAACATCTGGAGGCGTACTGCGCCGTCCCCGCCATGGGCGCCGTACTGCACACACTGAACATCAGGCTCTCCGCAGAACAGATCCGTTACGTCGCCAACCACGCGGAGGACAGAGTCATCATCGTGGACTCGTCCCTGGTGCCCCTGCTCGCGCCCGTACTACCCGATTTGCAGTCGGTACGGACGGTGCTGGTCACCGGCGAAGGCGACGTTTCGGCGCTCGACGGCAAAGGTCCCGAGGTGCTTCGCTACGAAGAGGCACTAGCCGGGGAATCGGATGAATATCCTTGGCCCACAGTGGACGAGACCTCCGCAGCGGCGATGTGCTACACCAGCGGCACCACAGGTGATCCCAAGGGCGTGGTGTACAGCCACCGATCCATGTATCTCCACTCGATGGCGGCATGCACCGGAAACGGCTTGGGTATTTGCGAGGCCGACCGCGTCCTGCCGATCGTGCCGATGTTTCACGCGAATGCGTGGGGCCTGCCCTACGCGGCGCTGATGGCGGGCGCCGAATTGCTCATGCCGGACCGGTTTCTGCAAGCAGGTCCGCTCACGCAGATGGTCCACACGGAGCGGCCCACCGTAGCCGGTGCGGTGCCAACGATTTGGAACGACGTTCTCCTGCATGCCGAGAAGAATCCTCAATTGGACTTCTCGTCGCTGCGGCTGGTGGCCTGCGGCGGATCTGCGGTGCCACGCTCGTTGATGGAGGCATTCGAGGAGCAGCTCGGGGTCACCGTCTTGCAGGCATGGGGAATGACCGAAACCTCGCCGCTTGCTTCGGTCGCACGGCCGCCGGTGGGGGCTTCCCCCGAAGAGGCCTGGCGCGTGCGGTCGACACAGGGTCGCGCCGTGTGTGGAGTCGAGATGCGAATCGTCGCAGATGACGGCGCGGTGTTGCCGCACGATGGCGAGGCTGTGGGCGAGTTGGAGGTTCGCGGACCCTGGGTCGCCGCCTCGTATTACAAGGTGGCGGACGAGGACAGGTTCCACGATGGTTGGCTGCGAACCGGCGACGTCGGTCACATCGACCGCGGAGGCTTCCTGACCTTGACGGACCGGGCGAAGGATGTGATCAAGTCCGGTGGCGAGTGGATCTCCTCGGTGCAACTGGAGAACATCCTGATCGGGCACCCCGATATCTTCGAGGCTGCGGTGATCGCAGTGCCAGACCCGAAGTGGCAGGAACGTCCGCTCGCAGTCATTGTGCTGCGAGAGGGAGCGGCTATTGCTCCGAAGGAGCTGCAATCGTGGCTCGCCGACCAGGTGCCACGGTGGTGGCTGCCCGAACAGTGGACGTTCATCGAGCAGGTCCCCCGTACCAGCGTGGGAAAGTTCGATAAGAAGCTGCTGCGCGCGGACCACGCGGACGGCAGGCTGACAATCACGAATGTGGGGTGACCGGTTCTACCCATGTGCATGCGGAAACGGCCCCGCGAAAGCTGTGATCGCGGGGCCGTTTCCCCGCTCTCCCCACGGCTCTCCCAACGCCTATCGGGCTTCATGCTGAACACATCGAATTGGCGTGGCTCACATTCGGGCACCCAATTCATGAGCACGGAGGACTAACGTGCAACTGCTGGACAGATCGGTCACGCCTGGCGAAAGAAGCGCCAAGGCGAGGGCAGCACTACGGGTGGCGCCACGCGCGGTGGGCGCCTTCTACGCGACTTCGCTCGAGACGTATCGCTGCATGTTCAAGCGGCCGTTTCACCTGCGGGAGTTCCTCCAGCAGGCTTGGTTCATCGCCAGTGTGTCGATCATGCCCGCGCTGTTGATGGCAATCCCGTTCTGCATGATGTTCGTCTACCAGATCAACATCCTCCTCGCTGAGATCGGTGCGGTCGATCTCGCCGGCGCCGGCGCGGGTGTCGCGATCGTCCGGGAAATCGGCCCCATCGTCACTGTTCTGGTGGTGGCCGGCGCCGGTTCTACGGCGATCTGCGCGGATCTGGGATCGCGAACCATCCGCGAGGAGATCGACGCGATGAAAGTCCTCGGCATCGATCCCATTCACCGTCTCTGTGTTCCGCGGGTATTGGCGTCGACCTTCATCGCGATCTTCCTCAATGGCCTCGTGTCGGCCGTCGGCCTCGTCGGCGGCTACATCGCCACCGTGTACATGCAGGGCGCATCACCCGGGCAGTACGTCACGGCAATCTCCATCATTACCGGTCTCGGTGATTTCTTCGTCGCCGAGATCAAGGCTGCCGTATTCGGCATGCTCGCCGGGTTGGTTGCCTGCCATCTCGGCCTGAACGTGAGGGGCGGGCCGAAAGGCGTGGGGGATGCTGTCAATCAGACGGTGGTGTTCAGCTTCCTGCTGCTGTTTCTGGCGAACTCGATCATCACCACCTTGGCAATGCACTGACGACCTATGAACTCTTTGCAGAATCCGCACGTAACCGACGACGGGAAGCTCGTGTCGAAATCGAACCAGCCTTCGGGTACCCGGAGAGCCCGTGCCGTCGCGCTCAAGGTGATTGATGCGCCGGTCAGCCATCTCGAGGAGATGGGCCGACAGTTCTCCTTCTACAACCACACGATCGCGGCGATTCCGCGAACATTCCGCCGCTATCGCGCCGAAACGGTCCGGCTCTTGGCAGAAGTGAGCATGGGAACCGGAGCGCTGGCGGTGATCGGCGGGACGCTCATGGTCATCTCGTTGCTGACCGCCGCGGTCGGTTACGAGGTCGGCCAGCAGGGGGCCACCTCTCTCGGCCGTGTCGGAATCGGCGCATTGTCCGGATTCATCTCCGCATTCTTCAATACCCGGGAGGCCATACCGGCGATCGCCGGCATCGCGTTGACCGCGACCGTCGGTGCCGGATTCACTGCACAACTCGGCGCCATGCGGGTCAGCGAGGAGATCGACGCGATGGAAACCATGTCCATCCCCTCCCTCCCCTACCTGGTCACGACCCGCGTGATGGCCGGGGTGATCGCGGTGATCCCGCTCTACTCGGTGGCATTGTTCGTCGGCTACGCCGCGACCCAACTCGTCACCGTCTACATGATCGGGGAGGCGAAAGGAACGTTCTGGCACTACTTCAACGTCTTCCTCGTTCCCAGCGATGTGATTTGGTCGGCAGTGAAAGTGCTCGCGATGTCCGTGGTGGTGATGTGCGTGCACTGCTATCACGGGTACAACGCCAGTGGTGGTCCGGCGGGTGTGGGTGTCGCGGTCGGCCGGGCAGTCCGGACGTCGCTGATCTCCATCATGGTGATCGACCTGCTCATCGGTATCGCGGTCTATGGCGGCTCCGCTGGGGCAGTGAGGGTGTCGGGCTGACATGAGTGGACACCTTGCAGAACGCAGCCGACGAGCCTACGTTGCACTCGGTCTCGTCATGGTCGCAGTCGGAGCACTCGCGACCGCGACTTCAATCGCCGTCTACCGGGGAAGCTTCACCTCCGCTGTTCCGGTCAAGCTCTATTCCACCCGGGCCGGCCTGATGCTCGAACCCGGCTCGGACGTGAAGATGCGCGAGGTCGTCGTCGGCCGGGTCACGGGCGTCAAGCTGGTCGACGGGCACGCCGAGATCTCCATGGACATCGACAAAGGACGTGCACACTCGATCGCCGCGAATGTCTCCGCCGCGATCGACCCCACCACCCTGTTCGGCCGCAAGTTCGTCACACTCGACCCGCCGGAATCACCTTCGCCGGAGACTATCTCGGCCGGCACGGTCCTCTCGACGGGCCAGGTGGCCACGGAAGTGAACGACCTTCTCGAGTCGTTGGTCACCGTGCTACGGACGGTGGAACCGGAGAAGGTCAACGGAACGCTGAACGCACTCGCCACGTCGCTACACGGCCGCGGCGACCAGCTCGGTGACACTCTGGTCGAACTCAATACCTACCTGGCGAGCTTCAACAACAGCCTGCCCACCCTGCGGCGCGATTTGGTGCGCGGAGCCGAGACCACCGACGTCCTCGCAGCCGCGGCACCGGACGTGATGGAAACGGTCGACCAGGCCAGCACGACGGCGACGACCCTCACCGACCGCCAAGACCAGTTCAAGGCATTCCTGCTCAGCTTCACCAGCTTCGGCAACAGCGGACGCTCCTTCTTCGAGACCAGCGGGACCCCGCTGACCGAGTCGCTGTCCTCCCTGGCCCCGACCACCGAACTGCTGGCGCAGCGTGCGCCGACACTGCCCTGCCTGGTCGAGAGCCTCGTGCAGACCAACACCTACCTCGAACGCACCCTCGGAGGTAGTGATCAGCCCGGATTGAACATCCTCGGCACCCTGCTGATGGGAGATCCGCCGTACACGAATCCGGCCAACCTCCCGGTGGTGCGAGCCGATGGGCCCGTCGCCTGCGACGACTGGTCACAGCCGCAGGGACACACCGATTTCGATGACGGCAGTGCCGCCTACCGACCCGCACGGACCCCGATGGATCTGATCGGAAACCCCTTCGCGCAGTTCTTCCTAGGAGGTCTGCGATGACGAAGACTTCGCCCAGCCTGAAGTTGCTGATCTTCGTACTGGTGACCACCCTGACGGGATTCGGTGTCGCAACGGTTGTCGGTAACCTCCGTTTCGGCAGCACGCACGCCTACAGTGCGGTCTTCACCAGCGCATCCGGCCTCGGAAGCGGTTCAGACGTGCGTGTGGCGGGAGTGCCCATGGGTAAGGTCACCGACGTCTCGGTCAACTCCGACGGCACGGCGTTGGTCACCTTCTCTCTCTCCACCGAGCGCCCGCTGACCGCGGCGACCGAGGCGAAGATCAAGTACAAGAATCTGATCGGCGACCGCTATGTCGACCTGTCCCCGGGTTCCTTCGACCCGAGTCCGCTCCAGGCTCCGATACCACTCGCTCAGACAACGGCTGCGTTGGATCTGGACCAGGTTGTCAACGGCTTTCGTCCCCTGCTCCAGGGCCTGGATCCGGACCAGACCAACCAACTATCCGCGTCATTGATCCAGGTTCTCAACGGGCAGGAAGCAAGCATCAGCCAGCTGATTTCCCAGATCGACACCTTCACCAATGCACTCGCCGACCGCGACCAGGCCATCGGCCAGGTCATCGCGAACTTCAACGCCGTGCTCGGGACCGTCAACAACCGACGCGACCAGTTCGCAACCCTGGTCGACCAACTACAGCAACTGGTCGCCGGCCTCAACGACGACCGGGATTTGATCAGCCACTCGCTGGGCCAGATCGACGACGCCTCGAACGCCATGGCGACCGTTCTCACGGAGAACCGGCCGCCCATCGCCCAGGATGTGTCCGCGCTCGGTGACCTGGCCGGCCAGCTCAACGCACAGACCGACACCGTGAATCTCGTTTTGAGCAAGCTTCCCGAGACCTACCGGCTGACCGCGCGGGCAGGCGGATACGGAAGCTTCGTCAACTTGTTCGTGTGCGGACTGGCAATCAAGTACGCGCAGGGCCCCGGCGGAGTCACGCCGATGTTCACCGCGCCCGCCGAAAGGTGCAAGTGATGGCAACCAAGTCGTTCCTCGAACGGAACCCGATCCGACTCGGTGTGATCGGAACCCTCGTCCTCGTCGGCGTCCTCGCCGTCGCACTCAACTTCGACACCATCCCAGGCATCGGTCCGAAGACGTACCACGCTGAGTTCCTTGACGCCAGCGGCCTCGTGGTGGGTGACACCGCCCAGATCGCCGGCGTCAAGGTGGGCAAGGTGCGGGAGATCTCCCTCAACGGAGACAAGGTCGAAGTCGAATTCGACGCAGACAGCGGCGACGCGCGCCTGGGCAACGACACTCGTGCTGCCATCAAGGTCGAAACCGCACTCGGGCGCCGATACATCGAACTGACCCCGGAGGGAGAGGGGGAGCTGGGGCGAGGCGACACGATCCCGGTCTCACGCACCACGTCCGGTTACGACGTCACCCGGTCGCTCGAGGAAGTGACCGACAAGGTCTCCAAGACGGACACCGTCGATTTGTCCGGTGCACTCGACCAACTCTCCGCGGTCGAAGAGGCCCTGCCACCCGACCTGAAGTCCTCGCTGACCGGCCTGTCCCGGTTGTCCGAGACGGTGGCCAGTAGGGACGCCGACCTACGGCACCTACTGACCAACACCGCCGGGGTGAGCACAGTGCTCGCCGAGCGCAGTCAGCGTGTCGCCGCGCTACTCGGGCAGGGTCAGTCCCTGTTCGATTCGCTCAATCAGCGCGCCGACTCCATCCACCGCATCCTCGTACAAACCCGCGAGATCGCCGACGAACTCACCGCCCTCAAGCGGGACAACGAGGCCACACTTGCACCCACTCTCGAACAGATGGACACGTTGGTCACGACCTTGAATAACAACTACGACAACATCAACGCCTCCCTGACCGGACTCGAGCGTTACGCCCAGCAGATCGGCGACGTCGTGGGCAGCGGACCGTTCTTCAGCGCTCTCCTGCACAACATCCTTCCCGCGAACCTGGCAGGTCAGGTCCCCGGCAGCCTCGGAGGTCCCCGATGATGGCCACGAGGACCACCTCGCGCGTGCCGGCGAAGATTCTGCTTCTCGTGGTGATCGTCGCCGCCCTGGTACTGGGCACCGGAGCCTGGGTCACCGGGCACTCCACGCACCACATCACCGCCTTCTTTCGCAGCACGAGCGGACTCTATGTCGGCGACCGTGTCATGATCCTCGGCGTCGAGGTCGGCCAGATCAACGACATCGTGCCCGAAGGCGACCAGGTCCGCGTCGAATTCAGCTACGACGGAAAGTACGACGTCCCCGCCGACGCCAAAGCTGCCATTGTCGCCCCGGTTCTGGTCACCGGTCGATACATCCAACTTGCCCCCGCTTACGTCGGCGGCGACAAAATGGCAGACGGGCAGACGATCCCCGTCGAGCGCACCGCAGTTCCAGTCGAATTCGACGAGGTCAAGGAACAGGTCGTCAAGCTCGCACAGGACGTGGGACGCACACCCGAGGACCCCGACGGTTCGCTCAACCGCTTCGTGACGAACACCGCGGATGCTCTCCGCGGGAACGGGCAAACCCTGCACGACTCGCTGGTACAGCTCTCCGACGCCACTAGCACTCTCAGCAAAGGCGGAGAGGATCTGTTTGCCTCCGTCCGAAACCTGCAGACCTTCACCTCGGCGTTGGCCACCAACGAACAGCAGATCACCGCGTTCAGCCGTGAACTGGCCACGACGTCGTCGATGCTCAACGACAACCGCACCGAGCTCGACGCCCTGCTCAACAGCATGCTCGCCACGTTCAACGAGGTCACCGCGTTCCTTCAGAACAACCGGGGGGCACTGACCACCGACGTCGGTAAGCTCACCGACCTCACCCGCCAGCTCGTCGACCGGGAAGACACCCTCGCCTCGATCCTGCACACTGCGCCGACCTCACTGTCGAACTTCTACAACATCTACGATCCCGACTCGAACTCGCTGACGGCCGCGATTGCAGTCTCCGACCTTCCGCCGGACCCCCGGTCGCTGATTTGCGCACTGCTCACCACGGCCAATGCGCCGGCCGACGAATGTTCCAAAGCCACCGGTGCGCTCGCCACCGGACTGGTCCAGAAAGCGGTGGCACCGGCACCGAGCGGAGGAACACGATGATCTCGATCAGGCAATTGAGTGCCTGCACCGCCCTGACACTCGGTGTGGCGGTGACTGCCACCGGGTGCCGCTTCGACGGAATCAACTCGATCCCGTTGCCCGGTAACGCCATCAGCGGTGACACCTACGAAGTCACGGTCGAGCTGGCCGATATTCAGAATCTGGTCGGCAACTCCCCCGTGAAAGCCGACAATGTGATCGTCGGAAACATCGCCAGCATCGGTGGGGAGAACTGGATCGCGCGCCTGACACTCGAACTGCGCGCGGACGCACGGATCCCGGCGAACGTCGGTGCGAAATTGGCGCAGACCAGTGTTCTCGGTTCCCAGTACCTGGAGCTGTCGGTTCCCTCCGGTGAACAACCGGTCGGGACGCTGGCGGACGGCGCCGTCATTCCCATCGCCCGCACCAGCCAGTACGCGTCGACCGAAGAGGTTTTGTCGGCACTGTCGTTGGTACTGAATGGCAGTGGACTGCAGCAAATCCGCACGGTCACCTCCGAACTCGTTCGGGTGCTCGACGGCAGGGAGCAGAACCTGCACGAGCTGTTCGGCAACCTCGAGACCGTCGTGGGAAACCTCGACCAACAACGCGCGGATATCGTCCGGGCGATCGATGGACTCGACCGGCTCGGCGCCGAGCTCGCGGCGCAGAACGCCACCCTCGATCGCGGTATCGAGACGATCACCCCAGCGGCACAGGTACTCAACGATCAGCAGAAGCAGCTCACGACAATGCTGACCAGTGTCGGCCAGTTCGGGGAGGTCGCGACCAAGGTCCTTGACAGTAGCCGCGAGGATCTGCACGCCAATCTCACTGCACTACAGCCGACCCTGAGCCATCTCGCCTCGGTAGGCGATTCCATCCCGGAGGCCCTCAAGATTGCTGCCACGCTTCCGTTCCCGGTCGAAACCACGGATCGGGCGATCCGAGGCGACTACGTGAATTTGTTCCTCACCCTCGATCTGACTGCCGAGACCGTGGGCGGCAAGGTCCTCGGAAGCATCCCGGTGTCCGAACTGGCGGGACTGAACCCGGCGCGGCAGGCGGCCAACCCGCTACTCGTTCCCACCGAGCGGCCCGCGAGTGCACCTCCGGCCGCGACCCCAGCCGCCGGGGCGCCCCAACCGCAGGGAGGTCAGCGCTGATGCGCTCGAAATTGGTCCGAGCCCAACTCGTGATCTTCACCCTTGTCGCGGTCGTGGCTGTCGCCAATTCCGTCTACAGCTACATGGGATTCAACCGGCTCTCGGGTATCGGAATGTACTCGGTCGATGTCGAACTCGAACGCGCCGGCGGCCTGTACGCGAGCGCGCTCGTCACCTATCGCGGCGTCGATGTCGGTGTGGTCAGGTCGCTCGACGTGACCCCCGATCACGTGACCGTGCACCTGCAATTGGACTCGGACCACCCGATCCCGAAATCGACCGACGCCTACGTGCGCAGCGTCTCGGCGATCGGCGAACAGTATGTCGATCTGGTGCCGCCCACATCCCAGGGTCCGTTCCTGGCCGATGGCGACGTCATCGATCGGTCCCGGACAACGTTGCCGGTATCGGCAGCGCAGGTCGTCGACGAGGTCAGCACCCTCCTCGAGGGACTGCCGAAGGACGACTTGAAGACCACGGTCGACGAGGCCTACGCCGCCTTCGACGGCGCCGGTCCCACCCTCTCGCGTCTGATCGACTCGTCCCGCCCGCTCATCGCCCTCGCCCAGGCCAACCTGGGCCCGACCACTACCCTGATCACCGACGCGGAACCGGTTCTGACGGCGGTGAACTCAGCGGGTCCCGATATCGCGCGTTTCTCCACCGACCTGGCTTCGTTCACCGAGCAGCTGACCATGAACGACGCCCAGATCCGGGGAACCCTCGACAACGGTCCTGCCTTCTTTGATGCGTTCGGCGGAACACTCGCCGACCTGCAGCCGTCGCTGCCGCTGCTGCTGGCGAATCTGCAGAGCGTCGGAGAGGTATTGCGAGTCAACGTTCCCGGTATCCGCCAGATCCTGGTGATCTACCCGGCAATGTCCGCCGCGATCAATCACATGCATCAGGGTGTGCAAGGCGCGGACCGCACGTATGGTCAGGGCCCCCTCGATATCAAACTGGGCAACACCGCCAACCCGCTGCCCTGCACCGAGGGCTATGAGGAAACACAGCGGCGCGATCCCAGCGATCTTTCGCCGGCCGAGCCCGCCACCAGCTCGTACTGTACGTTGCCGCCAAACGAGCCGCGTGTGGTGCGCGGTGCCCGGAACCTTCCCTGCGCCACCGACCCCTCCGTGCGGACCGCGGAGGTCGGCGAATGCCCCGGCGGTCTGCCCTCGAGCTGGCCGCAGATGCTGGCCCGGCCCGGGCAGCCCTACGCCCCTGCACCGAGCGCACCGCCCGCGCCGCCCACAGCAGCGCCGGAGCCGCAGCAGTCGGACAACTCTCAGCAGGCTCCTGTCGCGGCGACCCCGGCGGCCTGGTCCAGCCGGCAGGCCCCTGCGGTCGCCACCGCTCCCTACGACCCGATCACCGGCGCCTTCCGCGCCCCAGACGGCGCCCTGTACTCCATCGACGCCACATCCCCAACCCAGTCCGAGGAGGAACTGACATGGCAAAGTCTGCTGCTGCGCTAGCACTGGACACGATCGACGACGACAACGTCCTCGATCGACCCGAACGACCACCCGAAACATCGACGGACGCCGCCGAGGACTCCGGCGGCCCCGCACGACGGCGGGGCGGCGGTCTCATCCTCGCTGCGGTCGTGTTCCTCGGTGCGATCGTGCTGGCCGGTTCGGTGTGGGGGGTGAGATCGTGGAGCGACTGGCGGACCACGGACGCCGCCGCGGCCCGTGATGTCTCCATCCTCGATACCGCCACCCAAATGTCAACCAACTTGGTCACCCTCCGTCACCAGAGCGTCGACGAGGACATCAAGAAGGTCGCCGACGGCACGACCGGACCGTTCCACGACCAGTTCGCCACGTCCTCGGGGGGTTTCGGGGATGTACTGAATCAGGGTCAGGTCGAGTCGACCGGCGAAGTGAAGTCCGCCGGCATCATCGACTCGTCGGACGATCACGCCACCGTCCTCGCGGCAGTGACGTCGACGGTCAAGAACACCGAGGCCCCCGACGGTGAGATGCGGGTCTACCGCATGAAATTGACCCTCGACCTCGTCGACGGTCGCTGGCTCGTTTCCGATGTGGAGTTCGTCGCATGATTACCTACATCGCTCGCATCTCCTCGCTCTTCGACACGTGGAGCAGCCGTAAACGCACACTGTTGGTCGCGGGCCTCGGCGTGCTGGCGGTCGCGGTGACAGTCGGCAGCGTGACATTGACGATCCGCGCACACGAGGGCCGGAGCCAGGAGGACACCCGGCAGCAGGCGCTCACGCAGGCCGCGCAGTTGGTTCCCGACATCCTGTCCTACGACTTCAACACGGTCGACGACCACTTCACCGGTTCGCTCGAGCACCTCGGGGGTGAGTTCCGCACTCAGTTCGAGAGCGTGAGCAAGGACGTCATCATTCCGTCCGCGAAGCAGCGGCAGGTGGTCACCTCGGCCACCGTCGTGGAGTCCTCGGTTGTCTCGGCCTCCGCTGACGCTGCCACCGTGCTGATGTTTCTCAATCAGTCCACGACCAGTACCGACAGTCCCGCCCCCAAGCTGGACGGCAGCCGCGTTCAGGTGTCGCTGCACCGCGATGGAGATTCCTGGCAGATCACCGAGATGTCCCCGGTGTGAACCGCGGAGCACCGACTGCGTGATGTATCCCTTCCCGAAAATTCACGAATCGACGTAAGGAAGACTCGATGGGTGTCGAAGTTTCAGTCAGCGACCTGACCAAGTCGTTCGGCTCGCAGAGGATCTGGCAGGACGTGTCGCTGACCCTGCCGGCCGGTGAGGTCAGCGCGTTGCTGGGCCCGTCGGGAACCGGTAAGTCGGTGTTCCTGAAGTCGCTGATCGGTCTGCTCCGCCCGGAGCAGGGGTCGATCGTGATCGACGGCACCAACATTCTCGAGTGCTCGTCCAAGGAGCTGTACGAGATCCGCAAGCTGTTCGGCGTGCTGTTCCAGGACGGCGCCCTGTTCGGCTCGATGAACCTGTACGACAACGTGGCGTTCCCGCTGCGCGAGCACACCAAGAAGTCCGAGTCCGAGATCCGCAAGATCGTGATGGAGAAGATGGAACTCGTCGGTCTGCTCGGGGCCGAGGACAAGCTGCCCGGCGAGATCTCCGGCGGTATGCGCAAGCGCGCCGGCCTGGCCCGCGCCCTGGTGCTCGACCCGCAGATCATCCTCGTCGACGAGCCGGACTCCGGCCTGGACCCGGTGCGCACCACCTACATCTCGCAGACCTTGATCGACATCAACGCCGAGATCGACGCGACGATCCTGATCGTCTCGCACAACATCAACCTCGCCCGCACGGTGCCGGACAACATCGGGATGCTCTTCCGGCGGAAGCTGGTGATGTTCGGCCCCCGCGAGGTGCTGCTCACCAGTGAGGAGCCGGTGGTCAAACAGTTCCTCAACGGCACCATGATCGGCCCGATCGGCATGTCCGAGGAGAAGGACGAGGCCACCATGGCCGCCGAACAGGCGATGGTCGACGCCGGCCACCACGCCGGCGGGGTCGACGACGTCGAGGGCATCGTCCCGCAGATGAAGGCGACACCGGGGATGCCGTTCCGCCAGGCCGTCGCCCGCCGCCAGGAACGCGTCCGCGACATCATGCACACCCTCCCCGAGAGCGCCCAGATCGCGATCCAGGAAAGTTTCGACGAACACGAGCTCTACAGCGATTTCGATTCCGCTACTGAGGAACTCGGCGCCGTTGATGTCCATGATTGGAGCGCCCCGTGACCGAAGTCATGGCACGAGCTAGCCCGGCACCGGAACTCGAAGACGACTGTCCGATGTAGAGAAACGAGCGAAAGATGTCCGACCCCTCCGCCATCATTGCGGCGATCGTGATCGCCGCCGGTGGCGCCGCGAACAGCACTAACCTGCCACCAGAGGTGGAAACGCAGGTCACCGACACCCTGGCCGTCGTCGAACAGGCAGCACCGGCCCTGGATCAGCAGGTCGGGGACGTGATGGCGACGCTTCCCGCCCCCGTACAGCAGTTTGCGCAGCAGGGGATCGACAATGCCGCGCAGGCGTTGTCCGGGGTGATTCCTCCTCAATCCCCGCCCGCGCCCCCGCTCCCGCTCCCACCCGCCGACGCGCCGCCACGCCCGGATCCGTCCCCGGCGGCGCCCGAGCCACCGGCCGACAGCGATGTCGTACCCGAGCCCGGCAATACCGACAGTTCCGGCGTCTCGAGCTGGGCAAACACAAACGCCCTCGACACCGCGTTTGCCGCACCGACCAGCAGCGTGCTGCCCCGCCTCACCTTCGCCCCCGGCAACGCGTTCGCCACCTTTGTGCCGTGGCTGACCAAGGCCGGCGCACTGTGTGACGGGATCACGGCGCCGACACTGGCGGCCCTGTATTCGGCGGAGAACGGATTCCGCTACGGTGCCACCGCACCGGTGTCACCCGTCGGCGCCAAGGGTCCCGGCCAGTTCATGGACGGCACCTGGCGCACCTACGGCAAGGACGCCGACGGCGACGGCACCGCCGATATTCTCGGCGTCGCGGACTCGGTCATGGCGTCAGGACATCTCTTGTGCGACATGTACAACCAGATCGACACGTGGAAGCACCAAGGACGAGTTCGCGGGGACACGCTCGATCTCGCGATCGCCGGATACAATGCCGGGGTTGGTGCCGTGCTCGCCTCCGGGGGAATGCCCTCGGGTAGCCCCGACTACGAGAATCAGACGAAACCGTACGTCGCGAAGATCCGCGCGGCCCAGGACTACTTCGCGCGGCTGCTCTCCCCCTTTGGTGGACCTGCCCTGTCCGAGCTGGGCGCCCGGGTCGTCGAGAGCGCAATGAACTTCCTCGGCCTTCCGTATGTGTGGGGCGGCGGCAACATTCACGGCCCCTCCCAGGGCGGGTTCGACTGCTCCGGCCTGACCTCGTACGCGGTGTACACCGCGACCTCAGGCAAAGTGACACTCCCCCGCACCTCCGAAACCCAATGGAACGTAGGAGTCGAGCGCCCACTGTCGGAGGCAGTACCCGGCGACCTCCTGTTCGGGAACTGGAGTGCGAACGGTCCCGGGCATGTCGCGATCTACATCGGAAACGGGCAGATGATCCACGCACCCACGACCGGCGACGTCGTACGCGTGGCATCGGTTTTCGCCGACATGCGGGCACGGCACGTGATGTGACACCCGAGTAGGATCTGGTGTTGTAGGTTCTCACGCTACTTTTCGCTCTTCTCACTATTCTGTCGCCAATTCGTCGGCGGCGAACCGGATGACCAACGAATCTCCAGGTCAGCGACTCATGGGGATGGCCGGCAGGCGGCGCCGAGCGGTGGAAGCTCCCCGCCGGCCGAGGAAAGCGACATTTCGATGAGAAAAGCCACCGACAGAAGGGTGAGAAAGCTACGCGAAACCGCAGGTCAACGCTTCTCTCGGGAACTTTTTGTTCAGAAATCATATTTGTGCTGGTCAGCGGCCTGCTTGTGTGCACTACAGGTTGGGCACGTGGTGGTTGTGGTCGGCCGTTGAGGGTTGCCATCAGGTCTCGGTTGGTGGCGCGGGCGGCTGCGAGTTCGTCGTCGCGGTCCTGGAGCTCGTGTTTCCTGCCGAGGAGCTGCTGTTCGAGTTCGGCGGCCCGCTCCCGGAGGGTGCCGATTTCGTCGTGTCCGGTGAGACCGGCGCCGTGGAGAACCTGTTCGCCGAGAACCTCGGAGAGTCTGTCGGCGAGTTTCGTGTTCTGCTGCCGTAGTCGTTCGTTTTGTGCCCGCAGGTTGGCTACATCGGCCAGAAGTGACCGATAGCTGGTGCGGGTGCTCGACGGTGGCGGCTCAGGTTCGGCGGCGACTGTCAGGATCTGGGCTCGGAGATCGTGGTGGCGATTAGAGGAACGAGCGGTCGACTCTCGCGGTGCGAGCGACGGCAGAGATTGTGATCTCCGCCCCGTCGGTGCGGAGCCGGGAAAGCGCGTCGAGGACTCTTTGCCGTCGACGGTTGCTGTCGCCGCGGCGGGCCGCGATCAGATGTTCGGTGGAGTTCGAGGTCATGAGTGCGTTTCGAGGTGTGGGTCGAGCGTTTGCGGCCCGGTGGTGGGTAGTCCGAGGTGCACGGTCTGTCGGGTGCGACGCACTACCCGAACGGCTTCTTCGATCTGTCCACGCTCGTCCTCGGTGAGTGCGTCAAGCTCGTGTTGGACGCGGCGGATCGACTGCCTCAGCCTCGTGATCTCCGCTTCCGACGGCACCGCCTCGTCGCGGGCCCAGTCGTCGAGTTCGGTAGCTGCACGGACTCTTTCGCGGTCACGCAGCAGGGTGTCGAGGTAATCCCGCAGCTCGGGCAGGTAGGAGGGGTCGGAGCGGAAGTGACCTTCCGTGTCAAGTCTGCGCGTGTTGTCGATCAAGTTCTGTTCCTCGCTCGGGTCCGAACCGACTATGCGCGTGCTGAGACCAAGCTCGGGGCTCAGTGGGTGTGTCGTTGCAGTGGGCGGACGACGTCGTTGGTCTGGCTTTGCTCGCGCAGTTGGGCGTTTTCCACTTCCAGGACGTGGATGACGCGGGCGTAGGTCGCGACCTGGTCTGTGAGCCGGGTGTGTTCGGCGCGGAGGTCGGCGAGTTTCGTGCGGAGCTGATCGTTGTCGGCGTGCAGTCCGTCGGCGATCTTGGGGCGGTGGTCCTGGGATCGCACGAGCGCGTAGAACAGGTCCTTCAGCCCGGTGTGCTTGTGGGTCAGCTTGTTGCACCGCAGACCGGCTTCCTCGGCGCCTGGTGATGGCGAACATCTCGGTGGTGACCGGGCCGTGCGTGAGTCCACGCTCGACCAAGAACTGCGCGTACTTCTCCAGCACAACGCGGTCGATCTGCCCCAGGCAGGTGACCTGGTGCTGGTCCAGCCACTGGGCGAAGCCCCTCCATGCCGAGAAGGTGCGTTTGAGGCTGCCCGCTGACAGCCTCGGCCGGGTGGACGAACCCGAGCGGTGAAGCAGTATGTCCGGCGTCGGAAGGTTGATCACTGCCCAGCCCGCGCGCATGAACCCGGCCCGCAGACATACCGGGACACCCTCCCAGTCGACGGTCAGCGAACGTCCCGCGGCGCCGTGGGCCAAGGCCGCCAGCTGCCAGCGCAGCTCACCGAAGCGCGGGATGTCGGCCTCGCGGGTGCCAGGCCGCGCGCGGTCGGCGGGAAAGACCGGGGTGTCCGGGGTCGGGTCGACCAGTCTCGGCGCCTCATGCCTGAGCGGGTGTGATGGGATACTCATGCGTCCAGCCTCCGGTCGAGCATGCGGTCGATCAGGTCCTGGTCGCCCTCGGTGAGCTGGGCTCGCAGCGCCGCCCGTTCGGCCTCGGTGGTGTGCGTGCTGACCAGGTCAGCCACCCGGCCGTGATGTTTGAACCGTCCTGGACGAGGTGGAGACTCCTGATCTAACAAGGAGAATGCTGGTATGCCTGCACCGAAGAAGTACGACGCCGAGACCCAGGATCGCGCCGTCCGGATGTATCGGGACCGGATCGACGAGCACGGAGGCTCGAAGGTCGCAGCCCGGCGCCATGTCGGCGAGCTGCTCGACATCGCGCCGGCGACGCTGCGGAACTGGATCGAGCGGGAGGAGAGCCGCCAGGCCCCCGGCGCATCGTCTTCGGCACCTGACGTGTCGGCCGAGGTCGCCAGACTTCGCCGAGAAGTAACCGAATTGCGCAAAGCTAACGAGATTTTGAAGACCGCGAGCGCGTTTTTCGCGGCGGCGGAGGTCGACCGCCGACTGCGGTGATCGTCGACTACATCGACGCGTACCGTTCCCAATTCGGGGTCGACCCGATCTGTACTGTGCTCACCGAGCACGGCATCAGCATCGCCCCGTCCACCTATTACAAGGCCAAGCAGCGCGGACCCATCTCGGGCACCGACCTGGGCGAGGCGTACGCCGCCAACGCCGTGCACAGGGTGTACGTGGCCAACAAGCGCCTCTACGGTGCCCGCAAGATCTGGTGGGCGATGAAACACGCCGGCCACGACATCGGGCGCGATCAGGTGGCGCGCCTGATGAAGATCTGCGGGATCCGCGGGGTGGTCCGCGGCAAACGCCGCACGACCACCACCGAGCGCGACGAGCGGGCACCACGACACCCGGATCTGATCAACAGGAAATGGGACGTCCCGGACCGCCCCGATCAGTGGTGGGTCGCGGACTTTACGTACGTGTGGACACTCACCGGATTCGTGTACACGGCGTTCTGTGTCGACGTGTTCTCCCGCCGGATCCTCGGGTGGCAGGTGATGACATCCAAGACCACCGTGTTGGTCACCGGAGTGCTCGAGCAGGCGTTGTTCACCCGCAGGAGAACCGACATCCGTTTCACCTCAACGGGTTTGGTGCATCACAGCGATGCGGGGAGCCAGGGCGGATTCAACCGGTCGTCGCAACACCGTGCCGTGAGGACGAGTGTACCTGTTCGGCAAACACTTCCGCTGGAGTTCTCCAACCGTGCACTTTTCGGGGGCGGTTGTTGAGCGCATCGGCGACCGCCTGAAGCTCACGGAACTTGTATCGGGACAGATCAGTTCCCTTCGGAAAATATTGTCGCAGCAGCCCATTGGTGTTCTCATTCGTTCCGCGCTGCCATGGACTGTACGGATCACAGAAGTAGACACGGATACCCGTAGATGCCGTCAGCTCGGCATGACGCGCGAGTTCCTTTCCGCGATCCCACGTCACGGATCTGCGTAGATGCTCGGGCAGCGGTGACAGCGTCGCGGCCAGAGCATCACGAACGGACTCCGAACCATATCCGGACAGCGCCGGCCCGTTCTTCACCATCGCCGCTGTTCCATAGCCCTTCAGTCGCGGCAGGTGTAGTAGAGTCGTGTATCTGCTGGTGCGCTCGACGAGCGTGCCGATCGCGGACCGGGTCAGACCGATGATGAGGTCGCCCTCCCAATGCCCCGGCGTCTTCCGGCTCTCGACCTCCTCCGGACGGGCGCTGATGGTCACCTCCTCGGTGATAAATCCGGTGCGCTGCTTCCGTGCTCGCGCACGAGGCTTTCGCAGCGCCCGGCCGGTGCGCAAGCACGCGACGAGCTCCCGCTCCAGGCCGCCGCGACCCTCGATGTAGAGCGATTGGTAGATCGCCTCAGGTGAAATGCGCATCGTCGGGTCCTCCGGATAGTCGATCGGTAGGCGATTCGAGATCTGCTCCGGACTCCACGCCGTCGCCCACCGACGATCACCGCGCCGAGGCTTGTTTCGGCCAATCCAAGCGGCATCCGGACCGGACACCACGGTTCCATCGTCGGCACGAATCACACCAGACAGTTTGTCCTGCACATATTCTCGTAGCCGATCGTGTTCGGCGAGCTTCGCTGGTTTTGGGCGCCTCGCGGCGAGGTCGGCCTTCCACTGTGCGGTCGACGCTCGGTATGTGAGCTTGCCATTGCGGGTGGCGGCGTTCCGCCGCAACTCCCGCGAGATCGTCGACGGTGACCGTCCGATCCGGTCAGCGATGTCGCGCATACTCATACCCTTGGCTCGCAGCAGCGCGATATCCTCACGCTCGGTGAACGACAGGTACCTCCCCGAGACCGGGGTCAACTCGATCGGTGGCATCCCACCAGCCTGGCGGAACCACCGTGTCCCCACCGGCCCCGACACGCCGCATGTGGTCGCTGCGTCGTCGCTCGTGAGACCCTCGGCGATCCGCGTCCAGAATGCCCGCTCTAGATCTCGGCGTATCGGAGGCCGTCCCGGTGACCGCATCACCGCACGCCCCGTCAACGCTGCTGCCCACCCGGGTGGTCGTCCCATTCCCACACCTCCGTTATCGAGGTGTTGCTTCCACCGGTTGAGCCTGGTCAGTACACGTCGCTGGCCTTCACCGAGGCGTTGATCGCTTCGGGGATCGCCGGGTCGATCGGCAGCGTCGGGGACGCCCTCGACAACGGATTGATGGAATCGACGATCGGTCTCTACAAAACCGAGCTGATCGATCGTGACGTGTCGTGGAGCGGGCGGGCCGAGGTGGAGCGGGAAGTACAGATCGGGTCGACCCCGAAACGGGAGCGGTGAACGTCTATGTAGTCGACGATCACCGCAGTCGGCGGTCGACCTCCGCCGCCGCGAAAAACGCGCTCGCGGTCTTCAAAATCTCGTTAGCTTTGCGCAATTCGGTTACTTCTCGGCGAAGTCTGGCGACCTCGGCCGACACGTCAGGTGCCGAAGACGATGCGCCGGGGGCCTGGCGGCTCTCCTCCCGCTCGATCCAGTTCCGCAGCGTCGCCGGCGCGATGTCGAGCAGCTCGCCGACATGGCGCCGGGCTGCGACCTTCGAGCCTCCGTGCTCGTCGATCCGGTCCCGATACATCCGGACGGCGCGATCCTGGGTCTCGGCGTCGTACTTCTTCGGTGCAGGCATACCAGCATTCTCCTTGTTAGATCAGGAGTCTCCACCTCGTCCAGGACGGTTCAACCTCAACTTCGGGCTCGCCTGGGGCCTGTTCCCGCTGCTGTTCGCCACCGCCGACCTGGGCGCCGGCCAGATCGGGCTGCTGTTCGCCCTCTACCCCGGCGTGTGGGGCGCCGGCCAGTTGGTCACCGGCGCCCTGTCCGACCGCATCGGCCGCAAACACCTGATCACCGCCGGCATGGCCCTGCAAGCTGCCGCCCTCGCCCTGATCGCCGCCTCAGACGCCTTCCTCGGGTGGGCCGCAGGCACTGTGCTGCTCGGAGCCGGCACCGCCATGGTCTACCCCACCCTGCTCGCCGTGATCGGCGACGTCGCGCACCCGGCCTGGCGCGGCCGCGCCGTCGGGATCTACCGGGTCTGGCGCGACAGCGGCTACGCCGTCGGCGCCATCGCCGGCGGCATCGTCGCCGACCTGATGGGCATGCACGCCGCCGTCTGGGCGGCCGCCGCCGTCAGCGGCGCCTGCGCCCTCGCCGTCGCCGCCCGCATGTACGAAACCCACCCCAAACCCATCCGCACCAGCACGCAGCGTGCGCCGAAGCGTTGATCGCCTCACCCGGAAAATGCGCCTCGGGTCAGCCCCCGAGTGCCGTCCGCGCTAGTTCGGCTGTGCCGGTGATGCTTCCAGACGCTGCTGGAGGGTAGCCAGATTGCTCGGCATCTCCTTACGGGCCTGTGGGCGCGGCCGCGGCTGGGACCACGCCCGTGTGGAGGACCTGGAGGACGGGGAAGACTGGCGGCTGCGCGGGCGGGGCAACGTTCGGCGGATCGGCGGGGCGAAGTGGGTTCGGGAACTGGCGGCGCTGCGCATGCTCTACGAATGGGCCGCTGCCCGGGGGCATGTGGCGGCCATTCCGGTGCGGTTGCGGGCGGTGCGCACGCGCGACGGGGCGCCGGTGCAGGTTGCGGAGTTGGCACCCACGGATGCGCGTTCGTCGAACGTGAAGTGGTTGATCCCCAGGGCTTTCCGGCTGTGTCGGGACGTCGGTTTGCGCGGGTACGGCGCGGACGGCCACCCGGATGGCTCGGGGCGGGGCCGCAACGACGGGCGGGACGCGGCGTTCGCGGAGGTGTTGTTCGCCAGCGGGTTGCGGCGTCGTGAGGCCGGCACGCTGCTCACGGTGGAGCTGCGGACACGTCAACTCCCGATCACGGTTCGAACGGCCGATTCCGGCCGTCTCTTGGCGGCGTAGTAGGTGCTCGGCGCGATCGCGGCATCGGTATCTTTCAATGTGTCGCAGATCGGCTGGACGCCGTGTTCACCTTTGAACTGGTCGATGAACTCGACCTTCACCTGTGGTGGCGGTCCATTGACGCGAAGAAGGCCGAAGCCTGCGTGAGGGTCGAGTTCGCTCGGCGTAGCACTGTGACTTCGCGTTCGAGTTCGGCGAGTCGGGATGCATCGTCACTCGTGGTCCCCGGACGCAGGCCCTCGTCGATCTCGGCGCGTTTGACCCACGTCCGCATCGGGGTGAACCCCGAGTTGGTCAGCGACGCGCTTGTAGGCGCCGGCCAGTGGTCTCGGGGTCTTTGCGAGCGTCGATAGCCATCCGGGTGGCGCGTTCGCGCAGCTCGTCGCGGTACTTCCGTGTGCGACCATGTGGATCATCCTCCCGGGTCTTGGATGTCTCCATCAAACAGGGCGGAGCACTTTTGTGTCCGGTCCGCATGCTGGGCGGGAGTCACAGGGTAATGGTGGTGGTGGCGTCCACCGCGTACTCGGGTTGGTTCGACATCGCCTTCATGGTGAGGTTGAACGTGTAGATTCCCGTTGCCGGCTCGTCGATCACGAAGACCAGCCACTGATGGTCGACCGGGCTGGTATCGCTGATCGAACTAGTGGCCCAGGGGCTGCGGGAGTCGGCTTTTACGGACTTGCCGTTCGGGGAGGTGAGGGTGAAATTGGCGATAGTGACGCCGTAGCCGAACCGGGCGCATTCTTCGGTGCAGGTCAGGGACACTTCGGTCCACAGCTCGTACTTGTTCTGTTCTCCGGCCTGGTAGCTCGGCCAGAGGAACGCCTTGCTCAGCTCGATCCGAACTTTGTCGCTGAATGTTTGTCCCACCGGAATGCCCCGCGGCTTCAGGCTTTCGACATCTGCGTCGGCGGCGAAGGGGAGCCGGGTCGTGTTGCTGTCCGGCTCGCCGTAGACCAGCACCAACGAGTCCAGGATCTCCTCGAGGTCGGCGGATTCGTCCGTGCTCGTCAGCGAAGCCGTCGCGGTTCCCGTTCCTTTCCCGAATCCCGCTATGTTCGGGTTGTCAAAGGTGGCCTCCACCACCTCTCCCCCGTCCACCTCGAGGTAGCCCGTGTCGGGCGCGGTGTTCTTCACGCCGACCAGGTTTTCGTAGGACAGCGCGAGGTCCACCGTCGTCCCACCGCCCTCGGGTGTCGCCGTCACGTCGTCGACGGTGATCTTGAACCCGCCGTACCAGCCCGTTTTGTCGACTGCGCGCTCGACGGCATGACCGGATGCGGCGTCCGTCGTCGCTGCCCTGGTCACGCCGACGCTCTTGGTCGTCGTGGGTGCCTCCGGGCTCGTGGTGGCGGAGGGGCTGTCCAGCACGGCCGTACCCGCATCCTCGCGCCCGCATCCAGTCACCGCCAGAATGCCTACTGCGATCGCAGATGCAATCTTCCATGACAGTGTCACGATCTTTCCTTTCCGAGAGGGAGGTGCCGGCGGAACAGTTGCCAACCGGCATCTATCGACTTGCTGACTTGTGGGGAATCCCCCGTAAGGTCCTGGAAATCCTGAAATGTGTTGCCTCAAACGAGATCCGTTTCGACGGGCTGCGACCGGCGACCGTCGAATCGACACACAAGAAGCATCACCCGATAGATATGGGTGCCGTCACTCGAGCCGAAGGCATCGTTTCCACAGCCGTCAGGGATTCCGCGCCGATCAACGCGTATAACCCTCGCCCGAACAGGAACGGGGTCTTCGAAAGTCTGGTGGAACAGGTCCAGCTCGGCGCGGTCACTGTCACATACGGGCAATCGAATTCCCTGTTGATATCGCCGAGACGGCAGCCCGGAACCAACTACGGTGGGGCATGTGCCTGCTGAGCCCGCCGGTATCCTGAGCGATCCCGTTGCCGGTCCCGCGCCGAGACGCGCACTCCACCCAACAGTCTGGAAACCGATCGCGTACCGGGTACAGCGCCTTCGCGCCACCGGTTTCGGAGACGCCGCGAGAAAAGGACGGAGCGAGTCCCATTGATGCGCTGCCGGTGCGGGGGTGAGAGCTCGGCACCGAGGTAATGCTCTCCCGGGCACCACGGCCGGGCGGCTCCTCCGGCGATGCCTTTACCCGCTCCCTCCCGCTGCGGCACCCTCCCCCACAGACAAAACGCCCAATTCATGTCAGTCCCACCGCCGCCGTGGACGTGGTGATGCGGACGAGGACCAGATGGTTGCTGCTGCGAGGCCTGCCAGGATCCGCCGTGCCACCTGCGGGAATTGTTCCCGGACCGGATCAGGCTCGCAGCTGAGCAACCTCCAGTTCCAGCTCGACGAGCCGGCGGTGCAGCGCCTGGATACTGGCCATGCACACACCGTTGGCGTCGACCATGTTGATCCGGCGGTCCGTGGAGCCGAGCCCGAAGGCGGCCGCGAAATCCTGGGCCATCGGGCCCATGTGCCGAACCGAGTGGTGGTCGAACCCGTAGGTCCAGATGCTCACCGGCAGTGCGACGACGCGTTCGAGCACCTCGTTGACGCCGACCGGTTCGGGCCGGGTACTGCTCACCCCGCGTCGCCGGGTCAGTGCGGAATACAGCCACATCACCGGGTGCCGGGAACGGCCGGCCAAGCGGGCACTCAGACGCCCCCTGCCGGTGTCGATCCACCGGCCGGGGGCCTCTGGAAGCGCTGCGACGCTGGGTTCCCGATGTGATTGGCCCTGTGTGCGCTGAGCACGTGCGTTGTTGTCCATGATGTCGGAGACCTGAGTCACAGCCTGCTCACACTCAATCAGTGAGCGGCGTGACGTCGTGCTTGATGGTTGCGTCGCTGGGAATGCCCAGCAGCCAGAAGATGTACGAGACGATCCATGGCATGATGATTCTCCTTGATAGTTGTTCCGCTAACCCCTGATTGGGGATCCGGGTTCGGTTGGACACCTATAACTTTGAGGCACCACCGCACCGAAATCCATCATCATCAGGGGGGAAAACACTCACCCTTCGGTGAGCACCGATCTTCTCGACGGTATGATTTCCGGTCGATCACTCGATCAGTCTCGTAGACAACGTATTCCCGTCGACCACAACGTCGGAAGGGGGTGATTGCACGTCTTCGACGTCATGCTTGGCATCCGCAGGACCAACCGGAGGGTGCTTCCGCGATATGCGTCTCCGGTGTCACAGAGCCAGGTGGCTCGCGGGCGTGGACGTCGTCCGGCGCCGCTTGCTGCCGGACTTCGGTGAGCAGGAACGCCACACTTCGTGCACCGCCACCTCGTCGTCGGTCAGCGGGCGGCCGGGTTCGATCGCCGACCGTACCGGTGCGGACGCACCGCTCGCCGTCGGTGCGCGCGGGTGTGGGACCACGACGCCGTAAGTCCGCACCGATGCCGCTGCCGCCTCGATTACCTCCGGAAGTACCGCACTGCAACCGGGCCGACGCCCCGACACGTTATTGCCGACCGCTTCACCGTCTGGGCCACGTTCACTGGGCAGGCGACCGCCGGCCCGACCGGCACCTATCCGACCGCGATCTCCCCACCCGCAGAGCCGCCAACAGGCTCGAATCGCCGCGGTTCGCGAACAATGTGACAGCGCCTGAGAAGTGCATTTTCGCTCGCAATTCTCCTACGCGGTTACACATTTCATCGTCTGTACCGGCTCGGTTGCGCCAGCATGGCACGGTACCCGCAGCAGAGCGCCAGACGAACCGTGACGGCGACAGCGTCTCCACCTCGCGCAACGCGCCGTAGACATCGGACGGGGTGGCGCCGCCGACGTTCGCTCTCCCCGACCAGCTGCTCTGCGGTTGAGCAGCACCACTCACCTATCTGTTCGTCGGGCGGCCCGCCGATAGCGGCGCCGGCGGCCCACACGCGACGCGCCGATAGCTGCGGCAAGCCCCGCTGCCGCCGCGAGCGACACCGTCACCACCAACGTGGTGACGGTGGGCTGGCGACCCAGCAGAACCCAGACGGCGCCGACGACGGAGACAGCCAGGGCGGCCGCGCTCACCGGCACACCGATCGTTCCGGAGATGCGGCGTCGACCGCGCCGCAGCGACCGCAGGAAGGACTCCAGGTAGGCAATCGAAAACAGGAACACGGCGGCGACGCCGACGGCGACCGCGGTCGTCGTGGCAGGCTGCGTGGTATCGACCGGGAACCGCCAGGTGTCGGTGACCTGACCGGCTTGCATCAGCGAGAGCTCACCGGTGAACTCGCCGGCCGCAACGTATCCTCCGCCGAGCGGGGGCAAGGTCGCCACCGCGCCGTCAGGGGCCGGAAGAAGCGGCGCGCTCTGCGTCTTCACCTCCCGATCCAGCACACCGAGCGTCACGAATGCAGTGTCCGCGGGCACGGGCCCGGCTATGGCCACCGTCAACGGCTCGGTCAGATCGACGACGGGTTCTGCCACCGCCGGATCGATTCCCGCGATGCTCACCCTTCCCGGTGGCGGTGTCTGACCGTCGACCGGTGCGCCCAGGCCGAGGAGGGCAACGCCGATCGCGGCGACGGCGAGGCCGGCAGCGATGAGCAGCGGTACCCGCGCCGGCGGGATCTCCACCACCGTCCGCACCGGCACCAGGTCGGTGTCGGACACGTCGGCGAGACGCACTCCCGCGGTGTGCACGGTGATCGACGGACGAACGACGGGTGGCGGGGGTTCGGTGGCGCGAGGCTCTCCGGACTCGGTGCGCGGCGGTCGTTGCGTCGCCGTCGGTTCGGTCGTCGGTGGTGGTGTTGCGAACGGTTCCGACTCTTGGGCCGACGATTTCGCCAGTGGTCGTGTCACCGGCAGGGAGGGATGCTCCCCCTGCCCTCCCTCGGTGAGCGTGGGCGACGGCGCAATTCCGATGCCCGCCGCCGTGACGATGGTGTCGGCGCCCATCACCGGTATTCCCTCCGCGGCCAGCCACCCCGGGCCCCATCGGCCGGTGGAGGCCCCGGCCAGCGCGATCCCGAAGTCCTCTGCCGTGGGATACCGATCGGCCGGATCGGTGGCGAGCCCCCGCATCACCACCTCGGCGATCGGGTCCGGAACCATCGGCGCAACATCGAGCAGCTGTATCGGCGAGTCGAATGCGTGCTGGAACAACTGCGCCATCGCATCCCCCGCCTCCGGGAACGGCAGCGCGCCGGCCAGGAGCTCGTAGAGCATCGTCGACAGCGCATAGACGTCGGTCGCCGGTGAGAGTTCTCGGCCGCGGGCCTGCTCGGGTGCAATGTAGGACGGTGTGCCGAGAACATCGCCGGCGCGCGTCGCCAGCGTCTCGTCGCCCCCGACCACCTTGGCGATACCGAAATCCGTCACCTTGACCGCCCCCGACGCGGCGAACATCAGGTTCTCGGGCTTCACATCACGGTGCAGAATCCCCCGATCGTGCGCGGCCTTGAGGCCCGCGGCGCAGGCGAGCGCGACGGCGACCGCGGAATGCGCATTGAAGCCGACACGGGTGAACGTGCTCCACACCGTTCCGCCGGGGAGCAGCTCCATGACCAGCAGACAGAGGCCGTCGTGCTCGACAAAGTCATAGACAGGGACCACATGCGGGTGGTCGAGAGAGGCCAGCAACCTGCCCTCGGCGGTAAACCGACGGCGAACATTGGGATCGGCGGCGAACGAGGGTGGTAGCTGTTTGATCGCAACCGGACGCCCGAGCGCCCGATGTTTGCCGGACAGCACCACACCCCATCCGCCCCGGCCGAGTTCCCCGCCGATCTCGTAGGCGGGAAGCGACTCACTGACCAAGTCGGTGTCGGTGCTCATCAGAGTGCCTCAGCGCTCGTCGTGGTCGGTGAGGGTTCGCCGGGTGACCGGAACTGTCCGCTGGGTGGCGGGTGGCTGCGCCGACTGCGAGTCGTCTCTCACGTCATCGGGCAGATACTCCTCGTCCAGGATGTCCTCGTCGTCGTCCTCGTCGTCCTCCGCGGGTGTCGGTGTGAGGTAGCCCAGGATGAAGAACCCGACCGCGAATGCCGCAGCAACCGTGATCCACCGTTCCGTGGTCGGCACCCAGACCCGCGCGACCGACAGGGTGAAGACGAGCACCAATCCGAGTCCGATGCCCGGCGTCAACAGGCGCAGCCCGCGCCGCCACCGGTTCAGCGGTAGCCGTCCCCTCCCGATCGCGAGCGCGACATCGACGATCGCCAACACGGTCAAAATCGCCAAGGCCAGGCCGAACAGGCCGTAGACAGATACAACGGAGCCTCGCACATCGGTGACCGTCGGCAGATCCGCGATGGTCGCGCCGCTGTCGTCGATCACGGCCACATTGCCGTTGATCAGGCCGGTGGCCTGACCGTCCAACCCCGTCAGGTCGAGCACATAGGTGACGGTCTCCGTCGCCCCGGTCTCCACCGTAAGCGCCACCGAGGTGTGATACGCGAAGAAACTCAGTCCGAGGACATTCCCGGAGAGGTGTATCGCACCGACGTTGAGGGGATCGGTCGAGTCGTTGGTGATCGTGACGCTCACGTCCGCAGAACCCTGCGGGTCGAGACGAACGGGGTGTTCTTGATCGGCTGTCGCGATGTCCTGACCGTTGATCGTCGCGGACATCAGCACAGGTTGCGCCGCGGCCGCGGGTGCTGCGGAAAGTCCCAGGGAGCCGAGCACCACGGCCAGCATCGCAATCCATCGGAGTCTCATCTGTCCTCCTCGGTTGTGGAGGGTACGGGCAGCAGACGCCGCCGGTAGATCAGCAGACCCATCAGCAGAAAGAACACGATGATCACCAGTGTCGAGGTGGACCCACTGGCCTGGCTCACGAGTACCACGTCGAACGCCGCAGTGAGTACTGGTCCGCAGTCGGCCTCCACCTGGTAGCGACCGACGCTGGCCGGCCCCGCCGCGAGCGGGGCCTCAAACGCCCCGGCACCGTCCGCCACGACCTGCCCCGCCGATTCACCGCCCACCGACATCCCGACAAGCGACCCGGACGGGCAACCCTGGCCCATCGCCGTCAACTCGCCACCCGGCTCGACAACCGGGCTGCTGAGCTGCAGTCCCTGCTCAGGCTCCTCCACCGGGGCGGATGGAGGAGCGTCACCGTTCGCCGGGAGCGGCAGCGACGCCGGCGGCGCCGGGAGCAACGGCGGGTCCGGTGCCGGCGACCCGGGCGTTGTTCCAACCTCTCCAGGTCCACCGTCCTCGGGTGGTGTTCCTCCGCCAATCTGCGGTGGCGGGCACAGCTCCGGCACCTCCGGACACGACGGCTCCGGCTCAATGATCGGCGGCGGGCACAGCTCCGGCACCTCCGGACACGACGGCTCCGGCTCAATGATCGGCGGCGGGCACAGCTCCGGCACCTCCGGACACGACGGCTCCGGCTCAATGATCGGCGGCGGGCACAGCTCCGGCACCTCCGGACACGACGGCTCCGGCTCAATGATCGGCGGCGGGCACAGCTCCGGCACCTCCGGACACGACGGCAGCGGTTCCGGCTGGTAGTCGGGCTGGCAGGGCATGAGGTCGGGATTGCAGTCCGGGATGAGTGACTCGGGGTTGGGCGCAGAGTAGGGTTCGCCAGGTCCAGGTGCGGGCCCGATCGACGGGTCGGGTACCGGCCAGACGGGTTGTTCGGCGAGCGCGGGCATCGAAGAGGAAGCGACTATTCGACCTTCTGCCTGTGGTGGCGCAACCGTTGATGCGAGGCCGAGGGTACCAACCCCGATGATCAGAATCATCAGGCTGAACGCTGCAGAAATCGCCCGGCGTAACCGGGTCGGTCGGGGCATCCTGCGCCACCTCAGCTCGACGCCGTGTCCGTCCAGCTTCCTCCCCCCAAGGTGGAGGAGCAAGAGCGCGCACGGTCGTCGTCCCTCGATCACGTCGACCGCCGCCTCGAGGTCGGAATGCGTCGCAGCGATGACCCTTTGTTCCGGTGTGCATCGACCATGGTTGCGGTACCGGTCATTTCGTGACTCCGATGCCTGTCACACCGAAGGTCGGGATGGCGAGCGGGGTTGCCGAACCGGCCGCGTCGCGGTGCGAGATGCCGCTGAGGAGGCGCAGACCGTCATTACAAGTAATGGGTGTAACTTTCGCGAAGCGAACAGGTTGGACTGCCGCGGAGGTGCGAGAAGCCTGAAGCGAATCGATCCGATACGAGTCGCCGAGCGATTGCGACGAGCCCCGTTTCCGGAGCCGCGAGAAGGGGCGCGTTCGCACCGAAGTCCACGAGGACTCGGACGATCCGCATCGAGACCACCTTTGCGAGGCACCCAAGGTCGCTTCTTGCGAAGATGCCCTGCTCTCACCATTCACCGTACTGGGGCCGGAGTCCATCAGCGTCGCGGTCTGCGCTGTCCTTGGTTCGACGGTCAGGGTTGTGAACATCGCAGACCTCCTCTCGATCACGGCATGCGGAGCCTGCGCAGGTGGTGTTCGAAGTAACCCTTATGGTAGGAGCCGGCAGGGGGTCCGCTCTTCCTCACTAGGGTGGGAAATCCTCACACCGACTTCGACACTTCAGCTTCGATTGCGGTCAGAAGTACAATTGGACCGTCGAAGGGTGGGCCCTCGGGAGTGGTCATGGAGCTACCAATTGAACCTCGTCTGTCGTATCCCGGCGAGGACGGCGGCGCGCGAGAATTCGTTCTATCCGTCGATTCACCGAAGGTGACAGTCGGCCGATCCCGCGAAGCCGACATCGCCCTCGCGTGGGATCGAGATGTTTCACGCCTGCATGCCACCGTCGAATGGGGTGGGACACACTGGACTATCGTCGATGATGGTTTGTCGCGCAACGGGACTTTCATTAACGGTGAGCGCATGACGGGACGGAAGCGCCTACGATCCGGTGACCACATCCGAATCGGTTCCTCGACAATACTGTTCCGCAGTGACGGTAGGGCCAGCGGTGAGCTGACCGCGGTCGCCGATGCCATGCCGACGCGGGAGTCGCTGACGAAGACGCAGCGAGAGATCCTCATCGCGCTCTGTGCTCCGCGCAAGCACAACGCCGGATTCGCGGCTCCCGCCACCAATCAGCAGATCGCTGATCGGATGTATCTCAGTGTCGAGACGGTCAAAACGCACATGCGGGCCCTGTTCGCCAAGTTCGGGATCGAAGACGTCCCACAGAACCAAAAGCGTGCCCGCCTGGTCGAACGGGCCATGCAGAGTGGAATCGTCACAGAACGAGACCTCTGACGAACAACGCGGACCGAAAGTCACGACCTCCGAGACAGACAGCCCCGCGAATCGGTGTGAATGAAAGCGAACCGCGACGCCGCCGATCTGCCACTCCTATGCTGGGCGCGGTGACTCGCTTTCGCGCTCGCTGATACCGCGGGGGGCATCTCGGACGAGACGCTCATGTTCGGGGTGAGGTGTTTCCCCCCTGATGATGATGGACCTTCTTCCCCGAGTGGCTCACAGTTGTAGTTGTTCACAGCACGGGAATTCGAAATCGAACGATATTCCGGCCCACAGTCGGATCCGCATTCTGGTCGAGTCCGGTGTGCACAGCTGAACCGACGCACCCACACAAGGAGATTCACATTGTCGAACACCATGAAGCGCGCCATCACGGCTATCGCGATCGCAACGTTCGCCCTGTCCGCCGGCGCGGGAATTGCTTCCGCCGAGACAAACCCCGGAGGCGCGGGCGGAACGTCCCAGGCCGGCTCGGCCGAAGCCAACGGCACCGGCGGCACCGCGAACAACAGTGGAGCAGTCACCAGCGGCAGCGCAAACGGCGGCACCACCGGGGCAGGCGGTAATGGCGCCCCGTCTGTGGCGATCGGCGGCCCCACCATCGGCCTGACCAACAATGGCAGCAACAACGGCAACAGCAGCGCCGGAAACGGCGGCGACAGCGGCAATGCCAACGGTGGCATCAGCGGCGACGCCACAAACACTGTCACCGGCGGCAACGGTACCGGCGGTCCAGCGAACGGCGGCAATGCCGGCCCCGCCAACGGCGGACAAGGCGGATCGACCACGGACAGCCACAACACCACCAACGAGAGTGACTCCAACAGCGTCGACGTGGGCCTCTGCATCCCCTTGGTTACCTGCTAACCGCATCAAGGCAGCACTGCAGCCCCTCGGCGAAACCGGTCAGAGGGCCGGATCCCTGCTTCAGTCGACAGGGATCCGGCCCTCACAGATCGTACCGAGTCTCGTAAACCCCCACCCGATTGGAGAATTCATGTCGAACACCACGAAACGCACCATCACCGCGATCGCCATGGCCGCCTTCGCACTGACTTCCGGAGCAGGACTTGCTACTGCCGAAACCAGCAGCGGCAACGCACACAACGGCACCGAAGGCGGGCACACCGTTGCATCGTCCCCCACCGTCCATGTGCCCGGCGTCTCCTTGCCAGGAGTATCCGTAGACGGCATCAGTGCCGGCCCCGGCGGGGTCGCGATCGACGGCCCCACCGTTGAACTCCCCACCGAACTATCGCCTTTCCAGTAGGCGTTCGGCGGCGGGTGCACCGGATAGTCCGGCCAGCACCTCAGCAATCCGAAGTTGCTCGGCCAGGCTGTGACACCACGTCGTACGCGCGCAGCAATCGCTCGCGTTCAGCCCCGGTTTCCTGCCCATGCTCGAGCAACGTCCCATGAAGCGGGCCCTGCCGCACCAGAACCCAGGCCGGCTCTCGATTCGGTCGAAGAGACACCGACTCGACGGTGCATTCACGCGTCGTACCGTCCGGATTACCCACTTGTGAATCACTGCAGGGACACGGTCTGCCGCCATGTTTGTCTCTGGTGGACGGTTCGTGCGCAGGAGCGCCACTGCTTGCTCGGCTATCGGATGCCGTCGACGCGGCGACGGATGCCGCGGCGATACGAGCCGCGCGGACTACCGAGGGCATCGGATCGACGGGTAAACACCCCTGCTCACCGGCCTGGTTGCGGGGCGAGAACAACAGCCCAGTTTGTCACTCGAACCGGTGGTCCAGCCACCTATCTGGATTCTCGCTTGCCGTGCATATCCCATACCTCAACTCCCGCACGCGGCGGACTCAGTCCGCGTAACCAGCGGTGACGGGATCACCTCGTTCGACATGCGCATGGGACCACCCGAGGGTGTCACTCGAGCATCGATCTCGCACTCTGAATGGCCCCAAACCGCCACGCGTGGCGGAATATAGACGACATTTGGGCCTTGCCGCTGCGAGCAGCGCATACAACACTCCGCTCTGTTGTTGGACCGATCGCCAGTGCTTCCACCGACCAGAAGACTCCATTACTGCCAGGCGAACCCCGCCATTTGGCCTCCGACAGCCGCGCCCTGTTGACTCAGGGGCCCCGGGCTCACCAGTGCGCCAACGGACACCGCTGTCGTGCCGGCTCTTGCTCCGGGGCCGATGGACGCCGTGCTCACGAAGTGAGCGATACGGTGCGTTCGTCAAGACCGATCTACGCGAGCGGATGCAGCGGTGGGACGCAGCCAGTTGATCATCACCGATATCTATGCCCACATCTGCTGCCGTGCAACAGCAATGGATGCGTTCATGCCCGGCATCCAGCCGCTGCTGGTGTTCGATGCCGTTGCCGACTTCAGCGAGGCAAACCATGTCGCGGCGCTGACCTCTACCGCTGCCCGTTGTGGTGCAGTACATTCCACCGCGCGGATCATTCGGATGATCGACCGCAGCCACCCGGCTTCGACCAATCCCCCAGGAAGGCGGCGTAGACACCGAACACCCTCATGCAACGTTTTGCCCGGGGCAAGTCTCGGGTCTTGCTGGTTTGGCAGAAACATCACCCTGGGCGCCGACGCCATCGCGGATGCCAGCTGATGTGAGCCTATTCGCGCCATAATGCTGGTGGTGGTCCGCTCGCACTCCCGGACGACGACCACGGCGGTGCCGCCCGATCCACCTGCCACAGCGAAGGACCTCGACGAGCAGTGCCTCAGTGTCAGGCGGACAGAAACCCCACGATCGGTGTTCGGGATAGTTGGCTGCGGGGGCGCCCGGCGAGACGGACAGCGCATTGCGTGCCTTCCGGGCCGACGGCACCGAGCCGGTGATGTCATGCACGGCCCTGCCAGATGGTTGGAGCGACGTGACAGTCCGGCCCCGGCCGTGTCTCTCGATGTCCGATCACGAACCGAGATTCCGGGGGCGAACAGAACCCGCCGGAGCCCGACATAGTGCATTTCACACCCAGCGGTTCCTGCCAGGAACTCTCAGCGGCCGCCGTCGATGTCGAGACAGCCCGTGGGCGCGTCACCGATCTCGTTTCGTGACGAGGCGGCTACGGAGGACGTGCTCGGCGAGCCGGGCTCGTTTCTGATTCTGCGGTAGGTCCTCGACACCGAACTTGGTGAACAAGGCGCGCAGGTGCGTTTTGACGGTGGCTTCGGACAGGTGCAACTCGTCGGCGATCTGCGAGTTCGACGCCGGACACGCGAAGGGCGGGTGGGGTGTGTACGGGCGGCACAGGGTGTCGAGGATCCCCGTTCCGCGTCGGTGACCTCGTGCAATGGTGGGTCGGCCGGGCCGCCGGTATCGACTTCCCCGGCGGGTTCGGGGCGTGGTAGTTCACAAACGAGGTCCCGATCCGGATGTGATCGCCCGGTCGTAGGCGGCGTCGGCCGGACAGACGCCTACCATTGACGCGGGTGCCGTTGAGGAACAATCCGCCATCGACGATCGTCCAATGGCCGTCCGCCCACTCGACGACGGCGTGCAGCCGCGACCCCGTCGGATCCGAGGTCAACGCGACATCGGCCTGCGGGCTGCGCCCGATGACCACCCGCGGCATCTCGGCCGACAGCACCAGCCGTCGCCTGACGCCGCGATCGGCGTACAGCAGACACGGCGCGTCGGCAGGGACGACTGCTGTCCGCGGCGACGGGTCGCCGGGGACCGAATCGGGCCCGGTGTTATTTTCGTGGGGGAACATCGCACCTCCGGTGATCCAATCAGCGGTGAAGGGCCTCCGACGGCGATCGGAATGGGCTATATGGGGGAATATGTCAATCGTCGTCCACAGCTGGGCGGATTCCCTCATCCCCGGGGGTGCGAAGTCGCCACCCTGGGGTGAACTCCGACCAGGCGATTGCGGAGGTGGAAGTACGCCTGCCAGTCGATCGCGTCGTCCTTATCGCTCCAGGCCATGTGCCAGACCGCGACGCCGCGCATGCTGACCGTCGGGGAGCCGGCGGCTCGGGCGCGTAGTCCGTAGCCGACGTACCCCACTTGATGAACAACGGCAGTGGCTGCCCGACCTGCTCGGCGCAGACCCGGGGAATCATGCACATCCACCCCCGTTACCCGTTGAAGCGACATCGACCACCCGATGCAGATCGCGGGAGTACGGGGCGTCCGTGAACGGGTGCGCGGCGAAATCGTGGTCATACCCGGACAACGCTGCCGCGGCCCACACGAACATCGACTGATCGACCGCCTCACCATCATGTGCGGGTGCGCGTGTTCCAACGGGTTGAGCATCTGACCGCCGACCACCATCGGTGTCCACGTGCCTCAGCACCGCGTTCTCGGCGATCTCTGCCATCCCCACAGGGACCCGCTCCGGAATCGCGGGCGGTGTCGCGTGTGGGCGGGTTCTGGCTACTCTTCTTCACAGCGGTCCCTTGCTGTCGGAGTTCTTGGAGGAACGCCCGACACCTACCACACGGCAGGCCTCGAGCGGGGGACCGCCACCTCAACTTCTACGTGACTTCTACGTGACCCGGGGACAACCTCGGCAGCCCCTGCAGGGCACGTTACCCGAGCTAACCGTCCTGGTCCCGCCGCGATGGCAGTGGTGTAGTGGATGGAGGGGCCCGGTACGAGGAGCAGGCCATGCCCAAGGCGTTCGAGGTCGTCGATCTCGATAGTCGTGACTCGATTCCGGATCGGGGCGCCTACGAGCAGCCAAAGGTCCATCCCACGCCCCACGGCCGTGACAGGGGTTGCACATACGGAAAGACTCACCCAAGGTGTGGGTGAGTCCCACCCTGGTGGTAGTTACGGTCCGGCGGCGCCGCGGACAGAATTGTGGAGTCCACAAAACGAGGATTTCCACAATTCGCGAGAACGCTGCCGTGGTTCGAGCAGGGAGGAGTATCGCGCCGATGACTGGAATGCTTAAGCGCGGCCCGGACGACGAAAATGAGGTCCAGGACGTCCTGAACTTTCGCGACGCCGGCCAGTGTCACGTCACCCCGGTGGCGACCTTCGCACCCGATGTGGCGCTGGGCGTGGTTGACGCTTTGTGCAAGGTCGTACGACAAGCGCATGCCAGCCCCGCCGCAATGGGCTCAGCGGGCGATGGGATAGTTCGAGCTCAGACGTTCGAGGAAGGTGACGTCTACATGCTCGAATCTCCGTTCGAGGGGTACTTCGCAGACCGGTACCTGATGGACTTCTACGACGTCAGCGCGCGGGATATTTGTTCGCGTATGCACCTGCACACCGGCCTACGTTTCGTGCGGATGATGACCGGCCCCGGCACCCGGATCCGCGTCTCCAGCCTTTCCCCCTTCATAGTCACGGACATCGATGGTGTGACCCCATTTCGACCTCCGACCTTCACCGATAATCTGCCTGACCTCCCGAACGGCGCCACGGCTACCCGCTACAACCTCATGGTCGACGAGAACTCGTGGATGGACCTGCAGATCCCGCGTGGAGTCTCGCACCAGTTCAATGCGATCGGTCCGAATGCGGTGATCGACTCCGTGCACCCGGAAGAGTCCATCGAGACGTTCCGGGAAAACATGTCCGGCTACAAGATGATGGCCCAGACCATCTTTCTGGCCGACACACTGCCGGCGTCCGACACCTGCAGCAACCTACCCACCTCGGCTTCCGGACACTTCCAGTCATGACCGACGACATTCAGACAAGAGTTCGCCGACTGATCACCGGCGTGAACACCGACTCAGCGCACCTCGCGGTCCCCGCTGATCCGCGAGTGCCGCTGACCGGGTTGGATTCACTCACTTTGGTCGAACTTGTGGTGCAGCTGGAAAAGGAGTTCGCAATCACAATCGCGGCCGAACTGATCACCACAGAGAGCTTTGGATCCGTCTCGGGCATCGCCGAGGTGGTCCGCGCGAGCGGCGCCCGTGCGGCGGGAGTGCATGACTACCGGCCAGGTGGAAAGACGGTGCCGCCCACGGACGGCACCGTGGTCGACGTGTTGCGGCGCCGAGCTACGGACACGCCGGACGCGCCGTTCCTCACCTGGCTGCCGACCCACGGTGACGCCGAGGTACTTACTTATGGCGCACTGAACGCACGCAGCCGTGCGATAGCCTCCAACCTCGCTGAAGGAAAGTATCTGTGCGGTGAGCGGGTCGGCCTGCTCGCCGCGAATGACATCGACACCGTGCTCGCGCTTTTCGCGGTGATTCGCGCAGGCGGCACGTGCCTGGTTCTGAACCCGACTGATCCGCCGCAGCGGCTGCGCCAGATCATTGCTGCGTACCCGATCCGCACCGTGCTGTGCTCACCGTACGTCACGGGCATCCCGGAAGATCTCGCCCGGCCGATCCCGGTCTCCACTCCTGGCTCCGCGTTGGAGGACACCGCCGTGGATCAGTACATCACCCCGGGCGGGCCCGCCTTCATGTTCAGCACTTCCGGCTCGACCGCGGCCAGCAAGTTGGTGCTGCAGAGCCACCGGGCGTTGCTCAGCAACGCGCAGGGGCTCAAGCAGCACCATGATCTCGGTCCGGGGGTCACCATCGCGGGCGGGCTCCCGCTGCACCACGTGAACGGCGTGCACTTCACCGTGGTAGCGGTGTTAAACGCTGGCGCCCATGTCGTTCTGCCGCAGCAGTTCTCGCCTCTCACCTACCGTTCTCAGTTGGAAACGTACCGACCGCAGATCGCCAGCGTTGTACCCAGCATGCTGGAGGCGCTGCTAGTCACCGGCCGTGGTTGGCGTCCCCCGGATACTCTGCGGTATTTCGTCAGTGCGGCGGCGCCGCTGACCGCCTCGCTGGCCAAACGGATAATGAACGCGTTCGGCCTGCGGGTGATACAGGGCTACGGGCTGACGGAGACGACGAACTTCTCCACGATGCTGCCAATCGACCTGGCCGACGACGACTACGCCGCGCTGGTCCTGAACACGGAAATACCGACTGTCGGGGTCGCCTTCCCCGGTAATGAGCTAGAGGTGCTGTCCGTCACCGGTGACGTACTGGCCGAGGGCGAGATCGGCGAGGTCTGCATGCGCGGACATAATGTAATGGAATGTTACGTTGACGCGCCCGACCAGACTTCAGAAGCCTTCGCCGGCGATTGGTTCCACAGTGGTGATCTCGGGCGTTGGATCAGAGGCAGGGACGACCGCCGCTACTTCATCCTCACAGGACGACTCAAGAACATCGCCCAGGTGCGAGGCGAGGCGGTCTCGTTGGAGGAGGTGGAGCATGCCCTTCTCTCGCTGGACTCTGTGGTGGACGCCGGATGCCTCGCTCAGTCGCACCCGCTGTGGGGTGAGGAAATCGTGGCCATGGTTGTGCTGCGGGACGCAGACATCGCCGAGATTCGTACGCAGTTGGCCGCGCTGTTGCCGCCAACTGCTCTGCCGCGCCGCTGGCAGCAGGTGGACTCGGTCCCACGCACCCCCACCGGAAAACTGCAACGGGCACTGCTCCGGGACCAACTAAGTCTGGACACGTCGCAGTGAAGGGCACCTTCCGCCAGCGCCCGGAACAACCACACATTACGCTGCGCCGGCAGCTGCTGGATGGCAGCAGCTCCTTGTCCAATCCGGCCCCACCGAGGAAAGCGTCGGCCGCGGACGTCGAGGGGGTCGGCGCTTTAGCGCAGGAACAGCTCACCGAGCATGGTGTGGTCGCTATCTCGCTGGACCGGCCGATGACCAATAGGGAGTATCTCGCGTTCGGCGCCTTGCTCGGCACGGCGCAACTAGAACACTCACCAGCTGTCCAACCCTTTGTCGAGGAGGGTGTCATTCTAAATCTGGTGACCTGCGAGCCGGCGACATCTAACCCGGACCTACAGCCATTCGCCGCGAACTGGCTGGCACTTCATTCGGAGAGCAGTAGCTTACCGATCGCCGCGCAGCCGCGGTTCGTATCGCTGATGTGCCTGGCAGCCGACGGTGATTCGGCCGCCGAGACGGTGCTGGTACCGATGCGGCAGGTGTTCGACGCACTCACGGATGAGGACCGCAAGTTGCTTGCCAATACCCGCTATGACGGCCGCGACGAGGCGCCCCCGCTGCTGCGGTACGACCGCGGCCGCCCGGTTTTCTCCATTCGGGACTTCCAGGACGAGAATTTGGAGTGGGAGTGTCTCTGCGGCGCGGCCGAGCCAGCTGAGGTGGACGAGGCATTGATCCGGCTGTACGCGGCGATGTACGGCGGCCGGTGCTACCACATCAGCTGGCAGTGCGGGCTACTCGTCGTGATCGACAACACGGTGCACTTCCACGGCAGGACCATCGCGTGCGCGCCGCCCAAAAACGGCCCGCTCCGGCATCTGAAGCGGTTGCGGCTCAGCGCGGCGGCATCATGAACCGGCCCGGGCTCTTCGCCAACCCGGCGCAGTTCCTGCCGGTCCGATCCGGAGGGGAGCTGTGCGCGCAGCAGCGGTCACGGTTGGAGGTACCCGAAGTTTCGATGAGTTTTGGGCCGACCAGACCACTCATGGACGTGTATGAGCGCGCGATCGACCCTGACGACCCATTCGAGCTGCGCGACTTATACCTCGGCCGTGTCGAGCACGCTCTGGGCCCCCGCAGTACCCGGCCGGGGCTGGGCGCGGCCTGGCGCGCATCGCGACCCCGGCGCACCGTCGACGCCGAGCAGATCCTGCAGTCCAGGGCGACCATCCGATTCGTCAAGGAGACGTTCAACCACTACTTCCGCGACGATCTGTATGGCACCCTCCGCAGCGATGACCACCTGATCCTGTCGACCGGCTCGGTTGACGAGGTGCAGTGGGGGCTGCCCGCCACGGTGAAGGAGTGCATCATGTTCGCACTTGCCCGGGACTGGTACGGCTACTCGGACTCGCGCGGTCGTGCGCCCGCCCGCGAGGCGGTCGCCGCGTACGAGTCGGCCCGACTCTCCGGCGACGGATATACACTCGACAACGTCGCGCTGACCCTCGGTGGCACGTTCGCCGTCAGTAACCTCGCCGACTTCATTCTCACCGGGCGCCCGACGTCCACTCCCTCGCTGTGCGGGATCCCGAACTACCCACCGTTGCTGGAGTCCGTGGCCCGCCGCGGCCCGGTCCGCCTGGTGCCCACTCCGCTTGTGAACGGCGCGACCTCGATTCGCCCAGTGCTCGAACAGCTCCGCCCGGACACCCCGTTGGTGCTGCTGCAAACGGTCACCAACCCAACAGGCGCCCTGATTGCCGAGGACGAGCTCGATAAGCTGATCCGCTCGGCCAACTCGAGTACCACTATTCTCTTGGACGAGTGTCATGAGTGGCTCGGCCCGCCACAGCAGTTGTCCGCCGCCCGCGCCGCCGACAACGTGGTACGGATCAGCAGCCTGTCCAAGAACTGGTCCGCCCCTGGCATAAAGCTCGGCTGGATCCTGGCCGGGACGGCCTTCATCGGTGACTACTATGAGTACGCCTCGAGCAGCTTTGGCGGCCCGCCGTCGTTCTTCTACACCGCGATCGAGGTGCTCGCGCGGATGGAGCGCTGGCGGCACGAAGGCATACACGGCATAGACCTTGAGCACCTAGCCGAGTTCGAGCACAGCTACGGGCTCACCCTAGAGACGCTGCAGTCTGCGTACACCAGTTACGCGCACGAGCGGGACCGACGGGAAGAGGAGCTAATCCGGATGCGCGACATCGCCACCCGGCGGCTGGACCTGCCCAACACCACCGTGGCTGCCGCACACTACTCGATCAACACCGCTGTTTCGCTGCACGATTACGACGACTCCTACCTCGCGTTCCGTGACCTGCTCGAACATGAGGGTGTTTCGGTCTTCCCCGGCCTGCTGACGTTCTGCCTGTCCGAAGGCCTAGTCCGGGTGACCACCTCGCGACGGTGGGGCGAGCTGGACGTCGCGCTGGACCGGATACAGTCGTTCTTGCGGAGCCGCCGAGATCAAGGATTGGCGAATAGCCGCACATTGCGTGCCTGAGCCAGGCCTCTGCGGCAACCAGCGCCGATCAAGTTCGCGTGCGCCGTAACCGCCCCCGTCCGGTAGCGCTTGCCTCCGCAGCATTCACCGCATCACCGGCAAGGGAAGGGATTGCCCCCCACGCGGATAGTGCTCGGGTCCGTCACGGCTCCAATTCCTCAATCGAATACCTGCTCATGCGGTGCCGTGCACGATCTCGACCAGTCGGCGGATGCGGTCGGGGTCGACTCGGGGCGGGTTTTCCGGGTCCATCAGGCAGCCGCTGACGAAAGCGCCGTCCGTCTCGGCCAGCAGGGCGGCGGCGTTCCCGTGGTTTACGAAACCGCCGAGAATGACGCGCGCACCGGGCGCTCGACGGCGCACGTCTGCGACCTTCCGCAGGGCTTCGTCCCTGTCTGGGTGTGCGACGCAGACCGCATCGGCGCCGACCATCACCGCCCGCCTCGCCACCCCGCCGGTGGTCTCGTCCGGACCGGCCCAGCGGTAGTGCATCGAGTCAACATCCACGATCAGGTCGACGCCCATGGCCTCGATCGCCTTGCGGTACGTCATGATCTGCAGCGAGTCGGGCTCGACCCAGCCGTGTGTGGTGAGCGTCGCCCCGACCAGTGCGTCGGCTCGGACGAATGTCGCTCCGGTGACCTTGGCGACAGCAAGCGAGGCGCTCACCGCATGGCGCATGATCTGGACGCCGACGGCGAAGCCCGCCGGGCTCTGGCCGAGCACCTCATGCGCAAGGACACTCATCGCCGCGACCCGGGCGGGATCGGAGTCGTCCCGCACGCTGTACACCCGGTCCACGGTCTGTAGCAGCAGCCCATCCATCCCGCCCTCGACCATCCGCCGCGCCTGTGCTCGCACGTCCTTGACGATGCCCGGGAATGAGCCGCTGCGGTGGAACGGCGTGCCGGGCAGCGGCGGTACGTGGACTACTCCGTACAGAGGCTTCGGCGTTGGGGCCATCCGGTACTACCTCCGTTGGTCGGCCAGCAGCTCGAACGTCGTTCGGCTGCGGTATGTCTCGCCCGGCCGTAGCACGGCGGACGGGAAGCCGGCGTGGTTGGGCGCATCCGGCCAAGCGCACGGCTGCAGGCAGATGCCGGCGCGCGGGCGGACCGGCAAGAAATCGCCGGTGTAGACGGCCATTCCGGGCTGGTCGGTGTCGACGACGAGTAGCCGCCCGCTCTCCGGATCGTGCAGCTTCGCCACCGGGTGCCCGCTATCGAGCGCCAGAAAAGCGTCAATCCTCACCCGCTGAAGAACATGGGGGTAGGAGAAATCGAGCTCGGTGTCGTCCACTGGCACCGTGCGACCGCTCGGAACGAAGTCGGTGTAACCCGCAAGCACGCGCCGCGCGTGCAATTGCAGTTCATGCCCGTCAATTCTTGGTTCGCTGCCAAGGTTCCAGAATGCGTGGTTGCTCAATCCGCAGAGCGTTGGTGCGTCCGTCGTCGCGGTGAATTCGATGGTGAGGCGGTTGTGGATGTCGAGCTCGTAGGTGGTCGTGGCGATGAGCTCGCCCGGGTAGCCCTGATCGCCATCCGGACTGACCAGGGTCAGCACCACCCGGCCTGACTTCTCTCCGCTGTCCGCGTGTCCGTCCCATACTCTGGCGTCGAAGCCCTCCGGTCCGCCGTGGATGTGATGCGGGCCGGCATTGCGGGCAAGCTCGTACTCACGTCCGTCGATGACCAAGCGACCGCCAGCGACGATGCGTGCGAACCGGCCCATGGTCGAGCCGACGTAGGCCCGGTTCTCTGCGGCCTCGTAGGCGGCGAGATCCGGCAACCGGATCACGACGTTGCGCCGCGCACCGGCCAGGTCGGGCACCACGACCGAGACAAGAGTCGCGCCGTAATTCCACACAGCCACACGCACCCGATTGTTATCCAAGGTGAACTCTGTCACCTCCCGGACTGGATCACGGACGGTACGGCCGATTGTGCGCTCCGCGGCGAGGACCCTGGTCACAGCACCAGCTGGAGATATGTTCGGGGCGCACGCCCCGAATTGTGGGTGCGGTACCGGCGGAAGCCAACCGCGGTCAGCATCGTCAGCACCGCAGACAGGTCCGGGTTCGCCTCGGCGCGCAGTGCGTCGGCACCGGCGGCGGCGGCTAGCTGCACAGCATGCCGGACCGCGTGGAAGCCCACCAACCCGTCCGGGTAGTCCGGGGCGACCGCGAGCCGCTGCATGTACCAGGGCTCATCGGCCTCTGGCATCCCGGCCTCAGCTGGATCGAACGACGGCACCGGGCCGACCGTCACCGTCACTACCGGCTGGCCGGCCACAAGACCAAGCTGAACCTGACCGGCGGCGACCAATCGCTGGGTGGACTCCTGGCGGCGCGGTGGGGCTGTGGTGCCGGTCAGCGCCGCGGCCCGCCGGTCGGAGGCTTCGATCAGCCGGTGCACCATGACTACGTCGTCGGCCGTCCGCCAGACCAGGGCCATGGTCAAGCCATCCCGCGCAGCGCTGGTGCAACCTCGGTGGCGAACCGCTCCACCGTCCCCCGGTCCACCGGTGGCCGAACCCCAAGCAGAAAGTCGCGCACTCCTGACTCGGTGTACGGAGCGAGCCGGTCCAGGCACTCCTCCGCACTGCCGAAGCTGACGTACTCGGGAAGATCCGGGCCGTGTCCGTTCGCATTGCGCTCGATCGCAGCGTGCGCCCTCACCGCCTCCGCTTGGTTAGAGGTGATCACGCAACGAAACGTCACAGAGCGGCGAACCTCCGCCGGCTTGCGGCCCTCCTGCGCACACAGATGGTCGAGCACGTCCACCTTCCGCATGTACGTCTCCGGCGCTAGAGCCGCACAGTTCCAAATATCGGCGTGCCGGGCTACCAGCTGCAGCGTCCGACACTCACCGGCGCCACCGATGACGAGCGGCAGCCGCTGCTGCACTGGGCGTGGGTTCAGGTACGCGCCGCGCAGCTTGTAATGCGTGCCGGTGAAATCCGCTGGCCCGCCTTCCCAGAGCAGGCGCAGTATCCGGCAGGTCTCGTCCAGCTGTTCGTACCTGGCCCCGAGTGTCGGCTGCGGAATCCCGTATTGCTCGAACGCCAGGTCGGCGCCCCCGACACCCATGCCGAACTCCAACCTGCCACCGCTGACCTGGTCGACCGTCGCCGCGATCGTCGCGGTTAGCGCGGGATGCCGCCAGACTGGAGGCGCGACGAGCAACCCGCAGCGGACCCGTGAGGTGGTCGCAGCCAACGCGGCGAGGAGCGTGGGTCCGTCGAAGCAGGGGCCGTCCGGGCCAAAGATCGGCGGACGGTAGTGATCGAACAGCGAGACCCAGTCGTACCCGAGTCGCTCCGCAGAGTGCCAGAGCGCTTGCACTGAGGCGAAGTCTGGATACTGCTGGCCGGAGTGAATTCCGACCCGGACCCGTTGCGGCAGTTGGTGGACCATCTCACGTTCCGCGTTCGGCGTCGGTGCGCCAAGTGTCCGGAACCCGTTGCGCTCGTACAGGTCCCTTGCGTGTGCGTTGCCTTCGTGCACGCGCAGCACGACCCGCTCGGCTGTGGTGCCCGCGACAGCCCAGTCAAGTACGGTGCGGACCAGCAGGTCGCCGACCCCACGCCCTCTGGCATGCGGCGTCACCCAGAGCGAGATCAGCTCGACCGCCGTGCCGCCGTCGATGAGCGCACCACTGACCATGCCAGCCGGCTCCCCGTCCACATCCACCGCGAAGTTGGCCTCGACGTCCCTCAGCCTGCCACGCCACCGTCCCTCTGTGTCGCAGTCGCCTTGCCAGTCGGCGAGTCGCGACTCGAAAGCGTGCGGGGACTCCCGCAACGCAGCCAGCCGCAGGACGCGCCAGACACGCCAGTCATCGGGCGAGAGTCTCCGGGGAGCAATCATCACTCACACGCAGCCCGGGACACGCCCACCGCGATCTCGGCCGGGCCGACGGCTCCGATGAAGCCGCCGTCGAGCGAGCCGACCAGACTCACCGACTCGGCCAGCGTCTCATGCGCGACGAACGCTTGGTGCGCCTTGACCGCAGCCAAGATAGACTCCGGCCCGGCGATGGCGAGCCGCACTCTGTCGGAGATGTCCAGCTCGGCCGCTCGCCGCGCCCGCTGCACGACCCGGATCACGTCTCGCGCCGTACCTTCCACTGCCAGCTCAGGCGTTACATCGGTGTCAAGCGCGATCGTGACCCCGCGCTGAGTCTCCACCACCCAGCCGCTGCGGGGCACCTCGGTCACGATCACCTCCTCCACCGTGACTTCGACCGACGTGCCTTCGAACTCGACGGTTGTGGTGCCGCGCTCGCGCAATTCCGCCACGATCCGCTGCGGCTCCACCCCGTGGATGGCGTTCGCGATCGCTTGCGTCCGCTTGCCATACCGCTTGCCGAGCACCCGGAAGTTCGGCTTCACGTCGACGTCGACCATCGCGCCCGCGGACTCCAGCGGGTCCAACATCTTCACGTTCAACTCCTCGGCAATGTCGTCCAGCAGCGCCCGCGGAAGGGCGCTGCCCGGCGGAAGTCCGACGAACGCGCGCGCCAGCGGCTGACGGATCCGCACCTTGCTGGCCTTCCGCGCCGCGCGCCCGGCCTCCACCGCGGCCCGCGCAGTCCGAACCTGCTCCGAGAGCATCGTGCCCATCAGCGCGACGTCCACCAGCGGCCAGTCGGCAAGGTGGACCGACTCGGCCGCGCCAGTCGCGCCGGGACGGATCACTCGCTGCCACACCTCTTCGGTGATGAACGGCACGATCGGTGCAAGTAAGCGGGTCAGCACATCCAAGCACTCGTACAGTGTGGACAGCGCGTCCTGGTCGCCTTCCCAAAACCGCTGCCGAGACCGACGGACATACCAGTTGGACAGGTCGTCGACGAAGTCGCCGAGCAGCCGGCCGGCACCCGCGGTGTCGTAGTTCTCCAGCCGCTCGTCCACCAAACGCGCCAACATGTGCAACTCGCCGAGCACCCAGCGATCGAGGATCGGCCGCTCCCCAGCAGGCGCGGCCGTTTCCGGTTTCCAATCGACGTGGCTGGCATACAAACTGAAGAACGACGCTGTATTCCAATAGGTCATCAACAGTTTGCGGGTGATGTCCTCGAGCGGTCCGGCGCCCACCCTGCGCGGTGCCCAAGGAGAACCGGAGCAAGCCATGAACCAGCGCAGCGCATCCGCACCGTGGGCGTCCATCAGCGGGATCGGCGCCAGGACATTGCCCAGGTGCTTGCTCATCTTGCGGCCGTCCTCTGCCACGATGTGGCCCAGGCAGACGACGTTCTCGTACGACGAGCGGTCAAAGACCAGCGTGCCTACCGCCATCAGCGTATAGAACCAGCCGCGAGTCTGGTCGATCGCTTCGCAGATGTACTGTGCCGGATAACGCCGGTCGAACTCTTTCTCGCTGCCGGCCACGTACGGGTACCCCAGCGCGGCGAACGGCATTGAGCCGGAGTCATACCAGGCATCAATCACTTCCGGTACGCGGGTCGCGGTCTGTTCGCATTGTGGGCAGGGGAACGTGATCGCGTCGATGTACGGCCGATGCGGGTCGAGGTCGGATAGGTCGGCGGTAGCAAGCTGCCCCAGCTCAGCGCGCGAGCCGACCGGCGTAACATGCCCGTTCTCGCAGCGCCACAACGGTAGAGGCGTGCCCCAATAGCGCGAGCGAGACAAGGCCCAGTCCACATTGTTTTCAAGCCAATCGCCGAACCGGCCGTGCTTAATATGACCCGGGAACCAGTTGGTTCGCGCGTTCTCGCGTCGCAGAGCCTCGCGCACACTCGCGGTGCGGATATACCAAGACGGCTGCGCGTAGAACATCAGCGGCGTGTGGCAACGCCAGCAGTGCGGGTAGGAGTGCTCGTAGCGCTGATACTCGAAGAGCAAGCCGCGGGCAGTCAGGTCGTCCACCAGGATTTGTTCCGCTGATTTGAAGAAGACCCCGCCGACCAGCGGTATCTCGTCCAGGAAACGACCGTTCGGCCCGATCGGGTTCACAACCGGCAGCCCGTTCGCCCGGCACACCGCAAGGTCGTCCGCGCCAAAAGCCGGTGCCTGGTGCACCAGCCCGGTGCCATCCGCCGTAGTGACGTAGTCGGCGAGCACGACCAGATGCGCATCCGGGACGTCGACCAAGTCGAACGGGCGCCTGTAGCGTAGCCCCGCCAACTCGGCGCCGCGGAAGCGAGCCAGCGGCTCAGCGTCCGTACCCAGTACCGCATCCAGCAGTGACTCGGCGACCACAAACGTGCCTGCGTCCGTGTGCACCAACGCGTACATGACCTCGGGATGGACCGCGACAGCGGTATTCGCGACCAGTGTCCACGGCGTCGTCGTCCAGATCAATAGTTGGGCGTCAGGGTGTCCGGCGAGAGGCTCCGTGAGCGGAAGCCGCACGTAAGCCGAGGGGTCCGTGACGGTCTCGTAGCCCTGCGCAACTTCGTGGTCGGAGAGCGCAGTGCCGCAACGCGGGCAATACGGAGCGACTCGGAAGTCCTCACTCAGCAGCCCATCGATGAAGATCTTCTTCAGCGACCACCAGACGCTGTCGATGTACTCCGGCGACATCGTTTTGTACGGGTGATCGAGGTCGACCCAATAGCCCATCCGCTGGGTAAGTTGCTCGAACTCTCCAACGTGACGCAACACGGACTCGCGGCACCGCGCGTTGAAGATGTCGATGCCGACCTTCTCGATGTCCGGCTTGCCCGACAGCTGCAACTCCTTCTCCACGGCCAGCTCCACCGGCAGACCGTGGCAGTCCCAGCCGGCCTGGCGAGGCACTGAGTAGCCCTTCATCGTGCGGTAGCGCGGGAAAACGTCCTTGAAGACGCGCGCCTCCACGTGGTGAGTGCCGGGGGAGCCGTTCGCGGTCGGTGGACCCTCGTAGAAGACCCAGCTCTCGCCGTCCTTCGTCCGGGCGAGGCTGCGCTGGAACACGTCGCGCTTGCGCCACCAATCGATGATTCGTACGTCCATCTCCGGGAGTTCCAGCCGCGTCGGCATCGTGCTGAATGGCGACGCAAACACGTTCCGTTCCGCCATCATCAGGCTATTCTTCCTTGCTTCGTCGACCCGCATGAGCAATTACGCACATTGGCGCCGCTCACTCGCATTAGCCAGGTTGTGCATCGGGTGGCGGTCGGTGCAGTGCCCACACAGGGGCTGACAAGGATGACCTTCACCCGAGCTCCGCCCGTAGACTTCACCAGTTGCACTATCTACCTGGACATCGAGTGTGGAACCGAGCCCACTGCCGCGGAAGCGAGTACCGCGCCTTTCCGGCCTCGGTATGGACGTCGCGGTCCACTTTGACCTGCTTTGAACAGCGGTGTTGTTCATCGCCCAGCCCTATGTGTCGTCGGCACCACTCTCTGGCGGCCGCGCCGTGTCTTGGTCATTCCGGATGGCCAGTTCGTGCACCGTCGGCGCCTCAAACAAGTCACGAACATCCACCGGAGTGCCCAACGCAGCACCAAGATGCACGGCGGCCTCCATCGCCGACAGCGACTGCCCGCCGAGTTCGAAGAAGTCGTCATCGATCCCCACGCGCTCCACACCGAGCACCCCGGCGAACACCCCCGCCAGAGCCTCCTCGACCGGGCCTCGCGGGGCACGGAACTCACGACTACCGAACTCCGGCGCCGGGAGCGCCCGCCGGTCGACCTTCCCGCTCACCGTCAACGGCAACCGATCCAGAACCACCACCGCCGCCGGCACCATGAACCCCGGCAGCCGAGCCGCCGCGAACTCCCGCACCTCACCCGCAAGACGTCCGCCACCGGCATCGATCGCCGGCACCACGTACCCCACCAACTGCCTGCCCCCGCCCGCAGAACCATCCGGAGCCTCGCGGGCGGTCACCACCACCTGGGCCACCGCCGGATGCGCCAACAGCACCGCCTCGACCTCCCCCGGCTCGACCCGGAACCCCCGAATCTTCACCTGAAAATCACCGCGGCCAATAAACACCAACCGCCCCGCCGCATCCCACCGCACCAAGTCGCCCGTGCGATACATCCGCTCCCCGCCCCCCCCGAACGGGCACGCCACAAACCGCTCCGCCGTCGACGCCGCCCGACCCCGATACCCCCGGCCCACACCCGCACCCGCGATATACAACTCCCCCACCACCCCCACCGGCACCGGCACCAAACCCGCACCCAACACGAACACCCGCGTGTTCCCGATCGGAGACCCGATCGGCACACGCGTCACATCCGCCAACCCATCCGAACCCCGTATCGAATAGGCCGTTGAGTTGATAGTGGTTTCCGCCGGGCCGTAGGCATTGACCACCGTGATCTGACGCTGGACCTCCACCAGCCGCCGAACAGCCGCAGCCGACAACGCATCACCACCGGCGCCCACCTGACGCACCGAACCGAAACAACTCAAATCCCCCTCAGCCAGCAGCTCGAGCAACGGGGTCGTCACGAACACCGATGTCACTCGATGCGTGGTGATGACCCGTTCGAGTACCGCAATATCCACCGGCCCCGGCGGGGCGATCACCAACTCGGCGCCACCGAGCAACGCCGGCCACAACTCATAACCCGATGCATCGAACGCAATCGACGTATGCATCAGCATCCGCCGCCCCGGACCGTCCGGCCACCCGTGCAACGCCGAATTGACCACACTACGGTGGCTGATCGCGACCCCCTTCGGGATGCCCGTCGACCCGGAGGTGTACATCACATACGCAAGATGGTCCGGACACAACGCGCCGAGCCGATCCGCATCACAGGGGTCGACCTCCCACCGCTGTCCACCGCTGTCGAGGTCGACGGCATGCAGGTCCAGACGCGGACGGGGAATGTCGGTGTGCGGCAACACCGCGGCGGTGGCGGTGTCCGTCAGCACCACCAGTGGGTCGGCGTCATCGAGAACGAACCCGATTCGCTCACTCGGATAATTCGGGTCGATCGGCAGATACGCGCCGCCCGCCTTGAGGATCGCCAGCAACGCGATCACCAACTCCGCCGACCGTGGTAACGCCACCCCCACAACGGATTCTGGGCCGACGCCCCGCCCGATCAACAGCCGCGCCCACCTGTTCGCGCGAGCATTGACCTCCCGATACGTCCACTGTTCATCGCCGCACGTCAAGGCCACCGCATCCGGTGTGGCCGCGACCTGCCGCTCGAACAACCCCGGGACCGTCACCTCCGGTATCGCCACCGCGGTCTCGTTCCACGTCCGCAACATCAGGGCACGCTCGGTCGGCTCCAGAATGTCGAACAGATCGATCCGGCCGAGCCGATCGGCGACGACCCTCTCCAACAACCGCACATACCGGGCAGCGATCCGCTCGACCGTATCCCGATCGAACAGGTCGGTAGCGAACTCGATCGACCCCACCATGCCCTCCTGCCGGCCGCGTGCGGGGGGTGGTTCGGTCAGGTTGAAGGACAGGTCGAACTTCGCGGTCCCGGTCGGGGTGGGCAGCGGGGTCAGCTCGAGCCCGGGGAAATTGACATCGGGGATAGGGTTGTTCTGCAATGCGAACATCACCTGGAACAGCGGATGATGGGCCGTGGAACGGGCCGGGTTGAGCAACTCCACCAACCGTTCGAACGGCGCATCCTGATTCTCGTACGCCCCCAACGCCTTGCCCCGGACCTGGTCGAGCACCTCACCGAACCGCGGATTCCCCGACGTATCGACCCGCAACACCCACGTGTTGACGAAGAACCCCACCAGATCGGTCAACGCGTCATCGGTGCGGCCCGCGATCGGACTGCCGATCGCAATATCGTCACCGCCGCCGAGCCCGCGCAACAACACCGCCAACACCGACTGCAACACCATCGACACCGTCGCCCCCCGGCTACGCGCCAATTCCTCCACCGCCGCCCGCAGCTGTGGTGCGATCACCAACGGCACCGTGTCGCCGCGGTAACTGGCCACCGGCGGCCGTGGCCGGTCCGTCGGCAGGTCGATGCATTCCGGTATCCCCGCCAGCTCCTGCCGCCAGTACCCGAACTGGGCGGCCAGCACACTACCCGGATCGGTTTCTTCACCCAGCATCTGCTGCTGCCACAATGTGTAATCGGCATACTGCACCGGCAGCGGCGCCCACCCCGGCTCGTGGCCCGCCCGCCGCGCCGCGTATGCGGTCGCCATATCGCGCGCCAACGGCGCCACCGACGCCCCATCGCCGGCGATATGGTGCATCAACATCACCAACGCATGATCCTCGAGCCCGCAGCGGAAAACCCGGGCCTGCACCGGAATCTCTGCGGACAGATCGAACCGGTACCCCGCCGCCACCGCCACCGCGACGGCCAGCCGGTCCGGCTCCACCATCTCCACCGGCACCTCCACCGGCACCCGATCCGCGGGCAGGATCCGCTGGAACGGCACCCCCCAGTCCTCGCCGAAGATCGTGCGCAGACTCTCGTGCCGCGCCACCACATCCCCGAACGCCGCCGCCACCGCCCCGGTATCCAATTCCCCTCGCAACCGCACCGCCAACGGAATGTTGTAGGTCGCCGACGGGCCCTCGAATCGGTGCAGGAACCACAACCGGGCCTGCGCAGACGACAACGGCACCGGCACCGGACGTTCACGGGCCACCACCGGTGCCCGCACCACCGAACCCTCCAACAGGCACGGCGCCAGTTCAGCGACGGTGGGGGACTCGAAGATCAGCCGGATCGGCACCTCCACCCCCAACACCGACCGGATCCGGGCCACCACCCGCGTCGCCGACAGCGACTGCCCGCCGAGTTCGAAGAAGTCGTCATCGATCCCCACGCGCTCCACACCGAGCACCCCGGCGAACACCCCCGCCAGAGCCTCCTCGACCGGGCCTCGCGGGGCACGGAACTCACGACTACCGAACTCCGGCGCCGGGAGCGCCCGCCGGTCGACCTTCCCGCTCACCGTCAACGGCAACCGATCCAGAACCACCACCGCCGCCGGCACCATGAACCCCGGCAGCCGAGCCGCCGCGAACTCCCGCACCTCACCCGCAAGACGTCCGCCACCGGCATCGATCGCCGGCACCACGTACCCCACCAACTGCCTGCCCCCGCCCGCAGAACCATCCGGAGCCTCGCGGGCGGTCACCACCACCTGGGCCACCGCCGGATGCGCCAACAGCACCGCCTCGACCTCCCCCGGCTCGACCCGGAACCCCCGAATCTTCACCTGAAAATCACCGCGGCCAATAAACACCAACCGCCCCGCCGCATCCCACCGCACCAAGTCGCCCGTGCGATACATCCGCTCCCCGCCCCCCCCGAACGGGCACGCCACAAACCGCTCCGCCGTCGACGCCGCCCGACCCCGATACCCCCGGCCCACACCCGCACCCGCGATATACAACTCCCCCACCACCCCCACCGGCACCGGCACCAAACCCGCACCCAACACGAACACCCGCGTGTTCCCGATCGGAGACCCGATCGGCACACGCGTCACATCCGCCAACCCATCCGAACCCCGTATCGAATAGGCCGTTGAGTTGATAGTGGTTTCCGCCGGGCCGTAGGCATTGACCACCGTGATCTGACGCTGGACCTCCACCAGCCGCCGAACAGCCGCAGCCGACAACGCATCACCACCGGCGCCCACCTGACGCACCGAACCGAAACAACTCAAATCCCCCTCAGCCAGCAGCTCGAGCAACGGGGTCGTCACGAACACCGATGTCACTCGATGCGTGGTGATGACCCGTTCGAGTACCGCAATATCCACCGGCCCCGGCGGGGCGATCACCAACTCGGCGCCACCGAGCAACGCCGGCCACAACTCATAACCCGATGCATCGAACGCAATCGACGTATGCATCAGCATCCGCCGCCCCGGACCGTCCGGCCACCCGTGCAACGCCGAATTGACCACACTACGGTGGCTGATCGCGACCCCCTTCGGGATGCCCGTCGACCCGGAGGTGTACATCACATACGCAAGATGGTCCGGACACAACGCGCCGAGCCGATCCGCATCACAGGGGTCGACCTCCCACCGCTGTCCACCGCTGTCGAGGTCGACGGCATGCAGGTCCAGACGCGGACGGGGAATGTCGGTGTGCGGCAACACCGCGGCGGTGGCGGTGTCCGTCAGCACCACCAGTGGGTCGGCGTCATCGAGAACGAACCCGATTCGCTCACTCGGATAATTCGGGTCGATCGGCAGATACGCGCCGCCCGCCTTGAGGATCGCCAGCAACGCGATCACCAACTCCGCCGACCGTGGTAACGCCACCCCCACAACGGATTCTGGGCCGACGCCCCGCCCGATCAACAGCCGCGCCCACCTGTTCGCGCGAGCATTGACCTCCCGATACGTCCACTGTTCATCGCCGCACGTCAAGGCCACCGCATCCGGTGTGGCCGCGACCTGCCGCTCGAACAACCCCGGGACCGTCACCTCCGGTATCGCCACCGCGGTCTCGTTCCACGTCCGCAACATCAGGGCACGCTCGGTCGGCTCCAGAATGTCGAACAGATCGATCCGGCCGAGCCGATCGGCGACGACCCTCTCCAACAACCGCACATACCGGGCAGCGATCCGCTCGACCGTATCCCGATCGAACAGGTCGGTAGCGAACTCGATCGACCCCACCATGCCCTCCTGCCGGCCGCGTGCGGGGGGTGGTTCGGTCAGGTTGAAGGACAGGTCGAACTTCGCGGTCCCGGTCGGGGTGGGCAGCGGGGTCAGCTCGAGCCCGGGGAAATTGACATCGGGGATAGGGTTGTTCTGCAATGCGAACATCACCTGGAACAGCGGATGATGGGCCGTGGAACGGGCCGGGTTGAGCAACTCCACCAACCGTTCGAACGGCGCATCCTGATTCTCGTACGCCCCCAACGCCTTGCCCCGGACCTGGTCGAGCACCTCACCGAACCGCGGATTCCCCGACGTATCGACCCGCAACACCCACGTGTTGACGAAGAACCCCACCAGATCGGTCAACGCGTCATCGGTGCGGCCCGCGATCGGACTGCCGATCGCAATATCGTCACCGCCGCCGAGCCCGCGCAACAACACCGCCAACACCGACTGCAACACCATCGACACCGTCGCCCCCCGGCTACGCGCCAATTCCTCCACCGCCGCCCGCAGCTGTGGTGCGATCACCAACGGCACCGTGTCGCCGCGGTAACTGGCCACCGGCGGCCGTGGCCGGTCCGTCGGCAGGTCGATGCATTCCGGTATCCCCGCCAGCTCCTGCCGCCAGTACCCGAACTGGGCGGCCAGCACACTACCCGGATCGGTTTCTTCACCCAGCATCTGCTGCTGCCACAATGTGTAATCGGCATACTGCACCGGCAGCGGCGCCCACCCCGGCTCGTGGCCCGCCCGCCGCGCCGCGTATGCGGTCGCCATATCGCGCGCCAACGGCGCCACCGACGCCCCATCGCCGGCGATATGGTGCATCAACATCACCAACGCATGATCCTCGAGCCCGCAGCGGAAAACCCGGGCCTGCACCGGAATCTCTGCGGACAGATCGAACCGGTACCCCGCCGCCACCGCCACCGCGACGGCCAGCCGGTCCGGCTCCACCATCTCCACCGGCACCTCCACCGGCACCCGATCCGCGGGCAGGATCCGCTGGAACGGCACCCCCCAGTCCTCGCCGAAGATCGTGCGCAGACTCTCGTGCCGCGCCACCACATCCCCGAACGCCGCCGCCACCGCCCCGGTATCCAATTCCCCTCGCAACCGCACCGCCAACGGAATGTTGTAGGTCGCCGACGGGCCCTCGAATCGGTGCAGGAACCACAACCGGGCCTGCGCAGACGACAACGGCACCGGCACCGGACGTTCACGGGCCACCACCGGTGCCCGCACCACCGAACCCTCCAACAGGCACGGCGCCAGTTCAGCGACGGTGGGGGACTCGAAGATCAGCCGGATCGGCACCTCCACCCCCAACACCGACCGGATCCGGGCCACCACCCGCGTCGCCGACAGCGACTGCCCGCCGAGTTCGAAGAAGTCGTCATCGATCCCCACGCGCTCCACACCGAGCACCCCGGCGAACACCCCCGCCAGAGCCTCCTCGACCGGGCCTCGCGGGGCACGGAACTCACGACTACCGAACTCCGGCGCCGGGAGCGCCCGCCGGTCGACCTTCCCGCTCACCGTCAACGGCAACCGATCCAGAACCACCACCGCCGCCGGCACCATGAACCCCGGCAGCCGAGCCGCCGCGAACTCCCGCACCTCACCCGCAAGACGTCCGCCACCGGCATCGATCGCCGGCACCACGTACCCCACCAACTGCCTGCCCCCGCCCGCAGAACCATCCGGAGCCTCGCGGGCGGTCACCACCACCTGGGCCACCGCCGGATGCGCCAACAGCACCGCCTCGACCTCCCCCGGCTCGACCCGGAACCCCCGAATCTTCACCTGAAAATCACCGCGGCCAATAAACACCAACCGCCCCGCCGCATCCCACCGCACCAAGTCGCCCGTGCGATACATCCGCTCCCCGCCCCCCCCGAACGGGCACGCCACAAACCGCTCCGCCGTCGACGCCGCCCGACCCCGATACCCCCGGCCCACACCCGCACCCGCGATATACAACTCCCCCACCACCCCCACCGGCACCGGCACCAAACCCGCACCCAACACGAACACCCGCGTGTTCCCGATCGGAGACCCGATCGGCACACGCGTCACATCCGCCAACCCATCCGAACCCCGTATCGAATAGGCCGTTGAGTTGATAGTGGTTTCCGCCGGGCCGTAGGCATTGACCACCGTGATCTGACGCTGGACCTCCACCAGCCGCCGAACAGCCGCAGCCGACAACGCATCACCACCGGCGCCCACCTGACGCACCGAACCGAAACAACTCAAATCCCCCTCAGCCAGCAGCTCGAGCAACGGGGTCGTCACGAACACCGATGTCACTCGATGCGTGGTGATGACCCGTTCGAGTACCGCAATATCCACCGGCCCCGGCGGGGCGATCACCAACTCGGCGCCACCGAGCAACGCCGGCCACAACTCATAACCCGATGCATCGAACGCAATCGACGTATGCATCAGCATCCGCCGCCCCGGACCGTCCGGCCACCCGTGCAACGCCGAATTGACCACACTACGGTGGCTGATCGCGACCCCCTTCGGGATGCCCGTCGACCCGGAGGTGTACATCACATACGCAAGATGGTCCGGACACAACGCGCCGAGCCGATCCGCATCACAGGGGTCGACCTCCCACCGCTGTCCACCGCTGTCGAGGTCGACGGCATGCAGGTCCAGACGCGGACGGGGAATGTCGGTGTGCGGCAACACCGCGGCGGTGGCGGTGTCCGTCAGCACCACCAGTGGGTCGGCGTCATCGAGAACGAACCCGATTCGCTCACTCGGATAATTCGGGTCGATCGGCAGATACGCGCCGCCCGCCTTGAGGATCGCCAGCAACGCGATCACCAACTCCGCCGACCGTGGTAACGCCACCCCCACAACGGATTCTGGGCCGACGCCCCGCCCGATCAACAGCCGCGCCCACCTGTTCGCGCGAGCATTGACCTCCCGATACGTCCACTGTTCATCGCCGCACGTCAAGGCCACCGCATCCGGTGTGGCCGCGACCTGCCGCTCGAACAACCCCGGGACCGTCACCTCCGGTATCGCCACCGCGGTCTCGTTCCACGTCCGCAACATCAGGGCACGCTCGGTCGGCTCCAGAATGTCGATAGCACGGACCGCGCCGCTCGGGTTGGCGGTGACAGCACGCGTAAAGGCCACCAACAGATCGGAATAGAGCCTCAGATCCTCTCCGCTGTAGATTGCGCCATTCCCGTCGATCTCGATACGCATGCCGTCGCTGCCCCGACGGTCGTAGTAAACGGAGATCGACAGGTCATCGACCGGCCCGAATGACACGCCGCGCATGACCGCGGAACTACCGGCAAAATCTAGCGACCCAAAGAACGGGATGATGTTCAGGACCGGACCGAACCGATTCTCGACAGAACCCGACAACCCCATGTCGCGCCGGATATCGGAACCCTGATAACGACAATGCCGCAGAATCGAGAGAATCTCGGCACCGACCCCGCGTGCGACATCGACGAACCGCGACCCCGGCGGGCACTTCACCCCCAGCGGCACCGCGTTCGCCATCATGCCCGGCGTCGACCTCGCGCGCCCCACCCGATTCGCCACCGCCAACCGCACGACAAACTCCGGCATGCCCGATATGCGGTGAAGGAAGCCAGCCGCCGCTGCCGCCAGGAAAGCTGGCACCGGCACTCCCATGGATTCCGACGCCTCCGCCCACCGGGTGAACTCATCGCCCGAGACCGACACGCTGCAATGCAGCGTCACAAGATCAGGCGAACTCCGATCACCCAGCAGGCGAAGGGGCTCCGGCAACCCAGCCGTGTAGTCCCGCCAGAACTCCCTGTCCCGCGTGAAACGGCCCGAGCGCCGATAACGAGCGTCCTCGGCATTGATCAACTCCGGTCCGCCAAATCCAGACTCAGGAATTGACGCCCCCGTCGCCAACGACGTATATACCTCTGCAATGCGACGAGCAAGAATGGCTACACCAAACCCGTCCATCACGAGATGGTGAGACACAGCGAACAGGAAATATCGGAAATCGCCGAGCTTGATCAAACCTGCTCGATAAAGTGCGTCCCGTTCCAGGTCGAAGGGCTGGCCGACTAAATCAGCCATCGATGCCCGCGCAACCGATTCCGGATCGACGTCACCACTGACATCGACGAAGAAGGGGTTCCATTGATTAGGGTCGCGCGCCACCTGCCGAGGACCATCCACGTCCTCCACGAAGTTCACAAGTACGGATTGCGCTTCACCAAGCACCCGCCGCAATGCCGTATCCATCACCCACCGATCGATCTCGCCGGAAACATCCAGATACGCTGAAATATTGTTCGGCAGACCTGGCACCAACTTCTGCGCCAGCCAGAGATCCTCCTGTGCGGACGAAACCCGAATCAAACCCGGCACCGTCCGGGGAACTTGAACCGGCGACGCGGGCGAGCCGTCCATGCTGACCACCTCTCACCTGGATGGGAGCGCTCCATTGTCGAATGCATCGCCCCACTTCATAGCGCAGAATTGGGTGAGTTATGCACTACATGTCCGATGGCTCGTTCGATCGTCGATGAACGCTTCGGATCCCTTCACTCTCGCCCGCAGCCGAGGAGGAGACCAGCCCCCCTAGGGGTGAAATCGACAGACCCGAGGGTGACTATTCCCTCCTGGTGGGCAAGACGCGTCGGGCGCTGGACTCGACGATCCTCGACGACGCGGTGGTCGCCGGGGCCCGCGTCACCCAGTTCAACGCGGTGGACCGGAATCGCCGTCCCTGATGCGCGGCTGACGGATGCAGGCTCTCGGTGACTCCCGCCAGCTGCAGCGGCGAGTTCCTCGACACGCTGGCCTCAACATCAAACCGTCCCACGACGACGCATATCGAGAACTGCCTCACCGCCGACGTTGCACCGTCGACCACGGGAAACGGTGCACCGCCCGATCTTGCGGCGAGCCACCCGAACCGATTAGCGTGCATACCGACGCGGTATACATCGCCGCAGTAAACGTGAGAGCGGCAAGAATGACTGAAGACTCACAACATGGGCCTTGACGTCCGCCAGGAAGACAGAGCCCACTCCCGAATCGTGGTAGCTCTTGGCGTCGAAGCCTCGCAATCTGCCGCTATCTACGCGGAGCTAACGGGACGCGTAGCGGGGCCAGTTTGTTCTTCCCCACTGGAGATCGATGCCACTGCGACAGCTCTGGTCGTGACCACCACGGAACACGTGGGCACGGACCTACTCGAGGCGCTGTTCCCTCGAGGAACCCAATATGGGTCCGCCCCCGGAATAATATTCGCACGGTCACCCGCACAGTTGCGGTCGCGGGTTCGAGCCGTCGCAGCAAAATTCCTTGACAGCGACAGTTCATCAGGTCCCATCATCGAGTTACTCGCGGATACGGCGCTCGATGATGTTCCTATCGGCAGGCGGCGGCTCATAGGGGGCCACGCAGCTCGGCAGGTTATTCGGGACACCGTGACGAGTCCATCGTCACTGCTGTGCATAGTGACAGGCGGCGCCGGATTTGATCTGAACCTAGGCAACGGGCTTTCTCTCTGCGATTCGATTCTTGAGAAGGGGCGTTCTACAGTCGGAGCCCCCTGCTGCCGGTTGACCGGAGAGTGCTTTCGGATCCTCGCCCCAATTCCCGAAGCCGCCGCTGTGGGGAGAATCGTGTCCGCTGACGAAATACGCTCACGCATACTCGTCATTTGCGCGTGCAAAGGGATCCTCAGCGCGGATGAAAACCGGAGATGGGGATACGTCGACGCGACCATGGACAGTCGCCATGTCGCGGCCATCGTCACCGCCTGGGGCGAAGTTGTCCTCCAACCTCTCGAACTCGAACATCTACTCGGCCAGCTCTACCGCGGCGCGACCGTAGGCCGTGCCGTCGCGGAGATGAACCGACGGAATGGCAACTTTCGACTGGCCGTGCTCGGTGATCCCGATTCGCATATCGATCCCCTACCTCCGGAAGAGCTTGCCCAACTTCGCTACCGTGAGCCCCCTGCGCCTTTACCAGGCGATGGAGGCCGATTTCTCCATGCACTGACGTACGCTACCGAAGTCGCCACGACTGGCGAGGTGCAGCGACTTGCCGCCATCGCCGCAAGGCAAGTACGGGCATTCGAGCACATCGCAGGGTTGGGTATGTCGACCTCCGAAAGCCACGGCGTTGGTGAGGCAATGAGGCATGCCGTTCTCAAGTCCATCGCTTGCGACAGCATTCTTGCAGTGCAGCAGCATTGGACTCCCCTCGCGACTGGGCGGCGGCATCATGGGAACGACCGGTGCGAAACCTGTGGGGATTTGCTAGACGTGTTTCGGTTCGACTTCAGATCCTCGGGAATTCCCTCACGGGAACTCTTGACATGCCGACGATGCGAAACCTGGCGTGACGCTAAAATCGGCAGTCGACTCAGACTGGTAGAAAGCGACCGCACCCTTACTCTCGCCGGCGAGCTGCCGATCCGCGATTGGAGCGCAGTAGTGCAACTTGGATGCCAGGCAAAGAAACTCAGCAGGGTCTTCGCATGGCCAGCCGATGCCACAGGAGCACCTGCACGCAGTTGTGCGCCGCCTACCCCTTGGCCGCCTGGGACACTCACCATTGCCGTGATCATACTGGCGGGAACTGAACTTAGCATCGTCACAACGCCTGCGACGGGCGACACCGTTTGATGAGACTCCCGCGCGGGGGTTTCGGTAGATCTGGACTGATCAGGTCGGCCGATAAGGGGTGGTCCAGCGCCTGGTCGGTATGCATGGCGGATTGACTAGGGAGTGCGAAATCAAAAGTCTAACATCATATTCAGATTGCACTCACCGATCTGAGAACTGCTCATCCTGGTCGACTCCGACTTTGCGTTAGGGAGAGAAGGCAGGCCGCTGGCGAAGGGCGCGGCATGAACCGCCCGGATGCGGCATGCGTGTGGTCGCCGGTACCCGACCGCGCCTGATTGGCTGCCGCCCATTTGCACCCTCCCCGCAGCTGGGCGAAGGACGAGCGGCCGGGTCGACGGCCTGGCGACATCGCATCGACTCGGGGAAGCGCACCCTTAACCGCAACGCCTCACCCGTCCTCGACCCCCAGTCGAGGTGTGCTGCCTCAATTACGTCGTTCGCGATCGTCGGTGTCTACACGACCCCGGCGGCGCTGCTGGTAGGTCTGGTATAGCTCTTCGAGCATTTCGCGGACAAGGCTGCGTTGAGGGCGGCTGCGGAGTGGTGATGTGAGGTGTCGGCACGGATCGAATATCCGTGCGTTGCAGATAGTTCGAGCGCCTTCGCAACAGCTGCGGTTGCAACCGCGATCACTCGCGGTGGTAATGACAGCGGCGAGCAAGTTGGTCCTGACGGCGCGGTTCATGTCGACCATCCTGGTTGCCGGTTCGATTGGTGATGAGGGTGCGGGCGGCGTCGAGCTGTTGACGGTATGGGGAAGGAATTCGCCGGTGGAGACGAATTGTCTGGCAATGCGGTGGGCAGGACTTCCGTACAAGCAGCACCAGCGGTTGTAGGATCACGCTCGTTTCATGCACGCGCCATCGGCGTGCCCGGTCATCGATGCCGGTTGTCGACGGGTTCGCCGCGGATGTTGATTTTGCGGGATCGTTCCCATTGCACGCGGGAGGTGGCGTCGGCGAGGCGGGCGTAGCAGCGTTGCGCTTTCATCTGGGCTCTCACCGACTCGGGGACCGCGCGTGGCGCGAGGGCGCTTCGCCACGGCACGAATGATCCGTGCCAGGTTTAGCGCTGCCGGTCCCGTTGAGCCCGCCAGTCAATGGTCAGACGGAACAGTCGGCCGATCGCGGCGAGATCCTTGTTCAGTGGCCCCGGCCCGGTGTCGCGAGACTCGCCGGTTACCCACATCGTAAATCGTCAGCGCGAAAGCGCACTCGGACTGGGGTGCTGGTATCGCCGACGTCGACTCGACGCACTTCAGCTGGCTCTGCGGAGAACAGACGCCCGCCGGAGCGAGCCCTCGGGAGGGTCGGCTTGACGCAGCCTGCATCGGACATCCCGATCCGGACCGCATCCTTGAATTGTACATTCGGTGCGGAAAGATGCGCATGAGGCACGGATCATGATGGCGGGGCATACTGACCTCAACATACGTCGTTGGCACATCTGCTCTGACGGAACGCTTGTTGGGCCGCTGCGTGAACCACCTAAGTGGGAGGTCAGGATCTACTCCGGCAAAGTCGCCACTTTCATGGAGATCGTGCACGATCTCAATGGAGACTACGCATGAAGTACTCCATCAACACGATGGCGCATGAACTGGACTGCCTCGCCCCCGACTTCATCATCCTCCGCGATCAGCTCGTCGACGCGGCGACCGGCGTGGTGCGTGGCTGGCCTGACCTCGACGAGGTCCTGGTGCTCGGCGCTGGCGACTCGCACCATGCCGCGCTCGCATGCGGACTGGCGTTTGGTGAGACGCCCGGGCTTTCTTATCGTGCGCTCAGTGCCAGAGACTTCATCGGCTACGGAGCACACCAAGCGGGCCAAACGCGCGCACGGTTGGTGATCGGTGTGTCTGCATCGGGAGGTAATCCTTCAGCGGCTGAGGGACTACGGTTAGCTCGCGCGGCTGGTGACCGCACGCTGGCGGTGACGCTGGACAGCAGATCTTCCACAGCAACGGCCGCCGATGACGTGCTCACAGCATCGTTGGCCAACCTCGGGCTCTCACCTGGAATCAGAACCTACCAGTTCAGTCTCATCGCCCTTCTGGCGGTCGCGGCTGCCATCGCGGCAGCTAGGGACCCACTCGCGGGGCGGCGGGTGAACCTCCTGAGTTCCGGCGACCTTGCCGCAGTGATCGCTGAGGTCCGTCAGACGAAGGATCACTCCGCCCGCGAGCTTGCTGAGTCACTGTATGGCATTTCCCCCCTGGTCTTCGCTGGCAATGGGCCCGCACTGGGCACTGCGAAGCATGCGGCCGCCAAGGTGGTCGAAGCATCGGGGATCTTCGCTATCGGTGTGGATCCCGAGGACTGGTGGCACGTGCATCGATTCGCGACGCCTACGCACTCGCCGTTGATACTGATCGGGTCCGGGCGTCGTTCGTTTGATGGCGCATTGCCTATCTGGGACCGCGCAGCAGCTCTGGGACGGCCAGTCGTCCTGATCACAGCCGGCGACAATGCCAGCGAACTTCCCGAGCACCTAACACCCCTGGTTGACCATGTCACACCGACAATGCTGGCTCTGCACTTGGCTCGGCGATCCGGGCGGTGGCCGTTCGAGCCGTTGTAGGCGCGGTGCATGCCCGTTCGACGAAACGGCCGGCCAGTCGCTTGGAACAGGGTGCGCGGGCTGCCCGGATGCCATCGCTTGCGGGGCGGTCCGGGCGGCGTAGCGCCCACGCCCAGTGTCCGGGCGTTCGACACCGCCCACCGGCGAGATCTCACGTTACCGCCACCAACTGGTCTCCAGGGGTGTCGTTGAGGGTAGATCTCGGTCAGGAGCCCAGGTGGCTCGCCTGCCGCGCCGCTGATGAACAGTCGCAGCCCGTCGCGGCTCGAGTCGCCCCCGGTGAGTTCGACCGACAGACCCGTATGCCGGACCTCGGCGACCGTCTCACGTAGCGATCCGGCAGCCGCTGCAGCTGTGCCCGCCACACACCGCGTTTGAGGTTGCAGTCCTTCTGGTCAGAAACGCCAGCAGATCACCATCGTCACCGAGCAGTGTTCGAACGTCCGACCGCTCGCCGATGTCAAAGGCATCACCCATCGCTGTTCCACCTCCTTCTCACATCGTTCGTGGATAGACCCTCTCGGCCACCCAATAGACCGGCGGTGGCGACGGTGCACATCGTTCCATCCCTCCCCCCGCGGTCGGGGAGGACGGGACCGGAATCGCCGGAAGTGCCTCCCGGCGGGCAGGGCCGGTGAGCGAGGCCGGTGGCGGTGAACCCCGGAGGTTTTCGGGGTGGCCGGTCAGGTGCGGGTGCCGGCCGCGGGTGACGGAGACGGCGCGGGTGGTCGGCTGCCGGGTCGGGGTCGGCGGGCGTGCCGTCGCCGGTCGGTTTCGGTCATATCGCCCCAGATTCCGTGGAGGGCCTCCCCCGCCCCCCGAAATGTGGCCACCAATTCCGATGCGGCGGTGGCCAGTAGCCGATCGCTGCTCGAAGTCGATCGGACAGATCTGACCGAGAGTGGAATGCCGTGTGTTGTAGCGCGTGACCCAGCGTGATCTCGTCCTCCAACACGGACTCGGGTCCTGCACGTCTTGCAGCAACTGCTCTCGAACGGTCGAGTTCGTCATCGGGCGTCGTCCTTCCCTTCCCGCTGCCTCAACTCATGCCGTTAGACAGTGTGTGGGACCCTTCACTGGCTGTCCGGCGTTTCATCGTAGAAACGGTGTCAAAGAGCCTCAGCACCGGACGTCGATCACGCCGAGCCTGACGTCGACACCGGCCTTGCGAGCCTCGCGATCCGATCAGGCGTACGCGTAACTGCAGTAGTCGCCGCGAGGAAGCCCGGTCGGAGCAGCTTCCGCTTGAGCGTGCGGGCGAAATCGGGGCCATGCTTGTCTGAGAGGGCCGCTGCAACGTACGCCCATCGGCAAGGACGTCTCCAGGATCGCTCGATGCCCCCATGCCCGGGCCCGACGCTGCGCCGCATTTTCTCGATGTAGGTAGGCGTGGCGGGACCTCCCGGCCACCTGCGGCCACGCCGACGAATACGAGGGGACAGGGCCTCGGGCACTTCTCATCCAACCCGCAGCGATGCGTATCTAAACCGTACCAGGTACGGTTCAGGGATAGACTTGCCAGGTCAGCTCACATCGCCAGGAGGACACCATGAGCAAGGACGACGTCTCCAAGGTCACCGCGAACCTGCCCAACGACGACATCAAGACGCTCGAAGAGATCGCCAAGCGCCACGCCTCGACCAAGACCAGCGCCCTCGTCCGGGCCATCCGCACCACCGCCTACATCGACGAGGCCGCCTCCAACGGCGCCAAGGTCTTCATCGAGGAGCCCGACGGCACCAAGCGGGAGGTCGTCTTCAAGTGACCGAACCCGAACCGGAACGGCGCATCGTGCGGGGCGAGGACACTGTCACCGCCCTGGACGACGCGCACGTCGACGAGGTCAACGTCGGCACCACCGACCCCCGGGTGACCGAACAGCCCGAGGTCACCATCCGCCGCCTCGACGAACGCCAGGAGGACACCCGCAAGGCCCTGGCGATCGGCCTCTCCGTCGCGACCTTCCTCGTCGGCCTGATTTACCTGCTGGTGCCCCTGTGGGCCGGGACCGACAAGTGGGACCGCGCCAGCAGCCCGTTCCAGGTCGTCTTCACCGCGATGGTGGGCCTGACCGGCAGCGCCATCGGCTACTACTTCTCCTCGCGCAATCCCCCGTCGTAACAGGCAGAGCGACGCCGATCAGCCTCCTGGAAAGCTACGTCGACGCTCGGACACGCCGGAACAGAAACGGGGCCTCTTCCGTCGGCCGATATCGCTGCTCAGGGCAGGCAGTTGATGCGACATCGGCGGACACACCGTGCGGTCGTACAGGTCGGACTGGCGACGCGTCACTCGCCTGGTGCAACTATCCACGCTCACACGGCGCTGACAGCATCCCATGGTGGTGGCCGCCAACTCGATCGACGCGGCCGGCACCAGGCACCGGAGGGGAACGGGTGTCCGCATCCGCCACGACCGGGCCCTTACTTGAGAACGTGTCGTCGCCCGAACTTTCATGTCCGCAGATCGGGCCACTCATGCCCGCCACACGGATTTCCTCGCGACCGTTGACAACTGGTTGGTCGACCACGGTGTGCGCCGGAGAACGAGTAGGGCGCTACTCGCGATATTTTTGCGCGTCGGCCGTCACACTGATGTTCGGGCGAAACGTGCGGGCGCGCGTTGGTGTCGGTACGGGGTCCTATCGTCCGGGGTGCACGCCGCGACGACCATCCGCCGCGGGCAGGATCGGCGACCGCCCGATCGTGGTGGTGAGACGGAAACGAGGGTGAGCGCGATGGGATTTCGCACCTACCAGGGCAACACAATCTCCGAGAACGGCTGGCGCATTTGCGATACCGGCGAGATCGTCAAGCCGCTCGTGCCCGGCACGGACAACGTGCGGCCGGAGGTGCGCCGGGGCGCGGCGGCGACGATCCTGGTTGCCTGGGCGGCGCTGTGGCATCGGCGGATCTGGCGGATCGACAGTTACCGGCCCCGCGACTACTGGGGATTCAGCTGGGACAACGATATTGCCAACAGTAACCACCTGAGCGGAACGGCCGTGGATCTCAATGCCACCCGGTTGCCCTGGAAGGTGCGGGCGTCGGTGAACATGCCAGCCGACAAGATCGCGGCGGTCCGCCAGATGCTCACCGAGTTCGAGGGCACGGTGTTTTGGGGTGAGGACTGGGCCACCAAGGACCCGATGCACACCCAGATCAACCTCCCCGAGGGTGACCCCCGCCTGGACGCCTTCGCCACCCGGCTCGACAACGGCTACCTCTGGGTGTACGGGCCGCCCGACCCCGACGCGTTCCCCCTCCCGGCGGGGTATTATTACGGTCCGCTCGACGGACCCGCCGAGTCGATCAGCGGCTTGTTCCCCACGGACCCGCAATCCTGGAAGGACGGCCTGGGGCGCTGGCAGAAGACCTGCGGGATACCGGAAACCGGAATCTGGGACACCGGCACCGCCCGCGCAGCGACCGCGCTGCAGATCTCGAACGGATGGCCGGTGACCGGCTATGTGTTCGAGGGCGAATGGAATGTCGTGATCCGCCACGGGCAACGCCCCGATCTCGGGGGGTCCGGTCACCCCGCCGACACCGCCCGAGGTACGCGGCAAGACCTGGGCGGATGTGTCGCAGTACCAGATCACCCCGGCCACCGACGCATACCCGTACGACATCTTCTGTTTCCGATCCAACAGCGGGAACATGCGGGATACGAAGTTCGCGGCGAACCACGACTGGGCGGTGCGTGCCTGTGACGACGGCAGGCTGCGGTTCTTCATCGTGTACTGGTTCTTCCGGCCCGGTCAGGCGAACATCGACTTACTGATGCAGATGGTCACCGAGCAGGGCGGGCCGCATCCGCGGATGGTCGTCATGGCCGACGTCGAGGACGCAGCCGGGGCGATCACCGGGGACCAGTCGGCGGAGGTCAACGACGAGATCCGGCGGGCACGCGAATGGCTCGGCGAGCGGCGGGTGATCGGCTACTGGAACCCGGTGTCGAACGCGGACCTGTGGCGCACCCGCCCACCCGGTCTGCGATTGGTCACCCCCAGCTACGGCCGGGAGCCCGGATCGCCGAAGATGAAGCCAGACGGCTATTTCGCCCACCAATACACCGACATCGGCCCGTGCCCGCCCTTCGGTCGCTGCGACCTCAACTACACCCACCTGAGTACCGACGAACTCGAAGCGATGCTCGGCCTGGGGCACAGCCCCCCGGCCCCGGGTGCGGAACCGTTCCCGGTCGACGACGCGGCGCTGTGGGACTACATCGCCGGGGAGGTTCTCGGCCGATGACACTGGTGCGGTCATGAAGATCAGAGATCTCACTCCGGTGCCGCAGTTCGGTGTGGGCGGGACCGACCTGGGCATCCCGGTGCGGATGCCCACGGGGGAGATCGGATTCTTCTTCGGTGACACCTTCGCCGAGAACCGGGTCGGCGGCCCCGGTTGGCGCAGCCCGGTCCTGCTCTACAGCCACACCCACGACCTCGATGACGGGGTGCGATTTCACCGCGCGGCCGGGGGCAATCCCGCGAAACAGTTGTGGGACTACCCGCACAACAACCCGGAGTTCAGCACGGTGCTCCCGACCGACGCGATCGTGATCGGCAGCCGGATCTACCTGCACGTCCTCGTGGTTCGCGGCCTGCCGGACACGCGGTGGACCGAGATCCAATACTCCGACGACAACGGCGAGACCTGGACCCACGGTGGACCCAAGGCCCGGTGGGAAGGGTGGGAATTCGGCGGCCATCGCCGGATGCTTACCTGGGAACGCGGCGGTGACGGCTTCGTCTACGTGATGACCACCGGCGGCCTCGAACGTGACAAGAACGTGCTGCTGTTCCGCTGCCCCGAGGACCAGCTGCTGAACCGGGACATCTACGAGCCCTGGGGATTTCGCCACGGCGCCTGGGCATGGGGCAATCCACCAACCCCGATCCTGCCGGTCGGGTCCAAGGTCGGGGAACTGTGCCTGCGCCGAATGCAGAACAACTGGGTGCTCAGCTACTTCAACGAAGCCGAATACAACATCACCATCCGCGTCGTCGGACAGATCACCGACAACTGGCACACCGCTCCAACATTCCGGCCAGTACGGGGACCGTCAGGAAACGGTGGCCCCGACGTCGTGACCCGCCTGTACGGCGGATACGTGCACCCGGACAGCACATTCGACAACTTTCACATCATCGTGTCCGAATGGGCCGAATCCGGATGGCCATACCGGGCCATGCAATTTCGGGTACAGGTTCAACCCGCAGTACCGATCGAGGAGGACGAACACATGAGTGCACGCGAAGTCGCCGCCGCGTTCCGGGACGACCACCCGGTCGCCCTCTATGACGGGGCCGGCCGCAAACTTGATCTGCGAGAGGCCATCGCCGAGATCTTGTGGAAGGAGGTCACCAATCTCGGTCTGGAGGGCCGACCGGTGCCCGCGGACCGTCGGGACGATCAGTTCGGCCACATCCTGTCCAGCCACGCGCTGGCCGAGCAGAACAACAAACTGCTCCGGGCACTGTGTGAGAAGGCCGGCATCGACGTCAATCAGATCCTGACCTGATCTCCACGATAGGCAAGCAACCTGTGGGTAACGACCCGGGAGAGCAGATAGACGACGGGGCCCGAAACTCCTCGGCCAACGCCATGGTGTCCTCCTCGGTGCGGAACCGGTACCGCCGCCCGAAACGGGGATCGGTCTCCACCATCGCGGGCAGCTCATCAGTTCAGGCCGCGATTTGACGGGCCCCAAAACCGCGTAATCGAGGACACAGACACCCGGCGGTGGGCATGACTCCATCGCCATCGACTTCCTGAACCCACACGCTGTGCTGCTTCTGTGTAGGCCGCTCTGCGATGGCCCCAAGCGATGGGGGCATCGGGTCACGCGAGGCACCGCACTGCTACAGGGCGTCGAACGCTTCCTTGTTGCCCTTCGGGTCGGGTAACGGTCTGCGAGGCTCCCGCATTCCGCCACCTCCACCGTCATCGCGATCGATCCATACCGCGAGCGCGGACCCGGGATGGATCAGCGAACCCGCTTCGGGTGTTTGAGCCGTGATCACCCCGGTGGGCATGTCGGACTCGGCTATTGGACCGGCGTCCGCTTCGGGACCGCGCAGCCAGAGTCCGGCGTGGGCGGCCTCACGCTTCGCCCGCGAGGGCGCCCAATAACGTTGGGGACTGTGACGAAGTCACGGTGGCGTCGAAACATCGGGTGTACTCATCTTGAGACCGGAGGAATCCGTGTACCTCGACGATACGTTCACCGACCACACACGATCATTCCGGATGCGCCGCTCAGACACATCGGACAAGAGCGGCGCCGCCGCCACTGTCGATCGGACAGTAGATACCGAATGCTGGCGGTCGCGGCTACGAACCGGTCTTCCGGAGCATTCGGCGGGCGCGGCCTTGCACCGGCGCTCGCAAAGGCGAGGGTTGCGCGCAGGTCATCGCCGGAATCAATGTCGATGCGGAAGGACCGATCAAACTCTCCTTCAGGACGACGCACACGCATCCACTGTCCGAACGGTATCCGCAAGGCGTGTGCGGGTCCCGCAGTAGCTCGATCGTGTGCTGCCCCGGCCCGTCACCATGCACTGAGGAGCACATATGCGGCCACGACGGACCCCACCACCGCGCCGCCGTAGCACAGCACCGCGATCACCCCACCGGCCCGCTCGACGCCCAATCCGTGACACAGGACGAAGCGGAATCTATGCGCCCAGTGGAACAATGCCAGAACACAGAGCCCGAAGAGCACCAGCAGTGTGACCGGGTAGTGCAGCACCGAGAGCAGGTGGGAGTGGTCGGGCGCGGCCAACCAGCCGAGCGGGATCGCGACGCCGAACAAAACCAGCAGGATCGGAATCAGCAGGGCCGCGGTCATGCCACCCGCGCTGAACAGCAGCCACGCTGCAGGCTCCAGCGATCTCGGGGTGCTCTGATTCCCGGCCGGTGCCCTCTTTGCCGTCATCGCAAGATCACCCACGCCACAACCGCCGAACACGCCGCCCACAGCCCGTAATGTGCTGCGAGCAGCACACGAGGCGGGACTCGCCGCCCGCGTAGCCGGACCACCATCGCCTTGGGCGCCAGGTTGAACCAGGTCACGGCGTGCAGCAGCACGAAAGCCGAGGCGATCACGTCGAGCGCGATCACCCATGGGCGGGCGCTCCAGTCGAGGAACTCCTGGTAGGCCACGGGGCCGGAGCTGACCGCGTCGACCAGCATCAGCAGGAACACCACAAACCACGCGACGAACACGCTGGACAGCTCGCGCATCATGAACAGGAAGTACGAGCGTCGCCGAAGCCACCAGAACCGCGACACCGGTTGGCGGTACGCGCGAGCCGTGTACACGGGGCCGGGGCCGGCGCCGCCCGATGGAGCGGTGTCCATGCCTCCAGCGCCGACGGGCCCGGCGGTCATCGGGCACCTCGGGGCAGGAGGAACTCCTTGAGCGACTTCGTCGCCGCGGTCAGCTTGTAGCGTTGGATCGCGCCGGCGGGGTCGACGCCCTTGGGGCATGCGACGCTGCACTCGCCGACGTAGGTGCAGGCCCACGCACCCTCCGCGGAGGCGAGTACATCACGCCGGTCCTCGGCGCCCTCGTCCCGCGAGTCCAGGTTGTACCGTTGCCCCAACGCGATCGCCGCCGGGCCGATGAACAGGGGATCGAGGGCGTATACCGGGCAGGCGGCGTAGCAGAGCATGCAATTGATGCACATGCTGTACTTCTTGTATTCGTCCATCTGCTCCGGTGTCTGCAGGTACTCGCCGTCCTCGGGCTCGGTGTCCTCCGAACGGATCAGCCATGGCTTGACCTTGGGCAGCTTCTCCATGAAGTCACTGATATCGACGACCAGGTCGCGGATCACCGGGAAGTTTCGCATCGGCTCGACCCGGACGGGCCCCGGCGCGTAGTCGGTCAGGAATGTCGAGCAGGTCAGCTTCGGCTCGCCGTTGACTGTCATGCCGCAGCTGCCGCAGATGCCCATCCGGCACGACCAGCGGTAGGACAACGTGCCGTCGAGGCGGTCCTTGATGTAGTTGAGGCCGTCGAGGATCGCCCACTGCTTGCGCAGCGGAACTTGATAGCTCTGCAGTGCCGGTTCGGACTCCTGCTCGGGCCGGTAGCGCGAGACCTCCATCGTGATGGTGTCGGCAGTGGTTGTGTCCGCCACGGTTCTCATCTCCCGTATATCCGCTCGCCCGGCGGCCAGCGGGTGATCGTGACCGGGAGATACGAGAAGCGGGGCTCCCCGTCGGGCTCCCGATGAACCAGTGAATGGGCCAGATACCGCTCGTCGTCGCGTGCGGGAAAGTCGGTGCGCTGGTGGGCGCCGCGTGACTCTTCCCGTCGCAGGGCGCTACCCACGATGCACTCGGCGACGTCCAACATGCACGACAGCTCGAGGGTGGCGACCAGCTCGGTATTGAAGGTACGGCTGTGATCATCGATAGCCGCGCCGGCGTAACGCTCCCGCAGCGCCCTGAGTTTGTCGACCGCCCTGCTCAATGTTTTCTCGTCCCGGAAGATACCGGCCCCGGCCTCCATCGCATCCTGCATCTCGGTGCGGATGCCGGCGATGCGGTCACGACCCGAGCCGCCCTCACCCTGGTGCCGGGCAAGCTCGCCTTCGAGCCGGTGCTGCTCGTCGCGTCCCTGCGCCTCGACGGCCGCGCTCGATGCCCCGGTGCGTAGTTGCCTTACGTAGTCCGCCGCGGCCTGTCCTGCGCGGGCTCCGAAGACCAGCAGTTCAGGTAGAGAGTTCGAGCCCAGCCGGTTGGCGCCGTTGATGCTCACGCACGCGACTTCGCCCGCAGCGTAAAGGCCGGCCAGGTCGGTTGCGCCCTGAATGTCGGTGTGGATCCCGCCCATCATGTAGTGCACGACCGGGCGCACCGGGATGAGTTCGTGGACCGGGTCGATGTTCTGATAGCTGGCGCACAGTTCGCGCACGAACGGCAGTTTGGCGTCGATGACGTTCGCGCCGAGATGGCGAAGGTCTAGATGGACGATCGGCCCGCTGGGGGTATCGATGGTCCGGCCTTTCTCCTGCTCGTGCACGAATGCCTGAGAGAGCCGGTCGCGCGGCCCCAGCTCCATGCTCCGCAGCTGAGGTTCGGGAGTGGGTGTGCCGAGGTCGTAGTCCTGCAGGTAGCGGTAGCCGTCCTTGTTCAGCAACCATCCGCCTTCCGCACGGGCGGCCTCGGTGATCAGGATGCCGGTGAAGGGCAGGCCGGTCGGGTGGTACTGGACGAACTCCATGTCTTTCAGACCGGCGCCCGCCCGATAGGCCAGAGCCATCCCATCGCCGGTCTTGATGTTGGCGTTGGTAGTGAAGGGGAAGACTCGACCGCAGCCTCCGGTGCACATGATGACGGCGCCGGCGACGATCGTCTCGATCCGGCCGGTGGCCAATTCGATTGCCACCACACCGCGCACCCGGCCTTCGTCGACGAGAATTGTTGTGACGAACCACTCGTCGTAGCGCACGATGTCCGAATATGACAGTGCCGTCTGGAACAGTGTGTGCAGCAAGTGAAAGCCGGTCTTGTCGGCGGCAAACCACGTGCGCTTCTTTCGCATTCCGCCGAAGGCGCGCACGGCGATGTGCCCGTTCGACTGTCTGCTCCAGGGACAGCCCCAGTGTTCGAGACGAAGCAGCTCGGTCGGGGCTTCCTCGATGAATGCCTCGACGGCATCTTGGTCGGACAGCCAGTCGCTGCCGGACACGGTGTCGATGGCGTGTTCGTCGAGATGGCGTGTTCGTCGAGGGTGTCGTCATCGGCGATGACGGCAGCGGCTCCACCCTCTGCGGAGACTGTGTGGCTGCGCATCGGATAGACCTTCGACACGATCGCGACGCTCAGCTTCGGGTCGGCTTCCGCGATGGCGATGGCCGCCCGCAGGCCCGCGCCACCGCCGCCGACGATGACGACGTCGTGGAATGCGGTCATTTTCAGGCCTCGTGGTTGCCGCTGTGCTCGTCCTTCAGGACCTTGCCGTCGTGGCGGACGGTCTTGATACGGACGGAGCCGTCGTGGAATTCGTGGCGAATCATGCGGCAACCGCAGGCGTAGGTCCGGTCGTCGATGCGCAGGCCTTCGTCGTCGTTCTCCTGGTGCCGTCGACCGTCCACGAGCCGCCCGCAGGGTGCTCGCTCCGCGGCAAAGGGTGAACTCGTGCGGATCATCGGCCACCTCCCTGCCCTGGCGGACGGCCAAACCACTGATCGGTCTCCTCGGCCGGGTTGTGGGGCCGGGCGCCAGACAACGTAGTGTGATCTAGTTCACATTGGACGATACGCCTCTTCGCGCACGGTCCAGGGCGGCCAGGCGCAACGCGCACCCCCGGCCAACCCGTGATCCGCGGACACAAGCAGCGCTCGACCCGCCAACCTCGTAATGAACCGTCCGTCCCACGTTCGTCGACGACGAATCCGAGGTCGTCGGTGAGTCGCTCGAAGGTGGCGGACCGGAGCCCGTTCCGAGGTCGGTCGCTCGGGTCGATGGTCAGGAGCCCGCGGAGCATGGCGCAGGTTTCGCGGTCGTGCCCGAGCGCTCGGCGTTGGTCGTCGTTCACCGAAGGTCCGGCCGACGTTCGGCGTCGGCGTCGGCGTTTGGTGCGGCGCCCTGGGCGGGCGGGCTGGTCGACCGCCCTCAGCAGGTCGTGTGTGGGGCGTTGGTAGGTGGTGAGCCACCGGTGGTCGACGGGTTCATCGCGTAGATACGCCGTCAGGGCGGAGGTGTTGTTACCGGTATCCAACCATCGGCATAGGTCGGTGGTGCGATCCTGCACGTGCTGTAACAATGCGTGTGACGAAACGGGCATCAAGCCTCCTCCGGGGCGGACTTCCTTTCAGCGAGAATGGATTCGACGTTGTCGCACACTTCTCCCGGCACCGCCTAGTTCCGGACGCCATTGTGACCGATGCCGGCGCCTGATGTTGCCCAGGCGCTCCACTGGCAGTCCACCGCCGTCGCGACCGACCCTGATCGACCCACGGACTGCAACACTGACGCTCTCTTCCGGGGGGAGAGGTCGACCTCCGGAGTAGCGGTGCGACAACATCTTCGACGGTGTCAGATCATGACCGCCGCGACCGCGACGACCGCGAGCATGGAGAGGGCCACGGTCGCCGCGCCGAGGACGGATCCGGGTCACCACCGCCTCGGACGATCCGCATGGGCCGGCGACCGAACACGAAAGTGGATGCCCAGGCCAGCGGCAGGTGCACCCGCCCGGTGCGCGGCGTCAGCAGTCATGCCTTCGCTCCTCCCACTACCCGAAACGTGATGCCCATCACACATTGGGGTGCCATCGCCCGTTGTACACCCCCGCCCCAGGACGCACCACTCGAGCGGACGTCCAGTTGCGCTGCGCGAGCGGGCATCCCGGCCGCAACGGCGTGGACGTGCGCCTCTGGCGCGTCCGCGGGTTGATGCTGTACAACTAACGCAGGGAGATTGGTTTGTGATCTGAACCACACCCAAACGTTACCTGAAGAGACCGCTACGCCAATGTGAACACCGGATCCGGAGAGGGACTGACCGCGCCACCATCTGCGCGGTCCGGCTTCCGGAATCGAGAAAGGGTAGTGCCCGAGTGCTGTTGCCGATGGCGCCGACCGATTCATTGTTCCTGCTGGGCGAGTCGCGGGAGCATCCGATGCACGTGGGTGGGCTGGCGTTGTTCGCCCCACCGGACGGGGCGTCCGCCGCGGACCTGCGGGAGATGTTCGAGACTGCCCTGACCGGCGACCGGGTGGCCAGCTTGTTCCGCAAGCGGGCCCGCCGGTCGGTGACCTCGCTCGGGCAGTGGGGCTGGGACACCCTCGCCGATCATGAGGTGGACCTCGGGCACCACGTGCGCCGAGATGCGTTGCCGCGGCCGGGCGGTATGGACGAGCTGATGGCCCTGGTGTCGCGGCTGCACGGCACCCTCCTCGACCGCAGCCGCCCCCTGTGGGAGATGCATCTGATCGAGGGGCTCGCCGACGGCCGCTATGCGGTCTACACCAAGATCCACCACGCCCTCGCCGACGGTGCCTCCGCGATGAACCTGTTGGCCGGCTCCCTGAGCGCGGACCCGCACCGGCGGCACATGCCCGCCCCCTGGCAGCCCGTACCGCGGCTGGCCGCCGTCCCCACACCACACGAGCCGAAGGACTCCGCGCCGGGGCGGGGCCTGTCGGCGGCACTCGACCTTCCCGGGCTTGCGTTGCGCGCCGGTCGCACCGTCGCCGGCGAGGTCGCCGGTCTGGTGCCCGCCGCGATCGGCACACTGGACCGCGCCGCCCACGGCACCGGCGGCGCCCTCTCGCTCACCGCCCCGCACACCGTGCTCAACGGACCGATCGGTGGCGCCCGACAGGTCGCCGCCCATACCTTTCCGCTGGAACGAATCCGGTTGCTGGCCAAGCACGCCGACGCCACCGTCAATGACATCGTGCTGGCCGTCTCCGCTGGCACCCTGCGCGGCTACCTGCACGCCCGCGACGCGTTACCGGCCGACCCGCTGATCGCAATGGTCCCCGTCTCGCTGCGCCCCACCGACACCGAATCCGGCGGCGGCGCCTCCGGAGGCAACCGGGTGGGGGTGCTGATGTGCAACCTCGCCACCCACCTCCCCGACCCCGGGCACCGCCTCGAGACCGTGCGCGACTGCATGCGCGACGGCAAGGCCGCGCTGCGCGAGATGAGCCCGGCGCAGGTGCTCGCGATGAGCGCCCTCGGCGCCGCCCCGCTCGGGATGGAGATGCTGCTCGGCCGGCGCGGTCCGTTGCGTCCTCCGTTCAACGTGGTGATCTCCAACGTCGCCGGCCCCACCACGCCGTTGTACTGGAACGGGGCCCGCCTCGACGCCCTGTACCCGCTGTCGATCCCTACCACCGGGCAGGCCCTCAACATCACCTGCACCAGCAACGACGACCAGATCGTCTTCGGGCTCACCGGCTGCCGCCGCACCCTGCCCGACCTGAACCCGATGCTCGGGCACCTCGACACCGAACTCGACACCCTCGAACGTGCCGTCGGCCTGTAGCGCCACACCACCCGAACCCAGGAGAACCGAACTACATGAGCACTTCCTCCCCCGCGGCACCGAACCCGCACCTCACCGCACCGCGCACCGGGCCGATCAGTACCGCCGAGATCAAGGCCCGCATCGAGGCAATGTTCCCCGGCGACCGACACCGGCCCCGTTCCACCCCGAACTGAACACCAGTCACCGAGATCGAGAGGATCCTCGACCATGAAGACCCATGTGACACTGCTGCTCGGAGCGCTCGCCGGCACCGCGGCCCTCCAATCATTCCTCGGCCGAATTACCGGCAAGCCCCGCCACCGCGGGGCGCCGTTCCACCCGAACGGCTGACACATCGGTCCGACCACTCGCGCACATCCCGACGGCCTCGGTTTGCTACCACGCGGAAATCGCCTACAAAACCCGTAATGTGACGGTGGACGGGACGGGACCAAACCTGGCGGCGTACACGCTCCACACAGTGGATTCGGTCAGCAAGCCTCGAGAGTCTTCACGGCGATCATCTGCACCAGGTCGTCGAGGGCGGCAAGGGTGGCGTCGTCGTCGCGGTCGACGAGCCAGCGCAGCACCAGCCCGTCGAGCGCAGTCAGAATGACGCGTGCGTTTTATTCGACGGGCGTGCCCCAGATGATCCCGGCCCGGTGTACGCACAGGTCGAGGAACGCGATTGCTTCGGTGTCCATGGTGCGGTACTGGCGGGCTGCGATCGCCCCGGCAGAGTCGTTGCCGGCGCCGCGTTGTCGGAGGGCCTGCGCGGTGATCTCGTAGGTGGACTGGCGAGTGTGCGCGATGCGTTCTCGCACAAGGTCGTCAGCTGGCGTTCCGGCCCATGTGGTGCTCTCCGCGCTCGACGTACCAGCAGAGCGCGAACGGAGCACCCCCACGGAGAAGCGCTCGCACCGACAACCGAAGGCATATCCGGAGTAGCCCTCCATATGTAAGCATCCAATATCTGATATACACCGGCGGCGCTTTCCTGCACCGACCACCCGGGGCGCATGTGCCGATCCTGGTCGCACCCTGCCCGCGCCGGGCTACGATCTCGCCCGTGACACTCGGTGACTTCCCGATGGCTCTCCTCCACTTCCACTACCAGCTGGCCCGCCTCCCCTTCCAGTGGGTCGAGAGCCTCGCGCTCACTCATCTCGACGAGCAGCGGCCGGTGCGTGCTGGCGTACGAGCAGTTCCTCATCGACTGCGACTGCGCCGCGTCCTACCTACTCGACGACGAGAATGCGGCCGCCCGCGCCGCCGACCTGAAGCGACACACGGCCGCCGTCCGGGACTCCCGCGGCGTCAACGCAGCCGCGGCGGCGAGGTCAGCGGCCCGAGTACAGCTCCTCGATGGTGGCCGCGTACTTGGCGTCGATCGGTCGGCGCTTGATTTTCATGGTGGGGGTCAGTTCGTCGCCGGACGGCTCCCAGATGTTCGGCAGCACTGCGTGCCGCTTGATCTGCTCGACCCGGGACAGCTTCGCGTTCGCGGACCGTACCGCCTCCTCGACGGCGGCGAGGACGACCGGATGCTGTGTGAGTTCTCCGTGCCCCGCCGCGGGCAGCGCGTGGCGGTCGGCGAACGCGGCGAGACCGTCGGGGTCGAGCGCGAGCAACGCCACGTTGTACGGGCGGTCGGTGCCGATCACCGCAGCGCCGCCGAGCATCGGGCAGGCCGCCCGCAGGGCGCCCTCGATGTTCGCCGGCGACATGTTCTTGCCCGCCGCGTTGACGATGAGTTCCTTCTTGCGGTCGACGATGCGGACGTATCCGTCGGCATCGATCTCGGCGATGTCGCCGGTGTGCAGCCAGCCGTCCTCGTCGATCGCCTCGGCGGTCCGTTCCGGATCGTTGCGGTAGCCGCGCATCACCAGCGGACCGGAGACGAGCAGTTCCCCGTCGTCGCTTTTCAGCTGCGTGCCGGGCAGGACCTGGCCGACCGTGCCGATCCGGATTGCGTCGGGCCGGTTCATCGTCACCACACAGGAGGTTTCCGACATGCCCCACACCTCGGAGCACCGAATACCCAGTGCCAGAACGAACTCCAGCACCTCGGTGGAGATGGCGGCCGCACCGGTGACCGCGACCCGAACCTGATCCAGGCCGAGTTTTTTGCGGACCGCGGCCAGTACCAGCCGGTCCGCGACCGCATGCTGCAGTGCCAGCACCGCGGGGACGTCCTGGCCGTCCGAGCGCAGCCGCGCGCGGCGCCGTCCCACGTCGATCGCCCACAGCGCCAGCTTCCTCTTCACCGGGCTGGGTTCCTCGGCGAGGGTCAGGTCGATCGCCACCTTGAGCTTGTACCAGACCTGCGGGACCGCGCCGAACACGGTCGGCCGCACCATCGGTAGCACGGTGATCGCCTGTTTCAGATCGTCGAGGGTGGTGATCTGCATGCCGCCGTACATGCTCTGGTAGTGCGCGCCCCACCGGTTCGCGACATGCGCGTCCGGCAGGTAGGACACGATCCGGTCGTCCGGTCCGGTGGCCAGCACCGAACTCGTCGCCGCCAGCTCGGCGAGCGTGTTGGCGTGGGTGAGCTCGACACCCTTGGGCGGCCCGGTGGTGCCGGAGGTGTAGATCAGCGTCAGCAGATCCGTCGGTTGCACCGCCGCCCAGCTGGCGTCGAAGTCGAACGACGGGTCGGCGGCGGCCTCGAGTTCGTCGAGCGTCAGGGTGCCCTCGGGGCGGGCGTCGACGCACACCAGATGCTCGACCGCGGTACCGGAGATCGCCTGCTGCAGGACCGGCACGAACTGCGCCTCGCAGATCATCACCCGGTTGCCGGCGTTGCCCAGTACGAAGGCGATCTGCTCCGCGGTGAGCGTGTTGTAGATGGAGAACGGAACGGCACCCGCGTGCAGCGCGCCGGTGTCGACGAGGTGGAACTCGGGACGGTTGGTCAGCATCAGCCCGACGGTGTCGCCGCGGCGCACCCCGAGACCGGACAGTCCCGCCGCGATGCGCCGCACCCGGTCGGCGTAGTCCCGCCACGTGTAGCTGATAGAGCCGTCCGGGGTGCGCAGCGCGACCCGGTCGGGATACTTCGAGGCGGTGGACTGGAAAGCGGCGCACAGCGTCGTCGGCGCGGCGCCACGAGAGCTCATCGGACCTCCCACGATTGATGTGGCGCCCAGTCTAGGACTCACGGCCCGCACCCGGATTCCGATTCGCCGGATTCCGTCGAGCTGCTCGGCGAGATGTCCGTTGACCCCGACAGGTGTCGGTGCTGTCGTCCAGTCCTGTTGATCTTCGGCGAGCTAGGTGCCGTGATAGCACCGAGTGTGATGGCCCCGAGTATCTACCGGCGATGCCGCGAGCACCGCTCGACCGGCACGGCGAACAGCTCGGACCCGAGCGGATCACGCAGGCCGCGACCTGCCCCGCCGGCCAAACTCGCGCATACGCATCCACTCGCGCATACCGCCGATCGGACCGCGTCACCAAGTCGCGGGCGGTCCGATACGGCACGGGTCCGCCCGGCCAAACGCATCTGGGCACGTCCACGCCGCCTGGATGAGCTATCCGCGGCGAACATCCACGGGAGGCCGTCCAGCTGGTCACGCGCGCCGCGCGGCGGCCTGAATTACGGCAGCGCGCGCACGTCGAGTACCGGTCCCGCGGCATGACCCCACCACCGCCCCAGGCGGAGGATTCCTTCATGACGAACGATGTCGAACGAAATGCCCGCGAGAAGATCCAAGGACTGATGCACCATAGACGGCGCGGCACCGAAAAGCCCTGTCGGACATCGGGCCCCGCTGCCATCGACCGGGCCTGTTCATGCCCCCACCAGATCACAGAGATCGGTGTCGGGGCTTCGTCGTCGAGGGGCGAGCGCCCACCGCCGGGACAGGGCCCCATCACCCATAGGCCTTCGGGCGCAGGTCACCCGCGCCGGAGAAGTCCTCGACGATCACACCCGAGGGGCTCGTCACGGAGTTCTGCATCGACTGAGGGCGGGGCCCACCCGTGTCCCATGTGTGCGGTGGCGGCGACAGACACCTGGGGTCGGTCCACGGGGCTGCGCTAATTCCCTACCTGCGTAACTGGTGATCGCCCGTGTGCTGGGTGCATGTGACGGGCGCGACGTTGGGGCGGAACGTCGTGAGACGGCAACACATCGTCCACGTCGGTTGAGCGGAACAGGAAGACCCTATGAAGCGGTGATCAATTACACCTGGTCGCCCGACAACGGGTTCACAGGGTTCGAACACTGCGGCGGTGACGTCCGGGGCTACCCTCCTCTTCGTGACTTCACGCACCGGCGCGTCGCCGACCCCCCCACTGCGGTGGGCAGCGATACGGGTGACGCTGACCCCGGTGAGGGTGGTGGCCCTGGGTTTCGCGGCCGCGATCGCCGTCGGCACCGGATTACTGCTCCTGCCCGCGGCGAGCCAGCCGGGTACCCACAGCGGTGTGATCGACGCCCTGTTCACCGCGACGTCGGCGATGTGCCTGACCGGGCTGATCGTGGTCGACACCCCCACCCACTGGTCCGGGTTCGGCCAGGGCACCATCCTGGCCCTGATCCAGGTCGGCGGCTTCGGGATCATGACGATGGCGTCGCTGGTCGGACTGATGCTCGCCAACCGGATCGGGCTGCGGGCCCGGCTCAACGCCGCCGCCGAGGTCCGGGCCTCCGGGCTCGGGGACGTGCGCAGCGTCGTCGTCGGGGTCGTCCGGGTCAGCGTCCTGATCGAGGCCGTCACCGCGCTCTGTCTGGCGGCCCGGTTCGCGGTCGGCTACGACGAGCCACCCGGGCGGGCCCTGTGGCTGGGGGTGTTCCACTCGATCTCGGCGTTCAACAACGCCGGCTTCGCGCTCTACAGCGACAACATCATCGGATTCGCCGACGACCCGTGGATCTGCGTGCCGTTGCTGGCCGCGGTGATCCTCGGCGGCATCGGCTTTCCGGTGCTGTTCGAGGTGGGCCGGCGGGTCCGCGGCACCAACTCCGCCCGGTGGAGCCTGCACACCCGGCTGACCGTCACGGTCACCGCGGTGCTGCTGGTGGCCGGGCCGGCGCTGGTGCTGGCACTCGAATGGGGCTACACCCTGCGCCACCACGATCTCGGGTCAAAACTGCTGGTGGCCGCGTTCCAGGGCATCATGCCCCGCACCGCCGGATTCAACAGCGTCGACTACGCCCAGATGGATCCCGCGACCCTGCTGGTGACGGACGTGCTGATGTTCATCGGCGGCGGCAGCGGCGGCACCGCGGGCGGCATCAAGGTCACCACCTTCGCGTTGCTGCTGTTCGCGATCGTCGCCGAGGTGCGCGGCGATCGGTCGGTGACCATCTTCGACCGCCGGATCGCCCCGCGGGTGCAACGCCAAGCCCTGTCGGTCGCGCTGATCGGTGTCGCCCTGGTGATGGTCCCGACGATCGTGCTGCTCGCCGGCACCCACTTCGATCTCAACGTGCTGCTGTTCGAGGTGACCTCCGCGTTCGCGACGGTGGGCCTGTCCACCGGCATCACCGCGCAACTCCCGGACTGGGGGCAGCTGATCCTGGTGGTGCTGATGTACTTGGGCCGGATCGGCTCGATCACCCTGGTCAGCGCGCTCGCCGCCCGGCAGCGGGACCGACGCTACGAACTCCCCGAAGAAAGGCCGTTCATTGGCTAGGAAACCGTCCTCCGACGTCGTCGTGGTGCTGGGGTTGGGCCGGTTCGGCAAATCCCTCGCCCTCGAGCTGATGGAACAGGGCACCGAGGTGCTCGGCATCGACTCCAGCGACGCGGTGGTGCAGAAGATCTCGCACCGCCTCACGCACGCCGCCGTCGCCGACACCACCGACGAGGAATCGCTGCGCCAGCTGTCGGTGCACGACTACGACCGGGCCGTGGTGGGGATCGGCTCCGACCTCGAGGCCAGCCTGCTCACCGCGTCCGCCCTGATCAACCTGGCGGTGCCGAACGTGTGGGCCAAGGCGATCAGCAACGCGCACGCGAAGATCCTCCACCAGATCGGTGTCGCGCACGTCGTGCGGCCCGAACACGACATGGGCAAGCGGGTGGCGCACCTGGTGCGCGGACGGATGATGGATTACATCGAATTCGACGACGGCTTCGCGATGGTCAAGACCACCCCACCGGCAGTAATGGTGGGCAAACGCCTGGGCGAGACCACCGTCCGCAGCACGTACGGCGTCACCGTCGTCGCGATCAAACGCCCGGGTGAAGGTTTCACCTACGCCACCGCCGACACCGTCCTCGCGCCGGGCGACACCATCATCGTCTCCGGCCGGGTGCGTGATACCGAACGATTCAGCGAACTGACCTGACTCCCCCGTCCCGCGTCCGAGGCCTCGCGGGCGGGAGCATCGATGTCCAGTGCTCAATGCGGACCAGCGGTCGGCGCGTAGGCTCCTCCGGGACGGTGACGGGAACGAGGTGATCGAGGTGATGCCCGGCAGGTTGCGCGCCCGGTTCAGTCGATCCGACGTGCTCACCGAACGCCCCGACTTCGCGCTGGTGGGAATCCTGCGGGTGCCGCAGCTGCACAGCAGTCCCGGGCAGGCCATCACCCGGCGGATCGGGTACGCCCTCGCCGCATTGGCCGCGGTGGTCCTGATCGTGTACCTCGACCGCGACGGCTACCGCGACGTGCAAGAAAACCCGCTCTCGCTGCTCGATTGCGTGTATTACGCGACGGTGTCGCTGTCGACCACCGGCTACGGGGACATCACCCCGATCACCGCGCAGGCGCGGCTGGTCAACATCCTCGTCGTCACCCCGCTGCGGATCTTCTTCCTCATCGTCCTGGTCGGCACCACCCTCGCCGCGCTGACCGAGACCTCCCGCCAAAGCTACAAGATTCAGCGGTGGCGGCGCCGCACCCGCCATCACACCGTCGTCGTCGGGTACGGCACCAAGGGCCGCGCCGCCGTCAACGCGATGCTCGGTGACGGGGCCGACCCCTCGAACATCGTGATCGTCGATACCGATCCGGCGGTCCTCGACACCGCCACCGAGCAGCGGTTGGTGACCGTGCACGGGTCGGCGACCCAGTCGGACGTGCTGCGACTGGCAGGGGCGCAGCATGCGTCGTCGATTGTCGTCGCCACCACCCGCGACGACACCGCGGTACTGGTGACGCTCACCGCGCGCGAACTCGCACCGAACGCGAAGATCGTCGCCTCGGTGCGCGAAGCCGAGAACGCGCACCTGCTGCGCCGGTCCGGCGCCGACACCGTGGTCGTCTCCTCCGAGACCGCGGGCCGGCTCCTCGGCGCCGCCACCACCACCCCGAACGTGGTGGACATCATCGAGGACCTGCTCACCCCGGAGACCGGATTCGCGATCGCCGAACGCACCGTCGAACCCGGCGAGGTCGGCGAGTCACCGCGGCAGCTGCCCGACATCGTCCTCGGTGTGGTGCGCGACGGACGGTTGCTGCGCAGCGGAACACCCGAGGTCGACACGGTAGCGGCGGGCGACACGCTGCTCTACATCCGACAGGTGACCGACTGACCGGCAACCAATGCTTGGTGGATGCCGTGCACCACTGGTGCGGCGACCGGTCGTGAACTCGAGGGCCAGCTCTCCGGAGGTTACGACGACACGTGTCGGTGCGATGGGGGCGGCGGTCTGGCCGCCCGTGATCGGCGTCGCCGCCGGCTTTCCTGCTGCTCCGGGGCGCCCTCCTGGTCATGCCCATGGATACGACCGGAGCCTATGAACGGTTCACACAGACCTTGATCTGGATCCCGCTGCGGGGCACGTCGAGGTGTGCGGCGATGAGATCGGTTGCGTCGGCTTCGGCGTCGGCCAGGCGCCAGGTGTGGCCGGCGATGCCGAACTCGGGGACCTCGAGTAACCACGCCTTGCCGTCCCGGGTCACCTGCACGGTGTAGGTCATCGCGCGACCGCCTCCCTTTCCGGGCAGTCGGCGGCCAGGTCGGCCCCGTCATCTGCCGTTGTTGTCAATGGTGCGAGTTCGTCCCCAGCCACCGTCACCGGTGGGGCACCGGTGTGCAACTCGAGCCGAAAGGAGTGCCACATCGCGGCACGCAACGAAACGAAGCGCCTCCGGGAGCAGGTGGCACTTGTGTGGAGAGCGGGCGTTCGGGGACCCCGCCCGCAGACCCGATTGTAAAGAACCCTTTACCATTGGGTCGTCGTCCTGGTAGCGACGTTCTGTCCCCGACTTGCAGAGAGAGTTATGAGCAGCGCTTCGCGCAAACGCAAACCTCGAAGACCCCGCCCGCCCCGTGCTGCTGATCGCAGCCCCATCACCCGGTCGCGGGTGAGCAGATGGTGACCATCGTTGTGAGCATCACGTTCGGGATCCTGGTCGTGGTCGCCATCACCGCGGTGACCGGGTACTTCGTGGCCCAGGAATTCGCCTACATGGCGGTCGACCGCTCGCGGCTGAAGGCCCGCGCCGAGGCCGGTGACACCGCCGCCGCCCGGGCCCTGACCGTCACCCGCCGCACCTCGTTCATGCTCTCCGGTGCCCAGCTCGGCATCACCGTCACCGGCCTGCTGGTCGGTTACGTCGCCGAGCCCCTGATCGGCCGCGGCCTCGGGGAACTCCTCGGCGGCGTCGGGGTCCCGACCGCGGTCGGGATCGGTGTCGGCGCGATCCTCGCGATCGGGTTCTCCACCTTCGTCCAGATGGTCTTCGGTGAGCTGTTCCCGAAAAACCTGGCCATTGCCCGTCCGGAACCGGTGGCCCGCTGGCTGGCCCTGTCGACCACGCTGTATCTGAGGCTGTTCGGCTGGTTGATCCGGCTGTTCGACCAGTCGTCGAACCTGCTGCTGCGGGCGCTGCGGATCGAGCCGGTGCACGACGTCGAGCATTCGGCGACGCCCCGGGACCTCGAGCACATCGTCGCGCAGTCCCGCGCTGCCGGTGAGTTGCCGAAGGAGTTGTCCACCCTGCTCGACCGCATTCTCGATTTCCCCACCGAGACGGCCGAGCATGCGATGATCCCGCGCGCACAGGTGGACACCGTCCGCGCCGCCGAGCCGCTGTCCGCGGTGCTCGACCGGATGGGCTCCGGGCACACCCGCTACCCCGTCGTCGGGACGAGTTCGGACGACCTGCACGGGGTGATCCACCTGCACGACCTGCTGGGTGCCGATCCGTCGGGGACGGCGGGGTCGCGGTGCCGGCCGCCGGTGATCGTGCCCGCCTCGCTGCCGCTGCCGCAGGTCCTCGCCCAGCTGACCGACAGGAAGGAGGAGATGGCCCTGGTGATCGACGAGTACGGCGGATTCGCCGGAATCGTCACGATCGAGGATCTCGCGGAGGAACTGGTCGGGGAGATCGCCGACGAGCACGACCCCGCCAACACCAGCACGGCGATCGGGTCCGCCGCCGACGGCTGGACGATTCCCGGAGGGCTGCATCTGGACGAGGTCGAACGCATCGTCGGGCACCCCGTGCCGGACGGGGATTACGAGACGCTCGCCGGGCTGGTGATCGCCCATTTCGGCGGTCTGCCCCGCATGGGAGACACCGTCGACATCCCGCTCGCGCCCGACCCGGCCGACCTGATCGCCGACGGTGATCCGCCGCGCCGGTACCTCACCGCGCAGGTTCGCGGGGTCGCCCATCGGGTGCCGTCCTCGGTGTCCGTCACCGTTCACGCCGAACAGCAAGGAGGGTCGGCCGATGAGTAGTCCGTGGGTCGTCGTGGTCGTCACGGTCGGGCTGATCGCGGCCAGCGCGTTCTTCGTCGCGGTCGAGTTCGCGCTCATCGCGGCCCGCCGGCACCGGCTCGAGGACGCCGCACCGAACAGCCGCGCGGCCCGGGCCGCGTTGCGCAGCGCGTCGGAGCTGTCGGTGCTACTGGCCGGCTCGCAGCTCGGCATCACGGTCTGCACCCTCGCGCTCGGTGCGATCACCAAACCCGCGGTCCATCACTGGCTCACCCCGGCCTTCGAGGGATGGGGCGCCCCGCTGTGGCTCGCGGACGTCGCCGGGTTCGTCCTCGCCCTGCTCGTCGTCACCTTCCTGCACCTGGTCGTCGGGGAGATGGCACCGAAGTCGTGGGCGATCGCGCACCCGGAGAAATCGGCGACCCTGCTGGCGATCCCGATGCGCGGGTTCATGTGGGCCAACCGCCCCGCCCTGAACGCGCTGAACCGGATGGCGAACTGGTGCCTGGTCAAGGTCGGGGTGACCCCGGTCGACCAGGTCGGCTCCGGTCAGGACTCCGACACACTGCGGCACCTGGTGGAGCACTCGGCGACCGCCGGCACCCTCGACGAGCGTTACCACGGTCAGTTGACCAGCGCCTTGGAACTCGAGGCTGTGACCGTCGGGGAGATGGTGCGGCCGAACCCGGCCCCGTCCAGTGTCCCCCCGGAGGCGACCCCGGGCGAGATCCGCGCCGCCGGTCAGCGCTGCGGGCACCTGCGGCTGCTGGTCCGCGGCGACGCCGGCGTCGAGGGTGTGGTGCACGTGCGCGACAGCCTGCACGCGCCGCCGTCCTACACCGCGCGGGCGTTGATGCGGTCGGTGCTCACCCTGCCCGCCGACGCCCCGGTGTACGAGGCGCTGCGCACCATGCGCGAGACCCGCAGCCACCTGGCGCTCGTCCTCGACGACGACGGCGAGGTGACCGGGCTGCTCACCCTCACCGACGTGCTGCAGCGGCTGCTGCCGACCGCCGCCGCCGCCTGACCCAGCGGGTCCCGACGCGGCGGGTCCTGACCGAGCGATCTCCCGGTCAGGGCTCGCTGTCGCGGTACAGCCGCCAGAACCACACCCCGCTGCCCAGCAGGCACACCAACCCCGATCCGAGCGCTCCGACCACCACCAGCATCGTGCCCACCGACACCAACGCGACCACACAGGCGATTTGGACCAGAACGGTGAGAGGCACAGACACGAATGTGTCGGAGAACCCGTGTCGGTGCAACAAAGACCGAACACCTTCTTCCTCCCTCGGACCCGCTCCGGCGGACGTCGGCCCACACCTCCCATCCACAATGTCCGATTTGTCCGGTTTCGCCTACACTGAAGCCCACCAGCCGTTCGAGGACTCCTCGCGAGGAGAAGGGACATGGGCCACCGTCACAGACCCCGGCCGCTCCGACCTGGGCGGCTGCGATGAACGACATCGTGGTCAATGCCGGACTGGTACTGCTTTTTGTGCTGGTCGGTGGCGTGTTCGCCGCCACCGAAATTGCGTTGGTGTCCTTGCGGGAGGGGCAGATCCGTCGCCTCGAGCGGCGCACGGGCCGCAGCGCCCGCACCGCGGCGTTGGCGCGTAATCCCAACCGGTTCCTGTCCGCGGTGCAGATCGGTGTCACCGTGGCCGGCTTTCTCTCCGCCGCCTACGGCGCCTCCACCATCGCCCCCGCTCTGGTGCCCTCTCTGCAGGCGTGGGGTCTGCCGCCGGCGGCCGCCTCGCCACTGCACTGATCGGCACCACCCTGCTGATCGCGTATCTGTCGCTGATCCTCGGTGAGTTGGTCCCCAAACGTATTGCCCTGCAACGCTCCACCGAGGTCTCGCTGCTGACGGCGCCGACCCTGGACCGGTTCGCCACCGCGATGCGCCCGGTCATCTGGTTGCTGTCGGCCTCCACCGACCTGCTGGTGCGGCTGGTGGGTGGAGACCCGAAGGCGAAAGGGGAGGCGATCACCCATGAGGAGCTGCGGGATCTGCTGATCGGGCACACCGCGATCGCCGAGAGCGAACGCCGCATCCTCTCGGAGGTCTTCGATGCCGGCCGGCGCTCGCTGGCCGAGGTGATGCGCCCGCGTACCGACGTCGACTTCCTGCCCGCCGCCACCCCCCTCGGCGAGGCCCGGCGGCAGGCACTCGATGGCGGGCACAGCCGGTATCCGGTCACCGCCGCCTCGTTCGACGACATCGTCGGAGTCGTCCACCTGCGTGACCTGCTGCGCGCCGATGAGCATCGGGTGGCCACGGTGGCGGAGCTCTGCCGGCCGGTCCTGCAACTGCCCGCCTCCAAACCCGCCCTGGCCGCGCTGTCGGACATGCGCCGCGACAATCTGCAGATCGCGATCGTCGTCGACGAATACGGCGGCACCGCCGGCATCGTCACCCTCGAGGACATCGTGGAGGAAATCGTCGGCGAGATCGGCGACGAGTACGAAACCACCCCGCCGGTGACCGCCGACGGAGCATCGCGACCACCGACCCACCAGCAGGTGGACGGGCTCCTGATCATCGAGGACTTCGAGACCGTCACCGGCATCACCCTGCCCGAGGGCCCGTACGAGACGGTCGCCGGTTTCGTGCTGCACGAGCTGCAACGGGTGCCGCAACTCGGTGACGGCATCACCTTCGACGGTCACCGGCTCACCGTCAGCGCCGTCGACGGCCGCCGCATCTCCCGGGTCCGCGTCACCCACCCCCGGCCGACCGCGGACACGCGGCGCACGCACGTGGACTCGGAGCGGTCATGAACCGCAACGCCCTCGGGCCGTACCATTCCGGGCCGACTCGACTGGTCGGTGGTCGGCTTCGGCGCCGAGACGGCGGCCACGAACCGGCGCAACATCCGCCGGTCCGGCCTCGGCCGGCAGCGGCCTTGGCGGCGGCGGTGCCGCCGGACGATACTCACCTCGTGAAGAATCGGCGGCAGGGCCGGATCTGGACCTGGCTCTTCGGCGTGCACGCGGCGTTGGTGCTCGGATTGCTTCTGTTGTTCGTGCTCGTCGCCGAGCTCACCGATCCCACCGGCGGCGCGAACATCGGGGCCGGCATCCTGCTGCTGCCGTTGCTGCCGCTGGGTCTGCCCTGGTCCCTGCCGGTGATCGTCGACCCGTACCGCTTCGACCCCGCGGCCGAATCCCTTGTGTACACCGTGTACCTGGGACCGGCGCTGCTCAACGTGGCCGTGCACGGGCTCCTGCTGCTGTCCTGCTCTGTGCTGCGTGCACAGCACTCCGTGTTCCGTGCGCAGCAGCGGCCGCCACGGCGAGCTCCTGGCGGAGTGTGAGGACCAGGCCGCGGGCAACAGTGGCGAAAGTTTGGACTCGTACCTAGACCGGGAGCGTGGGACATGGGAATACGGACCCCCGAGGGTCAACCGTTGTTGTCCCGCCGCGCCCGGGTGTGGCTGATGGTGGCGTTCGCATCGTTCGTCCTGCTGTTCGTCGGGCCACCGCTGATCGAGATGTACACGAACTGGTTGTGGTTCGGGGAGGTCGGGTTCCGTGGCGTCTGGATGACGGTGGTGCTCACCCGGCTGTCGCTGTTCGTGATCGTCGCGGCGCTGGTCGCCGGCATCGTGTTCCTGGGTGTGCTGCTGGCCTACCGCTCGCGGCCGGTGTTCATCCCCGCCTCCGGGCCGGAGGACCCGATCGCCCGCTACCGCACGATGGTGCTCGGCCGGAAACGGTTGTTCGGGCTGGGGATTCCGATCGCTGTGGGTCTGCTCTGTGGGTTGATCGCGCAGGGCAACTGGGCGACGGTGCAACTGTTCCTGCGCGGCGGCTCCTTCGGGCGGACCGATCCCGAGTTCGGGCACGACATCGGGTTCTACGCCTTCGATCTGCCCTTCTACCGCAGTGTGCTCAACTGGTTGTTCGTGGCCGTGCTGTTCGCCTTCCTGGCCAGCCTGGTGACGCACTACCTGTTCGGCGGGTTGCGGGTGTCCGGTAAGGGCGGCGCGCTGTCCGGGCCGGCCCGCGTCCAGCTCGCGGTGCTCGCCGGAACGTTCATCGTCCTCAAGGCGGTGGCGTACTGGCTCGACCGCTACGCGCTGCTCTCGAGCAGCCGTAAGGAACCCACCTTCACCGGCGCCGGCTACACCGACATCCACGCCGAACTGCCCGCCAAACTCATCCTGGCGGCGATCGCGGTGATCTGCGCCGCCTCGTTCTTCGCCGCGATCGTGCTGCGCGACCTGCGGATCCCGGCCATGGCCGCGGCGCTGCTGGTGCTGTCCTCGATCCTGGTCGGCGGGGTGTGGCCGCTGCTGATGGAGCAGTTCTCGGTGCGCCCGAACGCCGCCGATGTCGAGCGCCCCTACATCGAGCGCAACATCGACGCCACCCGTCACGCGTACCGGATCGGCGGCGACACCGTCGAATACCGAGACTATCCGGGTGTGGGAACCCGCCCTCCCCGCGAGGTTCCCGCGGACGTGACGACCATCGCCAACGCCCGCCTCTTGGACCCGGATGTGCTCTCGCGCACCTTCACTCAGCAGCAGCAACTCAAGAACTTCTACGGGTTCCCGGCGACACTGGACATCGACCGATACGACATCGACGGCGAACCCCGGGACTACATCGTCGCCGCCCGTGAACTGTCCCCGAACAGCCTCACCGGCAACCAGACGGACTGGATCAACCAGCACACCGTCTACACACACGGCAACGGATTCGTCGCCGCCCCCGCGAACCGCGTGAACGCCGCCGTGCGGGACGCGACCGTCGATACCTCCAACAGCAACAGCGGCTACCCCATCTACGCCGTCAGCGACATCGCCACCCAGGGATCGGCAGACCAGGTGATCCCGGTCGAGCAACCCCGCATCTACTACGGCGAGGTGATCGCCCAATCGGACCCGGACTACGCCGTCGTCGGCGCCACCCCGGACTCGCCGCCCCGCGAATACGACACCGACACCTCCACCTACACCTACACCGGAGCCGGCGGCGTCCCCATCGGAAACTGGCTCAACCGATTGGCATTCGCCGCCAAGTACGCCGAACGCAACCTTCTGTTCTCGCGGGCAATCGGCGCCGATTCGAAGATCCTCTTCCACCGCGACCCGGTAGAACGCGTCCAGCACGTCGCCCCCTGGCTGACCACCGACGCCAACCCCTACCCCGCGGTCGTGGCCGGGAAGATCGTCTGGATCATCGACGCGTACACCACCCTGGGCAACTACCCGTACGCGCAGCGCAGCTCACTCGACGAGCCGGTCACCGACGCCGCCACCGGCCGCCAGCTGCCCCGCGAGGAAATCTCCTACGCACGCAACTCCGTCAAGGCCACCGTCGACGCCTACGACGGCACCGTGACGCTGTATCAGGTCGATGACCAGGATCCGGTCCTGACCGCGTGGATGAACATCTTCCCCGGCACCGTGCAGCCGCAGGACACCGTGCCCGAGGAGCTGCGCGCCCACTTCCGCTACCCCGAGGACCTGTTCGAGGTACAGCGGGAGCTGCTGGCCAAATATCACGTGGACGAGCCCCGGGAGTTCTTCACCACCAACGCCTTCTGGTCGGTGCCAAGCGACCCGACCGTGGAGGAGAACCCGAACCAGCGACCGTTCTACGTGCTGGTCGGAGACCAGCAGAGCGCGCAACCCTCGTTCCGGTTGGCCAGCGCAATGGTGGGGTTCAACCGCGAGTTCCTCTCCGCGTACATCTCCGCGCATTCCGACCCCGAGAACTACGGCACGCTCACCGTGCTGCGGTTGCCGACGGACACCCTCACGCAGGGACCGCAACAGATCCAGAACTCGATGATCTCCGACACCCGGGTCGCCTCCGAACGCACCCTGCTCGAGCGCTCGAACCGTATCCAGTACGGCAACCTGCTGACGTTGCCGATCGCCGACGGCGGGGTCCTCTACCTCGAACCCCTCTACACCGAGCGGATCTCCTCGGAACAGAACGGTTCGACCTTCCCCCAACTCTCCCGGGTGCTGGTCAGCTACCGTGAGCCCGGCACCGGCGGTGTCCGGGTCGGCTACGCCCCCACCCTCGCCGAGGCCCTCGACCAGGTCTTCGGCGCCGGAACCGGTCGCGCGGCGACCGCACCCGGTGGCGACGCGGCAACCCCCTCACCACCCGGAACCGGAGAACCCCCACCCCAAACGCCCCCGCAGCAGCAGGACGCCCCCGCCCCGGCGACGCCCCCACCCACACCTGGGGATGTGGCCACCGCCGTCGACGAACTCGATGCGGCACTGGCCAACCTGCGCACCGCCCAGGACAGCGGCGACTACGTCGCGATCGTCGCGGCCCTCGCCCGCCTGCAGGAGGCGGTCGACGCCTACCAAACCGCAGGGGAATAGGCCGTCGGTGAACCATCACCGTGCTCCACCACAGTCTCTGCCTGACGATGATCTGCCACAGCGCCCGGCATGAGACCGGCGGCGGGCAGAGCGCCGAATAGCCCCGCAGGCGGGTAAAGTCACAGGTCAGCGAGGAAGTGGTTGATGCTGACCGGGTCGAGTCTCGAAGCCGAGGATCTGCGGTGGGGTTGGGTCCTGGTCGGGTTCGCCGTGGGATGCGGTGCGGTGCTTGCCCTCACCCCGCTCTACCTGGTACTGGCTGCCGCTGCTGTAGGTCTCATCGGACTGGGCGTGTTCCGCCTCGCCGGTCATCGCACCGCCGGGGCAAGGTTGGCCTCGCTCGGGTTGGGTGCGCTGCTCCCGGCCGCCGTTGTCGCGGCCGTTGTCGGGGTCGATTCGTTCTGACCGTTCGGGCCGACTCGGCGCCCTCCTCCGCCTTACGGGCCCCACGCAACCCCCACGCGGTCGCGGTCACGACCGCCTCGTGCAGCGGCGCCTTCGCGACCACCGTGCGGGCCGCGTTGTAGGCGGCGACCCCGACGGCGCCGGTCACCACGGTGGACGCGGCCTTGGCGAGCAGCATGTGAACGGCCATACCTCATCAGGGCACTCGCGCCGGGGATTCGCATGCAGGCGGGGCCCAGGTGCGCCACCCGCGACCGGACCACCGGGACCGTCCCGGGCGGCGGGCGAGCCCCCGCCCCGGGCCCGCACCGATATCGGGCACACTGGAAGTGCGTCTCCAATCGGCGAAGAGTCGGGGTGTCGCACGAATCGTGGTTCCCATGTCCGAGGAAATCGGTGTGAATGCATCGTCGGGTCAAACGATGGTGGTCGGGGTCGATGGATCACCGGCCGCTCGGGGAGCTGCGGTGTGGGCATCGGCGCTGGCATCCTGCACGGGCACACCACTCAGGCTCGTACACGCCCTCCCCGAGCCGCTCTACCGCGTGAGCGACGTCACCGCCATGGGACAGGCACCGGCAATCGCCCAGGCTCGCAAGGTCGGTGAGATGATGCTCGGCGAGGCGACCACCGCAGTTCGGCTCCGCTTCCCGGACCTCGACGTGCGCACCGACCTGGTCCCGGGGCCGACCGCTCCGGCTCTGACGGCATGCGGCGCGGCCGCGACGATGATCGTGGTCGGCGCCGACGACCCACGCGGAGTGGGGGCGCTGGCGACCGGCTCGACCGCAATCCACCTCGTCAAACACAGCACCTGCCCGATCACGGTGTGGCGCGGACAGCCCGGGACGCTCCCGGACCATCGGCCGGTCGTCGTCGGCGTCGACCCCAGTGGCTCCAGCGCCGCCGCCGTACTGTCGGCATTCGAGTTCGCGCATCTCTGCCACACACCGGTGATCGCCGTCTACGGTTGGTCGACTCGGCACTCGGCCGGCGACGTGACCATTCCATTGCTGGTCGACTGGGAAGCCCTCGACGAATCCGAACGGGCCGTGCTGGCCGCACAACTCGCCGAGGCGAAACGGCGGTACCCCGACGTCGCGGTCACCGCCGTGGTCGAACCGAAGAATCCGGCACAGTTGATCACCGATCAGGCCGCCGACGCGCAACTGGTCGTGGTCGGCAGCCACGGCCGCGGCCGCTTCACCGGCGCAATCCTCGGATCGGTGAGCCAGCATCTACTCCACCACAGCCCCGGCCCGATCATGATCCACCGCGGTGCGCACCACGGGAACCCGTGAACGGCAGCGCTGGGAATTTGGGACACCGGATGCAGCCGCCGCAAATCCCGGGAAAACCCCCTGGTCACAGCGTCTCGAAAGTTAGTTCCACAATTTCGTGTCACAACAGGCGTATTGCCCTGAATTTTCGGTACGTTCCCGGGTGTGGAGTTGGGATACGCCCGGGTCGCGAGGATCATCGCCGCGCTCACGAACACGGGGATCGACCGGGCGAACATTCACGCTGGCAGAATTGGGTGGCGCCTTACGCCCGCACGGCGGGCACACAGACCGGTTGTTCGCGATTGGTTTTGATCTGATGCGCGCTCGCGCATGATGTGGCCGCTGTCAGCCGATTGTTCGTAACGTGGGCAGATCAGCCGGGCAATCGAGGACGAAGCGTTGAAGCGACCGGACCTGATCGTCCGCACGCGACGGAGCTGGTTACTTCCTCAGCACATCTTGCGCCGCTTGCAGAAGGTCGCTCGGTTCGACGTCCAGGACGCCGCAAATCCTGTAGAGCTCGGACAATCCGATCTCACGCTCGGCCCGCTCGATCCTCGCCATAGTCGGTCGGCTGAGGCCGGACCGGTCCGGTCCGCGAGTTCGTCACAACTGATGTTCTTCAGCCCGCGCGACCATCGGCGCAGGTCGGTGGTGCGGTCCTGGACGCGGCGCAACGATGTGTGGGGTGAAACGGGCATCGGGTCTCCTCCGGTTCGGACTTCCCTTCGGCGAGAATGGATTCGACGTTGCCGGGGTGTCCCGGCAACGCGTGCTTCCGCCAGGCCAGTGTGACCGATGCCGGTGCCAGGTGCCGGTGTTTCCCGGGTGCACGCCCCTGCAGGCCGCCGCGGCCCCGAGCGCATGGTCACCGATCCGGCGGTGGTGGCGGTCGTGGGGTCCGGGTGAGCGTGGGCCGCGGCGACAAGCGGACCGCGAGATCCGCTGCGCCCGGGTCCGTAACACCCCCGGTGTCCCGTTTCGGTTGCGCGCGACAGGTATCGGACTACCGTCCGTCACGAACACGCCGGCAATCCCCGGCGCACCCGCGCAGAAGGAGGCCACCGTGCCCCGACGGATGTACAACGCCACCATCGAACTTCGCCGAACGGTTCGACCAACTCACCGAGGGCGACCTCGACCACCGACTCGATCAGCTCTGCGGGTTTCATCCCGCGATCGGGCGGGGTGAGCGGGGGACCGCGATCACCATCAGCCTCATCGCGGACGGCCCCGACGAGGCGGGTGAGGTCGTGCGCACGCTGAACGCGCAGCGGGCGAACCCGAATCAGGTCGACATCGTGAACTCCACGGTGCTGACCACCGAGGAGTTCGACCGGGCGAACGGCATCGAGCGGTGTTGATGCCGCCCGTCGTCTGACCTGACCCCGGCGTCGACGAAACCCCCGCCTGCGGGGTGAGGGCATGGGTTTCGGTCAGGGGGCAGGTCCCGTCCGACCGGTCGACCTCAATCGCCTGGGCGGTGATCACCTGCACCAGGTCGTCGAGGTCGTCGAGGTCGTCGAGGTCGGCGATTGACCGACTGGATCGGCGGGATCGGTGACGGGAGCGGGGTGTGTCCACCGACCGGCTGGGTATCCGACGGGTATGGGTTCGGACGTCGGTGGCCGGGCATATCCGGAAGCCAGGTTGGCCGGGCACCTGCTTACCCTGGTAGGCGATCGGCACCTCACGGCATTGTCCGCGGAGCTGTCCGCGCTGGTGCAGCCGCCCGGGAGCGAGCCGGTGCGGCGACCGTCTACAGGGGCGTGTTGACCTGGTTGGTCACCGCGCTCGCGGACGTGGTCGTCGCCCGCCTCGGGCCCGCGGGGGACGGGGAGGCGTTCGTGATCGAGGTGTGAGGTTGCCCCTCGGGAGTGGACACCGGATTTCATGCGGCGACTGACAGCGTAGACGACGCGATGAGTCGTTGTTCGAACTCCACTGGGGTGAGGTATCCGAGGGCGGAGTGACGGCGACGTCGATTGAAGTACGAGAGCCACTCGAACAGGTCCAGCCGTGCCTGCGACTTCGACGTCCAACTCCGTCCGTGCAGCCACTCCCTCTTGAGTCCTTGGAAGAACGACTCGGCGAGAGCATTATCGTAACTCGAGCCGACCCGTCCTCGACTTAGCTGAATCCCATGACGGCGGCATACATCGACGAAAGCTGCTGCGGTGTACTGTGATCCGCGGTCGCTGTGGAAGATAACGCCACCGACGTCACCACCGCGGGTGCGCACCGCCATCTCGATCGCGTCCGTGACGAGATCGGTGCGCATGTGGTCAGCGATCGACCAGCCCACCACCCGGCGTGAGAAGATGTCGATCACCGTGGCCAAGAACAACCACGAGGATCCCACCGGGATGTAGGTTATGTCCCCACACCACTTGGTATCGACAGCCGTAGCGGTGAAGTCTCGCATCACCAGATCCGGCACCGACGGAGCCGACTTGTCCGCGACGGTCGTGCGCTTGCTGCGGCGCAGGTGCCTGCCCACCACGTGGTGGATTCGCATCAGCCGGGTCACCCGTTTGCGGTTGATCTTGCGTCCGCGGGAGCGGAGTTCGGCGTGAACCCGCGGGGCACCGTAGGCGCTCCGGTGCTCGGCATGAATGGCGCGGATCTCGGCGACCGTCGCGGCTTCCTCGGCCTGGCGCTCGACTCGGGCCGGCTCCGTGATCAGGTGCTTGTAGTAGCCGGAACGGGAGGTCCCGAGCACCCGGCACAGCCGCTGCACGCCGAACTCGGCGCGATGGTCGGAGATGAAGTCCCAGCGGCGGGTCTTCACTTCACCTCCTTTGCGAAATACGCGGCCGCCCGGCGCAGAATCTCGCGTTCGAGCTGCCATTCCTTTTCCGCACCGCGCAGCCGCGCATTCTCCGCGCGCAGCCGCGCGAGCTCGTCCGCCTCGGTCCCGTCGGCGCCGGTACTGCGGTCCTGCGAGCGCGCGTTACGGGCGGTGTCCTTGCGGACCCACGTCCGTAGCGTTTCGCCACTGACGCCCACATCCGCGGCCACCGCCGCGTACGTGCGTTTGCCGTCGGCCGCGCGATACAACGCGACCGCGTCTTTCCGGAATTCCTCCGTGTACAGAGACTGGCGTCCCACCTCGACATCCCTCCTGGCTCTCCTAGAACCATTGTCCGGGGTGTCCACTCAAAGGGTGCAGCCTCAGTGCGCACCACCGCCGGCCGCACCGTCGGTGCCGGTGAGCTTCCCCCGAGCCACGGCCGGGTGGGGCGGTCGGTGCTGGCGATGCTCGCCGGCGACCGGGACGCCGCCCAGGCACAACTCGCGGCCGCCGAACGCGAACCGGACCCCGCGGTGCGGGCCACCACCCTGGTCGAGGCGTTGGTCTGGCTCCACGCGCTGCTCGACGCGAAGACCCCCGCCTTCCCGGACCCGCCACCCGGATGAGTCCACGCCGCCCCTCGGTGGGATTTCCCCGCGCCGTCGGTGGTGTCAGACAGTTTGGCTGACAGGGCGACCATGGCCACGTTTCGGGACCTGGCACCGCGGCAACTCTGCCGGGGAGAGGATCGGTTTTCCCCTCGTTGCCCCCTGGGAGGTGACAAGCATGCGGATCTGGCGGCTGGGACCATGGAGTCGGAATCCGCTGATGCGCCCGTCCGACCGAGTCGAATCCATCCTGGTGCTTGTCGTCGCGGTGGTGGTAGTGCTGCTCCTGGTGCCCGTCGCGGCGGCCTACGGGACCGCCACCCACACCCGATTGGACGTCCAGGCCCGCGCCGAACGGGCCACCGCGCAGCAGGTGCCCGCGGTGCTGGTCGAGGATGCCCGGCCCGGGCGAGGAGAGGTGCCGAACGGCACGCCCCACGACAGCGATCACGCCCGGGCCCGGTGGTCGCTGCAGACCATCGCGCACACCGGCGATGTCCCGGCCCCGCCGGGCTCGAGGTCGGGCGCGACGGTCACCGTGTGGATCAACTCCACCGGTGAACCCGTCGCCGCACCGGCAACCGACACCGAAACCGCCGCTGCCGCGGTGCTCACCGCGGTCGTGATCTGGGCAGCCGGTGCGAGCGGCGGCGCCGTTCTCCTCTGCGGTGTCCATGCGGCGACCACCCGACACCGAATGGCGCAATGGGATGCCGAGTGGAACGAACTCGACAAGCCCCCCGGCTGGCATGTGAGCTGAGCGCTGCGAGGTCGGAGCCGGCATCCACCCCGACTGGCAGCACGTAAATCGTCGACCACGAGAACGCCCGGGCGCTGCGCATCCGGCTGGCGGGCAACAACGAAGGCCGGGCGACCAGGTTCATCGCCGCGTGTGCCTCGGCCGCGCCGTAGTGGGCGAGTCCGAGAAACACGTTGCGCTGCAGCCCGACCGGGACACCGTTCCGGGCGGGCTGCTCCCGTACTCGCGTGGGCTGTCAGGCGGTGACGTCGAGAAGGGCACGCCGCTGGTTGGCCCCGAGACCACCGATCCGACGGGTATCGGCGATCGACAACTCCTCGAGGAGTTGGGTGGCCTTCACCGGACCGACGCCCGGAAGGGCCTTCAGCAACGCGGACACCTTCGTCTTCTTCACGATCTCATCCGTCTCCGCCTTCACAAGCACATCGGCGACGCTGATCGTCCCGGCCTTGACGTCCGCGAGAAGCTGACCTCGCACCCTGCGGGCCTCGGCCGCCTTCGCGAGTGCCTCGGCGCGCTGCTCGGCGGTCAGAACGGGCACTGCCATGGGGACTCCTCCAAGAGTTTCTCCGGCCGGCAGATCCCGGCCGTGAGACTTCGATCGTGCCAGGCCCGGCCGACACGCCGCCCAGCTCATCGCCGAGGAGACCGGCGTTGCCACGGGGCCGCCGCTTCCCTCATCGCCCCCGGGCCACACGGCCGGGCTCCGTATCGGCTTCAATCGCACGGTGAGCGCGCCGGCGCCGATCCACCCCGGCCGGTGCCGCCCGGGCTTCGCCGCAGCAGTGCGGTGATCTGGGCCGCGGTGACGGGTTTCGCGAGGTAAGGGCCCTGGGCGAGATCGCACTCGCAGCCGTGCAGGGTGTCGAGTTGAGTCGCGGTTTCCACGCCGTTACCGATGACGGTGGCGCCGTAGGCGCGGGCGATGGTGACGAAGGCGGTGACGACGGCCTCGGGACGCCGGCCCGGGAGGGCGGTGATATATGACCGGTCGATCTTGAGGGAATCGAAGATCGGGTACCGGATCAGATACCCGAGCGGTCCGTGCCCGGTGCCGAGATGATCGAGCAGCAGCACCACCCCCAGCTCGTGCAGCGCGGTCAGGGTGCCGACGGCGCGGGCGGTCACCGACGCCGACGCGGTCTCGCTGATCTCGAGGCCCACACGGTGCGCGGGCAGCCCGGTGTCGGCGAGGATGTCGGCAACCTGCTCGGCGAACGCGGGGTCGCGAAGTTGCACGGTGCTGACATTGACGTGGACGCGGACCTCGATCCCGGCGTGTGCCGGCCAGGCGGCGGCCCGTCGGCAGGCGGCACGCAGCGCCCAGGAGCCGACAGGACCGATCAGGCCAGTGCGTTCGGCGACGGCGACGAACTCGGCGGCGCTGATCTCCCCGAGGGTGGGGTGCACCCACCGGACCAGGGCCTCGACGGCGCCGACGGCGCCGCTGCTCAGATCGAAAATCGGCTGGTAGAGCAGGGTCAGCTGGTCGCGGTCGAGGGCGGTGCGCAGGTCGGTGGACAACCGCAGCACCCGGTCGGCGTCGTCGCTGTCGCCGTCGCCCGGGTGGTAGAGCGCGTGACCGCCCGCCCCGGCGCTCTTGGCCCGGTACATCGCCAGATCGGCGCGCCGGATCAGCTCGTCGGCGGTGCAGGTCGGGTCGGAGACGGCGATGCCGATGCTGGCGCGCAGCGGCACCGGGGACCGCGGCCGGGTCCGGGTCCGGGGTTCGCAGCAGGGCGGTGATCCGGGCGGCCAGCGCGATCGCCGCCTCGGCGCCGATGTCCTCGCAGACGATGACGAATTCGTCGCCGCCGAGGCGGGCGACGGTGCCGGCCGGCCCGGCCGCCCCGACGAGGCGCCCCGCCAGCCGAATCAGGACGGCGTCCCCGTGCGCGTGCCCGAGGCTGTCGTTGACCACCTTGAAGTCGTCGAGATCGACCAGCAGGACCGCGGCGGTGGTGTGGCCCCGGCAGGCGGTGTCGAGGGCGGCGGCGATCCGCCGGCACGCCGCGGTCCGGTTCGGCAATCCGGTGAGCGGGTCGCGGCGGCTCTGATCCCGCACCCGGGTTTCGGTGTCGATCCGGCCGATCGCGGCGGACAGCACGGTGGCGACCGCCCGCAGGAACGCGACATCGCGGTCGGTGTAGTCGCGGGGGCGGGCGCTGTGCACGGTCAGCACCCCCCACAGGGCGTCGGCGCCGATCGGCACACTAATGCCGCTGCGCAGCCCGCGCCCGGCCATCGTGGTGGTGGCGAACCGGGTTTCCTGCTCACGGTTCGAACACACCACCACCTCACCGGTGGCCGCCGCGTACCCCGGCGGCGACGCCGCTCCGGCGGCGAAGGACCGCGGCCTGGGGGGGTTGCCCACTGTAGGCGAGGACCTCGAGCGCGTCGGTGCCGGTGCTCCGGGCGATCGAGGCGCACCCCGCCCCGATCAGGGCGGCGGCCGCACCGGTGGCGGCGGGCAGCAGGGTGTCGAGGTCGGCGACGACGGCGAGCCGGCCGAGCTCGGCCAGGGCGTGTTGTTCGCGGGCCCGGTGCGCGGTCGACTCGAGGGCGGTGCGGAATCGGCGATCCTGCGTGCGGCGGCGCCGGCGGTCGCGCATGATCGCGGCGATCACCGCCGGGCCGGCCTCCCCGTGACGCACCGCGAATGCGGAAACATACACCGGGATCGGCTCACCGGTGCCGAAATGCCGCAGCTCGCTGACCCCCTGCCAATGCCCGTGGCGGGTCAGGGCCGCCTCCACCGCGGGGGTTTGGGCCAGGCCGGCGTCGGTGAGGAATTCGGCGGTGGTCCGGGCCCGGGCGTCCGCGTGATCGCGCAGGCCCACCAGCGCGATACCCGCCGGGTTCAGATACAGAATGTGGCCGGTGCCGAAATCGGAGAGGAACACCAGGTCCGGGGCCTGGTCGAGCACCGACCGCCACAGGTCGGGGTCCAGGGACTTGAACTCCACAACCATCCCTCCTGCGCCGGTCACCGATCGGAGAGGTGGAACCGGCGGTCCCCGTCAGGGCTGTTCGAATCCCGCTGGAACCCCGACAATTTCGATCCCGACCGCTGCCTGTCGATTCCTCACCGGCAAAGCGAAGGTGTCAGCCGGCGTGTCGGCGCGGGGGCAGCTGGGCCAAGAGGGTGGCCCATTCGTCGAAGCGGGTCGCGTCGAGGCGGGGCCGGTTCTGCCGCGGCGGGCCGGCGAGGTCGACCAGGGCCCGGGCCGCACCGAGGACGGTGAGGTGGTGCCGGTGTGCCACGTCGAGGAGTTCGTCGAACGCCTGTGCGTCGCTGTAGCCGCGGCCGGCGATCAACACCCCCTTCGCAGTGGCGAGCAGTTCCCGGCCGTCGCGGCGCCGCCACCTCGCCAGTGGCGTCGGTTCCGGAAAAAGTCGTGCGGTGTCGTTCTCGGCCATGGGTTCTCCTTCGCGTTCGTGCATCGACAGGGGGCCGCCGGCTGTGTCGGCCGGCCCCGCATGTGACACGACCTGTGAGGTGTGTCACTTTGTCGATACCCCGAGTAGTTCTAGCTCGAGGATTGCCCGATGTCACCCCACACGAACGTTTAGTCGGCCGTCACCTCGCCACCTGGGGAAATGGCACCGGGTGCCGGATGGTTGCCGGAGTTGGCGTACCGCGTGATGGTGAGGTACATCTGAAACCACGTGATCGGTTTGTGATCCATCACACACCTAACCGTAACCTTAACCCTTGACCTGAGGTGCATCCACACTGCACCACCGGTCCTGGCGAACAGACCTACTTCGGGTCCCCGGAGTTCGGGTCACGCGGAACGACGCGGAACGAAAGGCCCCCTATCCCATGCTGTTGCCGATGTCCCCGACCGATTCCCTGTTCCTGCTCGGGGAGTCCCGGGAGCATCCGTTGCACGTCGGCGGCCTGGCCTTGTTCGCACCACCCGACGACGGGCGGGCGGCGGATGTGCGGGCGATGCTGGAGGCGGCCTCGCGCAGCGACCAGGTGGCACCGTTGCTGCGTAAGCGGGCGGCCCGCTCGGTGACCTCGCTGGGTCAGTGGGGCTGGGACACCGACACCGAGATCGACCTGGGCCACCACATCCGCCGCGACGCCCTGCCGCAGCCCGGCGGCATGACGGAACTGATGTCCCTGGTCTCGAGGCTGCACGGAAGCCTGCTCGACCGCTCCCGCCCGTTGTGGGAGATGCACCTGATCGAGGGACTCGCCGACGGCCGGTTCGCGGTGTACATGAAGATTCATCATGCCCTCGCCGACGGCGCGTCCGCGATGAAGTTCCTGCGCCGCGCGTTGAGCGAGGACCCGCAGGAGCGGGACATGCCCGCCCCGTGGCAGCCCACGCCGACCCGGACGCCGCCTTCTTCGTCGGTCGCGTCCGTCGCGTCGGCCGCCCGGAATCCGCTCGAGCTTCCGGGTGCGGCGCTGTCCGCCGCCCGCGGGGCGCTCGGCGAGGTGGCCGGGCTGGTGCCGGCGGCGGTCGGCACCGTGGACCGGGCATTGCGGGCTCGCGGTGGTCCGCTGTCGCTGACCGCCCCGCACACCGTGTTGAACGTGCCGATCGGCGGTGCCCGGCACTTCGCCGGCCGCACCTGGCCGCTGGAGCGGCTGCGGATGATCGCCAAGCACGCCGACGCCACCATCAACGATGTGGTGTTGGCCCTGTCCTCCGGTGCGCTGCGCACATTCCTGGACGGCTTGAATGCCTTGCCCACGGATCCGCTGATCGCGATGGTCCCGGTGTCGCTGCGCGGCGGCGGCAGGGAGGGCGAAGACGGGAATCGGCTCGGGGTGCTGATGTGCAACATGGGCACCCACCTCGCCGACGCCGGCCACCGGCTCGAGGCCGTGCGCACCAGCATGAACGAGGGCAAGGCGCCGTTGCGCGGCATGAGCCCGGCACAGGTGCTGGCGATGAGCGCCCTCGGCGCGGCGCCGCTGGCCGCGGAAATGCTGGCCGGGCGCCGCGGACCATGGCGCCCGGCGTTCAACGTGGTGATCTCCAACGTCGCCGGCCCCCTGACCCCGCGGTACTGGAACGGCGCCCGCCTCGACGGCCTCTACCCGCTCTCGATCCCCACCGACGGCCAGGCGTTGAACATCACCTGTACCAGCACCGACGACCAGATCGTCTTCGGGCTGACCGGCTGCCGGCGCACCCTCCCGCAGTTGACGCCGATCCTCGACCACCTCGACACCGAACTCGACGCCCTCGAACGGGTCGTCGGACTGTAGAACCCACCCCCGACCCCACACATCCGCCGAACCGCCACCCGCGCCGCGAGAAAGGACCCTCCCCGTGACCATCACCGCCCCCGGCTGCACCCGCACCGCCCACCCGGAAGAGCGACCGATCTCGCGGCTGCGCACCGGGGCGACGATCGGATGTGCGGCCGCGGCATCGGCGGCCGCCCCGGCGGTGCTGGTGACCGGGTCGGCGACCATCGGCGCCCTGACCGCGTTCACGACCCTCACCGCCGTCGCCGCGGCGACCGTGATGATCTGACCGCAACCCTTCTCCGGCGCAATCGCATTCATCGACCTGCCGACAGGACTCCGATACATGCGCATCACGACGACCGAGGCAATAACCAATCCCCGCACCGCATCCCGTGGCGGGTCGATCAGCACCGAGGAGATCAGGGCCCGCATCGAGGCGATGCTCGCCGACGATCGCGACGACCCGCAGCACCCCACGCGCTGAACCCCCGCAACCGACCCCCATCGGCATACCCGAAAGGACACCGACATGAACAACAAGGCGCAGTTGCTGCTGTTGCTCGCCGGAGCCGTCGGCGGCACCGCCGTCCTGCAGGCCGTTCTCGGGCGGACCGGGACACGCCGCACCCGCGGAGCACCCTTCCACCCGAACGGCTGACACCGACATGGGGCGGTCACCCGGCCGCGGGCAGCGGCGTCGAATCGTGCAGCTTGTCGCCAAGGGTTGTGGGCAGGGTGGTAGGGGCTCGTCGGCACGATGTCGCCGCCGCCATGTACGGGGAATCCTTCGCGCACAGCGTCTCGGCCAAGCCCTCGCGCGCACCGTCGCCGTGGCGGATCAGGATCACTGTCCCCTCCCTCCAAGGCGCGTGATACCGCCTTGATTGAACCCGGCCGCAGTGGGTATGCGGGCAGTGCCCCGCGCCAGTCTCACACCTGGGCCGCCGCGCCGCGCGGTGTCGATCGCCTGACGATCACCTCACCCGCACCCGGCGACCGAGCGAGCGGCGGTGACACCGACGTAGCGACACAGCAGGATCGATCTCATGACCACACACACGCACCTCACCACCGACCACGAGGAAATCCGTCGGTGGACCCAGGCCCATCACGGCGCCCCCGCCCGGGTCCCCCACACCACCGGCGGCGACGTGCTCCGAATCGACGTGCACGGAGTCGACTCGGGTCTCGAACACCTCTCCTGGACGGAATGGTTCGCCGCCTTCGACCGGCAGGGCCTGGCCCTCAGTTATCCGGATCCGCACCTACCGGGTGGGATCAGCGCCTGGTTCGAACTCGTACCCCGACCCCGCACCACCGGCCGCCCGTAGCCCCCACCAGGGCGCGGCCCGTAGTGATCGCGGCGCACACCCCTGCCGTTTCCCGACAAACCGATGGTGTCGATGAGCATGGGTCGGAGGGCGGCGGTCGTGAACGCGCGTGCGGAATCGGTGGGGCCGTTGGCCGGAGCGGATCTGGGCGCCGCCGACGAGATCTTCCGCCTCGCGTTCGGGACCTTCCTCGGCGTCCCCCGACCCGGCGTCGACATTCGGCACGATCGAAACCGGCACCGACAGACATCGACGTCGAGGCGTCCGGCCGGGACACACCACCAAACCAGAACGCCCAGCTCACCGCTTCGGGGTGGAGCCACTTCGAGCCGTCACACCTCACGAGTAGGGGTCGGCTTGGGGGCCAACTCGAGCCCCGACAAGGTGGGGGCCAGATCGAGGGTTCCGGCCCACTTTCTGTGATGATCCATTGTGTCCGCGTGTCGCTCCGACGAGACGTCGAATCCGCGCAAGATGATCAAGAAAGCCGGGGAGCGGGTCCACACCACGGACCAAAACGCCCACGACGGCCATCGCGGCGAGCCCCCAGAGGACACGGGCGAGGGCAGTGCGTCCTTGCACCAGGCCGGCCGAGCCGCCGACGACCAGCAGGGCGCCGATCCAGAGAATCCACATCGCGATCAGGCCTTCCTGATGGCGGCACAGCGGTCGGACATGGACTGATGAACAGTCGCGTGTGCCCCGCATGTCGGCGCTACGGCGTCGAGGCCGATCAGTTCGAGGAACTACAGGGCTCTGGTGCCGTCGGGAGATCGAGGCCATCGGGTCGGGGACCGGTTCGGTCCGGGCGGTGTCACATGCTGTCGAAGATGCGATGTTCGGGGACACCGGCGGACTGCGCCGCGGTGACGGCGTCGAGGAGGTCGTCGGTCAGTTGCTCGAAGGTGGCGGATCGGACCCGCTCCGGGGGCCGGTCGCTCGGGTGAGTGGTCAGGAAACTGTCCAGCAGGGCGCAGGTGTCGCGGACCCGCTCGAGCGCCCGGCGTTGCTCGTCGTTCACCGGCCGTCCGGCCGGCGGCCGACGACCCGCGTCGGCTCTTCGTGCGGTGCCCGGGGCGGGCAGGCGTGGTCGACCGCCGTCAGCAGGTTCTGGGTGAGGCGGTGGTAGGTGGTGAGCCACCGGTCGTCGACGGGTTCGTCGCGCAGATACGCCGTCAGGGCCGCGGTGTTGTCGCCGGTATCCAACCAGCGGCGCAGGTCGGTGGTGCGGTCCTGGACGCGGCGCAACAAGGTGGGGGGTGAAACGGGCATCGGGTCTCCTCCGGTTCGGACTTCCCTTCGGCGAGAATGGATTCGACGTTGCCCGCGGGTTTCCCGGCAACGCGTGCTTCCGCCAGGCCATTGTGACCGATGCCGGTGCCCGGTGCCGGTGTTTCCGGGTACCGGGCCATCGGCAGGCCACGCGGCCGCGAGCACACGGTCACCGATCCGGTCGTGGCTCGAACGGCACCGGTGGACAGTCCGCCCGGATCCGCTGTGCCCCAACCACTCCTGGCATCTGGGTCTCACGGGCGTGACGTTCGCCCGTCCGAGCGGGGCTTCGGCACCGCCCGCGCCCCGCATCGTGAGGGCGGAAGAAATACCAGGGAATGGAGGCGGATTGCGGCGGCCATGCGGTGAGACGAGCGACAAATCCGCAGGTCGCAAAGTTTCCGGAAATGACATCGGCGACGAGACCGTATGGTTCGAATTCGAATTCGTGGCCAAATCGCATCCGCGATGGCCATTCGTATTGGCGGTCGGCGATCTGCCCACCGTCAAAGTCGCCGGTGTCGCGGCGGCGGAGCGCCGTGGTGGTGATCTCGTAGGTGAGCAGTTGTCGTCCGGCGGTGGATCGAGGATCGGGACGAGGGCCCCGATCCCGGTCTGCAGCACCCGCCGGAGCCCGGCGACGCCGTAGCGGTGCGGTGCGGGGCGCCGGCGATCTGCCCGAACGCCAGCCGCAAACCGTCACTGATCTGCTCGATCAGGACATCGGCACACCTACGCGAGCTTGTGTGTGGCTGCCGGTATCTCACCACTGCACATTTCGCGGTTGGGTTGGTGCGGCGGCACCGAGTCCGGCGGCGCCGCGATCCCGGCGCCGGGGGGAGACCTCGGGCGGTGTTGGCGTCTTCGTGCCCAATCAGGCATCCGACGTCGGGTCACCGAGTCCACCATCACCATCGGCAGCATCATCGCCGAGAACGGCGTACTCGGCGATGCGTCCGCACCCGCGGCGCGCGGGCTGCGGGCGCGGCTCAGCCTTGGAAGCCAGACTTCGCCCCGGACCCACACGTCCTTCGTCTCAACCTGATGATCGCCCAGGCCTGACACAGAACGACGACCAGCAGGAGGCCGAGAACGGCCAGCGGCCACGCCGCCAGGGTGCCGTGGCCCGGAACTGTATCGAGTTGATGGATGTAGATGTCCCCCGCGATGTTGCTCCCGTCGAAGATGCAAGTCCATTCGGGATCTCGTCCTGGCAGGACCCTGGGCTCGACGCCACAGGTGAATCCCGCCTCACGAAGCAGATCACGCACGATCTCGGGATGTTCGGTCCAGATGTCAGGCAACTTCCTTCCCCTTATCTGTGTTGAGGACCCCCGTAAAGGTCAGAGTCCGTATGGTCAATTTCTCGTTGTTGGCGCGTCGTCACCCCTGCTTGGCCCGCGTCAACGCGTTCGAGATTGCCTTCCCGCCGACGCCACCTTGTCCGCCGCGAACCCCAACCACGGCCGGCGATGCGGGGTGTCAACCAGCTGGAATGCGAAGCTGTCCTCGGTGTCGGGGAAGCGGAACGCGAGAGCCTGCGCGTCCAACAGGGCGAACCACTGGTTCCAGGAGATGTGCGCGAGACCCGATCCCGGGCCCAGCCCGGTGAAGTCGATCCGCAGCACTGCCGCCGCCGCCTCGGGGTGGGTCGGGGGGTTCGACAGTATCGCCGGCGCCCCGTGATGGTGCTGGATCCAGCAGCGGATCAATTCGTGATCGGTGCTGGGCTCGAGGTGATTCTTGTGTGTGGTCATGACGGCTGCTCTTCCGGTGAGATTCGCGGTACCCGGCATCGCCACGGTCGCGAACCCTCGGTGTGTTCTCTAACGGTCGCCGGGTGTCGTCCTTCATTCTGCTCCGCGGCCACCGTGGATCGGCCACGTCGGTGGGAGGTAGTCGAATCCCGTCCCGGGATGTCCTGGTTCGTCACCCGGCGGGTGTGCCCAGTGTGCGACCGCCGCCGGCGGGGTATGCGGTGAACATGGGGCCGGACGTTGTCGGTGGTGTGGCCCAACCGGAGGCGCGGTTGGCCGGTCATCTGGTGCAGTTACTCGGGGACAAAGACATGTCGGGGCTGTCGGTGGAGGTGGCGCCGCTGGTTCGGGCGCCGGGACCGGGGTCGCCGGCCGGGGTGTTGTACACGGGGGTGCTGCGGTGGCTGGTCGGCGCGATCGCCGAGGTGGTCGTCGCCCGGTTGGGTGTCCCGGAGGAGGGGGAGTCGTTCGAGTTCAGGGTGCGCAGCACCCACGGGCGGCGGTTGGGGGTGGACGAGTTGCCCGACTCCGGGGGCCGGGTGTTGCGGTCGGTGAATGCGTTGCTCGCCGACGACCGGCCCGCGGCCCGGGCGCAGCTCGCGGCGGCGGCACGGGAACCGGATCCGGTGGTGCGGGCCGAAACTTTGGTCGCGGCGTTGGTGTGGGTGGATGCGCTGCTCGATGCGCGGACACCGGCGTTTCCGGATCCGCCGCCCCGCTGACCACCCGCGACGGGGTTATCCCGCCCGCGGATCGGATGCCGGTCGCGTGTGCGGTGGCCGTTGCCGGTGTGGTGCCGGTGGGGGGTCGGGTATCCGATGCCGGCGGAGGCTGTCGGACATCACACGTTGCCACCAGAGGTCGAGGGGGCTGGGGTCCGGCCATCGGATCGGATCGTCGTCCGGATCTGCTCCGGGTTGTGGTGCGGTCCGGTCCTCTCCGGTAGGGCACACTGTGCACGCCTTTCGGTCGCGGCGCCCGCCGCGCGGGGCACACTCCCCCTGGTGGTGGACGCTACCCCCCGTTCCGGGACGGCATCAGCATTTCCTCCTGGGCCTTCGGGGCCGGCATCTGGTGACCACCGGGCTCGGCGCCGGGTAGCTGTTGAGCGTCTCTGCATATGACGACCACGGGGCCACCAACCGTCACCCGTGATGCAGATGGGTTCCGGGCAGAGGGCCGATCGTCTGCATCGTCACCGTGCCGAGGAACGAGAACAGCCGTGATGAGCGATGCCGGATCGGGCGGACACGACCGTGCGGTGACGGCGGCGACGTCGTTCGTCGTCCGGCGTGACGGCGTGCCGTGAGAAGCGCTGCTACCAACACGAACCGGCCCCTGGTGCGATTGGATGTAGTCGTCGACACTGGTCCCACCATGAGCGGAGTCATCGGCTGTGATCGTCATACGCCGGCCCGAGGAGGCCGACACCTTCCTCGACGCCGGCACCATGCGATGCCCGCAGTGCCGGGGCACGGTGGCCAGGTGGGGACACGGGCGTGCCCGCACCGTCCGCGAGACGACCCTGACCGTGCGCCCACAAGGGTGCGCTGCCGCGACTGCGGCGCCACGCACATCCTGTTGCCCACCGCCCTGCAGGTGCGCCGGGCCGACACCGCCGAGGTGATCGGGAATGCGTTGGCCCACAAGGCGAAAGGCCTGGGGTTCCGGAGGATCGCCGAGCGGATGGGCCGCCCGGAATCGACCGTGCGCCGCTGGCTACGTCGCACTACCGGTGAGCATGTGCAGTGGCTACATCGCCGGGGTACCGAGCGGCTGGGCCTCGTCGCCCGCGAGGCGTTCTGCACCATCCGGTACGTCGGGAATCCGCTCGGGGACGCACTGTGCGTCCTGTCGGCGGCCGCGGTCGAGGATCGTCGCCGCTTCGGGTTCCCCGATCCACCGTGGGACCTGATCGGGATCTACACACAGGGACGTCTGCTGTCCCCACCCCGCAGCGGCTGACAAAACTGTCCCGTCCGGTCTTGCCGTGCCCGGGTACGTCCGTCATCGTGCCGATCGGCGGCGTTCACAATGACGCACAGCAGTCACCGTGCCGACGGGCCCGTCAGCCTGCCGACGAACGGCGACACCTGCGTCTGCAAATTCCGTGACGCCATCGTCTGCATTCTCAGCGACGGCCAACAGTAGCACCCGGACCGGTGCCGCTGGCGCCGGTGTGAGTCACCGCGGCCGACCACGGGATTCGGTGTGCCCGGGATGGTCGGGTTCGGGGTCGTCGGCGAACATGCGCGCGATCCGGGCCTTGATCTCGGCGGTGCTGATTCCCCCGCCCCGGGGCGCGGTGGCGGCGGATGGGGTGGTGGTCGTGGTGAACAGGTCAACACCACCGCCGTCGATCCGTTGTGCCCTGGTCACCCCCACCCGTGCGTGGAACGCTTGACCTCATGGTGGCCACGCCGCACGGCCCTTCTCCCACGCAGCCGACGACGGTACCGGTTCTCCCGACACCTCCCGCGGCACTCATCCCGCGCAACCCGTCCGGGATTGCGCCCACGATCGGGGTCGAGGAGGAGTTCATCCTGGTCGACTCCCACACCGGGGTACCACTGCTGTCCAACACCGCGGTGGCGGCCGCGGGAACCGCACTCGGCATCGACCTGCAACTCGAACTCTCCCGGTGCCAGATCGAAACGGCCACCCCCGTCTGCACCCGAATACCCGACCTGCGCCGGGAACTGCGCCGGGCCCGCACACTCGCCGCCGCCGCGGCCACCCGGTCCGGAACGAGGCTGCTCGCCACCGGTGTCCCCCCGCTCGGGCCACTGCCCCGGGCGATCACCGACACACCCCGGTATCGGCGCATGTCCGACGGTTTCGGCGCCCTGGCCGAGCAGGTGATCTGCGGCTGCCACGTCCACGTCGGCGTCCCCGACCGGGACACCGCCACCCAGGTCAGCAATCACCTGCGCCCGTGGCTGCCCGCACTGCTGGCGCTGACCGCGAACTCACCGATCACCGAGGGCACCGACACCGGGTACGCCAGCTGGCGGCACATCCTGTGGTCCCGGTGGCCCAGCGCCGGCCCGCCACCGTACTTCCGGTCGGCGCGACACTACGACACCCTGGTCGAGGCGATGCTCGACCGCGGAACCCTCCTCGACACCGCGATGGTCTACTGGGACGTCCGACTGTCCGATCATCTGCCCACCCTCGAAATCCGCATCAGCGACGTCCCGGCCACCGTGGACGACACCGTGCTGCTCGCCGTCCTGGTCCGGGCGCTGGTCACCACCGCCCTGTCCGCGCTCGACCGCGGGCTACCCGCCCACCAGGTCGACGACGACCTGCTGCGGGCGGCCTGCTGGCGCGCCGCCCACGACGGCCTCACCGGACACGGACTCGACCCCACCTCGGGGCACCCGATTCCCGCACCCTGCCTCCTGGCCCGGCTGCTCACCCACACCCGGCCCGCGCTCGAGGACAGCGGCGACTACGCGTGCGCCCGAGCCGCGGTGGCGCAGGTCCTGGCCCACGGCAACGGCGCCGTCGACCAGAGGCGAGCGCTGCGCACCGGCACCCTCGCCGACGTCCTGAACACCGTCGCCGACCGCACCACCGAGACCTGCCCACCCGACCACGAGCGCACCGGGGCGGCCGCGGATCCGGCCTCGCCGCCGGCCGACCGCACCGTCCGAGAACCCAGGTGAGCCGGGTGGATGTCGGTGTCGTCGTTGGAGACTATGCGCGGTGACTCCGCGGTTCGCTGCCGTGGTGGTGGCGCGGCGGCGCGGATGCGAGCGATGTCCCGTGGCGGCTGTCGGGCATGGCGGCGGGTGCGGCACCCGATGACGTCCGGGTATGTCACCCGATCCGGGTGCCGCCCCGGTCATCCGCGGCGGCAGGGACGGCCGACGGCGCGGGCAGGGGTGGTCGGTGCCCGCCGCGACGATGTGCGCGGGCGTGCCGTCTGCGGTCGGTTTCGGTCATCCCACCCCAGATTCCGTAGGGTTCGCCCGCAGTCAGGGCGTGGTCGCGGCACTGGGCGAGCACCGGGCAGTCCCGGCAGATCAGCCGGGCCTCCGCTTCGCGCCGGGCCCGGGCATGACCGCGTTCGCCGTCCGGACAGAAGAACACCGACGAGGCGATCCCGCGGCACGCGGCTAGCTCCCGCCAATCCTCCGCCGGACCGGTGACCTCGGGGGTCGGTGTCGGTGTGGTTGCTGCGGGCGGCACTGCGGTCCCCTTTCGTGTCGGTCCCGACCGGTGGAGCCGGGAACAGATCCGCACGCCAGGAAACCGATGTCGTCATCGTCGTTGTTGTTCATGTGAGCCGGGGTATCGGTTACGCCCGTTTCCGGTACCAAACCGACCTCCCCGTTTCGGAGAGGTATACCGGAGGACGCGGCGCCGGAGCCACTCGGTCGCCTGTCCAACTGGTGCCACGGGTCGGTCCGTTCGCGTGCGACCTGCGGCGGCCATTTCCCGGGGAGTCACCGCCGCGAGTCACCGCCGGGAGGGCTCTGTCTCGAATGCCGTGGCTCAGTGCTCGGACCGGCGCAGACTGCGCCCTCCGAGAACCCGAACGGGCGGATGCCCAGTGACTGGTTGAGCCGTCCCCGGTGGTTCTCTCTCGCGATCGCCGCGGCGAGCTCGATCAGCTGCGCCGGAATGTACTGCTCGAGCAGGGCACGGCGGAGATCGGCACCGACGTGTGTCCCGTCGGGTGGATGGTCGGTCAGGCATGGTCAGTGCCGGTGTGAGCTGGTCATCGTCGACGGTCAGGCCGTGGCGCTGGTTCCGCGGCCACAATGCCTTCCGGGTCTCGCCGACGGGGTACAGGTGCGTCAGACTCGCCACTTCCAGGACGAACGGTGCACCTGCGCAACTGCTCACGCCACGCCGGGGAACGGACCGCTCGTCTGCGCGATTTCCGCCGCGGTGGGTGCGGTGGGGCCGCATCTGCGCAACTGCCACCGGGTGATCGTGCCGTCCGGCCCGCACGTGTGACCGGCGGCCAGCGCCAGCTCTATCCGGGCTCGGACCGCGCTCTCTCGGGACGTGTCGACGGCGAACACGATCCGGAGACGGACCTCGTCCCCGACCCGGTCGGCGTGGGTGTGGTGCGGTGCAAGCGAGCGGGGCCGCTCCCGGCCCCAGTGCGTGCACAATGCGGAGGTGATCGCGGCGCCGGGGGCGCCGGGATCGGCATCCGGTGTCATGGCCAGCACGGCCTGGTGAGCGAACACGCTCCGCATATCTCGTAGTGTGCGCCCCGGCCTGCAGTCCTGTCATCCACACCCGATGCCCACCCGCTACACGGGGTATCCCAGTCCGCGGGCGGATATCGGAGAGCACTGCCGCGGGGTGTGCCATCCGGCGGCTTCGGCCGGAGCGCCGGTCAGGATCGGGCCGTCGCCGCAGACCGAGCACGCGATGTCGAACGCCGGGTGACCGGGTTCGCAGTGGCGGCAATGGTGTCGGGTGACAAGCGTTCCGGGGACGGCACGGGTCCGGGTGCAGCCACGTGACGGCGAGATCGGCGCGTTGGTGGGCGGCCACGGCGCGGGAGACCGGTTCGTGCCCGCAGGTCGGGCAGGCCCGTGACGACCGTTCCACGACAGCGGGCGGGACCTCCTGGCGGGTCGAGTGTTCCGCGGTGGAGGCCGATTTCTTGGTCAGGTATCCGTAGATGGTGGTCCGGGGCACATTCAGCAGGGCCGCGATCTGCGCGACCGTGTGGTGCCCGTCCTCGTGCAGACGTCGGGCGAGCCGGATCTGGTCCGGACCGAGTTTCGGTGGCCGCCCGCCCGTGCGGCCCCGGGCACGGGCGGCGGTCACCCCTTCCCGGGTGTGGGTGACCACCAGGCGAGGACCGAGATCATCGAGAACATCACCCGGCCTTCGTCGGTGGCGATGTCGATGCCCTGTTCGTGCATCAGCCCGATGCCGCGCCGCTACGCCGAGGGTGATCAGGTGCCGCACCGTGCGGGCCAGCCGGTCGAGTGATCACCAGAACATCGCCCTCGCCCAGCTGACCGAGCACCCGGTCGAGCTGCGGTCGATCCGCCCGCGACCCGGCGGCGTGGTCGAGGCGGATGTTCTCGGCGGCGACGCCGGCACAGCGCAGGGCATCGATCTGGGGATCCAGGTCCTGGCCTGGGTCGCAGACACGGACGTAGCCGAACAAATCTGTCGAGAATACCCACCGATGGGGTTTTCGACAGCGATTCGACACAGTGGTCGACAGTCCACCACAGGAGGACGGAGACACGTGTCGGCAGGAGTTGTCCGGTGTGCCGCCCGCTCGGTCGGGGTAACCGACGTTCATGGATTCGGACGTCAGCGGCCGCGCGCAACCGGAGGCCCGCCTCGCCGGACACCTGCTCACCCTGCTCGGCGATCGAGACATCGCGGCGCTATCGGCGGAACTGTCCCCGCTGGTCCACTCGACGGACCCGGCGCGGCGGGGACTCTACGGCGGCGTCCTGAGCTGGCTCGTCACCGCGCTCGCGGACGTGGTCGTCGCCCGCCTCGGCACCCGGGACGACGACGAATCCTATCTCCTCGAGATGCACACCACCGCCGGCCGCACCCTCGGCATCGGCGACCTGCCCACCCGCGACGGCCGGGTGCAGCGGTCGGTGCTCGCCCTGCTCGCCGGCGACCGCGCCGCGGCCCGGACCCAACTCGCCGCCGCCGAAAAGGAACCGGAACCGGTGCTGCGGGCCCGCACCCTGGTCGAGGCACTGGTCTGGCTCGACGCGGTACTGAACACCGACATGCCCGTCTTCCCGGACCCGCCACCCCGGTGAGCACCGCCGGTGAGCACCGCCGGTGAGCACCGCCGGTGGCACCGACAGTCGATGGCACGTCGGGTAACGCAAAGCCGACCCCGCGCAGGGTGATCGGAGGCAGCCATGCGCGGGGGCCGACTGGTTCGCAGCGGCTTCAGATGCCGACGTTCAGGCCGAACATCACATGAAGCCAATGTAGGACGCCATGAATGCCAGATTGAAATCGATTCCCGCCGACACAGTGCTCACCTCGCCTTAAGTGAAACGACCCCGCCCTAACTGCCTTGTCGCAGGTCGGGACGCTGATGTTTCACACTGTTCAGCCCACATGTGGCGTGTACTCGGGCAGGCTCAGCAGCTGCCGGACGTACTGCGCCTCGGCGATCAGGGTCACGTCGTCCAGCTTGGCCAATTCGGCGGGACTGGCCGTCGCGAGGTCGAGCCGCATCAGCTCGGCGACCCACTCCCGGATCTCGTGATGGATCATGCCGATCACCACCTCCGTCACTCTGTGGGTTAACCGCCACGCCGCATCGAGCTCGTCGGACGGGCGATCGTCAGTCCCGGATCTCGATCTCGCCGAGCCTGACGTCGATACCGGCCTTGCGGGCCTCGGCGATCCGGTCGATCAAGGCGTACGCGTAGCGGTAGTAGTCGATCTGCGAGGTGGGACCGTCGGGATGCGCCGTGTCGGCCGCGAGGAAGCCGCACAGGTTTGCATGGGCGAGGTTCACGGCCTTGATGGCCGCCGCGTGTCGCTCGGCGGCCGCAGTCTTCGTGGCGCATCGTTCGGTCAGTCGAGTTTCGGCCCGGACCAGAGCGGCGCGCAGTGCGGGGGCCACGCGGTCGATGACACCGTCCGATGGCGGCAGGATGTCGTCGGGTGTGCTCATGACACCGATTCTCCTCCGGACGTCCGGACAGGACCGGGGAAGTCACCGGATCAACGGCCGGACAGAGTCCCACCCCCTGACCGAGGCGATCGCCCGGGTGGATCACCTCCGGCACCGTTCCGCACCACCATGGGTTGTCGAAAACCGGTGCCGGAAGTCGACGTCGAAGAACCCTGTCCTCGGTAGTGTCGACACACAACCCGGACTCCCCTCGGCCGCCACCGTAGGCAAGCCCTACCCGATGCGGCTGGGAGGTGTCGAGGTGAGCCGTTCGCAGTGGACCCACCGTCAGGTCGCGCGGGGCGGGGCGGTGCTCTCTGTCCGTGACAACGGGAGAGAGCAAGCACCCGCTGTCGTGCTGTTGACGGGGCTCGGCACCTCACAGCGGACGTGGGATCCGCTGGCCCACCTGCCCTGACCGAAACCCTACCCCCACCTGTGGGCAGGGTTTCGTCGACTCCGGGGTCAGTCTACGGGCGGGGACAGCACCGGATCGATGCCGTTCGCTCGGTCGAACTCCTCGATGGTCATCACCGTGGAGTTCACGATGTCGACCTGGTTCGGGTTCGCCCGCTGCGCGATCAGCGTGCGCACCACCTCACGGACCTCGTCGGGACCGTCCGCCATGAGGCTGATGGTGATCGCGATCCCCCGCTCACCCCAGCCGATCGCGGGATGAAACCCGGAGAGCTGATCGAGACGGTGGTCGAGGTCGGCCTCGGCGAGGGCGTCGAACCGTTCGGCGAGTTCGATGGTGGCGTTGTACATCCGACGGGACACGGTTGCCTCCTTCTGTGCGTAGCGCCGGGGATTCCCGGCACGTTCGTGACGGGACGGTAGTCCGAGGATGTGAAGAGCAAACGAAACGTGACACCGGGCAGTTACCCCGAGGTCGCCGAGTGTCGTGTCAACGCCAGGGCCACCACCGGCGGCGGGGTGAGTAGTCCGCAGGTGGTGCGAGATGCCACCACGACGCCGCGGGCGGCCAGAATCCGGTTTGACGGCGCCGATGATCGCCTGAGCGATGGTGCGGTCCAGGCGCCCGAGGTCGGCGTCGAGCCGCACAGTTCTCCGCTTACGTACCGGCCACATGTTCCGAAGATCGGACGAGCAACCCTCGACCAGCAACCCTCGACCGGCATCTCTCCGCCAACTCTTCTTCGTCTTCGTGACGAAGACTGCTCGATGTCGACAGGTGTTGGCGCACAACACTCCTGACCGCTGAAGACGAGAAGACCAGTCGATTCGGCGCCTGGACACCTGCCGAGCAGCCGTCGGGCTCGTGCAGGCCTACCCAGCGACACTCGATTCCGGACGGTGTCTCAAATCCGGCCATCTCAGGAACGTTCGAATGAGCGCAGAACTATCCAAAGATCAAGCAGCGCCCGGTTCGTCGCCTCGATTCGGGATTCCTTCACCGGACGCCGAGGCCGGTGAACGTCCCTTCCGGGACGGTGCCGGTGAGCGTTCAGAGCGGCGTCGGCAATGGCCGTACGACGACAAGCCTCACTCAGAGTGGCGTCCTTCGTGCCGGCTCGCCGCCTCGCACGTGGAGGGCAAGGCGGCGAGATCGACCTGTGCGGTGAGCGGGCAGGTTCAACCCTTGATGAGGTCGTCGATCTGGCCGATCGCCTGCGAGGCGCCCTCGACCACGCCCATGTCGAGCACCTGCTGGAGACCTTCGGCGGTTGCGTAGGTGCTGACGTAGGTGGCGATGGTGCTGCCGTCCTTGTCCTGGAATGAGAACTCGTTGGTGGACACTGGCATCGATTCGATCGGGGTGAAATCCGCATCGGCGAATCCGTCGGTGAAGCTGAATCCGGTCGGCTCGTCGACGGAGATGATGTTCCAGTTACCGGCATGCTTGTCGCCCTCGGGCCCGGTCATGTAGTAGGTGACCCGCCCGCCGGGGGCGAACTCATGGTCGACCACCGTCGCCGGGTACGTCGGTGGACCCCAGATCTTCTCGAGCTGGCGCGGATCGGCATAGATCTGCCAGATCCGTGCTCGGGGCGCGGCGAACTCGGCGGTGATGGTCAGGGTCAATGCATCGATGTCGTGGCTGACATTGGTGACAGGCATCGGTCATTCCTTCCGTTGGAGTTACGTTGCGATCAGTTCGTCGATGCGCGCGATCCGCCCACGCCAGAGCTGTTCCAGCTCGGTGAGCATGGACGACACCGCCCGCACTGCGTCCACATCGCCGGTGGCGAGTTGTTCACGGCCGCTGCGTCGTTTGACGAGTAAACCAGACTTCTGGAGGACGGCGACGTGCTTCTGTACCGCGGCCAAACTCATGTCGTACTTCGCTGCCAGTGCCGAGACGGAATGCTCACCGGCCAGCACGCGACGCATGATGTCGCGCCTGGTTCGGTCGGACAGCGCATGGAACAGGGCATCGGCCGGGTCCTCCTCTGTTTCTGACACCAACAGAACGCACACCCGATTGGTTGTATGTTTAAGGCTGTGGGGCGCCGAGGCGGATGACACCTTCGAACATGCCCGCCGGCGATGATCGCCGACAAGGCGTTCGATGACGATGCGGACGACACCGACCGCTGGTTGTACGTGCACTGCGCCGGATCCCACGACGGGTATCGCGACATGGAGTCGTTCATCGACTCGGTTCCCGACTCCGACCTCGCCGACCGGCTGACAATCGCGATCTCCGGGCGCGGCGCGTTTTCGCCGCTGCAAGGACGTGCTCACCCTGAGCCGGACGAGTCTCATCGATACCGGCTGTTCACCGCGCAGCCGCGGACGTGCACGCCTGTCAAGGGACATTGGTTCCTGCCCATAGGCGGCCACGAAACCTGCCCGGGGGGCGGACGTGAATGTTTTCATGTCCGCCGACAGTAAGCCGCTTTGCTCACGGGACATTCCAGGTGCCCGCACCGGGAACTGCCGTGACGGCGACACCGGACCGGCCGTCGATCGTCCTGGCGGCCACCGGTGTTCCCGAGCCGGTTGCGACGGGAGTCGGCTTCCGCGCCGGAATCACGGTTCCACCTGCTCCGGTCGATAAGTTGCTTCGCCGCGGTTCGCTACAGTCACCCGGATGGATCAGCCCGCACACCGCCACCGACAGGACCGGGCGCAGCAACAGCACCGCGATGACGATCGCGACACTCTTCCTACGCCCGGCGAGTTGAGCGAGGAACTCCTCGCACAAGCGGTGGTCGCCGCCCTGAAACAGGGCGCGTCGTGGGCGCAGATCGGCGCCCACCTCGGGGTGCCCGATCCCTGCGCACCACCCCACGGTGGATGCTCCGATCTGCAGTGGCAGAACGCGATCGTCGAGCACCAAAACGCCCGAGCGCAGCGCATCCACCCCACCGACATGCCTGCTCCGCGGACCACAGAGAGCTGACCACCCCTCCGCCGGGGAATCGGTGCGGCGGCACCCCGACCGGGCCTGCCGGACGCCGGATTCAACGTTGCAGTCCACCGCGGTCGGCGATCAGGCCATCGGTCCCCGGCCCCCGTCGTGTATCGCCACGGGGGCTCACTCTGTTGCGCGAAAAAGTCCGCGAATTTTCTTCAGTGGTTCTGATCAGTTGTCCAATTTTATTTGATCACGCGTCCAATTGAATTGGGCTTTCGTTCAGTTTGAGGACAGAAATTATTTCGCATTTCGTGAAACATCGGAGGCGCCCACGACCGATATAGGAGTAAGCGGGATCGGTGCCCGTCGATGACAAAAGACAAGAGGAGTGAAAGTTCAATGGGTTCTGCAGGTGTTGACTTTGCCGTCGCCTTCGAGGCGTTCCTGAAGTGGTTGAGTATCACGTTCGGAGGCGGTATCGGAATCGGCTGATCGACCGTATATGGCCCTGGAACGGCGGTGGCTCGACTCACCAGGTGGGAGTCGAGCACGCTACTGGGCAGCGGTTCGCCGCCCGAGCGATGGGCAGCCGGCATCCCGACACCGCCCGCCGCCGGTATGGGTGCAGTGCCATCGAAAGAGCGGTTTTCGAATAATGGGCGTAATCGTCATTTAGCAAGCTGTTCGCGCGACTCGTAATAGCACTCGCGGAATTCGACCAGGACACCTCAGAGGGCGGGAGCGGTCACCGCGTTCCGGAATTCTCTTCGTGCGGTTGGTGGGGTGTTGTCGAGGGCGCGGATAGCGGCGCGTTCGACCAATAGCGGGACGAAGTCCCGGATCCGGCATCCGTCGAACCGGTGGTGAGCGGCATAAATCATGCCGTCGACCGTGGAGGGGTCGAGGTCGGGGTACCGCTGGTACAGGCGGGTGCGAACGGCGTCGATGTGCTGTCGTTCGGTGACGTCCATGACAGAGATTGTTCTCCCCCCGGGCGGGGTCGGAAACCCCTTCCCACGGGCCCACCAGAGAACATCCAGCGAGGGGCAACGGCCGCACCCTCGGCGTGGGGCCTGCGACCACGGTGCGGGGTTGAACCAGGGGCCGTGAGGCGACGATATGCGCGCCGGACCGCTGCGGGGCGTGGCCTTCGCCGCCGTGGGCCGTACCCGGCCACGGGTTGTTGTGCGTAGAGAGAACCCCGGATGACACCGATCGACCATGACGATCCCGATATTGCCCAGGCAACGATGTTTCTCGGTGTGCTGCTCGCCGAGATCGACACCCTGAGCGGCCGCATCGACACCGCCGAGGCGCAGGCACGGGCAGCGGACACCGTAGATCGTGGCGCGGGACAACGGCGGCGGGCCGACGCACAGAAGCTGCGCACCCAGCTGTACGAGGTGCACAGCCGTGGTGGATCGGCTGGCGTTCCGGTTTCCCGCCGCGCTCGCGTCGGCGAGCGATTCGCTCTCGCGCGGTGGACAAACCTGATCAGAATCGCGACGGGGTGCGTCGTGGATGGACGGGGCGGTCGAGGGCAATGGTGGCGAGGGTGGGCTCCAGCCCGATCTCGCGCCATTCGGCGGTGAGGGTGATCGCCCGGACAGAGACGTCAGTGTCGGTGGGGATCCAGTACTGGGGTCCGGTGTAGTAGGTGCACCTTCCGGCGGCCGCTGCGTGCACATCCGGGCGAGGACGGTAGGGGTCGGCGACAACGAGGTGATCGGCGGTGCCGAGCCACACGTCGAGATAGGACCACCGTGCGGACAGGTCTTGCGGGTCGGTCAACGGACGGGGCTGGTGGCGGGCCCGCCGGGCCGGGTCGGCGGCGGTCAACGCCAGGTGCACGGCGAGGCCGGTGTCGTAGGCGACGACTCGGGTCAGATGAAGCGTCAGCTGGTTCCCGGTGGCCAGGAGACGTTGGCCGTGTACTTCGATGCCGCCGCAGGCCGGTGCCGGGTTCTCGGGCCACCTCCGCATGCGCATGATCTTCGACCGTGCCCGACGCACCCTGCGGTAGCAACGAACACGGCCCTGAAGGCTGCCGGCTCGCGAAGGTGCACATCCAGGCTCGCACCGCAGGTGTGGCCGCAAATCCATGATCGCTGTCCTGTTCAGGGCCGGGGCGGTGGGGGTACTCCCGGTCAGGATCGGGTGCGCCGATCTTCGGGCTATGGGGAGTGTGGTGAGACGGTCATGAAGCTGGTGAGCGGTGCGGCACGGGTGGCAGCCGGAGCGGGTGAGGCCGCGACGGCCAACCTCGGCGCCATCGGCGGAGCCGCGGTCGGCGGCCTGGTCGGCAGCATCAAAGGCGCGGCCACCGGAGCCACGGAGGGAGCACGACGAGGCAGTCATTCGACACCGGCGGCCGTGTTGACGATGGGTGCGGTCGCGGCGACCGGTGTGGTGCAGTGGCCGATCGTGGCCGCGGTCGGCGGGACCGCGCTGGTCCTCGACCAGCTCCAACCCGGCACATCGCGGCACGAGAAACCCGGTACCAGCGACACGACATCGGGTGCCGATGCGCCGACCGCCGCCACATCGGCTGGGGCGGCTTCCGAAACCACAACGCTGGCACCTACACCGGAAACGGCACCGGTACCGGCCGCCCCGAAGGCATCGCCGAAACGCCGAACAACAGCAAAGTCCGGGGCGCAGCGCCGAACAGCAGCGCAGAAGCCGTCCCGAACAACACCGTGACGACAACGCCTACGCGCGGAAGGCTCGAAGGACCGATTTCCACCACTGACGCGCACGAGCCGAACCGAGCTGAAACGCGCGTGCTGGGTTTGGTAATCACCCGAGGCGGACGTGATCGGCCCCTGTGGCCACTACTGAGCCGGGGGTGTGGGTGCGTTGTGCATCATCACCGCGGCGACCGCCCGGGCCAGTTCCGGGTCGGCCACACCGCCGCTGCGGGCGATGAGTGTGGTGCGGGTGGTGGCCACCGGATCCTCGTGCTGGTCGGTGATCAGGTTCTTGGTGACGATGATGTCGGTGCCGCCCATCTGCCGGAACGACTCCATGCAGACGTCGCAGTCCAGCCGGTCCCCGACCTGCACCGGCCGGTGCAGAATCAGTTGCTGATCGGTGTGCATCATCTGGCTCAGGTCGTAGCCGACCAGGACCCGCACGAACAGCTCCTCGATCGCGAACGATCCGAGGATGCTGACGAACGTGACCGGTGCGATCAGCCCGTCGTATCCGAGCTGGTGGGCAGTGTCTTCGCGGTAATGCGCGGGATGCGGATCCTGCACGGCCCGGGCATATTCGCGGATCTTCTCCCGCCCGACCTCGTAGCCGGTGACCCGGGGCGGCCGATCAGAGTCTCCATGAACGCCACGACCTCGGTTGCCCCATTCACGGTGTTACCCACATCGGTTAACGGTAGCGGCGGATCTGCCCCTCGCCGGTGTCGGCATCAGGTGACCGGGCGGAACTTCATGACATCGATGGCCCGGCGGACCCGGTCAGGTACTCGAGGGACTGGCTCACGGGAACCGGGCAGTGCGATCCTAGTTCCTCCAGCGCAGTGCGAGAGTGGCTGCTAACCGACCGGCGGCGGGTATATCACCACCCTGTGCAGCAACGCTTTCGCGCGTATACCCGAGATGATGACTACCACGAGCCATCCTCGAGTGCCTTCGCGGCGATGATCTGGACCAGGTCGTCGAGTGCGGTGAGCGCGGCGTCGCTATCCCGGTCGACGAGCCAGCGCAGCACCACACCGTCGAGCACGGCCAGGGCGAAGCGCGCGACCTGATCGACCGGGGTGCCCCAGGTGACACCGGCGCGGTGTGCACACAGGCCGAGGAACGCGACCGCCTCGGTGTCCATGGTGCGGTACTGGCGGGCGGCGATCGCCCCCGCCGAGTCGTTGCCGGCGCCGCGTTGCCGCAAGGCTTGCGCGGTGATCTCGTAGGTCAGCAACTGCTGATCGGGGGTCGCCTCGATGATCGGCCACAGTCCGCGAATTCCAGAGCCCAGGAGCTCCCGCAGAGCGGGAACACCGCGCAGCGTCAGGGGCCCGAGGAGTTGGCTGAACGCCGCGCGCATCGCCTCGCTGACGTCGAGGATGAGGCTCTGCCCCATCTCGGTGAGCAACTCCTCCTTGTCCTCGAAGTGGTAGTGCACCACCCCGAGCGACACCCCGGCCGCCTCGGCCACACCACGGACGGTCAGCGCGGCGACACCGTGTTGCGCGGTGATGGCCAGCGCGGCATCGATGAGCTGTCCACGGCGCACGTCAGCGGGAAGTCTCTGCATCCACGGATCGTATGCGTTCGAGTCCTACGAGGAGACGAACGGAGCGCCGTGCGTTCGCGGTGTGCGGGTCACCGGCACCCTCACGACCGACGGGCGGTTGGTCGATGTCACCGTCGGCCGCGGCGAGATCCCGGCGGGGCGGTGTGTGACGGTCGATCACGCCGAGGTGCCCGGCATCCTGACCGACCCGGCGCATCCGCTGCACCCCCAGCTGGCTGCGGCGGATGCTGCCGCGCAGGTCCTGCTGACTGCCCGCCGTGACGGCGGTGCCCTCGCGTTCTATGACCTCACCCGCGGCTGGGCGAGCAGCGAGGACGGGGCAATCGTGGCGATCGCCGCCGAACTGCGGACCGTCGCCTACGTCATCGTGCAGGAGCTGATGATCGCCACCAACGAGGCCGTCGCCCTCTGGTGCATTGAGCGGGGGTTGCCGATCCTCTTACGAAAATTAGGTGAGGACTACGGGTGCGGACGGGTGGGGTGACCCGCCGATGTCCGGGTGGGATGTCGTGGTCCGGCGGCTGTGTGGTTATGCGGTGTCGGGGACTGGTGTGAGGGTGACGCGGTAGCCGAGTGCCTCGAGCTGGTCGATGGCCCGGGCCTTGGTTTTGGCGGGGATGCGGCGGGTGAAATAGTCGGCGCCGGGGTCACGGTAGAGGTCGCCGTTGGTGAGCATGTTCCAGGCGGCGACGAGCATCGCATGCTGCACGGCGACGAGCGCCTTCATCGGACCCCGACGGGACGCGATTCGCTTGTACTTGGCCGAGAAGTAGGTGTCCTTCGAGCGGGACACCGACAGCGCCGCGGTCCCGAGGGCACCTTCGAGGTCTCGGTTTCCCGGTCTTGTGTTCGTCGACTTGACCCGACCGGCCGATTCGTGCGAACCGGGGGCGGTGCCGCCCACGAGGCGAGGTGCCCGGCGGTGGGGAACACCCCCATGTCCCCGCCGGTTTCGGCGAGGACCACCTCTGCGATGGTCGTCGAGAAACCCGGGATGCTCGTCAGCAGGTCCCGGGCCGCACGAAAGGGTTCTATCGCCTCGGCAATCCTGGTATCGAGCTCACCGAGGGCCTGCCCGTACTGGTCGATCAGCGTCAGGTGCATGCTGATCAAGAACGCGTGGTGGGGCGTGAACCGTCCGGTCAGGGCCTCGGCCAATACCGGGATCTTCGACCGCATCCGTCCCTTGGCCAGCTCCGCGATGACGGCGGGATCGTCACGGCCGTCGATGAGGGCGTCGAGCATCGCTCGACCGGAGACCCCCATGATGTCGGTAGCGACCGAAGACAGTTTGATCCCGGTTCCTCGAGAACCTTCTCGATTCGTTGCACCTGCCGGGCGCGGTCACGGGTCAGTGCGGTGCGGGCCCGGGTCAGATCACGCAGACGGCGAATCGGGGGCGGCGGCACCAATGACCCACGTAGCAACCCGTGGGCGCCGAGGTCGGCCAGCCAGGCGGCATCGGACACATCGCTCTTGCGGCCCGGCATGTTCCGGGCGTCGTGGGCGTTGACAAGCATCACATCGAGAGAGTCCTCGAGGAGATAGAAATACGGTTTCCAATAGTTGCCGGTTGCTTCCATCACCACGCACGTCACCTGCTGCTCGACCAAGTGCTCGCGCAGGGCGAGGATCTGGTTGGTCATCGCGCCCCACGTCGTCACCGTCGCCGAGGTGCGTCGGCTGCCGCGGCCCTGGATCCGCACGCACACCTTCGCGTCCTTCTTCGAAATGTCGACTCCCGCGCACCGCGGGTGCACCACGTCCATCACCGACCTCCGTTCCCGGGCTGGGCCCGATACGCATTCGCTTGTGTGGGTGTGTGCTGCGGGGAGGGCGGGATGAAAACAGAACTCTCTTACTCGTGCTCGACGGCAACATTCCACGGTTCCCGCGGATGAAGATTGGCCCTCCGCCACCATGCTGTTCCACAGGCTCACCGGCACCACGGATAGGCTCGAGGTCGACCGCAACGCACACGTGCAAAGCCTGCGCTCTCACCCGCTACCCATGCCAGTGCCGCCGAGCTACCCGGGCGAGGTCATCGACTCACATTTTCCCCATCCACGGAGGGCCGGCGAAGCGTACCTGGATCGCTGTTCCGCAACCACCGCACCAACCCGGTCGCCGGCAGCACCGACGACCTGATGCACGAGATCGCCGCCGCGGCCGGGGACCCGGACCTGTTCGCGAAACTACGGGGACGGCTGCTGTCGACACTGCGGGCCGCGACCTACGACCGAACCGTGCACGGCCTTAGCGGATTACGGTTGAGCGCCTACACCCATGTCACCTCACCACTGCGACGAGTGGCCGACCTGATCAACCAACGGATCATCTTCGCCCACCTCGACCACACCCCCGCCCCCTACACCGGCGAGCAACTCACCGCCCTCGGCGCCGACCTGAACCGGCGCACCCGCGCCGCCCGAGAGGCGAAGAAGAATCACTTCAAACACGCCGACCAACGCATCGTCGCCCAAGAGGCCGCACGCGATCTCACCGCCCTCGATGCCCGCACCTTCCACAAGGTCCTCAAATCCGCAGCCGCCGCGCCGCCTCGGGCCGAACTCGCCTCCGAGCTCGCCCGCCGCGTCGACGACGACCTGATGACCGCCCCGGACGTCGCAGTCCTGATCGACGCCGCCGACCCCACCTGGCTTCCCCTCCAACTCCGCGTCCTGGACACCCTCGCCGACACCCACCCGGAGATGAGCCCCAGCGTGGCGTCGGTGTGGCGGCAAACCCACCCCGACCAACCGCCCACCGACCTCGAGACCCGGCGCAACGGCGCCGACCACCACCCGCTGTTCGCCGCCCGCGCCACCCACCTCGGCGTCCGCGGACCCTGGACCATCGCGGCTGCGAAAAAGCCGGCCGAACAGGCCGCCCTCTGGGCCGGACTGCGCGCGCAACTGACCGGCACCGACCACCCCGACCCGGAACCCGAATGGCCTGCAGCACCGCAGAACCCGCAGCCCGCTGCCACGCCCGCGTCCGCAGATCCCGGTCCGGCCGTCCCCTCGCCACCGCACGATACGACCACGCTGACCGTACTGAACCTGGACGGGGCGAAGAAGTCCAAGGCCCTGTCCAACCCCATCGCCTGGCTGATGAGCCTCGCCCAGAACAACAATCAGCCCCCGCCCGAGTGGGAGATCCGCACCGACGGTCCCGCGCACGCACCCCGCTTCACCGCCACCGTGCACCTCGCCGGCCACACCGCCACCGCCGATGCGACCACGAAAACCGCGGCGAAGACCGCATCCGCGGCCGCGCTCATCGAGGCACTCTTCGCGCAACAGTAGCCACGCCGCGCCAACGGCTCGCCGTCGTCATTGCCGTGCGCGCCGGTCTTTGATTGCCGCGGCAAACGCCAGGCGGCAGCCTGCGCCGGACTGGATCGCTTCCGGCTAGTCTCGAGCTTGCTCTCCTCTATAAGCCGTCGCTTTTGTTGACATTCCCGTTTTGGTCGGCGTGCCGTAGGCGCGATTCGATCGGAGCATCGATCTCACCGACACCTTCTGACCGAGTGACGCAGGGTTATCCGGTGTCGGGGTTCGGGCCGATCAGCAGGTCAGCGGGCAGGCGGGTCGGGATAAGCGCGGATGCGAGATTTCCGTCCGAGTCATCCGAGAGCCTCCGCACGACGTCGCTTGCGGTGCGCGTGACAGTCCGGCCTGGGTGGAGGAACACTGTAGAGCCTGCACGCCGGAGGACCGACCACCACCGAAGTCGGTATCACCCCTGCTGAGGGTCTTTCAACCCAGCCTTGTTCCCCATCTCGCCCCCACTACCGGGCGCATCGACAGACATTTCACCCTCTTGAACAGCTATGATGCGGCGACTCCCCCACTCCCCACAATCTTCGACGAGGAGCAAAAGATTGGTGTCCCGGTTCGGCGACGGATACGGAACCGGTGACTGAAGAACACGGCTCGGCACAGGGCGAGCGGACTGTGGCCGGTGGCCTGCTGCAGGAGCTCGCACCTTGGCATCGAACGGCCATCTCCTACACGCTGTCCCACCAGGCTCGAGGACACTCTCCTTGAGCGGGATACTTAGATTCGGTCGCGCGCGCCCTTCCGCCGACCGATGAGGGGCGCGCGCGGCCCCCCTGAGGGAGACCACCGATACTGTAGGGTCTTCAGGCCGACGGCATTTCGAGATGCGACGACCTGCGGGTTCATCTCGGGTCTCAGGGTATGGCCACCGCGATCTGTCTCAACTTAGTGGCATTTCTTCAGCGGAAAATTTGTCCCACTCGTTGATGAGCGATGGCATGAACCCGTTCGTACGGGGTGCCCCGATTTGCGTAGCTGTACCGATCCGCCTCCGGCGGGCGATACACAGCGCAGGAGGCGGTTTCCGTGGATCTTTACTTCTGGTTCCCAATTCCTGTGGCCCGCTGTCCCCAACTCCCTGGCATGGTGGGACCCCGTCCCTTTCCAGCAATCCAGAGGCGGAAGTCGGCCCCGGATTCGCGGAACCGAGTACTGGGAGGGCTACGGCCCCCCTCCGGGGTGCTGTCGTTTGAGCGTCCGTGAGTCACTGGCATCGATGTCGCCCGAAGGCCGATGCGTCATGTAAAGGCGGCCTCCGCGTGGGCCGACCGTCAGCCCACGCGGATGCCCTCGCCGGCGAGGAACTCGCGGGCACGACCCAGTTGGCGGTCGGTGGAGAAGGCATACCACTGGTCGGCGAGGTTCTCCTGGTGGACGAGGTCGCGGAACCGACCGAACGCGCCCTTACCTTCGATCGCCCGCTCCAGCCTCTCCCGCAGCGCCGCATCATGGCACCGCTCGGCGAAGGCCGCCATGTCGTGCCAACCGTCCCGCGACCCGGTGCGGTCGAACCGGAGCCAACGGTCGGGCTCGGCCTCCACGTCGACGGCGGCGTCCTGTCCGACCATCATCGGGTCGGTGCTGCCCTCGTCATACACATCTCCGGTGCGCAGGTCGACGTAGCCACCGGTCGACATGCCCAGATCCCCCTCCAGTTCGCTACCGAGCATCTCGAGGTCGACCGGCACCACCCGCCCCGTCAGCGGCTCGCCACGCAGACAACCGAGCAGGTCCTCGGCCAGCACCTCGTCACCCGCGCCGCCGCGCCAGGCCAGCCGGTTGATGACCGACACCGCCACCGGCTCGGCCTGCTCCCGTCGCTGTTCCAGCGCCATCGGTAGCCCGGCCCCCACCTGCTGCAGCGCGTCGTCGACGTCACGCCCTGTCACCGCGGCGAGGAAACGCGCGGCATCGGCTGCCGCGATGGCTTCGCGCAGCTCCGACACCTCGAGCGGGGGCACCTGCTCGAGCCCCGGCCACGCGTGCAACAGCATCGGATGCGGCTTGCTCGGTCGGCGCGGTGCTCGGCTGTCCCCGTCGTCGCCATCCCACCGCCGCCCGTACTGGTCCGGGATGCAGCCCCAGCCCCAGTACGGCATCGGAGCCTCAGGGCGGATACCCAACACTTCCAGGGGGTCGACCTTCTCCTTCCCGACCAGACAGCGGTGGGTCCAGTCATCACCCAGGTCGAAGGTGAACTGAAACTCCGCTCCCGGCACCAGGGTCCGAACGACCTTGGCCGACTCGATGTCTACCGTCTCCGTGATCGGCCCACCCATCGACGAAACCATCTCGGCCCCGGTCTCCGCATCGGTGACCACTCGTCCATCGGCAAGGGTGAACATCGACAGGTGCGCCCGGTCCCACCGGGCGAAGGCGTCGTTGACGGCATTCGCGAGGTCCATGAAGGTGTGCGACGGTCCGACCGCGAAGATGCGCCCGGGCCACGGCCATAATTCTTCGCCCCGACCGCCGAGCAGCTCCACCGTCACCGACAACCACGTTCTCGCCATTCCCCGAGCATGGCATGCGGGCCGCGGCGCCGTCCGGCAGCCGCAGACATGCCGTCTCACCCCCTTGGCCAACTGGCCACCGAGTGGCCAACTTTGATGTCCTGTGCCAGCGAATCGTCCTTGAAGCCGACGCCTGGTTCTGGGGTGAGGAATTTTGAGTGGCGAAGGTCTTGGTCAACGCTGCTGTTGGACCGGGGGATCCGGAGGATTTCGCCAGTGGATCTTTGCTTGAACTGGCGTTTCCAGCAGTCGGTTACTCGGGCATCCCAATTGAGCGCAGTGAGGCCGATCGCGCCAGGTGGGTTGCGCTGTTGACGAGAGCGCCCTGGCCGCCAGGGCTTCCCTCGCAGATGAAGTGATCTCAAACGGAGCAAACTGTACTGGCAGAAACACGAGAACGAGCAAGATTCACTGACAAAAGGACGATCAACTGTCACAGGACATTTGATGAGATTTGGCCACGATTTCTGATTCCCTACATCGGTGTAGGGTCTCGCGGCCGATGACATTTCAAGACGCGACGACCTGCTCGTTCATCTTGAGTCTCAGAGTGCGTTTGAAAACCGTCAGGTTCGGGCGAGCCGCCTCGTCATGGTCGCGATCGTCGCGATGTGAACCATGGCCTCGTGGTGGTCGGTTCTGGTTTCGTAGTCTCGCACGCAGCGGCGGTGCTTGTTGATCCACGCGAAAATTCTCTCGACCACCCAAACGCGGGGTCGGACGTGGAAACCGGTGGCGCCGGGGATGCGTTTGATGATCTGCATAGGCAGGGCGAGAACGTCTTTCGCCCAGACGGGCAGCCGTCCGGGATAACCGCCGTCGGCCCAGACCAGCCGGATGGTGGAGAACCTGCCGCGCAGTGCGGTCAGGAGTCGGTGCGCGGCGTCGCGGTCCTGGATCGAGGCAGCGGTGACGACGACGGCGAGCAGCAGTCCGTTCACATCCACGGCAACGTGTCGCTTGACGCCGTTCGTTCTCTTGCCGCCATCCCAGCCGCGGCTCGATCGGGGCACGGTATCCGCGGCCGGCACCGTCTGCGAGTCGATGATCGCCGCGGTCGGGCACCGGTCCCGCCCCTCACGCACCCGCAGGCGGTCGCGCAGCGCGTCGACGATGCGCTGCCACGCGCCGCTGTGGGACCAGCGGGCGAAGACCGCGTACACCGTCCCGGCTGGCGGGAACTCCATCGGCAGTTGCCGCCACGCGATACCACCGCGCACGATGTACAAGATGGCGTCCACTATCTGACGGCGGCAATGCTTCTCGGGTCTGCCGCCGCGGCCTGCCGTGCTGCCGGGCGCGGGCAACAGCGGTTCGAGGGTCGCCCACTCTGCGTCGGTGACCGACGACGGGTACACCGCGCAACCGTGCCCGCCCGCCGCGTGGGGCGGGCACGACGGGCATGGCGGAATCGGCGATGATGTCATTGTGGGCTCCTGGTGTGGTCGGGGACTTGGTACTCACCGACCCAACCAGGAGCCCTATTTCTTCGATTCTCAGCGAGGCACACGCCCGCGATCGCGAGTTCTCAAACACCCTCTCAGACACCGCAAAAGCAGTGGCCCGTCGAGCCCCCTACTTTGAATGAGATCTCCTCGATCACGTCCGAATATGCCGCATATCGCGCGGACGATAGCCCTGCCGTAGAGATCCGAATTACCGCGGATAACTGAACGGTACTGGGGTTAGCACCGTGTCGGTGCGGGCTCCCCCCTGAATCGTGCCGCGATGAACTCGTACGCCTCCGGGAAACCCACCACCGCGGTGGTCATGTGCTCGGAGATGTCGTACGGCACGAACGTCAGCTTCGCACCGCCCGCGCAGTACCGGTGCGCCACCTCCGCCACCGAATCGAACGGAGTGAGCCCATCGAGGGTGCCGTGCCACATGTACACCGGCGCCGTCGGCACCCCCTCGAAATGCCGGAGACTGTTCTCCCGCAACACCTGCCGCGCCGCCGAACTCGCCATCAGACTCCTCGACGCCGCCAGCTGCCCGGCGTTGCGGAACGCACCGTGGAACAGCAGGAACCGCCGGCACTCGTTGCTCATCCATTTCCGCAACCACAGACCGGTCTCATTGAGTTGCGAGGACACCGGCAACCGGTCCGGGTACTCCCGCTCGAGACCGATCGCCGCCGCGAAGGCCAGCCCGAATCCCGGGTGCGGGCTGAAACCCAGCCCCTCGGCCATCTGCTCGAGGTCCGCCGGCACTCCGCCCTGCACCACCGCCGCCAGCTTCAGCTCCGGCGCATAGGTCGGCGCGAGCGCCGCCGCCCACGCGCTGGCCATTCCCCCACCCGAGTAGCCCGCCAGGGCCACGGGACTGTTCGCCAGCCCCAATTCGGCGACCCGCTGCACCGCACGGACACTGTCCAGGGTGATCATGCCGCCGAGCTTGGCCGCACCGTACGCACCGGTCGGACCGAGGTGATCGGGCACCGAGACCGCCCACCCCCGCTGCAGCCCCAGCAACATCCCCGGCGATTCCTGCATCTCCAGGTTGAACAACGCCCGCGAGGGCGCGCACTTGGTTCCCAACGAGTTGACGATCGCCTGATACGACACCAACGGCGGATTCGCCACACCCCCGGGAAGGAGCACCGTCGTGACCGCCAAAATGGGAGTGCCCGCCGAGTTCGTCGACCGGAACGCGATCTGCCACCCGTCGGAGTTGGCGTACATCCAGGTGTCGATCCGCCGGGTACGCACCACATCGCCCGGCTGCTTGGCGCCGAGATCGGCGGGCGCGAGGTAGAACGGATCCGGGTCGGGCCACGGATACAGCGGTTCCGCGCTCGCCGGCACTGGAACCGCAATGGCGAGGAAGAGGACACCGAGAACCGCCGCCATCAAACCCCGCACACCTCGCCACACCACGTCCTGCTCCCTCTGCGCCCTCTCGTCAGGACACGGTGACTGTATCCGAGCCGGCATGCGCTCCGTTACGTGTTCGGTTCATGGCAACCTCATCCACAGTCCCGTAGCCAACGCCCGGCAAGCATTTCCGCCTCCATGTCGGCACTCACCAGCCGCGCCGCCGTGGCGTCCGCGACCCGTTAGCGTGTGGAGCCGTCGCTGTCAGAAGTTTTCGGTGAGGATCATCTCGAGCACCCCCGTGCCCGCCGGGACCGTGGTGCAGGGCGGTGTCACCGCCTGTGCGGGATCGAGCACACCCATCACCAGTTGCACGGTGTACTCGTCGTAGGGCATCCGGAAATGCCCCGACTGATTGACCGGGCAGAGATCCCCGATCATCAGGTTCGTCGCCGACCCGTCGCGCAACGCAATATTGGTCGCCGGCTGAATCACCTCGTCGAGCCGCGAACCGATCGTCGTGTACCGGGTCCCCGGGACGGTGTCTCCCCCGCTGTTGAGGTCGCGCAGGAACGGTGAGCCCTGGGCTTGCTGCTCCAATGCGGGCGGGACCAATTCCGGGGGGATTGCCCTTCTCGCCCATGCCATGCCGCCGGGGGTCTGCTCGAGGACCGGTACGAGGCCGAACAGGGTGCCCCCATAGGTGGGTGAGGCCAGGCCCACCCACTGATCGACCTCCGCCGCACCACCGAGTCGGTTGACGTAGTAGCGGGCCACCGTCGCTCCCTGCGAGTAGCCGACGATGTCGACCTCGGACGCCGCGGTCGCGGCGCGGACCCGGGCAACGAACCGTGCCAGCTGGCCGGCGCTGACCGTCATGTCCTCAGTTCCGTAGCTCTCGCCGCCGGGCTCGCCGCCGTAGTTCAGCGCGAACACGCAGTACCCCGCCCCGGCCAGCCGCGGACCGAGAGCCGCCCAGTCCGAGTACGCGTTCGAGTCCGTGCCGTGCACCAGCACCACCGGCCTCGGGTGCCCGGCGGTCGGCGTGCAGGTGAAATCGTTGACACCGGACGGAACCGATCCCGGGTGCTGCCGCGCGTACCGGGCGGCATCGGGATGCGCGGCCTGGGCGGGCCCGATCCGGTCCGGGACCTGCCACACCGAACTCACCCCCGGTACATCCGGAACCTCCTCCGCCGCCGCGACCGGTGCCACAAGAATGCTCGCCGCAAAGCCCACACCCACTGCCGCGGCCGTGGCCGCACGCCTCGTCTGTCGATGTGCCCGCATCCCGCCGCTCCTGCCCTACCTCGACGGCCCGAACATTCGTGCCGACTTTGGCGTCCCCACGAATCGATACACGGAGTGAGTCGGAACCCGCGCCCACTCGAGGAGATACAGGTCGCCATGACCACCGAACAGCTGGCCCGCCACACCGTCGACACAGGCAGGATCGCCGCCGACATCGCCAGCCACCCGCCCTGTGACGTCGTCGCGGCAATTTTCCCCCTCGAACCCGGGGACGGGCACGTCGACCTCGACGCCGTCGAGCGGATCCGAGCGGGCGAATTCGACGACTGGACTCTCGCCGCCGCCCGGTCCGGCCTCTTCTCCCCGCGTGAGATCGAGGCCCTGGCACGGTCGTGGCACGCCGACCCCCGGTCGCTGTTCGAGGCGCTCCTCACCGACTCCGACGACATGACCCGCAGGCGCTACGAGATCGTCTGGGACTCGCTCGCCGAGGCCGACTCGCGCGAGTACGCCTGACGGTTCGCCATGACGGTGAACCGCCGGATAGCCAACGCACCCGTCCACCACAATGAGCAACAAAACCGGACGTGAGCAGCATGGGAGGACGGCACCCGATGACGAACTCGACCATTCCAGAGCAGTTGCTGCACGACGTACAGGACCGGACCACCGAGATGCGCCGATGGTTGGACACGGACAACAACAGCGAAACGCTGATGGCGCACCTCCACGACGAGCCGGTCGACGGACAGTGGCTGCGCACCTATCAGCGCCTGGGTCGCGACCTCATGGCGGCGGTCGGAAACGCGCAGGAGCAGTTGCCGCGACGGCGATGAACGCCGAACAGGACGGTGCGCTCGAACGGGTACGGGACACGTGTGCGGTCCTTCGAACCTTCATGCACGCCGCACAGGGGTTTCAGCCTTGGGCTGACCTGACACCTACCGGCAGCTCACCGGCATCAGAGCCCCGACCGGGGCAAGATCGCTCGGGGGGTCCGTTTCACTTCATCGCTCGAACCCCACAGAGAGGTATCCGACGGGGTGGGGTGCCTGCGACACCGCCGGTTGTAGTATGCCGAACACCCAAACAGCTCGGTACGCGCCCGCAGGTTTCGACCAGCTCCGCCCATGAAGCCATTCCCTCTCGAGTCCGTGGAGGAACGAATCGGTGAGGGCATTGTCGTACTCGGGCCCACCCGTCCCACACTCGGGCGGATCCCATGAGCCGCGACAGACATCGGCGAACGCCGCTGCGGTGCATGGAGATCCGCGGACGCCGACCCGGGCGTCACACCCGCGAGTGCAGGTCTGCGGCGAGTTCCGTCACGGTTCCCGTGGCGCAGCTACGGTTGTCGCCGACGCCGCCGGAGGCGCCTCGTTTCGCCCAGCCGACCACATACAGTCCGTCGAGCGATTCGCCCGTCTCGAGCGAGATCACTCGTCCTCGGCGGTTGGGCACGACCCCCCGCTCGTCCACGGGGATGCCGTCTATCTGCTTCGTCGTGAATCCGGTGGCGCATATCGCGGAGTCCGCGAGGAAGGTCCGACCGGTCGTCGTGGTGACGGCGACACCGCCGGCCACTGTCTTCCCGAGATCGGTCACCTCCTGTCCGAAGGACAAAACAATGCGCAGCCTGCCCTCGTCGGTGGCGGTCGGGCCGTCTGCCGCCCAGATATCGGCAGCGGGCAGGGCGGAAATGTCACGTAGCAGCGGGGCGTCTGCACCGGCGCCCGGCGGACGGCCGTAGCGGTCGATCAGCACCTCGGCGTTCTCGAGGTCCAGAAGCTCATAGAACGCCGACGGCGTGAAGGAGGCGCGATCCGGGGTCGATCGCGACAACACCACCACCTCCGTCACCGCTTGCGCCGCGGCACCTCGGTCGCGTGTCTTGGCCATCCATCGGATGACATCGAAGGCGACGTTTCCCGCCCCGATCACGAGGGATCTCGGTCCCAGCGGCCCGCGCGGGCGAAAGCCGTACGCCCCACAGTTCTCGGCCACCAGAATGTCGATGGCCTCATAGATACCCTCGCCGCGATCCACAGTCGTGGGCCCGAGTCTCCGGGGCTGTGAAGCGCCACACGCGAGCACTATGGCGTCGAATCTGTTTCGGAGGTCTTCGACCGAGACATCCACCCCGACTTCTGTGTTGTGCACGATCGTGACGCGATCGTCGTTGAAGGGCACGTCGAAGAGCCGGATCATATCGCGAACGCCGACGTGGTCCCGGGAAACGCCCCGGTGCAGTAGCCCCCGATCTCGCCGTGCTGTTCGAAGACGGTGATGCGTACCGAGGTCGATCGCCGAAGGAGTTCGCGAATGGTGTACATCGCCGCCGGCCCGGATCCAACGACGGCGATCCTCAGCCTGTCGCTCGGCCTGCCCAGCGGTTGCTCGAAGCGAATCCGTCGCGACCGGGGAGCCATCCGAAAAAGTCCAGTGAGCGGTCGCGTCGATAGAAGTGCGATCCGATGCTGTCGATGACGTTGACGAACATCAACGAATGCAGGTTCTCGTCGGCGCATTCGTTGAACAGGAACTTGACGTCCGAGCGGGCGGGGTCCGCACTGTGACTGGCCCGCAGCAATGCCACCTGCAATCCCACCTCCAGCCAGATTCCGACGCCCAAGAACTGCGCGACCTCGCTTCTGGTGAGGCGGACGCGTTCCGACTCTGCCATGGAGTCCCACGTAGCAGTGCCGAAGAGAGGAGACCACTCGGGTGTCATCCCGTGAAATTCGTCGCCGTCCGAATCAGGTTGGCAAACTAGCGGGTCCCGCGGATCGAATGAGAGGCGCTTGGCCGATTCCAAGAGAGTCTCGAATATCGCATCCCTTCCGGAAGTCGTCATCCTTCCTTACTCCTATTTCCTATTCCAATCGAATCGCGAATCGCGAATCGCGAATCGCGAATCGCGAATCGCGAATCGATCAGAGATCTAATGTGTTTATCCGGGGTGCACAAACTCACCCTTGTGCTCTGCCTCGACTGTGTTCCGCCCGGCACGTTAGTCGGTTGCGGCAGCAATCGCAGAACTTGCAGCGTACCTCGCCACCGACTCGACGATCGAGTTGCCGCATCCATTGAATTGATCTTGAACACCTCGGCGTTTTCATGAGAATTCAAGTAACACGCAGTCGTTCCGGAGACCGTTCTCGCCTTGGCAATTTCGCCAGTCGCCGATTGCCTGTTCGCACAGATGCGCCCTGCCGCGGCGCGACACCCGCAGACAGCGCGGCGGCCGTCACCAGCCGCTCCAGCCGCCAGGTCACACCTCCCGCCGCTCCACCCGCGGCGATCACTTGCCTTTGCGTGGCCGGGCGGGACGACGCACCAGCGGATCGGCCGCGGTGTAGCTGCGAGCCACAGTACCGGTCGAATCATCTTGCCCCACATGGCTATACGCTTCCCGAGCGACACTGTCCGCCCTTCTCGCTTCCCCCTGCACGGCCCGAATGAAACGCCCGAGGATGAGCCGGGTCCGCTCCGGCGTCCCCCGCCCTCATGCACGCCGCCAACATCCAGCCTCATTCGACATCCCTGGTTGTTGAGCCGGCCGAGGACGACTCATCGCTCGGCCGTGAACCGACATTCTGCAGTGCCCGCGAATACCCGATGTCCGTGAGCTCGCCGACCTCCGTCCAGTCTGTCGCGGGGCCACCGGAGACGGCGAATCGGCTCACCGCGGAGCAATCGCTATCAATATCACGATATCCTCGGATAACCACTGTGCCGAAAGCTGATTCGGCGGAGGGCATCGGCGCCAACTCCTCCCAGCGGCCATCACGGCGCTGATGCGCAAGCGGACGACGGACCACCCGCAATCCGATTGCGGATGCGCTATCACGATGGCCGCCCTTATCTGCTGCATCTCTCGGTCAGATCGGGCATCCGGTCCGTGCACCATCGTCATGGACGCAACCCCGTTGCCAGCCGCACCTCCCCAGAGCGAGGGTGCGGCCGGCACGATGCCGGTAAGGGGATTCCGTCTGCCGTCGATCAACGTGCAGCACGGACAAATTGGCCGGCCATGCGCGCCCAGAAGTGGCGAGGAACAGCTGGGCGGGGTGTCAGAACCGGTGTCCGCGATCGGGGTCACGAGACCGGTGCGCATCGAACGGCACGAACCAGGCGGCCGGATCCACCACCACACCGTCGGCGGTCGGGGCACCGTCGGGCGGGGTCGGCACTTCACGGTCTCCGCACAACACATCCGTCGGCCCGCTCCAGTCGCCGTCCCGCCAGTGCACCGGGAGATCGGCCACCACCATGTCCAGGTCACCGGCCGCGGCGTGCTCGGCCGCGGCGGCCAGCACCAGATGCAACGCCACCACCTCCGCGGGGCAGGTCGGCTCCGGATCGCGGCCGGTGGCGATGTCGGCGGCCAGGTCATCGAACGCGCGGGACATCTGCCGCCGCCACCCGGTGTCCTGACCCCACGTCACCGAGGGCAGTGTCGCCAGCAGCGACCCCTGCTCCGCCGACTCGATCACCCGACCCGCCAACGCATCCGCATCGCCATACACCGTCGCCGCGAACGTGGTGGCAATGACCGCGACCATCCGGGCCTGACGCGACGTCAGCCCCGGATCCAGGTCGTTCCCGCTGCCGGGCAGGGGGAACGGAATCACGTTCCGCACTCAGGCCCCCTCGACGCCAGCATTCACCACGGTGCCGCATGGCCGGCGCAGATGCCGGCGGCGGTCCCGTTCGGTCATCTCACCCCAGATCCCGTAACTCTCCCCCATCGCCAGGGCGTGCTCGCGGCACTCCGCCAGTACCGGCCACCCCTCACAGATCTGCTGGGCCGCCGCCTCGCGGCGGGCCCGGGCACCGAGACGTTTCGGAATCCGGAGCGAAGAACACCGACGCCTCCACATCGCGGCACCGCGCCCACTCACGCCACACCCGTGAGGTGCCCCAGCCGACGGTGACGACAACGATGCCGGCGGCACACCGAACTCCCTTCGTCGAACAGCGGGACCCGCGACCATCAATCCTGCACATCCCGCAGCTGGTCGTCGCCCCCGGTACCCGGGGGCGATACCCCGGGTACCCGACAGCTTCACATAACAAACCGGTCGCCCTCATTGTGCACGAATCGGCCATCTCCCGCGCAGTACGCCCTCCACAGTCTCATCATTTGAGAGGGTCGGCGACGACTCGCACCCGACGATCAAACTGTGCGAACGTGACGATGCAGGGTTCCGACCCGCCGCACTCGTTACCGCGACCGGATATCCGAAAAGCAATGCACCGCAACCGGGCCGGTCTGCTGAGGTCTCCTGCCCTCGACCACGCGCATGATGCAAGTGGGAACCCGATGGCCGTCATCTGCCCTCGACACCGCTCGGGCGTGGATTGGGGAGGCAGGTGTGCGACTGCCACGGAATCTGGCGACCTCACCGCGTCGGCCGGTGGGCATCACCGGTGGCAACAGCAACATCCACATTTCGTCGACTCTCCGCTCGAGGTCGGTGCGGCGGGTCTGAAGCTGCCATGCCGCAACTGCACTCCGAGGAACACACAGACCACGAACCGGGTCAGGGGCGCCGGACCGGAATGGCGTGCGAGCTCCCTGATCGATCGGTCGCGGACCAGCTCCCGACAGGTGGTGATCCCGCCCAAACCGGGATCGGCGCCGCGGGTTCGCCGCTGTCGGAGATGAATACGAGGGCGATCCGGATCCCGGCCCGCACCAAACGGCTACCCACAATCAGCCGGGTATCCGTGGCAGCGCACCACCATCTGCTCGACCGCGCCCACCGGTTCGGCCCGCACGGCCCCGACCACAGCGATCGTCGAGTCGTGCTGTTTGTCACAATGGACCGGGCCAGTTCTTCTTTCGTCGAGTAGTGGAAGTGCATTTCGCCGGTGAGCGGAGTACCGCTGCACCATCGCTCGGCGGCCTATTTGTGGCCGACGACGATCGACGATTGCGTGCGGTGGTGGCACTGCCTCGGTGCCGAGCACGAGGGTCCTCCTGCGGATGTCATCGTGCGGTGTCTGCGATGAATCGTGCGACCTGCGGCGGCAGTCTGCGGCTCTCCTCACCGGTCGGGGACTCGAGCGGCAGCAGGCCCAACTGCTCGAGACGCGGGATGAGCTCACGTGGCACCGGCCCGTCGGGGTCGGCACGCAGTCGGTCCTGTTGCTCTGCGGTCAGAAGTCGCCAGCGCTGTTCGAGGTCCACGGTCATGGCGATGATGCTACCGTCGGCGCACCCAACGCACGGACCGGAAGCGGCACCACCTACCGCCGACCGCCCCCTGCCCCGCCGGCCAATCGCGAGTCGCAATGTGTACCGGCCGACGGGGTCAAGGCCGCCCGAGTTTGGGAGCGAGCGGCCCTGACCACAATACGGCGGCAGGCCTTCACAGTCCCAGGCTTACCCACTCGCATCGGTGCGAGCACGGAGCGCCAGCGGACAGGAACTACTCCCGCGGCGTGGTGTGATGGGTTCCCAGCAGTCGATTGTCTCGCCGACGAACCTGCCCAGGGTCCGGTCGCCGATGTGACGCGGACACTGGAAGCGGGCCACCCAGCCAGCGCCGGCAGGAGATGCGCACCGATGAACCGGGGGAGACCGCGGTCCGATGGATCGACCGCTTCCAGCAACGCCACGAGCTCCCGTGAATTGGTGATGCGCAGGGCCCATGGCCACTCCTCGTGGGTCGATTCGTCGCCGAACTGGTCGGGCATGTCGGTATCTCGAGGGGGTCGCTGCCGACACCGCCTCCACCGCAGTCCACCGGCTGCGCCGACTCGGGGCACCCGACCCCACCCCAGCGCAGCGAACCGCGTCCGAGCACTCATCGATCAAGATCCGTGTGCCCGCGGGGCCGTATCCGTCGCAACCCGCGGCCGCCCACCCAGACGGTGACCGACAAGCTCGAAGAGCCTCACGGGCGGGGCGTCGGCGTCGCCCCACCGCGGGGCGCACGAGGCGTGAGCGCACCACACCGTGCAACCGTTCGCACGCGGCAGCGGCGCGGGGCGTGCACCCAACCGGTACCGGTGTGGCCGGCGACGGCAACGCATTCCTGCCTGCCGATGTACGGGCCGCCGGTACCACCCAAACCGTCGACCGACGTGCGTGATGTGATTCGGTCCACAGGGCCGGCGACCGACGGCCCCGTCGGCACGGAATGGAGGACCGAGATGACCGAAGTCGACTACATCGACGTGGTCGGGGCGCAGTCCGTGCTCGAGGTGGCCGAAGTGGTCGCGGCGGTGCTCGGCGCCCGGATGGAGATGGGCGGCGAACCCGGACGCATCGTGGTCACCGGAACACCCGACCCCGATCTTCGGGTGGTCATCGGGCTGGCGATCAACGACCGCGGGCTACCCGAAAGGCGGACCAGGCGAATCACGATCACCCACCCCCGCAGTAGCGAAGGGCGCCGCTGGACACGGCATCTCCACCGCGCCCTCACCGAACGCCGCGACTGGACACTCACCTCCGAATGAAGTCCAGGTCCAGATGGGGCCCTCCGGCCGAAGGGGTCAGACGACCGGAGGGTCCGGGCTGTCGCGCGGATCTGCCGTCCGAGGTCTCGCGGCAGCACACCCATCGGATACCCCTACCCGACCGGTTCACTCCTCATACCGGTCCGGCGCACCAACGGCCCAGCCGACCCCACATGCGCTCGCCTCGGCGCTAACCCTGCTTGCGGAGCAGTTCGACCGCGAGCACGCCATGACGATGTCCTATCCTCGCAGTCCCTGCTGTTCGCTTTCGTGGCCACAGCCTGCGCACCGTCCACCGACCAACCCGTGGGGCCGGCCCCGCCGCGGCCGGTTCCCGCGGTCCTGCTCGACGACGTCGGCACCGGAACGGAAGTGAGGCAGTACGGATCACCGCCACGGGTGTGTCGTTCTGGGTGCGGTGGAGGGGCGTGAGCACCCGGGAGAGTTCCGGCGGAACCGCGGACGCGGGCGGGGGCGGGGAGGACACGGTCACCGTGCAGGTGGGTCGGACGGTGAGCTCGACGACCCGCGTACGGAGCACCGAAAAGGCGGTGACGGCGATCTCCGCCGGCTGCGAGATGTGGGCATTGGCGCCGCCGCCGGCGGTCTGACGGTCTCCAGGGTGCACCGGATACTGGTACGGTCCCGGCTGCGCGTGGTGGACCATGAGGAAAGCTGGCGGCGGCGCCGCGGTGACCCACACCCCCGGTGTCCGGATACAGCCCCCGAGGGCCTTACCGACGCCGTATCCGGGCCGGACCGGAATGCACACCGGATCCACTTCCCGACGCTATGCCCCCGGACCCGGGATGCCGTTCCGCAATGCGTCATCAACTACAGCGGGGTGGTACGGCTCGGGGAAGGCGAACAGCGCCTCGCCGGTGACTGGTGGTGGTTCGCGGAATCGACGCCGATCGGTGATGGCACGCGGCGTGCGTGCCCGCCCCACCCACCCACCGGGTTCCTGCGGTCATCCGATGGATTGGGTGGGGCGGCGTGCACTGACCGGTCGGCGGCAGGGTGGGGTCGTCCGGTCGCGCCTCGGCAGCGGGGGCACCATCTCCACCACGGGAGCGGACCTGGTGAGGGCGGCGGTTAACGCCTCGGCGATGGTGCCGAAGCACTGCACCGTATCGATCCCGACGTCGTCGAGGATGTGGCGCAGGGAACCGAGTGCGGTGACGGTCAGCCGGCCGCGTTGCTCGCGGAGCCGGGTCCCGGCGTCGGTGGTGGGTGGACTGCCGGGCTGGTGACTCAACCTGCGCTCTCGAGGTGAATCGGATCCGGCCGGCGACGGAACCCGCTACCGGGGCCGCCGCACCCTCTGACCGGCACACAGGTTGTAGCTACGACACGCAGATGCCTCGAGTCCGGACCGGCACGCATGCCCGTTACCGTCTTCGTGGTCCCGTTCCGCGGGACTGCGGTCGCCATGTTCGGTATGACTTCTTGCCCCTGTCTCTCGAATGATCCGGGGGGTGGTGTCGCCGAACCTGGTGGCGTCGATGGACCGCTGATAGGGACAGGGCCACCGGAAACTGCGGTAGGTCTCCTCGTAACGTGGGTGTCGGGTATCGATGCTGGATCGGCGACCGGACTGGCCGGACGAAGGACTGCTGAATGGACACGAGTTACGCCGTGTTTTGCGGCATCGACGTGGGAAAAGGCGAACACCACGCCGTCGGGCTGGATCCCTCCGGCGGCCGCCTCTATGACAAGGCACTGCCGAACGACGAGACGAAGCTGCGTGCGGTGTTCGACGGCTTGGCCGCGCACAGACCGGTCCTGGTGATCGTCGATCAACTTGGGCACGATCGGCGCCCTGCCGGTCACCGTCGCCCGCGCCTGCGGACACGACGTTGCCTACCTGCCGGGATTGGTCGATGCGCCGCATCGCCGACCTGTACCCCGGGCAGGCGAAAACCGACGCCCGCGACGCATTCATCATCGCCTTTCGCCGCAAGGACCATGCCCCACACCCTGCGCCGCGTCTTTCGCCGGAGACGAGGCGCTGGCCGAACTCGAGGTCCTCGTCGGCTTCGACGACGACCTCGCCGGCGAAGCCACCCGCATCATTGGGCCGGATCCGCGGACTGCTCACTTCCATCCACCCAGCCCTCGAACGGGTCCTCGGTCCCCGCGTTACCCACCCCGCAGTCCTCGAGATCCTCACGCGCTGTGGCGGACCCGCCGGAATCCGACAGGCCGGCAAACGCAAACTCACCACGCTCGCGGTCAAGCACGCACCCCGTATGGGAGCCCGCCTCGCCACCGAGATCCTCACCGCACTGGAAACTCAATCGGTGACGGTGCCCGGCAGCAAGGCCGCCGAGATCGTCCTGCCGAAGCTCGCAGACTCCCTGAAAGAAGTCCTTCTGCAACGGAAAACGATCGGCGAAGACGCCCGTAAGGATGCTCGATGACCACCCTCTTTCCCGCGTCCTGACCTCGATGCCCGGCATCGGTGTCTTCGGCGGCAGCACGGATCCTGCTCGAGGTCGGCGACGGATCCGCGTTCAAGTCCGCCGGACACCTCGCCGCGTACGCGGGCATTGCCCCGGTCACCCACCGATCCGGCTCCTCCATCCGCGGTGAACACCCCGCCCGGTCAGGCAACCGCAAGCTTGGGACGTGCCCTGTTCCTGTCCGCGTTCGCAGCCCTGGGCGACCCGACCAGCCGCGGCTACTACGACCGCAAACGCGCCGAGGGAAAGAAGCACAACGCCGCCCTGATCTGCCTCGCCCGACGCCGATGCGACGTCCTCTACGCCATGCTCAAGAACAAGACCCACTACCAACCCCAGTCACCGCAGCCGCTTGACGAAAACCATAGGGACACCCCCCGGTTGCCTTGCACCGTGTTCCGGTCAGGGCCGCGCCTCCCACTGCATATTTCGGGACCGCGACACCCGCACGAAACCCGCCGCCGCACTGGCGAACACGCACGCCACCGCGATCACCACAAGGCCGATGACCGGCCCGCTGTCTACGCTCCCCATCAAGAACAGCGCCGCCAACGCACAGACCAGCCCAACCACGAACAGACCGACCGGCACGTTCCTCATTCTGTGATTGTCACCGCATCGGAGAGCGCCGTCCAGGGTGGCAGCCACAGCGTCCGGCGGTCCACTGCACTCCTGTGAATCACTAGGCGAGGATCCAGATCGCGGCGACGGCGACGGCGACCGGCGGAATCAGCCACGCGGCGAGGCGGAACGCGAATGCGGGCGAACCCACGATCGCGGCGAGGACGAGCTTGACGACGAGATTGGTTCCGACCGCCGCGGCGGCGGCCACACTGGCCGCCAATCAGCACGGCGGGCAGGGTGTCGCGGGCCCCCGGGTGCTTGCGGGCGATCCGCGCCACCACGGCGGTGGTCGCGGTGGACGACACGAATCCGCCGCCGAACCCCACCACCCCGCAGACCCCACCGCGGACCGAGCAGGCGCGTCGCCACATATCCCGCCCACCCGATCAGGCTCAACAGCAGCACAATCGTTCCGATGGTGGACGGATTCAACGCCCCGAACGGACCGAGATCCCGGTCCGGCAGCAGCGGCAACACCAGGAACGCGATGGCGAGCAGGACACAGAAGTCGGTGATGTCCCGCTCGTCGATCATCCGGTGCGCGAACTCGTGGACGGGATACTTGACGGCGAGCAGGACAAGCACGACCACCCCGAGCGCCACGGCAAGGGAAGCCTCGTGCCAGGCCAGGGCGCCGAGCAGAAAGGTGGTCAGCGCCGCCACCGACGTGGTGGTGCCCACGTCCGGATTCGGTTCGGTATGAGCGCGCACCCAATACCACGCCACAAGCAGCGAAGACACCCCGATGAATCCGATCGCCACGACGATGCCGCCCAGGTGCGCGGCGATCGCCCCGGCCAGCGCAATGAGCGGGAACGTCCGGGCGCCCGGCGGTTCGACGGGTCCCGACCCCACTCCCACCGCCTCGGCCCCGACGTTGTGTTCGCGTTCGATACCGACACCGAGACCGATCAACACGGCGGTGGCATATCCGAACAGGTGCAACTCGGTCACATCCACGGTGCCCTCACCGATTTCACCGTCGCTCACCCTTCCCTCCCCGTGAGCACCGTTCGGATCACGAGCGGATCATGAGATGGAACTTTCGGTGATGCACCGTGCCGCGGGACCCTCGCCTCAGTGCCGGCGGGAGCTGACCTCGGGCTCGTTCTTCGCGCCACGATCACGCCGAACGCCCGCCAGCCCGACCCGGTCTACGGACCCAAGACATGACCGACTGTGCTCACGTCCCGGGCCGTCGCCCCCGCGCGGCCACCTGACGCACCGCCGCCGCGACCGCCGGCGCGACGGTGGCGTCGAAGACGCTCGGCACGATGTACGTGGCATTGAGCTCGGACGGCGACACCCTGTCGGCGATCGCCCCGGCCGCGGCGATCAACATCTCGTCGGTGATGTCGACCGCGTGCGCGTCGAGCAGACCACGGAACACCCCCGGGAAGGCGAGGACGTTGTTGATCTGATTGGGGAAATCCGACCGCCCCGTGGCCACCACGGTGGCATGTTCGCCGGCGGCAACCGGATCGACCTCCGGGACCGGATTGGCCAGCGCGAACACGATCGACTCGTCGGCCATCGCCGCGATGTCATCGCCCGTGACAATGTTCGGCGCCGAGACCCCGATGAACACGTCCGCCCCGACCAACGCGTCCCGCAGAGATCCCGTCCGACCCTCCGGATTGGTGTGCTCGACGATCCAGGTACGAAACTCGTCGGCGGTGTCGTCCGGGGACACGATCCCCCGACGCCCGCAGCCGATGACGTTCGTCGCACCTTGGGCGACGAGCAACCGGATGACAGCGTGCCCGGCGGCGCCGACGCCGGACACCACGATCCGAGCCCGGCCGAGCGACTTGCCGACCACGCGCAGCGCGTTGGTCAGGGCGGCCAAGACCACGATCGCGGTCCCGTGCTGGTCGTCGTGGAACACCGGAATATCGAGGATACCGCGGAGCCGAGCCTCGATCTCGAAACACCGAGGGGCGGAAATATCTTCAAGGTTGATCCCGCCGTACACCGGCGCCAGGGCCCGGACGATCTCGACGATGCCATCCGGGTCCTGGGTGTCCAGGCAGACCGGCCAGGCGTCGACACCGCCGAACCGTTTGAACAGTGCCGCCTTGCCCTCCATCACCGGGATCGACGCCGCGGCACCGATGTTGCCCAGACCCAGGACCGCGGAGCCGTCGGTGACCACGGCGACGGTGTTGCGTTTGATCGTCAGGCGGCGCACGTCCTCGGGGTGTTCAGCGATGGCGGTACACACCCGGGCGACGCCGGGGGTGTAGGCGCGGGAGAGGTCATCGCGGTGCGTGAGCGGAACCGTGGGGACCACCTCGAGCTTGCCGCCCAAATGCAGAAGGAAGGTGCGGTCGCTGACCTTGCCGACGATCACCCCGGGAACCTCGGCGATCGCGGTAGAGATCTGGTCGGCGTGCGCGACGTCCGAGGCGTCGCAGGTGAGGTCGATGACCATGTGGTCGGGATGGCTCTCGACGACATCGAGCGCCGTCATGGCACCTTTCACCGATGCGATCGCCGCCGCCAACGTCGACGTGGTGCCAGCGCCGACCGGTGCATGGACGCGGACGGTGATCGAATAACCGGGACTGGGACTGGGCATGTGAAGCTCCTCATCGAGTGACGAGCAGCAGGTGCCAACAGGCGGCGTGACCCGATCGGCACGCACCGACGGCATCCGCAGCACCTTCAGTCTGCGCGGCCAGCACCGATCCGGACAAGAGGACACCCATCGCCCCGTTCGGCGGGGATCGTTCCACGGAACGCCCGAGCGGCGGCAAGTAGGCACCGCGCGAAACCCGACTTGCATCCACCAACCTCGCAAGTTCGGCAGACTCCGGGCGGGGAACGCCCCCGCGTCGCCGGGCCCGCGGAGCAGGATGAAAGACACCCACCGGCGACCAGCCACCCGGCGCAAACATATCGAGAACACCGCCGCTGCCAAGCCGCAACACCGCGAGTGACCAACCGGAAGGAGCAGGAGCGGTCATGACGGCACACAAGAATCCACCGGTCGCGCCCACCACCGATCACGAACGAATCCGCTGTTGGATCCAGCACCATCACGGGGCGCCCGCAACGACCACCCGGCTCCCGGCCCGCCCCGCGTCGGCGACGACTACGCTGCGCGTCGACTTCGCCGGTCTGCGCCCGGGGTCCGGTCTCGAGCACATTTCCTGGAAGCAATGGTTCGCCCTGTTCGACGCGCAGGCCCTCGCGTTCCGGTTCCCCGACGCCGAGGACAGTCTCGCGTTCGAGCTGATACCACGCACCACCGGAAGACCAGCTGGGCGGCACCAGACCACACCCAGACCGCCACCGGAATGATTATCGAGAAACAGATGGCAGGGGGAACGACGCCGATTTCGTCGAGTCGGGCCCGCCCCCCGGCAACGAAGGTGGTTCGAATCGCCGCACACCCGGCACCGCTCAATGTTGCCCTCTGCAACGTTTCTCTCCGCAACGGCGACTCGAGTCATACGATCAGCCGATGCTGGGACAGGCCACCCTTCCCAAGGCTGTTGCCTACTTCCGTACTTCCGCACTCCTCGTTCCCTCGACCTCGAGCTCGTCACCGTCGCGGAAGACCAGCTGTCCTTCGTCGAGGAGTACCGCCCAGCGGCGCGGATGCGCCCAATCACGCCCGTACGACCGACTCGCAGAGTCGATCATCTCGCGGTGATCTTCGAGATCACCCCGCTCTTCTGCGGCCATTGATCCGTGGCGGGCGTCGGATCGGGCGAATGGTGTGTCATCACCCGAGCGCCCACCGACCACGCGGGCCATACAGCTGTCTTCTTCTGGGGCTCCATCGGCCCATGGTCGCGCATCGCGCCGTCGACGCCACACGTTCCACCGTTCGACGGTGATTGGTTACCGCGAGTTAACCGTCCCCCGGAAACCCGCCGCGGCGTCCTCCCCGCGCGGCGCCCGCGCGGCGACGCCGAAACCACCCCCCATGCTCGCCGAGACCGCCGAATTCGCCAACCGCAGCAACGAGCCACTGACCCAACAGAAGCCAGGACCCGATGCCGACCCGCCCCATGCCACCGATCTGCAGTGGCACTCACTCGCCCTCCGGATTCTCGAGTGGGAAGGCGTCGACAACCCGAAATCGGGGCTGAGCGAGCGGAGCACCGAACGTGCCGCCGCGGCCACCGGGATCGACCACCGAATCAGCTCGAACCCCACCCAGAACACCGCCACCGCCCCCGAGGACGTCGACCTGCCCCAGATCGAACACCCCCGCGCGGCGCCGTACGCTGCCTCGCCCGCAGCTGACCCCTTGGGTGAATCGCGGACTCGCGGACTCGCGGGCGTCCGGTGGTCGGTGCGGGTGACCGGACCTCGCTGGGGCATCTCATTCAGCGCCCGGCCGCCGGTGGCGCGGCGCCGATGTGTTCGGGGACCAGGACAACCGGACGGCGGCCGTGGTGGATCAGATGCGAGGACACCGACTCCCCCAACGCCCGCTCAAGGACGGACACCAGCCCTCCCCGCGAACTGCCGATGATGATCATCAGGGCGTCATTGGCGTCGGCGATCGACGCCAACAGGTGCGCCGGGTTGCCCTCGTGGGAGTAGTAGCTCCAGTTCCCGGGTAGTGCTGCGAGCATGGTGCACGCCTCCTTCCGTTCCCGCTCGACCGTCTCGACGATGCGCCGTTCCCAATCGTCGCGGTCCGGTTCGACCGGAAAATCGTCGAGGTCGACGACGTGGGCGAAATGCAGATACGCGTGGAGCGGGACCGCGAGGCCCACGGCGAAGGACAGCGCCTGATGGCTGGCGGGATACCGGTCGAACCCCATCACCAGATGGCACACCGGCTCGGTTGCGCCCGCGGGCCCGTCCACCCTCACCGGTTTCCGCCAGTCCCGCACGCCGTCCCGGTCGGGGGGCTTCTTTCTGATCATCCGTTCTCCTCCTCGCAACCGGCGGCCATGGGAGGCCGGCCGCTCCTGTCACCGATGGTCTCACTGCCGCGGCGCCCAGCGCGCTCGTGAACACCGGCGGGGGTACCGCCGGTGTTCACTCGGCGGACGGTTTCGACTCCCATGGTGCTGAAGGTGGTATACCCCAACAGCACCCTGCACCCACGATCAGCGGGATCACCGCGGAACGCCCGTGCACACACGAGCCGGTCACGAAACCCAACCAAGGCGCCACCCGGTCAGGAGCGGCCCTCGCCCACGGGACCCACGAGCACCCCGGTGAACGATCATCGCGTCGAGGATCCGGGGGCACTAACGGCAATGCCTGGCATTTCGATGTCATCGAGGAGACGCCAGGCGCGCCGGCAGCGATACCGGCCGTGGTGGCAACCAGGCAGGCCAGTGTGGCGACCAGGCGGGCAAGACCGACGGCGCACACGCTACTGAGGCTGCACCCTTTGAGTGGACACCCCGGACAATGGTTCTAGGAGAGCCAGGAGGGATGTCGAGGTGGGACGCCAGTCTCTGTACACGGAGGAATTCCGGAAAGACGCGGTCGCGTTGTATCGCGCGGCCGACGGCAAACGCACGTACGCGGCGGTGGCCGCGGATGTGGGCGTCAGTGGCGAAACGCTACGGACGTGGGTCCGCAAGGACACCGCCCGTAACGCGCGCTCGCAGGACCGCAGTACCGGCGCCGACGGGACCGAGGCGGACGAGCTCGCGCGGCTGCGCGCGGAGAATGCGCGGCTGCGCGGTGCGGAAAAGGAATGGCAGCTCGAACGCGAGATTCTGCGCCGGGCGGCCGCGTATTTCGCAAAGGAGGTGAAGTGAAGACCCGCCGCTGGGACTTCATCTCCGACCATCGCGCCGAGTTCGGCGTGCAGCGGCTGTGCCGGGTGCTCGGGACCTCCCGTTCCGGCTACTACAAGCACCTGATCACGGAGCCGGCCCGAGTCGAGCGCCAGGCCGAGGAAGCCGCGACGGTCGCCGAGATCCGCGCCATTCATGCCGAGCACCGGAGCGCCTACGGTGCCCCGCGGGTTCACGCCGAACTCCGCTCCCGCGGACGCAAGATCAACCGCAAACGGGTGACCCGGCTGATGCGAATCCACCACGTGGTGGGCAGGCACCTGCGCCGCAGCAAGCGCACGACCGTCGCGGACAAGTCGGCTCCGTCGGTGCCGGATCTGGTGATGCGAGACTTCACCGCTACGGCTGTCGATACCAAGTGGTGTGGGGACATAACCTACATCCCGGTGGGATCCTCGTGGTTGTTCTTGGCCACGGTGATCGACATCTTCTCACGCCGGGTGGTGGGCTGGTCGATCGCTGACCACATGCGCACCGATCTCGTCACGGACGCGATCGAGATGGCGGTGCGCACCCGCGGTGGTGACGTCGGTGGCGTTATCTTCCACAGCGACCGCGGATCACAGACCAGGCTCAACCGGTGGAAGCAACACCTCGATAACGGAGGTGTGGGAATGGGACGACCACCCGGGTGGGCAGCAGCGTTGACGGGGCGTGCGGTGATGCGGTCACCGGGACGGCCTCCGATACGCCGAGATCTAGAGCGGGCATTCTGGACGCGGATCGCCGAGGGTCTCACGAGCGACGACGCAGCGACCACATGCGGCGTGTCGGGGCCGGTGGGGACACGGTGGTTCCGCCAGGCTGGTGGGATGCCACCGATCGAGTTGACCCCGGTCTCGGGGAGGTACCTGTCGTTCACCGAGCGTGAGGATATCGCGCTGCTGCGAGCCAAGGGTATGAGTATGCGCGACATCGCTGACCGGATCGGACGGTCACCGTCGACGATCTCGCGGGAGTTGCGGCGGAACGCCGCCACCCGCAATGGCAAGCTCACATACCGAGCGTCGACCGCACAGTGGAAGGCCGACCTCGCCGCGAGGCGCCCAAAACCAGCGAAGCTCGCCGAACACGATCGGCTACGAGAATATGTGCAGGACAAACTGTCTGGTGTGATTCGTGCCGACGATGGAACCGTGGTGTCCGGTCCGGATGCCGCTTGGATTGGCCGAAACAAGCCTCGGCGCGGTGATCGTCGGTGGGCGACGGCGTGGAGTCCGGAGCAGATCTCGAATCGCCTACCGATCGACTATCCGGAGGACCCGACGATGCGCATTTCACCTGAGGCGATCTACCAATCGCTCTACATCGAGGGTCGCGGCGGCCTGGAGCGGGAGCTCGTCGCGTGCTTGCGCACCGGCCGGGCGCTGCGAAAGCCTCGTGCGCGAGCACGGAAGCAGCGCACCGGATTTATCACCGAGGAGGTGACCATCAGCGCCCGTCCGGAGGAGGTCGAGAGCCGGAAGACGCCGGGGCATTGGGAGGGCGACCTCATCATCGGTCTGACCCGGTCCGCGATCGGCACGCTCGTCGAGCGCACCAGCAGATACACGACTCTACTACACCTGCCGCGACTGAAGGGCTATGGAACAGCGGCGATGGTGAAGAACGGGCCGGCGCTGTCCGGATATGGTTCGGAGTCCGTTCGTGATGCTCTGGCCGCGACGCTGTCACCGCTGCCCGAGCATCTACGCAGATCCGTGACGTGGGATCGCGGAAAGGAACTCGCGCGTCATGCCGAGCTGACGGCATCTACGGGTATCCGTGTCTACTTCTGTGATCCGTACAGTCCATGGCAGCGCGGAACGAATGAGAACACCAATGGGCTGCTGCGACAATATTTTCCGAAGGGAACTGATCTGTCCCGATACAAGTTCCGTGAGCTTCAGGCGGTCGCCGATGCGCTCAACAACCGCCCCCGAAAAGTGCACGGTTGGAGAACTCCAGCGGAAGTGTTTGCCGAACAGGTACACTCGTCCTCACGGCACGGTGTTGCGACGACCGGTTGAATCCGCCCAGTACACCGCAGCAGCTTTCGTCGATGTATGCCGCCGTCATGGGATTCAGCTAAGTCGAGGACGGGTCGGCTCGAGTTACGATAATGCTCTCGCCGAGTCGTTCTTCCAAGGACTCAAGAGGGAGTGGCTGCACGGACGGAGTTGGACGTCGAAGTCGCAGGCACGGCTGGACCTGTTCGAGTGGCTCTCGTACTTCAATCGACGTCGCCGTCACTCCGCCCTCGGATACCTCACCCCAGTGGAGTTCGAACAACGACTCATCGCGTCGTCTACGCTGTCAGTCGCCGCATGAAATCCGGTGTCCACTCCCGAGGGGCAACCTCACTACCCCGGTTCAACAACGGTGTCCGTAAAGATGGTTCCCCGTGAGTTCGGGACTGGCCAAGCGGGTGACCTTGTCCTCTGTTTCACCACCCGCGGTGAGGTGATCGTTGAAGTGGTCGGGCACGTCGAGGGAGGAGACCACATGACCACAACAGCGCCGGATTCGGTGCTCTCCACCGCCGAGTGCATTCGCTTGCTGCGGTCGGTTCCGGTCGGTCGAATGGTCTTCACCGAGAACGCGGTGCCGGCGCTGCGTCCGGTGACCTTCGCCACCGTCGGGGGCGAAGTCGTCATCCCCACCGACGACGAGTCGTTCGCACGGTTCGACGGGGAGCTTCTCGCATTCGAAGCGGGGGACATCGATCTGATCACCCGAATCGGATGGAGTGTCACTGCCATGGGCCACGCCACCTACGTGGCATCCGCGGACGCCGTGGCCAGATTTCACCACCGGAACGCGGTCCCGTGGTCGATCCATCCCGGCGACCGGCACCTCATCATCGACATGGAATACGTCTCAGGTCGCCACGTCACGCTGATACGCCGCGACGGTGACACCCGATGAAGGACGGTCGAATGGCACCGGTCGTCGGGATACCGGACCCCCGAGGGCCGAAAACCGAGGACCGAAACAGCAAGCCCATCAGGCACATGGCCATCAGGTCCGAGAGGTACACGACCGTGTGGCCGAAATACAGGGTCCGCGGGACCCGAGGCGGAAACGAGGCGGCCGAGAGTCGCCAAAGGTCTTGCCTTGCCGGGACGATTCGTTACGGTCGCTGGTGGGCGACCGAGTGGGACTCGTAGCCGCGGGCGGCGGCGCCCGCGGCGAGGCCGGTGCCATCACCTCACTGCTCCCCCGGCTGGGCCGGCCGCCGACCATCCTGGTCGGGCGCCCTGAACGTGGTCGGGTTGGCCGGCAATGCCCACCGGGTCTCACCGAGGCCGCGGAAACCGTGGTGCCGCTGCGTGATTCGGTGGCCCTGCGCGAGTGTTCTCGGTGGCCGGCGGCGTCGCCGACAGCGGGCTCCGCTACCTCGGGCAGATCGCGGGCCTGCGGGTACGGTTGGCGAGCCTGTTCGACACCACCCGGATCCACGAGACGGTCGGCACCCTGGTCTCGTTCGAGAAGGTGCGGGCGAACATCGACCGGGGCCTGGTGGAGGCCGTCGCCGTCGCGACCGCCCTCGGAGGCGACCGGCGGCACCGTCGTTTTCTTGCACAAGCCGGAGCTTGCCCCTGGGATGTCATACCAACACCTGCCCGGTCGGTGTCACCACCCAGAACCCCCGCCGCGGGTGCGCTGCCCCACCAGCAGGAGTGGACGCAGGCTTTTGCGACGCAGACCTCTTGTCCGCTGTGCACGAACGTCTCTCGCCTCGTCGTGGCCCGGCCCGGCCGGCTTTGGCCTCAGCCAGGGACCCGACCGCGATCGTGGGTGCTGACCAGCAGGTCGGTGGGCTGATCACCGGACGGCCCGGGCCCTCGTTGTGGGCTGCGCGCCGCGGAAGTGCTCACGTGAGGGCGGGGCGGCCGTCACCGCCCAGCCGAGCGCCGACGATCGGGGTGGCCGCGAGAGCCGATCTTATCGCTATACAGCCGGCCACCAGCGTCGCGAACCCCGCGCCGGGAACCATCCACTTCAAACGCAACACGAACCCGACCGCACACGGCCACTGCGGACACAAGGCATACCTGGGCCACCGAGCTCGCCAACGCCGGGATGAGTCTGCAAGCGTTGATGGCGCTGCTCGGGCATTATGTGGGTGATCTTGTCAAGGTGATCATGTCAGGAGGCGGACTGGTCGAGTCGGGTGAGCAGTCCGTCGAAGATCTTCTGCCGACCGAGTTGGCCCTTTTCGGCGGCGTCGTCGCGCTGCGATTGCAGGGTGGGGCGGAACTCGATGGTGGTCTGGAAGAACGTGCAGGATTCGCAGATGGATTCGAAGTGGCAGTCGAGTCCCACGGGTCGGGCGCAGTAGCCGTTGCCGAGCATCCGGCGGTGCATCTCGGAGCGTAGCTTCCGCATCTCGGTCCCCTCGTCATCGGCGGGCAGTTCGCGGGGTGCGTCGTAGAGTGCCTCGACCTTCTCGGAGACCCGACACCGTCAGCTGGCTCGGCAGCGAGATGCTCAAAACCCGTGTTGCCCACGGCTACTGCTCCCGCCACGAAGCGTCCGGCGCCTGCCCCTACGCCAACATCTGCGAAACCTGCGACAACTTCGTCACCGGACCGGAATTCCGCGGTGCGCTCGAGGCGCACCGCACCGACATCCAGGCCCTCGAGGCCGACGCCCGCGACCGTGGTTGGCTCGACGAAGCCGCCCGTCACCACCGCGTCGCCGGCACCCTCACCGACCACCTGCACCGCCTCGACCGCTGACTCAAATCGACCGCCAGGGGTTGATCCGGCCCCGAGGGCCGGATAAAGGAGCGACTGAATAAGGAGATCCGCCGGAGGACCGATGTCGTCGGAATCTTCCCCGACCGCACCGCGCTGATCCGGCTCGTCGGCGCGGTTCTCGCCGAGCAGCATGAATGGATCGAAGCCCGCCGTTATCTCGGGCTCGACGTCCTGGCTCGCTCTCGCGGCGCCAGCACCGCGGGCGACACTGCGGAATCGGCCGAGGAGGTGACACCCGCGCTGACCGCATGACCACCCACCGACGAGGAATCACACGGCTGCTTCGTACACCACGTCCTGGGACTTGACCCCGACGCCCTCCGCGGCGACGGTCGGTACCGTGGCCTCTCAGCTCGCGCACGGCGACTTGCCGACAATCCGCCGGACACACGGTACGTGCGGAACGGAGCCCTTCCGCGCCGGCCTGGGCGGCGCGAGCGCGGCGCTCCGCTAATGGAGCCGTTCGGTCAACCGGGTAAAGACCCGCTCGAGGCAGTCGAGTTCCGCCGGATCGAGATCGTCGAGGAAGAGCTCACGGGCGCTCTGCGCGTGAGGAGGGACGGCCTGATGTAACGCCCGCAGGCCTGACGCGGTCAACACCGCCCGGCTCCCCCGGCCGTCGTCGGGTGCCGGTTCCCGCGCAACAAGGCCCCGTTTGCGCATCGACCCGATCTGGTAGGTGATGCGGCTACGGGAGAACACCATTCGGGCGGCGAGCTCACTCATCCGTAACCGCTGGTCCGGGGCCTCGGACAGCAACAGCAAGACGTGGTAATCGATCATGCTCAGCCCGGTCGCCGCGCGCAGCGCCTCATCCAGCCGGGTCTCCAGCCGCAGGCTGCCCTCGATGTACACCCGCCAGGCCTGACGCTGTTGTTCGGTCAACCTGCTCCGCACCGTCCCACGCCCCTTTTGCCGCTCACCTACCCCTAGTTAAGAACTGTACTGCTCGCCGAGATGGGGGGCGTATTGGGGAACCAAATCTCCTGGGAATAAACCAGACGCGGCCAACGTTGAAGGTAATAGAAACTTGAATTATTGCGTGAAGGCCTCCTACCGAAGGAGCCGGACATGACGAAGAACCTGGGTCTCATCGACCCCGACGAGGCGGTGTAGCCGCTCATCGACCACCGGAGCGGCCTGTTCCAGGTGGTCAACGACCAACCGTTCACGCAGGTCCGCGCCAACACCGTTGCCCTGGCGGCAACCGAGGGCTACAAGGTCTTCGGGGCGATCGACGCCTCGGGCACCTACCCCACGCTCCCTCCCGGAGACCGCGACGGCCGGATGGTGAAGGCCCCGTACTCCGGCGTCATGACCACCGACCAGCTGATAATCGAGTCGAACCAGCGAACCCAGGCCGACGCGACCGGCAGCGACAGCAACGACGCCCACGCCGAACGCAAGCTCGCCGCGACCACCGCAACATCCCGGTAACCAGTCGGGACGTGACCTGCCCTATCGTTTCATCCCTCCCCGACCAGGTGAGGAGAAAGCGATGTACGAGAATGAAATTCACGAACGCCGACTCTGCGGTGACCGCCGGCAGTGGCACGGCACCACGGTGCTGTGCACCGCCGACAAATGGCATCCCGGCCGGCACCGCGCGATGGCGATCGATGCCGCAGGACACCTCACCACACTGTGCACCTGGACCGACCTGAATGCCCCCGGCCACGACCTGGCGGCCTGACACCTCGCGCACCCGATCAGGAACACGTATCGACGAACCCGGAGGACAGTTCGGCGATCCGCCGTCGGCGCCGGATCGGACTGGGCGGGTTCGGAATCTCTATACCGTTGGTAACGTCACACCGATCCCACCACCGGCCGCGCAGCCACCGAAGCCACCGCATCGACGCGATGGGTGGGCTATCGGGTCTCGGTACCGAGGTGGATCAGCGCGAAGTCCAGTGAGACGGCGACCACGTCGTCGGTGTCGTCGATGCCCACGTCATGGTCACCTCGGCGAACCAATCCAGGCACGCGTCGAGATCGCTGAGATTCACACTCAGGAACCGCATCCGCGGGGAAGAGAGACAAGCACACGGTCGCCCAGATCGCGGCCATGCTGAACGTGCCCCGCACCACCGTGTACGGGCACCTGAATACACGGACCACCGGCGGTTCCGATGCACACTCGGCCGACGAGGTGGTCTCCCCTACCGCGACGGCGAGGACGTCACGCGCCTGCCCGACCTGCGGCACGAACCGGCCACCCGCGCCGAGGCCGCCCACCAACGCGCCGACCTCGCCGTCACCTGGCTGCACCCGGACCCGGACCATCCTGGCGTGCTCAGCCGAAGTCATTGCCGCCATTGCGAACCCGCCCACCCTGCGTTCGACATCGCCTGCTCGGTGCGAGCGACGGTCCCATCCTGACCGGTGTCCTCGCGGAAGCCACCGAGACCGGTGGGCTACCCGACTCGGTGCAACGGTGGCTCGCATCGACCCGATGGCACACCGGTCCGGCATTGCTCTGCCCCGACCACACCTGACATCGGTGGACGGTCCCGCCACCCTGTCCTGGCGCCGGGGTTCCCCGATGACGGGCCCCGCTCCGAGGACGGTGGACGTGTCGGACAGGTTGTGCGCCACTTGTGGATGACAGGGCTTCCGGCCGGGGAGCACACTACGAGATATGCGGAGCGTGTTCGCTCACCAAGCCGTCCTGGTCATGACACCGGATGCCGATACCGGCGCGCCCGGCGCCGCGGTCACCTCCGCGTTGTGCACGCACTGGGGACGCCAGCCGCCTCGCTCCCTCGCACCGCATCACACCCACGCCGACCGACTCGGCGACGAGGTCCGGATTCGGATCGTGTTCGCCGTCGATCCGGCCAGACAGAACGCGGTCCGGTCCCGGATCGACCTGGCGCTGGCCACCGGCCACACCTGCGGGCCGGACGGCACGATCACCCGGTGGCAACTGCGCAGTTGCGGCCCCGCCGCACCCATTCGCGGCCGAGGCGAGCGTCCTCTTTCCCGGCGTGGCGTGAGCACAACGAGAAATTAGAGCGGCATCGACCGCAGATAGCCGGTCGCCTCGCCGACGAGCGGCGAGGTCAGTTCTTGTCGGCGGTCATCTGACGGACACGGGCGCCAAGCTTGTCGAGCGCCATCGCCGGCCTCGGCGTCAGCAGAAAGCTCCCCGCTGACGCAAGCCCACCGCCGAGCCCGGTTGGTGGGGCCTTGCTCCGCGTGGGTGCTTCGAGGAATCTTCACTTCCGGTCCGTCCTTTGGCTGCCGTGGACACGTGCCTACGTTCCAGTTGAAGAATGTAAGTGCGTGGGCGGCCGGGCCGTGACTCCGCGGCGAAGCCGACTGTCGACGCGCCCTGAACCCGGTGCGGGTGGATAGACTAGCGGCATGCAGCGGGTTTCTCTCGAAGCCTTGGCTCGTCAGCAGGTGAAACAGGCGGCCACAGCCGGTGGTGGTCACACCGCCGACACCGTCTACGGCGGGCATGAGAAGGTCTTGCGGCAGACGGTGATCGGCATGATCGAGGGTGCCGTTCTCGGGGAGCATGCGAATCCGGGTGAGGCGACGGTGCAGGTCTTGTCCGGCCGGGTCCGGCTCAGGGCCGGCGAGCTGTCGTGGGAGGGGCGTGCGGGTGACCTGCTCATCGTGCCCGACGCCCGGCACAGCCTCGAAGCGTTGGTGGACTCGGCGGTCCTGCTGACGGTCGCGAAGCTGGCGTGACCCGCGCACCCGCACACTGGGCTACGAGCCGTCTCCGGCTAGCACTTCCGATGCCCCATGGTGCGCCGCTATCAACGACAGGCCCGTTCGCGGCGACGGCGCAGAGCCCCCCGAGCGCCGTCACTGCATTTCTCCCGCCCGATTTCTCCCGCCCGCTGTCCATCAGTGGCCCGTACAAGGAGGAGATCGGTCGCGCTAGGTTTGAGCGCCGCGGCGCCTGACGTCGTGAACACGGGGGTGCCGCCGGTACCGGGTCATCTCTTTCCAGTGTCGTAGCTCGGCGCACGGCTGTCCGGCCGCCCGGTGGTCAACCCGTCCGTCCTGTGGGAGGCGGAGGAACCGATCCGCGCGTACGTGCGGACGGCCCGGCGGGCGGTCCGCACGAGGTCGGCGATGCCCTGGGTAGCCGGTGCGGTGACGGTGTTCGATTCGGGACGCCAGTGCAGCTGGGGATCGCCCAATCCCGCAGTGTCGTCTCGGGATCTGGGATCGGATCCCAGCAGAGGATCCACCAACCGAGGGTGTCCCAGCGAAGGTCGGCGGCCTCAACCGATCGACAGCACAACATCACCGAATTATGACGCCAAGCGCTGCTGGCACTGTTCGGGCAGATGGAACGCACCTACGCCGTCGAGCGCGCCGCCCACGCCCGCATGGTGGCCACCGAGAAGGGCCGCCGGGTCGGCCGGCCCAGCGTGGTCACCGACGCCCAGTTCGCCTACGCCACCGAGCTGCGCGAGCGCGCGCGCCACCATCGCCGAGATCACCGACAAGACCGGGCTGACCCGCTCGACCCTGTAGCGGCATCTGCCACCCCGGCCGGCGGATACAACTGCGGGATGTTATGGGAGATATCGGTGAACTCGGCGACTGACCCCCGACTCCCATCCCTTCCGACACCACATCCTGCACCACCGGGAAACGAAGCGTGAGCGGGACGCCGTCGAGGCGGGTCGGCGCACACTGACCCGTCGAGCCCGAGCATCGGCAGTGTCGAACGATCGGAGGTCCGCCTTGAGCGTCGCGCTGTACTTCGTCGGAATCAGCCTCATCGGCATCGTCGGACTGAGCGACCTGGTCCGCGGATCGAGGCAGACCGCTCACCATGGCCTACACACGTGGTCGACATCTCTAGCCGTGGCCGGCACCCTCTGCTGGATAGCCGGAGCCGTCCTGTCCGGTCAACCCCTCTGGTGGAAGATCTTCGCCTCCGTCTTCGTGAAGACGATAGGTTTTCTCATGGCCATAAGATCACGGTTCGTGCCCGACCGCCAGAAGAAGGAACCCGGAAACGAATGACGGGATCATCCTTCCGCAGCCCGACGTCAGTGGAGGCTGGCAGAAGAAGGCGGCCAATAAGTGCCTGTGGGACCGTTCGGACTGACACCAGCAACGCCTCCTCGCCCAACGGCAGTGACGAAGCCAGAACGACCGCGAAAAACACTGACCGCGTCCGGGTTTCGGGTGGATGCTCGATCGCGATATCGGCCAGTTGGGTCAACTCAGTCGGAATGAGCAGTGTCCGAGCCCGTCCTGCACCACCGGCGCCGCGAACACGGTCATCGTCGCGGTCCTGACCTGACCCTCCCGATTCTGTTCAGCACGCGAAAGACGAGCAGACCGATCAGGGTAAGCGCGCCGACGTCCCGCTGCCCTAACCTCCTTGTCGTCGTCGGGACAGCCGATCTCGTGCTGTTCCGCCCAGGGCCGCACGAACGGCGGGGCCGATGTCGAAGGCTTACGCCGCACGGCGGCGATGATCTTCGCCACCTCTGGAGCGGCCGCCCAGCTGTCCGGGCCGAAGACTTCGTAGTGGATGTTGTCGGCCGCGACGTCCTTGTCGAGCAAGGCTTCGCGCATGCCGAGCATGAACAAGGGTGGCGCGCACTCGTATACGCCTGTCTCGAATCAGCAGACCCCGAAACTGGCGTACATGTGGTGCTGGAACGCCGCCCCGCCGCACATCACACAGTCCGGATCTGGATCCACTCGCCACCCACAGGGGAACGAAGCCGACGTCATCGCCGACACGCCCTCCACCCACCGGGCAGCGCGCCGCGTTCCCCCGGATCCCGTGCGCCGCACCTCTCCGCCAATATTTCGGTGCCCACGCGACGCGTCGACCGGTTCGATCCATGGCCACCTGGCGTCCGCACTCGCATCGGTGACACGATCCTCGACCTCCAACCCCTGATCGCTCGGAGCAGCCGAAACACCGCTGACCAGCGGAGCTACCTGCGGCGACTCCGGTCGACGAGAGTGAGCACGAGCAACCAGCACCCCGCCGTGAGAACCCGGCAGTGGTCACCGCGACCACGACCATCGCCGACACCAGCACGCCCTGACCACGATCACCCTCCCGCCGCGACGCACACGCTTCACCGACCCCCACACCACCAATCGGACGCTACGGCAGCGGGCGGGGCCCACCGCCCACTCTTCGTTCTCGCCGCCGTGACCACCGTCTGGACCCCGCTGACGACCGATACCTGGGAATGGCGAGAAGCACGGCGATCGTCGGCTACCAGGCACCCAAACCCAGCTGGGCGACACGATGATCTACTTCTCCGCCGCCCTTCCGTGGTCACCCTGGCCGTCACCGCGGTCCAATTCCGCGACCGAAAGACGGAGCGCGGCTGGCCGCCCGTGCCCGCTGACGTGAGGGTGGACGGCCCTCGAAGCTCAGCGCGGACCGGATCGAACTCGCTCAACGCCGGCACGACTCCGGGGAACACACCGTCGCCCAGATCGCGGGCGGTTAACAAGTACGCACCGCAGACGTACGCTGAGGATTTCGCCATCCACTTCAGGGAGGGCGCATGGACGCCTGGACCATCCGAGACTTCGAACCCGAGGACCTCGAGGCCGTCGTGCGCATGGACAGCAGTTCCACCACCACGGACCAACTGCCCCTGTTCGCGCTCTCGGATGTGGTCGGGAGTCTGCTGAACCGTCACCCCGCCGTCGTCGCGGTGCGGGACGGGCACATCATCGGGACGGCAGTTGCTCGCGTCGACGAGGACCGCGCCTGGGTCATGCGCCTCTCCCTCGATCCCGAATGGCGGGGTCAAGGGCTCGGCAGCGCCCTGTTGTCTCAGCTCGAGCACCAGCTCCTCGCCAAAGGAGTGCGACGAGTGAGCGCGCTCCTCCCCGAAGGTGAGACAGGTGCCACCGCGCTGAGCAATTCCGGATTCACTACCCGCAGCGGAGTCACGTACTACGAGAAGCTCGGGACGGTGTCGCCCCGCACGGCCGGGGTCCTGGCGACTCTCGGCGGTGCGGTGCCGCCCGCCGGACTGTGGAAACAGGTCGCCGGAATGACCCGGGAGAAGTCGCTGATCGAACGCAAGATCGTGCTCCCGCTGTCGAGGCCGGCGCTGGCCGCCGACCACGGGGTGGCGGCACCGCGCGCGGTGGTGCTGTTCGGACCGCCGGGAACCGGGAAGACGACGTTCGCGCGTGCCATCGCCAGCCGGCTCGGCTGGCCGTTCGTCGAACTGTTCCCATCGCGGCTCGCGGCCGGCGAGAACGGGCTCGCCGCCGGTCTCGGGGAGGCGTTCGCGTCGATGGGTGAACTCGAGCACGTCGTCGTCTTCATCGACGAGGTGGAGGAGGTGGCGGCCCGCCGCCGGCCCGGTTCGCAGTCCGTCGGGGTGGTGAACGAACTGCTGAAGTCGATCGTCAACTTCCGCGAACGCAGCGGACGGTTACTGGTGTGCGCGACCAATTCCGTTCGAGCACTGGATGATGCATTCCTTCGACACGGACGTTTCGACTATGTGCTGCCGATCGGGGCGCCCGACTCGGAGGCCCGGCACGCCCTGTGGGAGCGGTACCTCGGCAACGAGCAGGTCGACGTGTCTGCCCTCGTTGCGGCGACCGAGGGCTACACGCCCGCCGATGTCGCGCACGCGGCACGGACCGTTGCACAGGCGACCTTCGAGTGCAGCGTCGATTCGGGTGGACGCTGCCACGCCGGCACCCAGGACTACCTGGACGTGATCGGCACGGTGCGTCCCACCCTCACCGCCGAGATGATGCAGGCGTTCACGGAGGACATCGTCGGTCACGCCCGCACCTGAGTTTGAGACTGCGAGTGTTTAGTAACCACGGGCGGTGTGTTTCGGTCACAGTGAGGGCCGCCGCAGCGATCATCGCCGTCACCCTCACCGCCGGTGAATACCTGTGAACTGGCGTACCAGTGCTGGCCCCTTGCCCTGCTGGCCAATCGCGGGTCGCACTGTGTACCGGCCGACGGGTCGAGGCCGCCCGAAAATGGGAGCGAGCGGCGCTGACCACAATACGGTGGCAGGCCTTCACCGTCCCCGGCTCGCACCGACGCTCGCGGCAGCGGACGTGTATTACTCCCGGCGGCGAGGTGTGGCGCGTTCCCACCAGTCGATCGCCTCGCCGTCTGCCGCTAGCCGTTCCACCGCACGCGCGGTGAACTCGACCTGGGCGCCGGATCCGGACCAGCAGAACGTCCACAGTTGTTTCGCCGCGAGATGATAGTGGTGCAGGGCCTCATCGACGGCGTACGCGTCCACCTCACCGGCCCGGAAGCGGTCCACCTCGGCAGCGACACACTCGATCAGCTCACCCAGCCGGGCCTCGTGATATGCGGCGACCAGCGCCCGATCGGCTCGCCGCTGCCCCTTGGTGCCCACGGGCACCGACGGTACCGATATCGAGGCACCCACGCCCCGAAGACCACGCCCACCGGGAACGGCGCGCCGCTCGCCGCGGCGACGTCGTCTGATCGGTCCGATGCACGGGCCGCCGGTGCCACTCGACCGCCGACCGAGGTGCGTGATGTGATTCGGTCGACGGTACCGGCGATGTACGGCCCCTCCGGTACGGAAATGGAGGACCGAGATGACCGAAGTCGACCACATCGACGTGGTCGGGGCGCAGTCCGTGCTCGAGGTGGCCGAAGCGGTCGCCGCGGTGCTCGGCGCCCGGATGGAGATGGGCGGCGAACCCGGCCGCATCGTGGTCACCGGAGCCCCCGATCCCGATCTTCGGGTCGTCATCGGGCTGGCGATCAACGACCGCGGGATACCCGAAAGGTGGACCAGGCGAATCACGATCAGCCACGATCGCGGGAGCGACGAACGCCGCCGCTGGACACAACACCTACACCGCGCCCTCACCGAACGCCGCGACTGGACCCTCACCCAAATCCCCGGCGACCCACCGAACCCACACACCCCACCCTGATCGAACGCGTTGAACGCCGTCCAGAGCATCTTCGACGGGCGCCTGTCCGCCACGAACATCTCACCACCACAACGTCAGTCAGTCACACCGATCACCGACCGACCCATCGACCCGGGATCGCCAGACGCGACAGTGCCCTCCTCACTACTCGGGGTGTACAGGAGTTCGGCGAGGCGGTCACCGGTGACGGTAAATCTCGGGGCCGCCGGCTGCCCGAAGAACGCCCCCTTACGGGTGCGCAGCAGGTCTTCGCCGTCGCGCTGCCGGGAGAAGCCGGGCCTGCGCAGCAGGACCCGGAGGACCGTCGACGCCGCCGGGTGGCGCCCGGCCAGTCGGCGCAGCGGCAGGGCCGAGACCGTGTCGTCGTCGAGATATCCGCGGAGAACGGTGATGTGGGTGTGGTCGCCGGCCAACGCGGGATCGGCGAACATCGCATCCAGACGGCCGAAGTCGCGGTAATAGTTCAGGCCCTCGGTCTCGTCGTAGATCAACCCGACGGTGTCCGCGTCGAGGTAATCCTCGGGCAGTCGGCCCATCTCCTCGGCGGTGAGGGCGCCCGGCGCCGCCGGGTGGGTGGGCGTACCGTCGGCCTCGACGGAGGCACCGACCTGAGCCAGGCGGCGCCGGTAGTGTTCGATCAGCCGTGCCGGGGCCGTGGTGGGCGGCAGAATCACCAGATCGGACCCGAACAGGTCGACGAATGCGGCACGGTCGTCGGCCTGCAACTGCCAGGCCCGCTCGTACAGATCGCGATTGCGGCGCAGCAACCCCGGGTCGGCGGCCACCACCTCCATGCGGCCCGGGCCAGGGTCGGGCCGACGGAGGCCGGAAAGGAACCCCCGGTGACCGCTGATCAACCAGTGGCCGGTGGCGGGATGAACGGGCACGATCCGGCCGTACACGAACATCTTGGGCCGCACCGTGGCGAACACGTCGGGGCCGATATTGGAGTGCACCCGATAACGCAGGTCGTCGACGAGGTTGTGAAAGACGGTGGTGCCGATACCGTCGCCTGCCGGGTGGACCTCGAAGTAACCCTCGACGACATCGCGCCAACCCAGCAGCATCTGGGACTCGTCCTCGGTCAGGCGCGGCCGCTGTTGCGCGACGAACCGTTCCACCACCGTGCCGCCGTCGCGGAGCCGGTTCTCCAGGACGAAATGATCGAGGGTGCGGACGAGGATGCCCTCGTCCAGCGGACCGAGATCGGCCGCGGCCCGCATCAGGGTGGTCAACTGCCTGCCGAAACGGGCATGCTGGGCGAAGTCCAGCAGCTCACCTTTCAGGTCCCCCCTGCGGGCCACCAACTCGGTGACCGTCATCGGCGGCGAGGCAGCCGGCCACCGCGTCGCCACACCCGGCTTCTCTCCGGGCAGCTCAGACATGAACCCCGGTCCTGTTCGCAACGTGCGCATCACGGCCGTGGTTACTACCCGGATTGACCGATCGACCGATGTCGACGACGCGCAGCCCACCGCGACGTGTGGGGAACCGGTGTGGGACCACACGACGCCGCGTCCGGAACGCTTCCCAACTCTCCGGAGGCTTCCGTACCAGGTTTGATCTCGCCGAACAGGGAAGGAAGGTCGATGTCAGCATGAGGAAGTACCGGATCGAGACCGAGAAGACGTAGCCCTGCCAGACGTCAACCACATGAGCCGAAACGTCCCCGACCCGGCCCGCATATCTCGAAAACGATCGGATGAGAAGACGAACCGACAGACGCACACCAGGCATGCGTGCCCCGCCGATGCCCCGCCGTCGCAACTCGACCCGTACCGTGGCGCTGTGCGCGATCAACTGCCTCCCGGCCTGCCCCTGGACCCGTTCGCCGGCGACCCCACCGACCCCGCCGCCGCCCTCGACGCCCTCGAACCGGACCGGCCACTCGATCCCCAGGAGCGGCTCGCCGTGGAGGCGGACCTGGCCGACCTCGCCGTGTTCGAGGCGCTGCTGGCACCTCGCGGGATCCGCGGTCTCGTCGAACACTGCGAGGACTGCCGGCACGATCACTACAGGGATTGGGACATGCTCCGCGCCGACCTCCTCCAGCTTCTGGTCGGCGGCCCCGCCCGCCCGCACGAGCCCGCCTACGCCCCCACCCCCGAGGCGTACGCCACCTGGGACTACTGCTGCGGGTACGCGGATGCCCAGGTGAACGACGCGGTGCACGGCCCCCGCTTCGACGCCTGAGGACCCAGCCCTGCCGCGGCGGCCGGACAAGTCGCATCCGCGGCGGGAGTTCTTGCAGCGCACACGAAACCGACCCGACGGCCGGTGCACCGACCTCCGCACGCCCGGCGCGGCAGAATCGGCACCTCAGTCCACCCGATCCGCCTCGCTCGGCAACCAATACCCCAGCACGGGAATGGTTTTCGTCGACCTCCAGAGTGCCGCACCAGATCACCGATCCACCGATGGTCACCGGACCTCGGCACCGACGGATTGGCCCCCGCCGCACGAATGCGGAGGACGCGGGAAAAGACCACCACACCCCGCCGGCAACGCACACCGATGCCGTCACCGGCCACGCCCAATACCGCACCGGCGCCGCAGCAGCGACGACCCGCTCCCCCGATCATGAAGGTCGACGCGAACACCAACGTTCCCAGGAGCTCCTCAGCGTCATGCGCATCCCTCCCGTCGAGAGTTCACCTCGATCACCGGGATTCGGGTGTGATCTCGCTGCGGCGGGGTGCGCCCCCTTCGAGGGCCGTGGGCGCCGATTCACAATTTCGGGCGTCCCCGATCCACACACGTCCGCCGCAACCCTCCTGGGCCCGCGGCACCGGTGCTGCCGGTGCATTCCCCTCCCGCCCCGATCGTCCGTACCGGGCGGGAGGGGAGTGGTCGTGGTCGGCGTGGCTGTTCGGCTCCCTGCTGGACCGAGCCCTGGTCGCCACCCCGCACTGCGGCACCTCGGCGTCCAGGCATGGGCCCACGACAGCCGTCACGCCGATCTCGTACCGCCAGTCCACCCATCGGCGGCGTCCGGCTCTGGCCACTGGCCCGATTTGGCCGTCACCCGGGGAGAACTCGTAGCCGCCTACCGGGAGAACCCACCGGGCACAAACGGCTGTGTCCTTCCACCTCGATCACACCGCGCCGGGCGTGGCCGACCCGCCCATCTATCTGTCCACGATCGGCGCCGTCATCGCCGCCCTGATCATGCACGGTGCCGGGTCCCCGGAAACGACCCCGTCGCCGGGCAATCCGCTCTTCGACCGACTCACCCTCTGGAGCATCTATGTCCGCGGCGTGTCTGTGTCGCATTGAGCATCCAATTTCTCCGTGGGCCCCGACCGCGATCTCCCGCAATGCCGTCCCGCTCGCACCGGCCGGTCCCGCGCTCACCGACATTGGTCTCAGGACGGTCTGGCACCGGCGCCCGTCCAGCGCGGGCTGTCGCGGGCGAAGGCGGCCGGGACGAGACTGAGAAGATGCTGATCCTCTCGGGCGCCACACTCACCGCCACACTCGGTACGCCGGGCAGCGTCGTGCACCTGTGCGTACGCGTGCCCTCCTCGGACCGTTCCTTGACGGTCGGTGCGGTCCGCACACTCCTGGTCGCCGACCTGACCCGACGGGTGCTCGAGGATGTGCACCGCTCGCAGGTCACACTTACCCTCCTCGCCCCCTGCCCTGGTTCACTCGTCACGCCAGGCAATCTCGACGCGTGGATGATCCGCCCACCGGTAGGAGTCTTCGATTCCGCCGATGCCGCCGCGGCCGCAGTCGGCGCCCCGGTCGTGCTCATGGTGACCGCCGCCGGGGACGAAACTGCAGAGCCTGCTCTGACAGTCGGTGGCGCGGTCGGGTCCGAGCCGCTCGACGATCTGATCCACGCCGGTCATGATCCGTTGACGCTGCGTTGTGTGCTGCTCTCGACGCACTACCGGCAGCAGGCGCCGCCGACGATGGAAACGATCGCCGACGCCGCGCGGCTGTTGCATCGATGGCGGCAGCGCGTCGCCGACTGGAGCACGCACATCTCCGTCCCGATGCCCGCAGACATCATCGAAGCCGCGTATCGCGCATTCGACCGAAACCTCGACGTGCCGGCGGTTCTCGACCTGATGCGCCACCTCGAGTCCGACGCCGCGATCGCCCCGGGCGCCAAATTCGAAACCTTTATCCACCTCGACCGGGTGCTCGCCTTCGATCTGACCCGCGACCTCGGCGGCCCGCACTCGTGAGATTCCAGGGCTCCGGGCTACGCCGAGCTGTGGGTGCCAGCGATCCGTGTGGGCCGCCGCCTCCATCCGGTCCGGCGTCAGTCCCCACCCAACGGCGGGCACCGCATCCGCTTCGGTGCCGCCGGTTCCCTCGAGCTGTTCGATCGACACAGTTCGGAACCCCACCGGCGGTCGCCGACAGGCTTGCTGCAACGAGGAACGTGTCACGACGTGGGTTTCGGCCCGGACGGCACATCGGCGCCCTGACTGCGTCAGGAGAGCTCCGAGCCCTTCGCAGGCTCCGCCTTCATCGATCTCTTCAGCGAGTCGTTCCACGCCGACTCGTCTGGCGCTGCATCTGGATCAAAGCTGGCTGCCCGGCAACCGCGTGACCCACTGATGTCAGTGTGCCGCCACTCGGATTGCGGATAGTCTCGCTTGATCGGCGTGCCGCAATGGCGAACGATGTCGACCCTATCGTCCAGGAGTGCACGCATCCGACGGAGTTCATCGAGCACTGCTGTGCCACTCATCGTCGGATCGTCGGCTAGAAATGTTTCCACGCAATCGATCGCATACGTGATCGCCGACGCGCGATGCTCGCTGTAGATGCGCATCGGTGTTCCTTCAGTTGCTTCCATGTCTCGTCGAAGCCGGCGGGATCAAGGATAGTCGAGGCTTCGGCTCACACCATGAGCCGGCGCCACTGCTCGAAGGGGCGGCGCTGTCGGGTTCCTCGCGTCGACGACCCGGATCAGGCATCCGATCGCCGGCTTTGCGACTCGTCGAACGCTTCTCCGGCCCTCCCTGCGCGGTACGCCGGAGGGCGTCGCAGCCGGTGGTGATGACTTTCTCCGTCGGGTTCCCCGCCCTCACCGGCCTCGTTCCGGATCGTGTGGAGGTGATCGTAGAACAACACCTGACCGGCGCATTTGTGCCGCACCCGTCCCCGCCGACGTACCAGAACCGACTTCGCGTATCCACGACGATTGCCGTGCCGGCGCGGTCGGCGGTGACGAGTTCGCCGGTCAGAATGGGTCCATCTCCGCACAGCGTGCGGGCGATGTCTGCCACACGGGTGGTGGGGAGTGTCGGCAATGGGATCGAGTTATCACCTCGCCGGGTCGGGATCCGCGAGATCGGCGCGCTGGTGTGTGTGGGCTCCTCGCGGGTGGCGGGATCGTGACCGCCGGGCGGGCAGGCTCCGGACCGATCTGCGGGCCCGGGTGAATCCGCACCACAGGTTCACATCCTACCGGCGTCACAATAAAAATTGCCGGTCAGAGGCCATTTTTCGTAGTCTGTGACCTACCCGTTGACCTGTCGGTGATACCCGCGCTCAGGACGCCCGGAGGAGAATCAACGCCATGAGCCCGCGGGACGATGACTACGCGATCCGCGACGGCGAGAACCGTGTTCCCCCGCCACCGGACAGTGTCATCGAGCGCGTCACCCCCGTACTCCGCGCCGCTCTTCTCCTCCGGGCGGAACCCGACTGTAAGACCGACGCGCATCGAAGGGTGCGACCGTCGAACTGCAGGACGCAGCCATCAAGGCCGTGAACCTCGCACATGAAACCTGAAGGTGTCGACGAGCAAGCAGGACCTCGCGCGGCGGCAGATCGATGCGCTCACGAAGGCCTGGATCGACCAGACGAATATCTACGTGGACAAGAAGTCCGGGGTCAGCACCGACCGTCCTGGGCTGCAGGCTTTGCTGGGATACGCCCGCACGGGCGATGTCATCGCGGTGCACACCTCGACCGGCTCGGCCGGACCGGCACCGACACCCTCAACCTGATCCACGACCTGCACCAGCGCGGCATAAGTTTCCGGAACCTGGCCGACCCGATCCGGATCGACTCGACGAATCCCGACGATCTGATGGCACAGTTGGCGCTGGTGCTGCTCGCCTTGTTCAGGCAGATGGAACGCACCTATGCGGTCGAGCGCGCCGCCCATGCCCGGTCGGTGGCCACCGAGAAGGGTCGCCGGGTCGGCCGTCCCAGCGTGGTCACCGACGCCCAACTCGCCTACGCCATCCAACTGCGAAATGACGGCGCCACCGTCGCCGAGATCACCGACAAGACCGGACTGACCCGCTCCATCCTGTACCGCCGCCTACCTCAGCAGCCGTCCGAGTCCGTCATGGTGACGGGTACCGAGTGTGGTTCCACATCAACAGTTGCTGCGGAGCAGCTGCGCGCCCAAATCGGCCCTATGGCCTGTCCGACCTGCGGACACCTGCCCACCACCGCGGCGACACCATCCCCCACCGCGACGACCTCGCTTTCCTCTGGCTGCACCTCGACGCCCGCCACCGTGTCCGCGAGCGACATCACTGGGCTCGCTGTCAGCCCCACGGCCACGTCCTGGTGGTCAGCTGCAGCCGATGTGGCCCTGTTACCGGCGCCGAGGCCAGCGACGAACTGCCGCAACCGATCCTGATGCGATGAAAGGGGCGGGGCCTCCCTCTCCTCGTGGTTCCCGGCGAATGCTGGGGGTGTCAGTTCGTCACGACGGAGGAGGCCCCTATGAACGAGTATGACGGAAGTCAGGTCGTCGGGATCGATCTGCACCGGCAGCGGTCGGTGATCGTCCGCCAGACGGCGGAGGGCGAACAATTGTCGGCGGTGCGGATCGTCAACGATCCGGTGGCGTTGGGACTGCAGATCGAGAAGGCCGGCGCGAACCCGGAGGTGGTGCTCGAGGCGACCTATGGCTGGTACTGGGCGGTCGATGCCCTGCAGGCCGCCGGCGCGTGCGTGCATCTCGCACATCCTCTGGGTGTCAAGGGTTTCCGGTATCGGAGGGTGAAGAACGATGTACGCGACGCCGGAGATCTGGCGGACCTGCTCCGGATGCACCGGTTGCCCGAGGCGTGGATTGCCCCGCCCGCCACACGGGAGTTGCGCGAGCTGGTGCGCTATCGAGCGAAGCTGGTGGCCTTGCGCTCCGGGCTCAAGGCCCAGGTCCACTCGGTGCTCGCCAAGGCCGGGGTGTTGATCCGGGTATCGGACCTGTTCGGCGTCGAGGGGCGTGAGCGTCTGACGCAGGTGCCGCTCGGCGTCGCGTACGCGCAGCGGGTGATTTCGCTGCTCGAGCTGATCGACGTCCTCGACGCGCACGAGGGACGATTCTTCGACCGGATCGCCGCCGAGTTGCGTGGCCATCCTGGCTATCGGGCGATTCAGGCGCTGCCCGGGGTCGGCCCCACCCTGGCGGCGGTGTTCGTCGCGGAGATCGGTGACGTGCACCGCTTCGCCGACCCCGGCCACCTGTGTTCGTGGGCCGGTCTGACCCCCAAGCACCGCGAGTCCGACACCGTCGTTCACCGCGGGCACATCACGAAGCAGGGCTCCAAACTGGTGCACTGGGCGGCGGTGGAGGCCATCCAACGGGAACCCGCCGGCACGAAGATCTCGGTCGACCGCCAACGCATCGAGGCCCGCCGCGGCCGGAACATCGCCAAGGTCGCCGCGGCCCGCAACTGCTCACCCTCGTCTACTACGGGCTGCGTGACGGAGAGATCCGCGCGTTGGCCCCAGAGGGCAACGGCGTGAGCACCCCGGACGCAACACGCGCGCGGCCGTTGCCAGGTCTGACCCCCGTGCCAACGGCGTGGTCGTCGTCCTGATTGACCCCGCGTATTGCCAGCGCACCGCTCCATGCCCGCACCGCCGGGCGAAGGGATGACCGGCCAGCCGAGGAAGCTCGGCCCTGCCCAACCCCATACGCATCACACTGGAGACGTTGCACCACAACCACATAGCGAAACCGAATCGCGTCGTTTGGTCCTCGACCTGTTCTCGGGCTCATTCCAGTGTGCGCCGGGCCGGGCCACCGTCAAGACCATTCGTCCTCGCTCACGCTGCGGGCGCTGCGTCTTGACCCCCGGCCCTCACCCAGCGCTGTCCGCATGGAGCCGAAACAGGAGCGCCTTGTCGTCGTGGATCATCGCTGCCCGCCGATCTGCGCGAGGGTGTCGACCACGTAAAACGCGACCCTTGACAAGGCCCCGCCTCTTCAGGGATGACCTGGCTCGTCACCGCGCTCGCGGACGTGGCCGTCGCCCGCCTCGTCCGTCCCGGAGGACGACGAATCGTACGTCCTCGAGGTTCTCACCACCTCGCCGATACCTCCGGCGGGCAGATGGACTGCGCCAGTTGAGTGACCCCCGACAGTTGACCGCCGCACCTCATGGGTGTCGCTCGGCGGACCACGTACTGAGGTTGGGCGGAGGAGTCCGCGCGGGCGCCGTCGCCGCTGTCAACGACGGTCGCGACGGATGGGTGTATGGGTGTCGCCCGAGTCGGCGAGGGATGCCGGCCAACTCGGGCGAGTCGCTTGTTGCTGCGATGGTTCTGACTTTGCGCTTGACGCGGGGCTGCGCCGGGCTGGATTCGGTCGCACAATCGGAGGAGGAGACAGAGGCAATCCTGCCGGAGGTGGGTGATGCGCTGGGAGGCACCGGCGCCGGTGCCATTTCCAATGCCGATGCGGTGGTGGCGGCTCGGACCGTGGAGCCGCAATCGCCTGATGCGCCGCGGTGACCGTCTCGAGGCGGTGATCATGCTGCTCGCTGCGGTGTTGATGGTGATGTTGGTCCCGTTCGCCGCCGCGTATGGGACGGCGACGCACACCCGGCTGGAGCAGCAGGCGCAGGCCCTGCGCCGCCGTGCATCAGGTGCCCGCGGTTCTGCTCGGGGACGCCCAGCCCGCCCTCGACAGAACCGATGCCTCGCGCCGTTTCGTCGGGAACCGGGGCTATGTCCCCGTCCGATGGTCGGCGGCCGGTAGTGACCACACCGGAGTCGTCTCCACCGACCCGGATGCACAGGCGGGCCAGACGATCAACGTCACCGTCGGTGCCGACGGCAACCTCGCCGACACCATCAAGTTGGGCCAAACGGTGGTCACTCCCCTTGCCAAAAAGGTCTTTCGCTGTTGCGAAGAGCATGACACCGCAGGATCGGGGCCACCGAGCTTCATGCCAGTTCCTCACAAAGCCGGGACGATCCCGCGGTTGCCGCCTCATATTCCCCAACGACCCAGAAACGCAATACGATGCATTGCTTATACTTTCGCCAACTCATGGTCAAGTCGACCTACCGTTGGCGCTACGCCGCCCAAGCGCACGAATGCGACTGGACCCCTAACTAACTCGCAGGTCGGCGCCGCCGGCAACCATGAGCGTCGTGCCGACTATGTATCGTGCGCGATCAGACGCTAGGTACGCGACAGCATCAGCGATATCCTGTGGATCGGCGCATCCGCCAAGCGGCACCGCATTACCGAGGGTCTCGAGGATATCCCGCTCGCGAGCAGAGCTCGTCGGGGCTGCGATCGGGCCTGGCGCTACGGCGTTGACCCGGACTCCATGCGGCGCCGCTTCATACCCCACATCTCTGGTGAGTGCGACTACACCGGCTTTGGCGACCGCATAGGCCACGTGATTCACGGTGTAGTGAAATCCCGCCATCGATGCGATGTTTACGATGCTGCCGCGACGCGCGTGAATCATCCCTGGAAGCACGGCCCGGCAACAGAGGAACACTGATCGCTGGTTTGTGTTGATGACCCGATCACAGCACCATTACGCCCCACACGCAGCACCGGTCCGCACCCCCAGGAGTTCGGGAGCCGGGCAGAGTCAGTGCTACACCACCGTGAACCCGAGCGACTCCGCCGGCAGATACATCAACTCCTTTCGCCCCCGGCAGAGCGCAACCCGATCCATCCGATCCCGGACCGCATCACACGCCCCGGTCCTCACACCTCCCTTCACTGGTTCGTGTGGGGTCAGCGCGGCGAGTACATGATGACGGCGAGTCCGACGAGGCAGATCAGTGCGCCCGTGACGTCGAAGCGGTCTGGTCGGAAGCCGTCCAAGGCCATGCCCCACAGCAGGGAGCCGGCAACGAACACTCCACCGTAGGCGGCCAGGATGCGGCCGAAGTTCGCGTCGGGCTGCAGAGTGGCGACGAAACCGTACGCGCCGAGGGCCAGTGCGCCGAACCCGGCCCAGAGCCAACCGCGTTGTTCGCGCACCCCTTGCCAGACGAGCCAGGCGCCGCCGATCTCGAAGATCGCGGCGAGCACAAACAGGGCAACGGATCTGGCGACGGTCACGGCGCCGTCGGGGTGATCAGGTCGTCGATCAGGGCCCGCGCATCGGCCGGGGCCGTGATCGTCAGCGCGACGGTGTCGCGGTCGAAGCCGAGGGTGAAGTCGAGGAAGGCGCAGCAGTGTTGTTCGGCCACGATCAGGGCGGCGAGCTCGGCAGCGGACTCGGCGGGCACGGTGACCCGGACCCCGGTATCGACCTGCTCGCGGGGGCATCCGTCGAGGAGGGAGTGCCAGGCGTCGATCCGGGTGCGGTAGTCGTCGCCGTCGAGGGTGCACGCGATCGGCCGGTCGGCCGTCGCCACGTCCATCCCCTGCACGGTGACAGGGTCGAGGAGAAAGGTGCACTGCGGGTCGCAGCGGTCGGCACGGTCAGGCAACGAGTCGAGCCGCCCGCGCGCGGCGACGAGTTCGGTGTGCAGCCTGGTCAGCTCGTCGATCCCGTTGGCTGCCTCGGTGATCCGGGCGTCGAGGGCTGGTCGCAGCTGCGATTTCACCGACCGGCAGGCCTCGTCCTCCCACACCGTCAGCAGCTCGAAGATCTCCGGCAGCGGCAGATGCAGGCGCTTGGCCGCGGAGATGAACCGCAACCGCTGTTCGGCGTGCTCGTCGTAAAGGCGGTACCCGGAGTGCGAGCGGGCGGCGGGCAGGAGACCCACCTGCTCGTAATAGCGCAGCGTCGTCGCGGGGACACCGCTGCGGCGCGACAGTTCGGAGATCAGCAACTCGGCCATACCGGCCACGGTAAACCTTCGAGTCCACTCGAAGGTCAACCCCTGAAAGGGCCCGATATCGACGCCTCACCCCCTCGTTCACCGGCGCCGAGTGAGGGCTATCGGGCTCGGTTGGTCAGCGGGCGGCGTGCGGTGACGCCTATCAACGCCAGGCGCTACTTTCAGCACTTTTTCAGCGGCCAGCGCGAATCATGGCGACCATGTCGACCGGGTATCGGGGAGCGCCTCCCCGTGAGACAGTCGCGGCCCGTGTGGCGCTCTGCCAGCTTGTTCCCAGCCGACAGCCAGGGTGCTGCCGGACACCGAAAGTAGGTTGACCACTATGACGAAAAAGAGCGTCCAGTTCGGTATCCCGCTTCTGATTTCTGCCGGCCTGCTTGCAGGATGCAGCTCCAACGACAGTGGCACCGGGTCATCGGCGAGTCCGACAACATCGGTGGTTGCGTCCTCCACCATGACCCCAGGCGGCAGCGGCAGTGCCACGGAGGTCGCTCAGGTAGATCCGAACACGGCAAGCCAGAGCCAGATCCAGGCGGCGTTCGAGGCAGCCGGAGTCAGCAACGCGGGTAAGTGGGCGAAGGAGGTCACCGAATACGGCCCCTACAGTCCCGACACGATATCCGATACCTTGACGAAGGAATTGGGCAAATACGGAATCGATCAACAGACTCTGGACACCATTTTGAGTGTCCTGGCCCCGCAGTAGGAGAATGAGCGGCCATGCACGATGAGGTTGCCCCGGAACGCGGCGGCGCGCGTCAAGCACGACTCGTCGCGCGGTTTCAGGCGGCACTGCTTGCGCTGTCGGTGCTCTCGTGCGCGTTCGTCGCAATCGAACTGGCATCGCTGCGGCACTGGAGGAGCACCGAGCAGATCGTGCCGTGGATTGTGCTGAGTGTGCTCTTCTGCTCGACGTTGATCGTCGTGTTCAACCGCTCACGGATCGCCATCGTGCAGGCTCGGCTGGTTGCTCTGTGCGCCGCTCCGGCGGCTCTGTTCGGGGTGTACGAGCACGTGAGCGCGAACCTCGACACCGGCGTCCTCAACCACAAATACACATGGGCAGAGCTGCCCGGCTGGGAACACCTCTGGCTGGCATCGACCGGGGCTGTCGGTGGTACACCGGCGACCGCACCGCTGGTGCTCGCGCTGGCCGGGGTGCTACTGGGTTTGGCGACCGTCGGGATGGCACCCGGCGCAGCCCGGGACGACCTCGCCAAGAGGGTCGCCGTATCCCGGGTGCGGACGTGACCCGACCCGGGCGATCGCGCTGACACCGGCGCTGGAGGGACCAGGTGATGGTGGTACCCCGGTCGTACCGTTGGGGTCCACTGGTTGCGGGAATGTTGTGGAGGAGGCGGCGGTGCGGGTGTTGCTGGTCGAGGACGAAACGCGCCTGGCCGAGACGGTGCGCCGCGGTTTGGTGGCTGACGGGTGCACCGTGCAGGTCGAACACGACGGCGTCGCCGGGCTGGCGGCTGCGGTAGGTGGCGGATTCGATGTGGTGGTCCTCGACATCATGTTGCCTGGCAAACACGGGTACGACGTGGTCCGGGAGATGCGTCGGCAGCAGGTGTGGACGCCGGTGCTGATGCTCTCGGCCAAGGACGGCGAATACGACCTCGCCGATGCCTTCGACCTCGGTGCCGACGACTATCTGATCAAACCGTTCTCGTTCGTGGTGCTGATCGCCCGGTTACGGGCGCTGGTGCGGCGCGGCGCCCCGCCGCGACCGCCGGTCCTGAGTGTTGCCGGACTCTCGTTGGACCCGGCGATGCGGCGGGTCACCCGTGGGGAGACCCGCCTCCAGCTCACTCCCCGCGAGTACAGTGTGCTCGAGTTCCTGATGCGCCACGCAGGCTCGGTCGTCACCAAACACGATATTCTGCAAGCGGTGTGGGACGCCAATTACGAGGGCGACGACAACATCGTGGAGGTCTACATCGGCTACCTTCGCCGCAAGATCGATGCCCCGTTCGGCACAACGAGCATCGACACGGTCCGCGGCGTGGGCTATTCGATGGGTTCGGAGGAGTAGCTGTCGTCGCCGATCGGAAGGGTGACGACGAAGTGTGCACCCCCGCCTTCATGGTCGCGGACCTCGATCGACCCGTGGTGTGCGGCAACGATTTCGGCGGCGATGGCGAGACCGAGTCCGGAACCACCGGATGCGCGGGTTCGGGGAGTGTCGAGGCGGACGAACCGCTCGAAGATCCGGGCCCGGTCCGCGGAGGCGATGCCCGGCCCGTCGTCGGCCACCTCGATCACGGCGCTTCCCTCGCACCTGCGGCAGGCGAGGGCGATTCGGGTGTGTGCGTGGCGGACGGCGTTGTCGACGAGATTGCGGACCAGCCGGGCCAGCTGCTCCGCATCCCCGGCCACCCGGACAGGGTCGACGGCGGCGGCGACCACGATGCCGGGAAGGCCCCGGAGGCGGGCGCGTTCGGCCAGGATCAGATCGTCGATATCGACGTCGACGCGCAGGTGGGTCAGTGAGTCTTCGTCGGCACGCGCGAGCAACAGAAGATCTTCGAGCAACGCATGCATCCGCCGGGCTTCGGGAAGCAACGACTCGTCGACCAGGGCCGTGTCGATCAATTCGGGACGGGATTGTGCGAGCTCGAGGGCGGCGGTGATGGTCGCCAGCGGGCTGCGCAGTTCGTGCGAGGCGTCGCCGACGAAACGCCGCTGGGCCAGGTGCCCGGCCTCGAGCCGCGCGAGCATGCTGTTCATGGTGACCGCGAGATCGGCGACTTCGTCCCGGGCCGCGGGCACGGGAACCCGTTCGTCGAGTTGATCGGTGGAGATCGACGCCACACGGGCGCGGATCCGCTCCACCGGGCGAAGTGCCGCGCCGATGAGCCGGTAGGTGGCGACGGCGACGAAGCCGATGACGATCGGGGCACCGATCGCCAGGAGCGCCGCGACAGTGGCCAGGACACCTTCGACCGGTTCGCGGTCGGCGCCGGTGACCACGGTGACCGGCCCGTTCGGGGACATGGTGCCGTGGGCGGCGACCCAGTAGTCGCGTTCGTGCCCGAAGTGGAGGTTTCCGAGGTAGGCGGACTCGCCGGGTGGCAGCGGGGCGGCAAGGACCGGTGACGACGGAATCCCGGCCGAGGTGACGAGCACGCTTCCCTGGTTGTCGAGGATGTGGACGGCCCCGATTTGGCCGTCGGTCGCGAGCAGCGATGCGTCGAGTTCCTGCGGCGGCTGAGAGTGGAGTTGCTCGATGATCTGGTGGGACCGTGAGTCGGCGGCGCCTCGGGCGGAGTGTTCGAGATTGCGGTACAGCACGAACAGGAGCGCACCACCGGCGAGGAGCAGGCACACCGTGACGGCAAGGACTGCGGCCGCGGTGGATCGCACCCGCACATTCCAGTTTCCGGGGTGCAGGCTGCGGCGGTCCATGGTGTTCAGTGTGACCGACACCGTGTCCGCCGCCCCGGCACCGGTGCGGCGTCGGATCTCATCCGACGGCCTCGGCGAGGATGGTGCGCAGCACGGGGAGGAATCCTGCGACGGTATCGTGGTCGAACAGATCGGCCGAATACACCAGTTCACAGTCGATGCCGGCCGGGTGGCCTTTTGCGCTGTGGTGGTCGGTGAAGTGGAAGTGCAGATCGCATTTGGCGATATCCAGTGGTTGCGGTGCGATCTCGAACTCCAGTCCGTCGCTGTCGAGGGTGGCGGCGGTGAAGTTGTTCAGCGATAACGCGACCTGGAAGAACGGGTGCAGCGACGGCGACCGGGGCGGGTCGAGCACGTCGACGAGGTGCTCGAACGGGACATCGGCGTGCGCGAACGCGTTCAGCTCGGTGGCGCGCGACTGGTCGAGAAGGTCGGCAACGGTGGTGCCTGGGTCGACCGTCGAGCGGAGAACGAGAGTGTTGACGAACATGCCGACGACTTCGTCGAGGTCGGGATGGGTGCGCCCGGCCGTCGGTATGCCGATCGCGATCGTGCGCTGCGAGGACAGGCGTGCGAGGAGCAGGGCCAGCGCGGAGTGCAGCACGGTGAACAGGGTCGCTCGCCGTGCGTGCGCGGTGGTCAGCAGTGCTGCGTGGGTTTCTTCGTCGACCGCGAAACTCAGACGGCCGGCCGCGTAGGTCCAGCGTTGTGGACGGGGTCGGTCCGCCGGCAGCGTCAGTTCCCGGGGCAGCCCTGCCAGTTCGGCCTTCCAGAAGTCGATCTGACGGGCCGTGAGGCTGCCGGGATCAGCGTCGTCGCCGAGAACGTCGTGCCGCCAGAGACTGTAGTGCGCGTATTGCACCGGCAGCGGCGCCCAACTCGGTGCGGTGCCGGCAGCGCGGGCCGCGTACGCGGTCAGCAGGTCGCGGGCGAGGACTGCCAGCGACCACCCGTCGGCGGAGATGTGGTGGATCACGCACGCGAGCAGGTGCTCCTCGGGCCCGGTGGCGAACAGTGTGGCCCGCAGCGGCGGTTCGCTGCGAACGTCGAAGCCGCGGTGCAGCAGAGGGCGGGTGTGTGCCGGGAGGTGGGATGCGCTCACGTGTGTCGGGGTGAGGTCGGGGACGGCGTCGCCGGCGTCGAGGACCCGCTGGTGGGGGCCGTCCACCGAATCGGGGTAGATCGTGCGGAGCGGGTGGTGCCGGTCGAGCACGTCGGCGGTGGCGCTGCGCAGCGCCTCGATGTCGAGGGCACCGCGGATCGTGACGGTGAACGGGAGGTTGTACAGGGCTGGGCGGGTGGCGGTGCGATCGAGGAATTGCTGCGCTGGGGCCAGCGGAACCCGCTGGGGCAGCGGTTGTGTTGCGAACGCGCGCAGCGAGGAGAGTTCACCCGACTTCGGGTGTTCCTCGGCGAGAAGCTGGGCGAGGGCGGCTACGGTGGGGAACTCGAACAGATCGCGCACCCCCAACTGGGTGCCGAAATCGGCGTTGAGTGCCGCGATCACCCGGGTGGCGGAGAGCGAATCCCCACCGAGGTCGAAGAAGGACGATTCCGCGTCCACCACGTCGGTGCACAGTACCCGGGCCAGCACCCCGGCCACCGCGTGTTCATCGGGTGTGCGCGGCGGCCGCGCCGAGGGAGCGGCGGAGCCGAAGTCGGGGGTCGGCAGGGCGGCCCGGTCGAGCTTCTTCGTCGGCGTCAGCGGAACGTCGTCCAAGACGGTGATCACCGCGGGCACCATGTAGTCCGGCAGCAGCTGGGCTACAGCCGTCCGCAGCATCGCCGGGGTCAATGCCGACGACGTCCGCAACAGCACATACGACACCAGCAGTGCATCCCCCGCCCTGTCATGGACCACGGTCGTCGCGAACCGGACATCCGGGTGCTCGCGTAGGGCGGTGTCGATCTCGCCGAGTTCGATCCGGAACCCGCGGACTTTGACCTGGTCGTCGCTGCGACCGACGTACTCGAGTGTTGCCTCGGGTGTCCATCGGACCAGATCACCCGTGCGGAACAGGCGGGAGCCGGGTTTGCCGAACGGATTGGCGACGAACCGGCCGGCGGTCATCCCTCCTCGGCGCGCGTAACCGCGGGCCAACCCTGGGGTGCCGAGATACAGTTCGCCGACCGCGCCGGAGGGAAGCGGCCGCAGGCGCCGGTCCAGCACCACCGCGTCGACGCCGCGCATCAGCGCCCCGATCGTCACCGGCCGATCCGGGGCCATCGGGGCGCTGAGCGTGACACTGCACGTGGTTTCGGTCGGGCCGTAGGCATTGCGCATCGTCCGGTGGTGCGCCCAGCGCGCCACCAGTTCCGGTGGACACGCCTCACCGCCGACGAGGACCAATTCCACATCGTCGAGGCCGGCGGGGTCCACCGTTGCCAGTGCCGACGGTGTCGACAGCACGTGGGTGACACCTTCGCAGCGTAGGAGATCGGCCAGTTCGTGGCCGCCAACCACATCCGGCGGGGTCACCACCAAGGTGGCGCCGGCCAGGGCCGCAGCGAGGACTTCGACCAGAGCCGTGTCGAAGCTCGGCGAGGCGAAATGCAGGATCCGCGAGGTGGCGGAGAGGGCGTAGTGGTCGCGGATTTCCTGTGCGAGATTGGCCAGGCCGTCGTGGGTGACGACGACACCCTTGGGTGCACCGGTCGACCCGGACGTGTAGATCACATACGCGGCGTTTTCCCGGCGCACCGGGCGCGGTGGGCGCGGTGGCGGCACGGCGAGGGCGTCGAGGGCGTCGAGGGCGTCGAGGGCGTCGAGGGCGTCGAGGGCGTCGAGGGCGACGGTGAGCCATCGCAGTGTGTCCGGCAGCTGGCTCCGGGTGTCGGAGGACGTCAGGCCGGCAACAGGTTTGCAGTCGTCGAGCATGTACTGGATGCGAGCGCGCGGATGCGTCGGGTCGATGGGGACATAGGCGGCGCCGGTGGCCGCGATCGCCCACACGGCGACCACCGATTCGTACGAGCGGGGTACGGCGACCGCCACGAGGTCTTCCGGACCGATGCCGGCGCCCAGCAGCGTGCCGGCCAACGCGGTCGAATGGCGGTCGAGGTCCCGGTAGGAGAAGGATCGTCCGCGGTCGCGGACCGCGATTCGCTCACCGGATGCACCGGTACCCGTGGTGAGTAACTGGGTGAGGGTTGCCGGTTCGGCATCGGCCGGGCCGCGCGCCGGTGTCAGGACCTCGCGTTCCCCGGGCAGGAACAACTCCAGGTCGGCGACGGCGCAGTCCTCGCCGATTTCGGCCAGGAACGTCTGCAGGAAATGGGTGAACCGGCGGTGGTGGCTGCTCAGTTGCCTCTGGCTGTAGAGGGCAGGGTTGGCTTCGAAGTCGATCCGCGGCATCAGATCCGTGGTGCCCGGGTAGATGTTCACCGCCAGATCCGCGGTCGGACCGGTCGTGAGAACGTGCACCCGACCGGTGACCGCACCGAGGTTGATGTCGGGTTCGAACAGCATCAGATTCAGCACGGGGCCGAACGAGGTGAGCTCACCAGCGGCCGTGCCGCGCTCACGGCCGATGTCTTCGCGCCGATACCGCTGGTGGCGCAGTGACGCGATCAGTGCCGCCCGCGCGATTCCGATCGCTTCCTCGACGGTCGTGGCCCCGATCCCCGGCAGTGCCAGGGGCACCACATTCGAGACCGAACCCGTCGCAGCCCGCAGCGGTCCGGTTGTGCGGGCCGTTACCGGAAGGGACACCATGACGTCGTCGACGTCGGTCATCCGTGCCAAGTAGGCGGCGAAGGCCGCGACGAGGACAGCGGTGCGATCGAGGACGGACCGGCCTCCGGGCATCGGCGTGGAAGACACCACCGTGGGGTGGCCGGTGACCCGGACGGCGGGCCGAGGCGCAGCGCTCCGTCCGGCGAGGCTGACCACCGGTGGCAGATCGGGGGCGAGCCTGGCCCAGTATTTACGGTCGGTATCGAACCGCGGGGACGATCGATAGTCCCGATCCGCTCGGCTCAACTGCTCGGGCCCCACCACCCGATGCGGATCCGGCTCGTCGCCGCCGAGCGCCGCGGCGTACCACTGCGCGGTCCGTTGCATCAGCAGCATTGCCGCATATCCATCCAATGAGAGGTGGTGGGCACGCGAATACCAGAACACACGATCGTCACCGACCCGCAGGACACGCGAGAAGATCAGCGAGTAGTCGTCCATCGCGAGTGGGACCGTGCAGTCACGTCGCATCCACTCCCGCGCGAACTCGGCCGGGTCGCGTTCGGCGCGGAAGTCCAAAACCAGGACTTGACCTGCCGATCGAGTCCTCTCACGTTGATACGGTTGTCCGTCGACGTCGGCCAGCACGACCTCCGCGCCCAGTTCGTCCATCGCCCGCGTGTGCGCCTCGCACAGCTTCTCCACCTCAATGGGCCCGGTCAGATCCACGTACTGGGCGATGACGTAGGGCACGTCGGGCGTCAGCTGCTGGGCAAGCCAGATCGCCTGCTGCGCCGCGGTCAGTGGCACCAACCGGCCGGACGACCCCGAGGGCGTCATCGGTGACCTCGATCACACGCGGCGCGCACGCCCGACCGCGTCAGCTGGGTGCTCATTTGACCGCCCGGAACACTACGAGTTCCTCGGTGCACTGCTGTGGCCCGATCAACCCGCGATCAACGAGAAGATCCCGTCGCGCTTGCAGCACCGGACCGAACGGGACGCGGACACGGCGTGCTTCCTCAACGTGTAAGCCGCGTTCCCCCAGCATTAATCGCGTTTTCTCCGTGCCGCTCAGCGTCGATTGCACGAGCACCAGCCGTCCCCCGTCGTCGAGGAGGTCCGGGGCATCGCCGCAGATCCGGTCCAACAACGCCCGTCCCTCGTGCCCGGCGTCCCAGCACCGCGCACGACCTCTCGCCGGCAGCCCATCGTGCTCGGCAGGAACATAGGGTGGGTTCGCTACGATCAAGTCGAACCGCCGGTGACGTACTCGTGACACCAGATCACCGCGAACAACCCGCACACGGTGCCCGCGAACCGCCGTATTGAGCCAGGTACTGACCAACGCCCGACGCGAAACGTCGACTGCGGTCACGCTGCGCGCACCGTACCGAGTCGCCCACACGCTGACCACCCCAGTGCCCGCACACAAATCCAGAATCCGCGTACCCGCATGCACCTGCTCGTCGCCGAGCGATTCCAAAAGAAGCCGCGAATCATGCTGGGGCCGATACACACCCGGAAAACGAATGATCACCAACGCCCCTTCCTCCCAGCCGCCCGTCAGCGCAGCGATCCAAATCTGATCGAAGTGCGCGTTCAGCTGTCACAGCTCGGATCACCATGCCGAAGCAATGCCGTGCATGGCGCGCGGGACGAAACCGCTGTCCTTGTTCGGTTGTCGATGGTCACTTTGCCAGATCGTCACACACACAAGCTGAAAGAACGCTGAAAGCCGAGGTGGCCGCCCACTAGGGCATGTCTCCCAATAACTTGAGCCACTCGACGATGCCGGCGAGCAGGAATCCGGCGCGGTAGGTGAGGGCGAGTTTGTCGTAGCGAGTGGCCACCGCACGCCACTGTTTCGCCTTGTTGAAGGCCCGTTCGACCACGTTGCGCCCCTTGTAGGACTCCGGGTCGAAGTTCGGTGGCCGCCCGCCCGCGCGGCCCTTGTTCACCCGGTTCGCTGCCTGATCGGTCTTCTCGGGGATCACCGCCTTGATGCCTCTGCTTCGCAGCAGTTCCCGGTTTGCCCGTGATGAGTACGCCTTGTCGGCCCGGACCTCGACGGGGCGCGTGCGGTGCGCTCCGCCCGCGAGCCGCGGCACGCAGATGCCCTCCAGCACGTGGGCGAACATCGGACTGTCACCGGCTTGGCCTGGGCCGACCAGCACCGACAGCGGGCGCCCGTGACCGTCGCACGCCAGGTGCGCCTTGCTGGTCAACCCGCCCCTCGACCGGCCGATGCCGTGATCGGCAGGCTCGTCACGCAGGTTCGTGTAATTCGGTAGATCCCCCTGTGTGGCGGGCGGCGTTCGCACCGTGCTGATGGACCCGGACCACTGTGGAATCGACAGAGACCGCCCAGTCCAGGTTCCCGCCGGCGTCGGCCATCGCGACCAGAGCCGTCAGCACCCGATCCCAGGTTCCGTCTCCGGCGTAGCGGCGATGTCGCTTCCACACCGTCTTCCACGGCCCGAAATGCGACGGGAGATCTCGCCAGGGCAACCCGGTCCGCAGTCGATACAGCATCCCCTCGACCACCACACGATTGTTCCGGAACTTCCGCCCCCGGAGCCCATCGGAACTGGGCAACAGCAGCGCGAGCAACTCCCACTGCTTGTCCGTCAACACCTCAAACCGATCAACAACGTCTGCCACACCGAAGAGTCTGCAGCACAACACCACAAATCATTGGGAGACACACCCTAGGCCCCTACGTGGCGGGGAGCGCGTTCCCGTGCCCCCGCGGACGCAGCCTTCCGATCACCCCGACAAGGCGGCATAAAAGACTGTTGCCGGATCTGCTAGTACCTCCGTGACCGTTGTCGGAGCAGGCGATGACACGAGAATCGTGGGGAATGGTGTGGGGCAGATCGTGTTTGCGGTATTCCGACAAGGATCGAGTATCACCAGCACTTCCGCGCCCGTGACAGTTGCGGGGCACAACTGCGCCGCGTCGAGGAAGAACCCAGGTGGAGAACTCGACGAAAACAAACGAAATCGATCGCCTCCGCGACTTGTGGCCGGGACCATTACGAAACCCGACCGGCCCCTCCGCGCACCCGGAGCCCGCAGAAGATCGTGCGTTTCTTGCAGCAGTCACCCGCACACACCATGAGTGACGCCTGCCGCGCATGGGTGCCCCTGCTCACGGCCAACCCTGCGCATCTCGCTGTCGACTATCTGTTTTCCGACTACGACGAGGGGGTAACCGCGGATGATTGGCGCACACGCGCCGAGAAGAGGTTCATCGTGATCATTCTCGGACTGATTCTGCTCGTGATCGGATTCGTGGCGGGCATCTCAATCCTCTGGACCATCGGGATCATCCTGTTGGTCATCGGAGTCATCCTCGCGCTGCTCGGGGCCACCGGCCGCGCCGTCGGTGGACGCCGTCACTGGTTCTAAAGATGCCCTACGGCTTTCAGCGGGCCCCGGACCTCGCCGAGGCGAGCGCCGAATTCGATGGTGGTCAAGATATCGCCGGTTCGTTACGGGCCGCGAGGTACGTTCGCTCGCGCGTTTCAAGTGCTGACCATCGAGAACGATAGCCTCTGCCGCGATCGCGCAGCCGACCGTTCGGCCAGGCGGTCAGCGGCGGAAGAATGAACGCAGGGTGCGACGCTGGTCCTGGACCGGGGTGGTGTCCTGACGGCAGGTGCAGCGATCGGCGGTAGGCACGGAGCTCATGACGGTGTCGAGGTGTCGGCCGCAACCGCCCCAGCCGGTGTTGCCGCAGTTCGCGCAGGTGACGGGGTAACACATGGGATCCTCCTGGGTACGGAGTGCGGGGTTCGGGTGAACGGTTCAGGTCAGGCGCCGGCGACTGCGCGTCGTTCGGCGACCGTCGCGTGCACCAGAGCCATGTCGAGGGCCTTCACCCTGCCGATCAGGGTCGTCGAGGGCGCGTGCGGGCAGTACCCGGGCCGGGAGTAGACGAGCACGCTTTCGCGGAAGGCCATGATGGTGGGGATCGACCGGATGTTCGCCATGGCGGCGAGTTGTTGCTCGGCTTCGGTGTCGACCTTCGCGTGCACGATATCTGGATGCGTGGCCGAGGACTTCTCGAACACCGGGGCGAAGGCGCGGCAGGGTCCGCACCAAGAGGCCCAGAGTCAACGAGACCGCTGCCGCTGTCGGCGATCGTGGACTCGAAGTCCACGAGGGTGAGATTTTTCGTTGCCACCGGTTGGGCGCCTTCGTTGATCGGGACTGCGTGTGGCCTGATCAGGCGGGGACGTGCGCCTCGGCCCAGGCGTTGTAGCCGCCGAGCAGGTCGGAGACGTTCTCGAAGCCCTGCGCCCGCAGCAGCGACGCGGCCACACTCGACCGCCAGCCGCCGGCGCAGTGCACCACGATCGGCTTGCCGGTGGGTATCTGCTCGAGCCGGGTGTGCAACTGCGCCAGCGGAATCGGCGCCGCCCCTGGTATCGTCCCGAACTCCCGCTCGCCCGGATTGCGGATGTCGATCAGGGTCACCGCATCGGCGGCGAGCAGAGCGTCGAGCTCGTCGACGGTGGTGCGGAGCGCCGACTGCACGAGATCAGCCAGCTCGGCGGGAAAGTGTCCGTCGTGGCCGACGGACAGGTAGCCGACCGTATCGTCCGAGCCGATCCGCGCCAGCCGCACTGCCGCGTCCTGCTCCTCGCCCGGGTAGGTGATCAGCACCAGCTTCTCGCCCACTTCGGCGACCATCCCGCCAGTTTCTGCGAACCGGCCGTCGAACCCGACATTGACCGAGCCGCACAGATGCCCGGCCGCGAAGTCGTCCACGCTGCGCGCGTCGACCACCCGGGTACCGGCGACGAGTTCGGCGCGCACCCGCTCCGGCGAGAGTTCGGGGATCGCCCGGTCTCGGGAGAGGAGAGGATGGACCTGCTTGTTCATCGCGGCATCGACGGAGAAGTAGGAGGGCGCCGCGGGTTGGCCGTTGGTGACCAGCGCGACGAAGGCGTCCTCGCTCATCGGCTGCACCGACGGATTGGTGGCGCGCTGCTCCCCGATAGTCGAGCTCAGCTCGGTCGAGAGGTTCTTCCCGCAGGACGAGCCGGCACCGTGCGCGGGCATGACGGTGACCTGATCGGGCAGGGTCAGCAGCTTCTCGTGCACCGTGCGGTACATCGCCCGGGCCAGGTCTGTGTTGGATCCGTGGCCGAGGTTGACCAAATCCGGCCGGCCCACGTCGCCGATGAACAGTGAGTCGCCGGTCAGCACCGCGGTCGGGGTCACCCCCGCCCGTTCGCGCACCAGCACCGAGATCGACTCCCACGTGTGTCCTGGGGTCGACAGGATCTCGAGCTCGACCTCGCCGAGGCGGATTCGCTCGCCGTCGCGTAGGCGGCGGATCGGGTAGTCGGTCTCGGCGGCCTCGCCGAACCCGATCCACGACCCGGTTGCCTCGACCAATTCGAGGTGGCCGGAGACGAAGTCCGCGTGGAAGTGGGTGTTGATCACACCCTCGATGCGCAACCCGTGCTTGTCGGCGTCGTCGAGATACTCGCCGATGTCCCGGCGCGGATCGACCACCACCGCTCGGCCGGTGCTCTCGTCACCGATCAGGTACGACGCGTGCGACAGGCACTCGATGTAGTACTGCTCGAGAATCATGCGTTCCTCCATCGGGTCGATGTCCTCGGTATGTGCAACATGGTGCCATATACCCCATAGGGTATGTCAAGTACCCCTAGGGGTATCTGTCCATGCTTGGTTATCCCGACCGGAATGTTGTTCGACGACGGAAGTCGGCACCGCCGTCTCGCCCTAGTGGCCCGCACCGCCGCCGGCCGAAAGCGGCGCATGGCTGCGCCAGGTTCCGATGACGGCACTGCCCGAACTGGCGCGGATCCTCCTCGGCCCTTTGCTCGCTCACGTCGCGAGCAATCGACACACTTGCGTACCGACATACCCCCTGGGGTACAGTGAGCGAGTTCCTGAAAATACCCCCTAGGGTATGAAGGAGTTTGATATGCGTGAGGTAGACCTCGGTGAATTCGCCGTGCGCTGGGCCGACGGAGTTCCCGTCGTGGATGTGCGCGAGCGGTGGGAGTACGTCGACGGGCACGTACCTGGTGCGCTGTTGATGCCGCTCGGGCAACTAGCCGCTCACACCGTGGAGATTCCCGCGGGGGAGGTCGTCTACGTGATTTGTGCGTCCGGTAACCGCAGCCGGGAGGGGGCCCGCATCGTCGAGGCCACCGGCCGCGGTGCGGTCTCGGTCGCCGGGGGCACCTCGGGCTGGGCCGCCCTGGGCCGGCCGCTCGACACCGGAGACGGATCGTGAGCGCACCCTCACGCCCGACCTCGCCGATACGCGCTGCCAGCGCTTTGCCATCACCTCGAGGAGGACTTGTATGACCCGCAGTACGGCATTGGGCGGCGACGCCCCGAGGACCGAGCCGATCACCGAGGGCGGTGTGCTCGGCCGCATGGGCGCGGCCATGGCCGGGCACGCGAAATGGGTGTTCGGCATCTGGCTGATCCTGTTGGTCGCCCTCGGTGCCGCCGCGCCGTCGGTGTTCAGTTCGCTGGCCGGTGCCGGGTGGCAGGCCAATGGATCGGAGTCGGTGCAGGTCCGCGAGCTCGCGGAGCAGCATTTCGGGGGTAATTCCTCGGCCGCGGTGCAGGTGGTCGTGCACTCGGATACTCAGACCATCGACAGCCCGCAGATGCAGCACACCCTGGCCGACGTCGGGACCGTCTTCGCGGGCGACCCACGGTTCGGTGCGGTGATCGCACCGCAGCCGGGGACGTCGATCAGCCCGGACGGGCACACCGGCATCCTCATTGCGGGCGCGAACGCGAGCACCGACGACATGGTCAAGGCCGTCGACGAACGCAAAGCGGAACTGACCGCCCTCTCCGGCGACGGAATCGAGGTGTACCCGACCGGCGCATCCGCACTGTGGAGCGACTTCAACAAGGCGAACCACGACGCGATGATTCAGGCGGAATTGTTCTCCTGGCCGGTGACGTTGGCGATCATGGTGCTCGCGTTCGGGTCTCTCGTCGCCGCCGGGCTGCCGCTGCTGTTGACCCTGGCCGGGCTCGTCGCCTCGGCGGGCGGCCTGGTGTTGCTCAACCAGGTCTTCCCGATCTCGGTGTGGGCGATGAACTTCGCGATGATGTTCGCACTTGCCCTGGGTATCGATTACGCCTTGTTTGTCGTCGCCCGCTTCCGCGATGCGATCCGTCACGCCTCGTCACCGCGTGCCGCCGTGGCCGACACCATGGAAACCGCAGGCAAGGCCGTGGTTCTGTCCGGAATCACGGTGCTGGTCAGCCTGTCCGCCGTTCTCCTGGTGCCCGCGCCGGCCGTGCGGACGATGGCCGTCGGGATCATGCTCGCGGTGTTCTTCGTCCTGCTGGCCTCGATGACGCTTCTGCCCGCCGCCCTGGGCGCGTTGGGCGGCAAGGTCAACGCCGGCTCCCTGCCCTACGCCAAGCGGCAAATACACCGTTCGCCGCGGTTCGCCGCCTGGGGCGAACTGCTGCATCGCCACCCGTGGCCGTTCGCGATCGGTGCCCTTCTGGTGCTGATCGCGCTGTCGGTCCCCGCGCTCGGACTGAAGGTCGCGATGCCCTCGATCGAGGTCGTTCCCACCGACGCCCCGGTCCGCCAGGGCTACGAACTCGTCCAGGCCCAGATGGGCGAGGGTGCACCGGGCATGCTGCAGATCATCACCCCCACCACGGGCGGTGCCGAGACCGCCGCAGCGGCCGCGGCGACGGACGGCATCGCGATGGTGACGCCGCCGCAGCCCGCCCCCGACGGCAGTGACTACGTCATGTTGCAGGCCATGCCGACCGTCGATCCCTCCGACACACGAATGGGCACCATCCTCGACACCCTGCGCGCCGACCTACCCCAAGGCGCCCTGGTTGGCGGCGCACCGGCGGAGAACCTGGACCTGCAGCAGGCCCTCAACGACTACCTCCCGCTGATCGTCGGGATCATCCTGGTTCTCGGGTTCGTGCTGCTGCTGGTGGCGCTGCAGGCCCCGCTGATCGCACTCCTCGGCACCGTGGTCAGCCTGCTCTCGACCGCGGCCGCATTCGGGGTCGCGAAGCTGATCTTCCAGGACGGCCACGGCGCGAGCCTGCTCGGCTTCACCCCCCAGGGCTTCCTCGACGGGTGGGGGCCGGCGTTCTTCTTCGCCATGATCTTCGCAATCGCCATGGACTACACCGTCTTCCTCCTCGCCACCGCGAAGGAACACTACGAACACTCCGGCGATCCGACGGTCGCGCACGTCGACGGCCTCGCCCATTCCGGACGGGTGATCTTCGCCGCCGCCGCGGTGATGGTCGCCGTGTTCTTCACCTTCGCCCTCGCCGACCCGCTGCCCCCGAAGGAGATGGGCATCATCCTCGGTGTCGCCGTGCTCCTCGACGCGGTGCTGATCCGGCTGATCCTGCTGCCGGTACTGCTGCGGCTGACCGGGCACGCCGCCTGGTGGTCACCGGCGTGGCTGCGCATGGTGCTGCCGAAGATCAACTTCTCGCACTGAGGCCGGTGCGGAGGTGAGTCGGCGCGTCCCTTACCCACCCCGCACCGATACCCCGGGGGGTACAGTGGGGGGAGGTCTAGGAAAGGAAACCGCCATGGTCGGCGACGAAGACAGCATCGCATTGGTACTCAACCGGCTCCGCCGCGCCCACGGGCAACTCGCCGGGGTGATCTCGATGATCGAGCAGGGCCGCGACTGCAAGGACGTCGTCACCCAACTCGCCGCGGTCTCCCGGGCCCTGGACAAGGCCGGGTTCAAGATCGTCGCCACCGGCCTACGCGAATGCCTCACCGGCGAGGCGGCCGAGAAAGGCAAGGAGCCGATGACCGAGGCCGAACTCGAGAAACTCTTCCTCGCCCTCGCCTGAGCCACTTTCACCCCGACCTCCGTTCGACGTCGACGAAAGGCGACCATGACCGACGCTCTCCCCGCCCGCGGCTGGACGATCGAGCGGGTGGTCCCGTTGCTGGCCGGAACGATGGTGCTCGCGAGCCTCGCACTCACCGTGGCTTTTTCGTTGTGGTGGCTGCTGCTCACCAGGTTCGTCGGGGCCAACCTTTTGCTGTTCGGCGCGGCGGGGTGGTGCCCGGCGAGTCTGCCGCTGCACCGCCTCGGCGTACCGCGCCTCGTCGCGGCGTCTCCCGCCCCATCGGGACGATGATCGGGGCAGGTGACCGGCCGATCCCATCCCATATTCTCCGAGAAAAGGCAGCACACGCTCATGACGCTCGCACTGTCGACCACCCTGCACACCTCGTTCGCCGACGCGGTGGACCGCACCCGCAAAGCCCTGGCGGACCAAGGCTTCGGGGTCCTCACCGAGATCGATATGAAGGCCACCCTGAAGGCGAAACTCGGTGAGGACATGGAGGACTATCTGATCCTCGGTGCCTGCAATCCGCCGCTCGCCCATCGCGCGGTCACCGTGGACCGGCAGATCGGGCTGCTGCTGCCGTGCAACGTCGTCGTGCGCGCCGACCCGGCTGATCCGGGTGCGGTGCTGGTCGATGCGATGAACCCGCAGGTGATGGTTCAGGTCGCCGACCAACCCGGGCTCGGGGCGGTCGCCGACGACGCCACCGCCGCATTGCAGGCCGCCATCGACACCCTCTCCCAGGACACCGGCGACCGGTAACCACACCCGCCCCCGCCCCCACGGCTGATGGCGAAAGGAGTTATGTGGAAATAACGATCGCACTCGCGCTCGGGGCGATCATCGGTGTCCTGCTCGGACTCCTCGGCGGCGGCGGGTCGATCCTGGCCGTCCCCGCGCTGGTCTTCGGCCTCGGCCTCGACCTCGAACAGGCCATTCCGATCTCCCTGCTCGTGATCGGTGTCGCCTCCCTCGTCGGAGCCGTCCCGAAAATTCGCGAGCACCAAGTGAATTGGCGCATGGCCGGGGTATTCGCCGCCTGCGGCATTCCCGCCACCTTCGCCGGCAGCGCGATCGGGCGCCTGCTGCCGCAATCGGTGGTGATGGTCGGTTTCGCTGCCGTGATGGTCGTCGCCGGGATCCGGATGCTGATGGATCGTGGTGACACCGGCACGGCCTGCGAGGTCGGGGACTCGGGGATCGACTGGCGCCGCTGCGCCCCCCGATCGATCCCTGCCGGGGTCGCGGTGGGATTTCTGACCGGCCTGTTCGGTGTCGGCGGCGGATTCTTGATCATCCCCGCCCTGGTGCTGATGCTCGGTCTGGACATGTCGGTCGCGGTCGGCACCTCGCTGGTCATCATCGTCGCGAACTCGGCGGCCGGTCTGGTCTCGCACCTGAGCGGCGCGAGCATCGACTGGGCGATCACCTTCGCGTTCGCGGGAACCGCGATCGCAGGGTCCCTGATCGCCGGTCATTTCGGCACCAAGGTCGACACCGACCGGCTGCAGCGGTGGTTCGCCTATCTCGTCTTCGCCGTCGCCGCCTACGTGCTGATCGACACGATCTTGCTGCGCTGATGCCGCGGGCGGCTTGCATCACACCGTTTCACCTATGCCCTCCGGGCATGCGAACACCAGAGAATATGTTAGGAAGGTACGAGTCATGGATGTGTCGATCATCGAGACCTCGAGCCTGGGCGATCGCAGTTACCTGGTCAGCGACGGCGCTGTCGGCGTCGTCGTCGACCCACAACGCGACATTGACCGGGTCTTAACTCTCGCCCACGACCGCGGCGTGCGGATCACCCACGTCCTCGAGACCCACATCCACAACGACTACGTCACCGGTGGCCTCGAGCTGGCCCGCACCGTCGGCGCCGAATACGCCGTCCCCACCGGCGACGACGTCGGCTACCAGCGGCGCGCCGTCGAGGACGGCGACGTCATCGACGCCGGACCGATCCAATTGCAGGTCATGCACACCCCCGGTCACACCCACCACCACGTCAGCTACGTCCTCCGTGACACCGCCGGCACCCCCCACGCAGTCTTCACCGGTGGATCGATGCTCTTCGGCACCACCGGCCGCACCGACCTCCTCGGCAAGGCCCACACCCGGGAACTGACCCACGCCCAGTACCACTCGGTGCGCCGCCTGGCCGACGAGCTCCCCGCCGACACCAAGATCTACCCCACCCACGGATTCGGCAGCTTCTGCGCCGCCACCCCGGCCGCCGGCGACTCCTCCACCGTCGGCGAACAACGCACCACCAACCCCGCCCTGACCCAAGACGAGCAAAGCTACGTCGACGAACTGATCGCCGGACTGTCCGAGTATCCCGCCTACTACGCCCACATGGGCGTGATCAACACCAAAGGACCGGCCCCGGTCGATTTGTCGCTACCTGAACCCGTCGACCCGGACGAGCTCCGCCGCCGCATCGCGGCCGGCGAATGGGTCGTGGACCTGCGCGAGCGCACCGCCTTCGCCGCCGGCCACCTCGGCGGCACCCTCGGCTTCGAATTGTCGGACTCGTTCGTCACCTACCTCGGCTGGCTCTACCAGTGGGGTGCACCCCTGACCCTGATCGGCGAAAACGAAGACCAGGTCACCGACGCCCGCCGCGAACTGGTCCGCATCGGCATCGACGACCTCACCGGCACCGCGATCGGCGAAATCCACACCCTCGTCGCCGGCACCGAACTGCGGTCCTACCGGGTCGCCGACTTCCCCGCCCTCGCGGAGAGACTTCCCGAGCACGACATCACCGTCCTCGATGTACGCCAACGCAACGAATACGACAGCAGCCACATCGACGGGGCGATCAACATCCCGCTCCACGAACTCGCCGACCGACAGGGCACCCTCCCCGACGGGGAGATCTGGGTGCACTGCGCCTCCGGCTACCGATCCTCCATCGCCGCCTCGATGATCGACCGCCCCGACCGCACCACCGTGCTGATCAACGACGAGTACGACAACGCGAAGGACACCGACATCACCAGCACCCCGTAGGTATCCGTGCGCACGCAGTGACCGGGGTACGACGGATCGCCGAGATCCCCACGCCCGCATGGCCTCGACCCGGATGGATGAGTCCGCATCATGGCCCCTCCGGAATCCTTGTGCGCCGAGCACCGACGCCAATGACACCGGGCAGCACCCCCGACCAGCACGGCCATGGCGAGGGCCGCGGCCACGCTCTGATGTATGTCGGCGACCGCGTCGTGGGCCCACCCGGCGGCGGCGCTGATCGCGCTGGAATGCCGAACTATAAATTCAAAGATCCCTCATCAAGAGCTTCGAGCATCTGCTGACTCTGCGACCTGGGCAGTCGATCGCAATGGCGCTGAGGCCGGAGGAAGATGGTCCGTACCGAGGGTGCTGAGGCGATCGCAGGCGAGGGCAGTGATGTCGAGGTCAAAGCGTGTGGACCGGCGGGAGATCGCCGGAGAATTCGAGCGGGTTAGGGCTGAGTTTCACCGCTTGGTCGGCGGCGCGAGCTCCGAGGGCTTCGACCGGCCCTCCGAGGGCACCCGCTGGACGAACGAGCAACTGTTGTTTCACATGGTGTTCGGCTACATGGTGGTGCGCCGTCTACTGATCCTGGTCCGGCTCCTCGGCCGGCTACCGGACGGCGTCAGTCGCCGCTTCGCCGCCGCCCAGAACGCCTCGACGCGATTGTTCGACGAGGTCAACTATCGGGGAACGTGCCAGGCGGCCCGGGTATTCAACCGTCACCGCATGGTGCGGCAATGCGACAAGGTCATCGATTCACTCCTGCGGAGTCTGGCGGCGGAGGCCGAGAACGACCTGCAGCGCGGCATGCACTTCCCCGGCCGGTGGGATCCGTTCTTCGCGGACTACATGACCCTCGAGGACCTCTACCGCTACCCCGCTCAGCATTTCGACTTCCACCGGCGGCAGCTCACCCTCGACTGACGATCGCCGGAAGAAGGGAGATTCAGGTCGCGACCGGCAGGTCGGCCAGGCGCCACTCGAGCATGCCGTCGGCCAGCCGCGAGGCCTGCCGGTCGTGGTCGGTCAGCAACCGGACCGCATCGTGCGCGAACACGCAGTACGCGCCGCGGCAGTAGGCGACGATCTCCTGATCTTCGGGCAGATCCGCGAGACGATCGGCGAGCTCATCCCACGGGATCGACACCGCGCCCGGGATGTGCCCGGCCTCGTATTCCTCGCGGGGTCGCACGTCGAGGACCGTCACCTTCCCGGACCGGGCCCGCTCGAGCAGCTCGTCCTTGCTGACCTGGTCGGTGTCCGGACCCAGGTAGGCAGCGCGGGCTGCTTCGACGTCGGGCAGGTGCTCGTTGGCGACCGTGCGGACCAGCGCGAACAGCTGCGCCACATCCGCACCGGCGAGCCGGTAGAACACCTTCGTGCCCTCGCGGCGGGTGGCGACCAGATTGGCCTGCTTGAGGGTCTGCAGATGCGCCGACGCGGTGGTCAGCCCCAACTCGGCCGCGCGGGCGAGCCCGTCGACGGTGCGCTCGCCCTGGGCGAGCAGATCGAGCAGTTCGAGCCGCTTGCCACTGCCCAGCGCCTTGCCGACCCGGGCGAACTGGTCGAACAGCTCCGTCTTCGCGATCCGATCACCCATAGTATTCTCCAATCATCTTTGGAATAGTGTAGAACATGGAGTCGGGGCACTGCACCGCGACACCCGACCTAGTCGACACAGGAGAGACACCATGGCCGGAATCGATCTGGTACCGCTCATCGACGAAGGGCTCGGCAACTCCGCCTACCTCGTGGATCTCGGCGACGGCCGAGCGTTGGCGGTCGACGTCAGCCGCGACCTGCGCGCGGTCCACGCCGCGGCCGCCCGCCGCGGGCTGACCGTCGCGTTCGCCGCCGACACCCACCTGCACGCCGACTTCCTCTCCGGCGCCCACCAACTCGGTGCCACCGGCGGAACGCGGGTGCTGGCCTCGGCGGCCGGGGACCGGGAGTTTCCGCATACCGGGCTGCGCGACGGCGACGAGGTGGACCTGGGCGGTTTGCGGCTGCGGGCACTGATGACGCCCGGGCACACCCACGAGCACCTGTCGTTCCTGCTCCTCGACGGCGAGAAGGAGGTCGGGGTGTTCACCGGCGGATCGTTGATCGTGGGTTCGGCCGCCCGCACCGACCTGCTCGGACCGGATCGCACCGAAGTCCTGGCCCGCGCCCAGTACGCCTCCCTGCAGCGCCTGGCCGCGCTGCCCGGCGACGTCGCGGTCTGGCCGACCCACGGCGCCGGGTCGTTCTGCTCCGCCCCGCCGGGCGCGGACCGCACCAGCACCATCGCCCGCGAGCGCGCCACCAACCCGTTGCTCGCCACCCGGGACGAGGACACCTTCGTCGACCAACTGCTGGGATCCCTCGGTAGCTATCCGCCGTACTTCCTCCGTCTCGGCGAGATCAACCGGCTCGGTCCCCCACTCCTCGACCAGGATCCGGTGCTGCCAGCCTTGACCGTCGACACCGTCCGCGCCCGGCTGGCCGGCGGCGCCGCCCTGATCGATGTGCGCCCGCTGGCCCGTTTCGCGGCCGCCCACATCCCCGGCGCTCTCTCGATTCCGCTGCGGCCGGTGTTCGCGAGCTGGCTGGGTTGGCTCGCCCCGGCCGACCGGCCGCTGATCATTGTCCGCGACCCCGATCAGGACGTGAACGAGATCGTGTGGCAGGCATTGAAGATCGGGTACGACAACCTGATCGGCGAACTCGGCGGCGGCCTCGCCGCCTGGACCGCCGCGGAACTCGAGGTGGCCGCCACGGCGCTGACCGGCCCCGACGGGGTCGAGGGCGTGCGGGTTCTCGATATCCGGCAACGCCCTGAATACCTGGCCGGGCATCTGCCGGGCGCCGTCCACATCGAACTCGGTGCCCTCCCGGGCCGGGTCGACGACCTGCCGGACGAGCCGACCGTGGTGATGTGCGGGCACGGGGAACGCGCGATGGGCGCGGCGAGCCTGCTCGAACGCGCCGGGCACCGGAACCTCACGGTGTTCGAGGGCGGACCCGACGACTGGGCCGCCGCCACCGGCCGCACCCTCGAGACCGGCACATCAGCGAAGACCGGCGCATGAGCACCACCTCGCCCCGGCCGATCCGACTCGGCCTGGGCCCCAACCTGGCCCAGTTCAGCCTGCTCGTCGCCGTCAACGCCCTCGTCGGTGGCATGGTCGGCCAGCAGCAGACCGTGCTGCCGCTGCTCGCCTCAGGCGAATTCGCCCTCACCGGTTACACATTCATCTTCACCTACGTGGCGGCGTTCGGGATCACCAAGGCCGCCGCCAACTACCTCGCCGGGACCTTCTCCGACCGCTACGGCCGCAAACCGGTGCTGCTGGTGGGCTGGCTGTTCGCCATTCCCGTCCCGCTGATGCTCATCGCCGCCCCCAACTGGTGGTGGGTGGTCGCCGCCAACGTGCTCCTCGGCATCAACCAGGGCCTGACCTGGTCGACCACCGTGGTGATGAAGATCGACCTGGTCGGCCCCGCCCGCCGCGGCCTGGCGATGGGCCTGAACGAGGCCGCCGGCTACGGGGCCGTGGCCGTCAGTTCGCTGCTGGCCGGGTACCTGGCCGAGCAGTTCGGCCTGCGACCGGCCCCGTTCCTGCTCGGACTGGCCTACACCGCCCTCGCGCTGCTGCTGTCCGGGGTGTTCATCCACGAAACCCGCGACCACGCCCGTCTCGAGGCCGCGCAGCACATCCCCCGCGCGGACGGTGCGCACGACCACCTGCACGCGGACCTGACCGACCGGCAGATCGCCATGGCAACGAGTTTCACCGAGCCCGCCCTGTCCTCGGCGAGCCAGGCCGGCCTGGTCAACAACCTCAACTTCGGGCTCTCCTGGGGCCTGTTCCCGCTGCTGTTCGCCACCGCCGACCTGGGCGCCGGCCAGATCGGGCTGCTGTTCGCCCTCTACCCCGGCGTGTGGGGCGCCGGCCAGTTGGTCACCGGCGCCCTGTCGGACCGCATCGGCCGCAAGCACCTGATCACCGCCGGCATGACCCTGCAGGCTGCCGCCCTCGCCCTGATCGCCGCCTCAGACGCCTTCCTCGGGTGGGCCGCAGGCACTGTGCTGCTCGGAGCCGGCACCGCCATGGTCTACCCCACCCTGCTCGCCGTGATCGGCGACGTCGCGCACCCGGCCTGGCGCGGCCGCGCCGTCGGGATCTACCGGGTCTGGCGCGACAGCGGCTACGCCGTCGGCGCCATCGCCGGCGGCATCGTCGCCGACCTGATGGGCATGCACGCCGCCGTCTGGGCGGCCGCCGCCGTCAGCGGCGCCTGCGCCCTCGTCGTCGCCGCCCGCATGTACGAAACCCACCCCAAACCCATCCGCACGAGCACGCAGCGTGCGCCGAAAGGATGAGCAGCCCCATCCCGGGTGGCGAGGATGTACCCCGCCTAGTTCGGCTGTGCCGGTGATGCTTCCAGACGCTGCTGGAGTGCGGCCAGATTGCTCGGCATCTCCTTACGGGCCTGGGGGCGCACAGCGAGTGGCACGAGAACTTTCCCGATCCCGTGGCCTTCGAAGTCGACGGCGATCGTCACCCGGGAGCGGTGTCCGGAATCGAGCGGATCGACGGACACATTCACCACGGCACGGATCGGGCCGTCGACACCGTGCACACCCCATGTTCTCGGCGGGTCGATGTGCGTGAGTTCGGACGTGACCGGACGCTCGGCGAACCCGATGCGGCGCGTGGTGAGGCATTTCTCGCCGACCTGCGAGGTCCCGTCACCGTCCATGTGGCCGCTGACGACGCCCTTCTGCCACTCGGCGAAGCGGGTCGGGTCGGTGACGACAGGCGAACACCTGCCTCGGTGGGCGGTCGACGTCGATGCTGGTCGTGATCGGTGCCATCAGTGCTGCTCACTGTCGACGGCGCCACGGTAGCGCTGCAGGTAGAGCGGCCACCCGGCGTCGTGTTCGACACCGTCGCGGACCGCTTCCCAACCCGGGCCGTGGCGCTCGAGGTTGCGGTGCTCGACCTCGACCCGGGTGCGATCGGCGGATTCGGCGATGAACCGGACCTCCACCTCGCTGGTCTTGGCCGGGTCGGTCTCGATCTGCCAGTGCCCGTTGATGTCCCAACTGAACACCACCCGGCTCGGCGGCTCATAGGCCAGCACCCGCGCCCACCGGCATTCGGTGCCGTCCACACCGCGGTCGTAGATGTTGCCGCCCACCCTCGGTTCGAACACGGTCTCGGCGATCGGGACCGCCATGATGTTGTGCTCACGCGGCTTGATCGCATCGAATCGCTCGATAAACAGCGAGAACGCTCGCTCCACACCTGCGTTCACCACGACCTGCTTGTGCACCGACTCGGCATGTGTCTGTGTCATGACCTCTCCTGCGGGTTGTTCGACCGCGTCCTTGTACGCGGTCAGGGCCTGTGCCCAGAACCGGTCGAGCTGCGAGCGCAGCACGCTGATCCCGGCCGGGTCGAGGTGATAAATGCGGCGCGTGCCGACCGCCCGATCACCCACCAGCCCGGCGTCCTTGAGCACCTTCAGGTGCTGCGAAACCGCAGGCCGGCTGATCGGCAGCTCCCGGGCCAGCTCACCGACCGCACACGGACCCTCGGCCAGACGCTCGAGAATCGTGCGCCTCGTCCGATCAGCGAGCGCACCCCATTCGTCTCCAGCTTGGTAAGTACCTACGAACGGTAAGTCTTCGCTTACCGAGAGTCGCTGTCAAGAGCAGCCCAGCAATCGCCACAACGTTCGGAGATCCAGCTTGCGCTGGACCGACGCTGCGCACTGATCGGCGATCACCACGATGCGAGAGAAGAACCCGTCCGCCCGGATTCCCCACTGTCCGCACACTGTTCGATATCGGGTCAGACTGACAACGCGTCGATGCCGACACGCTCGTCACAACCCGCGGACCCTTCCAGTCAACAGGAAGCGGCGTCCACGACGACGGTCATGGACGCCGCTTCGCCTTGCCTCCTTGACAAGCCTGATTCCGTATCAGGTCGTTCCCCGCTGTGGAGTGCGGCTGACCCGACACAACGAGCAGTCGGCTTGCCGATCCTCCCGGCTTTGCGTCAGGATTCTTGGCCGTCTGGATAAACAACCAACGCTGGCGGTCGTCGATGATCACCCGACCGGGATATTGTACTACAGAAACCATCGATTTTGTAGTACAGTATTCGTGTGGCAGTCGAATGGGCGAACAGCGCGGACAAGCACGGGATCGACCACGAGGACGCGTTGCATGCGATCGAGAACGCCCTCTACGTCGAGCAGGAGTTCGACGAGCCCCGCGTCCCCGGTCACGCGAAGCCTTGGCTGTTCATCGGTCCCCCGCGGACACTGGGTGGGCCGCTGCTCGAGGTCATGGTGGAGATCGTTCCACCGCGAGGCATGGTGGTCTTCCACGTGATGGAGGCGCGGGAAAAGCACCTCGCTCGCATGAGGGACCGTCCCTGATCCGTCAGGCGCCGGGGGCGAAGGAACCCGGCACCGCAACCCGATGCACCACCCACCCAGTGGTATCCGAACAGATCGCCCAGCACCACCACCCAAAAGAGGTGACATACCAATGAACAGCAACGATAAGAATACCGATTACGACGAGCTCGCTGAGTGGGCCGAGCACGACATGACGCTGCCGAAGGACTCAGCCACCGCCAAGCGCGGCGCGGACGCCGCCGCCGCCGGTAAGGCCCTACTCGAGAGGGTTGGCGCCGGCCGCCCGTCCCTGGCGCAGGACGCGGGCATCAGCGGTGCCTCCCCCAAACGCCAAGTCCGGCTTCCACTGCCGCTGAGCAACAAACTCGACGAACTCGCGCAGCGTCAGCACCGCAAGCCCAGCGAACTCATGCGCGAGGCAGTCGAGGAATACATCCAGAAGCACTCCGCCTAGAACACCTCCGTCGGCGTTCCACGGCCTTCCGGACAACGTGCGAGAACACCGCCTCGGGTTCCGTCGCACAATCGAAGGAGGACAAGCGGAACCCTGCTGGAGGTGACCAATGCGCCCCGCGGAACCGGCACCGGTACCCACACCGATCCGGTGGTGGCGGCTCGGACTGTGGAGCCGCAACCGCCTGATGCGCCGAAGCGACCGCTACGAGGCCGTCATCGTGCTGCTCACGGTGATGCTGGTACTGCTACTGATCCCCTTCGCCGGCACGTTCGGAACAGCGACCCATACGCGGCTGGACACGTGATTCCGCGATAGTTGCACCCGAAATTTCGTGGGAGGATGCAGTTTCCCGATGGAAAGGTCGTTGGTACGCAGCAATGCGATCTGCCGCGACGCTTCAACTGGCCGTCAGACCGTAGGCCACGGGAGAGATGCAACGTTCCGTGAGTCGCTGCCCGCTAGTAACCTCGCTTTGAGGACGAACTGCTCGACAGAACGACCCCTGTTGCTGCACGGCGCGGCCGCTGGGCGGCGCCCACCAGCCCCTCCATAACGCGTTCCCGGCTGGCCTCGATCTGCGCGATCATGATCTCGCGCGCCCGTGTTCCGTCACGGGCCAGCAGTGCATCATGGAGGTCGTGGTGTTCGTGCATCTGTTCTGAAACGGAGTCGCTCCCGTCGAGGCTGATGAAGAACAGCCGCTGCATTTCCTCCAATAACGTTCTGAGGGTTCGGGTGAAGATTTCGTTGCCGGACGCCTGGGCGATCCGGACATGGAACTCGCGGTTGTCTTCGAGAAATTTCTCGTAGCTATGGATGTCTCCGCTGACGTAGGTTTGGTGAGCGAGTGAGTGCAGTGCCTCCAGTTCGGCCATCGGCGCTCGCTCTGCCGCGAGCTCGACGACCGCCGGTTCGAGGAGGAGCCGCATCTCGAACAGGTCTCTGACGCTCGCCATGGTCACTACCGACACCCGATAGCCCTGGCGAGCGCGGACGTCTACGAAGCCTTCCTGTACCAGCCGCCGTAGCGACTCGCGCACGGGACTGCGTCCGAAGCCTGTCGATTCGGAGAGTGTGGCCTCGCGTAGCTCGGTTCCGGGGGCGAGTTCGCTGGTCAAAATGAGGCGCTTGATATGCCGATATGCGTTTTCCGTTGCACTGGCGCCGGTGGCAGAGCCAACCCGCGCCCCGCCGCTGATCTCCACTGTCTCGAACTCCTTCGTCGTCGGCCCTGCCTGCTCCACGGGGTCGTGGGACAGACCGTGAAATATCATCGATGGTAGTCCTGTGTGCGGATGAACTGTTCCAGCCAGTCGGCCGCGATCGGCAGCGACCTTTCATCGATGTCGAATCGAGGATGGTGATGCGGGGCCGGGCTACTCGCACCCACGAGGACGAAGGTGGCTTTCCCGCCGCGGCGCTGCACGTCGGCCATGAAGAGGGTGACGTCGTCGCTCGCGGACATCGGGGCGGTCGGTAGAGCGTTCGTGATGTCGTCCACGGTGTGTGCGCATCGGTCCAGGGCCCGGGCAATTTCCGAGTCGCAGACGGCAACCTCCGCGCTGCCGATCACATCAATCCGTGCGCCGAGCCCGTACATGCCGGCGGCGCCGAGGACGACGTCACGGGCCCGTGAGGTCAACTCCGCGAAGACGTCGGTGTCGTCGGCACGAAGTTCGCAGTGTATTTCTGCGCTGTCGGCGATGATGTTGGCCGAGGTGCCGGCCGTCATTTTGCCGACGTTGACACGGGTGGTTGCCTGCGCGAACGGCGGTAGCGCGTGCAATCCGAGGGCGATCGTCGCGGCGCCCAACAGCGCGTTGCGTCCCTCGCTCGGGGCGAGGGCGGCATGTGCGGGGGCCCCCGTCAATTCGATCTTCCACTTCTCGGTGGCCATCACCCCTGAGGTGCTACTCGCGACGGTTCCCACGTCGAGACCGATCCCGAGGTGGAGCCCCAGCATGACGTCGACGCCGCGTGCGGCGCCCGCGGCCACCATCGCTCGCGCCCCACGCACGCCCTCTTCTGCGGGCTGAAAGATCACCCTGAGCTCGCCGGCGAAGTTCCGGTCTTCAGCGAGGCGTTTCGCCAGCGTCACGCCGATGGCTACGTGGCCGTCGTGCCCGCAGGCGTGCATGATGCCCGAGACCTCCGAGGCGAAGCCGCCGCGAAACGGCGGGTGAGCGGCGTCCTCGGACTCGGTGATGGGAAGTCCGTCCATGTCGCATCGCAGCGCGATGACCGGTCCGGGCCTGCGTCCCCGCACGCTCGCGACGACGCCGGTGTTGCCGTGGCCGAGGCGTTCCACCAGTTCGGGCTCGATGCCCGCCTCGAGGGCGCGGCGGCGTGCATGGTCGAGTTCCTCGGCGGGTGGGAGGCCGGCGAGTTCTGCGACGGCGCAGACCGTGCTGCCGAATTCGAGTGTGTCGACCGCCGTGGCGAGTTCGTCGATGATGCGCGCTGCGGTTTCTATCTCGCAGAATCCCAGTTCGGGGTGGGCGTGCAGCGCGCGGCGCAACGAGACCAGCTCCGTGTCCCGGCTTGTCGTCACGGTCGTCTCTCCGTCCATTCCACGCCCTTGTGATGTTTCTAGTAAAATATCAGAATGCAGGGTGGAATGTGCGTGACATGTACAGCCGGGTCCGCGGGTCAGCCGCGGACATCGCTATCAGAGCGCCGCCGCTAGCTGCGGCGGACTCCCCCACCGACTCCCCACACCGAAAGTAGCTCCATGACACAGCCTTCGAAAGATGACGCCGAGGTCGCCATCGTTGGACTCGGTGCGATCGGGTCCATGGCGTTGTGGCGCCTGGCCGAGCGTGGCGTCCGGGTCCACGGATACGAGCGTTTCGGGGTCGGTCACGACCGCGGCGCCTCGGCCGGCCAGACCCGGCGGTTCTCGGCGCAGAGCCAACGTGTTCATCAATGCACTCCCCTGGCGCTCGACGCACTCGGTCTGTGGAGGGAACTCGAGCACACCACCGGGCGCGGGCTGCTCGAGATCACGGGCGGTCTCATTCTCGGGCCGAACGACAGCGACGCACTGATTCTCGCCCATCAGTCGGCAATGGCGGCGGGGCTCGAACACGAGCTGCTCGACAGCACGGAGCTCGCCAGACGGTACCCCCAACACCTGGTACGGCCGACCGACGCCGCGATCACCGATCCCTTCGGGGGTTTCCTCCGACCCGAACTCAGTGTCGTCACCGCCGTGGACCGCGCACGGGCTCTCGGGGCGACGGTCTCCGATTACACCCGGGTGTTGGGCGTCGAGCCGGACGGTGCCGGTGTAACGGTGCGAACTGCCGAGGGTGTCCGCCGCTACAGCCGTGTGGTGGTTGCGCCGGGCCCGTGGGCGCGGGACCTGCTGCCGGCAGCCGCGGCGACGGTATTGCCGAGACGGCTCGTGCAGGCGTGGTACCTGACCCGCGACGTCGACGCCTATCGGTCGTCGAGGTTTCCGGTGTTCGAACGAGTGGGTGACATCCGCGCGTACGGCTTTCCCACCATCGATGGGGCTACGGTCAAGGTCGGCATCTATACCAGCGGTCATCCCATCGTCTATGACACCGAGAATCCGGCATTGACTGTGGGCCACAGCATTGTTCGCTACTTCCGGGATGTGGTCGAAGAGTATTTTCCCGGGCTCCATCCGGATCCGATCACGACGACGGTCAACATGGAGGGGTACACCACGGACGGTCAGCCGATGGTCGGAGCGGTTCCGGGCACGGAACAGATCGTGGTGGCGTGTGGCTTCTCCGGGGCTGGATTCAAATTCGCGCCGGTCATGGGCGATGTCGTCGCCGATCAGATCATCGAGGGATCGACGGACCGGGATGTGGAGTTCCTCGCCCCCGGACGGAATCTGCAGGAGTGGGCACCGGAGACCCGGACACCGGCATGACGAGCGCAGTCCCCACGTGACGCGGTGACCGGGCCGCCAAGCTTGGGGACTGCGAAACTTTCCGGTGGAGTAGCGCTTGTGGCGGAGCTCAGCTGTACAGCGGCGGTACGGCCAGGTATTTCGTCTGTTGGTACTCGAGAAGGCCCTCGGCGCCGCCTTCTCTGCCGAGCCCTGATTGTTTGATGCCGCCGAATGGCGCCGCGACGTTGGAGACGAGACCCCGGTTGATGCCGATCATCCCGGCCTGTAGCCGCCCGGCGACGCTGCTTGCCCGTCCCAGATCCCGGGTCACCAGGTATGCCGCCAGCCCGTACTCCGTGTCGTTGGCCAGGGCGAGGGCCTCGTCCTCGGTCCTGAATCGTGAGATGGCCGCGACGGGGCCGAAGACCTCTTCACGGCAGATCAGGGCGCCGCGATCCGCGTTGTCGAGAACGGTTGGCGGATAATAGAAACCAGGGCCGTCGGGGACCTTTGCCTGCGCCCGCAGTGAGGCGCCCCGAGCCAGGGCGTCCTCGACCAGACGGCGGGCTTTGGCCACTGCCGGTGCGGACACGAGCGGCCCCAAGTCGACTCCCTCGGTGCCCGGGGGACCGACGCGCATGGCGTTTACCCGCGCCGCGAGCGCGTCGGCGAACTGGTCGGCGACCCCGTCCTGGACCAGGAAGCGGTTCGCCGCGACGCAGGACTGACCGCCCATCCGCATTTTGGCGATCATGGCCTCCTCGACGGCGGTGTCGAGGTCGGCATCGTCGAACACGAGGAAGGGGGCGTTGCCGCCCAGCTCCATCGACATCCGCAGGACGCGTCGGCCGCCCTGTTCGAGCAGGATTCGCCCCACGGCGGTCGAGCCGGTGAAGGACACCTTCCGCAGTCTGTCGTCCGCCATGAGGGCGGCGCACACGGGCGCCGCTTCCGTCGTGGGCAGGACCGACAACACACCGGGAGGCAGCCCGGCCTCGAGCGCGAGTTCGGCCAAGATCAGGGAGGACAGTGGTGTCAATTCGGAGGGTTTGAGGATGGCGGTGCAGCCCGCGGCGAGTGCGGGAGCGAGTTTCCTCGTCGCCATCGCCAATGGCACATTCCACGGGGTGATCAGCAGGCACGGGCCGAGAGGTTCGGCGACGGTGACGATATGGGACCGGCCGTCCGGTGACGGGGTGCTTCGACCGGCGGGCCGGACCGCTTCCTCGGCGTACCAGCGGATGTAGTCCGCGGCGTAGTCCACCTCACCGCGCGCTTCGGCCAGCGTCTTGCCGACCTCGAGGGAGATCGTCACCGCCAGGCGTTCGCGGTGTTCGTGGACAAGTGCGAACAGGCGGTGCAGGATGCCGGCGCGGGCGCGCAACGGGAACCGCGCCCAGGTGTCGCCCGCCTCGTGTGCTGCCGTGAGGGCCAGACGAGCGTCGGCGACCGAGCAGTCCGGTGCGGTGGCGACGATCCGTTCGGTGGCGGGGTCGATCACCTCGAAGAGGTTGCCGTGTTCGGGTTCCGGCGAGAAATCCGGTGGGGATCGCCAGAGCTGAGACCAGTGCGGGTTTGGTGGCCGCGTCGATGCTGGTCATGTCAGGCCGCCTTGTCTTCGAGCGCGGAGAGTTGGTCGCCGATCACCGACATCGCGAATTCGATCTCCTCTTTGGTGATGACGAACGGTGGGCAGACATGCAGCGTGTTGTCGGCCAGGAGCCGGGTCAGGACACCTTCTCGCCGGCAGTCGCGCACCACTTCGTTTCCGTCGATGTCGGGATGTAACTGGATTCCGGCCATCAGGCCGATGGCGCGGACCTCGGCGACGAAGGGTGATCGGGTCAGTGGTGTCAGGGCCTGTGCGAGCACGGGTTCCAGGTCCGCGGCTCTGCGAACGAGGTCTTCTTCCTCGATGATGTCGAGGTTGGCTGATGCCACCGCGCACGCGGTGGCGTGGCCTGAGCAGGTGAGGCCGTGGCGGAAGATGGGCGCGTCGGCGCCGATGAAGAACGGCTCGGCGACCCTGGGTGCGATGCCGACCACACCGAGCGGGAGATATCCCGAGGTGATGCCCTTGGCCATGGTGATGATGTCCGGTTCGATGCCCCACCGGGTGCAGCCGAACCAGTGCCCTGTCCGGCCGAATCCGGTGATCACCTCGTCGGCGATGAGCAGGATGTCGTGGTTTTTCGCCAGGGCGGCGAGGCCGGGTAGGTAGCCCTCGGGTGGTGGTACGACTCCGCCGGTGCCGATGACGGGTTCGACGATGATCGCGGCGATGTTCTCGGGCCCGAGTCGATCGATGACCTCGGCCGTGCCGGCGAGGTCTGTTTGCGGGACCCGGGCGGTGTCGGGAATCAGTGAGGCGGTGCCGTATCCCTCGCGGTTGAAGTCGAGGCCGGCGATGGAGGTGCCGAAGCCGTGAAGACCGTGGTAGCCGCCGCGCCGGCTGAGGATGGTCTTCTTGGTGTCCTTGCCGAGGACGTTCCAGTATCGGCGGGCCAGCTTGCAGGCGGTGTCGACGGAATCCGAGCCGCCGGAGGTGAAGAAGATCGAGGCGTCGTCGATGGGGAGCAGCGCGGACACCCGTTCGGCGAGCTCGAGGGCGGGCTTGTTGGCGTGTGCCCCGAACAGGTGGTACGTCTCGAGTGTGCGGATCTGTGCCGCTGCCGCGTCCGCGATGCGTGCGCGTCCGTGGCCGACGTTGGCGTACCAGAGGCCGGCCGGCAGATCGAGCAACCGCTGGCCGTCCTCGGTAGTCACCCATGCGCCGTCGCCGGCCGTAATCACCAGACGCTCTTGCGGAGCGGTGGGCATGTGCGTCTGCGGGTGCCACAGTATGCCGGTCGTCTCCATGGTGGTTTTCTCCTGGATCTGTGAGTCGGACGTCGAAGAGTCGAGGTCAGACGGCGGCGGTGGCGGCGGTGGCGAACTCGTCGACCTCGGCGGCGTGAATGTGCAGCATTCGCGCGAGCAGCCCGTTGCCTCGGGTGAATTTGAGTGGCAGCGGTCCACCGGCGGCCACGGCCTGCTTGGTTCCGTCGAAGAAGGCGGTGCCCTGGTCGGGTGACTTGTCGGACTTGTCGTCCGGGTACAGCGGGTTGACGGTGTTCTCGATCTTGGGCCACAGTGCGCGCGCCGCCTCGGTGGACTCGAACTCGAGCACGAGGACCAGGGTGTCGGGGAGCAGTTCGTTCGCGACTTCCTTGAGCACGGAGCCACCGAGATATCCGGGGTGGCCGTCGAGTGAACGAAGCCACTCGCCGAGGTAGGCCTGGGCCTGCTCGGCCTTGCCGGTTTCGGGTACGAAGATGAAGAGGTCACGTCGCTTGGTCATGTGTTCGCCTGCCTTCTCGGTTGGATACGGACTTTCTCGGGTGGATACGAAAATTTCAGATGCTGGACTGGCTGTATGCGGTGGACTTGCAGCAGTGGGCTGCGGTTGCGTCGTCGACCGGGATTTCGAGGAAGATCGCGCGAGATATCCCGGTGGTGTCGTCTTCGATGATCCGGGCGCCCATGGAGAGCCAGAATGGGATTGCCCCTGGTGAATGCCGAAAGGTGTGCAGCGCGATCGTCGCGTAAATGCCTTCCTGCGCAACGCGTTCGAGGACGGCGTCGACGACGATACGTGCGATGCCGCGCCGGCGGTGTTCGCGAAGGACGTAGACGCGAACCAGTTGGCCGGTGTGGCCGTCCCGATACCGCTCGACGAGGTTCTGCGGGCTCAGTCCTTCCTTCAGCGCTCCCCCGCGGATGCCGCCGGTGGCGAGCAGTTCCCCCGTCGCGCGATCTGCCACGACCAGCATGAATGGGCCCTCGGGTTCGAGATACCAGCCGATCATGTCGTCGATGTCGGCGTGGACGCGGGGATCGTATTCATCCCCGAAGTCCTCGACTACCGACCGCAACATCAGTGCGCGAGCTTCGGGCAGGTCGTCGATGGTCAACTCCCGTACGACGAAGTCGTGCTCGCCGCTCGTAGTGTCACCAGACATGGTCTTTGCCTCCAAATGTGTGCATAGTGCTCAGTGGTGGTCGGTGTCCGCGGCAGGGGTCGGCCGGTGCGCCTGGAGATGGGTTGGGCCGCCGCGGGTTGCGCCGGTTACCTGCGGGTTTTCGCCAGATAGCGGCTGCGCGCTTCGGCGCTGGCATGGTGTCCGGACAGCTCGTGCAGCTCGTCGAGTTCGCCGGCGCTCAGGTCCGGGTGGAGGTGGACGACGACCTCTTCCAGGTGCGGCGTGGTGTGCAGCAGCTGGTGTTGGACCTGTTCGGCGATGTGATGGCCGTCCACCACGCTCAGTCCCTTGGAGACAACGACATTGGCGTCGGCCTCCATCCGGTGACCGCTCCAGCGAGCTCGGACACGATCGACGTCGACCACGCCGTCGACGGCGGCCACGGTCGTCGTCATGCTTTCGATGACGCCCGGGTCGACCCCGTCCATCAGTCGGCGGCAGATGGTGCGCATGGAGTTGAACAGGATCCACAGGATGGCCGCTGCGATGAACAGCCCGATGATGGCATCGAGGCGTTCGAATCCGAACCAGACACCGATGACGCCCACGACCACGGCGATGGAGGTCAATCCGTCGGCGCGGGCATGCTGACCTTCGGCGATCAACGCTGCTGAGCCGATCTTGCGGCCGGTACGGATCCGGTAGACCGCGACGACCTCGTTGCCGAGGGCGCCGACGAGGCCGGCGGCGAAGACCCAACCCAGGTTCGTCAGAGGTCGTGGGTTGATCAACGCATCGATCGATTCGTAGATGATCAGGGCGGCCGATGCGGCGATGACCAGCGAAATCAGCACCCCGACAAGATCTTCTGCGCGTCGGTAGCCGTAGCTGTAGCGCTTGCTGGCGGCGCGTTGTCCGATCCTGAAGGCGATGACCAGCGGAATGGTGGTCATGGCGTGTCCGAGGTTGTGCAGGGTGTCGGCGAGAAGGGCGATCGAGCCGGATATCGCGACGATGAAGATCTGCAGGATCGCCGTGGTCATCATTCCCGCGAGGCCGATCCATGCCGCGCGAATGCCTTGGCCGCTCGATTCCTGAGCCGATTGGATCGCCTCGTTGGCGTCGTGTGAGTGCGGAACGAAGATGTGCTTGAGCTTGGCCAGGGCGCCGTGTCCGTGGTCGTGGTCATCGTGGTCGCCGTGTCCGTGGCCGTGCCCATGACCGGGGCTGTGGTCGTCGTGGCGCTGGTCATCGTGGTCGCCGTGAGGATGGCCGTGACCGGGGCTGTGGTCACCGTGGCCGTGGTTCTCGTGGCGCTGGTCGTCGTGGGCGTGGTCGGCATGTCCGCTGGCAGTGCGGGAGTGCGCATGAGCTCCGTGTTCGTGTTTCGGCGCATGGCTGCCCACAGAGCTCGTGTCGGTGGCTGAGATCGCGGGGTGATTCCTCATGAAGGAGGTCCTGTCTCTGGATGAGGCGTCGACAGTGACACCGTGATATTTCACCTGATACATTAGGACCTCGTCAGGGTTCCGTCAACGCGAACGACGTTCCCGGGTTCACGTTCGACGACGCCCAGTCAGCTACAACGGCAACATTGTTAACAGCGGGACGCGAATCCGTCGCGGGATCGCCATTTTCGGGAATTGGGCCCGTGACACAGCCTTTTCATGCCCGAACCCAGCGCTGCGACCGAAAGCATGGACGGCGTATTACCGTCGGATTCGCGGCACCGCAGCCCGTTCGGCGTCCGATCCCCATTTCGATGCCTTGGCCACGGATTGCGCTGTACAGTAACCGTTCTAGGAACCCAGCCGCGCCGAGAATCTTCGGTCTACCGGAAGGAGGCGGCAGCGGTGGATGCACTCCGATCACTCTCCGAAGAGGTCCGGCACTCGCCCCACCCGCGGGAGTAAATCAGGGCCACAAGGCATCTGCGGGTGTTGCGCAAGTGTTAACAACATGGACCGCAATGATGTAGTTGTTGACAATGTTTACGGAGCCTCCTTAGTTTGATTGTCAACCAGACCCACGAAGCTCTGGCTGGTTCAAAACCGGCACCTTCCCCGGCCGGTCCATCCCAATTCCTTGGTGGCATTCATGCGAATCTCAAGATGTGTTCGATGGCCGGCCGTCGTTGTGGCCGGAGCACTCGCTGCAACTGCCTGTGGCAGTTTCGAAGGCAGCACAACCAGCGGTTCGGGCTCCGCCGACAATCTGACGGTCAGCCTGCAATTCACCCCGCGGGCGAACTACTCCCTCGAAACCGACGACGCGTTCGTCCTCTCCCAAGTCGGTTGCCTCGAAACCCTGGTGAAATACGACGCCGAGGCCGGCGCACTCGTGCCGCTTCTGGCAACGGAGTGGGTTCAGACCGAACCCACGGCCTGGGACTTCACGCTTCGAGAGGGGGTGAAATTCCAGGACGGGACCGACCTCACGACGGCCGCCGTGGTCGCCTCCCTGCAATACCTACTCCGAGCAGATGCTCCGCCCCGGGCCTTCACTCCGAAGCTGATCACGTCCGTTGAAGCACTGAATGATTCGACTGTGCGGATACGCACTCCCGAACCGAGCGCGCTGGTGCCCTTCCGTTTGGCGAGTATCAACACCGGAATTCTGGCGCCGGCCGCGTACACCGGCACCGGCATCGACCCGCTCTCGCACTGCACCGGCCCCTACACTCCGGTCGCGCAAACCCCGGCCCAGTCGATGACCCTGGAAGGAAACACCGCCTACTGGGGCGGGAACGTACCGCTCAAGTCGGTGACGGCCCGGTTCATTCCGGAGGGCGCCACCCGGGCCACGCAGGTCCGCACCGGTGAGTCGCAGATCGCCCTCGGACTTCCCGCATCGACCGTCCCGGAGCTCGAGGGCGATGCGCGCATCAAGGTCAGTAGTGCGTTCACCCCGCGCACCACCGGCCTGTATTTCAATCAATCCCGGGCACCGTTCGACAATCCCGAGGTGCGTAAGGCCGTGCAGGCTGCGGTCGACGTCGAGTCGATCACCGCCAGTGTCTTCGGCGGGCAGGCGCACCCGGCCATCGGACCGTTCGCGCCCACCGAAGCGTGGGCCCCCGATTCTCAACCGGTGAACCGCAACCTCGACCAGGCCCGCCGTCTGCTCACCGCAGCGGGATACGCACCGGGACAACTGAAGCTGACGCTGCTCGCCTACACCGAGCGCCCCGAGTTCGCGGACCTCGCCGCGGTGATCCAAGCCAACCTGGCCGAGATCGGAATCGACGTCGGCGTGCAGGTCAGTGACTACTCGGCAATCGAGCCCTCGCTGTTGGACGGCTCATACGACCTCGCGCTGCTGTCCCGTAATCACCTCACCGACATCGCCGATCCTCTGGGGTTTCTCACCGCCGACTACTCCTGCGGTGGGGGATTCAACATCAGCCAGTACTGCGATCCGGCGATCGACGCGCAACTGAGCGCCGCGAACACCGAGAACGACCCGCAACGACGGAACGCGATCTACGCCGACGTCGCCTCGCAGTTGCAAGCGGACGCCGTCACCACCTTCATCGCCCACGAACAGACCACCGCCGCACGGCTGGAGACCATCGAGAGTTTCGTCGACGACCCCCTCGCGCGATACGCCGTCACCCCGGATCTCACCGTCTCCAACAGCTGACAGGAAAGGACATTTCACCGTCATGGAACTGAGCGATTTCGAACCCAAGTTCATCACGTTCGACTGCTACGGGACACTGACCAACTTCCAGATGGCCGAGGCGGTCGCGCCGCTCATCAAAGACACAATCGCCCCTGCCGATGTCGCGGCCTTCAATGCCGACTTCCGGGCATACCGGATGGATGAAGTGCTCGGGCCGTTCAAGTTGTATCCCCAGCTGCTGCGCGACTCCTGGCTCCGCGCCTGCAACCGCTGGCGAATTCAGTTCAAGCCCTCGCACGTCGACGCCATCATCGAGGCGGTCGGCTCGTGGGGCCCGCACCCGGACGTGCCGGAACCTCTCGCGGCATTGGCCGCGGAATATCCGCTGGTGATCTTGTCCAATGCGGTCGACAGCATGCTGGCCCGCAACATCGAGCAACTCGGTGTCGACTTCCACCGGGTCTTCACCGCCGAGCAGGCCGGTGCCTACAAGCCCCGCTACCGGGCGTTCGAGTACATGCTCGACCAACTCGATGCCAAACCGAGTGAGATCCTGCACGTCTCCTCGCACATCTGGTACGACGTGATACCGGCGCACGAGCTTCGAATCACGCACAAGGTCTACGTCAACCGTGGCTACGATCCGTCTACACCGTTCTACGGCTACGCCGAGACCACGGACCTGGGCGGAGTGCCGGCGCTGCTCGGGCTGCGCGCGATGAGCACCGCGGACGCATCGTGAAGCTCGGGTCCTACTGGCTGGACACGGCCGAGCCAGGAGCGGACTACCGCCGCAACGATGTGCCCGCGCACGCCGACGTCGCCGTCATCGGCGCCGGTCTCACCGGGCTGTCGACCGCACTGCATGTGGCGCGAGCCGGCGCCTCGGTGGTGCTGCTCGAGGAGCACACGATCGGATGGGGTGCCTCCGGACGCAATGGGGGCATGGCCACCACCGGGCTGGCCATTTCCTTTCCCACCGCGGTGCGACGGTACGGACCCGAACGGGCGAGGGAGATGTTCCTCGCCTACAACGCCGCCATCGACACGATCGAAGACCTCGTCACCACCGAGGGCATCGACTGCGCATTCGAGCGCACCGGGAAACTGACGTTGGCCTGCAAACCCAGTCACTACACCGGATTCGAGCGGTCCGCGGAACTGATCAGCAAGTACACCGGCCAAGACGTCGCCCTGATCCCGCCCCAGGACATTCGCGACGAGATCGGCAGTTCCTTCTACCACGGCGCGATGGTCGACCCCCTCGGCGCCGGGGTACACGTCGGCAAACTCGTCCACGGGCTCGCGCGGGCGGCCGCCGCCAACGGCGTGTCGATCCACGAGGGCTGCAAGGTCACCGCCATGACCAAACGGGACGGATACCAGCACGACATCCAGACCGCTCGGGGTGTGGTGCGGGCCGACCAGGTCGTCGTCGCCACCAGCGGCTACACCGGAGGCCTGACCCCCTGGCTGCGGCGCCGGATCGTGCCGATCGGCAGTTTCATCATCGTCACCGAACCGCTCCCCCAGCACGTCGTCGACGAGCTGCTCCCCCGCAAACGCGTCGCCGCCGACAGCAAGCACCTGCTCTACTACTTCCGCATCACCCCGGACAACCGGCTCCTCTTCGGTGGTCGTGCGCGGTTTGCGATGTCGAACAGCGGATCCGACATCAAGAGCGGTCAGATCCTGAAGCGGGCCATGACCAAGGTCTACCCGCAGCTCGCCGATGTCGGCATCGACTACTGCTGGGGTGGTCTGGTCGACATGTCGGTCGATCAGATGGTGCACGCGGGCGAACAAGACGGCCTGTACTACTCCGTCGGCTACAGCGGCCACGGCGTGCAAATGGCCACCCACATGGGAAAGGTCCTCTCCCACATCGTCACCGGCGACACCACGGCGAATCCGTGGAGAGATCTGACCTTCCTGCCGGTGCCCGGCCACTTCGGACCGCCCTGGTTCCTGCCCCCGGCCGGGGCCTTCTTCCGAGTCCTCGACCTGGTCCGCTGAACCGTCGCCGCCGCTGAGACCGAAATACCGAAGGAGGTGTGTAGTGATCGCCATCGTCCGACGCATGTCCGTGCTCGTCGCCACCTTGCTGATCGTCTCGTTCGTCGTCTTCCTCATCCCGTACATCACCCCGGTGACCCGGCGCGGAAGATTCTCCGAGCAAGGGTCAACGACGTCACCATGGATCCGGAGGTCGTCGAGCGTCTCCGCGCCGCCTACGGGCTCGACCGGCCGCTCGTCGTGCAGTATTTCGACTGGTTGGCCAAGGCCGTCACCGGTGACCTCGGGTTGTCGTACACCAGCCGATCCCCGGTCATGGAGATGATCGGGCACGCACTCTCGGTCACCGCGATACTGGCAGTCACCTCGCTGCTGGTGGCGTTACTGTTCGCCCTGCCCCTCGGATCCATCGCCGCCATCAAGCGGGGCACACCGACGGACACCGTAATCACCACTATCACCCAAGCTTTCGTCGCGATCCCCGAGTACTGGCTCGCCCCCGTGCTGATCCTGATGTTCGCGCTCAAACTCGGCGCCTTGCCGTCGGCGGGCTGGACCGGCCCGTCCTCGATGATCCTTCCCTGCCTGACCCTGGCGCTGCGGCCGATGAGCTACTTCACGCAAGTCACCCGGGCCTCGATGGTCGACGTCCTCGAATCCCCGCACATCACCGCATCACGGGCCCGCGGCCTGACGTTCCGGGAGACGATGGTCCGGCACGGCGTGCGGAATTCGCTCCTGCCCGTGGTCACCTTGTTCTCGGTGTGGCTGGCAGGTCTGCTCGGTGGTTCCGTCGTCGTGGAGGTCATCTTCGCGGTGCCGGGCATGGGCCGGCTGCTCTACGACTCCGTCATGAACGGGGACGTCCCGGTGATCCAAGCATCGATCATCAGCATCGTCGCGCTGGCCGTCATCATCACCACCGCGACCGATGTGCTGTACACCTACATCAATCCGACGGTGAGGTCAGCGAATGTCCCTGCTTGACAACCCGACTGCACCGGCGCCCAGCCGGCCAGAGCGACCCGCCCCACGCCGCGCCTCCACCCCGAGCCGGGCCGTACACGCCCTGCGGAACACCCCGGTCAGCCTGATCATCGGCATCGCCGTCATCGTGGCGATCACCGTCATCCTTGTGCTGACCCCGTGGATCATGCCCTACAACCCGTCGGCCCAAAACCTCAGCGACCGGCTGGCACCGAGCTCGAGCAGCCATTGGCTCGGCACCGATCAACTCGGCCGCGACGTGCTGAGCCGGCTGATGGACGGCGGCCGCTTCTCTGTCTCGATTGCCGCCATCACCCTGGCGATCTGCGCGGTGAGCGGCACCCTCATCGGCATCGTCTGCGCCAGGCGACGCGGCGCCCTCGACCAGTTCGTCATGCGGGTCACCGACGTCCTGCTCGCCTTTCCCGAAATGATCGTGGCCATGTTCCTGGTGTCCATCCTCGGCGCCGGATACACGACGCTGATCCTCGCCCTCGTCATCGGCGGATGGACCCCGTTCGCCCGACTCGCAAGAGGGTTGACGCTGGAAATAGACTCACGCGACTTCATCGAAGCCGCTCGCGCGCTCGGCTGCTCGTCCACCTTCATCGTCTTCCGGCACATCCTTCCCAACGCACTGAGCCCGCTCACCGCACACGCGGCACTGCGCTTCGGGCACAAACTCATCACCGTCGGCGCCCTGTCCTTTCTAGGGCTGGGCGTGCAACCACCCGACGCCGACTGGGGATCCATGCTCGCCGATGCCCAGCCCTTCATGTCCGCCGCACCGGGTCTGGTCATCTATCCCGGTCTCGCCATCTTCATCACGGCATTGAGCGTGACCCTCATCGGTCAAGGCATCAACGCCCGCCGCAGCCGCCAGAGCTGACGCTGCACCCGTCCGGCCCAAAGCACCGCCAAGGAGGGACCGTGAATATGCGAAAAGCGCCACCCGACAACGATGTACCGAAGCGCACACTCGCCGCTGTCGTGACGTCGCAGATACGTCAACGCATCTTCGACGGCACATTCGCACCGGGTATGCCGCTCAACGAGGTGGAACTGGCCGCGCAGTTCCGCACGAGCCGCGGGCCCGTTCGTGAGGGATTGCAACGGCTGGTGCAAGAAGAGCTGCTCGTGCGCACCCCGCACCGCGGGATCACCGTCCGGGTGCTGACCGCAGAGGACTTGGAGGATCTCTACTTCGCCCGTGCGACCGTCGAACGCGCCGCACTGATTCGGCTCGTCACTCGCGGCGCCCCGGCTTCACTGATCGCCGAACTCGAACAAACGCTCGGGCGCATGTCCCTCGCGATTCACCGAGAGGACTGGGTACAGGCCTCGGCGTTCGATCTCCGATTCCATGAGATCGCGGTCTACGCGGCGGGTAGTGAACGGCTCACCACCATGTACGCCCAGCTCGCCGGACAGACGCGACTGGGATTGAACATGTTGGTCGGCACCTACAAAGGCCGTGGCGATCTCCTCGACGAGCATCAGCACCTGCTCAGGCTGATCACCACCGGGAACCTGCCTGCCCTGATCGAGGCACTCGACGCGCATTTCGGTGACGCGATGAACACCCTCACCACGCACCGTGACGACACATCCGCAATCGCAGTCGCAGTCGCACACACTCACCAGCACCACGGAGGATGACATGCCCGAGCTGTTGAATGTCACCAAGTTGTCGGCAAGGTTCGACGGCGCACCCACGAGCCCGGTACTCGACGAGGTGAGTTTCCACATCGATCGCGGTGAAATACTCGCCCTCGTCGGGGAATCAGGGTCCGGCAAGAGCATGACCGCGCTGTCGTTGATGCGCCTGCTCCCGCGCGGCGCGCAGATGAACGCCAGCGCGATCACGCTCGACGGGGTCGATCTGCTCGGGTTGTCCGATCGCGCCATGAACAAGGTGCGGGGCGGCCGAATCGGGGCACTGTTCCAGCAGCCCAAGCGGATGCTGGACCCGACCTCCACAGTCGGTGCGCAGGTCGCGGAGCCGCTGCGACGGTATCTCGGGATGAACCGGCACTCGGCACGACGGGCCGCGGTCGAACTACTCGCCGACGTCGGCATCGCCGAACCGGACCGCCGAGCCCGCTCCTACGCACACCAGCTCTCCGGTGGTATCGCACAGCGAGTGATGATCGCGATCGCGCTCGCCGGACAGCCGCAACTGTTGATCGCCGACGAACCGACGACCGCCCTCGATGTCACCATCGAGGCACAGATCCTGGCGCTGATCGCAGCCAAGCGCACACAGCTCGGCATGTCCGTCCTGTTCATCTCGCACGATCTCGGCGTCGTCTCCGCCATCGCGGACCGCATCGCCGTGATGTACGCCGGGCGCATCGTCGAAGAGGGGACGACCGCGGACATCCTCGCCGCACCCGAGCACCCCTACACCCAAGCCCTCATCAACGCCTCGATGCTCAAGACCACCGCGACCGGGGAGCTGTATGCCATTCCCGGAAACGCCAGCTCCGCCCGCGACCTGTCGGCGGGCTGCCGTTTCCGGTCCCGATGTTCGGTGGCAGCGACCGCACACGTGGAACATCAATGCGCCACCACCGAGCCCGATCTCACTGCGGGCCGGCACGAGCCCCACGAACACTCCACCCGCTGCTGGGCACCCATCCACCTCGGGGAGTCCGCATGACCTCGATGATGATGTCTCCCCCGCACCGTCGTGCGGAGCACGCACCCGACATGGTCGTTATGGAGGGCGCGGTCAAACGCTTCCCCCTGCCCCGCCGCGGTCTGCGCCGCACACGCGAACATGTGCACTCCATCGACGGCGTCTCGCTGACCATCAAGGCCGGGCAGGTTCTGGGACTGGTCGGCGAATCCGGTTCCGGCAAAAGCACAATCGCCCGGGCAATACTCCGGCTCATCGAGCTCGATGCCGGCACCGTCGCCATCGACGGGCTCGACACCCGAACCATGAAAGAGTCTCAGCGAAAACAACTGCGGCGCATCGCCCAATTGGTCTTCCAAGACCCGCACGCCGCGATGGACCCGCGGATGACCATCGCTGACAGCCTCTACGCCGTCCTCGCACAACACCGCATCGGAACCCGCGCCGAACGGGGGCTCGCGATCTCGGCCTCGCTGCAGGAGGTCGGGCTCGACGACACCTACCTGGGCCGATACCCGGGGCAGTGTTCGGGCGGTCAATTGCAACGCGTGGTCATCGCCCGCGCCCTGCTCCTCAAACCGCGACTGTTGATCTGCGACGAGCCGACCTCGGCACTGGACGCCTCGGTACAGGCCAGGGTCCTCAACCTCCTCACCCGGCTCCGCCGTGAACACCACCTCACCATGGTCCTCATCTCGCATGACCTGCGCGTGGTGCGATTCGCCAGCGATCGGGTCGCCGTGCTCTACCTCGGGCAGATCGTGGAGATCGCCGACCGCGACGACCTCTTCGAAGGATCGGTGCACCCCTACACCCTCGCGCTCCTCGCGGCCGCAACCCACGCACACCCCTGCACGGGCCACGCCGAGGCTGCCGGCGAACCGCCCTCGCCGATCAACCCGCCACCCGGCTGCCGATTCCATACCCGGTGCCCGCTCGCCGTGGACCGATGCCGCGCCGAACAACCGGTGTTGACCGAGATCGCGGCGGGACATTCGGTGCGCTGCCACCGATGGAATGACGTCCGAGCCGCACTAGTACATGACAAGGAGAAGTCGGTATGACATCCACGGTCACCCCAGCCGACACCGCACCCGCACCGCAGAACCCACTGTGGCGGCCCCTCGCGGGCGGGTTCTGGGAAGGACTGTGGCGAGACGGTGCACGGCACCTCCACGTCTACGACCCCGAGGACCGCACCCTGGTCGGCACCGTCATGAATGCCACCGACCACGAAGTGGACAAGGCCATTGCCTTCGTCGCCCGCGGCCACCGGCAGCGAGCCTGGCCACTGTGGCAACGGCGCGAGGCCATCGAGAAGGCGGCGGCACGGGTGGCACACGATCGGGAACGATTCGCGCGCCTGATCACGGCGGAGTCATCCAAGACTCTCCGGGAAGCCGACCGCGAAGTCACCCGGGCGATGGAGACACTCCGACTGTCCGCCCAAGCCTCCTCCGCCTTGACCGGCCGCAGCATCGCGTTCGACGACACACCACGCGGCGAGGGCTGGACGGGCTGGTACACCCGCGAACCCGTCGGAGTCGTCGCGGCCATCACCCCATTCAACGATCCCCTCAACCTGGTGGCGCACAAGCTCGGGCCCGCCCTGATCGCGGGCAATGCGGTGGTGCTCAAACCCTCTGGGGCCACCCCCGTGACGGCGCTCGCCCTCGTCGATGTCCTTCTCGCCAGCGGCGTACCACCGGAGTACCTCGCGGTGGTCACCGGCGATACGGCGGGGCAGGCCCTGGTCGCCAACCCGGCGATCGACGTCGTCTCCTTCACCGGCGGCCCGGCGACGGCCGACCTGATCGCGCACGCCGGGCCCGCCCGCAAACTCCTGATGGAGCTCGGGGGCAACAATGCGCGGATCGCCTGCGCGGACGCCGACCCCGAGGAAGTCGCCGCGTCCATTGTCGACGGCGCGTTCGGGGTGGCCGGCCAGAACTGCCTGTCGGTGCAGCGGGTATTCGTCCACAACCGTCTCTACCGCACTGTCGTGGACCGGGTGGTCGAAGGTGCGTCAGCTTTGGTGGTCGGCAGTAAGCGAGACCCGGCCACCGATATCGGGCCCCTCATCGACGAAGACCAGGCGCGCCGCATCACCGGATGGATCGATGAGGCCGTCGACGGCGGCGCGGTGTTGCGGACCGGTGGCGTCCGCACCGGAACGTTCGTGACCCCGGCAGTGCTGACCGACGTGCCCCGCGACGCACAGATCAGGACCAACGAGGTGTTCGGGCCGGTGGTCATGATCGACCCGTTCACCGACCTCGACTCGGTGATCGATTCGGCCAATGCAGTCGATACCGGGCTGCAAGCGGGCGTGTTCACCCAAGATATCGATGTCGCTCTGGACCTGGCCGCCAAGCTCCGGGTCGGCGCAGTGCTGATCAACTCGAGTCCGGACTTCCGGATCGATGCCATGCCTTTCGGCGGAGTCAAACGATCCGGCATCGGCCGCGAAGGTGTGTGGAGTGCAGTCGAAGCACTCACCGAACCGAAAATCGTCGCAGCCCGAACGCAACGACCCTGATCATCACGACACCGATGTCGCGACGCATTGTCCCCGGCAACACGGGTTCCACCACGACGCACTGAGCGGAAAGCGGGGGCTCGATGCTCCACCACAACGAGGCAACGGCCCGGTCCCTACCGCGGCCGCAGTGGAATAACGCCAATGTGGCCTTCCTGGTCGAGGTGTTTCGGCTCTTCTCCGATCCCACCCGTGTCCGAGTGGTGTGGTCGCTCACCGGCGGCGAGCGATCGGTCAACGACATCGCCGCGATAGTAGGCACTCCGGCATCGACGGTCTCTCGGCATCTGGCCCAACTCAGAGCAGCGCACTTGGTGGCCTCCCGCAGGATAGGCACTCGCCGGCTCTACCGACTCGAAAATGATTACGCCAGGATGCTCATCACCGACGCCCTCTCCTGCAGCGGGGTTACGGGAGGTCGCGGTGCCGGCGCAACCGGACCTCCAGAGACGGCGAATGCCCCTCCTCCCAGCGCCGGGGTGACCGGAGCGGGTAGCAAATTTGCGTGCGCAGCCTCGTGAGACCGATGCGGCCTTCCCGCCCCAGCCGTCCGAGTCTGTTCACCATCCGACATGCCCATCCCCGATCCGCCTTGTTCAGATCTGCTCGAGAGAGAAGGCCCGATGCCCCCTCCACCTGTCACGCGGGACGAACACGATCTCCTCGGGACCCGCCCGGTCTCCGATTCCGCCTATTACGGCATTCACACACTCCGAGCGGTAGAGAATTTTGCGATCACGGGAACCCCGATCAGTGTCTACCCCGAATTGATTGTCGCCTTGGCCAGCGTCAAAGAAGCCGCAGCACAGACGAATCATCAGCTGGGTCTTCTCGACACACGACGGATGACGGCAATCGTGGAGGCATGCAGAGAAATCCGCGGCGGCCGGTTTCACGATCAGTTCGTCGTCGATGTCATCCAAGGCGGCGCGGGCACGTCGACGAATATGAACGCCAATGAGGTCATCGCCAACCGCGCACTGGAAATACTCGGGCTCCCTCGCGGAACCTACCGCGAGGTGCATCCCCTCGAGGACGTCAACCTCAGTCAGAGCACCAACGACGTCTACCCCACCGCAATCAAGGTCACCCTGCACTTCGCCATCGATCACCTCCGAGCGGCAATGAAAGACCTCGCCACCGAGTTCACGATCAAGGCGACGGAGTTTCACGACGTGGTGATGGGCCGCACTCAGCTCCAAGACGCCGTCCCCATGACACTCGGACAGGAATTCGGCACCTACGCGGTGATGGTGACCGAGGACGCCGACCGACTGCTCGAAGCCGAACGCCTCGTCGCCGAGATCAACCTCGGTGGCACCGCCATCGGCACAGGAATCAACACCCACCCGCTGTACGCGGAAACCGCCTGTGAGGCTCTCCGTGCCATCACCGGCCTGCCCTTGACCACCGCAACCGACCTGATCGAGTCGACACAAGATGTCGGATCATTCGTTCAGCTGTCCGGAGTTCTCAAGCGCACCGCGGTCAAACTGTCGAAGATCTGCAACGACCTGCGCCTGCTCTCCTCGGGTCCACGCACCGGCCTGGGCGAAATCAATTTGCCAGCAGTCCAAGCGGGATCATCGATCATGCCGGGCAAAGTCAACCCGGTCGTGCCGGAGGTGGTCAACCAGGTCGCCTACGAAGTCATCGGGAACGATGTCACGATCAGCCTGGCCGCAGAAGGGGGCCAACTCCAACTCAACGCCCTCGAGCCGATCATCGCCTCGAGTTTGTTTCAATCCCTGACACATCTCAGTGCAGCCTGTCGGGCTCTCACGGAGCGATGTGTCCCGGACATCACCGCCAACGCGGACAAACTCCGCGCCGATGTCGAACATTCCATCGGCATCATCACCGCGTTGAACCCGCACATCGGGTACACCGCCGCCACTTCCGTTGCTGAGGAGTCGCTTTCCACTGGCCGCAGCATTCCGGACATCGTGGTCACACGCGGGCTCCTCACGGCAGACCAGCTCGAACGGTTGCTGCGACCGGAAGTTCTGGTGCGACCACAACAACTCGAACACTTCAGGCAAGCGCGCGCCTTCGTGGAAATACCGACACCCGATTTCTGGCACCCCCCTCTCCAAGGTGAAGCGCCCGTGTGACACGCAGACACACGGCGCCGAACCCGTGCCACTACGGGGGCCTGGCCCGGAGACTTGGGGACTGCACATCATGTCGGTCACGCGCGTCGATGCCACCACCGATCCTCGGATCTGTGCTTCCGCTCGACCATCTCACCTGCGGTGGTCATCCATTGCACGAAGAAAGTGGCGGAGGCTACGGGGCAGGTTTTGGTTGCCCTCACGGTCGCGGACGAGGAAGTCGTCGCCGGCGACGCGGGCCAGCGTTGTGGTGACGTGGGAGCCGATGGTGCCGCCGGAGAGAACGCTCAGCAGCGTGGTGCGGTCGGCGGCATCGAGGCGCTCCCACAGGTCGGTGTAGCTGAGATTGTAAACCTGCCGTCCATGGGTCGACGGGTCCCAATACGTGAAGGTGAACTGGCGGACCAGGTCTGTTCCGGTCGCGGCTGTGCCGCGTAATTCGAGCCTGGACCAGTTGTATATTCCGCGTTCGCGCAGCGCATCGGCAGCCGTGTCGAGTGCGGTGTGCCGGGACCAGGCGCGTGGGAGATCGAGTATCAGAAGTCCCAGTCCCATTCGCACACGATAGGGCTCAGTGCGGTGCGATGCAGGATGAGAACCGCACTCGCTCCGCTGCTCACCGGGTCTTGTCCGCCTGGAGGTAGCGCAGCCAGGGCTTTTGTTCGCCGGTTGCGGTGGTGTGCAATCCAGCCCTGTCGAGGAGTGCGGCGAAGTCGTCGATCGGGGTGTGCTGCATGGCGTGCCCGGCGAGGGCCCCGATCAGATGGTTCGCGACCGGGTTGGTCGGCGGACGGAAATCGGCGATCAGCACCCGGCCCCCGGGCCGCAGGACCCGGGCCATTTCCCGTGCCGCGGCGGCGCGGGCGTTCGGGGCGATGTGGTGGATGACCAGGGTCGAGGTCACCACGTCGAAGGAGTTGTCGGGGAAGGGCAGCCGTTCGGCGGCCGCGACGGAGAAGGTGGTGTGCGCGGTGCCGCGCCGCCCGGTGGCGTAATCGATCATCGGCGAGGACGGGTCGATGCCCTGGGCCCGGCCGCCCGGCTCGATCGCCGCGGCAAGTCGGGTGGCGAAATAGCCGGTGCCGCACCCCACATCGAGGACGCGGTCGCCCGGACCGGCGCCGCTGAGAGACACCAGCCGGTCGAAGACCCGGCGGCGCCGGCCGAGGAAGGCGGCCGCGGAGACGAGTTCGTACAGCCGTGCCCGGCGGATCAGTCCGCCGCTGGCGTCGTCCGCGTGACCGCGGTGGTCGCCGAGAAGTCGTGCCCCCAGTCCCACGGTGCTCCCCCTACCTGTCAGATGGACTCGTCTGTCAGAACGAATTGATTCCCACCAGGACCGCGCCGGCGGCGGCCGGGATCAGCACCCCCAGCCCGAACGAGGCCAGCCGGGCGCCGGCGGTGCGGTGACCGGCGAGGTGGAACACGGCCATCCCGGCCAACCCGAGCGCGGCCGCGGCCAGCACCAGGTACAGCGGGGTGAAGGCCAGCACCGCGGCGCAGCCAAGGACGAATCCGGCGGCGCCCCAGCCCCACCGCAGATCCTCGACCTCCAGACTCGACGCCGCACTCACCACAACTCCTCGCTGACCTGCGTTCTTACCCGGAACGTTCCTCTCCCTCAGCCGACCCGTAAACCTCACATGGTTGCGCAAGTGCGCACATATAGGATTATGGTCGAGTCGGTAACCGTTGTGAAGAGGTCTGGAGGTCCTGGGGTGCTCGAGGTGTTGCGTCATCGCACGTTCGGCCGGTTGTTCGCCGCGCAGATCGTGGCCCTGGTGGGGACGGGTCTGCTGACCGTGGCCCTGGGCCTGTTGGCCTACGATCTGGCCGGCGCCGATGCCGGGGCGGTGCTCGGGACCGCGTTGGCGATCAAGATGGTCGCCTATGTCGCGGTGGCCCCGGTGATCTCGGCGCTCGCCGATCGGGTGCCGCGGAAGGTGTTGCTGGTGGGGGCGGACGTCATCCGGGCGGCCATCGCGGCGGCGCTGCCGCTGGTGGATCAGACCTGGCAGATCTACGTGCTGATCTTCGTGTTGCAGGCGGCGTCGGCGACGTTCACCCCGGCGTTCCAGTCGCTGATTCCGGCGGTGCTGGTCCAGGAGGCGGACTACACGAGGGCATTGTCGCTGTCCCGGCTGGCCTACGACCTCGAGTCCCTGCTCAGCCCAATCCTCGCGGCGGCACTGCTGACACTGATCAGCTACAACTTCCTGTTCCTCGGCACCGTCGCCGGGTTCGTGGGTTCGGCGTTGCTGGTGATGAGGACGGTGTTGCCGCGGCCCGTCCCGGCGGACCGGTCGGTGCCGCTGCTTCACCGCATCACCCTCGGGGCGCGGGTGATGGTGGGCCGCCCGGTGCTGCGGGGGTTGCTGGCGATGAACATGGTCGTCGCCGCCGCGACCGCCCTGGTGGTGGTCAACACCGTGGTGTACGTCCGGGATCTGCTCGGCGGGTCGAACACCGGGGTCGCGGTGGCGCTGGGCTGCTTCGGCGGCGGGTCGATGCTGGTGGCATTGGCGCTGCCGCGGCTGCTGATGGCCCTCGAGGATCGCCGGCTGATGCTCACCGGGTGCGCGATCCTGCCGGTCGGGCTGGCGGCGGCCGCGCTGATGCTCTTCGCCGCCCCCACCCCGTCGGTGGGGTGGGGGCTGCTGGCCGGGATCTGGATCGTGCTCGGTGCCGGGACGTCGATGATCAACACCCCGTCGGCGCGGCTGCTGCGCTACGAATCCGACGAGCAGAACCGCAGCGCGGTGTTCACCGCCCAGTTCTCGCTCTCGCACGCCTGTTTCATCCTCACCTACCCGCTCGCCGGGTGGGTGGGCGCGCAGGTCGGGCAGGTCGCCGCGGCCCTCACGTTGACCGTGCTCGCTACACTCGCAGGACTGGCCGCCGCACGGGCCTGGCCGGCACGGACCGAGCCGCTCGTCGAGGCGGTGGTGGCGGGAAGGCGGTAATGCGATGGACCCGATGACCGAGGCAGCGGCCCCGGCGGTGGCCCCGGCGGCGAGCCTGAGTCACCCGGTCGAACCGGATCAGGAGCGCCTCGACACCGCCACCGAAACCTTCCGGATGCTCGCCGACCCCACCCGGCTGCACATCCTGTGGATCCTCACCCGCGGTGAGGCCGATGTGACCGCGCTGATCGAGCAGACCGGGGGCTCGCGGACCGCGGTCAGCCAGCACCTGGCGAAACTGCGGTTCACCGGACTGGTCGACACCCGCAAGGAGGGCCGGCGGGTGATCTACCGCATCCACGACGGCCACCTATCCCGGCTGATCCTCGAGGGCATCAACCACGCCGACCACGTCGTCACCGGCGAACCCCCACACGCCTAGACCTAGTCCCGGATTCCGTCACCGGTTTCTTCACGATCCTGCCTCCAGACGAGCGTGTGGTCGCGGCGGGTCCTATCGATCGGTGTCCTCGCGGCGCGCCGCGGGTAGCCGCCGACCAGCACCAGCGCGATAGATCATCACCCCGGCCGCCGCCGCGATCACCGCGACGACCGGCCGGATCGTGTCCGGGTCGGGCACCAGCAAGGTGGATCGACCCCCGTGCCGCAGGGAGGCGTCGAAGAGGGCGTGCACGGCGAAGCAAAACGCCAGGTTCGCGATCACCCCGACCACGGCCGCGGACCACGTCGACATTCCGAAGGTGCTCGTGATGCCGCTGAGTGCGGATGTCGGGTGTGTGGCGGAGCCGCTCGACGTAGTGGCGCCGAGGAAGATGAACACGAAACACGGCACGAACGTCACCCAGGTGGTCAGCAGGGCACCGATGGTAGCCGCCACGCCACCCACGGGTCGAAGATCGCCCGGGTGTGCGGTAGGCACCGAGGAACGCGACGAACTGCACCACCATGATCAGCGGACCGGGTGTGGTCTCGGCCAGACCGAGCCGCGGACCATCTCGCCGGGGCTGAGCCAGCCGCAGGTTTCCACCGCTTTCTGGGCGACGAAGGCGAGGATTCGTAGGCGCCACCGAAAGTGACCAGCGCAGTGCCGGAGAAGAACAGGCCCTGTTCGGTGATCACACTGTTCCGGCCGGTGAACACGACCACGGCGACCTTCGGGATGCCCCAGGCGATCACCCCGACACCGAGGACGATGATCGCCCGCCGCAGGCGGGGGCGTCGGCGTGCAGGGGGTTCAGCGCTGATCGCGGGCGCGGCGCCGCCGGTCGTCGATCGTGTTGACGTCCTGATTGATCCGGCGGCGCAGCGACCGGAACGCCACCGCGGAGATGGCGACACCGGCCAGCAGCACGCCCATCGACGACAGCATCAGCGGGAGCCCGAGATCGAAGGCCCGGTCGACTCCGATCAGCAGCGCCACCAGCGCGGCGATCACCGTCAATCGTGCCGCGGTGTAGAGCAACACGAGCCGGATCAACCGCGTGACCGAGGTATCGGTCGGCGGATGGGACCCCGATTCGGGTCCGCCGGGCGCCGGGGTGGCGAGGGCGGCGTTCGCCGGACGGTGTCCGGCCGGGGGTGACGGCGTCATGAGTTTCCTTCTTTCGCCCGCGCAGTTGTCTCGTGCGGTCGGTTACCTGCGGCGCAGTCGCTTCCCCGTGAGGGTGGGGTGGCGGACGAACCATGCTAACTACTATGCACAATAGTAGTTGAGGGTGTGGGCTCTCGACCGATCGCTACACGCATGAAGGGACGCCGGTGCGAACTGGGAGTCGATGGCTGGTCTTTTTCCTGGCCGCGGTCGTGGCGCTGATCGCGGCGATCTGGCCTCGATCGGAGGAGTCCGACGTACCGGAGGCACGCGTTACCGCTGGTGCCGGCGCTGTTTCGGTCGCCGGCGCCGGTGCGCCCCAGGGTGCCGCCGAGCTGTCCCGGGTGGCGGCCGAGGCCGAGCTGCGGCCGTGCCCGACACCGCTGCCGTCCCAGCCTGTGGGCATGGTGCTCAGTGGGGTGTCGGCGCGGTGCCTGGGGGCGGCGCAGGCGGTCGATCTCGGTGCCGCACTGAGCGGTGCACCGACAGTGGTCAACATGTGGGCGTCCTGGTGCGGCCCGTGCCGCGAGCAAATCCCCGTGCTCGAGTCCTATGCGAATCAGCCTGACTCGCTCCCTGTCGCGGGGATCAACGTTCAGGACGATCCGGTGGCGGCCCTGAAGCTGTTGACCGAACTCGACGCCCACTATCCCTCGTTCGGCGGAGCCGAGGCGGCGATGCAGGCCTTGGCGGCGCCGCCGGTGCTGCCGCTGAGTTTCGTTGTGCAACGGGATGGTTCGGTCGATCGGATCGTCACCCCGTCCGTGTTCGCGGACCCGGCCGAGGTCCGGTCCGCGGTTGGTGAGTTGATCCGATGACCACTCGATACTGCCTAACGATCGGTCGGCGACCGATGTGGTGGTCGCACCGGGGTTGGCGGGCCCGGTTGCTCGCGGTGCTCGCTGTCGGCATGGCAGCGGTTCTCGGGGCCGCCGGGTGTGCGTCCGGGTCCGATGCGGTCGCCCAGGGCGGCACCTTCGACTTCGTTGCGCCGGGTGGGCAGACGGACATCCTCTACGACCCACCGGAGAGCCGGGGGAAGGTCGGTCCGCTTTCCGGGCCTGACCTGATGGCCGATGGCCGGGCCGTGTCGCTGTCGGACTACGCCGGGCAGGTGGTCGTGATCAACCTCTGGGGTCAGTGGTGCGCGCCGTGCCGGTCCGAGGCTGACGACCTCGAACAGGCGTATGAGGCCACGAAGGATCTCGGTGTGCAGTTCCTGGGGATCAACGTGCGCGATCCGCAGCGCGACAAGGCGCAGGACTTCGTCATCGACAATCGGATGTCGTATCCGTCGATCTACGACCCGCCGATGCGTACCCTGATCGCCTTGGGCGGAAGCTATCCCACCAGTGTCATCCCCTCCACGCTGGTCCTCGATCGCCAGCACCGCGTTGCCGCGGTCTTCCTGCGGGCCTTGCTGGCAGAGGACCTGCTGCCGGTTATCGAACGTCTGGCGGCGCAGCCGTGACCGCGCACGGGATAGTGCTGGCGCAGGGGGTCGGGGTGAGTTTCCAGAACGCCGCCGCCACCGGGCCGCTGTTGCTCGCGCTCGGGGCCTGCGTGCTCGCCGGTCTGGTGTCGTTCGCCTCCCCGTGTGTAGTGCCGTTGGTGCCGGGATACCTGTCCTACCTCGCCGGTGTCTCCGGCGCCGAAACACCGGCAGTCACCCCAAGCGGTGACTGTGCCGCCGGCTCGGATCGGTGGCGGGTGGCGGGGGCAGCAGCGTTGTTCGTCACCGGCTTCACGGTGGTCTTCGTCCTGGCCACCGCCTCGGTCTTCGGTGTGATCGGTGCCCTACGGCTCAACCAGGAGCTGCTCCAGCGGGTCGGCGGGGCGATCACCATCGTCATGGGGTTGGTCTTCCTCGGTTTCATCCCCGCCCTGCAGAAAGACACCCGGTTCACCCCGCGCCGGATCTCCTCCCTCGCCGGTGCACCGCTGCTCGGCGGGGTGTTCGGATTGGGCTGGACCCCGTGCCTGGGCCCCACCCTGGCCGGTGTGCTGTCGGTCGCGGCCGGCACCGAGGGCGCCACCGCCGCCCGCGGGGTGGCGTTGATCGTCGCCTACTGTCTCGGTCTCGGATTGCCGTTCATTGCATTGGGTTTCGGTTCCGCGAAGACGTTGCACGGGATCGGGTGGCTGCGTCGGCATTCCCGGACCATTCAGATCGTCGGCGGGGTCATGTTGATCGTGGTGGGGACGGCGTTGCTCAGCGGCGCCTGGGAGTTGTTCGTCGGATGGCTGCGCAACGAGTTCGTCACCTCGGTAGTGCTGCCGATATGACCGTCCCGGGCACCGGGCCCGGCGGTACGAGAGTGAAGGAACGGGTCCGTTGAGATGACCAACAACCGCAACAAGGCCAGGCCGGGGGGCATCCCGGGCACCCGGCGCATTCCCTGGTTGATGATCGGCGCCGTCGTGATCATCGTCGGGCTGATCGGGATCATCGCCTACAACATGGTGCCCAGGGCGGTCGAGCGGGCCGAAGCCCAGCGGTACGCGCCGAGCGCGGACAACCCCGACCCGGCCACGGACATCGCCGGGGTGACCGAGATCGAGTATACGGCCGGCAGTCACATTCAGGCCCCGCAGCGCGTGGCGTACGACCAGAGTCCTCCCGTCGGTGGTGCGCACGACCAGTACTGGGCCACTTGTACCGGCATCGTCTATCCCGAACCCATCCGTACCGAAAATGCGGTGCATTCCCTCGAACACGGCGCGGTGTGGGTGGCCTACAACCCTGATCGGCTCGGCGCCGACGACGTCACCGCCCTCGCCGCGAAGATCGACGGTCGGCCGTACACCCTGATGTCCCCGTATCCCGGCCTCGATGCGGCGATCGCCCTCCAATCATGGGGCCACCAACTCAAACTCGACGGTGCCGACGATCGGCGGATCACCCAGTTCGTCACCGCGCTGAGCCAGAACCCGAACACCTACCCCGAAGCCGGTGCGAGTTGCTCGACCGTGCCCGGCGGGTTCGACCCGGCCAACCCGCCCAACCCGCCGCCGTTCGACCCCTCCGCACCGGGCCCGGACGCGGTCCCGGCCACCGACGACCAGGCGGCGACCGCCCCCTCGGACGGGTCGCCGACGTCGACACCGACCGCACCCACCGGAGGAGGCAATGGCTAACACCTCTCCCGCCGCCGCCGCACCCGACCCCGCGATGGTCGATGACGCTGCGCGGCGCCGCAGCGCCTCGAGGTCCGCGGTGGCGCTCGGAGCGATCATCGCCGTCCTGGTGGGTGTCCTTCTCGGGGCCTGGGCGCAGAGATGGCTCGACGGCGACCAGCCGGGGGCGCCGGCCGGCGACTCGGTGGATGTCGGGTTCGCCCAGGACATGTCCGTCCATCACGGTCAGGCGGTGGAGATGTCCGCGATGGCATTGGCGAATGCCGCCGATCCGGCGGTGCGCTCCCTCGCCTATGACGTGCTCACCACCCAGCAGAGTCAGCTCGGCACCATGCAGGGGTGGCTGAGCCTGTGGGATCGTCCTCCGTTGGGGTCCGGGGAGCCGATGCAGTGGATGCCCACCGACAGCGCCGCCGGCTCGGCGCACCATTCGATGCCGGGCATGGAAAGCGGCACCGCCACAGCGGATTCGTCCTCGCCCCCGATGCCGGGGATGGCGACCACCGGCGAGCTCGCCGACCTCCGCAGGACCACCGGGTCGGCGTTCGACGCCCGTTACCTGCAGCTGCTCCTGCGTCACCACAAGGGCGGTATCCCGATGGCGCAGTATGCGGCGGACAACGCCGCGGTGCCGCCGGTGTCCGCGCTGGCGGGTCAGATGGTGGCCACCCAGCAGGCCGAGTCGACCGCCATCGAGCAACTACTCGCCGCGAAGGGCGCGACGGCGCTGACGATGAACTAGCGAAAGGGGTGCGCCGGTCCGGGTTCGGGGGCGGTTCCGATGTCGGTGCACCCCGGCCGGGCCAGCCCTCACCGGCGGGGCAGGGTCTTGAGGAATTCGTTGTAGGCGGCGAGTTCGCTGTCCCCGCCGCGGCTGTTCCGCTCGTCCACGGCCGCGTTGGAGCGGTCTTCGTCGCGGTTCCAGCGCATCGCGAAGATCACGACCACGATCAGGGCGACCGGTTCGCCGTAGGACCAGGCCAGCGCCCCGGCCAGTTGCTGGTCGCTCATGACGTCGATGCCCCAGGAGGCCGGTGGGTCGGTGAAGGTCGACAGCAGCGGTGAGGTGGCCATCATCAAGATCACCCCGATGAAGACGTGCAGGGGCATCTCGACGAACAGGTCGAAGCACTTTCCCAGGTTGCTCTGTTTGACCGGCAACGGTCCCGAGGAGAGCACCGGGACGATGAACAGCACCCCGGTGGCGAGGAAGAACACCTCGAGTCCGGTGTGACCGGCCCACGAGGTGGCGAGGGTGTCGAACACCGGGGACAGGTAGATGCCGTAGTAGCTGAACAGGAACAGCGGGATGGTGACCGAGGGGTGGAGCAGGAGGCGAGCGGCGCGGCTGCGCAGGGCACCGAGCGCGGCGCGCAACACCGGATTCCCCCACCCGGTGTGCGGGGTCGAGCGCAGCAACAGTGTCCCGGGGCAGCCGAGCACGAGCAGCGGCGGCACCGCCATCGACAAGGTCAGGTGCTGGAACATCCACACGCTGAACAGCTCGAACCCGTATCCCTCGATGCCGAGGCCGGTGACCAGGATCAGCAGCAGGGCGCCGCCGAGGAAGCTGGCCGTGCGCGGCCACGGCCACACTCGGCCGGTCCGGTGCACCCGGCGCACCGCCCAGCAGTACCAGGCGGCGAGTGCGACACCGAGCGCCGGCAGCAGCGGCAGCGGTTGCGGGTTCCAGGACAGCATCGCGCCGAGCGAGGGGGGTGCGCCGGGAAGCTGCACCCAGTCCATCGCCGTCATCACGTGCGGCTACTCCGATCTCGCTGCGCCGGGCCCTGGTGGTGTTCAGTCCCGCTTGCGGCGCTCACCGCGCAGCACGATCACGATGCCGGCGACGAACAGCAGAGCCACCACACCGCCGAGGATCGGCAATACCAGCGACGAACCGCCCCCCGACTGCTCGGTGTCGGCTGCCACCGGCGCCGGCGCCGGTGCGGCGGAGGCGGCGCCTGTCTGCTCTACCGGTGGAGCGGGCAGTGCGAGGGTGAACGAGTAGGTCCCGGTGATGGGGTGACCGTCCTCGGAGATCACCCGGTATCCGACGGTGTACTGGCCCGACCCGACCCCGTCCCGGATCGGAAGCAATACCTGCGCGCCCTGGACGGAGGGTTCGCCCTGGCCGACCTGCGTCCCGTCCGGCGCCGTCACCGACACATTCACGAATTGGTTCTGAATGTTCTGGTTGAACACCAACTCCACACCGGGGGGACCGAAGTCGAGAACCGAATCGGCGGCCGGAGATGAACTGATCAACTCGCTGTGAGCCTGGGCCGAGCCCATTCCCAACAGCAACGCAGTGGCGGTCACTGCCAACAGGGTGATCACGCGCCGCATGGGCCTGTACCTCCTAGAGTGCCCTGACCGCGGTGGCCGGGCTGTGGCTTCTCCGCGGCCACGATACGCGCTACTACTATGCTGCATAGTAGTAGGGGCGGCCGTTCGACCGGTGGTCTGCACAATTCGACTCTGGAATGGACGGGTATATGAAGCTGTCGACCAACCTGAAGTTCTCGGCGGCGTTGGTGGCGGTGTTCGCGGTGGTGATCGGGATGTTGTTGTACGTCAACCGGTCCGGATCCGGGTCCGCGGCGTCGGGTGCGGCCGGCCGGACGGTGGATCCCGCCGCGGTGCTGCGGGAGAACACTCACCTGCTCACGTCCTCGCCGGACCGCAAGGTCGTGCTGGTGGAGTTCCTCGATTTCGAATGCGAATCCTGCCTGGCGATGTATCCCACGATGGAGCGGATCCGCGCCGAGTACTCGGGCCGCATCACCGTCGGGGTGCGGTACTTCCCGATTCCCAGTCACACCAACAGCAACCTCGCCGCCCGCGTCGTCGAAGCCGCGTCCCGGCAGGGGAAGTTCGAGGCGATGTATCAGCGCATGTACGAGACCCAGACCCAGTGGGGAGAATCGGGGCGCTCGCAGGAGCCGCTGTTCCGGTCCTTCGCGCAGGACCTCGGCCTGGACATGGGCCGCTTCGACAGTGACCTGGGCAATCCCGCGCTCGCCGAACGGGTCGATCAGGACTTCAACGAGGGGATCGAACTCGGGGTGCAGGGCACCCCGACCCTGTTCCTGGGCGGCACCGCGTTGCCGCCGATGCCCAGCTACGAGGACCTGCGCGCCCGGATCGACGCCGCCCTGGCCGAATGAGGGCGCCGGCTTCCGCTGCCTCTTCTGGATACATCGACCCGCCGGCTCCCCGGTCAGCGGTCCCGTTCACGGGCTCGCGCGTGGTGGGCTGGGTGCTCGTGGTGGCCGGGGCGCTGGGGTTGACCGCCTCATTGGTGTTGACGATCGAGAAGTTCAGCCTGCTCGCCGACCCCACCTACCGGCCCTCGTGCAGCATCAACCCGGTCATCAGTTGCGGTTCCGTCATGAGCTCCCCGCAGGCCGAGGCGTTCGGGTTCCCCAATCCCCTGCTGGGGATCATCGGCTTCACCGTGGCCCTGACCACCGGGGTCGTGACTCTCGGCGGCGTGAGGCTCCCCCGGTGGTATTGGCTCGGCCTGGCGGCCGGACTGATCGGGGCGGCGGTGTTCGTGCATTGGCTGATCTTCCAGAGCCTCTATCGCATCGGGGCGCTGTGCCCGTACTGCATGTTGGTGTGGGTCGCCGTGGTGGTCTCGCTGTGGTACGTCCTGCTGCACACCGGCGCCCAGACGCGCAGCCCCGGTCGGCGGCTGCGCCGATGGATGGCGTTCGCCGCCCGCAACCACACCGCGGTGTTGACCGTCTGGGTGCTGATCATCGCGGCCCTGATCGCCGAGGCGTTCTGGGTGTATTGGCGCACGCTCGTCTGATCTCCCCCGGATCGTTCCCGGTCGACCGCTCGTGCGGCTGCGCACCTGCCCCGCCCCTGTGCCGAATTCGATCTCTTGATCCGAATGTTCGGGTGAGCTAACTTTTAGGTGTGGCCATGCCTAACTCTTTGATGCGCGCACCCTCGCAGTGCTGCGGATCCCTGCTCACCCCGGTGGTTGAGGACTATCTGCGAACCCTCTTCTGCCTGTCTGCCCGGGGCGACACGACCTCCACGTCGGCGCTTGCCCGGTGCCTTCATCTGGCCACCCCGACCGTGTCCGGGATGCACCGGCGGCTGGCCGGGGCCGGTCTGATCGCACGGCCCGGACTCCATCGGGTCACCCTCACGGCGCACGGAGGGCGGCACGCGGTGGACGTTGTTCGCCGGAATCGGTTGGCGAAGGTGTTCCTCGCCGAATTCCTGGGCATGTCCTGGTCCGAGATCGGTGCCGAGGCGGATGTGCTCGAGCACGCCATCAGCCCGCGGCTCGCCTCCCGGCTGACCGCCGCACTGGGCAACCCGACCCGCGATCCGTACGGCAACCCGATTCCGCCGGCGACCGGCGACTATGTCGAGGCGTGGCCGGAGAGTCTCCGGGCTGCGGTCCCGTGCCGAGATTTCACGGTCGAACGGGTCGTGGACCGGGACATCGATGGGCTGCGACTGCTCGCGGGCCTGGGCGTCTACCCGGGCCGCGTCATCGCCCGGGCAGAAGCATCCCCCCAGGGCGGGGAGGTGTGCGTGGACATCGAGGGCCACCCGCATGAGCTGGCGGCCGCGGTCGGCGGCCTCATTTACGGCAGGGCAGCGTGATGGCCGAATCGCGACGACAGTTCTTGCTGGGCTCCGCCCTGCTCGGCACCGCCGGTGCGGCAGCGCTCGGAGTCCGGGGGGTGTCGGCGGCCTCCCCCTCGCCGGGCACCGAGGAGGCGCATTCCGGCGGCGCGCATGCCGGCGGCCACGGCGGCGGGGTCAGCGGCCCGACGTTCCGCAAGGGCGCGATCGTCGACCATGACGCGAACGGTTTCGATCCCACCGAGGTTCTGCGCGACTTCGACTACGGCCGGGTCTCCCTCCTGCCGGACGGGCGGGTACTGCGCGAGTGGGATATCGCCGCCGCCGACGTCGACGTGGAAATCGCGCCCGGGGTCCGGTATCCGGCGTGGACGTTCAACGGGCGCATCCCGGGGCCGACGTTGCGCTGCCAGGAGGGGGATCTGCTGCGGGTGACGTTCATCAACGCCTCCATGCACCCGCACACGATGCACTTTCACAGCATCCACCGAGCCGAGATGGACGGGGTCCCCGACATCGGCCCGGGTGTCATTCCCTCCGGCGGTAGCTTCACCTACGAGTTCGACGCGCAACCGTTCGGGTTGCATCTGTATCACTGCCATGTCGGACCGCTCGCCGAGCACATCGCCCGCGGCCTGTACGGCACGTTCATCGTCGATCCGCCCACCCCGCGCCCGCCGGCGGACGAAATGGTCATGGTCATGCACGGTTACAACACCACCTTCGATGGGGAGGGCAATCAGCTCTACGCCGTCAACGGGATCCCGTTCCACTACATGCACGAACCGATCCGGGTGCGGCGCAACGAGTTGGTGCGGATCTACCTGGTCAACGCCCTCGAATACGACCCGATCAACACCTTCCACCTGCACGGGAACTTCTTCGACTACTACCCGACCGGCACCCGCCTGCAGCCGTCCGAGTACACCGACACCGTCATGCAGGCGCAGGGTCAGCGCGGCATCTGCGAACTGCGGTTCCCGTACACCGGCCGGTTCATGTTCCACGCCCACAAGACCGAATTCGCCGAACTCGGCTGGATGGGGTTCTTCGAGGTGACCGACTGATGGGCACCTCGGTCGAGCGCAAACGGACCTGGATCTCCGCGGTCGGTGCGGCCCTGCTCATCGGTGCCGCCCTTCTCCTGCTCGCCATGGTCGGTGGCCGGACCCTGCCCGAGCGGGCCGGGCCGCCGATCGAGCAGCTCGCGGTGGAACACACCGAACTGGTCCCGGGCTCCATCGAGGTCACCGTCCGCAACACCGGACCCGATCCGGTCCAGGTCGCGCAGGTGTTCGTCAACGACTCCTACGTGGATCTGACCGGTGGGGAGCAGCCGATCGGGCACCTGGACTCGGAGGTCCTGCGGCTCGACTACCCGTGGCAGGACGGGCAGCCGTATCTGCTCTCGTTCCTGACCTCGACCGGCCTGGTGATCGAACACGAGATCCCGGCTGCGGTGACCACCCCGCAGGCCGATGCCGGGTTCTTCGCACTGATGGCGTTGATCGGGACCTACGTCGGAATCATCCCCGTCGTGCTGGGAATGCTGTTCCTGCCGGTCCTGCGCAGGATCGGACCCGGTGGGATACGTGTCCTGCTGGGGCTCACGGTCGGGTTGCTGGCATTCCTCGCAGTCGACGCCACCCTCGAGGGGGTCGAACTCTCCGAACGCGGTGGCGGCGCCTTCGGCGGCCCCGCCCTCCTGGTCCTCGGTGCGGTACTCGCGTTCCTCGGGTTGACCGCACTGGACCGCTATCTCGGGTCCCGCCGCGCCGTCAGCGACACGCGGGGATCGAGCGGGATCCGTCTGGCGTTCATGATCGCCCTCGGGATCGGACTGCACAATCTCGGTGAGGGGTTGGCGATCGGCGCCGCCTACGCTGTCGGCGAGCTCGCCCTGGGGGCGACCCTGGTGGTGGGATTCACCATCCAGAACACCACCGAGGGGCTGGCGGTCGTGACCCCGCTGACCCAACGGCGCCCGCCAGTGCTGCACCTCCTCGGTCTGGGGCTACTCGCCGGGACACCGGCCATTGTCGGTGCGCTCATCGGCGCCAGCGTGAACAACGCCGAGCTGTCGGCGTTGCTCCTGGGCATCGGTGTCGGGGCGATCGCGCAGGTCATCCTCCAGATCGCCCCCGCCCTGCGCGACCGTGCGGGACGAGTACTCAGCCCCGGCACCATCGGCGGGATCACCGCCGGGCTGCTCACGATGTATGTCACCGGACTCCTCGTGGTCGCCTGACGACCGGGTCGACGCACGGTAGACGACGCAGCGTGCCGGCGGTGAGGTGCAGGTGCCGCCGGATGACGCCGCACCACCCCGTCTTGAAAGGGGAGGCCCGCGGCTCGCGCCGCGGGCCTCCCCCAGATTCGCTTTCCCCGACCGGCTGGGCCCCCGGGTTAACCCAGCGGGGCCGACAGCGACGCCGCCGCGGCGCTGTCGGGGTCGAGTTCGTCGATCGTGCTGGTCGAGACCGCCAGTACCCGCGCGGTGGGAATGTCGAAGAACAGGCCCGCGATGTGGACCCGGCCCTCCGACATCGCCGCGCCGATCAGCGGATGCCGTTGCAGGGTTTGCAGCTGCAGAGCGACATTGACCATGGCAAGTTGGTCGAGGGCACCGAACCCCGACTCGGCGGCGGCGCGGGCGACCGGGTGCCCGGCCAGGTACGCCCTCTTACTGGGCTGAGCGTGCTCGAGCCACCGCCCCACGGCGAGGCCGTCGCCGGACCGCGGGTGCGGCTGATCCTGGTCGGCCAGCAGGGCTTTCATGGCGCCACACCCGGAGTGGCCGCACACCAGCACGGAGCTGACCCCCAGTTCGTCGAGCGCGAAGGCCAGCGCCGCCTCGACAGAGTCGTCGCGCTCCCCGGCCGGGACCAGGTTGCCGATGTTGCGGACGGTGAACAGGTCGCCGGGGCCGCTGCTGGTGATGATGTTCGGGACGATCCGCGAATCCGAGCAGGTCAAGAACAGGGCGTCGGGGTTCTGCCCGTCGTGCAGGTCGTCCATGTGCGGGCGCAGGTGGGGAGCGTGGGTGCGGTGGTAGTCGGAGATCCCGGCCAGCACCGACCGGAGTGCCCGTGGACCCGGTTGCTTCGTCTGACCGTCCGGGGTGTGGTGGAGGTGGAATTTCTGCCAGACCCGCCAGGGGGCGAAGCCGCCGCGCCGGCTGAGTTGGGCGGTGCCGTCGGTGGTGCGTGTCGGGGGTCCGGCGGCGGCCGCCGCCATTTCCGCGGTTCCCCGTTCGTCGATCAGCACTGTGCCGCCGTTGCTCTCGTGCTGGCGGGACCATTCCTCGATCACCTCGTATGCGGCGTGGTCGAGGAAGTCGACGGTCAGTTCGATGGTGACGTGACTGTCCGGGGGCACCGAGGCGAGCACGCTGGTCAGGCGGGGCAGGGCCAGGAAGCTGCACGAGCCTTCCACGACCACCCGCCACTGACGTGACTGCGGGGTGCCCACCGGTTCGGCGTGGATGGAGGCGCGGACCACCCGCCACACGACGAGGGCGACCGCCAGGGCAAGCCCGATCAGCACACCCTCGAGGAGGTTGAGGAACACCACCGCGGCGGCGGTGACGCCGTACACCCACAGATCACCGGTGCGGTGGGCGATCCGCAGGTGTGCGAGCTTGATGAGCTGGATACCGATCACGATCAGCAAACCCGCCAGAACCGAATTCGGGATCTGCTGGACGAGACCGGCGAGCAGGGCGGAGAACACCAGCACCCAGACCCCGTGCAACGTCGCCGAGGCCCGGGTGCGGGCCCCGGCGTTGACGTTGGTGGCGCTGCGGACGATGACCCCGGTGACCGGCAGGCCGCCGAGGACACCGGAGGTGATGTTCGCGGCCCCCTGACCGAGCAGTTCCCGGTTCAGGTCCGCACGCGGACCGGTGTGCATCTTGTCCACCGAGACGGCCGAGAGCAGGCTTTCGACGCTGGCGATCAACGCCACGGTGAGCACTCCGGTGGCGACACCGAGCCATTGCCCGTCGGGCAGGGCGGGCAGGGCGATCGCGTCGAACAGCGACCCGTCGAGGACGATGCGTTCGACGTCGAGCGGGAACACCAGCGACAGCGCGGTCGCGGCGACCACCGCCACCAGGGGGCCGGGTACCCGTCGCACGGCGGCGGGCACGTACTTCCAGGACAACAGAATCGCGATCACCAGTGCCCCGACGACGACGTCGTCGAGGTGAGCGGTGCCGATCTGGGTGGGCAGTGCGGTGAGGTTCTCGAACGCCGAACTCTGCGAGCTGCCGCCGAGCAGGACGTGGACCTGCTGCAGGGCGATGGTGATGCCGATTCCCGCCAGCATGGCGTGCACGACCATCGGGGAGATTGCCAGGGCGGCGCGGGCCACCCGGCTCAGGCCGAAGAGGATCTGCAGCACCCCGGCTGCGACGGTGATCGCGCAGGTCACCTTCCACCCGAAGGTGCCGACCAGTTCGGCGACGACCACGGTCAGGCCCGCCGCCGGTCCGCTGACCTGCAGGGGTGCCCCACCGAGGAGGCCCGCGACGACACCGCCGACCACCGCGGCGATCAGCCCGGCCATGATCGGCGCCCCGGAGGCGATGGCGATGCCGATCGACAGCGGCAGGGCGACGAGGAACACCACCAGCGAGGCCGGCAGGTCGTGTCGGAGCACCCGTGGGAGCCAGGGGGCCGGCTTCGCGGAGTCGTCCGCGGCGGTGGGTGGATCGTCGCTCTGTGTGGTCGTGGTCGGCGGCATACGGCTTTCTCCTTCACCCCGGTCTCGAGCTGCCGGGCGCTGTCGTCGTGCACGGTGTGCCTTCCGGTTGAGACCAAGACGTCGGTGAGAGCGTGCCGAACTGACACCGCTGGCGTCTTGCTCTGCTCACCCCGGAGGGCCGAGGGATCTGCGGTCGCCGACGCTACGGACGCAGGCTTAGAACATCCTGAGATCCGAGACGAAGTGCGGCGAGCATCACATCAACGAAAGATGTTGTTAGACAACGTAATTAGATTGCGGACGCGCAGGTACGGCGGCCCGGCGCGGGGTGTTCCGATCGCCCATGGCTGCGCGCCGAGGCCGAGCGACAGTGCGCCCGCGGGGCGCATCGATACGCGGCGGCGCCCGGCACGCGGACGAAGTCCGGACGCGGCGCTGCGTCCGGCCACGGCGGGGCGACGTTGCCCCAAGTACTATTCACCATAGTACTTAGCGTTGCGCGACGCTCCCCCACGCCCGTCGAACGCACGACGCGGCGACGGCGCACATCCGCGCGCAGCGCCGAAGCCCCGGCGCTGCGCGCACCTACCTACTACGGTGCGACGCTGAATCTTTCGACTCCCGTCGAGATCCGGGTCCACCAGTGAACAACGCCGCGCCGCCGCGCGGTTGCGGGATCGGGGCGGCGCACCCGCACCACATTTTCCTGCCCCGGGGGTTGCTTTTTCCCGCACCCGCGAGGAAACATAGCGATATGCGCATACATGCATCATCTGTGGAGGGGTTCGCCCCGGCTCCGGGACAGGGCGAACGCCGCCCGGTGATCTATGCGTGGGGGGTCGCGGTGGCGCGGCGGCGGCGACTGGTGCTCGGGGCGTGGGTTGCGCTGCTCGTGCTCTGCGCGGCCGCCTACCCGATGCTCGAGTCCCGGCTCGGCACACCGGACTTCAGTGTGGAGGAGTCCGAGTCGGCCGAAGTGGACCGGTTGCTCACCGAACATTTCCCGCAGATCGGGGTGGAGCAGGACGTCATCGTCTTCCAATCCCGAACCCGGACCGCCGACGATCCGGAGTTCAGGGCGGCGGTCACCCGTACCGTCGCAGTGGCACAGCAGATGTCGGGGGTGCGCAGTGTCCTCGGCCCGTATGCCGGAGACGGGGCGCAGATCTCGGTGGATCGGCGGGTGGCGATCGCCGTGGTCGGGTTGGACGGGGACATGGCCCGGCGGGCGGTGGTGGCCAGGGAACTGCAGGAGGCGATTGCGGCCACCGGCACCGCAGACATCGACGCGGCGCTCACCGGCTACTCACCGGTCCAGAACGATGTGACCGAGATCCAGAACGCCGACGTGCAACGCGCCGAGACGATCGGAATTCCCGTGGCGCTGGCACTTCTCGTGCTGGCGCTCGGCGCCCTCGTGGCTGCGATCGTCCCGATCTGCGTCGCCGTGGCCGGGTTGCTGGTCGCGGTCGGGAGCATGTTCGCGATGACGACGGTCACCGCGTTCGATCCGCTGGTCGTCTCGATGGCGACGATGATCGGGATCGGCATCGGGATCGACTACGCCATGTTCATCGTCAGCCGCTTCCGCGAGGAGCTGACCCGGGCCGGGGTGACCGGCCGGGACGGCCGGGCACTGATCGCCGATGCCGTCGGACGGTCCCTGATGACCGCCGGAAGGACGATCATCGCCTCGGGACTGATCGTGATGATCTCGCTGTGTTCGCTGATCGTGATGGCGGCTCCGGTCTTTCGAGGGATCGCCCTCGCGGTCGCGACCGCCGTGGTCAGCACGCTGATCGTCAGCCTGACGCTGCTGCCGGCGCTGCTGGCCACACTCGGTCCGGCGGTAGGCCGCGGCGCACTGCCGAAGTGGATGCGGCCGGCCGAGGCCGCCCCCGTCGATCCGGGAAAGCCGGGCCGGTGGGCACGGTGGGCGTACGCGATGATGGCCCGTCCCGTGCTGTTCGGATCTCTGGCCGTCGGTGTCCTGGTTTTCGCCGCGATACCGCTGTTCGGGATCCGGTACGGCCTGGACATGGGGACCTCCGCCCTCGATACCGCACCCTCGGGCCGCGCGGCGGCGGCATTGACCGCGAATTTCCCGGCGGGCTCGCTGTCCCCGCTCGAGATGATCGCCACCGGCCCCGGCGATACCCCGTTGACCGCGCAGGACATCACCCGAGTCGATCAGCTCGTCGACCGCATCGCCCGCGACGGCCGCGTCGATGCGGTCCTGCCCGCCCAGGAAAGCCAGGGGCGGCTGCTCATCTCGGCCATCCCCGGGGTGCCGTTCGATTCCATGGCCGCCGGCGAACTGGTGCGCGACCTCCGCGCGGAAGCGGCCGAGGTAGCGCGCGGCGGCGGACCGGTGGTGCTGATCGGGGGCAGCACCGCCGAATTCATCGACATCTCCGACGAAATGACCGCCAAACTTCCGCTGGTCATCACCTTGGTCCTGGGCTCGTCGCTGGTTTTTCTGCTGGCGGCGTTTCGTAGCCTGGTACTGCCGGTGAAGGCGATCGTGATGAACCTCCTGGCCACCGGGGCGGCCCTGGGGATTACCGTGGCCGTCTTCCAATGGGGCATCGGCGAGTCGCTGCTCGACTTCACCAGCACCGGCTTCCTGCAGGTCTATCTGCCCACGGTCGTGTTCGTCATCCTGTTCGGGCTGTCGATGGACTACGAGGTCTTCCTGATCGGCCGGATGCGGGAGTACTGGGATTCGAGCCACGACAATCAGTACGCGGTCGCCGCCGGCATCACGCACACCGCCCGCCCGATCACCGCCGCGGCCGCCATCATGGTGGTGGTGTTCGGGAGCTTCGTCACGGCGGAGGTGTTGGAGCTCAAGCAGCTCGGTCTCGCACTCGCGGTGGCGGTGGCCATCGACGCGGTCATCGTCCGGTTGGTTCTGGTTCCCGCGCTGATGCGGCTGTTCGGCGCGCGGAATTGGTGGTTTCCCCGCACCCGGCACCGTCGCGGTGGCCGTGTCCGGCCGGACCTTCGGCTCGAGGAGAGCGCGGCATCCGAACCGCGCCCATCATCGTCGCCGAGATAGCCGCCGGCCCCGCGCTCGTTCGGCGGGCGATGCGCCGCGCATCCTCATTTCAGTTTCGGTGTGAATCCGCCGGGGCCGGTGTTGCCGTCGCCGTACTGCTCGGCGTCGGCGGCCCGGCGGCGTCGTTCGTGCTCGGCGTCCATCTGGGCGACGGTGCGTCCCCACACCACCTTGAGCCAGTGGAACGTCAGCACGATCACCGTCGCCCAGCCCAGGAGCAGGCCGGGACCGACGCCGGCGACCGCAAGATTGGGTGAGACGGTCTGACGGGACCACACCGCGAGCATGCCGAACACGCTCGCCAACGCGCAGCCGGCCAACGCCAGCCACGCCAGCACCCACAGGCGGGTGATCAGGGCGAGCATGGACATCACCGCGCCGAAGACCACGGCGAGGGTGAGGAAGACGCGGGACGGGAGGGCCACGGCTTCGGCCCCGGCGTCGTCGGCGCTGACCAGCACCTCCCAGCCGTTCGCGGTGCCGGTGTGCGCGAGGGTGAAGGAGAACAACAGCACCAGCACCCCGACCGCGACGGCCATCGCGCGCACCCCGGGATCGATCGCCGAGGCAATCTTGCGTTCCGCGGCGGCCGCATCGTGCTCGGCTCGGCGGGCTGTGTCGGCAGCGGACCGGTCGTCGGCCGGACCGGGTTCGCCCGGGGTCTGCGCGGAGGAGGACGAGGTGCGCTGCGCCGGTGGGTCTTCCGCGGGTTGCCGCTCCGCGGGGGTGTGGTCAGTGTCGTCGGGGTCGCTCATGATCGGTGTCCTGTCATCGGCGGTGCGAGTCGGAACCGGATGACCGGTGAGGGGTCATGGCCGGCCCGTGCCGGTCGGGCACCCACCGGGGCGGTCATCGGGGTGTCGTCAGATGAATCTGCAGGTCGGGATCGGTGTGCCAGAGGTAGGTCAGCAGCGAGCGGTACGACTCGGTCACCTGTGTGCGCAGGTGCTCCGGTGCGGTGGCGCCGAGTCCGGCATCGACCACGACCGCCCCGAGGTGCAGCGCCCGGTTCGCCAGCGCGGCCGCGGGGCTACCGACATCGGCGATCGTGCCCCCGATGTGGGCTGCGATATCGAGGATTTCGTCGGGGATCGGCCGGACGGCCGGGTCGGCGAAGACCGCCGCCGGCGGGTGCGGTGGCTGCCGCTGAAGCCGTTCCTCCATCGTGGCGGTGATCTGGTGCAGTTGCCGCTCATGGCTCCGCAGCCTGCGGGGGCGGGCCAGGTGCCGGACGGTGATCGGTGCCAGTGCGCACAGGTCGTCGGCGTCCTCGACCATGCCCGCACCGTCGAGGACGGTCGGGGCCAAGCTGCGGATCAGCCAGTCCGCCAGGGTGGCGGTGGCTGCGTGCGTGGCCGGGACGGTGAGCAGCGGTATCGCGTGTGTTGTCATGGTTGCGTTCCGATCGGGAAAAATCGTGGTCGGCGGCGAGATGCCTACCGGGCCTGGTCGCCGCGGACGCCACCGGTGGCGTCGTCGGTGAGCGGGGCGTGGCGTTCTTGCTCGAGCACGGCGCTGGCGTGCTTTCCGCCGTGGCCGGGTCCGACGTGCGCCTCGGCGTGCATGCGGGCGATCATGTGCGGGTAGTGCAGCTCGAACGCGGGACGCTCGGAGCGGATGCGCGGCAGCTCGGTGAAGTTGTGCCGCGGCGGCGGGCAGCTGGTGGCCCACTCGAGCGAGTTGCCGAAGCCCCACGGGTCGTCGACGGTCACGACCTCGCCGTACCGGTAGCTCTTGAAGACGTTCCAGACGAACGGCAGCGTCGACGCACCGAGGACGAACGCGAAGATCGTCGAAAACGAGTTCAGGAACGTGAAGCCGTCCGAGGGCAGGTAGTCGGCGTACCGGCGGGGCATACCTTCGTTACCCAGCCAGTGCTGGACGAGGAACGTGCCGTGGAAACCGATGAACGTCGTCCAGAAGTGCCACTTGCCCAGCCGCTCGTCCATCATGCGTCCGGTCATCTTCGGGAACCAGAAGTAGATGCCGGCATACGTGGCGAACACGACGGTGCCGAAGACCACGTAGTGGAAGTGCGCGACGACGAAGTAGCTGTCGGTGACCTGGAAGTCGATCGGCGGGCTGGCGAGCAGCACACCGGACAGGCCGCCGAAGAGGAAGGTGACCAAAAAGCCGATCGAGAACAGCATCGGCGACTCGAACGTCAGGTGCCCCTTCCAGATGGTGCCGATCCAGTTGAAGATCTTCACCCCGGTCGGGACGGCGATCAGGAACGTCATGAACGAGAAGTACGGGAGCAGCACGGCGCCGGTGGCGTACATGTGGTGCGCCCACACCGCGATGGACAGGGCCGCGATCGCCAGGGTGGCGTAGATCAGGCCGGTGTACCCGAAGATCGGCTTGCGGGAAAAGACCGGGAAGATCTCCGAGACGATGCCGAAGAACGGCAGCGCGATGATGTACACCTCGGGGTGACCGAAGAACCAGAACAGGTGCTGCCACAACATCACTCCACCGGAGGCGGGGTCGAAGATGTGGGCGCCGAGCTGGCGGTCGGCGAGCAGCGCCAGCAGCGCCGCGGTCAGCAGCGGGAACGCCAGCAGGATCAGGATGCTGGTGATGAAGATGTTCCAGGTGAAGATCGGCATCCGGAACATCGTCATGCCCGGCGCGCGCAGGCACACGACGGTGGTGATCATGTTGACCCCACCCAGGATGGTGCCCAGGCCCGAGACCAGCAGACCGACGATCCACAGGTCCGCGCCGATCCCGGGTGAACTCACCGCGGAGCTGAGCGGGGCGTAGGCGGTCCAGCCGAAGTCCGCGGCACCGCCGGGGGTGATGAAGCCGGCGGTCGCGATGATCGCCCCGAACAGGTACAGCCAGTAGCTGAACGCGTTCAGGCGGGGGAACGCCACGTCGGGGGCACCGATCTGCAGCGGCAGGATGTAGTTCGCGAAACCGAACACCACCGGGGTCGCGTAGAGCAGCAGCATGATCGTGCCGTGCATGGTGAACAGCTGGTTGTACTGCTCGTTCGACAGGAACTGCATGCCCGGCACCGCGAGCTCGCTGCGCATGATCAGGGCCATGAGGCCGCCGATCAGGAAGAACGCGAACGAGGTCACCAGGTACATGATCCCGAGGACCTTGGGATCGGTCGTGGTGATCATCTTGTAGACAAACGACCCCTTGGGCGCCGTGCGGGCGGGATACGCCCGGGTGGCGACCGGTGGGGGTGCGATGGCGGTCATGAGATGCCCGCTTCCTGTCGAAACGCAATCAATGAGACGTCGACAGCCTAACCGAACTACTACGCAACATAGTATTTAGGGGGTGGGGTCCTCACCGCGGAATCCGCGAAAACCGTGTCAGGTCAGCAGGATGCACGCAGTCATGGTCGTCACCGACACGACCGTCAATGCGACAACCGCGGGCACGGTGACCGTCACGGCGGCCGCCGCGCAGCACGCCAGCCGGGAGAATCGGGTGTGCGGCGCCCGCCGCAGCCGCCACAGGCGCAGGTTCATGTCGTTGCCCAGCCCGAGCGTGAACGCCGGGGTCGGCAGGGCGGCATCGGCCACGACGGACAGCGCCGAGCTGACCACGGCCGCGCTGGTGACCCGGGCAGCCTGCTCGTCGGCGGCCAGCTCGATCACGGTCTTGATCGCCCGCGGAGACCGGGCGAAGAGCGGCACCATCGGCAGAACCCGGGCCAGCAGGTCGGCGACACCGACGATCAGGTGATGGTGCCCGCTCAAATGGGCACGTTCGTGGGCGAGAACGGCGTCGCGTTCGACACCGCTCAGGCTCGACGACAGCCCCTCGGTCGCCACCACGAAACCGGGACGCCCGGAAACCGAATAGGCCATCGGCAGTGGATGATCGAGCCACATCACGTCGTCATGGCCCTGTTCGGTGCGGGCGACGATCGCGACCACATCACGGTGAAAGTCCTGCATGTGGGACCGGGAGACGGACTGCTGCCGGGCGAAGAAGACGGCCCGGGCGACCACACCCGCACCGACCATCAGGCCCGCGGCGACCAACGATGCCCCGATCCAGGGGGCAGCGGTGTGCGAAACGGCGGAGAAGCACCGCACGATCGTCTCGATCACCCCCTCGGCCGGAGCGTGGTCCGGCCAGGCGAGGACGACCACCGCCGAGCCCGCGAAGAACAGCACACTGGCCATACTCGCCAGCCAGAACGCCAGCACCACGTTGGGCCGGATCCCCGAGAACGGCATGGTTTCGAGCACGGGTGGGGCCAGGACCGCCACGAGGACAGCGCCGACCAGCAGCACGGCCGCGAGGGTCACTTCTTGCGGCCCTTCCGCAGCCCCCGCCGCAACGCTTCCTGCTCGGTCTCGGAGACCGTGCCCGCGAAGTGCAGCAGAACCGCCGCGGAATCGTTGCTGCTGTCGAGCAATTCCCGCAGTGCCTGCGACGTCGCTTCCTCGCGGGAGCGCACCGGGAAATAGAAGTAGGCGCGGCTGCGCTTCTCCCGCTCCACCCAGCCCTTCTCGTGCAGATGGGTCACGACCGTGAGAATCGTGGTGTACGCCAACTGTTTGCGCTCGCTGAGCGTGTCGAGCAGATCGTGCACCGACAACGGCTCGGCCGAGGACCACAGGATGTCCATCACCTCGGCTTCGAGGCCACCGAGTCCCTTCATGGTCCTCCTCACGTACCGAAAATCTGTCCGATCACTCAGTCGGATGATGTCATGTTGATGCCCCGCGCCCGCAGCCACGCCATCGGATCGGTCTTCATTCCGTCGGCCTGCCAGACCTCGTAATGCAGATGCGGGCCCGTCGACTGCCCACGATTGCCCACGGTGGCGATCTGCTGACCCGCCCGGACCTTCTGCCCCGCCGTGACCAGGGCTTCGTTGATGTGCCCGAAGACGCCGACGGTGCCGTCGTCCTGCAGGATCCGCACCCACATGCCGAACCCGGAGGCGGGTCCGGCCTCGAGCACGGTGCCGTCGGTGACCGACACGATCGGGGTGCCGATGTCGTTGGCGATATCGAGCCCGTAGTGGGTGGTGCCCCAGCGCGCCCCGTAGTTCGAGGTGAGGGTTCCACTGACCGGTGCGATGGAGGTTCCCGGCGGTCGGAGGAACCCTCCGCCGCTCCCCGGGGTGGCCTGGGGAGTCCGGGCGGCCCGGTCGGCTGCCTCGCGGGCGAGGCGTTCGGCCTCCCGCTCCCGTGCCTTCGCCAGCTGATCTGTGAACTTCGACAGCTCCGCAGTCTCGGGGATCTGCAGCACCTGCGGCACCGCGGCGAGGGCCGCGGCTATCGGATCGGGTGCGGGTTGCGGGGCCACCTCCGAGGCCTGCGGGGTCGGGTCGGCCGGTGCGGCGTGCGCGGTCGAGGTTCCGGCGGCGAGCAGCGCCCCGGTGGCCATAGACAGCACCATCGCCCGCCCGCCGGGCCGGGCCGGCGTGGGTTGCCGATGCGCACCGCCGCGGCGGTGCCGCGGAGCGTGCGGCGCGGCGGCCGGAACGGCCGCCCACTCCCCCGTCTCGGCCTGTCCCTCGCCGGCGGCCGGGTGCGGGTCGACCGCGGGGGCAGAAGTCACCGCACCCACGGCGGCCGTCGTGATGTTCTCGTGATCCCAGCACACGTCGAGATCGGGTTCGGGCTTGCGGTGACGTGCCAAGATCGCGTTCCTTGCCGGAGTTGAGATAACGAAACGATGACGGACACGCACACACTACTACTATCTTGCATAGTTTTTCATTCGGGGCTTGACTCCGCCCACCAGCGCGGGGACACCCCGGCCCGGGTCATTCGGCGGCGTTCGGTCCCCGACCGCCGCGGGCGTGCGCCAGTCACCCCTCGGTGCGCGCGGTGGTGGGCGCTGCCGACTGAAATTACCTCGGGCAGAGACCGAAATTCGGCAGGACAATTCGCGCCTGGGACCGGTGTTCGAAACGGTCCGCCTGTCGCTCCTCGGACGGCATCTGCGGCCCTACCAGGAATATTAGGTACGGCATGCCTTATAGACTCTGTCGGTGTCCAGCTCGTCCTTCCATCTAGAGCGCTTCGGTGTGCGTTTCGTGCGCGTGTTGGGAAGATTCGGTGACTCTCTGGCGCTGATTACTCCGGGCGAGACGGTCACCTACCGTGAACTGGCAGAACGCGTCGAGCGGAAGGCCTCACGGCTCGGCGGGACCCGTCGTCTGGTGCTGGTCGCCGGCAGCAACGAGGTTGATCTGGTCGTCACCTATCTCTCGGCCCTGTTCGCCGGGCATCCGGTGCTGCTGGCACCGGGCGACAATCCCGACAGCCTCGAGGCCCTGATCGCCGCGTACCGACCCGACGTGGTGGTGCGCAGCGCCGACGGGCGCACGGTGGTCGAGGAGCTCCGTGAGTGCTCCGTGCACCTGCTGCACCCCGACCTCGCGCTGCTGCTGAGCACCTCCGGATCAACCGGATCACCGAAACTCGTCCGCCTCTCGCACCGCAACGTGCAGGCCAATGCCGAGTCGATCGCGGAATACCTCGACATCCGCGACACCGACCGTGCTGTGACTACGCTGCCCATGCACTACTGCTACGGGTTATCAGTCATCCACAGCCACCTGCTCCGCGGCGCCGCCCTGATCCTCACGACCCACTCGGTCACCGACCCCGGGTTCTGGGACCTCTTCAAGGCCCACCGCGGCACCAGCTTCGCGGGTGTGCCCTACACCTTCGATCTCCTCGACCGGATCGGGTTCGACGAACTGGATCTGCCCGACCTGCGATACATCACGCAGGCCGGCGGACGGCTCGCACCGGACCGGGTGCGGGCCTACGCGGATCTGGGTCGACGGCGGGGCTGGGAGTTGTTCGTCATGTACGGGCAGACCGAGGCGACCGCCCGGATGGCGTACCTACCACCGGAACTCGCCGCCACCCACCCGCAGTCGATCGGCCGGCCGATTCCCGGCGGATCCTTCCGGCTCGAACCGGTCGCCGACGCCCCGGACGGTGCCGGCGAGCTGATCTACGCGGGGCCGAACGTGATGCTCGGCTACGCCCACACCCCCGACGACCTCCGCCTCGGTGACACCCTCGGCGGCGAACTCCGGACCGGTGACCTCGCCCGGCAGACGGGTGACGCGTTGTACGAGGTGGTCGGTCGCCGCAGCCGATTCGCCAAGGTCTTCGGACTGCGGATCGACCTGCAGCACGTCGAGTCGGCCCTCGCGCAGCACGGGCTGACGGCCTGCTGCGCGGGCGGCACGGACGAACTGATCGTGGCCGTCCAGCACTGCGGCGATGTGGACACGGTCCGGCACGCGACCGCCCGGGCCTCGGGTCTTCCCGTCGCGGCCATCCGGGTGTTCCCCGTCGACGAGCTTCCGCGGACCTCGACGGGAAAACCCGACCTCCGCGCCGTCGCCGAGCTGGCACACGCGTCCGAACCCCCGATGGCCACGCAATCGACCACAGGCCCCGACACCGGCGCCGTAAGGGCGCTGTATGCCGAGATCCTCCACTGCACGCACGTCACCGACGACAGCACCTTCGTGAGCCTGGGCGGCGACTCCCTGTCCTACGTGCGGATGTCCCTGCGACTCGAGGAGATGCTCGGCCACCTCCCCGAGAACTGGCACACCACGCCTGTCGGGGACTTCGCACCGGCTCCGCGGCGACGCCGGTGGCGGAGGATGGAAACCAACGTGCTGCTCCGCGCGGTCGCGATCGTGCTGATCGCGGGCTCGCACATTCACCTGTTCACGCTGCTCGGCGGAGCGCACGTGCTCCTCGGGGTCGCCGGCTACAACTTCGCCCGGTTCCACCTCGGCACCGCCGAACGGACCGAACGCGTCCGCCACACCCTCGGGAGCGTCGCCCGGATCGCCGTTCCCAGCATGGTGTGGATCGGATCCGTCATCGCCCTCACCGGGGACTACCGCATCACCAGTGCGTTCCTGCTCAACGGAATCTTCGGTCCGGACGGGTGGTCCGCCGAGTGGAGATACTGGTTCGTCGAGGCGATCGTGTACATCGTGCTCGTCCTCGCCGCGGTGCTCTACATACCGCTCGTCGACCGCATCGAGCGCAGGCACCCGTTCTGGTTCGCGATGGGGTTCGTGGCTATCGGCCTGCTCACCCGGTACGGACTGGTCGATGTCGACGACAGCCGGAATCGCATCCTGACCGCGTCGGTGGTCTTCTGGTTGTTCGCTCTCGGCTGGGCCGCCGCCAAGTCGACGACCATCTGGCAGCGACTCTGGGTCACCGCGGTGGTCGTGGCCACGGTTCCCGGGTTCTTCTTCGGCGAGACTCGACGGGAAATCATCGTCGTCGGTGGGCTCTGCCTGCTGGTGTGGCTCAAATCCGTTCCCTGCCCCATGGTGCTGAGCCGAGTGGCAGGGGTGTTGGCGAGTGCGTCCCTCTACATCTACCTGACACATTTCCAGGTGTATCTGCCGCTGCGCGACGACCATCCCTGGTTGGCGCTGGCGCTATCGATTGTGGTCGGCATCCTCTACTGGCGGGCGGTGACATTCGTACTCGGCCTGTGCCGACGGCCCGGCGTCGTGCGTTCGGAATCTGATCGGAACCGGATCGCATCGTTATTGGTTCGAACCTGCGCGTCACGGCAACGAGACAAGCGCCCACCGATCGACGGGCGCATTGATCACAGGCATGTCAGGAGCGACGTTGGGTGATTCTCGCCGCGCACGTCGACGATGTGCGGGTGGCGGTTTCGGGCGTTGATTGGCTGTCCCGGTGTGGGGATCACCCGACCCAGTTCCTCGTACACAGGGACGTCCACGTCCACCCGGTGCGAGCCTTCTTCCACGCTGGACGCCGCCGGTCCGGGTCCTTCCTTCCCTTCTCACCCAGACGGGCCGACGCCCCAACCTCCGCTCAGTCCACCAAATCCGAATGGTTAGGTTTGCCAATCCTGCAAGTAGCATCATTTTCCTGGAGACGGCTGGAAGAGGTCCCGCTGCGGAAGAGGACGGACGATGAGGATGCGGATCGGACTGATGTCGGGGGTGGCGCTCGCCACCGCCGCGGTGCTGACGGTGGCGGGGTGCTCGGATTCCGGTTCGGACAACGGCACCGACTCCGGCGCCGCCAACCAGATCACCGTGTACAACGCCCAGCACGAATCGTTGACCCAGGAATGGGCCGACGCCTTCACAGCGGAGACCGGCATCGAGGTGGAACTGCGCAACGGCAGTGACACCGAACTCGGCAACCAGCTCGTGGCCGAGGGTGACCAGTCGCCGGCCGACGTGTTCCTCACCGAGAACTCCCCGGCCATGACGCTGGTGGAGAACGCCGGGCTCTTCGCCGACGTGCACCGGGATGTCCTTGACCAGGTCCCGGGCCAGTACCGGCCGTCGTCCGGCAAGTGGACCGGCATCGCGGCCCGTTCCACCGTCTTCGCCTACAACAAGGACATGCTGCCAGACCAGCTGCCGAAGTCGCTGCTCGACCTGCAGGATCCCGCGTGGAAGGACCGCTGGGCGGCGTCCCCGTCGGGGGCCGATTTCCAGGCCATCGTCAGCGCACTGCTCGAGCTGAAGGGTGAGGACGCCACCCGGCAGTGGCTGGCCGGGATGAAGGAGAACGTCCGCACCTACAAGGGCAACGGCACGGTGATGAAGGCCGTCAACGCCGGCGAAATCCCGGGCGGTGTGATCTACCACTACTACTGGTTCGGTGATCAGGCCAAGACCGGAGAGAACAGCAACAACGTCGCTCTCCACTACTTCAAGAACGAGGATCCGGGAGCATTCGTCAGCGTCTCCGGTGGTGGCGTCCTGCAGTCCAGCACGAAGCAGGATGCGGCGCAGCAGTTCCTGAAGTTCGTCACCGGTCAGAAGGGGCAGGAGGTCCTGCAGACCGGGACGTCGTTCGAGTACACGGTGGGCAGTGGCGTGCCGGCGAACCCGAAGCTCGTTCCCCTCGCTGAACTGCAGGCCCCGCAGGTCGACCCTGCGAAGCTCAACAGCCCGCAGGTCACCGAGCTGATGACGGAAGCCGGTTTGCTCTGAATCTCGCACTGATCGGCCGCGTGCGGTCGGGCGACGCGGCCACGGCGCGTCGCCCGACCGCCCGGCCGCACCTGCCCTTCCCATTGGCGGTCGCCGCGGTGATCGTGGTGGCCGCGTCGTTCATTCCGCTCGGCTACGTGATGGTGCAGAGCATCGCGACGGGCTGGGACACCGCGTCGGCGCTGCTGTTCCGCCCGCGGGTACGCGAATTGCTCTCGAACACCGTGTTGTTGGTCGTGGTTACGGTGCCGATCTGTGTCGTCCTCGGCGTCCTCGCCGCCTGGCTCGTCGAGCGCACGCGGGTGCCGGGTGCGAAGGTGTGGGCGGTGCTTCTCGCGGTGCCTCTGGCTGTTCCGGCGTTCGTGAACAGCTATTCCTGGGTGACGGCGATTCCCTCCCTCGGCGGGCTGCGCGGCGGTGTTCTCATCGCGACCCTCTCGTACTTCCCTCTCGTCTACATTCCGGCGGCCGCGACACTGCGCCGGCTGGATCCGGCCGTCGAGGAATCGGCGCGGGCCCTCGGTGTGGGGCCGTGGGCGGTGTTCTTCCGCGTCGTGGTGCCGCAGCTGCGGCTGGCCATCGCGGGTGGGGCACTGTTGGTCTCGCTGCACCTGCTCGCCGAATACGGCGCATTCGTGTTCATCAGGTTCGACACGTTCACGACGGCGATCTTCGAGCAGTACCAGTCGACGTTCAACGGAACCGCGGCGACCATGCTCGCCGGTGTCCTGGTGCTGCTCTGCCTCACCTTGCTGGTGATCGAATCGGTCGTCCGTGGCAGCGCCCGATACGCCCGGATCGGGTCGGGTGCGGCCCGCCGGGCCGTGCCCGCCGAACTCGGCTGGCGGTACTCACCGATCGTGCTTCTGTTCCTCGGGGTGCTGATCGCGGCGTCCGTCGGTGTCCCGGTCGTCAGTGTCGTGCGGTGGCTCGTCATCGGCGGGAGCGCGGTCTGGGAATGGGACGCCGTCGCGTCCGCGCTGGTGCAGACTCTCGGGTTCGGCATCGCCGGCGCCGTCGTGACGTGTGTAGTCGCCTTCCCGATCGCCTGGATCTCGATCCGCCACCCCGGCCGGTTCAGCCGCTTCCTCGAGGGCGGCACCTACATCTCGAGTTCGCTGCCCGGCATCGTGGTGGCACTGGCATTGGTCACCGTCTCCATCCGCTACCTCCATCCGCTCTATCAGAGCGTCGCCGTCGTGATCGCGGGCTACGCGCTGCTCTTCCTGCCGCGTGCGCTGGTGAACCTGCGGGCCGGTCTCGCGCAGGCGCCCGTCGGGCTCGAGGAGGCGGCGCAGTCGCTGGGTCTCTCACCGCTGTCGGCCTTCGTCCGGGTCACGCTGCGGCTGGCCGCCCCGGCCACCGCGGCGGGCGGGGCCCTGGTGTTCCTGGGGATCGTCAACGAGCTGACCGCCACCCTCCTGCTCGCGCCCACCGGCACCCGCACCCTGTCCATGCAGTTCTGGTCGCTGAGCAGCGAGATCGACTACGCCGGCGCCGCACCGTACGCGCTGATCATGATCGTGCTGTCGCTGCCCATGACCTACGTGCTCTTCTCCCAGTCGAAAAAGGTAGCGGGACTATGACATACGCACTCGAAGTGGACGGACTCGACAAGTCGTTCGGCGCCGCGGCGATCCTCCGGCACGTCGCATTCGCCGTCGAGGCCGGATCCACGACGGCGATCGTCGGACCGTCCGGTTGCGGCAAGACCACCCTGCTCCGCCTGATCGCCGGCTTCGAGAAGCCCGATGCCGGCACCATCGCACTGGCCGGCCGGGTCGTCGCGGGCGGTGGCTGGACGCCCGCGCACCGGCGGTCGGTGGGGTACGTCGCCCAGGACGGTGCGCTGTTCCCGCACGCCACGGTCGGCGCGAATGTCGGGTTCGGGCTGCCCCGCCGGGCCCGCACCCCGGCGAGGATCGCCGAGCTGCTCGAGATGGTGTCGCTGGATTCGTCGTACGCGTCCCGGCGACCCGACCAGCTCTCAGGCGGGCAGCAGCAGCGGGTGGCACTCGCGCGGGCACTGGCCCGCGAACCCGAACTCATGCTGCTCGACGAGCCGTTCTCCGCACTGGACGCCGGCCTGCGGGCGAACACCCGCAGGATCGTCGCCGACGTCCTCGCGAAGGCCGCGATCACCACCATCCTCGTCACCCACGACCAGCCCGAGGCGCTGTCGTTCGCCGACCGGGTTGCGGTGATGAGTGCGGGCCGGCTCGCCCAGATCGGTACCCCACGCGAAATCTATTCCACCCCGATCGACGTCCCCACCGCGGAGTTCATCGGCGACGCCGTCGTCCTGTCGGCGCACGTCGACGGCGGCCGCGCCCGCTGCGCCCTCGGCGACGTGGCCGTGGCCTCGAACGGCGTCCACGGGAGCGCCCGAGTGATGTTGCGGCCGGAGCAGATCGAGGTGACCACCGATGGTGCCGGTGTATCCGGGACGGTCGTCGACGTCGACTATCTGGGGTCGGAGATGTTGCTCGGTATCCGCCTCGACACCGGGGACGGGGAGGTGCCCGAACGGGTCACCGTCCGCCGCTTCGGCGCCACCGCCCTCACCCCCGGCGACCGTGTCGGCATCCGCGTTCTCGGGAAGGCCGTGGCGTACGACCTGTGAAAGCTTCCCCCACGCGATGATGGTCGACGCGGTGCCAGTAGGCGGCGGCTCGACCGATCATCCAGGACCGGGCAGGCGTCTACGCGGTGGCGGCGGGGACCGGCACCGCGGTGGGAGGGTGGGGGTGGAGGCACGAACGCGGTCAGGCGGCCGGCGAGGTATAGGCGAGGAGGCGGCCTAATCCGAGGGACTATTCGGGCAGGGTCTCCGTGGCACCGACCTCGTCGATCGGGGCGCCGAGTGCTTACTACGGATGGTGACGACGTCGCCGGTCCGGTGTGTGAAGCCTTGCCCTGGCAGGTCGCGGTCCACGGTCGGCGCGAACAGGGTTCCGGTATAGAGGGCACCAATCACGACGCGAACCTGACAGTCCACGAGGACATTCCCCGTCCTTCACGTGCCCGAATGAAGAGACCCCCGACCCGGAAAGGGTTCGGGATCTCCGTTCGTTGTGGGCCGAAAGGGCGGTCGGAGCGGCCGGGAAAATCGGACACCACGGTGTGTTCGCTGTCACATCAATTGACTTCGGGTATCCGAACATTTTTACTTAGATCGCCAATCAGCAAAGGGCAGCCTTAGCTACACCCTGTGAAGGGTCCGTGAAGTCTGGAGGAGCGATCGTGACCATGAGCACTCGTCCCCAGGACGAGATCGATCGCGACCCCCACATCGCCGACCGGTCAACGACGGACCGAACACGCCTGCGAAGCAACGACTTCGAGGGGTCGAACGTGGCAGTGCGGTAGTTCGCACACCACTCCCCATCGGGTCACGGCGTCCGGGGCAGCGCGCGCCACCAACCGCACCAAGTCGGCGCGGATCTCCGTTCGCGCACTCTTCACCAGAACCGGACTCACCGATGCAGAACACCTCCCCCTCCACCACCGACTCGCCAACCGCCGACCCCGGGACCTCGTCCCCCACCGCGCCGACCCTCCGGTCACCGGTGACCCCACTTCCGACGCGGCAGGCGCGGACCGCCAGGATCATCTGGGGTGAGGACCGGGGCCTCCCGTCGTCACGCGCCGTCGACACGGGTACACGTCGGATGCTGGCAAGTGAGCCGGACCGACCACTGGCCCTGCATGATTCCTGGTGGGCCATTGCAGTCGCCGGAGTGCTCGCCTCCGCGACCCTGACGGTGGTGCTGTGGATCTCGGCGCACGTCACCGTGGATCCCGTGCTGCACACGGCGGCGCTGTTCGTGCACCTGGCGTCCCTCGTGCTCGGTTTCGGTGGCGTCCTGATCGCCGACTATCTGGTGCTGGTGTGGGTGTCGGGCAGATCGACCCTCGCCGAGGCGATCGCCGGAGCACACCGCCTGCACCTGCCGATCTGGTTGGGTCTGGCCGGGCTGGTCGCCAGCGGCGCGCTGCTCGAACCGAATCTCGCCTCGACCCTGACCCGGATCAAGGTCCCCTGCGTGCTGATCCTGACCCTCAACGGTCTGCAGGCATTGATCCTGAGCCGGCGCATGGCCCGCGCCGCAACCGTCTCGCTCGCACCCACCCTGACCATCTGGGGGGCGGCCACCGCTTCGGTCTCCCAGATCTGCTGGTGGACAGCGGTATGGATCGGCTTCTGGAACGCCGAACACTGACCTCTTCCTGCCATCTCGACTGCCCTTCCCCGGACCGACACGACCCTTGTGCGGCACCGGAGATCTCGAAAGGAACTGCCATGCCCCACCACCCACCACGTCGCTTCTCGATCACCTGCGCCGGACCCCTCGCCGCGCTGCTGCTCGGCGCGACCGGATGCAGCCCCGCCGCCCCGGCCGCCGACACCGAGTCGCTGCCCGGCAACCGCTATGCCGCTGCGACGCTCGTGGCGAGCAACGACTCGTACGGCGCCGCGGCCACCTTCCCCGAGATGGTGAACGCCTGGGGTATCGCGATCCGCCCGCAAGGCGAAGGCGGACACTTCTGGGTCGGCGGCGGCGGAACCTCGTTCGAGTTCGTCGGCGACGTGAGCGCCTCACCCAACCCGGCGCTGCGCCCGTTGCACCAGGACGCACTGCACGAGGTCACCGTCCCCGGCACCGACTCCGACACCTCCGACACCGGCGGCGGGAAGATCACCGGCGTGGCGTTCAACCCCGCACCTCTGGCCTCCGACAGCTTCGCCGTCACCGGACAACCCGTCGACGTCGACGGGCACCCCGAGCTGCTCGCCGGGTCCTCCCGATTCCTCTTCGCCACCGACACCGGTCGCATCGCCGGCTGGACCGAACAGGGCGCCGACGGTCGGATCGTCCGCCGCGACGGACCCGCGCTGCAGATGTTCGACGGCGGCCCCGCGGGGATGAACTTCTTCGGCCTCGCGCTTGCCTCGGGCCGCGACGACACCTTGTGGGCGGCCGACTTCGGCGCCGATCCCCAGATCCGGCAATTCGACAAGTCCTGGCGACTGGTTCCGACGCAGGGATTCGTCAACCCGTTCGCGACCGGCGACCCGATCGATCCCGCCGACCCGGGGTCGGGTAAGCGGGCGAGGCCGGGTGATCCGGCCCCGTTCAACCTCGTCACCGCCGGCGACCGTGTCTTCGTCACCTACGCCGTCACCAAGGCCGCCGAGGACTCCGCCGATGGCCGCGAATTCGATGCGGGCGAGGAGGACTCGCTGGATGCCGAACAAGAGGTCGCGGCCGGCGACCGCCCGGACCGCGGCAAGATCGCCGAATTCGACCGGGCCGGCAACCTCGTGCGGGTGCTCGACGACGGCGGCCGCCTCAACTCACCGTGGGGCGTGGCCGTCGCCCCGGCGGACTTCGGGGCGCTCAGCGGCAGCATCCTGGTCGGCAACTTCGGGGGCGCCGGACACATCGCCGCATTCGACGACACCACCGGCGCCTTCATCGACTACGTCCGGGACGAATCCGGTGCGGTTCTCGGCGTGGAGGGGCTGTGGGGGCTGCTGTTCGGCAACGGAGAAAGCCTCGGCGACAGCAACTCGCTCTACTTCACCGCCGGCCCCGCCGACGAGAAGGACGGCGTCTTCGGCCGCCTGCGGGCCGCACAATGACGGGGACACCACGATGACACTAGGTGTCGGCGTGACCATCGGGACGGCGTACGCGGTCGCCGCGACCGCGAGCGCGGATCACCCCACCGAATCGCTGCTCACGCGCCGGTCGACGCTGACACTCGGACCGGACTCGACCGTGCGCCTGGGTGACGCACCCGACGGCGCCGGGGTGCTCTCCGAATTCGCGCACCGTCTCGGCGATGTGCTCGTTGCAGGCGACGGGCGCCGCTACGCCGCGCAGGACCTGGTCGCCGCCGCCGCGCACTGTGTGATCGCCGAAACCCATGTCGCGGAAGACACCCCCGTCGTGCTTGCCCACCCGGCGGTGCACTCAGCCCACGCCGTCGGCGAACTACGGGCCGCGCTCGACCGGGCCGGGCTGGCCCGAGTCGGACTGGTTCCCGAACCCGTCGCGGCGCTCGCCTGGTTCGAAGCCGAGCATGGGCCACTCTCCGACGGTGTCGCGCTCGTCTGCGACCTCGGTGCCGACAGCCTGGACCTGACGATCGTATCGGGCGGCACGAACGACGGATCCGATCCCATCGTCGGACGGCCGCTGCGTTCGACGGAGTTCGGTAGCCACCGGAGCCAACCGACCGTCGACGAACTGACCTCGGCGCTCGAACTCGTCGCCGACTGTCTGGACGCCGCAGGTCTTTACACCTCCGATCTGGACCTGGTCCTGCTCACCGGCGCCGAGACGCCCCCCGGGCTGCGTGAGCGGCTCGAGGGCCTGGGCGCACCAGTGACCTGCCCGCCGTTTCCAGGCAGTGTTTCCGCCCGGGGCGCCGCACTGCTCGCGGCCGCATCGCGATACCCGATCGTCCCACCGGGGCACACGGTTCGACGAGGCCGGGGCGGTAACCTTCGTGTCGTCGCGGCGGTCGTGCTCGCCGCGGTCGCACTCATCGTGCCCTGGTACGCCTCGAACGTCGGATCCAACGCGCGCCACGACGACACCGTCGTGGCAAGTCCACCCCCGTCCCAGCACGGCTTCCGGCTGGTCGAACGCGCTGCACCGGCACCCGTTCCCTCGGCGAGTGCCGCAACCGTCCCGGCGGCGCCGGCGACGGTGGCCCTCACAGCGAATCCGGTGACGCCGATACCCCGCATGGTGGCAGTCACCGCCCCGCCCATCCCACCCACCCTGCCCACATCGATCCACCCGGTAATCGACTTCGTCGACACCACCATCGAACCCTCGACTCGGAAAACGATGTCTCTCTCCTCGGTTCCCTCTCCGGCCCCGGCCCCGGCCCCGGCGCCTATACCCGAGTCGAATCCGGTACCGACGACGGATCCCGACGAATCCACCCCCACCACCGAACCGCGACCGACCACCGAACCGCCGGCGACCACCCTGCCCGACGAGACCGAAACGCCACCGGCACCGATAGATCCATTGAGGCCGTCGGACCCGGAGACACCGGTGACCCCACCTTGATGTAGCCGGCCGGGCACGTTCCAGACGAGGGCGGGACCATCAGCACTCGCCCGAGACATTCCTGGTTTTCAGTATCTGGACTGGACGGACCGCGGTCACGGCGCCGTCGGGGTGATCAGGTCGTCGATCAGGGCCCGCCCATCGGATGGGGCGGTGATCGTCAGCGCGACGGTGCCGCGGTCGAAGGCGAGGATGAAGTCAAGGAAGGCGCAGCAGTGTTGTTCGGCCACGACCAACCCGGCGAGCTCGGCAGCGGACTCGGAGGGCACGGTGACCCGGACCCCGGTATCCACCTCCTCGCGGGGGCATCCGTCGAGGAGGGTGTTCCAGGCGGCGATCCGGGTGCGGTAGTCGCCGCCGTCGAGGGTTCAGGCGATCGGCCGATCGGTCTTGGCCGAGTCCGGTCCCTGCACGGTGACGGGTTCGAGGAGAACGGTGCACCGAGGGTTGCACCGGTCGTCGCGATCGGGTAGCGAGTCGAGCCGCTCCCGCGCGGCGATGAGTTCGGTGTGCAGCCGGGTCAGTGCGGCGATCCCAGTGGCGGCCTCTGCGATCCGGGCATCGAGGGCGGGTCGCAGGTGCGATCGCACCGACCGACAGGCGTCCTCCTCCCACACTGTCAGCAGCTCGACGATCTCGAGCAGCGGCATCTGCAGTCGCTTGGCCGCGGAGATGAGCCGCAGCCGCTGTTCGGCGTGCTCGTCGTAGAGGCGGTATCCGGAGTGCGAGCGGGCGGCGGGCAGGACGCCGACCTGCTCGTAATAGCGCAGCGTCGTCGCGGGGACACCGCTGCGGCGCGACAATTCGGAGATCAGCAGCTCGGCCATATGGCCACGGTAAACCTTCTATTCGAGTCGAAGGTCAACCCGAACAAGGGACCCACTTCGCCCGCTGGTAGCGGCTGGCACTGCAGGTCGGGTCACCGGGGCGGCGGTGTTCGTGCACTGGCTGATCAGCGTCTCTACGTCATCGGCGCGCCGCGGTGCGGCCGCGGCGCGGCGCGGTGACCGCGGCGGCGGCGAGTACGACCGCGAACGCCAGTGCCACCGCCCCGGTGCCCGCCCCGATCGCGGCGCCGAGCCGTTGATCGGCGGCGAGGTCGTCCCACCAGCCGCGGCGCAACATCGTGTAGTACTCGGCGGCGATGACGCTGTCGGCGCGGGCGACCAGGAGTAGGAAGCCGGCGTAGGCGGCGAGCCCGGCGACCGCCGTGATCAGCCGGGTGCGGGTGGAGGCGGCGGCCGGTGTCGGGTCCGGGCCGACACTGACCCAGAAGAACACGAACCCGGCGACCAGGAAGTAGCCGTTGGACACCACGTGCCAGGTGTGCGATCCGTCCAGCGAGCCGTAGATCCCACCGAGGTAGAACACGTAGAACCCGCCGAACAGCAGGGTCAGCGCCACCGCCGGGCGGGTGAGCAGCCGCAGCGGGGCGCTGAGATAGAGCTGCCGGGAGAACTCCCACATCCCGGGCACACCGTCGGCGCCGCGGCGCGCGGCCGCCGACCACAGGGTCAGCGGCGCCCCCAGCGCGAGCAGCAGCGGCGCGATGATCGCCAGCCCGGCCACCGCGCCCATGTGGACACTGAACACCGCCGGCGCGAATCGCCCGAGCCCCGACGAGGTGGCCAGCAGCAGCACCACACACCCGAGAACCCAGCACACCGTCCGGCCCACCGGCCACCGGTCACCCCGCGCGTGCAGGCGCCGAACGCCGAGCAGATAGGCGGCCGCCAGCACGAGCGCCGCGGTCCCGAAGATCAGGTCGAACCGCCAATCCAGAAGCATGCGGCCGGCGGACGGCGCGCCGCCCAGGTCGTAGCCGAGGGTTTCCCCGAGCGGGGTGGGTTCGCGGCGCTCGCCGGCCGGCGGCGGGGTGCGCCCCAGCGCGACGGCGATGCCGACGGTGACCGCGAGCACGACCGATTCGATCACCGCGAGCCGCACGAACTCCGCCCGGTCCTCGGGATCGTTCTCGAGTGCGGTGACCGCGACGGTGCGCTGGCGCCAGCCCGCGAACCCGACCAGTACCAGGGCGGCGACTTTCGCCAGGACGAGTACCCCGTAGGTGCTCGTCACCAGGTCGGTGATCGGGAGCCGCACGGCGGCGTTGATGACCCCGGAGACCGCCATCACCGTGAAGGCGCCCAGCGCGAGCGCCGAGAACCGGCGGACCGCGATATCGAGGCGCGCGCCGCGGCGGCGGGCGTGCAACACCAGGGCCACCAGCCCGCCCACCCACAGCGCGGCGGCAACGATGTGGAAGAGGAGGCTGTTGGTGGCGACGTCGTGCGAGCCGCCCGAGGCCGAGTGCCCGGACAGGGCGCGCGGCAGCACGCTGATCACCGCCAGCGCCAGCACCACCGGGGTCCACTTGTGACGCAGCACCAGCCGGGCCGCGATCGCGGCCACCACGGCGAGCAGGCAGGTCCACGCCCACGCCTTCGGGACCTCCAGGTCGGTGACGGCTTGGACGAAGGGGCCCGGGTCGGCGAACACCACGGCGAGAGTCTGCCCGGAACTGTCCGACAGGGTCAGCGGCACCAGCGCGACCGCGCTCAGCGCCCACAGTGCGGCGGCGACACCGGCGGTGCGCATCGCCAGATACCCGTCGACGTCGAGGACCCCGGAGGGCTGTGGTGGCACCAGCGCCGTGGACAGCAGGGCGGAGCCGACCATGACCACCGCACACGCCTCCCCGAATGCCATCACCGCCGGCAGCCCGTAGGTGGTGAGCGTGCCGGGATCGGGTAACCCCAACAGGCGCAGCGCCTCGGTGGTCGACAGCTGCGCCAGCGCGGCGGCGACGAGGGCCGCGATCGCCGCCCAGCCGAGGATCTGCGGCAGGGTGCGCCTGCGGGCCCGCTCCCCGGGGGCGCTGGGGTCATCTACTGCACTCACGCGAAAGAGGGCCTTCCTGGTCTGTGGAGTTCCGGTCGAGCCAGCTCATCGCCTGTGCACCGCCGCCGAAATACTATGCAGGTTAGTTGACGAGGGTGCGGCACCGAACACCCTCCCGATTGAATATATGCGCATATGACAATATGATCCGGGCTGACGCTGCAACGAAAGGACACGCTGTCATGGGTCAGGGACACGGCCACGGCCACGGGATCTCGCCCGCGGACGCGACGAGCGCCTCCGGGAAGCACCTGCGCAAGCTCTGGATCGCCGTCGCCCTCGGACTGGTCACCTTCGTCACCCAGGTCGCGGTGGGCCTGTCGACGTCATCGCTGGCGCTGCTGTCGGATTCGGCGCACGTGTTCACCGACGTGCTCGGCATTCTGATGGCGGTCATCGCCATCACGTTGGCGAACAAGGCGCACAACCGGCCCGAGCGTACCTTCGGGATGTACCGGGCGGAGGTATTCGCCGCCCTGTTCAATGCGGTCCTGCTCTTCGGGGTCGCCGGCTGGATCCTCTACGAGGCCGCCGGGCGACTCGACGATCCGCCCGAGGTGCCGGGCCTGCCGGTCGTCATCGTCGCGCTGGTCGGGCTGGCCATGAACGTCATAGCGTTCCTGCTGTTGCGCAGCGGCGCGAAGGAGTCCATCAACGTCCGCGGCGCCTACCTCGAGGTCATGGCCGACATGCTCGGCTCGATCGGGGTACTGGTCAGCGGACTGCTCACCCTGCTGTTCGGGTGGCGGTACGCCGACCCGATCATCGGTGTCGCCATCGGCCTGTTCGTCCTGCCGCGTGCGTTCAACCTCGGCCGCCACGCCATCCGCATCCTGCTCCAGCACGCCCCTGCCGGCGTGGACGTCGACGCGATCGGCCACGCCCTGGAAACCCTGCCCGGAGTGAAGGAATCGCACGACCTGCACGTGTGGACGCTGACCTCGGGCATGGAGGTGGCGTCGGCGCACCTGATCACCGAACGCGGCGCGGACCCGACCGCCGTACTCGCCTCGGCGCAGACACTGCTCGCGGAGAAGTTCGACCTCGAGCACGCCACGTTGCAGGTCGAACCCGCCGAGGGCGAAGGCCGCTGCCGCGAACTGCCCTGGTGACCGCCGTCGCACAGCGACTGCACACGCCCGGACCCTTCCGCACGGGAGAATCACTGTCATGCACGCCCGTCGCCGCCCCGGTCACCTCGCCGCTGTCCTCGCAGTCCTGCTGCTCGCTCTCGCCGCCGCCTGCGCACCCTCCACCGACCAACCTGCAGGACCGGCCACACCGCCGCCGGGACCGGAGATCACCGTGTCCCCGGCCGACGGCGCCGCCGCGGTCAACCCCACGGACCCGGTAGCGGTGAGCACAAACGGTGGCACCCTCGAGACGGTCACCATGACCAACGACGAGGGACGGGTGGTCGAGGGTATCTTCACCCCCGATCGCCTGTCCTGGAAACCGGGAGTACCCCTCGGCTACGGCCGCACCTACACCCTCGCAGTCACCGCGGTCGGCGACCAGCGTGTCCCGAGCGAGAAGACCAGCACGTTCTCCACGGTCACCCCCGGCAACCAGACCAAACCCACCTTCGTCACCAGCGGCGGGAACCTGCTCGCCGACGGCGGCACCTTCGGCGTCGGCATCGTGATCGTCACCCATTTCGACGAACCGATCACCGACCGCGCCGCCGCCGAAAGAGCCCTGCACGTGGAGACCACATCCCCGGTGACCGGCTCCTGGTACTGGGCGGACGTCCAGAACGTGCACTGGCGACCCCAGAACTACTGGGCGCCCGGCACCCAGGTCACCGTCCGTGCCAACGTCTACGGCATCGCGCTCGGCGAAGGCCTCTTCGGCCAGGAGGACGCGACCACCTCGTTCACCATCGGTGACGCCCACATCTCCGTCGCCGACGACACCACCAAACAGGTCACCGTCACCGACAACGGCGAAGTGGTCCGCACGATGCCGACGTCGATGGGCCGGGGCGGCACCGAAGTCGTGGGCGGGCAGACCCTCTCGTTCTGGACCCAACCGGGCATCTACACCGTCATCGACAAAGCCAACCCGGTCATCATGGACTCCTCCACCTACGGGCTTCCGGTGAACTCCCGCCTCGGATACAAGGAATCGATCAACTACGCCACCCGCATCAGCAACGACGGCATCTACCTCCACGAACTCGCCGACACCATCTGGGCGCAGGGCAACACCAACGTCTCGCACGGCTGCCTGAACCTGAGCCCCGACAACGCCCGCTGGTTCTACGACTTCTCCGTCCCCGGCGACATCGTCGAGGTCCGCAACACCGGCGGCGCCCCGCTCGAGCTGTGGCAGAACGGCGACTGGTCCGTCCCGTGGGAGCAATGGCAGGCCGGCAGCGCCCTGACCTGACCACACAGGGACGCGGCCTTACTCGGCGCGGGTTTCGAGCAGAGCCTCGAGGTTTCGCAGGTTGGCGGCGAAGTCCCGCCGCAGGCTCGCGGCCACCACCGGGTCAGCGAGGGCGAACAGCCCCTTCTGCTCCATCCGCATGTGGCAGCTCAGCCGGGTTCCCTCGGCGGTCTCCTCGGTCCGGTACGTCACCTCGAAGCGGCCCGGGCCGGACGCACCGGTGAACGTGATCTCCACGTTCGGCTCGAAGTGTGCGTACTCGTTGATCAGTTCCAGCCGCCGGCCCAGAAACTTGCGGACGACAACATGCTTGGTGCCCACCCCGGGCGGTCCGTCGGTGACCCGGCGGACCTGCTCGAGTCCGTTCTGCCAGCGGGGTGCGTTGGTCTGATCGGCGACGAAGTCGAAGACCTCCCCGACGGGGCGGTCGATGACGATGCTGCCCTCGACGTCGATCATCACCGACCACCATCCCTTTCCACACTGCGATGCGACTGCGCGGCTGGGGCCGAGCGTTCCCTCCGGGTGGGGAGAACAGGAGCAGGCCCGATCAGTCGAGACCGACGATGGAGGCACCGCGCTTGGCCAGCCACTTGACCGGATCCACGATTTCCCCGTCCGAGTCTTCGATTTCGAAGTGCAGGTGCGGACCGGTCGACTGGCCGCGGTTGCCGACGGTGGCGATCTGCTGTCCGGCCTTGACCCGCTCCCCCACCTCGACCAGGTTGTCGTTGTTGTGCCCGTAGGTGGTGATGGTGCCGTCGTCATGCCGGATCCGCACCCACAACCCGAACCCTTGGGCCGGGCCGGCGTCGATGACTTCACCGTCCGCGACGGCAACGATCGGGGCACCCAGTGTGTTGGCGATGTCGATGCCTTCGTGGCCGCGCCCATCCCCCATGGTGGAGGTGACGGTGCCCGCGCTGGGTGCCACGAATTCCTTGGTCCCGGGGCGATTCCAGGTGCGCGGCCGCTGCGGGGCCGGCGTCGCGGCGGCATCGGCCTCTCGCTCGCCGGTCGCGGCGGCGGTGCCCGCGTTCGCCTCCGGTGAAGGTCCCTCGGGTGAGGGCGCCTCGACACCGGTGGGGTCGGTGGGCTCGCTCTGCTCCTCGGTGGTGGTGCCTGCCTCCCCAGTTCCGGTGGCCTCGTCCTCGACCGGCTTCGGTGCGGTGTCCTCGGCGGGCTCCGAGTCCGATGATGCCTCGTCAGCGGCGGGGGTGTGGTCGAACGAGCCGGGGCCTGCGGATTCGGAGACGTCACCGAGTTCGAGTGCGGCAACCAGTCGGGGGGCGATGCCGCCGTCGACGGCGCCGAGTTCGTCGGCGCAGGAGCCGAGCACATCGGATGCGGCAGATCCGGTGGCGGCGAATTCACTCAGACATCCGGCGAGCAGGTTCCGGGTGTCGCCGGACGAGCCGCTGGCATCGGCATTGTTCAGACTTGTGGCCGCGATGTTCGCGACGGTCTGCCAGCGGCTGGGATCGACCACCACCACGTCCGGTTGCGCGGCGTCGGTGGCCATGGTGACCGCGTCGGCCAGCGTCGCGGCGAGCACGGACGGCGAGTCCGCGTCGCCAGGAGTATCGGCGGAGGCGGACGGCGCTGCGATGACCACCGCGACCACAGCCGTCGAGGCCCCCAGCGCCAGTGCGGGCAGCCTTCTCATGCAGGTAGTCAGCATTGCTGTGGTGATACCGCGCATCGCAGGTCCCTTCGGTGCAGTCGCGCCGGGCACCCAGTGGAGATGAACGCGCCGACGCGACAAGTCAAGACGACACGCCGTAACGCTAATGCATTTCCTTCACTTCTGTGTCGCTATCCACTTGTTTCACATGACCCCCACGAGCACAACAGCGTTACCGATACGGCTTTTTCATCCCTCGGCATCGCCCAAGAGATCCGAAACCGGCGGGTCGCCCCCGCCGCATGCACGGCCAGACGGCGACCGGTCCGTCCGCGAGAGCACTGGCTGGCGGACACCTCACCTGACACCCAATGCCGCTCCCGAATCCTCCTATGATTCATCCCTTTCTGAATTCAGGAATTTCTGTATAGTTGGGGCCGTGGACACCGTAACGCACGCAGATGCACTCTCCAGGTTCGGGTACGCATTGTCGGATGCGACGCGCACCCGAATCCTGTTGAGCCTGAAAGGGCAACCCGGATATCCGTCCGAGCTGGCGGACCAGATCGGGGTGTCCCGGCAGATCCTGTCGAACCACCTGGCATGTCTGCGCGGGTGCGGGCTGGTGGTCGCCGTGCCGGAGGGCCGGCGGACCCGCTACGAACTGGCGGATCCGCGGATCGGCCATGCCCTCGGCGATCTGCTCGATCTGGTGCTCGCCGTCGATCCGGCGCTGTGTCCGGACGCCGACGACAGCGGTTGCTGCTGACCGCCGAATTCGTTTTGAGTGGAAGGGAACTGAGATGACAGAGTTGACCGACGCGATTCGCGCCCTGTACGAGCGGGAGATGAGCGCCGCGTCCAGTACCGGTGAGGCGCAGGCGCGATGGGCGCACCTCGAGCGCGCGCACATCGTCTCGCAGCCGTATCCGTGGCTGCACACCCGTAATCATGTGGCGATGTTCCGGCTGGCCCTGCGTCAGCACGACCGCCGCGAGGCGCTCGGTCAGGTGGTGCGGATCATCGTGGCCGCCCCCGGCTCTGCGCTGGGCCGCTACCCGGAGGGCAATACCGGGCGGGTCTCGGCGGGGCTGATGACGCCGATGCCAGTGCCGGGTGATCTGGCCGCCGAGATCGCCGCCGCCTGACGGCGAGATCGGAGCAGGATGATCCACTCCACGAGCGGGCACCAACCGTCTCTGATCATATCAATATTCGTTAGTATGTTGATATGACTAAGGAACGCGTCGACACCTGCGACCTGTTGTGTCTCGATCTCCCGCATGCCGAGCAGATCCGCGCCCAGCTTCCGGAGGCAAGCCGGATCGAACCCGCCGCGGCCGCCGCCCGCGCGCTCGGCGACCCGACCCGGTTGACGATCGCGGCGGCGCTGGCGTCCGGCGGCGAACTCTGCGTGTGTGACATGGCGTGGGTGGTCGGGCAGGCGCAGAACCTCGTCTCACACCATCTGCGGCAACTCAAGATCGCCGACCTGGTGTCCTCACGGCGCCACGGCCGGCTGGTGATGTACTCGCTCACCCCGCGCGGGCGGGCACTGGTCGGCGCCGTGCTCGACGACCACGCCACCGCGGCCCCGGCCCCGGCCCCGGCCCATGCTGAAGGTAGTTCCGAACACGTGGAGACCGAACATGTCTGACGCCTGCTGCGGACCAGCAGCCACACCGAACACCGACGCCGCCGCCGAGCCCGACCACGGCCAGGACCGCTGGTGGCAGGTACGCGAGCTGCAAGTAGCGGCCGCCGCCGCGGTGCTGCTCGGCGCCGGGTGGCTGCTCGGCCGGGTCGGCGCCGACACGGCGGGGACCGCGGTGGAGTTGCTCGCCGCCGTCGTCGCCGCATCGACGTTCGTCCCCGGGGCGCTGCGGAATCTACTGCGCCACCGCCGGATCGGGGTCGGCACGCTGATGACGATCGCCGCGATCGGCGCGATCGCGCTCGGGCAGATCCCCGAGGCCGCGATGCTGGGGATCCTGTTCTCCATCGCCGAGGGCCTCGAGCACTACGCGGTCACCCGCACCCGCCGCGGGCTGCGCGCCCTACTGTCGCTGGTCCCCCCGACCGCGACGATCCTGTGCGGCGGGACCGAATCCTCGGTGTCCCCGGACGAACTGGCGCTCGGGGACCGGATGCTGGTGCGACCCGGTGAGCGGGCCGCCACCGACGGGATCATCCGTACCGGCCGCACCAGTCTCGATCTGTCCGCGATCACCGGCGAATCCGTGCCGGTGGAGGCCGGACCCGGCGACCCACTGCACGCCGGGGCGATCAACGGCGGCGGCGCCATCGAAGTCGAAGTCACCGCCCGTGCGGCCGACAGCTCCCTGGCCCGGATCGTGCACATCGTCGAAGAGGCCCAGGATCGTAAGGGCGCCGGGCAACGCCTCGCCGACACCATCGCCCGCCCCCTGGTGCCGGCGATCATGATCCTCGCCGTCCTCGTCGCCGGAATCGGTGCAATGCTCGGTGATCCGCTGCTGTGGATCGAACGGGCCCTGGTCGTGCTGGTCGCCGCCTCCCCCTGCGCCCTGGCCATCGCGGTCCCGCTGACCGTGGTCGCCGCGATCGGCGCCTCCAGCCGGCACGGCGCCCTGATCAAGGGCGGCGCCGCCCTCGAGGAACTGGGCCGGATCCGGGCGGTCGCGCTCGACAAGACCGGCACCCTGACCCGCAACACCCCGCAGGTCATCGCCACCGTCACCGCCGAGGGCATCGGCGAATCGGACGCACTGGTAGCCGCGGCGGCGCTCGAGGCCCGCAGCGAACACCCCCTCGCGCAGGCGATCCTGACCGCCGCCGGCCCGGGCATCACCCCGGCCGACGACGTCACCGCGGTCGCCGGCCACGGCCTGCACGGCACCCTCGGCGGAACCGCACTCCGGCTCGGCAAACCCGGCTGGATCCATCCCGGACCGCTCACCGACCAGGTCGCCCGTCTGCAGGGCGAGGGCGCCACCGTGGTGCTGCTCGAACGGAATGGGACCGTGATCGGGGCGATCGCCGTCCGCGACGAACTCCGCACCGAGGCACCCGAAGCCGTGCAGCGCCTGCGCGCGCTCGGGATCGACGTGGCGATGCTCACCGGGGACAACGAACGCACCGCCCACAGCCTCGCCGCCGAGGCCGGCATCACCACCGTGCACGCCGAACTGCTCCCCGAGGACAAGGCCGCGCTGCTGCCGACCCTCGCCAATGGCCGCCGCATCGCGATGGTGGGCGATGGCATCAACGACGCCCCCGCCCTGGCCACCGCGGACGTCGGCATCGCGATGGGCGCCATGGGAACCGACGTGGCCATCGAAACCGCCGACGTCGCACTGATGGGCGAGGATCTGCGCCACCTGCCCCAGGTGCTGGCGCACGCCCGGCGGGCCCGGACGATCATGCTGCAGAACATCGGCCTGTCCCTGGCGATCATCGGCCTCCTGATCCCGCTGGCCGCCACCGGCGTACTCGGCCTGGCCACCGTGGTGTTCATCCACGAACTCGCCGAAGTCCTCGTCATCGGCAACGCCATCCGCGCCGCCCGCACCACCACCCTGCCCGGGCTGACCGCCGCACCCACCACCACCAGGCCCGTGCACGTGAGCGTCGCCCCCTCGGCGCACGTCCTCGGCGACGCCTGCTGTCCCCCCGCCCCACCCCGTGGTGCCGAGATCCCACTCATCGGGTCGGTCGGGTCCGCGCGACCCGCACCGACGCTGTTGCCACTCACCAGCCCGACCGCGGCCGACGGCACCAGCCAGGGCACCGACGAGGACTGCGACTGCTGCCAATCCTCCACCGCCGGCACCGACCGACCGTCGAACCCCCCAGGCCAGCTCACGGATCACATCACCGACAGCAACGTCCCTGACGAGCGGCACTCGGATACCCCGCGATAGCCACCATCAACTGCCCCACGCCAGCCGACCAGCGCAGGCACCCTCCCCTCCGCGCATCAACCGACCGGGGGTTCCGGCAGTGACGTGTCGCGGTCGGCGACGGCTTTGCGATCCGGGTCGGCGGTGGGTGACGAACAGCGGTCCGCGACTGCGGCCCTTAGCCGGATCGGCGGCGTACCGGGCGAAGATCTCTGCCCGGGTGCTCTTGTTGGCGAATGCGAACGGGCAACATGTGCACGCGGACTTACCGACCCGGGTGCCGATCACGGACTTGGTGTACGCAATCGCATCGTCGCGGAACCAACCCCACTCGATCAACGGATACTCGCCCGTGCGCAGGTCGGTGTTGTATCCGGCGTCTTTCTCCGCCCGGCGGCGTTCACCTGCCTCGAAACCCATCACGTGCCGGTACGGCTGACCGCGGGTGACCTCGGCGATCACCGGATCGAGGGCGTCACCCTTCGAGTGGACCGAGCTTCTCTGCAAGGCAACAGGACGCGCCGCGTAGATGGTTTTCGGGCGTGCAGCATGACCCACGCAATCAGTCGCGCGCGAGAAAACCCGGCCAGACCACACCTAGACCACATGATTAAGAATCACTTGCTCTTCCATGCGAGGTGAGTGGGCGCGCAAGGCTGGAAACCGCCTGAGGGAGCTACCGACGGGGAACTTACCCCCGGAGACTTCCTACACGAACCACTTCCCTCGGCTAAGAGGTTGTCTCATGTGGGGAGCTTCTTGTAGCAAGTGAGCGCGGCCGCGAGATGGAGGAATCCGGCAAAGTGTTCGGCGTGGCGTTCGTAGCGGATGGTCAGGCGTCGGTAGCCGGTGAGCCAGGCAGATGGGTCGGCCGCGCGGCGAGGTGTCTGTGAGGCAGATCCTTTTCCTAAGAAATAACCCTGGAGTTCGTTGGGGCCCGGGGTCTCGGTTCGCCTGCTGGACCTGTGGGTTTTCCGTGTTCTGGTCGTTCTTGGCCGTTCTGACTCAACTTCAATTATTCTGAGCCGATCTCGCTCTTGATGATGCTCCAGCAGTGAAGTTGAAGGCCAGGAGGCGCGGTGGGTTGTCGGTCGTGAGGGATCTCCGCGAGGTGCGTGCGGCGGTGGGCCCAGAGGATACCGAGCGGTTCGAGACCGACGTGTTCGCAGGGTTTGTGCTCGCCCGTTGTGCGGCTGGCTTGTCGGACAACATGATTCGCTCGGATGTCAGCCACTTGGAGCAGGTCCGGACCTGGTTCGGGAAGCCGTTATGGGACATGCTGCCCGCGGACGCGGACTCGTATTTCGGCACGGTGCTGCGCCCGGTGCTGATCCCCACGAGACTTGCTCGAGCGCAGGCGCTCAAGACCTACTTCGAGTTTCTGGAGCTGCGGCACAAGATCGAGATTCACAACCTGACGGGCCGGATTGCTCCACCTGGCCGTCCTGTTCGGACTCGACGAGACCACAGCGATCCGATACTCCACAGCCGCGCGACAGATCCTCCAAACCCCAGCCGAGGAACACGATCCACCGAGTTGAGCACGAACCCAAGGATCAACTCGCCCCAAATCCACTGAGCACCCTCGGGTTCCCGCCGAAGAACCCTCAGTTCGCGTGAACTCCGGGCAAAGGCGCGGCCTCCCGCCGAACCGGACTTGATGGTTTCCCGATCATCCGGCTCTCCGGTGACTATTGCGTGGGCGATGCGGCGGTCTGCCGCGCTCACGCAGGACACTCAGCATCGTTTCGGCGCTCTGCATTACGCATACCTCCCGATCTGGTCGTGTCCAATCACCTGGCCTCCTTCGCCCTTGTGGTCGGCTTTCCCGACCTCCTCGGCCGGTCGTGACTCCGGCGACTACTACGAGGCCTCCGTCGCCCTGGGGCTCGCGCCCGGTAGGCGATCCCGCGTTCGTCTCTGTCGTACGTATCAGCGTGACGTAGGCGGCCCACTCATCTCCTTCAACACCCTCGCTGGGCGTCGCTCCGCGCTCCGGAGGTTGTGTCGGTCACCATCGACCCCGACACAGAGCACGGCACCGGTTTCAGCGGTCCTTCCGGCGGATGGGAACTTGCATCAACTGGAGATTGGGCTTCAGGCAATCCAGCTTTCGCCCTATCACGCGGGTCCTCCCCGATGCGTCGCCCCGACCACTGGGCCCGACCACCGGGTTTCCTGGCATGCTCTTGTCCCCTTCACCTTTCGGATCCAGGTCAGCCACCCGACCCAAGAACCTCCCTCCAAGTCCTTCCCGACTGAACCGGGGATACGACAGAGCGCCTCGCGGCGCACATGGTGCGTTCGATCTTCCACCGGTACCGGCCGAGGCGGTCGTTTCGCTCGATGCCGCGGCGGGCGATCCGCGGGACGATGCCTTGTTCGCGCAGCCACCGTCGGTGAATGTCGTAGTCGTAGCCCTTGTCGGCGCGAAGCTTTCCCGGCTTGCGTCGGCGTGGTCCGCGCCTGGACTTCGTTGCCGGAATCGCTGCCACCATTGGTTGCAGCATCGTGCTGTCGTGAGTATTCGCCGCGGACACATCGACGACCAGTGGGATTCCGTTTGTTTCGGACAGGACGTGGATCTTCGATCCCTTCTTGCCGCGGTCGACCGGACTCGGCCCGGTCAGCGATCCCCCTTTTTTCGCCCGGACGCTTGCCGCGTCCAGGATTGCTGCTGTCCAGTCGAGTTCACCGGCGCTACCGAGGCGGTCGAGCACCTCGCGGTGCAGTCTCTCGAACACCCCGGCCGCCGCCCAGACGGTAAACCTTCGGTGCGCGGTAGGAACGGTGACCCCGAACGAGGGCGGCAGATGCCGCCACGCACATCCACTGGTTAGCACGTACACGATCGCGGTGAACACCGCCCGATCATCCACCGGTGCACTGCCACCTCCTTGCGGCCGCGCGGCGAATCGCGGAATCAACGGTTCGATGATCTCCCACAACGCATCCGGCACCAACCGCAGTGACAACCCATCTAACACGCGTCACATTATGTCCCACACGTCACTTCATCCACATGAGACACGCTCTAAAGCCTCGCTCACCCACATTGTGTTCATTCCGGTTGCGTCGACGCAACACCGAAGCCCGTAACCTCGCGAAAGTAGCTGAACCACAACAAATTCGCCACGGCCGTCCTGCACTGGCGCCTCCGACCGCCAGGGGTTGCGTCCATTCCCATTCTCCTCCGTCTGATCTGGTATCCAACCCCGACGGATCAAGGAGTCACGATGACCAACCCCCACGAGTTCGAGAACCCGGCGACGGATCGGACGGACGCAACCCCGCAGGCTGCGGCGCCGACGTGTTGCAGCACCGAACGGCAGGCCATCTGCTGTGACCAGAGTGAGAAGTCGACGTGCTGCGGTCCGGCGGCGACGGCGGGTGGTGGATGCGGCTGCCAGTAGTCAGTCCTTCACCCGGCAATGGTGCGGTGCGAGCGTTGGGCTCGCACCGCACCGTCGTCTGTGCGTGGTGCCGTGCGGTCTACCGGTGCGCCGCTCCCGAGCGGGTGTGACGGTCTACTGGTCCGCGGGTGAGGGGGCGCCGCAGGCGCAGGATCCGCTGCGGGGCTGGTAGTCGTGCACGTGACCGGTCCGGTCCTGGCTGATCTCACAGCAGGCGTGCAGTCGGGCCTGGAGGGTGGCACGGCCGCGTTGGACGCGGGATTTCATGCCGGACACCGAAATCCCCGCCTCCCCGGCCGCGGCGGCGTGGGTTCGGGCGTCGAGGTCGACCATCTTCACCGCCGCGGCCTGCTCGGCGGGCAGTCCGGAGAGCATCGGCACCAGGCAGGAGGCGAGTTCCTTCTCCGCCGTCTCGTCGTCGTCCGGTTCGCCCTCGCGCGGGTTGTCGGGGACAGTGTCGACGGCCAGCTCCCGCCGATGGGGCGCGGACCGGTAGTAGTCGGTGATCGCGTTGCGGGTGATGGCATACATCCACCCCAGGAGCCGGTCCTGCTCGCGCAGGTTGTCCAGGCTCTTCGCCATCCGCAGGAACACGATCGACAGAATGTCGTCGGCGTCCTCGGGCCGTGAGACCCGGCGGGCGATGAAGGCCCGCAAGTCGCTCGAGAAGCGGCGCCAGAGCTGGTCGAGATCAGCTGGTGCCGACTGCGGTGTCGTCGCGGTGGTGGCCGTGTCCTCGTTCATGATCTGTGGTTCCTCTCCGTCTTACAGGATCCCCGCCCCGAGGCGCGGTGGCGACCCCCTGGGTCAGGGTCGTTCCAGAGGTACGGACGACATTGACCGTCATCGGACGCACCTGCGTCCGAATCCGAAGTTCCTCGTCTGTATGGGTGTCGATGTCGATTCCGGGTTCTCCGGTTCGACGTACCAGTAGAAGCGCGGTGAGGAGGTGAGAGCGATGCTGACCACACATCTGTTGTCGGGCCTGACCGACGAAGAGGTCGATCTGATCGTGGCGGAGGAATTGCATCTGCTCGACGCCGCCGCATGAGCGCCGTCGACGCCCGCACCGGGCGCATCCGCTGACCACAGCACTCTCTCAGCCTCTACCCCCTCCACCGGGGTAGGGGCCAGAGGAGTGCCCGGATCCGGACGGACAGCAGACACGAAGAACCCGACCCATCCTTGGGAGGGAGGACAGGGCGGGGTGTCGTCGTTCAGCGGGTGCGTGCGGACCGAACCACGCGGGTGAAGGCGGGCACGGCGGTCACCACCGCCCACAACCCGATCGCCGCAACCAGGGCTGCGGCGGTGTCGCCGGCGGTGGCGGTGCCGAGGACGTGGCCGCGCAGGGCGTCGGTGGCGTGCGCGACCGGATTCACCGTCGCCATGGCCTGCATCCAGCCGGGCATGGTCTCGATCGGCGCGAACGCACTCGAGACGAACATCAGCGGCATCATCACCATCATCCCGGCGAACTGGACCACGTCCGGCCGACGGAGCCGGTCCCCGATCAGCCCGAACAGGGCGCTCATCGCCCCGGCCAGCACCACCAGCACGATGACCGCGGCGACGGCATCACCGGCGGTGCCGTGGAACTCGAAACCCAAAGCCACGGCGGCGATCCCGAGCAACGCAGCCCGGGCGAGGGTGAAGACGGCCTCGTTGATGGTGCGAGCCACCCCCGTCAACGCCGCCCGCATCGGCAGGGCAGCGAAGCGGTCATGCAGGCCGTTGGTGTGATCGATCGCGGCGGACACTCCGGCGTTGGTGCCGGCCATCACGGTGGAGACGGCGAGCATCGCCGGAGTGAGGAAGACGATGTAACTGACCCCGGCCGGAAAGCTGGGTCCGGCCGCGACGCTGCGGAACACCTGACTGAACAGCACCAGCATCGCCATCGGCATGGTCAGCGAGAACATCAACAGCTGCGGAACACGTGCGCTGGTGCGCAGGTTCCGGACGGTGAGCGCGGCGAGCTGGTCCAAGGCCGAGGGCCGCCCGATCGCGTTAGTGGTGGTCATTTGTGGGCTCCTGTGTGGGCGAGGTGGGTGAAGACGTCGTCGAGGCTCGGGGAAGCTACGTCCAGGTCGGTGACCTCGATGCCGCGGTCGTGCAGGTCGGCGACCAGCGCGATCGCGGCGGGGGCGTCGTCGACGGTGACCGACGCCCGAACCCGGTTGTCGTCGACCCTGTCGGCGTCCGGGATGAACGGCAGCGCGGCGAGCTGATGGGCGGGGACCGTCGCGCTGACGACCTTGCCGCCGACGATCCGTTTCAGCTCGGCGGGGGTGCCGCGGGCAGCGACCCGGCCCCGGCTGAGGACCACGATGTGGTCGGCGAGCCGGTCCGCCTCCTCGAGGTACTGGGTGGTGAGCACGACCGTGGTGCCCGCGTCGGTGAGCTCGTCCACGACGTCCCACAGCCCGGCGCGGGCGAGGGGGTCCAGGCCCGTGGTCGGCTCGTCCAGGAACAGCAGCGACGGGGATCCGACGAGACTGGCGGCCAGATCGATCCGGCGGCGCGAGCCCCCGGAGAGTTCCCCTACCCGCCGAGCCGCGTACTCGTCCAGACCGAGCCGGTCGATCAGCGCGTCGGCCCGCGCGCGGGCGGTGCGCCGCAGCCCGGTCAGGCGGCCGATCAGCTCCAGATTCTCTCGGGCGGTGAGGAATTCGTCGAGACCGGCGTATTGGCAGGTCACCCCGATCCGGCGGCGGACCTCGGTGGCGTCGGCGACGACGTCCAGGTCCTCGATATGCACGCGGCCGATGGTGGGACGCACCAGGGTGGTCAGCGTGCGGATCAGGGTGGTCTTGCCGGCACCGTTGTGGCCGAGCACACCGAGCGTGGTCCCCGCGGCAGCCTCCAAGTCGACACCGTCGAGGGCCCAGTTCTTGCCGAAGGCGACGTGCAGATCCTCGACGAGGACGGCGGGGGCGGTCATCTCACACCCCCGCCGTGGCCGCCGGCCTCGAGGCCGGTTCCGGGGGGAGAGAACAGGTGGGTGGTCATCGGAGGGTTCCTCTCGAAAGAAGGTGTGCTCTCACCCGGTTCTGGATGAGAGTCCGCTTCCTCAGACGAAGCAACTTCGCGTTGGACGCGCCCACCGCCGAATCAGGCCTCGAGGATCGCCGGTTTCAGGCCGCGGCGCAGTGCGTGATGGGCGGCGGCCAGGCCGGACTGCCAGCCGCCGACGACGAGGACGTTGTAGTCGCTCAATTCAGTTGTCCCTTCCAGGGTTGTCGAGAGGGTCAGGTAGTGGTGGCGGCATCGTGGCGCCGATGCCGGGGGATGCTGGCGGCGCCGATGAGGGAGGCGACTACGGCGAGGGCGGCGAGGATCAGGTAGGCGTGGGCGTAGCTCCCGGTCCGCGCCGACAGTGCGGTTCCGGCCCAGGGGGCCAGTGCCATGACGATGACCACCGGGGCGGACATGAGCCCATTGAGGCGACCGTAGTGGGTGGCGCCCCATCGGTCGGTGATCGCGGTGGCCTGGATCAGGGTGAAGATCCCGCGGATCAGCCCGGCCCCGATCGCCACCCCGATCAACGCGGCAGTGGTGGAGGCGATCCCCAGCAATGCGGTGCTGGCGGCGGTGGCGGCGAGGATCACCACGATCCGGGTGCGGGCGGTGGTGCGGGCGGCGATCGGGAGGTAGCCGAGGCGGCCGAGGACCTGACCGGCCCCACCCAACCCCAACGTCAGGGCCGCGAGGGACGGGGAGAAGCCCTGCTCGATCAGCAGTGGCACCAGGTTGAACACCCCGGCGAACGCGGCGAACGCCCTGAGACTCAGTGCGATGACGAGGGCGAGGAACGCGCGGCTGCGAGAGGCATCCCGGTGATCGACCGGATGGTCCCCCACTGGGGTGGGTGGGTGCGGCCACCGCCCGCGCAGGCCGAGCAGGTGCCCGGGCACGGTGATGACGGCCAGGATGGCGGCGAGGACGAGATAGGTGGTCCGCCAGTCGTACCGGTCGACCAAGGCCGCGGTGAGCGGGGCGAACACCGTGCTGGCCAACCCGGCGGCGAGGGTGAGGATCATCAGCGCCTTGACGTAGCCGTCGCCGTACCAGCGGGTCAGCGCCGCGAACGCGGGCGGATACAGCACCGCGCCCATCGCGATCCCGGCAGCGAGCCACCCGGCGTAGAAGGTCGGCAGGTTCGGGGCGGCCGCGACAACCAGCAGCGCGGGGACGGCGAGGACGGATCCGGCGGTCATCACAGCCCGCGGCCCGAACCGGTCGATGATCCGTCCGACCGGGATCCCGGTCAGCGCGGCGGCGAGCTGGGACAGGGAGAACGCCGCCACGATCACCGGCAGGGACCACCCGGTGTCGGCCGAAATGGACACCGACAGCACCGGAAACGCGTAGTAGAGGATGCCCCAGCTGGTGATCTCGGTCAGGCAGAGCACCGCAAGGACCCGTCGCAGACCACCCTCGGCGAGCGTCGGGGTGTTCTGCGGCAGGGTCGTGGTCGGGGCCATCGGTTATCCGCCCGCGCGGGCGGACAGGGTGATCAGCTGCGGGTCCGGGGCGACGCAGCACCCCACGGACTCTTCCGCTGCCGCGGGGGTGTCGGGGTCGTCGAAGACCCCGGCTCCGCCGCAGACTCCGGTCTCCGGCAGGGTGAGCTCCACCCGGGCGGCGGCGTCGTGGTCGCCCGCCAGGGCGGCGGCGATGGAGCGGACCTGCTCGTACCCGGTCATCGCCAGGAATGTCGGGGCGCGGCCGTAGCTTTTCATCCCGACCAGGAACACATTCGGCTCCGGATGCGACAGTTCGGCGACCCCGTGTGGGTAGACGGTGCCGCAGGAATGCACGTTCGGATCGATCAGCGGCGCCAACTCCACCGGCGCCTGCAGCACCGGATCCAGGCCCAGGCGAATCTCCGAGAGCCAGGACAAATCGGGCCGGAACCCGGTCAGCACCACCACCCGATCGACGTCCTCGATCCGGGCTCCGGTGTCGGACACCAACACCACCCGCTCACCGTGGGACTCGATGGCTGCGGTGCGGAATCCGGGAACCACCTGCAACAGCCCGTCGTCGACCGCCGCCTTGGCGCGCAATCCGAGGGCGCCGCGGGCGGGCAGCTGATCGTCCTCGCCGCCGCCGAAGGTGGAGCCGGCATCGCCGCGGCGCAGCACCCAGCTGATCCGGGTACCCGGCGCCTGCTTCTCCAGATCGGCCAACGCGACGATGGCGGTCAGCGCCGAGTGCCCGCTGCCGGCGATCACGATGTGCTTGCCCGCGTACCGGGCCCGCACCTCGGGGTCGTCGATGTTCGGCACCCGGTACTCGATCCGGTCGGCCGCGGACTTCTCGCCGAGTGCGGGCAGGCCTTCGCCGCCGAGGGGGTTGGGGGTGGTCCAGGTGCCGGAGGCGTCGATGACGGCCTGCGCGAGGATGCGGTCCGCGGTGCCGTCGGCGCGGCGCAGGTGCACCGAGAGCGGTTCGGTGTCGCGGCCGGCGTCGACGACCCGGTCGCGGCCGCGGCGGGCCACGCCGACCACCTCGGTTCCCAGCTGCACGATGTCGCCGAGGGCGGCGGCCAGCGGCGAAAGGTAGTCGCGGGTCCAGTCCTGGCCGGTCGGGTACGCCTCGTCGTCCGGGGCCACCCAGCCGGTGGCGTCGAGCAGGCGGCGGGCGGCGGGGTCGATCAGCTCACCCCAGCGGGAGAACAGCCGCACGTGGTTCCACTCGGAGATCGCCGCACCGGCCACCGGGCCGCGTTCGAAGACCAGCGGGGTCAGGCCGCGCTCACGCAATTGTGCCGCGGCTGCGAGGCCGATCGGGCCGGCGCCTACGACGACTACGGGCAAGGTGTTCATCTGGATAATCCTTTCATCGACGTTCATCGATCCTCTAACGTCGGAAAGTATCGATGATCGTCGATTAATACAACCATCGATGGATGTCGATATAGTGACGGGCATGACTTCCCTGGACATGCCGGCCGTCCGCACCCCCGGCACCGCGCAGGTGGATGCGTTGGCGCCGGAGGACGCGGTCACCTACGCCGGCTGGTTCGCCTGCCTGGCCGATCCCACCCGGGTGCGGTTGCTTCATCAGGTCGCCTCCCGCCCGGCTGGGATCACCGTGGGTGAGCTGGCCGAGGCCCTGGGCATCGGTCAGCCCACCATCTCGCACCACGTGCGCAAGCTTGCCGACGTCGGGTTCGTCTCCGTCCACAAGGACCGCACCAGCACCGTCGTCACGGTCAACCCCTCCTGCTGCACCGGACTCCCGCACGCCGCCGACGCGGTCATGGGCGTGCTGACCCCGCGGCCGTGCTGCCCGGACGACCTCCCCGACGACGTGACCGTGCGCCCCATGACGGAACAGGACTGGGACGACGTCCGCCGCATCTACGGTGAGGGCATCGCCACTCGCACCGCCACCTTCACCACCGAGGTCCCTACCCGGGAAACCCTGGACGCCCAATGGCTGCCCGGGCATCGGTGGGTCGCCGAGATCGACGGCGTCGTGGTCGGCTGGGCCGCACTGAGTCCGACCTCCGGGCGGGACTGCTATCGAGGCGTAGCCGAGAACTCCGTCTACGTCGCCGACGGGATGCGCGGACGCGGCGTCGGCAAGACCCTGCTGCGCACCCAGGTCATCGCCGCCGACGAAGCCGGGATATGGACCTTGCAGACCTCGATCTTCCCGGAGAACCGGGCCAGCATCGCCCTTCACCACTCCGCCGGATTCCGCACCATCGGCGTCCGCGAACGCATCGCCCGACTCGACGGCATCTGGCGCGACACCGTCTTCCTCGAACGCCGTTCCCCCGTCGCCGGATAACCCGACTCCTTCTCAGCCCCGGGGGCACCGATGCCGGACCCATAGGTCTACCCGTACCCGGGCAAGCATTTCGACTTCCACCGCACCCAAACTCGCCCTCGGCTGACGCATTCAACCGAGTGCCGCAGCGCAGTCGGGCTTTCTCCGCCGACGACTCGAGCGAGCTGGCGGTACCCCGGTTGGGTATGGCCGCTCGGTGTGCCGGGATCCGGCGCTGCACACGTGGAGTCGCTACGCCGCCGATGTGATCGCCCTCCTCGACCACCTGGGCGCGTCGGAGGCGGTGGTCGGCGGGACCGGTCTGGGCGGCACCATCGCCTTACGCGCCGCTCCGGCCTTTCCCTCACGCGTGCGGGCGGTCGTGGTGATCAGTGCCGAGGATATCGAGGACGACGAGGCGAAAGTGGCCGAGACCGCGTTGGTGGACCGCTTCGCCGAGCGGGTGCGAGGCGACGGTATCGAAGCGGCGTGGGAGTTGTTTCTTCCCCACCTGCAACCGCTGATCGGGAACCTGGTGCGCTCGGCGATACCGCGCGCCGATCCGGGGAGCGTCGCCGCCGCTGCCGCCATTGGGCGTGACCGCTCGTTCCGCACGCTCGACGAACTCGGCGCGATCGAGGTTCCGGTGCTCATCGTCCCCGGCGCCGACGAGCGCCATCCGGCCGAGCTCGCCGAACGGATGAGCGCGACCATCCCGCATGCGACACTCGCGCGGAACGTGTCGTTCGACGCGCTCGCGACGGCGGACGACCTCGCCGGCGCCGTCGTCCCGCAGATCCGCCGATTCCTCGGCAACTGCGGCCATTACCCGTCCCCGTGCGTGCCCGAGCCACCTTCGTCCGACAGGCGCACCCTGGCGATGGCGATGTGGCTCGGCACTGGCACCGCTGCTCAGCGGTGCCTGGTCCGCGGGCCCGGGGCGGATCGGGCTTGCCGCGCCGCGTCGTGTGTGGCAGGGTCCGGCCGTCACGCCTCGGTGACGCTGGGTCTCTGATCCTGGACCACGAAGCTGGCGCGGGTGTGGATGGGCGCGCCCGGGCGCTGGATATAGGGAACGACGCGGAAGTCGTTGCGCCACAATTGATGGTCCAGGTCGACCCGCACGTATCCACGCTGCGCGTTGAAGAACTTCATGTCGGGATTGGCGGCCAGCAGGCGGCGGCCGGTGTCGTTCATGTCGGCGCCGTCGCCGGCTGAGGTGATCGACGTTCCCGAGAATTCCGATGCGATGACCGGGGATTCTGGGTCGGCGTAGTCCCGGCGCAGGTCGGCGACGATGTTCTGGTGACGGTCGCCGGTGATCACCACCAGATTGCGGACGCCCCGATCGGCTGCGCCGCCGAGGACGGTGTTGCGGTCGGCGACGTATCCGTCCCACGAGTCGGCGGACACGACGGTGTCCGGGCCGGGGTCGTTGTCGGTCTGGCCCATCGCTACCTGATTGCCGATGATCTGCCAGCGGGCCGGGGAGCCGGTGAATCCGTCGAGCAGCCAGTCCCGTTGCTGGGCGCCCAGTATCGTGCGGTCGGTGTCGAGCCGGTCGGCGCAGTCCGCGGTGACGTTTCCCCCGCAGGCCTGCCGGTCCCGGTATTGCCGGGTATCGAGCATGGTGATCTGCGCGAGATCGCCGAACCAGTAGCGGCGGTGCAGGCGCATACTCTCCCCGGAGGGCAGTTGCGTGAGCCGCAGCGGCTGGTGCTCGTACATCGCCTGGAAGGCCGCGGCACGGCGACGGCGGAACAGTGCGGGTATTCGGTAGATATCGAAGCCCAGTCCCGGCGAATCGGCGGCCCAGTTGTTGTCGACCTCGTGATCGTCCATGGTCACGATCCAGGGAAAAGCTGCATGGGCGTCGCGCAGCGGCTTCTCGGCTTTGTACTGTGCGTAGTGCAGCCGGTAGCTGGGCAGATCGACGGCTTCGTCGCGGTCCGCTCCCATCGGCATTCCCTCGCGGCCGCGCCTCCACCCGCGCTCGTAGATGTAGTCGCCCAGATGGATGACCAGATCGAGGTCTTCGTCGCGCATGTGCTCGTATGCGGTGTAGAAGCCCGAACTCCACGATTGACAGGAGGCGAACGCGAGCCGCATCCGCGCGGTGGGCTGCCCCGGAGCCGGGGCCGTGCGGGTCCGGCCCACCGCAGAGATCGCCGAACCGGCACGAAATCGGTAGAAGTACCAGCGAGCGGGCTCCAAACCGTGGATCTCCGGGTGCACGCTGTGGGCGAGTTCGCGCGTCGCGACCGCCGTACCGCGCGTCACCACCTGCCGGAAGCTCTCGTCATGCGCGACTTCGTATTCGACGGTCACCGGATCCCACCCCATGCCGCCGCGCCCGCCGGGGGCAAGCGGATCCGGTGCCAGGCGGGTCCACAGGACGACACCATCGGGTGTCGGATCTCCCGATGCCACACCGAGTCCGAACGGGTCATCTCCTCGCCACCGCGGCGCCGGCAACCGGGCGCTACTCACCGCCGACGTACCCACCAGCACCGCAGCCGATCCGGCCACACCTACCCGCAACAACTGCCGACGGGACAGGGGCATACACCACGGTATATCCAGGCTGCGATCGGCGAGCCCGGCGCGGCCGATGGGACGACCCGCAAGGGTGTGGCCACCATCTCCACCCTGAGTCCGAGAGCACCCGAGACGGCGACGGTACGGGCCGCCGGTAAGCGCACGACGCGCACTTGCCGAGTGTTCTGAAGGCGCTGTGCTCGCCGGCTGCGGAAGCCACTGCCCTGGATCTGGTCGACCTGATGCGATGAAGGGGCGGGGCCTCCGCTCCTCGAGGGTTCCCGGCGAATGCTGGGAGTACTCACTTCCGAACGAAAAGGGAGGCCCCTGATGAGTGAGTATGACGGAAAACAGTTCGTCGGGATCGATCTGCACCGGCAACGATCGGTGATCGTCCGCCAGACCGACACCGGCGAGCAGCTCTCGGCGGTGCGGATCGTCAACGACCCGGTGGCGTTGGGGTTGCAGATCGACCAGGCCGGCCCGAACCCCGAAGTGGTCCTCGAGGCGACCTACGGCTGGTACTGGGCGGTCGACGCCCTGCGAGCGTCGAGTGCGGACGTACATCTGGCGCACCCGTTGGGTGTCAAGGGATTCCGATACCGGAGGGTGAAGAACGACCGTGATGCCGGTGATCTGGCGGATCTGCTGCGGATGAACCGGTTGCCCGAGGCGTGGATCGCCCCACCGCAGACCCGCGAGCTGCGCGAGCTGGTGCGATATCGAGCAAAGCTGGTCGCGCTGCGGTCCGGGCTCAAGGCGCAGGTACACTCCGTGCTCGCCAAGGCGGGAGTCCTGATCCCGGTGTCGGACCTGTTCGGTGTCACCGGCCGCCAGAAGCTGGCGCGGGTGCCTCTCGCCGACGCGTACGCGCAGCGGGTGATCTCGTTGCTCGAGCTGATCGACGACCTCGACGCCCACGAGGCACGGTTCACTGCCCGGATCGCCACCGAGCTGCGTGGCGACCGTGGGTATACGGCGATCCAGGCGCTGCCCGGCATCGGACCCACCCTGGCCGCGGTGTTCGTCGCCGAGATCGGGGACGTGCACCGGTTCACCGATCCCGCTCACCTGTGCTCCTGGGCCGGTTTGACGCCCAAGCACCGCGAGTCCGACGCCGTGGTGCGCCGCGGGCACATCACGAAGCAGGGCAGCAAACTGGTGCGCTGGGCGGCCGTCGAGGCCATCCAACGGCATCCCGCCGGCACGAAGATCTCGACCGATCGCAAACGGATCGAGGCCCGCCGCGGCCGAAACATTGCCAAGATCGCCGCGGCCCGCAAACTGCTCACCCTCGTCTACTACGGACTGCGCGACGGAGAGATCCGCGCCGTGGCCCACCAGAAGGCGGTGGCGTGAGCACCCCGGACGCAACACGCGCGCGGCCGTGCACAGGTCTGACCCCCGTGCCTACGACGTGGTCGCCCACCTGATTGACCCCGCGTATTGCCAGCGCACCGCTCCATGCCCGCACCGCCGGGCGAAGGGATGACCGGCCAGCCGAGGAAGCCCGGCCCTGCCCAACCCCACACGCATCACACTGGAGACGTTGCACCACAACCACGTAACAAACCGAATCGCGTCGTTGGTCCTCGACCCGTTCTCGGGCTCATTCCAGTCTGCGCCGGGCCGGGCCACCGTCAAGACCATTCGTCCTCGCTCACGCTGCGGGCGCTGTGTCTTGACCCCCGGCCCTCACCCAGCGCTGCCCGCATGGAGCCGAAACCACGTAAACGCGACCCTTTGACAAGGCCCCGCTCCTTCATACATGACCTGTGAGGGGTCCGCCCTCACGGTCGAAGGATGCTCGACATGCCCGAACCGCATGCGGGACGCGGCCTGCCGTCCGGCCTGCCGCGCCCTGCATCGTTTGGAACTGACTACCGCCAGGGCGAGTCCTAGTCGGCTCCCCAGGTCACCGAGACGCCGCGGTCGCGCAGCCACTGGCTCGGGTTGAGCCGGTTGCCGCCTGCGTCCGAGACCTCGAAGTGCAGGTGCGGACCGGTCGACTGACCACGGTTGCCGACGGTGGCGATCTGCTGACCCGCCGCGACCCGCTGGCCGACGTTGACGATGAACTCGTTGATGTGGCCGTAGACGGTGACGGCGCCGTCGTCGTGGCGCACCCGCACCCATAACCCGAACCCGGAGGCCGGGCCCGCGGAAATGACCTCACCGTCGGCCGCGGACTGGATCGGGGTGCCGATCGGGGCCGCGATGTCGATGCCGCCGTGGTGCGCACCCCAGCGGGGGCCGTAGCCGGAGGACAGCGTGCCGGACACCGGCTGCACGGCGCGGGCCTTGAGCGGAGCGGGAATGCCCGGGTTGACCGGCCCGGGCATTCCGGGCGCGGGCGGGGCGGCCGGGATGTCGGGCAGCTCGATCGCGGGCAGCTGAACACCGGCGGGCAGCAGGCCCGGCGGGATCTCGAGCGGGCGGGCGGCCGCGGACCCGGCGCCGAACTGCGCGCCGCCGATCAGGATCGCACCGGTCGCCGCGGCAACGGTCGCGATCTTCAGGCGGCCGGTGATGGAATTTGAACGATCTGCCGTCCTGCGGTGTTTCGCCACAGTGTCTTACCTCGTCTTCGTTGGCTAGCCCGCGCTCTGGAGATTTCGCGGCCTCGGACCCCCGTCGAAAAGGAAAGTAACAAAACGATATCGACCGCACAATCGTGACCTAATCGATATCTAAATATGATCTTGCTCGAATAAGTCCATGTCAGGGATCTGGACCTGACCTACACCGCCATCACGGGCAGATAACGACATGCGGGACCGCGTCCCGGACACTCCGTCGATCGGCACCGCGCAAGGCCGACGAAACCGGCACTGACCTCGACATTCGCGGGGTCGGCGACTGCGCGCAGGGTCGGCGCGACGACATCCGGCGACGCGACGCGGGTTGCTTCACGGCCCGCCGCAAGCGGACACGCCGCCGACGACGCCCAATGTGACAGACACCACACAGCCTGTCGTGTCCAGCGGGGCACTCGGACGGGCGAAGGCCCTCGCGGCGATCCGGTCACCACGGGCACCGGCGCGGGGTGGGAGCCGGGCCTGCCGACTCCCACCCCACGGTGTGTTGTCAGTGCTGCTCGAGGACTGGTTCCGGCACCTTGTCCGACTGGGCCGTGCGCATCGACACGGCGGTGACCCCAGCACCGGCCAGGGCGATGACGGCGGCGCCGATGAACGCGGCGGAGAATCCGTTCGTCAGCTCGGGGAGGTCGCCGATCTGGTTGGCCCCGAACGAGGCGGCGACTGCGGTCATGGCTGCCAGACCGAGCGCCGAGCCGACCTGGTAGCTGACGTTGACGATGCCCGACGCCAATCCGCCCTCATCGGGTCGGGCGGCGGAGATCGCCGTGCCCAAGGAGGGGATGAAGGCGAGCGACATACCTGCTGCGGCGACCAGGGAAGCCGGCAGCACGTCGACCCAGAAGTTGCCGGTGGGCCGGACCAAGGCCATCCACCCGAGCCCGAGCGCGAGAACGATCAGACCGGTCACGATCATCGGTTTCGCCCCGAACCTCTGCATCGCCCGCGGCGCGATGACGATCATGCCGAGCATGATCAATGTGGTCATCGGCAGTAGTGCTGCGCCGGCGGGGAATGCGCTGTAGCCCAGGACCTGCTGCAGGTACAGGTTCAGGAAGAACCACATCGGTATCCACGCCGCACCGAGCAGCAGTTGGGCGACGTTCGCTGCGGCGAGGTTGGGGGCGGTGAAGATCCCCAATCGCATCAGGGGTTCGCGGCGCCGGGACTGGATGAGCACGAATGCGCCCAGCAGCACCGCGGAAACGGCGAGGTATCCCCAGGTTTGACCCGAATCCCAGCCGACCTCGGGGGCCCGGACGATGGAGTAGACGGCAAGCGCCAGGCCGGCGGTGACGGTCAGTGCGCCGAGGATGTCGATCGAACCGGATCGGGTGGGGGCGTTGGGCATCAGCAGCGGTGTCGCGGCGAGGGCGATGACGGCGATGGGGATGTTGATGTAAAACACCCATGGCCAGCTGAGGTATTCGGTGATCACCCCACCGAGAAACACACCGGCGGTGCCGCCCGCAGGTGCGGCGGCGCCGTAGACGGCGAGGGCTTTGGTCAGCTCCTGCTGGGTGGAACCGAACAGCATCATCAGCAGAGTCAGCGCGGAGGGTGCGATCAGTGCGGCACCGGCGCCTTGGACGGCGCGTCCGGCCAGTTCGGTGCCGACGTTCCCGGCGGCGGCGGTGATCGATCCGACGAGCAGAACAACCCAGCCGGTGGCGAAGGTGCGTCTGGCGCCCCACAGGTCGGACAGGCGTCCGCCGAGCAGGAGCAGTCCACCGAAGGCGATGACGTAGGCGTTGAACACCCAGGTCAGGTTCTCCTGGGAGAAGCCGAGGTCGGTCTGCATTTTCGGTAGCGCGATGCCGATGATGGAGGTGTCCATGATGACCATGAATTGGGCTGCGGCGATCAGCGCCAGCGCCCACCACTTGCGTGTGGATGATGCCTGAGTAGGCATGACAATCCTTCCTTACGGGTATGGGGTATCTATCGTGATGTGAACGAAGAGGAGTGCAGTGGCGCGCCTACCCACAACATCGAGGCCCCGACCCTGGGATCGGGGCAAGTACTGCAGTGTCCGTATGCCTTTCGGGTCGATACCCGCCCTCTGTGCACATCGCCACCCTCCTGAATGCTGCTCGATCCCTCTGCGGATATCGATACCATAGGGGGGTACCGTAGATGATGCAAGGAGCGATTCCGATGTCACCGAAGCCGTTCCGTTCGCGCCGCGGCAACACGCACGGCGGACGGCCATTCGGGCCCCGCCGGGTTTCATCAGGCCGCCTGAGGAACACCACCAGGGGGTACGAGTCCGACTGGAGCGGGTGCGACCACTCCGGCGTTGCATACGGTAGGGGGGTATGGTAAATCTGTAGATGGGTCGCTACGGCCTCGATCGAATTCCGAACCGAAGAAAGAAGGACATCGATGAGCACCACCACCGCCACCGTCACCGGCATGACCTGCGGGCACTGCGTCTCCTCGGTCCGTGAAGAGATCGGCAGCATTCCCGGTGTGACCGGCGTGGATGTCGACCTCGCGAGCGACCGGGTCGATATCGACTCCGACACCCCGATCGAGCAGGAGGCGCTCGCCCAGGCCGTCGACGAGGCCGGCTACCAGCTCGCCGGCTGACCTGCCGAAACTCGAGACCCGGACAGGAGATTCCCCACGATGAACGCATCGTCGAAGTTCGCCGGATTCACCGTCGGCCTGGCCGCGGTCTTCGCCCTCGCCCTCGGGGCCGGGGCCGCCTTCGGCCCCGAGGGCACCACCCCGGCCGACACGCACGACACCTCAACTCACGACGCCGGATCCGTGTCCACCTCGGACGCACCGGCCGCCGATCAGAGACCTGGAGGACTGATGGTCACCGACAGCGGTTACACCCTGGCACTGGACACCGCGCAGGTTCCCGCCGGCGCCGACGTGCCGCTGCGGTTCCGCATCCTCGGTGCCGACGGGCAGCCGGTCACCCGCTACGTCGACAGCCACGAAAAGCAACTGCACCTGATCGCGGTGCGCCGCGACATGGCCGGCTTCCAGCACGTGCACCCGGTACTCGACGCCGCCGGAACCTGGAGCGTGCCACTCGATCTGACCCGCGCCGGGGCGTACCGGGTGTTCGCCGACTTCACCCCCGACGGCGGTGACGGCCTGACCCTGGGCGCCGATCTGCAGGTCGCCGGCGCCTACGATCCGCAGCCCCTGCCCCCGGCGGCGGCCTCGGCCGTGGTCGACGGTTACACCGTCACCTTGGGCGGCACCCTCACCCCAGGTCAGGCGTCGAAGGTCACGCTGTCGGTGAGCCGGGACGGGCAGCCCGTCACGGATCTGCAGCCCTACCTCGGGGCGTACGGGCACCTGGTGGCGCTGCGGGCCGCCGATCTCGGCTACCTGCACGTGCATCCGGACGGCCACCCCGGCGACGGGGTCACCACGCCCGGTCCGGGTATCGACTTCTTTGTCACCACCCCGAGCGCGGGCGACTACCGCCTGTTCCTGGACTTCCAGCACGATGGAGTGGTGCGGACCGCCGAGTTCACGCTGACCGGCGGGCAGACCCCCGCCGCGGTTCCCGCCGCCCCGGAGCCGATGCCCGCCGGGCACGGACACTGACCTACCACCACGCCCCGAGAGGAGGAACGATGAATCCCGTCACGCAGCACCCGACCGCCGACGGCCAGGTCGAGCTCGAAATTGGTGGCATGACCTGCGCCTCGTGCGCGAACCGGATCGAGAAGAAGCTCAACAAGCTCGACGGCGTCACCGCCACGGTGAACTACGCCACCGAGAAGGCACGCGTCAACTACGTCGGTGATGTGTCGACCGAGGATCTCGTGGCCACCGTCGAGCAGGCCGGCTACACCGCCAAGGTCCCCACGCCACCCTCCGCCTCCACCGGCACCGACGCCCCCGCCGCAGAGCAGGACCCGACCGCATCGTGGCGCCAGCGGCTGCTGATATCGCTGGTGCTGTCCGTGCCGGTGATCGCCATGGCCATGGTTCCGGCCCTGCAGTTCCCCAACTGGCAGTGGCTCTCACTGACCCTCGCCGCCCCCGTGGTGGTGTGGGGTGCGTGGCCGTTCCACAAGGCCGCCTTCACCAACCTGCGGCACGGCACCTCCACCATGGACACCCTCATCTCCATGGGCACCATCGCCGCCCTCGGCTGGTCGCTGTACGCCCTGTTCTGGGGCACCGCCGGAATGACCGGCATGACCCACCCGTTCGAGCTGACCATCTCCCGCAGCGACGGCGCCGGCAACATCTACCTCGAGGCCGCCGCCGGGGTGACCACCTTCATCCTCGCCGGCCGCTACTTCGAGGCCCGCTCCAAGCGGCGCGCCGGTGCAGCCCTGCGGGCCCTGCTCGAACTCGGCGCCAAAGAGGTCTCGGTGCTGCGGAACGGCGTCGAAGAGCGCATCGGCATCGATCAGCTTGCCGTCGGGGACGAGTTCGTCGTCCGCCCTGGCGAGAAGATCGCCACCGACGGTGTCGTCACCGAAGGCTCCTCCGCGGTCGACGCGTCGATGCTGACCGGCGAATCCGTGCCCGTCGAGGTCGGACCCGACGACCAGGTCGTCGGCGCCACCGTCAACGTCGGCGGTCGGATCGTGGTCCGCGCCAACCGAATCGGCTCGGACACCCAGCTTGCGCAGATGGCGAAACTCGTCGAGGACGCCCAGACCGGCAAGGCGCAGGCCCAACGGTTGGCCGACAAGATCTCCGGCGTCTTCGTCCCGATCGTCATCGCCCTGGCCGTTGCGACGCTCGGCTTCTGGATCGGCACCGGCGGCGGAGTCGCGGCCGCCTTCACCGCCGCCGTCGCGGTGCTGATCATCGCCTGCCCCTGCGCCCTCGGGCTGGCCACCCCCACCGCGTTGATGGTCGGCACCGGCCGCGGCGCCCAACTCGGCATCCTGATCAAGGGACCCGAGGTGCTCGAATCCACCCGCCGGGTCGACACCGTCGTCCTCGACAAGACCGGCACCGTCACCACCGGCAAGATGACCCTACTCGATGTGATCACCGCCGACGGCGAAGACACCGCGCAGGTGCTGCGCCTGGCCGGGGCGCTCGAGGACTCCTCCGAGCACCCCATCGCCCAGGCCATCGCCAAGGGTGCGCGCGAGCAGGTCGGTGCCCTCCCGGCAGTCGATCAGTTCGCCAACATCGAAGGCCTCGGCGTCCAGGGCATGATCGACGAGCACGCCGTGATCGTCGGGCGCGCCCGCCTACTCGCCGACTGGGCGCAGCACCTACCCGAGGCGCTCGAAAACGCGATGGCCGCAGCCGAAGCCGACGGCAAGACCGCCGTGGCCGTCGGCTGGGACGGGCGGGCCCGCGCGGTGCTCGTCGTCGCCGACGCGGTCAAGGCCACCTCCGCCGAGGCGATTGAGCAGCTGCGCGGTCTGGGCCTGACCCCGATCATGCTGACCGGCGACAATGCGGCCGCCGCCCGGGCGATCGCCGACCAGGTCGGGATCGAGGAAGTGATCGCCGAGGTGCTGCCCGCCGACAAGGTCGACGTCGTCAAGCGACTGCAGGATGCGGGCAAGGTGGTCGCGATGGTCGGTGACGGCGTCAACGACGCCGCAGCGTTGGCCCAGGCCGACCTGGGTCTGGCGATGGGCACCGGCACCGACGTCGCGATCGAGGCCAGCGATCTGACCCTGGTCCGCGGTGATCTCCGCGCGGCAGCGGACGCGATCCGGTTGGCCCGCAAGACGTTGGGGACGATCAAGGGCAATCTGTTCTGGGCCTTCGCCTACAACGTCGCCGCCCTGCCCCTGGCCGCCATGGGGCTGCTCAACCCGATGCTCGCCGGTGCGGCGATGGCGTTCTCGTCGGTGTTCGTGGTCAGCAACAGCCTGCGCCTGCGCCGGTTCAAGTCCACCGCCGGATAAGGCCGAGCCCGCACACAGCAAGGGTGGGGGTGAGCGGGCGTGCAGGCGCCGCCCGCCCCCACTTCACCATTAAAGCGAAAGGAGACGAGCATGGGATCGACGAGGACGACCTCGATGAGGACGATGGTGGGGCGGATTTCCCGGCATCCCGCGACCCGGGCCGTCGCCCGTTGCGCGGTGATGTGCGCCGCCGCCGCGATCCGCCCGTACCCCGACCGCCCGAACACACGGCGCGATACCCCGGGCGGGCATAATCGGGGGTGCTCGACATGACGGTCGGATACCAGGAGGACACCATGGCCACCCCCACGCCCGCGGCCACCCAGGCACCTGCCGAGACCGACGGCCATGACCATGCCGCGCACGGCTACATCACCGAAAAGGACGCCTACCTCAAGCGCCTCAAGCGGATCGAAGGCCAGGCCCGGGGTCTGCAGCGGATGGTCGAGGAAGACAAGTACTGCATCGACATCCTCACCCAGGTCTCGGCGATGACCAAGGCCTTGCAGGCGGTGGCCATGGGGCTGCTCGAAGACCACATCAGCCACTGTGTGGTCGACGCCGCGGTCGCCGGCGGCCCCGAGGCGGAGGCGAAGATCAAAGAGGCCACCGACGCGATCGCCCGTCTCGTCCGCTCCTGAGACGAGCCGAGATCACCCGGCGTAGTCCAGTCGGGACATCATGCCCGGTTTCTGATGATCCGTTGTGGCAGTCGATCATCCAGTGTCCGCGACCAGCTCCAGCTGCGTGAGAGCGTATCGGCCGAACGATGTGTCCGTGCCGGTGCATGGAATACCCATCGTGGCCAGGTGCGTGAAGGTCGGGCGGACCCGTCGACCTTCACGGATCGTCAATGGGGCTGTGTGATCGTAGGGGCAAGCGTTGATGGTCCCGGCGTGCCACGGATCCAGGCACACCGTGCTCGAACGACGCTGATTTGCGGTACTACCTGGTTATCGGTCATGTCCGGTGCGTAGTTGGTCTCTGCGGATGCGGTACTCCTCGGCGTCGATCTCCCCTCGGGCGAAGCGTTCGTCGAGGATCTTGTCCGCGCTCGGCCTGCTGGTGGCGTCGGTGTCGTAGGGAGGATGGCGGTCCGCGCCGATGGTGCGGAACAGTGCCATGACCCCGACGATGACCAACCCCCAGAACGCGACCATCAGCGCGGCCATCAGCACCCAGCCGCCCCAGCCCATTCCGTAGCCCATTCCGTTGTTCCACCACATCATGGTTGTTCGCCTTTCGTTGCTCTCCATCGTGGATTCCGGATGCGGTGAATCGATGAGGGTTCTGTGTAGTTTCGCTGAAGATGTGGCCGGTTCGGGGCGACGCGTACCGGATCTGGAAGGACACCGGCGACGATGGAGACCATGGACAACACGCCGCCCCTGTCGCCTGAGAGCGCCGCGGGATATCGGGCCTTGGTGGTCGACGACGAGCGCCCGTTGGCCGCGGTCGTCGCCAGTTACCTCGAACGGGAGCACTTCGAGGTCGCCGTCGCTTACAACGGGGTCGATGCGCTCACACTCGCCCGGGAAATCGACCCCGACGTCGTGGTCCTCGACCTCGGGCTGCCGGGCATGGACGGAATCGAGGTGTGCCGCGAACTGCGGACGTTCTCGGACGCCTATGTGGTGATGCTGACCGCCCGCAGTGCGGAAATGGACACCATCATCGGGCTGTCCGTCGGCGCCGACGACTACGTCACCAAACCGTTCAGCCCACGGGAGCTGGTGGCACGCATCCGCGCCATGTTGCGCCGACCGCGGAAGGCGCCGGTGTACGAGATACCGGCACCCGAGCCTGGGGCCGAGGCTCCGCCACGGGTCTTCGGGGCGCTGAGAATCGATGTGGCGGGCAGGGAGGTGTGTCTCGGCGAGCAGCCGGTGATGTTGACCCGCACCGAGTTCGATGTGCTGGCGGTCTTGTCGTCCCGACCGGGTATGGCATTTAGTCGGCGCCAGTTGATCGAGGCCGTGTGGGGAGAGTCCTGGGTCGGGAACGAACACCTTGTCGACGTCCATGTCGGTCACCTGCGCCGCAAGCTCGGCGACGACCCCGCCGCACCCCGGTACGTCACCACCGTCCGCGGCATCGGGTATCGGATGGGGACCGGGCAATGACCTCGCATGGGGACCGACCCCGCACCCTCGGCCCAGGTCCGGTGCGCAGCCGTGGCCCCGGCCTCGGCATCCGGCTGCTGCTGGCGCAATCGCTGGTGCTGGTTGCGGGCGTCGTAACCTGTTGGGTAGTCGCGGTGTTCGTCGGCCCCCCGCTCTTCCGCGAGCACCTGCACCGCGCCGGGGTACCGGCCTTCTCCGACGAGCAGTTCCACGCCGAGCAGGCGTACCGCTCCGCCACAGCCATTTCCCTGGCGGTAGCCCTCGGGGTGGCCACCCTGGCCGCGTTGGTGGTGACCTGGTACTTCAGTCGGCGCCTGCAACGGTCGGTGACCGAGGTGTCGTACGCGGCGACCGCGGTGGCCGACGGGCGCTATGACATCCGGGTCACTCCCCCGCACCTCGGGGACGATTTCGACGCCCTCGCCGAGGCGTTCAACCGGATGGCTGCCGGGCTCGAATCGGTCGAGACTACCCGCCGCCAACTTCTCGGTGACCTCGCCCACGAGATCCGCACCCCGGTGTCGGTGCTCGAGGCGTACATGGAAGCACTCGAGGACGGCGTCGAGACATTGGATGCCGACACGATCGGCATGCTGCGCGATCAGACCCGTAGGCTGGTCCGTTTCTCGGACGACGTCAACGCACTCTCCCACGCCGAAGAGAGCCGGACCTCGATCGAGCCCACCTGGGTGGACCCCGCCGCACTGCTCTCCACCACCCTCACCGCCGCGGCGGACCGCTACGCCGCCAGGGAGGTGGCACTGACCTCTCGTGTTCCTGCGCACCTTCCCCGCCTGTGGGCGGACCCGGAGCGGCTCGGGCAGGTGCTGGGCAACCTGCTCGACAACGCCTTGCGCCACACCCCCGGCGGCGGCCGGGTGGAGGTGACCGCCGGCCACCGACACGAGCTGCTGGTGATCGAGGTGACCGACACCGGCGACGGCATCGCCGCCGAACACCTCCCGCACCTGTTCGAACGGTTCTACCGTGTCGACGCGGCACGCGACCGCGCACACGGCGGAGCCGGGATCGGACTGGCGATCGCCAAGGCCCTTGTCGAGGCGCAGCGCGGTCACATCACCGCCCGCAGTGACGGCCCCGGAACCGGCAGTACCTTCACCATCGCCCTTCCGCTGCGCCGGGATCAGCGACGAGGAAATACTCGGTGACGGCGATCGCGGCATCGGCTCGAGGACGCTCGCATCGTGCCGAGCGGACCGAGCGCGGCAACGGTCTTCGGTGGTCACGAGCACCGGCTGGGCCAGACTCTCGTCGCGCTCCCCCGGGCCGGCGATAGCCGGTGTTCCCATTCACGGCGAGGCTGCCGTGTACATCATGTGCGGTCGGGTCGGGCTGACCGGCCGTGGCAGCCACGTCGATGCGGTGGCGGGCGATCTGGTGGCGATCACCGCGGCGCGTCCTCTCCGGGTCGAGCCGCTGAGTCGAGTCCGTCCTCGTGCTAACCGGCGCGAAACCTTCCTGATGCCGCGGGGAGGGCGCGTTGGGGGTGGATCAGGTGGGTGGGTCGGCCAGGGAGTATCCGGCCTCGTCGACGGCGTGACGTACCTGCTCGAGCGACAGTGGCCGGCTGCTGGTGACCCTCACCCGTGAGTCGCCGCCGGGAACCAAGTCGATGTCGACGCTCGTCACTGCATCGAGACGGTCGAGTTCCTCGGTGACCGCCTTCACGCAATGCGCGCAGGTCATGCCGGACACGTGGTAGCTGGCGGTGGTGCTCACTGTGTTCTCCTCGGACGAGGTCATCGTTGGGTGTTCGACTCCCCGAAGCCGGGGTGTCACAGCGAGGCCAGGATGTTCTGCATCGTGGTGATCTCCTGTTGTTGGGTGTCGGCGATGGTGCGTGCCATCGCGACGGCGTCGGGATACTGACCGGAGTCGATTTCGGTCTGCGCCATGGCGATCGCGCCCTGGTGATGGGCGATCATCTGCGTGAGGAAGAGCCGGCTGGCGTCCACGCCCTGAGCGTTCTGCAGTGCCGTCATGTCCTCGGCGGACATCATTCCGCTCATTCCCATCCCGCTATCGCCTGGCATCTCCATGCCCGACATCGGCATGCTCTGGCCCGGAGTCATCATTCCGGACGTGGCCATCGGCATGCTGGACTGTCCCCACTCGGTCAACCAGCCCTGCAGCTGCTCGATCTCCGGGCCCTGGGCTGCCTTGATCTGATTCGCCAGATCGGTCACCCGGGGGTCGATACCGTTCTTGGCGAGCACGACATCGCACATCTCGATCGCCTGCGCGTGGTGCGGAATCATCTGCTGCGCGAACGTCACGTCCGCCTGGTTGTGGGTATCGGCGGCCGCTGTGGTGGCGGTGACGCTCGCCGAGGCACTGCTCTGCGCTGACTGATCGCTGCCGGAGTTGCTGCACGCGGTCAACGCGACCAGGGCGGCGACCGCGGCGGCGCCGACGGCAATTTTCGTGGTTTTCATGGCAGGGAGATTCCTTTCTCGCTGTGGACACAGGTGCTTTTCACCCCGGACCCGGGGAGGTTGGTCTTGCATGCTCGGGAGATGCCCGATCCCCGGCACCGAGGGGGTGGTCGACGAGGAGTTCCGTAGGGGTTTCTTCGACGCCGATTCGTGTACGCCGCGTCGGCCGCGGACGGGTGCGCGACCGTCACCGGTATCGATGGCGGGAGTCGTCGGTGATCAGGCGGTAGAGGACATACAGCGAGAACCACGTGATGAGCACGCTCACCAGGACCAGCAGTATCTCGTAGAAGATGACCACGATCTCCTCCTCGGACGTGCGGGTGGACGGTGAATTCGGTTGGTGCCGAATGCTCTTTGCTCATCGGGGACCCGTGGGAGTGGGTGCGGGCGCCGGCCGGGGCTGGGTGAGCTGCGGTTCGGGTGGGGAGGGCAACGCGAGCCGTTTGAGCATCAAGGCGTTGACCGCCACGATGACGCTCGACCCGGACATCGACAGGGCGGCGATCTCCGGGCGCAGCACCAGTCCCAGGGAGGGTTCGAAGACCCCGGCGGCGATCGGCAATGCGATGACGTTGTAGCCGACGGCCCAGCCGAGGTTCTGCCGCATCTTGCGCAGCGTGCCGCGCCCGATCCGCAGGGCGATCGGCACGTCGAGCGGGTCCGAGCGCATCAGCACCAGATCGGCGGTCTCGATCGCGACGTCGGTGCCGGCACCGATCGCGATGCCCAGGTCCGCCTGGGCCAGGGCGGGCGCGTCGTTGACGCCGTCGCCGACCATCGCGACCGTCTTGCCCGCGCGCTGCAGTTCGGCGATCTTGGCGGCCTTGTCCCCGGGGAGGACCTCGGCGATGACGGTGTCGATGCCCAGTTGCCCGGCGATGCGCGCGGCGGTGGCCTCGTTGTCGCCGCTGAGCATGACCACCTCGGCGCCGAGGTCGTGGAGGGCGGACACGGCGGCGGCGGAGGTGTCGCGGGCGGCGTCGGCCAGGGCGATCACCCCGACCCCGTGGCCGTCGACGGCCACGAGCACCGCGGTCCGCCCGCCCCGGGCCAGCTCGTCCCGCCGGTCCATCAGTGCACCGAAGTCGACCTGTTCGGCGGCCATCAGCTTGCGGTTGCCGACCGCGACCCGGCGGCCGTGCACCTGGGCGGTGGCCCCGTGTCCGGGCACGTTCTCGAACCCGGTCAGCGGCAACTGCGGGATGCCGCGGTCGGTGGCGTAGCGGACGATCGCACCGGCCAGCGGGTGCTCGGATTCGCGTTCGACCGAGGCGACGAGCGCGAGGAACTCGTCCTCGATGATGCCGTCGGTGATCACGTCGGTGACCTCCGGTTCGCCTTTGGTCAGGGTGCCGGTCTTGTCCATCACCACGGTGTCGATCCGCGCCGACGTCTCGAGCGCGGTGGCGTTCTTGAACAACACCCCGCGTTGGGCGCCGAGGCCGGTGCCGACCATGATCGCGGTCGGGGTGGCCAAACCCAGGGCGTCGGGGCAGGTGATGACCACGACGGTGATCGCGAACAGCAGCGCCGTCTGCACACTCTCCCCGACCAGCACCCACACCAGGAAGGTGCCGATGCCGCCGATCAGCGCGACCAGCACCAGCCAGAACGCGGCCCGATCGGCCAGGCGTTGCCCGGGGGCCTTGGAGTTCTGGGCTTCCTGGACCAGGGCGACGATCTGCGCGAGCACGGTGTCGGAGCCCACCTTGGTGGCCCGCACCCGCAGGGTGCCGGTGGTGTTGATCGATGCACCGATCACCTCGGAGCCGGGCGGTTTGGTCACGGGCAGGCTTTCCCCGGTGACCATGGACTCGTCGACCTCGGAGTGGCCGTCCTCGACGGTGCCGTCGACCGGGATCTTCGCGCCCGGGCGTATGAGCAGCAGGTCCCCGGCGGTGACCTCGGCGGTGGGGATCTCGACCGGTTCGCCGCCGCGCAGCACCACCGCCCGCGGCGGAGCGAGCTCGAGCAAGGTGCGGATCGCGTCGTTCGCGCCGCCGCGGGCCCGCATCTCGAACCAGTGCCCGAGCAGCACGAAGGTGGTCAGCATCGTGGCGGCCTCGTAGAACACGTCCCCGCCGCCGGTCAGGGTCACCCCGACGCTGTAGAGCCAGCCGGCCCCGACCGCGACGGCGACGAGCACCATCATGTCCAGGGTCCGCGCCCTCAGCGCCCGGTAGGCGCCGTCGAAGAAGATCCACGCCGAGTAGAACACCACCGGCAGGCTCAGCAGCAGGGTGAAGACGTCGTCGCGCAGGCCGAACGGTGCCGGCACCATGAACCCGAACATGTCTCGGCCCATCGGGGACCACAACATGATCGGGACCGACAGCACCAGCGCCACCAGGAAACGGTTGCGCATGTCGCGGATCATGGCGTCCATCGACATCCCGGCGTGACCGCCGCCGTGTCCCATCATCTCCTGCGGTAACCGCCCCGCAGGCGCATGCCCGGCGGGCATTTCGTGAGCGGCTGGCTCAGCGGGTGCCGCAGCTTCCGGGGCGGGGTGAGCGTGTCCTGCCTCGCCGCGCACGGCGGCCGGTTCGGACATCGGGTCGCAGACGTGATCGGGCACCGAACGCCCGGCGCAGTGATAGCCGCAGTCACGCACCCACTTCGACAGTTCGACCACCGACGTGAGGCCGGGATCGTAGGTGACGGTGGCGGTCTGGTTGACCGCATTCGCCTCCACGGAGGTGACACCCGGTCGGCGGCGCAGGGTGGCCTCGACGGTCGCCGTCGAACTCGCCCAGTGCACCCCACTGACCTCGAGGACGGTTGTGTTCATTCGCGCTGGCACCTCTTCGTTGTGGCGGCGCCGAAGCCGGCGTCCCGCTCGGTAGGCTGACTTCTGTCGGTACGCACGCGACCCGGCGCCCCCATGACCGTCGTCCACGGCGCGGGAGTCAATGCCGTTGTCCCCCCATCGAAAACATCATCACCGCCATCATCCCGAGGCACGCCAGCGCGAACACCAGGCTCCCGATTCCCACCGTTCCGCTGGCGATCAGCGCGACAGCGACAATCAGCATCGGAATGCAGCAGGCCATCATCCACCGGTGACGACTGCGACCACCGACTCCCTGCGGTTCCTCACCAACCCCACGGTCTCCGTCGTTGCCGACGTACGGCGCCCGCCCATCCTCGTTCGTCATGATGTTCCGCCCTTCGACGAAGCCGGGACATAGCCCAGCCTCTGATACAGCGGCTGCTCCCTCGCTTCTGCCGCAACCGGTTTCGCCGTGCTCGCCGCTCCCTGCCCGGTCATGTCCGAGAGTGCCCCCACCGGGTATGCCTTGGTTAGTGATTTGATGAAGATTCGATGAAGAAGGCTGGCGGTGAACCCCTTCAGCCTGACTGACCTCGCTTTTTCGCAGCCGACGAGACAAGAACCATTACCACTACCCTCTATGGGTATATGGTTCGTGCTCACCGGAGCGTGGTCGACAACTCGAGATCATGTTCTCGATCACCAGACTCGGTCATGTGGGTCGTCATGTGCACCCCGGGCACATCGTTACCGGATCACGAGCCCAAGCGGGGACGCACGGGGGTGGGCGCGGTGGAACAACCGCCCCGCCAGCGCACTGAGCGCGAGCAGCCACACCAACGCTCCGAGCAGTGGGCCGACCTCGTCGAACCGTGCGGTCAACCCGCCGTCGAGCAACACCCGCATCGCCCCGTATCCCGGTAGGCCGTGTGCCCAGGTCGCAGGTTCTGGGCGCAGCATCGGACTCTGGCCGATCCCGAGGTCGAGAAAGGGCACCAGAAACGCGATGAACACCCCACCCACGCACCCGAAGCTCGGCCCCAGGCTGAACCCGAGCAGCCCGTAGGTCACGGCCATGAGCAGGTTCCCGCCGCCGTAGACACCCCACTGCCGAGCATCGAACACCGTCGCGATGATCATCAGCGACGAGACGGTGACCAGACCCGCGGCGAACCCGATCATCGTCAACCGCACCGCGAGCAGGAGGGGGAAAGGGAAGCCGGCCAAGGTCAGTCGCCGATCGCCTCCGCGCGCATCGAGCCCGACGAACAGCCCCGCCAACGCCGCAAGCGAGGAGACCGCGATCGGGGTCATCGTCCCGGCATGCACATCCGGCAACCAGAACACCTGCATCACTGTACTGCCCCTCTCGACCAGGGAGAACACGCCGGACTCGCTCGCGGTCATCGCCTTGGCCAACACGATGAACACGATCGGCACCACCACCAGCAGCACCCACAGCACCGGGTTGCGGCGGTAATCCCGCAGACCCATCCGCAGTCCGGTCGAGAACTGACCCCACCCGGATCCAACTGGAGGGCGCCGACGCGACCGCCGGGACACACCGACGGTGGCGGCGATGACAGCGGTGCTGACGATCAGTGCCGCGAACATCCACACCAGCGCCCAGCCCAAGTCCCTCATCCGGCCACCGTGCCGGGACAGAATATCCACCATCCACAACGTCACGAAATGCGTCGGGAACCACCGGGTTTCGATGCGATCGGGGGATCCCACGGCGGGGCCGAAGAACACGTCCAGAATCCAGACGAACAAGATGAGGACGTGCCGTTGACCGGGTTGCGCACCACCGCCCCCACCAGCGCGCCGATCGCCAGATAGATCACCGCGAACATCAGCGTGCCGGCGATCGCCCGGCCGAGGTCACCGATGCCGGTACGCGCGGCCAAAGGCGAGCAGGGCCGCCGCGACCAACACCCCCAGCACCCCTCCGGTCCCGAGCCGGGCAGCGACCAACCGCATCGGCGCACGGCCCGCCGACACCATCCGCCGATCGGCGGCACGGGCTCCGCCGATCTGGAAGAACCTGGCGATACCGGCGAGGAATCCCGCCGCCCAGCCGGCGGTCGCGGTTTCCACCGCGGGCCCGCCCGCGCCGCCGAGCAGCTTCGCGGCATCGGCCATCGACCCGGCCGCAACAATCACGAACACCACCGGGACCAGCACCAGCACCAGCATGTTGACCGGGTTGCGGGCGTAGTCGACCAGGAATCGGTGGATGAGTAACACGACCTCGCCCGGCCCCGCCAGGTGATTATCGCTTCTCATCTCGCCGCCGCCAGCCCGTTGCGCGGGTCGACGATGCGGTCGAATCGGTGCTCGTCGGTGACGAAGTGACTGATGATCAGCACCGAGTGCCCGTGTGGCGGCGGTGCGCCACCAGTTCCCAGAACCGCAGGTAGGTGTCCCAGTCGAAACCGGAGTACGGCTCGTCGAGCAGCAGCACCTCCGGGTCGGCGAGCATCGCCAACCCGAGGTTCAGCTTCGCGAGGGTACCGCCGGACAGCCGGTCGGCGCGGGTGCCCGCGTAGCGCTCGAAGCCGAGCGCCGCATACAGTCCCCGGCGGGACCGTCGCTCCTCGTTCGGGGTCATCCGGTAGGCGCAACCGAACAGCTCGAAGTGTTCGTCGCAGGTCAACCTTTCGTACACCACCGGCTGCTGCGGGCAGTAGCCCAGCCGCCCCGACCGGGTCACGGTCCCGGCGTCCGGCCGGTACTCGCCGACGAGGATCTTCATCAACGTCGACTTCCCCGACCCGTTCTCCCCGGTCAGCCCGACCACCTCGCCCGGCTGCAGCACCAGATCCACGCCCCGCAGTACCGGGGAATCGCGGCGGGCCGGCCACCATCCCTGCCGAAAGCTCTTCTCGATGCGGTCAGCACCGCGTTCACCGGCGCCGACTCCGCGGACCCCGAACTGTCCATCTCTCTCCTCGGAACACTTGCGGTGGTCATCGGGACGTCAGCGCCGCTGCGTCAGGCGTGTGCGCACCACCGGCGGCCGGCACGGCAGTGAGGGTGTCGAATCAGACGCCGTGATGTGCAGGTCGAGGTGCCACCCCTTTCCCCCGCACACAGCAACCCGAACGAGTGCCGCCAGATCGGTGCACACTCTCCTCGGGTCGTGACCCGCCGATTCCTCAACTCAATACCGTGCCAGCGCCAGGCGCACTCGACCGGCCCTCTTCTTCAACGAATCTTCACAAAACCCTCACCGATTTGCGGGGGTTCGCCGCCGACACTCGTCAACGAACCGACGCATAACCGGGTCAGGCCCGCGGAGGGGGCTGCGGCCATGTCGGTCTCGACGATCGTCGTGGCGCTCAATGCGCAGCTTCTCCGTCGACTCGACCTCGACCCCGCACGGCTTGTCACCCACTGATATCCGTACCTCGAGCAGCACACCCTGCAGGGCGCTGACCGATCACCATAGGGAGGACTTTCACATGGGACTCGGTCGGAAGCTGCTGGGCGGCCCCGATGGTCATGCCGACGACGGGAGCGGAGGACTGATTCGGCGGGCGCGACTGTACGAGTGTTTCTCCGCGGTGGGATTCGGTGGTTTCCGCCGCCGGGTTTTCGACGGGCTGGTGGCACTCGCCGGGGCGCATCCCGGCGACGAGGTGCTCGACATCGGGTGTGGCACCGGCTACTTCTCCCGCCGGGCGGCCCGCGCCGTGCTGCCGGGCGGGCGCGTGGTGGGGATCGACCCGTCGCCGCCGGTGATCGATTACGCCCGGCGCGTCTCACCACCGCACTGCACATTCCGGCTCGCGGGCGCCGAAGCCCTGCCGCTGTATGACGCGTCGATGGATCTGGTGATCTCCAGCCTGGCCGTGCACCACATTCCACCCGAGCTGAGGGCCACCGCGCTGCGGGAGGCGTTCCGGGTGCTCCGGCCGGGTGGCCGGCTGTTCATCGCCGACTTCCGGCCACCGCGCAACCGCATCGCGAACCACCTCGTAGGAACTCTCAGCGGGCACGCCATGCAACACAACCCGATCCACGAACTCGACGGTCTGATCAGCGGCGCCGGATTCGAGATCACCGGAAGCGGCGACCGCCGCCCGCTGCTGCACTACGTCCGAGCGGCACGGCCCGCATCCCCATAAGTCCGGCCATCACGGTAGTGGGTCCACCGGCAGTCCCTTGGCCGCTCACGGAAGTGACAACGGCGCGAGCGCGCCGATGCGGGCGTCGATCGCCGCGTGAAAGTGCGGACAGGACGCGATGTCGTCGTGATCGCAGTCGAGCGCACAGTCGATCAGGGCGAGCGAGGCCTGCGCGCGGGCGATCCGCCGGGCCAAAGCGTCGCGGTGTCGCCCGAGAATGGCTGTGCGCCTCACCGGGTCGTCGGTGTCGAACATCTCCCGGATGTCGTCGCGACCGAAACCGGCCTCCTTCGCGCGCAAGATCATCGCCACCGCGTACACATCCGACTTCTCGTATCGGCGGCGCGAGCCACCTTCTCTCGACGGGTGCAGCAACCCCACCGTTTCCCAGTGGCGCAGTACGTGCGTGGCGATCCCGAACCGCTCGGCGACCTCACCGATGCTCCAGGAGCGGCTGTCGTCGCTTGACTTCATGTCAACATGAAGTCGCATCCTGGCTGTCATGTCAACCACCAACATCTCCCCTGACACCGAGGCCCTCGTCGCGCTCCTCGACGTCATCGACAACTACCCCGGTGCCGCGGCACTACGGGCACGATCGATCGAACTACTGGCCGCCCCACCTGGAGCGGTGATTGTGGACGTGGGCTGCGGCGCCGGTCGCGCCGTCGCCGAGATGACCGAGCAGGGATGGGATGGTCTCGGGATCGACCTGGACGAGCACATGCTGACCATCGCCCGCAGGCGGTGGCCGCACTGCCGATTCGAGAAAGCGGATGCAGCCGAGCTTCCGCTGGCCGATCACTCGGTGCAGGGATACCGGGCGGAGAAGGTCTTTCACGACCTCGCCGATCCCACTGCGGCGCTCACCGAGGCGCGCCGGGTGCTCGCTCCGGGCGGGCGCATCGTCCTGATTGGGCAGGACTGGGACGGATTCTTCATCGACTCCGATCACCCCGAGCTCACCCGAATCATCGTCCACGCCCGCGCCGACACCGTCGCCGCGCCCCGCGCTGCCCGCCGTTACCGCAACCTCCTGCTCGACACCGGCTTCACCGACGCCCAGATCGAAGTTCACACCGGGGTGTTCACCGACCACACGCTGCTGCCGATGCTCACCGGCATCGCCCACGCCGCAGCCGCCGTCGGCGCGATCACGTCCGAGGAGTCCGAGGACTGGATCGGTGACCAGACTCGCCGCGGGCAGGCGGACCGAGGTTTCGTGGCGATTCCGGTGTTTCTCGCGCACGCCGCGCGGCCCTGAGATCACACCCCCACCGGCGGCGGGGTGCAGAGATCGCGGTCAGCGCTGCGGCCGCAGTCCGGCCAGGATGATCGTGACGAGCCGGTGCACGGCGGCGGGTGAGTCGAGTCCTTCAGCCGCGGCGACCGCGTGCAGCACGTACCAGGTCAGCTCATCAGTTGTGGCGTCGGCGCGGACCTCGCCCTCGCCCGTCTCCGCGGCGTCGGTGAGCAGGTCGCGGACGAACTCGTGCAAATGTTGCTGTGCGCGCGCCACGTGGTCGCCGCGGTGCAGCCCCGCCGCGATCGCACCGGTGTGATGATGCGCGAGGATCTGCGCGTACGCCTCGAGCACCGCCGCCAGGCGGGCGCCGGGGCCGTCGGTGTGGTCGCGGACCTCGGCGAGATGGTGCAGGTGGCCTGCGATCTGGCGCTCGTGCCAGGCGGTGAGAATGGCGTCGACGTCGGGGAAGTACTTGTACAGCGTGGCCCGCCCGATCCCGCTGCGCTCGGCGATCTTCGACATGGTCACCGCCGCGAGCCCGGACTCGGCCACCACGGCCGCGGCGGCGTCCATCGTCGCCTCCCGCACCGCCTGGCGATGCGATTCGATCGTCTCGTTCCACAGCTTCGGCACCCTCGAAGTATACGCAACGCCGCACTATCGACAACATGACTTGGCATGTGACAGTGTGTATCGCAAAAGTTGTCTTCGTGGATGAGGGAGCTACCGCCGATGACCGACCCCACACCCACCCCACCGCCGCCGCCCCGTTCAGCCGGCGGCAGCTCCGAGCACCGGACGCCACGCTGGGTGAAGGTGGTCGCCGTCGTCGTCGGCCTCCTGCTCGTGCTGGTCATCGCCGTGATGCTGTTCGGTGGCGGCAACCACGGTCCGGGACGGCACATGTCCGCCCCCGCCACGGTCGTGCACCCGGTGACCGGCTTCGACGCCGACCGCGCCCTGCCGCAGGCGCTGACCGGGCCGATCACACTGTGACGATGTCGCCGCCGGTGCGCACGCTCGCGCTGACCGTGCACATCGGTGCCTCGGCGGGGTGGCTCGGTGCCATCGTCACGTACCTGGTGGTGGCCGCGGCCACGCTGATCGGCGCCGATCCGGCACAGGTGCGCGGGGGCTATCAGGTGATGGCGATGCTCGCCGACGCGGTGCTGCTGCCGTTGGCGCTGGCCTCGCTGGTCACCGGGTTGATCTGCTCGCTCGGCACCGCGTGGGGCTTGTTTCGCCACTACTGGGTGCTGCTGAAGTTGCTGCTGAATCTGGTCGCCACCGTGGTGCTGGTGCTCTACACCCGCTCGATCGAGTACGCCGCGACCGTCGCGGCGCAGCCGAGCTGGTCGCAGGCCGACCGAGCCGTCTTGCAGGACCCCACCCATCTGGTGCATGCCACCGCCGCCCTGATCGTGGTACTCGCCGCGCTGGTGCTGGCGGTGTACAAGCCGCGCGGGGTGACCGCATACGGGCACCGGAAAGCGCTGCGGAACCGGGCGGCGCCCAGTCTGTCGAGATAAAGTCGCGGCCGGATCGGTTGCGGCTATTCTGCGCGGGTTTCGAGTAATGCCTTGAGGTTTCGTAGGTTGGCGGCGAAGTCTCTGCGCAGACCCTCGGCCACCACCCGGTCACCGAGGGCGAACAGTCCCTTCTGCTCCATCCGCATGTGGCAGCTGAGCCGGGTTCCCTCGGCGGTCTCCTCGGTCCGGTACGTCACCTCGAAGCGGCTCGGTCCGGACGCACCGGTGAAGGTGATCTCCGCGTTCGGCTCGAAGTGGGCGTATTCGTTGATCAAGTCCAGTCTCCGACCCAGAAACTTGCGGACGACAACATGTTTGGTTCCCACCCCGGGGGTCCGTCGGTGATCCGGCGGACCTGCTCGAGTCCGTTCTGCCAGCGGGGTGCGTTGGTCTGATCTGCGACGAAGTCGAAGACCTCGCCGATGGGGCAATCGATGACGATGCTGTCCTCGACGTCGATCATCGGCAACCACCGTCCCCTTCCACCGCCGCTGTGCCGCTGCACGAGCTCTGCCGCCGACTGTCCGACCCGATTGCGGAGACGGAGAAACAGCGGTTGCAGCTCAGTCGAGTCCGACGATGGAGGCGCCACGCTTGGCCAGCCATTTGACGGGGTCCACGATCTCCCCGTCCGGGTCTTCGATTTCGAAGTGCAGGTGTGGGCCGGTGGAATTGCCGCGGTTGCCGACGGTGGCGATCTGCTGTCCGGCCTTGACCCGCTCCCCCACCTCGACCAGGTTGTCGTTGTTGTGCCCGTAGGTGGTGATGGTGCCGTCGTCATGCCGGATCCGCACCCACAACCCGAACCCTTGGGCCGGGCCGGCGTCGATGACTTCACCGTCCGCGACGGCAACGATCGGGGCACCCAGTGTGTTGGCGATGTCGATGCCTTCGTGGCCGCGCCCATCCCCCATGGTGGAGGTGACGGTGCCCGCGCTGGGTGCCACGAATTCCTTGGTGCCGGGGCGATTCCAGGTGCGGGGCTGCTGCGGAGCCGCCGCGCCGTCCTCGGTCTCGTCAGCACCGGTCTCGTCAGCACCGGTCACGGCGCCGGTCTCGTCACCGGTCGCGTCGTCGGCGGCCCCCTCGGCGTCGGCGCCGTCGTGGGTGTGGGATCCGTCGGCGTCGCCGCCGGTGTCCGCCTCGGGTGAGGGGGCCTCGATGTCCTCGGCGCCCTCGGGGCCGGGATGCTCGCTCTGGGGATCGGCGTCGGCCTCGGCCTCACCGGTTTCGGCACCGGTGCCGGCGGTCTGCTCCTCGTCCGGGTTCGGGACGGTGGCCTCGGCGAGCGCCGAGTCGGGTGCCGCCGCAGCCTCGGCCGGGTCGGTGTGGTCGAAGATGCCTGGACCGGAGGATTCGGAGACGTCGCCGAGTTCGAGTGCGGCGAGCAACCTCGGCGCGATGCCGCCGTCGACGGCGCCGAGCTCGTCGGCGCAGGCACCGAGCACCTCGGCGGCGGCGGACCCGGCGGCGAAACCGCTCAGGCATCCGGCGAGCAGGTGCTGGGCCTCGAACGCATCGGCGAGCGAGCCATTCGCCTCGGCATTCCGCAGGCTGGCGGCCGCGATGTTCGCGACGGTCTGCCAACGACTGGGATCGACCACCACCACGTCCGGCTGCGCCGCGTCGGCGACCATGGTGACCGCGTCGGCCAGCGCCGCGGCGAGCGCGGACGACGAATCCGCGTGGCCGGGATGGGCGGCCGAGGCGGGCGGGGCCGTGAGGACCACCATCGCCGCCGCCGTGGAGGCACCCAGGCACAGGGTGGGCAGTCTTCTCGTGCAGGCGGTCAGCGCCGAGGAGGTGATACCGCGCATCGCAGGTCCCTTCTGAGCAGTCACGCCGGGGTTTCGGCGGTGCAGCAAACACATGGACCGGCGCGACAAAGTCAAGACGACACGCCGTAACGCTAATACACTTTCTTCACTTCTGTGCCGCTATTCACTTGTTTCCCACGGTTCCCACCGGGGTCAGATGGGGAGGACGACGGCGGTGACGAACTCGTCCCGAATCCAGGCGACGAACACATCCCAGGCGCCGGCGAGCAGGGCGAGCCCGACCACGACGAGGGTCAGGCCCCCCAGGATCTGGAGGGTGCGCGAGTGCCGCCGCAGCCAGCCGACACCGCGGACGGCCGCGGTGGAGCCGAAGCCGAGCAGGATGAACGGCAGGCCCAGGCCCAGGCAGTAGGCAACGATCAGGGTGACCCCCCGGGCGGCGGTGGCGCCCTCGGTGCCGGCGGCCACCGACAGCACCCCGGCGAGGGTGGGACCCAGGCAGGGGGTCCACCCGAGCCCGAACACGGCCCCGAGCAGTGGGGCGCCGGCGAGGTGGGAGATCCGCCGCGGATGCGGGCGGGTGTCCTTCTGCAGGGCCGGAATCGCGCCGAGGAAGGCCAGCCCCATCACGATGGTGACCACGCCGCCGATCCGCCCGAGCAGTTCCCGGTTCAGTTGCAGCACGCTGATCGCCCCGAACACCGACGCGGTGGCGAGAACGAACACGACGGTGAATCCCGCGACGAACAGGACCGCGGCGCCGGTGACCCGCCAGCGGGTGGCCGTGCGCACCCCGATCGCACCACCGGGGGCGGACTCGGTCTCCGCGCCGGTGATCCCGGCCAGATACGACAGATAGCCGGGGACGAGGGGGATGCAGCACGGGGAGGCGAACGAGATCAGCCCGGCCAGCGCCGCGGCACCGAGGGCCAGCAGCATCGGTCCGGTGGCGGCGGCGGTCTGGAAGCTCGACCCGAGTTCCTGGGCGAGCACGGTCATCTCGGATCTCCCGGCTCGGCCGCCACCCGTTCGATGACCGGTTGCAGGTCCTCGGTGAGCAGGGCGCGCAGGAACACCGCGGCCACCCGGTGCTGGCGGTCGAGGACGAGGGTGGAGGGGATGACGCTGGTCGGGTAGCTGCCGCCGAGGGCCAGCAGGGTGCGCATGGGTGGGTCGTAGATCGAGGGGTAGGTGACGGCGTTGTCGACGACGAAGTCCTGCGCCTTGTCGCGCCCCGGGTCGCGGACGTTGATGCCGAGGAACCTCACCCCCCGGTCCGCGGTGGCGGTGTAGGCGCGTTCGAGGTCGTCGGCCTCGCTGCGGCAGGGGGCGCACCATTGGCCCCACAGGTTGATCACCACCACATGCCCGGCGTAGTCGGCCAGCGACACCGGTCGGTCGGTCATCAGGTCCGGTCCGGTGAGGGCGCCGATGCTGCCCCGGGCCTGGGGTGGGTCGTAGAAGATGTCGGTCTGCCCGCCCGGGGCGACGAAGTCGAACGTGCCGCCCTGGGCGACGGCGTCCGCACCGGTGGCACACGCCGGCGCGGTGAGCAGGGCCGCGCACACGGCGGCGAGGACTACTCTGCGGCGGAGAAGTCGCTGAGGCGTCGGTGTGGTCATGAGGTCAGTTCGCTGACAGCTCGGTGGATTTGGGCGGGTTCGGCGAAAACCGCAGGCTCGGTGATGCGCGCAATCGAGCCGTCCGAACGTAGGAGGAAGCTCAGCGGCAGCACCGGCGGCGCCCCGAGGGCGCCGCGCAGGGCGCCGGCATCGGTGTCACCGAAGGACGGATAGTGCGCGCCCAATTCGGTGAGCAGGGCGAGCGCGGCGGTGGAACTGTCGTCGACATCGACGCCGACGACGCGGATGGCATCGGGGGTGTGCGCGTATTCCTCGAGGACGGGGATCTCCTCCCGGCACGGCCCGCACCAGGAGGCCCACACGTTGATCAGGGTCGGCTCACCGCTCAGGGCGGCACCGAGATCGACCTCGGTGGTCGATCCGAGGCAGCGGGCGGTGATTCCTCCCAGCGCTCCGGCGTCGACGGTCTCCGCCTTTGCGGTCGGACACGGCTGTAGCGCTGCTGCGGCGGCGAGTCGGCCCCGTTCGGCCTGGTCGCTTCCGCGGCCCGTCGCGATTGCGGTGGGCGGCCCGGTGGAGGGGTCGTCATCGCTTTTGTCGTGGCCAGAGCGCGACGACCAACACAACGATCACCGCCAGAACCGGCACAAGCCAGCGGACTCCGACCGGCAGGGGCCGACTCATACCGTGGTTCTCTGAATCCGAAAGACTCTCAATCGATTACGAGGGCATCATCATCGAGCACATGTCACACATCTGACACATCTGGCCGCTCATCATCATCTGACAGTCCCACCACGCCTGCAGATTGCTCACCATGTCCAGCATCGTTTCCACGCCTCCTCGTCGATTCACATCAGCTTCCGAACTCAATATACGTACTACGTACGTAGATAGTAGATAGTGGTGTTCTGTGACGTCGCCGCAGGTGGGCGCACGACCGAGGCGCAGGAACCGGGCCGGGACGTCGTACGCTGGGACGGCGAAGACGGTGGGAGGGCGCGATGCGGGTGCGCGGGTTCGGAGAACTCGAAGCGGTAGTGATGGAACGGCTGTGGGATCGAGAGGGATCGACCACGGTCCGTGAGGTGTTCGACGACATGGCCCGGGGCCGCGAGATCGCCTACACCACCGTGATGTCGACGATGGACAACCTGCACCGCAAGGGATGGCTCGAGCGTGAGCGCAGCGGCAAGGCATTCCGGTACTGGCCCACCCTAACCCGGGAGGAGCACAGTGCCCGGCTGATGCGTGAGGCGTTCGAATCCGGCGGCAGGTCCGATGTGGTCTTGACCCACTTCTTCGAGCAGATGAGTGAGGAGGAGGCCGCCGGACTTCGGATGGCGTTGCAACGCATGGCCACCGACGAGGACGCCGCCCCATGATGAGCGCAGCGGCCTGCTTCCCCCTGTTCAGCGGGCTCGTCGCCGTCCTCGGTCCGCCGGTGTTGCGCCGCATCACCCATGGCGGCCTCGCCCCGCGTCTGGGGGTGATCGCCTGGTCGGCGGCCATCGCCAGTGTGGTGCTCTCGTGGGCGATGGCCGCACTGCTGCTTGTTCTCGACCTTCTCCGGTATCGGGCTCGTCCCGGCGAGTCGCTGCTCGGGGCCTGCCTTGCCCGCCTGCAGGAGAGCCTCGGCGGTGCCGACACCGCATTCGAGGTGGCCGGAGTCGCGGCGGCCACGGCAGTGGTGTCGATCACCGTGTGGATCACCGGCCGACTCGCTGTCGGGCTGATGCGGCTGCGGATCCGCACCCACGGTCATGCCCGCCGGGCCCGCCTCATCGGCCACCAGGTGCGCGGTGTCGACGCCGTGGTCATCGACAATGCCGAGCGCGCCGCCTACTGCGCCGCCGGGCGACCGCACGCCGTGGTGATCACCACCGCCGCCCTCGCCGCACTCGATGACCGGCAGGTCCAGGCGGTCCTGGCCCACGAGCGCGCCCATCTGGCCGGGCACCACGCTCAGATCCTGGCCGTTCTGCGGGTGCTCGCCGCCTCGTTGCCCGGCATGACCCTGTTCACCGCCGGTGCGGTGGAGGTCGGCCGCCTGCTGGAGATGTGCGCGGACGACTCGGCGGCGCGCGCGCACGGCTCGCGGGCCCTGCTCTCGGGGCTGCTCGCGTTGTGCGCTCCGGCCCAGGTTCCCGACGGGGCCCTCGGCGCCGGCAATATCGCCCTGCTGGACCGGGCCGGACGACTGGCGTCACCGCCGCGGCGGACCGCAAAGGTGCGGGTGTGCCTGCTGTCGGCCGCCGTGGTCGCGATGGTGACCGCCGCCCCGCTCGCGTTGGCTGTCCTCGAGGTGACCGGAACCATGTGGTGCCTGCCGATGGCTTCCTGACCAGTGGATATCGCGCCCGGGAGGCCCTGGTGTCCGCCGATCAACTGGACCGGCGCCCAGGTACGCGCTGCTAGAGTCGGGAAATTGTGACGGCCTTTGCGATACGCCCCCCGCGTATGCGGACGGTTGTTGCGGTCGCCGCTGCCCTCTATTTACTCGCCCACACGATCGCCCAGTGCGGGATCTTTCTGGCGCACGATCACCAGGGCGAGGACGTGCACGTCTCCTCGTCCACAACATCCATGCCAGCCGAGGAATCCGCTCCCGGGCACGCGCACATCGATGACGGATCGACCCACCTGTCGCACGAGACGCACACCGTCGTCGCAATGCCCCGCTCCGACAATCCGCTCCGCCCGCTGACCGTCGCCGCGGTCGTCGCGATCGCCCTGGCCGTGGTGCTGGTGCTGATGTCGGTGCCGCTGACCCCGCGGGCGCCGCCGGATCTACCCATTCCCATCCGGCACGGCCGGACCGTTCTGAACGAACTCTGTATCAACAGGTGCTGATCAGCAGCCCGCAGGCCATCTGAGGACTTTTGGTCCTCGTGGCCCAGCTCGTGCTGCCCATCACTCACTTACTGCCGTCGTCGCAGTCGATACAGGGACTACTCATCATGAACAGTGCTGTTCCCTCCACCCTCGTTCCACCGTCCGCCAGCCACCTGCCGAGCACCGCCGGCCGTTGCCCGCAACCGAGCACCATGGTCGGCAACACTCCCGTCCTGTGGATCGGAGAACCGTTCGCCGACACAGGCCGGGGCTTCTGGGCGAAGCTCGAAGGCTCCAACCCCGGGGGGATGAAGGACCGCCCCGCCCTGCACATGGTCGAGAAGGCCAAGGCGCGCGGCGACCTCGCACCCGGGGCGATGATCATCGAATCCACCAGCGGAACCCTCGGGTTGGGTCTGGCCCTGGCCGGGATCACCCATCACCATCCCGTCACCCTGGTCACCGACCCCGGCCTGGAGCCGATCGTGCACAACATGCTCGCCGCCTACGGCGCCCACGTCGAGTTGGTCACCACACCGCACCCCACCGGCGGCTGGCAACAGGCCCGGCGCGAGAAGGTCCGCGAACTCCTGAGCGCCCATCCAGGGTCCTGGTGCCCGGATCAGTACACCAACCCCGACAACGTCGACGCGTACGAGTCACTCGCCCTCGAACTGATCGCCCAGCTCGGCCGCGTCGACACCCTGGTGTGCTCGGTGGGCACCGGCGGACACTCCGCCGGCGTCGCCCGCGTGCTGCGCCGGTTCTGCCCCGACCTGAAACTGGTCGGCGTCGACACCGTCGGATCGACCATCTTCGGGCAACCCGCCGGTACCCGGCTCATGCGCGGGCTGGGCTCGAGCATCTACCCCGACAACATCGACTACCCCGCCTTCGACGAAGTGCACTGGGTGGCCCCCCACGAAGCGGTCTGGTCCTGCCGAACCCTGGCGGCCACCCACCACGCCAGCGGCGGCTGGAGCGTCGGTGCCGTCGCCCTGACCGCCGGTTGGATCGCCCGCACCAGCCCACCGGAGACCCGGGTCGCGGCCATCTTCCCCGACGGCCCGCAGCGCTACTTCGACACCATCTACAACGACGACTACTGCGCCGAGCACGGCCTGCTCGACGCCAACCCGCCCACCGAACCGGCGACCATCGACCACCCGACCGACCACGTCGTCCAGTCCTGGACCCGGTGCGCCACCGTGGTCGACCCCACCGAGAGCGTTTCATGAAGAACCTTCTGACCCAGTTCCGCAGCTTCGACCGGCCCAGCCAAGTGCTGATGGTCAACCAGTTCTCCATCAACGTGGGCTTCTACATGCTGATGCCGTATCTGGCCGGCTACCTGGCCGGCCCCCTGGGACTGGCGGCGTGGGCGGTCGGGCTGGTCCTGGGCATGCGGAACTTCTCCCAGCAGGGGATGTTCCTCCTCGGCGGCACCCTCGCCGACCGCCTCGGCTACAAACCCCTGATCGTCGCCGGCTGCCTGCTGCGGGTCGCCGGGTTCGTCCTGCTCGCCGCCGTGGAATCACTGCCGGCGATCCTGCTCGCCTCGGTCGCGACCGGGTTCGCCGGAGCGCTGTTCAACCCGGCCGTGCGGGCCTATCTGGCCGCCGACGCCGGCCCCCGTCGGGTCGAGGCGTTCGCCACCTTCAACGTCTTCTACCAGGCCGGCATTCTGCTGGGCCCCCTGATCGGGCTCGCCCTGACCACCCTCGATTTCCGGGTCACCTCGCTGGCGGCGGCCGCGGTCTTCGCCGTGCTGACGATCGTGCAGATCTGGGCGCTGCCCGCGCATCGGGCCGAGACGGCCGCGGCCAAGACCTCGGTGCTCGAGGACTGGCGTGTAGTGGTCGCCAACCGGCCCTTCGTCCTGTTCGCAGTGGCGATGATCGGGTCCTACGTGCTCTCGTTCCAGATCTATCTGGCGCTGCCCCTGCAGGCGGCCGTGGTGGCCGGGGACGAGCGGTCCGACACCGCCCTGGTGACCTCGCTGTTCGTGGTGTCCGGGGTAGTGGCGATCGCCGGGCAGCTGAGGATCACCTCCTGGTTCTCCCGCCGGTGGGGTTCGGGACGCAGCCTGGTCGTCGGGATGGCCATCATGGCGCTGGCCTTCCTTCCGCTGATCCTGCTGCCCAGTCCGGCCGCCCTCGGCGGGTGGGCCGCCGCCGGTGCCCTGGTGCTGACCGCGGCGCTGTTGGCCGTCGGCACCGCCGCGGTATTTCCGTTCGAGATGGACACCGTCGTCGCCCTATCCGGCGGCAAGCTCGTCGCCACCCACTACGGCTTCTACAACACCGTCGTCGGGATCGGCATCCTGCTCGGCAACCTGGGCACCGGCGCCGTCTTCGGGATCCTGCGCGACGCCGATCTGGGTGCGCTGATCTGGGTGGCGCTGACCGTCGTCGGGGCGGTGTGTGTGGGTGCCCTGTATCTGCTCGACCGGTCCGCCCAGCTCGCCCCGCCGCCGGCGCAGACCCCCGCACCCGAGGGCGACGAGGTACCGGCCGCCCGCTAGGTCGCCGAAGGCAACGCCCTGGTCAGACCCCCACCCCACCCCATCTACTATGCAACTACGTAGATTGGGGTGGGGTTCACGGCCGGAGTCCCGCGCCGCCCTCCGCGCTCGAACAGGAGTTGTGCATGATCGAACAGTTTCCCGGTGCCGCCCGCCTGTCGCGTCGGAACTTTCTGGCGCTGGCCGGCCTGGGGGCCGTGGCGGCTGCGGGCGCGTGCAGCAGGGGTGGTGGCCCCGGACCGGCGCCCACCGCCGTCGGTCCCGATTCGGCAGCCGTGAGGACGGCCGAGCAGGTCCGGCGAGCCACTATCGGGACCGGGAACACGGTCACCGCCTCCCTGAAAGCCGGCCCGACCCGGATCGACCTGGGCGGTGTCCAGGTCGATACCTGGGCCTACAACGACCGGATTCCCGGCCGGGAAGTCCGGCTGCGCCGCGGGGATCTGCTGCGCGCCGAGCTGACCAACGATCTGCCGGCCGAGTCGACCATCCACTGGCACGGCATCGCGCTGCGCAACGACATGGACGGGGTGCCCGGGCTGACCCAGTCCGCCATCGCCCCCACCAGCCCGTTCACCTACGAGTTCCTCGCCCCCGACGCCGGCACCCACTGGCTCCACCCCCATGTCGGGATGCAGTTCGACCGGGGCCTGTACGCCCCGGTCATCGTCGAAGACCCGGCCGAGGGCGGCGACTACGACCTCGAGGCCGTCCTGGTCCTCGACGACTGGCTCGACGGGGTGGGCGGCCGGACCCCGGACCAGCAACTCGATGAACTGCGCCAGGGCGGGATGCCGATGATGAGCGGCATGGGCATGGACCACGGCGGCATGTCCGGGATGGACATAGGGACCACGATCGATCCGGCGAACCCGCTGGGCGCCGACACCGGGGACGTGGACTACCCCTACTACCTGATCAACGGCACCCTCGGGACCGACCCCTTCTCGGTGCGGGCCCGCCCCGGTCAGCGGGTGCGGCTGCGGATCATCAACGCCGGGGCGGACACCGCGTTCCGCCTCGCCGTGGGCGGCCATCAGCTGACCGTCACCCACAGCGACGGCTATCCGATGCAGCCGGTCACAGGATCCTCGGTGCTGATCGGCATGGGGGAGCGTTTCGATGCGATCGTCACGCTCGGTGACGGGGTCTTCCCGATCGTCGCGGCCGCCGAGGGCAAACAGGGGCAGGGTTTCGCCGTGATCCGCACCGGGGCAGGCGGACGACTCGATCCGGCCATCCGGCCTGCCGAGCTCGACGCACCCCCGATCACCGGCCTGGCGCTGCGGTCCCGCGAGGACGTCCGGCTCGGCCTACGCAACCCCGATCGGGTCCACGATCTGATGCTGGGCATGGACATGTCCGGGTACCGGTGGACGATCAACGGCGCCACCTACGACGAGCACACCCCGCTCGCGATCGCCCAGGGGCAGCGGGTGCGGCTGCGGTTCGTCAACCAGACCATGATGTTTCACCCCATGCACCTGCACGGGCACACCTTCCAGGTCGTCGACGGCCACGGCACCGGTCCCCGCAAGGACACCACCCTGGTGCTGCCGAATCAGACGGTCGAGGTGGACCTGGACGCGGACAACCCCGGCCAGTGGCTGGTGCACTGCCACAACCTCTACCACGGTGAGGCCGGGATGATGACCACCCTGTCCTACACCGAATAACCACCGCCGCAACACCATCGGACCCAGCACCCGCGGCGGCTTCGCTACGGGTGCCCCCCCTTTTTTCATCCCGCCGAGCACAGAACGAGACCCCATGCCTGCCAATCGGATCGCCCGCACCGTATTTCCCACCGGGATCGCCGCCCTGCTCGTGCTCGCCGGCTGCTCTTCGCAAGCCGACGACACGACGACACCGGACGCCGCCGTGCCGACGGTGGAGTTGAGCTCCGAACTGACCCACCTGCACGGACTGCACGTGGGCGCCGACGGCGCCGTCCTGGCCGGCACCCACACGGGGCTGTTCGCCATCGACACCTCCGGTACGACGTCCCGCGTCGGCGCCTCCGACGACGACTTCATGGGACTGACCGGCGTACCGAACACCGACACCGTCTTCGCGTCCGGGCACCCCGGTGCGTCCAGTTCGGCCGCCAACCCGCTTGGGCTGCGCAGCAGCACCGACGGCGGCACCAGCTGGGTGGACCGGTCCCTGGCCGGGCAGGTCGACTTCCATGTCCTGAGCACGGACGGACGGCTGCTGGTCGGTTTCGACGGCAAGGACGGGCTGCTCGTGTCGACCGACGGCGGCACCACCTGGACACCGGGCGCGTCTCTGGTCGCCGGCGCACTGGCGGTCAACGGCAGCGGGGTGTGGGCGGTGACCCCGGCGGGTCTGGAACACAGCACCACCGGCGCCCGCACGTTCTCGCCCGTGCCGAACGCCCCACGACTGGTGATGGTCTCCGGCGCCGGGGATGCGCTGTGGGGAATCGACGAGGACGGGTACGCCTGGCGCAGCAGGGATGGGCGGGACTGGCAGAAACGCTCCCGGGTCGGCACCGTCGAAGCGATGACCGCAGCCAACTACGACACCGCCTACGCCGCCACCTCCCAGGCGCTCTACACCCTGAACTGACGACTGTGCCCGCCCTCGCCCGCCACCTGTTCCGTGGCCTGCTCCTGCTGCTGGCCCTGACCGCGGCCGCGGGTGCCGGGGCGGGGGTGGCCGGCGCCCGTCCCACCCTGCTGTTCACCGACCCCGGCTCCGACACCGCGGTCTCCGACCCACCGCAGTCGATCACGTTGATGTTCAACGAACCGGTCACCCCCGGGGCGCCCGCGATCGTCCTGCACGAGGGCGCCGGCCGCGAAATCCCGATGGGCGCCGCCGAAACCGCCCGGGACGGGCGTGTCCTCACCGCCCGCCCGGCCGACACCTTGGCAGCGGGGACCTACACCGTGCGCTGGCAGGTGACCGGCGCCGACGGAGACCTGGTCGAGCAGGACTTCCGATTCGCCGTCGGCCTCGCCCTGACCGGTGACGGCAGCGCGGCCGACGGCCCGTCGACGTCCTGGACCGATACCGCCCTGCGGTGGCTGCTGCTCCTCGGGCTCGCCGTCGCACTCGGCGGTCTGATCGCCGAACGCGTCACCACCACCGCCCGACGAGAGAATCCGTCCCTGCCGGTGCTGCGGTCCCCGTTGGTGGCCGGCGCCCTGATCGGACTTGTCGGTGTCCTCGGCCTCGGCGCTGCCCTCGCCGCGTCGCCGGCGAGGTGAATATGTGGTGGCAGAGCCGGCCCGGTCTCGTCTTGCTCACCGAGGCCGCCGGATTGGCCGGGGCGATCGTGGTGGCCGCCGCCGACCGCCGGAAGTGGACACTCGCACCGCTGGTGCTGGTCGTCGCCGCGGAGGGCCTGCGCTCGCACGCCAACGTCGCCGCCCCCGGCTGGGGTGGCCTCCTGACCGCGGTGCACCTGGCGGCCGCCGCGATCTGGGTGGGCGCGCTCGTGCACACGGTCCGCGCGGTGCGTGCCTGGTGGGGCGAGCGCGCCGCCGTGCGGTGGGTGCTGGCGGGATACACCCGGCTGGCGGTGGGGACCTTCCTGGTCGTGGTGGCCACCGGCACCGTCTCCGCCCTGCTGCTGATTCCGTTCTCCGCCCTGCTGTCCACCACCTACGGTCAGGTGCTGGTGGTCAAGCTGGTGCTGGTCGCCGCCGCCGCCGCCGGGTTAGCGCTCGCGGCGCGGCAATCGCTGCACGCCCCGGAGCGAACAGCCCTGATGCGGCGTACGATTCGGGCCGAGAGCATCGTGTTGATCGCGGTGCTGGCGGTCAGCGCCACCCTGGTCTCCACCACCCCGGCCGGCACCTCCCCGCAGCCGGGCCCCCCGGCGCCGACGGGTCCGGTCCTGCCCCTGGGCGCCCTCGCCGGGCAGATCGGACTCTCCGTCGCCGCCAGCGACGGGCAACTGGTGGTACGGCTGTCCACCCCACGCCGCGGCGACTACTACGCCCCCGAACCGGGCCAGGACTTTTCCCTGACCGGGCGGATCGACGCCGCAGGAACCGACGGCGCTCCACTCGACCTGCGGGGATGCGGCCCGGGCTGCTTCGTCGCACCCGCCAGCTGGCAGGGCGGCGACAACGTGCTCACCCTCGGCGCGGCGGCGCAGGGCTGGCAGGGCGGCACGGTCAGCCTGCTCGCGCCCTGGCCCACCGGTCCCGGCGGCGACGACCTCGCCCGCGCCGTCGCCGCCACCCACGCCCACGGGACCTGACTGTCTACGAGAGCGTCACCAGCGACACCAGCGGCCCGGTGCCCGAGCCGCAGCGACTCGACCTGTCCGCCGACTTCTTCCTGGCGCAGGAACCGTACGCCGACGGAACCGCCCCGATCGCCGTCCGGTTGCCGCACGCGGACGGGGCCGTGCGGTTGGTGCTCGGCTACCCGGCCGCCGGAATGAACGTGTTGCTCACCCTCGACGACGCCGGACGGATCAGCGAGGAAACCCTCACCGACAGCAAACATCTCGTCACCCGCAGATTCCTCTACCCAGAGCCCGGTGAACGATGACGGGGCGGCGGGGCGGCGGGACGGCGGGCGATCGCATCGTCTCCGGGGTTACCCAGTGCGGACAGCCGACCGGTGGCGCCGCACTCAGCGACACAATCACCCGGTCGCGCCCTTCACCGCGGCGACCCCGAGCCCGGCCAGTACCATCATGACTGTGAAAGCGCTGGGTACGACGCCGCCGATGCAGCACCTGCTGCGGGTGGCCGCTGTCGTGGCGGTGCTGTTCGGTGTCCTCCTCATGCATTCCTCTCCCCTGCTCGACCACACCGGCGGGCACCCCACCTCATCGGGGCATGATTCCGGTGTGCACGCGCACTCCCACGACGCGGCCGCGGCGCCGATGCCGATGCCGCTCGAGGATTTTCCCGTCGCACTGGCCGGGACGGGCTGCGAGGGCGGCGACTGCACCGACCATTCCGGCCTGCATCTGTGCATGGCCGTGATGACGATCGCCGCGGCGTTGGTCCTCGCCCGGTGGTACGCCACCGCCACCACCGGCGAGACCGCGGTACACAGCCTGCGGGCCCTGCTGCGCCACCGCGCTGGCCGGGCGCCGCCGTGGACCACTCCGACCCTCGCGCAACTGTCGGTATTGCGGGTGTGACAGGTGACCCACGTCAAGTGGGTCACCTACGCGGACGTGTCTCGGGCACGCCTGCTTCACCTTTCACACACCGACCTTTCGAGGAGTCCTATCCATGTGGTCTTTGCGTTCCCCCCGTGCCACGTTCGTCCTGTCCGCCGCGGCGGTGTCCGGAGTGCTGGTTCTCGCCGGCTGTAGCGACAACAGCGGCGGCGGACACGACATGTCCCAGATGTCGAATAACACCTCGGGCACCACGTCGAGCAGCCCCACCACCGCAGCGGTGGAGACGACCGCATTCAACAACGCCGACGTGACGTTCCTGCAGACGATGTACCCCCACCACGCCCAGGCCGTCGAGATGGCCAACATGGTCGAGGGCCGCACCACCAACCCACAGATACTCGACCTGGCCAAAAACATTGCCGCAGCCCAGGGACCGGAAATGGAACAGATGACCGCACTGCTGGCACAGCGGGGCATGAGTGTTCCCTCGACCGATGCCGGCGGCGGCATGAGCGGGATGAAGCACGGCGGAACGAGCGGGATGGCCGACGGCGGTGGCATGAGCGGAATGATGACACCGGAGCAGATGAGCGACCTGGCCGGCAAGAGCGGCGCCGACTTCGACACCGCCTGGCTGAACATGATGATCGAACACCACACCGGTGCCATCGAGATGGCTCAGACCGAACTCTCCGACGGAGAGAACGCCGACGCCAAGCAACTGGCCACCGCCATCGTCGGCGCCCAGCAAGCCGAAATCACCACCATGCAGGGGCAGCTGCAACAGGGCTGACCCCACGAGGGTGGGACCGTGCCCCCTCCCGGTCCCACCCTCTTCCCCCGCCGCCACGGACATGGCGTGCACCCCACTTCTTCTCTGCCACCAGCTCGCTGCCGCCTCGTCGGTATTGAGGAACTCATGCACACACACCCACCCCGCCGTACTCCGATCCTGATCGCCCTGGCGATCCTGCTCGCGCTGCTGGCCGCCTGCGCCCCATCCGGCACCGGATCCTCGCCGGGCGGCGGCGCGAACCCTTCCACCCCCGCCGACCCCGACCCCACGATCACGGTGACCCCCGCCGACGGAGCCGACACGGTCAACCCCGCGGACCCGGTGTCAGTGGAAACCACCGGTGGCACCCTCGAATCGGTCACCATGACCAACAACGAAGGCAAGGTCATCGAGGGCATCTTCACCCCCGACCGCATCGCCTGGAAACCCGGTGCCGCGCTGGGATACGGCAGGACCTACACCATCGCGGCCACCGCAATCCACGACGACGGCACCCGCACCGAGCGGACCAGCACCTTCTCCACCGTCAAACCGGGCAACCTGACCAAACCGACGTTCGTCACCTCCGGTGGCAATCTCCTCACCGACGGCGGCACCTTCGGCATCGGAATCGTCGTCGTCACCCACTTCGACGAGCCGATCACCGACCGCGCCGCTGCCGAGAGGGCGTTGACCGTCGAGACCACACCCCCGGTGCCGGGATCCTGGTACTGGGCGGACGAGCAGAACGTGCACTGGCGACCGCAGAACTACTACACACCCGGCACGAAAGTCACCGCCCGCGCGAACGTCTACGGCGTCGACCTCGGTGGTGGACTGTTCGGTCAGGAGGACGCGACCACCTCGTTCATCATCGGCGACGCGCACATCGCCATCGCCGACGACACCACCAAACAGATCACGGTCAGCAACAACGGTGAAGTCGTGCGGACCATGCCCACCTCGATGGGGATGGGCGGCAGCGAAACCATCAACGGGCAAACCCTGACGTTCTGGACCCAGCGCGGCATCTACACCGTTCTGGACAAGGCCAACCCCGTGATCATGGATTCCTCGACCTATGGGCTCCCGGTCAATTCCCGCCTGGGGTACAAGGAAACGATCAACTACGCCACCCGCATCAGCAACGACGGCATCTATCTCCACGAACTCGCCGACACCATCTGGGCGCAGGGCAACACCAACGTTTCCCACGGCTGCCTGAACCTCAGCCCGGACAACGCCCGCTGGTTCTACGACTTCTCCGTCCCCGGCGACATCGTCGAGGTCCGCAACACCGGCGGGGAGCCGCTCGCGCAGTGGCAGAACGGGGACTGGTCCGTGCCGTGGGATCAGTGGCTGGCCGGAAGCGCGCTGGCGTGATCCCTCCAACGTGGAGGCCGCGAACCTACACCGTCCACGCCGCCGCGGAGGCCGACTCAGTCGGTGAGCACTCGCGGCCAGGTGATGCCCGCCCGAGCGCCTCCGCCGACCAACTATCCCCCAGATCCCCACGTCGCGGTCCTCGGCGGGTGCCGCTGATCCTGCGCGACCGCCGAGTCCTCGCCACCCTGGCGGTACTGGCCTCACTGGCCGTGGCCGCCGCCCTCGCCCCTCGCCCGTCGATCTCCCAGGTGCAGGAGTGGGCGGAGTCGATGGGACCGGCGTTCGTGCTGGTGTTCTTCCTGGCCCAGGCGGTACTGACGATCGCCCCGGTGCCGCGAACGGTGTTCACCCTCAGCGCCGGACTGCGGTTCGGGCCCGGCCCCGGGGTCGCCGTCGCGATCGCCGCCACGACGGTCAGCGCCGTGCTGGCGCTGCTGCTGGTGCGCGCGCTCGGGCGCACCGCGGTACGAGCGCGGCTGACGCACCCCGCGGTCAAGGCCATCGATGCCCGCCTCGCCCGGCGCGGGTGGCTGGCGGTCGGGTCCTTGCGCCTGATCAGCCCCAACCGTTGAGCAACAAGCTCGACGAACGCCAAGCACCACAAGCACCACAAGCCCAGCGAACTCATGCGTGAGGCCGTCGAGGACTACATCCAAAGCACTCTGCCTAGCTACAGCCGCGGCATCGGCGGGTGGGGTGGGACGTGCCACCAGCACCTCAGCTCAGCGCACTCTCACTGCATATGACCCATACAGCCCATATGGGCGGCAGGTCAAACGCACACTGGTGTCTGCCGTCAGAGGCGGTAGACACCAGCACACCCCGCCCGCGGTCGCTCTGCCCGCTCAGCCCAACTACGATGAAACGCTTCCACCGTCGTCTCATCGACATCGACAGCAGGCATCCGGTTACCGCGCACCGCTCAACCGACAAATTGCGTGCCGTGAACCAGCAGTGATGAGCGTGCGGTGCCCGCAGCCCGGGACTGTTCAGATCGTTCCGCCGCAATGCATGCGTTCATCGACGAATCCAAAAGGGGCGAGTATGCCCTCTGTCCGCCGTGCCGGTCGCTGCCGGCGATCTCACCGGTCTCCGTAAGCAGATGAACGCGCTCCGCCCGCCTGGACACACACGGATTCACATGACCGGTGTTGGCACGAAGCTGGCACCGAAGATTGTCTCCGAAGTCGCGCGACTCGAGGCGTCCAGCCGTATCCATCTCATGAGTTCGAAGAAGGTGAACGAGCGGCAGGCCGCGACGTCACGTTGGCCGCCGCAGTTCGCGATCTGGCTCAAACGTCGGTGACAAACCTCGTGATCGAGCCGTGCGATCAAGAGCGTGAGACAACCGCATCATCCGCGATGAATTATTCGGCAACGCGCCGTTCGTCTACACCCACGACCGTACCAATCCGCTGCGCCATCACCGGGCGCCCCTCGGGGTCGAGCCCGGTCATGGTCTCGATATCCGCAGGAAACTGCGCGAGCACCGGAACCTTGACCGCCCAGCCCCTCCGGCTCCACCACACAACGGCGGCCCGGTCCATCCGATCCCGGACACGTCGCACTCGGCCTGGTCCTCGCACACGCACTCACTGTTGCGGACACCGTTCTCGAGGCCCGAGTCCAGCCCGTACCCGTCCACCGTCACCGGGTCGAGCACCCACCGATCGGCACCGTCCCAGTCACGCATCAGGTACACCCAGACCGATTCCTCGATATAGTGGCTGCCGCGCCCCCGCGCGCGCTCTGCCTGCGACATGTACACCTCCGGAACCGGAACATCGTTCGTGCTGATGGTGGTCGTCAACCATCTCGCCATCGACGTCGTCCTCCGTGTCCTCAACTCCCGACGACGCGGCTGCAGGTCATGCTCGACCATGAAACGATCGAATATACTTCCCGGTCTCGTGTATATCCGTATTGATATACTGTGTAAGTGGTGCGAGGTAACGAAAAACCGATTCGATGGGTTGGCAGTGCGCTCGATGACCTGCGTGATCTGCCCGGAGATGCACAGACAGATCTCGGCTACCAGCTCGATCGAGTGCAGCAGGGGCTGGATCCGGATGACTGGAAGGCGATGAAGGAGGTTGGGGCCGGCTGTCGAGAGATCCGGGTCCGCACTCCCGATGGAGCGTTTCGAACGTTCTACGTTGCTCGGTTCGGCGAGGTGGTCTACGTCCTGCACTGTTTCCAGAAGAAGACGCAGAAAACCTCGAAGTCCGACATCGACCTCGGCCGTCGCCGCTACAAGGCGGCGGACGCACATGCGAAGGAGAAATGATGAGCGACAACGACATCGTCGAGACCGCTTCCGTTTGGGAGGCGATCAGCGACGCCCCGGGCGAAGCATACAACCGTCAGCTCCGCGCTGATCTGATGACCGCGATCCGCGGACAGATCGACCGCTTCGGGTGGTCCCAGGTCACGGCAGCGCAGAACCTCGGCGTCACTCAACCGCGGCTGTCGGACCTGTACCGCGGAAAGCTGAGCAAGTTCTCACTCGACGCCCTGGTCAACCTCGGCAGCAAAGTTGGAGTCCACGTCGGGGTGCATGTGGACACCGACGAACTCACCAGCCGCTGACAGGTGCCGCCGCCGGTGGCGCCTGCACTGGCGATGCCACGGGTGATCGCCATTCGGGCAAGACGGACCATCACATTCCCTCCCTCGCCCGGCTCGTCAGAGACACCATGTCTCTCACGTCTCTCTTACGAAACTAGGTGACCACCGCAGGTGAGGACGGGTGGGGGGTGACGCGGTAGCCGAGTGCCTCGAGCTCGCCGACTGCGCGGGCCCCTGGTCGTGGCGGGGCCACGCCGGATGAAGTCGACGGCCCCGGGATCGGGGCAGAGGTCGCCGTGGCGAGAATGTTCCAGACGACGAGCATCGCATGCTTCACGGCGATGAGCGCCTTCATCGGAAACCCCGGAAGGACGCGATCCGCTTGTCCTTCGCGGAGAGGTTAGGTGCGCTTCGAGCTAGGCACGAACAGCGCCTCCGTCGAGTCCGAGTCCGAGTCCACCGAGGCGATCAGCGCCACGGCTGCGGCGTAGGCGTAATCCTCCTGGTACACCCGGCGGATGTCTGTGACCGCCTCGCCGCGGCGAGACTACCGACTTCCGCGGCCGCGCTACGCCCTCTGCGTGGTCACCGATCCGGTCCTGCGGATCAGCCCGAACCTGCTGAGCCCCAACCAGGTTCACTGTGACTAAACAATGGTTGCCATCGATCGATGGCGGAACGCACTCGGATGAGCATCGACGGCGGTCGCCGGTACGACAAATCCTTGCCGAACGCCGGAGACCGAGTTGCCGGCGGTGTTCGAGCAGCTGGTCACCCGCGGTCCGGTGTTCGGGAGGTCGTCGACAAACCGAACACATCGGCTGGCAAGTCCCGGAAGGAGAGTTGGCCGGATACGGCTTCGTCCAGCGGCTCTCCCGAGGAACGCATTTGCTGACCCTCGACTGGCGCCGGGAGGCACCGTTGCGGGTCGATCCACACACCGACACCGCTGCCGTCGTCTCCGTCAACGCCACGTGTGGCAACAATCGAGTTGTGGCCGCATTATCTGCGGACGGGTACGGTTGGCCTTCGCCTGCCGATCATGGCGGCGCGCGCCCGGCCGACATCAATGCCACTGCCAACTGGGAAGAGCCGCTTGGGTGGGGAGCGCGGCGGTGGTACCGGCGTCAACAGCACAGTCCGGGCCCCGTCGGGAGGAAGGGTGCGCCGATCCGATGCTCAGCGAACTGACCGGGTGGTCATTGCTGTCCGGACCGATCCGGGCCGCACTGACGGTCGCCGTGGTCATCGGTCTCGGTGTTCTACTCCTCCGCCGCGGCCGCCGATGGCTGCTCGTCGGTGTCCCCCTCGCCGGTTGTGGTGCCGTGGCGCTGGCGGTGGGATCGGTGTGGATCGTCGAAAGGGTCTGGAAGCCGTTTCCCGACATACTCGACCGGCGAGTCTACTTCTGGGGTGGCGTCGCGGTGCTGGCCGTCCTGTTGGCGACGTTGCGGGCGTTCTTCCGATGCCGCGACCGCCGCTACCCGGTGACAGCGACCGCGATCGCCCTTTCCTCGGTTGTCGTCGTCATCGCCGCGGCTGGCCAGATCAATGTCCTGTTCGCTGCCTACCCGACACTCGGGTCGATCCTGGGCATTCCCGACTACCGCACACTCGCCCTCGACCAGATCAGGGGCACCGACCGGACCGCCGTCGATCGGGATCCGCTTTCCCCGGTGTGGGAAGCGCCGGCAGCCATGCCCGCGACCGGAGCGGTCACTACCGGGACCATTCCACCGACGGTGTCTCGATTCGAGGCACGACCCGCCATCGTCTACCTCCCACCGGCATACTTCGCCGAGCCACGCCCCCTTCTGCCGGTACTGGTGCTGCTGGCCGGGGTACCCGGCGGCCCCGAGGACTGGCTGGCCGGCGGACGACTGGTCGAGACCATGGACTCCTTTTCCGCACAGCACGCCGGCCTGGCGCCCGTTGTCGTCGTCGCCGACGCGACGGGCACTCAATTCGGCAACCCGGCGTGCGTGGACTCGCACCTCGGCAATGTCGACACCTACCTCGGTACCGACGTCCCGAACTGGGTCAAGAGCACCTTCCAGATCGATCCGGACCCGCAAGGCTGGGCAATCGGAGGGCTCTCCTACGGCGGAACCTGCAGCCTCCAACTGGCCACCGCGCACCCCGACATCTACCCGACCTTCCTCGACCTGTCCGGGCAGATCGAACCAGGCCTCGGTGACCACCGCCGCACCGTCACCGACGTGTTCGCCGGCGACGAGCAGGCCTTTCGCCGCATCAACCCCCTCGACCTGCTCCACACCCACCGGTACCCGGACAGCGCCGGCGCATTCGTCGCCGGCTCCGCCGATCCCGAGGCTCAGCAGGCGCTGCAACTGCTCGCCATCGCCGCCCGGGATGCCGGTATGGATGTTCACTACTCCGAGCTCCCCGGCGGTCACACCTTCGAGGTGTGGTCGGCCGGTCTGGAGAAGGAACTCCCCTGGTTGGGTCGACGACTCGCGATCACACCCTGAACCGGCGCACATCACCGTGCTCGAGGCATCGTGGGCCACCGCACAGACCTTCCGGGACCGGGGTACTACTGGCGCTGGCTATTCGGCGAGATCGGCCGGGGGTGGTCAGGTCCACGTACGGCAAGTTCGACGATGACGCGAACGCCGCCGTCCGGGCCGTCTGCGAGCCGGACGGCCCCGTTGTGTGCGGCGTCGATGGCCAGCCCCAGCCCGGAACCTCCGGTGCGGCGGCCGCGGTCTTGCTATAGACCAAGCGCTCGAAGCCGCTGTGACGGCGTATCTGTCCGACCTGGGCCGGTCGACGGCACGCAGCGTTCCTATGGGATGGACCCGCTTCGGTGGTTCCTTTCCCTGTCGGCGGTGGAGGTCCCGTGGCAGGAGGCGACCAGGGGCCGAGGCGCGAGACCTCTCCCGCTGGATTCAGATGAGCACGAAACACGTTCGGCCTCATCGGCGTTCCTCCGACAAACCTGCGCCGGCGACGACACCGACGCACAACCCGGTGACCGGCAATAGCTCGCCGGGTCGCACCTACGCGCAGCGCCGGGCATGTATCGGCCACGGCGGGTCAAGCGGATCCCTCGGCAGTGACCCGCTCCGCGCGGTCTTCGGGGACCAGGGCGCCGTTGGGCTTCTGCCGATCACCTGTGCGCCGGTCGATCGGAGCTGGCAGAGGATCGAGAGGGTGATGACGCAGGTGTATGGCCTGGTAGATGATCAACCCGACCATTGCGGCGAGCAGCGCCGCCGATGTCCACATGGTGCCCCAGTTCAATCCGCCCTTTTCGATCGGTTTACTCAAGGAGTCGCCTGCGGTGGCGCCGAGGGGACGGGTGAGGACGAATGCGATCCAGAACAACAACATGGCGTTGATCCGGGTGAAGTAGTGTGCGGCCAACAGCAGCAACATGACCGCGGACAGGACCACCGCACTATCCCGGAAACCGATGCCGAGGTCGTCAGCTAGGAAGTCCCCACTGGAGGTGCCGAGACTGTTGGAGAAAAGGATCGCGATCCAATACAACACTTCACCTTTGAAGCTCGCGACATTTTCGACGTCGAGGGTTTGCCCGCTGCGCCACCAGACTACGAACACGACGGCGAGACAGCTGGTGAGCAGGATCGCGCCTTTCGTGTAACCGATTCCTCCGGTACGGTTCATCAAGTCCGACAGGGTGGTGCCGGCGGTACTGGTGAGCGCGATGACCGTCCAGTAGATGGCGGGATGGAACTTCCGAGCCCGCAGCTGCACCACGACAGCGACAAGGAACATCGCGAAGAAGACGAGCGTGCTCACCAGGTAGCCGACCTCCAAGGTCTGCGCGAGCAGGTCGCCACCGGTTTCCCCGAAAGTGGTCGCGACGATCTTCAACATCCAAAAAGTCAGGGTGATGTGAGGAAGTTTGCGCATCACATACCGTGACGGATGATCGGGTCCATGCGATCCGGGCGCAACCGATGACATAGGTCGATCTCCTCTCTTCTCCGTGGTCGGCAATCACATTCACCCCGGCACCCACTATGGCCATCCAATGCTGTGGGTCCGCTGAGAGGGGTTCTCGTTGTGCGCCCATACCTCTTGCGCGACTTGACCAATACATGGCAGGCCCACCCGGATGTCGTTACCGCGTCCGAAGAATGGATCACTGCGTGTCGGCATCTGCGCGATCGAACCCCTCCAAGGAGAGGTGACCTCGGGAACCGTGGTCGACATCGTCCGGGATGGCATGCACATCCGGAGTGACCGGATTCGCCGAGAGCACTCTGAGGGACGGCGGACCTACCCAGTGGTCTCGCTACTCGCGCGGCGCGGTGATCGAGAGGCGCCGCGCCACGACAGCGAACACGGCGACCACACCCGAAATCGATCATGGAGCACTCAGCGAATCCTCAGCGTAAGGCACGTATCGTCGATGCGGAACGGTCTCTACAGATATGGAGGTCGCGATGGTCAATCCATCATCGGAACCCGCGCCTGATGAGCGGCCCACTCGGACCGAGCCCGCCCGCGACCCAACCGACGGCCAGTCGGTCAGGGCGAGACCCAGCAGCAACGCCGGCTGGGCGGTGGTGTCGGTGCTCTTCTTCTGGCCACTGGCGTTCTCGGCATTTCACCACGCGTTTGAGGTCTATCCCAGGTGGGCAGAGGGCGATCTTGACGGCGCCGAGTACGCCTCTCGGCGGGTGCGTAAGCTCGGGCAACTGTCACTATGGATCTTCGGTGGCTTACTGCTGCTCGCGATCGTCCTCTATGCGATCGCGGCGATTGTTCTGATTGCAAACGGCGGCGACGGGGGCGAGTGGCACGACCACATGCGCGAATAACCCCGATAGTGAGGTGATCTTGCGCCTGGTGCCGACGGGTACATTCTCCCGGCGGAGCGCAGCGGAGCCGAGCAGATCGCGGTGGTGTTGTGCGGGTCAGGTGACCGGGCGAGGGGTGACGGCGTATCCGAGGTCGTCAGAGCATGCAGCGCCGCGGGGACAAAGCGCCGCGCGGACAACTTGCGCAGCGCCTGCCGCCGACCCGACAATATGTCGACCGATTCCATCCAAGAACCGTTGTGTTCGGCACACCGGGACCGCGACCTTCCCGAATGGGTCATCGATCGCGCTTGGTATCGTCTCTCGTACAATGGAAACCGTCAGATCAATGGCGCGGTTCAGTGCTTGCCGCAAGGCCAGCGGCGACGGTGGGACGGAAGTACTTCGCATCCTCGAGCGCAGACTCGTGGGGTCATCTCCACAGCGATGGACACGGATCGATCACTGATTCTCACCCCGCACCCCCAGCGCAGCGGTGATGGGTGGCAGTTTGCTGGGGCCCCAGTGGTTTCGTCGACATTCGTGGGGCGCTTGCGTACATCGATTCCGATGAACCATCATGCCGCTCGGGATACCCAGTCAGGGCGAGGCAACCCCTCCTCGCGAGCCAGATCCGCCGGTCCTCATTGCGCCGGCCGGCGAAAACTGACATAGGCAGTAGAGCGAACCGGGCGACAGATCACTCGTGACATGGGGAGGGCGGGGCAGGCGTTGACCGAACCCTCAGCGAATGTTCAGCCACGTGGCGTTACGGTCGGACGTTGTGGACGAGGCAACGAGATCCGAGACGATCAAAGCCCAGCGCGCGATGCTGAGTAAGGTGCCCGAGATCACCGTCTGGTTCTGGGTCATCAAGATCCTCTGCACCACCGTGGGCGAGAGCTTCGCCGACTGGATCAACATGACCTTGGGTTTCGGTCTGAACACCACCGCCCTCACCTTCACGGTCATCCTTGCCGCAGTTCTGGGGTGGCAGTTGCGCCTTTCCCGTTATGAGCCATTCGTCTACTGGCTGACGGTCGTCGTGCTCAGCGTGACCGGCACGCTCTACACCGACATCCTGACCGATGTTCTCGGCATTCCGCTCGCCCTGAGCACGAGCGTCTTCGCGGCGGCCCTGACCATCGTCTTCGCCGTGTGGTTTGTTCGCGAGCGGACGTTGTCGATCCACAGCATCGTCACGGTGCCCAGAGAGTTATTCTATTGGCTCGCAGTACTTATCACCTTCGCCCTGGGTACCGCGGCCGGCGACTGGACACTCGACCTCACCGGCTGGGGACCCGGTGTATCGGTGCTCCTGCCGGCCGGCCTGATCGTGTTGATCGTGATCGGCTGGCGTCTGGGCGCGAACGCTGTGCTCTCCTTCTGGCTCGCCTACATCCTGACCCGCCCACTCGGCGCGAACCTCGGCGACTGGCTCGCATCCCCGTCGACCGATCACGGACTCGGCCTGGGTACCGCCCTCACCAGCGCCATCTTCCTCACCGCCATCCTCGCGACGGTCGTGTACCTCACGCTCACCCGCAGCGACGTCATCGAAGAGCACGAACAAACCCACACAACGACCATCACCACGCATCCGACGCGCGAGCGGATCATGCTCGGGTACTACGTCGCCGTCGCCGTCGCCACCGGCGCGCTGCTCATCTGGGCGGCCGGGCAGCCACACGCGACCGCGGCGAGCGACGAGGAAACCGGCACCACACCCGTGATCACAACGCTCACCCCGGGTCAGGTGTCAGCGCATTTCCCGCCGACAGAGATAGCGCAGTTCCGCACCATCGCGGAGGACACCCTCGGGAAAGTCCAGGCCGGCGACCAGGCAGACGCGACAGCCCGGATCAAGGACCTCGAAACGGCGTGGGACGACGACGAGACGACGCTGCGCCCACTCGACGAAACCACCTGGACCGTCCTCGACGGCCAGATCGACAGCGTCCTGCACGCACTACGCGCCAGCAAACCCGACACCGCGACCGAGACCCAGACCCTCACCGCACTGTTGACCGCGCTTCGGTAAGGCAATCGTGCAAAGGCACGGACCGGCGTCCCACCGATGCGGCGGCCGCCCGCCGCATCGGACCGCAGAAGGGCACAGAGTCCATTCCGGCGCTGTATTGGTGCAGTGATTCTGCTGAGCGTGGTCGGGACACTCATCCCGGACAACCCTGACCGGTCTCTCGAGGCCACCACCATGATCTTCGGTATCGCACTGATAGCGGCCTTCGTGCTCGGGTACGCGAGCGAGCGCACCCTGTCCATCCATAGCATCGACACCACTGGCCGCGAAGGGTTCTACTGATTGGCGATCCAGTTCACATTCACTCTCGGCACCGCGGCCGGTGAACTTGCGGGAGAGCGGCTCCAGTTGGGGTACGCGGTCTCCGCGCTGTTCTTCGGTGGTCGCGGTCGGCGCCGACTGGCGAGGGCGCGCCTACTGGTCAGTCCGGCGGGAATCGGTCCGGAGGACACCGCGAAGGCCGTGAATCGGCTCGGCGAACGTTTACCCTCTAGGTTGGGCCGCTGTGTGCCGCATGACCAGCAAAATGACCCGGGCGGCGACCGGCGGGGTGAGGAGCAGATGGTGTGAACCATATCGCCCGCTTCGTCGAGGAAGTCGTGGAAGTGTTCCACTCGCGGATCGTGGACGAGGGCAAGTTGGGGGCATTCGTGGTGCTGGCGTCGTTCCTGGTCAGCTTCGTGGGGGTGCGGGTGATCACGCACGCGGTTCGGCGGGGCAGCCGGTTCGTGCGGAATGTGCGGGTGGGGGGCACCCATGTTCATCATCTGGTGCCCGGGATCGTGCTGCTGCTGGTGACCGGATATCTCGCGTTCGCCTTCGGTTACGGCGACCATCCGGTCGTTGCCGCGCTGTTCGGTGTCGGTGCCGCGCTCACGCTGGACGAGTTCGCCTTGTGGCTGAATCTTCGTGACGTGTACTGGGAGCGGGCGGGACGTCGTTCGGTCCATGTTGTGCTGTCGGCCGCCGCGACCGGTGCCCTGGTGGTGATCGGCCTCGATTTTTGGGAGGCCGTCCTGCGGGCGTTCGCGCGGCTGATCCAGCGGGTGTGAGATTCGGTCATTGGGCGTCGAGTAGCCGGTAGCCGACGCCGCGCACCGTTTCGATGGTGGCCATGCCGAACGGTGCGTCGATCTTTCGCCGCAGGTAGCCGATGTATACCTCGACGACGTTGTCGTCGCCGTCGTAGTTGCTGTCCCACACCGAGCGCAGGATCTCCGCCTTGCTGACGACGTCCCCCTTGTTCCGCAGCAAGAATTCGAGCACCCCGTACTCGCGGGGTGTCAGGGCGAGTACGTCCTCCCCCCGGCTCACGCGCCGGCGGGCCGGGTCGAGTGCCAGGTTGCCCGCGGTGAGGATCGCCGGCCGCTCGGGGGCCCCGCGCCGCAGCAGGGCGCGCAACCGCGCCACCAGGATCACGAACGAGAACGGCTTGGTCAGGTAGTCGTCGGCGCCGAGGTCGAAGGCGTCCGCCTGGTCGTATTCGCCGTCCTTGGCCGAGAGCATGAGCACCGGAGTCCACACCTGGCGTGCGCGCAGCTCCCGCAGGATCTGGTAGCCGTGCATGCCGGGCAGCATGATGTCGAGCACGACCACGTCGAAATCTCCGGTCACGGCCTGTTCGAGCCCGTCGCATCCCTCGCGCGCGACATCGACGACGAAGCCCTCGGCCGTCAGTCCACGCCGCACGGTCTCGGCCAGTCGGGCCTCGTCCTCGACCAAGAGGATTCGCATCGCGCACCGTCCTCGGGTGTTTCTTCCATTAGAGCCCAATTCCGGACGGACCAGGGCACGCTCTCAGTGTTCTCACAGCGGCCGAACACGACACTGGAAGCATGCCCGGAATGCGCGACGCAATTGACCTGGTGATCAACGAGGTTCGTACCGAAGCGGCCACCGCCGAGATCGCGATCTGGATGCTCACGGTGGGCGTGCTGGCCTATACGGTGGCGCTGGGGGCCGAGCGGTGGAATCGGCGCCGCGGCGATTCCACGGTCACGACGGTCTGTGGGTGGGGCGCGGTGCGGGTCGCGGCGCTGCTGCTGATGTTCACCCTCCTGGCGGTCCAGGTTCGCCTCTCCGGTTGGGTGACCGGCGCCGACACCGCGACACTCGACTGGTTCGTCGCGCATCGCTCCCCCGGGGTAACCGCGGCGGCGGTGGTAATCACCGACGCGGCCAGCCCGGTGGGGGTCGCGCTCGTGGCCGTGGTCACCGCCGCCCTGGTGTCCTGGCGCCGGCGATCATGGGAGCCGGGAGTGCTGGTGGTGGGTATCGTCGCGGTCGCCGCGGCGGCCAGCACGATCGTGAAGATGATCGTCGCCCGCTCACGACCTCCCACTGCCTCCCAACTCGTCACCGAGACGGACTGGTCGTTTCCGTCGGGGCATGTGACCGGCATCGTGGCCCTCGCCGGCGCCCTGCTGATCGTGACCGGCGCGGGGCTGCCCGGCCGGGCCCGTGGCGCCCTGGCCGGGACTCTGGCGGTGTTGGTCGTGGTCGTGGTCGCGGCGACCAGGCTGTACCTCGGGGTGCATTGGCTGACCGACGTGCTCGGTGGAGCCCTGCTCGGGGGCGCGGTCGTGGCCGCCGGATCCTGCGCCGTCACCGCCCTCGCGGCCCGCCGCCCACCCGGGCGGGCCGCAGAGGTGACCGGCGCCCCAGCCGTGCCGATTTCAGCCGTGCAGATCTCGGGGATCGAGGACGGTCGGCCCTCGGACACACCACCGATGCCACATCCTGTCGCTGACGAGCACCGACCGATATCGACCGGGTGATCGCATGCCAGCATCGAGGACCAGCTCAGCGACCGCCGGATCCGGCTCCGCGGCGCGCCGCGCCGGCCGACAATCACGGTCCGCCGTGGTGATCCGCGCACAGCATCTCGACCTCTCTCCGCACAGCGCAGAACCAGGCAACACCACGATGATCCCGAATCGAGCGGTCCGCGCGGTCTCGACATCTTCCGGTGCACCCCGCGCATCGATCAACAACACCAACCGCCACCACAGCACCCGTACTCCGAGGGTGTTCGGGAGACCATCATGAAGCACATCGGCAACCGCGCCGGCACCGCCCTGAGAACCGGTCTCCTGGCCGTGGTGTTGGTGATGGTGACCGTGAGCTGCTCACAGAATCCGCCACCCATCTCCCCGGGCCAGAGCACCGCACCGAATGCCACCGCCCCCGAGTCCAATCCGGCCGGTGACATCCCCGACAACCAGGTGTATGTGCCGTTCACCCCGGCCGGCGACCGGTTCACCATCTCCGTCCCCGAGGGCTGGTCGCGCAGCACCGCGGGCACCGAGACCGTCTTCACGGACAAGTACAACACCGTCCGGGTCCAGGCCGGCGACCGCGCCGCCGCGCCGACCGTCGAGTCGGTCATCTCCCAGGAGTTGCCCGGCATCGCGGCGGGCACCCCCGGCTACCGTGCGGGCACGGTGACTGCCGTCCAACGGCGGGCCGGCCAGGCCGTCCTGATCACTTATCAGGCGGCGTCGGCGCCGAACCCGGTGACCGGGAAGTCCGTCACCGAAGCGGTCGAGCGGTATCAGTTCTGGCACAACGGAACCGAAGTGGTTGTGACCTTGTCCGGGCCGCAGGGCACCGACAATGTCGACCCGTGGCGCACGATCACCGATTCGCTGCAATGGCCGTGATGTGATGAGCACCGGGTCGCCGTCCGGGCCGCCCGCCCTACGGGCGCGGACGCTGTATCGGTTCTATCGCGCCGGTGAGGAGGAAACCCTTGCCCTGCAGGGAGTCTCCCTCACCGTGGGTCGCGGCGAGTTCGTGGCGGTCGTGGGCCCGTCCGGATCCGGAAAATCCACCTTGCTCGCCTGCCTGGCCGGGATGGACGACCCGGACGGCGGCAGTGTGCACATCGACGGCCGCCGCATCAGTCACCAGCCCGAACCGGTCCGGGCCCGCATCCGGGCCCGGCACGTCGGCATGCTGTTCCAGAACGCGAACCTGCTCGAACACCTCACGGTGGCCGAGAACCTGACTCTCGTGCGGGGCCTCGCCCGCCGGCGGACCCGCACCAGCGGAGCGGCACTGCTGGATTCGCTGGCAGTGGGCCACCGCGCCCCCGCCTACCCGAGCCAGCTCTCCGGGGGCGAGCTGGCCCGCGCCGGACTCGCGATCGCCCTGGCCAACGAGCCGACCGTCCTCATCGCGGACGAGCCCACCGGAGAACTCGACAGTGTCACCGAGTCGGGGGTGCTCGACCTGCTCGCCGCCGCCGCGGAGGGCGGCACCGCGATCGTCGTGGCCAGCCACAGCCCGGCGGTGGCGGTCGCGGCGGCCCGGGTGATCACCCTCGAGGACGGGCGGGTGCGCCGATGACCGGCAACGGCACCCGCGCTGCGGGAGAAGCCCCCGCGCCGCGGGTGGTGGTCGAGGGCACCGCCCTCGGCCGAACCTACGGCGCCGGCCCGAACGCGGTGATCGCCCTTCGGGAGGCGAGCTTCGAGCTGCCCGGATCCGCACGCATCGCGTTGATGGGGCCCTCCGGATCGGGAAAGACCACGCTGCTGCATCTGATCGCCGGACTCGACACCCCCACCACCGGCAGCCTGCGATGGCCGGCGCTGCCCGACCTGCGCCGTGGCCGGGCCGCTTCGGTGGGCGTGGTGTTTCAGGGCCCGAGCCTGCTGCCTGCCTTGAATGTGATCGAGAATGTGGCGTTGCCGTTGCTGTTCGCCGGGCAGTCGGCGGACCGGGCGAGGGCCCGTGCCCGCCGCGCGCTCGAGGTGCTGTCGATCGGGGATTTGGCCGACAAGGTGCCGGACGAGCTGTCCGGCGGGCAGGCGCAGCGGGTGGCGATCGCGCGGGTGCTCGCCGCCCGCCCCGCCCTGATCCTCGCCGACGAACCGACCGGGCAACTCGACCACGACACCGCACGCACCACCCTCTCGGTGCTCCTCGACACCGCCGAGGCCATTGATGCCGCGGTACTCGTCTCCACCCACGACCCGGTTGTCGCGGGCCTACTCACCGGGCGGTGGACGATGCGGGACGGGCGACTCGACACCGGTGCGCGGTCCGGGACCGAACCACCGGGCCTCGGGCCACCAGAGACCGGCGGGGGCGCGAGATGATCGGGATCTGGGTTCGGGGTCTGCTGCGGCGGCGGCGCGCCCGGTTGGCCGCGACGGTGGGCGGGATCGGGGCGGCGGTCGCCCTGCTGGCCGGCATCGGGATCTTCCTCACCACCGCGCAGGGTTCGATGACCGTCCGCGCCGCCGGCACCGTCGCCGTCGACTGGCAGGTCGAGGTCCGGTCGGCCACCACCCCGAGCGCGGTGCTCGACCTGGTCCGCGCCACCAGTGGGGTCACCGCCGCGGTCCCGGTCGGATTCGCCCAAACCAACGGGTTCACCGCGACCGGCGGCGGAAGCACCCAAACCACCGGACCGGGCATGGTCCTGGGCCTGCCCGAGGGGTACCGCACCGACTTCCCCGGGGCGGTGCGCACCCTGGCCGGGGCGGGCGGCGGGGTGCTGGTGGCGCAGCAGACGGCGGCGAATCTGCACGTGAAACCGGGAGATACCGTCGAGGTGGGTCGGGCCGGGCTGCCGACGGTCCCGGTGGTGGTCGACGGCGTGGTCGATCTGCCGCAGGCCGACTCGCTGTTTCAGAAGGTCGGCGCCCCGCCCGGCGCGCAACCGGTCGCCCCGCCCGATAACGTGCTCCTGCTCGACCAGGCGCGGTGGCACGTCCTGTTCGATCCGCTTGCTGCTCTGCGGCCGGACCTGGTGGGCACCCAGATCCATGCCGTCCTCGACCACGCCCTGCCCGCGGATCCGGCCTCCGCCTATCGGGAGGTGACCGCGGCGGCGCACAATCTCGAGGCCCGCAGCGTCGGCGGCGCCCTGGTCGGGGACAACCTCGGGGCGAGCCTGGGCGCCGCACGGTCCGATGCCGCCTACGCGCAGGTGCTGTTTCTGTTCCTCGGCCTGCCCGCCGCGATCCTCGCCGGCCTGTTCACCGCCGGGGTCGTCGACGCCGGGCGGGGGCGACGCCGCCAGGAGCAGGCGTTGCTGCGCGCCCGCGGGGCCTCGCGCAGGCAACTTCTGCGCCTGGCCGCCGTCGAGGCGGTCACCGTCGGGGTCGGGGGCAGCGCGGTAGGTCTGGCCGCCGCCGCGGCGGTCGGCGTGATGCTGTTCGGTTCGGCGCGGTTCGGTGCCACCGCCACCTCAGCGCTCGCCTGGTCGGGTGCGGCGGTGGCCACCGGACTGGCGGTCGCCGCCGCCGCGATCCTCATGCCGGCGCGGCGGGATCTGCGCGCCCTCACCGTCACCGCGGGACGCGCCACATTGACCGCCGGGCGCAGCCCGCGCTGGGCCCGCGCCGGGCTGGACATCGGACTCCTCGCCGCCGCGGGTGTGCTGTTCTGGTCGACCAGCCGCAACAACTACCAACTCGTCCTCGCCCCCGAGGGGGTGCCCACGATCTCCGTGTCGTACTGGGCGTTCACCGCCCCCGCCCTGCTGTGGGTCGGCGCCGCCCTGCTGATCTGGCGGCTGGCCGATCTGATCCTCGGCGGTGGCCGACGGATCGTCGGTACCGCGCTGCGGCCGCTGGCCGGACCCTTGGCGCCGACCGTCGCGAACTCGATCTCGCGGCAGCGACATTCCCTGGCCCGCGGCATCGTGCTGCTGGCGCTCGCGCTGGCCTTCGCGATCTCCACCGCCACCTTCAACGCCACCTACCGCGCCCAGGCCGAGGTGGACGCACACCTGACCAACGGGGCCGACGTCACCGTGACCGAATCACCCGGGAACCCGGTGCCGCCGGACGCGGCGACCGCCCTCTCGGCGGTGCCCGGTGTCCGCGCGGTCGAACCGATCCAGCACCGCTTCGCCTACATCGGCGCCGACCTCCAGGACCTCTACGGGGTGAACCCGAGCACGATCACCACGGTCACCGCGTTGCAGAACAGCTACTTTCAGGGCGGCACCGCGGCCGAGCTGATGAATCAGCTTGCCGTGCACCCGGACTCCGTCCTGGTCAGCGCCGAAACGGTCAAGGATTTCCAACTCGCCCCGGGTGACACGCTCAACCTGCGCCTGCCCGACAGCCGCACCCACCAGCTGGTCCCGGTGCCGTTCCTCTACGTCGGAGTGGTCACCGAATTCCCCACCGCACCCAAGGACAGCTTCTTCGTCGCCAACGGCGATTACATCGCCCAGCAGACCGGAAATAACAGTGTGGGCGCGTTCCTCGTCGACACCGCCGGGCGGGAGACCACCGCGGTCGCCGACCGCATCCGCGCCGTGGTCGGCACGAGCGCGACGGTCACCGACATCACCACCACCCGCGCCACGGTGGGCTCGAGCCTGACCTCCGTGAATCTCGCCGGTCTGACCCGCATCGAACTCGGCTACGGTGTCGTCGTAGCGGCCGCCGCCGGGGCGCTGGTGCTCGCGCTGGGGTTGGCGGAGCGGCGACGGGGTTTCGCCATCGCGAGCGCCCTGGGCGCCCAACCCCGGCACCTGCGCGCGTTCGTGGTCGCCGAAGCGGCCGTCCTGGTCGTCGGCGGGCTGGCCGCCGGTGGGCTGCTCGGCGCGGTGTTGTCGCAGATGCTGGTGAAGATACTCACCGGCGTCTTCGACCCACCCCCCGAATCCCTCACCGTCCCATGGGGGTATCTGGGCGCGGTCACCGCCACGGTCGTCGTCGTGACCGCGGTCGTGGCCACCACCACCAGTCGCATCGCGCGCCGCTCACCGCTGACCGTGCTACGCGAGCTCTGAGAAACGGCGTTCGGATGCGCCTCTCGGCGGTCTCTCAGCCACCCACAGCGACCTCTCAGCACCGGTTGGGCAGCCTGGTCGTAACAGTCAGATCGGCTGAAAGTACGGGAAGGACGACACCATGAACCTCAAGGGCAAACTCATCGCGACGGCCGCGGCGGTCTCCGCCGCCGCCGCGATCGGCGGAGGCATCGCCGCGGCCAACACCGCCCAGCCGCCGCCGAATCCGCCGTCGGTGGTGGACACGCCGGAACCCGGTGACGTCCCCGACGCCTGCGGAACGGTCGACAACGACAACATTCAGGAAGGAGATCAGACCGGCCCGGAGGTACCCGATACACCGGAATGCGATACCCCCGGCGCCGTCGACAACGACAACATTCAGCAGGGCGATCAGACCGGCCCGGAGGTACCCGATGCCCCCGGGATGCACACCCCCGGCCGGTAGAACCCGCCGTGGGCGGGCGGATCTTCCCGCCCGCCCACGGCCGACACCGCGATGATCGAAGATGGAGCCCATGGACGGGATCTGGCCCCTGCTGCATCCGCGGAGGTGGGGGCTGCGCATCCGATCCGCGATCATCGCCGGCGTCGTCGTGGCCGTTGCCGTGGGATTCGCTGCGATCGCGCTGACGCTGGTGCTGTACCGGTCGATGATCTCGGCATCCGACGATGCTGCCGCCGCCCGGATCCAGGAAGTCAGTGCCCAGCTGCGGCTCGATACCCCGGACGAACTCGACGCCGCCACCGTGTCCGTCAACCCACGGGTGACGTTGGTGCAGGTCATCGACCCCCAAGGCCGGGTGGTGCGGTCCTCCGCCGCCGGCCCCACCGAACCGGTCACCGCGGTGCGACCGCCCGAGGGTGCGCTCGTTCATGGCGCGCGGCCCGCCCCCCGCACCGACGGGTTACGAGTGAGTGCGTACACCACCACCGGGGTCGGTGGCCGGTACACCGTCGTGGTCGCGACCAGTGTGGAAAACATCGAGAACACCATCAAAACCGTTGCCGTTCTGGTGGCATTGGGGGCCCCGTTCATCGTGGCCGTCGCCGCCCTCGCCACCTACGCCCTCATCGGACGTTCGCTGCGGTCGGTGGAGAAAATCCGTACCCGGGTCGCCGCGATCTCGAGTTCCGATCTCGCCGAACGCGTCCCGGTACCGACCCAGCACGACGAGATCGCCGCCCTGGCCGAAACCATGAACGCGATGCTCTCCCGGATCGAATCCGGCCAGCACGCGCAACGCCGCTTTGTCGCCGACGCCTCCCACGAGCTGCGCAGCCCACTCTCGACGGTGACCACAGCGCTCGAGATCGGACGCGATCGACCGGAACTGCTCGACACCGCGCTCGTCGAACACACCCTGCTCCCCGAGGCCGCCAGGATGCACCACCTCATCGACGACCTGCTGCTCCTCGCACGAGCCGACGAGCACGGACTGCCCCTGCGCATCGTCGACGTCGACATCGACGACGTCGTCGCCTCGGAGGTGCACCGCAAACGCGCCGAGGGCGGTGCAACGTTCTCCTGCGTCCTCGAACCGGTCCAGGTGCGAGGTGATGCCACCCAGATTTCCCGGGTGGTGCGCAACCTCGTCGACAACGCCGCCCGCTACGCGACCACCACCGTCCGTGTGCGGGTGTCATCCGATAGTGTGACCGCCCGAATCGAGGTCTCCGACGACGGCCCCGGAATACCCGAGACCGAAAGAGACCGGGTATTCGAGCGATTCTTCCGCCTGCAACGCGACCGCGCCCGCGGCAGCGGAGGCTCCGGACTGGGCCTGGCCATCGTCGCCGAGATCGTCACCGCACACCACGGCACTGTGCACATCGACACCAACCCCGACGGCGGCGCCACCGCCATCGTCCACCTTCCGGTCCGAGGCACGACCCCGCACAGCACGAAAAAGCCCGAACTGCCGGAGCCCGGATACACCGATTGACTGCTCGGGCACCCAATTACAAACCGTGTCGGTCAGCCGACGACCCCACTCGCGCATTGACCACACGCCCTAACAGCCTCGCTTTCTGCCCGGATGGAGCCGTCCGACGTGAACCCCTGCGCTGACAAGTTGACAGAACGATGCGGGTCACGGTCATCGTCACCGCGCAAGACGGACACGGTGGGAGTGCAATCGCGGACCGTCCCGTGGGTAAGCATCGGCAAAGGCAAGGCCGAGCACACGTACGAACGACACCGAGACGGTCGATCTGGACAGAATGGGCGAATCGTCGCTGTCGCCCTGTTGATGCCTCGAGCTTGCGGTATCCGAAGTGCCGCAAGGTCTGCGAGTTATCGGTCCAGAGGTCAGTAAGGTAAGCGCGGCGGTCGGCCGGTTCAGTCAGTCGCGTCATCCGTCTGTCTTGCTGCCGTCGGTCTTCGCTCCGGACTCGGCGTCCGCACTCACAGCCTTGTCTCCCGACGCCCCCTCGGGAGCCTTCTCCTCCGATTTCGGCGTCTCGCCGGTCGTCGGCTCCGCCTACTCGGGCTGCCGCGTATTCGCAGCATCACCGTGCGTCGACTGCAGCTCCGCCGGATCCTCACGGCCCTTCGTCGCGGCGAAGAAGTACACCAGGGCCGCGACGAACACCAGGCCGGAGGTGAACGAATTGACCCGGATACCCGCGATGAGGCTCGCATAGTCGCTGCGCATCAACTCGACCGCGAACCGGCCGGCGCAGTACCCGGCCACGTACAGGGCGAACAGGCGGCCGTGACCGATACGGAAGCGGCGATCGACCCACACGAGCAGGAGGACGATCAGCACGTTCCACAGCGCCTCGTACAGGAACGTCGGATGCACCACGAACGCGACCTCGCCGGTGGACACCCCGTCGATCAGCTGCGGTGACACCTGGCCCAGGTCGTTGCGCCGCTCGAAGATCTCGAGCCCCCACGGCACGTCGGTCTCGCGACCGTAGAGTTCCTGATTGAAGTAGTTTCCGAGCCGGCCGATCGCCTGCGCCAGCAGGATCGCGGGCGCGACCGCATCGCCGAGCGCAGGCAGCGGGATGCCGCGGCGACGACAACCGATCCAGGCTCCGACACCGCCGAGCGCCACGGCACCCCAGATGCCGAGACCGCCCTGCCACACCTTCAGGGCGTCGACGGGGTCGCCGCCTTCCCCGAAGTACGTCGGCCAGTCGGTCATCACGTGGTAGAGACGGCCGCCGATCAGGCCGAACGGCACCGCCCAGATGGCGATGTCGAGGACCGTGCCCTTCTCGCCGCCGCGGGCGACCCAGCGACGGTCACCCCACACGATCGCGACGACGATCCCGACGATGATGAACAGCGCGTACGCGCGCAGGGCCACCGGTCCGACATACCAGACACCTTGAGGCGGACTCGGAATGTAGGCCAGTACGTCCACAGTGGAAGTCACGACGCCACGGTAGCGGAGCGAACGCCCACGGCGAGTTCCTCGTGAGCGAGCGCACCCTGACCCGGCAGCTCGCCGCCCCGCCGCCGTGGTGAGGCTCTCCCGTGTTGGTTCTCCTGAGCGGACCGACGGAGGTCTACGTCCGATGCCAGACGGCGGTTATGATCCTGTTCGGCGATGGATCTCCGCCACGACACCCTGCGAGGGGTCGTCTGAACCGCCTCACCCGAGGCTGATGGCTCCTTTTCCCTTTCGTGGAAGGAGTGTGCCCGTGGACGGTCGCCGCGACCCGAATCCCACTTTGCCGGTCGATCCCGATACCGCACCCCGTACCCCCGGCCCGTTGCATGTTCGCCCGGCGGCGATCGCGGCGGTCGGTGGTGGGGGCTTGCTCGGGGCCCCGCTTCGCTATCAGCTCGGTGTGTGGTTCCCCCAGGCCGCGGGTGGATGGCCGGTGACCACATTCGTGATCAACGTGGCCGGTGCGTTCCTGCTCGGGCTGGTGCTCGAAGCGTTGACCCGGCTCGGCCCGGACACGGCGTGGCGTCAGCGGGTGCGCCTGGGTGTGGGCACCGGGGTGCTGGGCTCGTTCACCACCTACAGCACCCTCGCGGTGGATGCCGACCTGCTCCTGCGCGGCCATCAGTGGTGGGCGGCGGGAAGTTATGCGGCCGGAACGGTGCTCGCGGGCATGGTGGCCACCATCGCGGGGATCGCGGTCGGGGAGCAGGTGCGGTCGCGGCGGGAGGAGCAACGGTGATGGTGTGGTGGATCGCGTGCGCCGGCAGTGTGGGGGCGATCGCCCGGTTCGTTGTGGATGGGGCGATCAAACACCGCCGCAGCGTTGAGTTTCCGTGGGCGACGGCGGCGATCAACGTGACCGGGTCTTTGCTGCTCGGGTTCGTGGTTGGCCTGGTCCTTTTTCACGGTGTTCCGCGCGAGGTGCAGTTGATTGTGGGTGTCGGGTTCTGCGGTGGGTACACCACCTTCAGCACCGCAAGTTTCGAGACCGTGCGGCTGATCCACCGCGGACGGTATGCAGCCGGTGTCACCAACGCGGTCGGCACCCTGCTGGTGACCGTCGCCGCCGGCGCGGCGGGTCTGGCCTTGGCCGGGATCTAGAAGCGAGGGTGTGAGGAGAACACAATGACCCAAAACAACCACAACCACCCCGCCCCCCGAGAGACGCTGCGGGACTGGCGGACCCCGCTGCGCGTCGACGGCCCGCCGGCGCCCACCCCGGCGGTGTGTCATCTGGTGGTCGGCTTCGACCGGCACCCGGCGAGCCACGCCGCCCTGACCTACGCGATGGACCTCGCCGGCCGCCTGACCGCGTTCGTGCACGTCGCGCACATCGTCGACATCGACGACATCCCGATCGAACCGGACCGCGACGACTGGGAGCAGCGCTTCGCCGACGCCGTCGAGCAAGAGCGCACCGAGGCGAGCGCCATGCTGGCGGCCCTGCCCGGCAACTGGGCCTATTACTCCCGCGAGGGCAACCCGGCACAGCTGCTGACCACCATCGCCGAAGCGAACGACGCCCTGATGATCATCATCGGCACCTCCCGCGGCGGGGCGATGTCGCTGATGGAACGGTTCCTCGGTGAATCAGTGTCCTCAAAACTGGTCCACCACGCCCACCGCCCAGTCCTGCTCGTCCCCGTACCGCCAGGAGCGTGAATGACGCCGTCCGAGCCCGCGGACAGGTCCTCCAACGCCCGGCGCGGGTCCCACGCGCCGGTCCCGAAACCCGTCCGAACGGTGGGCATTGCCGGGAGGGTGCGCCGGCCGATGGGTGCTTTGCGGGTCGTGTTCGCGTTCGGCACGATCAGCCTGCTCACGGACGTCGGATACGAGGGTGCCCTGTCGATCACCGGCCCCCTGCTGGCGTCGTTGGGTGCGACCGCGTTCGTCGTCGGTATCGTCACCGGAGTCGGTGAGGCTGCGCGCCAATGCTGCGGCTGGTCTCCGGGCCGCTGGTCGACCGCACCCAAAAGTCTTCGGCGTGGACCATCGCCGGATACGCGCTCACCGTGATCGCCGTCCCTTTCCTCGGGATCGCCGCCGCCCTGTGGCATGTGCTCTGGTCATCGCCGAACGGGTCGGGAAGTCGGTCCGCAGCCCGGCGAAGGACACTCTGCTCTCGCACGCCACCGCCGCCACTGGCCGCGGCCGCGGCCGCGGCTTCGCCGTCCACGAGGCCCTCGACCAGATCGACTATGAGGGCGAGGTTCTGCCGGACCGCGACCATGTGGTCGTTTATGCCGGCATCCCGGCCCATTGGCCGATCGTCATGTGCCCGCCGTCGTGAGGCTGCACCCTTTGAGTGGACACCCCGGACAATGGTTCTAGGAGAGCCAGGAGGGATGTCGAGGTGGGACGCCAGTCTCTGTACACGGAGGAATTCCGGAAAGACGCGGTCGCGTTGTATCGCGCGGCCGACGGCAAACGCACGTACGCGGCGGTGGCCGCGGATGTGGGCGTCAGTGGCGAAACGCTACGGACGTGGGTCCGCAAGGACACCGCCCGTAACGCGCGCTCGCAGGACCGCAGTACCGGCGCCGACGGGACCGAGGCGGACGAGCTCGCGCGGCTGCGCGCGGAGAATGCGCGGCTGCGCGGTGCGGAAAAGGAATGGCAGCTCGAACGCGAGATTCTGCGCCGGGCGGCCGCGTATTTCGCAAAGGAGGTGAAGTGAAGACCCGCCGCTGGGACTTCATCTCCGACCATCGCGCCGAGTTCGGCGTGCAGCGGCTGTGCCGGGTGCTCGGGACCTCCCGTTCCGGCTACTACAAGCACCTGATCACGGAGCCGGCCCGAGTCGAGCGCCAGGCCGAGGAAGCCGCGACGGTCGCCGAGATCCGCGCCATTCATGCCGAGCACCGGAGCGCCTACGGTGCCCCGCGGGTTCACGCCGAACTCCGCTCCCGCGGACGCAAGATCAACCGCAAACGGGTGACCCGGCTGATGCGAATCCACCACGTGGTGGGCAGGCACCTGCGCCGCAGCAAGCGCACGACCGTCGCGGACAAGTCGGCTCCGTCGGTGCCGGATCTGGTGATGCGAGACTTCACCGCTACGGCTGTCGATACCAAGTGGTGTGGGGACATAACCTACATCCCGGTGGGATCCTCGTGGTTGTTCTTGGCCACGGTGATCGACATCTTCTCACGCCGGGTGGTGGGCTGGTCGATCGCTGACCACATGCGCACCGATCTCGTCACGGACGCGATCGAGATGGCGGTGCGCACCCGCGGTGGTGACGTCGGTGGCGTTATCTTCCACAGCGACCGCGGATCACAGGGCGGATTCAACCGGTCGTCGCAACACCGTGCCGTGAGGACGAGTGTACCTGTTCGGCAAACACTTCCGCTGGAGTTCTCCAACCGTGCACTTTTCGGGGGCGGTTGTTGAGCGCATCGGCGACCGCCTGAAGCTCACGGAACTTGTATCGGGACAGATCAGTTCCCTTCGGAAAATATTGTCGCAGCAGCCCATTGGTGTTCTCATTCGTTCCGCGCTGCCATGGACTGTACGGATCACAGAAGTAGACACGGATACCCGTAGATGCCGTCAGCTCGGCATGACGCGCGAGTTCCTTTCCGCGATCCCACGTCACGGATCTGCGTAGATGCTCGGGCAGCGGTGACAGCGTCGCGGCCAGAGCATCACGAACGGACTCCGAACCATATCCGGACAGCGCCGGCCCGTTCTTCACCATCGCCGCTGTTCCATAGCCCTTCAGTCGCGGCAGGTGTAGTAGAGTCGTGTATCTGCTGGTGCGCTCGACGAGCGTGCCGATCGCGGACCGGGTCAGACCGATGATGAGGTCGCCCTCCCAATGCCCCGGCGTCTTCCGGCTCTCGACCTCCTCCGGACGGGCGCTGATGGTCACCTCCTCGGTGATAAATCCGGTGCGCTGCTTCCGTGCTCGCGCACGAGGCTTTCGCAGCGCCCGGCCGGTGCGCAAGCACGCGACGAGCTCCCGCTCCAGGCCGCCGCGACCCTCGATGTAGAGCGATTGGTAGATCGCCTCAGGTGAAATGCGCATCGTCGGGTCCTCCGGATAGTCGATCGGTAGGCGATTCGAGATCTGCTCCGGACTCCACGCCGTCGCCCACCGACGATCACCGCGCCGAGGCTTGTTTCGGCCAATCCAAGCGGCATCCGGACCGGACACCACGGTTCCATCGTCGGCACGAATCACACCAGACAGTTTGTCCTGCACATATTCTCGTAGCCGATCGTGTTCGGCGAGCTTCGCTGGTTTTGGGCGCCTCGCGGCGAGGTCGGCCTTCCACTGTGCGGTCGACGCTCGGTATGTGAGCTTGCCATTGCGGGTGGCGGCGTTCCGCCGCAACTCCCGCGAGATCGTCGACGGTGACCGTCCGATCCGGTCAGCGATGTCGCGCATACTCATACCCTTGGCTCGCAGCAGCGCGATATCCTCACGCTCGGTGAACGACAGGTACCTCCCCGAGACCGGGGTCAACTCGATCGGTGGCATCCCACCAGCCTGGCGGAACCACCGTGTCCCCACCGGCCCCGACACGCCGCATGTGGTCGCTGCGTCGTCGCTCGTGAGACCCTCGGCGATCCGCGTCCAGAATGCCCGCTCTAGATCTCGGCGTATCGGAGGCCGTCCCGGTGACCGCATCACCGCACGCCCCGTCAACGCTGCTGCCCACCCGGGTGGTCGTCCCATTCCCACACCTCCGTTATCGAGGTGTTGCTTCCACCGGTTGAGCCTGGTCAGTACACCGCAGCAGCTTTCGTCGATGTATGCCGCCGTCATGGGATTCAGCTAAGTCGAGGACGGGTCGGCTCGAGTTACGATAATGCTCTCGCCGAGTCGTTCTTCCAAGGACTCAAGAGGGAGTGGCTGCACGGACGGAGTTGGACGTCGAAGTCGCAGGCACGGCTGGACCTGTTCGAGTGGCTCTCGTACTTCAATCGACGTCGCCGTCACTCCGCCCTCGGATACCTCACCCCAGTGGAGTTCGAACAACGACTCATCGCGTCGTCTACGCTGTCAGTCGCCGCATGAAATCCGGTGTCCACTCCCGAGGGGCAACCTCAGTCGTCGATGACCACCGATGCTTGTCCGTCGACCAGTGGCCGCACCAGGATCCCGTTCCAATGGAAGCCACCACGAATGTCTTTCAGCTTGAAACCCGAGTTGAACGCGGCAACCAACGACGGCATCACCCACCGGCACCCGAGCGTCTGCCGGGTTTGGCGAACTGGAAGGCTGCTCGGTGCCCTCCATCAGATGAGCGTCACCCCGCGCGCAGAGGTCTGCCGCGCACCGGCGACCACGCCGCGGTGCGCGGCATCGGGTTGGAACACCGCGGTATAAGACAAGGGCGTGCCTTCCGGGCCGGCACGACCCGGTGACCACATGACCGGTGGCGTGTTTGCCGGGTGCGGCAGCAGCGGCAGGGCCAGTCGCGGCTGCTGCGTCCCGGCCGGGAACACCGGGAACGTGCAACGAGGGGGCGAGCTGACTCAGGTCGGGTTGCGCGTTCGACGGCGGATGCCGCGTGTAGAGCCAGTTCTCGTACAGGTTCAGTAATGGGGCGGCGCCGTGGTCGCGCAGCCACGAGGAGGATTTGTCCTGCCACGTCGCGTAACCGGGAGCCAGCAACGCCTGGGCATACGACATCGCGGCGGCAAGGACCATGGTGGTCACGGCCACGCCGACGATCCGGCGCGCTGTCCGCCGACCGGCGCGCCGACGTGGTGGCGGCGAGGTCGGCGGGTGAACCGGCCTGTCCTTGGTAGACGTCATGGCCCACTCCTGCCCTCATGCCGGCTATTACTGCGAGGGTGGCCCCAGCCCAGTGTGGACTCGCCGAGAAACCGCTCACCGATGAACGAAACTCCAGGTCACACCCGATACTGGCTGAGAGTGTGCGGCTTCCTCAGCGTCACCACAGCACCCCGCGCCAAGACTGCAGGCGTGAGACACGCACTGACACCGTCGCGCTTTCGACGCCGACTCGCCCGGTTCGGCAGGCTGCGCGGCGGCGCCCACGACCTTGCTCACCGAGGTGCAGCACGACCGTGCTACCGCTGGCCCTGCTCGTCGCAGGCACAGCGGTGTTCGCCGCGACGGATGGCTGAGCCCGTCGCGCGAGCGTCGCCGGGGCCCGGGCGCATCGACACTGCAAGTCCTGGAGGACACGGGAGTTGGCGTCGGCGTTCGCGGCAACCGAGACCGGTGCCTGCTGGCTGTCCGGTCATCGCCCGGAATGGCCGTCAGCAACCACGCGATGACGACGGGGCCGCGGCATGAGCATGGCACTGGGGGATCGGCATCCTGGATGTGCCGACGTTGCTGGGCGCCCTCGGTCTGCTCGGCGTTCTCGGCGCAGTGTTCGTCGAATCCGGGCTTCTCGTCGGCTTCTTCCTGCCCGGCGACTCGCTGTTGTTCACCGCCGGCGTGTTCGCCGCCCAACTTCAGCCCTTCGCGCCCCTGTGGGTGCCGGTGATCGCCATACCTGTCGCTGCGATCCTGGGCGATCAGGTCGGTTACCTCATCGGCCGACGCGTGGGACCGGCGGTGTTCGACAGTCCCAGCGCGACGAGGCTGGGACCGAAGCAGCTCGAGCAGTCGCGGCGCTTCTTCGACCGCTACGGGCCGCGCACCGTCCTCCTCGCGCGATTTGTACCGGTCGCCCGGACCATCGCCCCGGTGATGGCGGGAGCCTCCGGCATGCGCTACCGCACCTTTGTGACCTACAACGTCATCGGGGGTGTGCTGTGGGGTACGGGCGTACCCGTCCTGGGATACCTTCTCGGCGGGATACCGATCGTGCGCAACCACATCGAGGTGATCCTGATCGCGGTCGTGGTGGTCTCCTTGGTGCCGCTGCTGATCAATGCGGTGCGCACCCGACGACGTCGCGACTCCGTCGGCGCAGCCGCGCACAACCATCCCGGACGTGTCGGCGAGCCCCGCCGACACCCCAGCGTCGACCAGTTCGACCTGCACCACCCGACCAGCACAGAACCGTGGGGGCACCGCAGATGTATGAATGACCAGCACTCGTGCTGCCGCACCACGCATCGTGCGAGCGTCCCAGTGACCGTTGCCGCGCACAGCGACTGGAGCAATCATGAAGAAACTCCCCCAGATCACCGCCATCTTCTGGGTGATGAAGATCGCCGCCACCACGCTCGGCGAAACCGGTGGTGATCTCCTCGCCCAGACCCTGAACATCGGCTACGCCGCAGCCTCGGTGTTGTTCATCGGACTGTTCCTCGTCAGCCTCGTCACCCAGCTGAAGGCCAAGACGTTTCATCCCGCCCTGTATTGGACAGTGATCGTCGCCACCAGCACCGCAGGCACTACCATGTCCGACTTCCTCAACCGCTCCGCCGGACTCGGCTACGCCAAGGGCGCACTCATTCTCATCACCTGCCTGGCCTGCGTCTTCGCCATCTGGAGTCGGTTCGGCGATACCTTCGATGTCGAACGGATCTGCACCTTCCGAGGCGAGTTGCTCTATTGGACCGCCATCTTGTTCTCCAACACCCTCGGCACCTCGCTCGGCGACTTCCTCGCCGACAGTTCCGGTCTCGGCTTCGCCGGCGGCGCCCTCCTGATCGGCACCGTGATGGCGTTGATCCTCGGCGCCCACTACTTCACCACGTCCTCCGGCACTGTCCTTTTCTGGGCTGCGTTCGTGCTGACCCGCCCGCTCGGTGCGACGGTCGGGGACCTGTTCAGCAAGCCGCACGACAAAGGCGGATTGGCGCTGGGGACGGTGGGCTCATCGGCAGTGCTCGCCGTGATCTTGCTGGCGCTCATCGTCTACACCCACATCCGCCACCAAGAAACCGTGGCAGACCGCGAACCGGTCCACGAACGGTCGTGATGGCTCATCTCCCAGCCGTTCACGCGGCCCCTGCACCCCACCGCAGCAGGCAAGCGGGCGATTTTCTCACGCATCCTCGACGTGTGGAATACGGCCTCCGTTCGAACCCGAGAGCATCGACAGCTCGTCTCCGCCTCATCCCCGATGAGGACACCGGCCTCCGAGGACGTCCTAACCTCCGCAACGTTGTTGCACGGCAATGGTATTAGAACGGAATCGGCTGGCTTCTCAGCGAATTCTCAACACAGGTCCCGTACCGTCAGGCAGATCCCGACCGACATTGAGTCCATCATGGTCTCGCCGACACCAGAATCCACACCTGCCGAACCGGCCGCGCCGCGAACGAACCCCCAGCCAAGCGCGGCGCCGACGACCCCGCCGAACCGAGACCCAGCAGCAATGCGGGTTGGGCCGTGGCATCGCTCGTGTTCTTCTGGCCGCTGGCTTTCTCCGCCTTCAACCATGCATTCGATGTGTATCCACGGTGGGCGAGCGGCGACGTCGAAGGCGCCGTGGACGCCTCCCGCCGGGTGCGCCGGCTCGGGCAACTGTCGCTGTGGATCGCCGGCGGTCTACTCCTTCTGGCGGTGATTCTTTACACGATCCTGGCCATCGTGCTGATCGCCCAAGGCGGTGACGGAGACCATGAGTGGGGTCGTGAGATGCGTGGATAGTCCCCTCGTTATCCATATCCTGCAGCCCACCGATCGTTGCGCTGTTCCCGTTCGACGCTCGTTGCGACGAGAGGAACACGGCTGCCCGATGACGACCGTCGATTCAATCCATCTCAATACATACACGCGAAAGCAGCAGGCACTGGTGCATCACCCGCCGCTGCGCGTGATGCACACGCGGTGCAGTGGAGGTGGTAAACGATGTTGGGACGCCCGACGACGCTCGCACAGTGCCCACTGACCGTGAGCGGATGCGCACACGATTCGCGGATAGCATCGACGGGCTGACCGGTGGCTTGGCCGCGACATGCGCGCTGACCGTCACCGCGGTGTCGGATGCGACGAACGCGCTGCTGGATGCGGACCTCACTCTGGCCGAGCGTGTCATCGACGCGAGCGGAGCACTCGAGAATGACGCCACGACCTGGGAGCAGCGGGCGTTCTCGCTGCTCCCGCTGCAGGCGCCCGTCGCGCATGATCTGCGTGTCATGGTCGGCGGCCTCGTGCTGTCGGCGACCTACGACGCATGGGTGGACTCGCCGTGCACATAGCCGAGAGTAAACGATCACCCAAGCCGAGCAATGGCCTCACGGGGTACAAGCCGCTGTCGACATCACTCTGCTCGGCCGCTTCTACGAACGATTCTGTGACCACACTGCTGAGATCGGCGGCGGGTCATTTTCCTCGAGACCGGAAGCCTGCCGGCCTAGGACATCTGGCCCCAGCGGCCGAGCCCCGGCGGGAACGATCGGGCAAGCACACAGTGCGAGAGGACAAGTCCGTGTTTCGATCCTTTGGTGGACTCGACGACCGCGGATCTTATGCTGCACCGCACGACCGAAAAGGCCGTGTGTGTAGCCACCACTCCGGATCGTCCACGAGTCGGTGATGACCGCTGCCGCAATCGCGAGGAGTACCGGTGCTGTTGCGCCTGCCCGGGGTATATCCGCCACAGGCAGACACCTGGTTGCTGGCACAGGTACTCGCATCGCAGAAACTCGGACCCCGTTCCCGGGTCCTCGACCTGTGCACCGGAACGGGGGCACTGAGCCTGGGGGCCCTCGCGGCGGGCGCCGGCCGGGTGACGGCAGTGGACCTCTCCCGCCGCGCTAGGCTCAACACGCGGCTCAACGCCGCGATGCATCGCCGGTCGATCCGGGTCGTGCGCGCGGCGACCTGACCGCTCCGGTCCGCGCCGACAGGTTCGACCTGGTGGTCACCAATCCTCCCTACGTTCCCGCCCCCAACGATGAGCTGCCAAGCCGCGGGGGCGAGCGGGCGTGGGACGGAACGGACGGGCACTGCTCGACCGGATCTGTATCGAGGCACCGGATGTCCTCTACGCGGACGGGGTACTGCTGATCGCCCAGTCCTCACTCAGCGGAGAATCGAGATGATACAAACATCCTCGAAGAACAGGGGCTGCGCGTCGACATCGCAGCGAGGGCCGAGGTCCCGTTCGGTCCGGTTCTCTCCTCGCGCATCCAGATGCTCGAGGTACGCGGTCTGATCACTCCAGTGCACAGGGCCGAGGAGATCGTTGTCGTGAGGGCAGCGGCATGACCTCGTCGATCGATGGGCCGCCCTCGGTGTGCGCCCTGCCGGGGCGACCGGAGACCCTTCCGCTCACCGGGGCGTAGAAGGCCATCTGGTTCGCACAGCATCTCTCCCCCGAGGTGCCCTTCGTCATCGCCCAGTACACCGAACTCCGCGGCTCCGTCGACCTCGACCTGCTGACCGCCGCCAACCAGCGGGCCCACCGCGAACTCGGCGCCGGATCCGTTCGGCTCGTCGACGTCGACGGTCACCCCCACGCCGTCGTCGTCGCACCGGCCGCGAACGTATCGGTCACCGTCGTCGACCTCAGCGCCGAAGACGCGCCGCTGGAGGCAGCTCATGAAATGGATGCGACGGGACCGCAAGATCTCCCTCGACATGTACGACGAGCACCTCGTGGTCTCACACATCCTGCGGCTCACCGACAGCCGCTGCTTCTGGTATTCGCGCGCCCACCACATCGCCCTCGACGGATACGGCGCGATGACACTGATCGGCCGGACCGCCGAACTGTACGTCGCCGCCCTCGAACAGCGGGAAGCTCCCGCCCATCCGGTGGTGCACCCCGGGCAGCTGCTCGACGAGGACCTGCGCTACCAGCAGTCCGACCAGAGACGCCGCGATCGTGATTTCTGGGTTGGCGAGACAGCGGACCTGCCGGACGCAGTGACTCTCGGGCGCAGCAGCACACCCGGCGCAGCGGCACACCGGGTCAGCGGCGCCGTCTCCGCCCGGGGCAACGCCCTCGTCGACCGCGGCGGCTCCGTTCGGCGGCGGTGATCGTGTCCGCGTTCGCCGCCTTCCTCGCCCTCATGACCGGCGCCGAGAACATCCTTCTCTCACTGCCCGTTTCGGCCAGAACTAGTGCTCTACTGCGTAATTCCGCAGGATCAGTATCGAATATGCTGCCGTTGCGGCGACGGCGGGTCCGCTCGTCCACGGTCGGGGAGGCGATGAAACCCACCCAGGCGGCGTTGACCGCCGCCCTCCGCCACCAGCGGTATCGACGCGAGGACATCGGACGCGACCGCCATTCGGGCGCAGCCGCGTCTGCCCCATCCGATCCGGCGCCGTTCGGACCGGTCATCAACCTGATGATGTTCACACAGCAGATCTCCTTCGGCGGTGTGACCGGACAGGTGCAGGTCCTGACCACCGGGCCGACCTCGGAACTGGCGATCAACGTGTACCCGGGATCGATCGGATCGTTGCCGCGCATCGACTTCGAAGGCAACTCCACCGCATACAGCCACGACAAGCTCGGCGCCCACCATCGATGGTTCATCGCGTTCCTGGACACGTTCGCCGCCGCGGACTCCTCGACCGCGATCGCGGATCTCGGCCTCTTCCTTCCGGGTGAGCGCACCGGTTTCGTGCCCGCATCCGGTGCCGCGGACTGCCCACCGAGCAGTATCCCGAAGCGGTGGCGTTGCGAGCAGACGAACGGGCGCTGACCTATGTCGAACTGGATCGGCGGTCCAGCCGGGTGGCCCGGGCACTGATCTCTCGGGGCACCGGCCCCGAAACGCTTGTCGCGGTGGCGGACTCCAGATCGATCGAATCAGTGGTAGGCCTCTGGGCGGTGGTCAAGTCCGGAGCCGCGTTCGTTCCGATCGACCCCTGCCATCCTGCCGATCGCATCACGTACACCGTGGCGGACTCGGGCGCCGCGATCGGACTCGCCGTCTCGCAGGCACGTGATCGACTACCCGACTCACTCAAATGGCTTGCGCTCGACTCCGAGGAACTGTGCGGTGATCAGCGATCCGGACCCGTACACGACCTCGAACGCACACACTCCCTCCGCCGCGACCACCCCGCCTACGTCATCTACACCTCCGGTTCCACCGGCACCCCGAAGGTGGTGCGTCGTCACCCACGCCGGACTGGCGAACCTCGCTCAAGAGATTCGCGAGAAATACGGTATCTCCACAGCGTCCCGTCTCCTGCACCTCGCTTCACCGACGTTCGACACCGCCCTGGTCGAGATACTGGCCGCCGCCAATGCCGGCGCCACCCTGGTCGTGGCCCCCGCAACCGCCTTCGGAGGTCGGGAACTGGCCAAGTTCCTGTGGGAACACCACATCACCCATCTGCTGGCTACCCCTTCCTCCCTGGCGACCGTCGACCCGGCAGGTCTCGACGAGTTGCAATTGGTGCTGGTCGGCGGCGAACCGTGCCCGCCCCCGCTGGTCCGACGCTGGGCCCAAGGCCGTGACATGCGAAATGCATACGGTCTCCCACCGAAACCACGTGCAGTGTCACCTTGACCGACCCGATGGATCCGTAGTCACCGGTCACGATCGGCCCCTCATGCGCGGGGTGCGCGCCGTGGTGCTCGATCGGAATCTGCGTCCGCTCCCCCGGCGCCACCGGCGAATTGCATCTGAGCGGAGCGGGTCTCGCCCGCGGCTACCACCTACGTCCGGGTTTGACCGCCGCCACGTTCGTCGCGAACCCCTTCGGCGAACCGGGCTCGCGTATGTTCCGCAGCGGAGACCACATCCGCTGGTCGACGAACAGCGAATTCGAGTTCCTCGGCCGGGCCGACGATCAGGTGAAGATCCGAGGTCTGCGGATCGAGCTCGGCGAGATCGACGCGGCTCTTTCGGACCATCCCGACATCACCTTTGCCGCACCGTGGTGCATCGCGGGTCCACCGGGAATCCGGTGCTCGTCGCGTATGTATTGCCGCGCGAGCCCGAGACGTTCGACGTCGAGCAGCTCCATGCACGAGTCCGGCGGTTCCTCCCCGATTACATGGTCCCCGCGTCAATCATGCTCGTGGACTCGGTACCCCTGTCCCCCACCGGCAAGCTCGACCGTGCGTCGCTGCCCTATCCCACCTTCGAGGACGGCGCACGGTCTCGACGAGATCCCGAGACACCGACCGAACACGCCGTCGCCGACGTGTTCGCAGGTCCTCGGTGCCTCCGCGGTCGGTGCCGACAGCTCGTTTTTCGACCTCGGTGGCGACTCGCTGTCCGCGACCCGAGTGGTGTCCCGGATCAATGATCGCTGGGGTACCGATCTCGGGGGGCGGGACGTGTTCGACGCGCCCACGGTTGCCGCGCTGGCCACCCGGATCGGCGAATCGACGCGCGATACGGATCGCCACCGGCTCGGCGCGATACCCCTGCCCGACCGACTCCCGCTTTCCCCGGCACAGACTTTCATCGACAGAACCGTCACCGCGCCCGCCCACTACAATATTCCGTTCACCCTCCGTGTTCGCGGCGCGTTCGACCACACCGCTCTTCGACGTGCGGTCGCCGATGTGCTCGAACGGCACCGGCCACTGCGGACCATCTACCCCGACACTCCCGCCGGCCCCTACCAACACCTGCTCGCCGACGCCGTCCCCGACCCCCGCCGACGAAGAAACATCAGGGCGGTCCTTACAGCTGGATTCGACGTCCGAACTCATCCACCCCTCCGGATTCGGGTCTTCGAATTCGGGCCCGACGACCACATGATCGCCTGCACGTTCCACCACATCGGCGTGGACGGGTGGTCGTTGGCGCCGTTGGCGCGCGACCTCGTCCTCGCATACAGCGCGCGGGCGGACGACTCGGCGCCGCAGTGGCAGGACCTTCCGGTGCAGTACGCGGACTACACCCTCTGGCGGCGGGCTGTCCTCGGACAGCGAGGATGACCCCGGAAGTCTCGCGTATGCCCAAATCGACTATTGGACAGAGGAACTGGCCAGGATTGACCGGAGCGCTCTCGCTCCCGAGTGATCGCCCCCGACCCGAGAAGTGGTCCTACGGGGCGGCGCGCCTGCCCTTCGCCATCGCCCCGGCCGTCCATGGCGCACTGCTCGAGGCGGCGCGCACCCACCATACCGGCCTGTTCACGGCACTGCACGCAGCGGTGACGCTACTACTTGCCCGGCTGAGCGGCGCCACCGACATCGCCATCGGCGCTCCCGTCGCCGGACACGGCCACCCGAGCCTGGACGACGTCGTGGGAATGTTCGTCAACACCGTCGTCCTGCGCACACAGGTGGAGTCGACCACGACCTTCGACGACCTGGTGGCCCGTTGCTCGGGACATCGAGTTGCGGGCGTTCGCGCACGCGGATGTGCAGTTCGAGCGCCTGGTGGAGATCCTCGATCCCGCACGGTCACCGTCGTTGCACCCGTTCTTCCAGGTCGCGATCTCGCTCGAAAACTTCGCCCCCGCCGAACGCGATGTCGACGGACTCACTTCGACATCACGCCCAGTCCGCTCGACATCGCGAAATGCGATCCGCATTTCTATTTCACCGAACGGCACGACGGCACCGGTGCACCAGACGGTATCGACGCCAAACTGGTGTATTCCACCGATCTGTTCAACAAGGGCCTACGCGCCGTCCTCAGCACACGGTCAGAACTGTGACCACACCGCAGCCTCCGCCACAGCTGACCTTCAGCGCTTTCTCAGCACGAATCTGAACAATTGGCCCATGTCCACTGTCAACGGTTTACCCGTACATGTACTGCTCGTCCATTTCATGGTGGTACTCGCGCCGATGACAGCGGTTCTCGTCATGTTGTGCAGCGTGTGGCCGACCGCCCGGCATCGACTGGTGTGGCCGACACTGGTGCTCGCGGCCGTCACCACTGCTTTGACCCCGCTGACCACCGACGCCGGGCAATGGCTCGAAAAGAATGTTACTGACACTGCTGCCGTGGATGCGCACACCGAACGCGGCGACACCATGATCTACTTCTCCGCGGCGCTTCTGCTGATCGCACTGGCCATCACCGCGGTACACCTCCGCGAACGAAAGGCGGGACCGTCACGCCCGCTCACATGGATCGTCGCGATTCTCGCGATCGTCGTGGCGGCCAGCACCATCGTGCAGGTCTACCGAATCGGCGAGTCAGGTTCGCGCGCGGCCTGGGGTGACGTCGTCCCCGGTGAGGCTCCATGACCTACTCAGGAAGCTATCTCAACTCCCGATCGGTCGCTGCCGGACGAAGCAGCCGAGCAAGAACGATCTGAACGAGCGATCTAGACGCGCGACACATCGTCAACCCCGACCTCCACCGCCACGTCCGGACCTGCGAATCGCCGGCATGTCGGAGGCGGTCGCTGCCCCTCTCGGGCAGTAATGTCCACATCCCGCTAATGTCCACATCCCGCTGGAAGCGCGCCCACCGTGCCATTGCGCCGACGTGGCGGCGCTTCGAGAGCTGGTGCACTGGTCACGACGACACGGCGTTGCCCGCGTATCCGAAGACGGCGGCGGCCTATCTCATCGAGGCTCTGCCTGCGGTCCCCCGGAGGCGATGGGCCTTCCATCGACGACATATCGACCGCAGCGTCTATGGAACCCCAAAAAAATCCGCGAAATTCGGGACGCTCACCTCTGACTCCCCAAGATCGGTAATCGGCGTTTCTTCTGGAACCGCGCTCAGTTCGGTGGCGCTGGAATGGAAGTTCTCACGCCCGTGGTTGTTCAGTTGCAACCGCCGCCGTTTCCGCAGTCGGAATATCCTCCACCGCCGTCGAAGCCGCTGTAACCGTAGAAGCTGCCGGCGGCGCTGCCCCCCCTGCACTGCTGGTGATGCGGTAACGCCCGCCGTTGCTCGTGGCCAGACGATCTGGTCAGAGCCTGATGGGGCACTTCCGCCGAATCTCGATGACCGTACTCATGCCCGCGCAGCAGTCCCGGACCTCGGGGCTGATCGCGGCGAGTATGCGGAGCGCGTCGTTGTGCCGGGCGGTGATGTTCACGCCGAGCAGGGGCTCCATGTGCGAGACGCGGTTACGGAGGCCGTGCAAACGCCCGCCCCGGTCGGCGACGATGTACCCATTGGGATCATTCGTGTTGTGGGGGAATGCGTGACGCAACGCCTGCTGCCACAGGACCCGCCGTCCGCCATAACTGAAGCGTCCTGGATTCGGTAGAGACTCCCGGTTTACGCCACCTCACTCGAGGTGGTCTGTTGATGGTAGCGATCTTCGTACTCGACCGGTGTCAGGTAGTCGAGTGCGGAAAGCCGGCTGTTGTTGTACCAGTGCACCCACGCAGCCGTTTCGCGTTCGAGTTCGGCCCTCCCTTTCAGTATCGGATGGCGGCCGAGGAGCTCGGTCTTGTACAAGCCGATCGCCGATTCCATGAGTCCGTTGTCGAGGGCGTCGCCGACGCTGCCGATCGATCCGACGATGCCGGCTTCCTGCAGCACATGGGTGAAGGCCAGCGACGTGTATTGGCTTCCCGCATCGGAGTTAAGCCGAGTTCGGCTTAACTCCGATTAAGCCGAGGTTTTCGTTAAGCCGAGGAAGTGCCTGTATTTCTGTGCTGCAGAGATTTCTGAGGAATTCTTCGGCTTAATGATTGATTGCCTGGCGTACGTTTGTCGGTGTCCATTGCCCCAATGGGAAGGATGTTGCAATGGACAAGACGAGCACCAAATCGGTGCCGTCGTTGTCGCCGACATGCGTCTCCTCGGCCACGAAAGGTACCAACCACCACCATCTTCTACACACTCGCCACCATCGACCTGACGCGCGCCGCCGTCAACGCCGCCTCCTCAACCCCGGCGCCCCGCCGAACACCACCTCACCGAAAACGCACTGCGATCCTTCTGCACCTTCGATGAATCGGAAACGTTAAGCCGAAAAATCCGACCGACATAAGCAGCTGACCAGCCCTAACCCTGAATTCCTCGGCTAACGAAAACCTCGGCTTAATCGGAGTGATGCACCAAACCGGTTGCTGTGAAGTGGAAGTCGTGTCGACGTCGGGTGAACAATACTTGTTCGAGCACCGATGTGACCAGCGGAGTAGATTTGCTGGTCATCACTCGCCAGCCGAGGATCCGGCGGGAGAAGACGTCGACGCAGAACGCGGTGTAGCAGAATCCCGACAACGTCCAGGTGTAGGTGAAGTCGGCTACCCACCACTGAGCCGGGTGGGTCGGTGTCGACCATGCTCGTCCGATCAGAGCCGGGTGACGCGGCGCGGTATCGTCGCTTCTCGTGGTGACAATGCGGTGCCGGCCGCGGACGGCGCCGGTGATGCCGGCCATCGTCACCCAAGTGCCGCAGCCTCACGGGCGACAGGGGGCCGGCGGCGGATGCCGCCGTCCGCAGGCCATCGTGCTTCATCTCCACGACCATGCCCTCATTCTCGTGTCGAAGACAGGACACTGCCCACGTCAGAGGCTCGCGCAGGCCAAGTCACGGAACCATCGACCGCCGGCAGCGTCGGCCGTGACGCCCATAAGATACGACGACAAAACGACATACACCCCTGAACGATCCGCCGCTGACATCTGGGTGAGCGCTAACACGGTCCGCCCTCACACCGACAGGAGCACCCATGTTCAAGTTCTTTCGTCGCAGATCCGCAACCGCCCGCGATCAGCCGGGGGTCGAACAGAGCGTGGAATCAGCATCGCCGGCGGACCTCGCGCGCCTCAGGCTATTCGCGAGCGAATTCGCCGTCAGTGGTCCCTTCGTCGATCCGGACAGCGACGAGCACGACCTCTGGCAAGCCGGCAAGCTCGTCCCCTGGTACATCAGCCACCTCCTCGACAACGGCCGACACTCCGGGCCCACCGTCGACATCGCCTGCCACGCAGAAGAACCCACCGTCGACCTATGGGAGGCCGGCCAGGCCTACCCGACCTGGGATCAGACAATAGCCCTAGCCCAACTCCTCGACGTGCGAGTACGCGACCTCACCCACCCCGACGCGCGCCCGCGCCACCACCCGAACCGCCCCCAACGCCGGCGTCGTGACCTGGCCATCCTGTCATTCGAGCCGTCCGCGGTCCACGCCGCGACAGAGTGCCGCACGATTCTCTGACCCGCAGCAAAGCCGCCATGGCAGCAACCCCATCCGGGCTTCCCCGCCAGTCGTCACCGCGGTTGCGATGTCCGTCAGGCAGGAGTGCGGTGCGGTGCGCCCGAGCGCCGTTCGGGTACAGGTGCGCGAACTCCCATCCGTCCGCTTCCGGTGCTTCGTCGACGGTCCAGGTCAGCACCTGCCCGATGATCCGGCGGGCCCGGGTGTTGCTGGCGCTGGACACCTCGGTCGGGGTGGTTGATGAGAAGGAGGTGATCGCGGCACGGTTGGGGGTCTCGGGTGAGACGTTGCGGCTGGTGGCCAATCGGTTCGCTGAGACCGGTCGAGACGTGGAGGCCACGATCGGTCGCAAGCAGCGTGACCTCCCACCGGTGCCGTCGGGAGATCACTGGTGAGATCGAGGCCAGGTTGATTGCGTTGGCCTGCTCGAAGCCGCCCGAGGGTCGGTCGCGGTGGTCGCTGCGACTGCTGGAGAAGCACGTCGCCCTGGTCGACGACATCCCCGACCTGGACCACTCGACCATCGGCCGGGTTTTAAAAAAACGAAACTTCGTCCTCACCTGAAGAAGTGCTGGACCATCCCGCCGCGGGCCAACGCAGAGTTCGCGGCCCGCATGGAAGACATCCTGTCGGTCTACGCCCGCCCCCACGATCCCTCACGCCCGGTGGTGTGCATGGACGAGAATCCCTACCAGCTCCTCGCTCACGCGCATGACCCGATCCCAGCGGGCCCGGGACGCGATCTGAAGGAGGACTCCGAGTACGTGCGGCACGGGACCTGCTCGATCTTCTGCTGGGTCGAGCCCCTGGCCGGCTGGCGGCGTGTCGATTCCCAGCCCCGGCGCACCAAGGTCGACTGGGCCGGGCAGGTCAAAGACCTGCTGTGCGTGGACTATCCCGACGCAGAGACGGTGTTGCTGGTGATGGACAACCTCAGGCACCCACGGCATCGGATCGCTCTACGAGGCCTTCGAGCCGGCCGAGGCGTTCGCGCTCGCGCAGCGGCTCAAGATCCACCACACCCCCAAACACGGCTCGTGGCTCAACATCGCCGAGATCGAGCTCTCCGCGCTGACCCGCCAGTACCTGGACCGGCACATCGAGGACCTCGGAATCCTCAACGCCGAACTCGCCGCCTGGCAACGACAGACCAACGCCGATCAACGCCAGGTCCAGTGGCACTTCACCACCGACGACGCCCGCATCAAACTCCGCCACCTATATCCCAACACTTAGCCGCGACGGTCTACTAGCAGTTGCGGGTGTACCGTCGTCGGGGCCCAAGTCCGACCCACCTCCGTCGACTGTGGCGGGATCGATCACCACCCACTCACGTCCCAAGGCAGCATCAGATTCACCCAAACTGACTCCTCGATGTAATAGTGCCCTCCTCGGCAGCACGCTCGCTCCGCGACTTCCATGGCACCAGAACAGTTCCGGGTGAGCTGTTCGGGATGATTGCGTGCCTCAACACGGAGCTGCCCTGACCCGGCGGGCCGCCACCCCACACCCGACGCCGGTAAACCGCCGGACGCCCCCGACGACACCACACAGGTACATGCCATCGCCCCGGATCAGGGAAGGATACGATCTCGGCGTGACATCAGCCGAGGGCAAACACGTGTTCATCTCCTACGTCAAAGAGGATCAACAGCAGGTCGACCAACTCTGCAAAATCCTTGACGCAGCCCAGATCCCCTACTGGAGAGACCGGACATCACTCGCCCCCGGCGACAATTGGAAGGCAAAAATCCGAGATGCAATTCGATCAGGAGCACTGATCTTCCTCGCGTGTTTCTCCGACAACTCCCGCGCACGGCCCAAGACCGTCATGAACGAAGAACTCACTCTCGCCGTCGAGGAGTTCCGCCAGATGGCACCCGGCGTGACCTGGCTGATTCCGGTTCGATTCGACGACGGGAAGATTCCCGGTTGGGATCTCGGCGCAGGACGCGTCCTCGGTGACCTGAACTACGTTGACCTCTTCGGGGCAAATTACACGTGAGGTTGCCCCTCGGGAGTGGACACCGGATTTCATGCGGCGACTGACAGCGTAGACGACGCGATGAGTCGTTGTTCGAACTCCACTGGGGTGAGGTATCCGAGGGCGGAGTGACGGCGACGTCGATTGAAGTACGAGAGCCACTCGAACAGGTCCAGCCGTGCCTGCGACTTCGACGTCCAACTCCGTCCGTGCAGCCACTCCCTCTTGAGTCCTTGGAAGAACGACTCGGCGAGAGCATTATCGTAACTCGAGCCGACCCGTCCTCGACTTAGCTGAATCCCATGACGGCGGCATACATCGACGAAAGCTGCTGCGGTGTACTGACCAGGCTCAACCGGTGGAAGCAACACCTCGATAACGGAGGTGTGGGAATGGGACGACCACCCGGGTGGGCAGCAGCGTTGACGGGGCGTGCGGTGATGCGGTCACCGGGACGGCCTCCGATACGCCGAGATCTAGAGCGGGCATTCTGGACGCGGATCGCCGAGGGTCTCACGAGCGACGACGCAGCGACCACATGCGGCGTGTCGGGGCCGGTGGGGACACGGTGGTTCCGCCAGGCTGGTGGGATGCCACCGATCGAGTTGACCCCGGTCTCGGGGAGGTACCTGTCGTTCACCGAGCGTGAGGATATCGCGCTGCTGCGAGCCAAGGGTATGAGTATGCGCGACATCGCTGACCGGATCGGACGGTCACCGTCGACGATCTCGCGGGAGTTGCGGCGGAACGCCGCCACCCGCAATGGCAAGCTCACATACCGAGCGTCGACCGCACAGTGGAAGGCCGACCTCGCCGCGAGGCGCCCAAAACCAGCGAAGCTCGCCGAACACGATCGGCTACGAGAATATGTGCAGGACAAACTGTCTGGTGTGATTCGTGCCGACGATGGAACCGTGGTGTCCGGTCCGGATGCCGCTTGGATTGGCCGAAACAAGCCTCGGCGCGGTGATCGTCGGTGGGCGACGGCGTGGAGTCCGGAGCAGATCTCGAATCGCCTACCGATCGACTATCCGGAGGACCCGACGATGCGCATTTCACCTGAGGCGATCTACCAATCGCTCTACATCGAGGGTCGCGGCGGCCTGGAGCGGGAGCTCGTCGCGTGCTTGCGCACCGGCCGGGCGCTGCGAAAGCCTCGTGCGCGAGCACGGAAGCAGCGCACCGGATTTATCACCGAGGAGGTGACCATCAGCGCCCGTCCGGAGGAGGTCGAGAGCCGGAAGACGCCGGGGCATTGGGAGGGCGACCTCATCATCGGTCTGACCCGGTCCGCGATCGGCACGCTCGTCGAGCGCACCAGCAGATACACGACTCTACTACACCTGCCGCGACTGAAGGGCTATGGAACAGCGGCGATGGTGAAGAACGGGCCGGCGCTGTCCGGATATGGTTCGGAGTCCGTTCGTGATGCTCTGGCCGCGACGCTGTCACCGCTGCCCGAGCATCTACGCAGATCCGTGACGTGGGATCGCGGAAAGGAACTCGCGCGTCATGCCGAGCTGACGGCATCTACGGGTATCCGTGTCTACTTCTGTGATCCGTACAGTCCATGGCAGCGCGGAACGAATGAGAACACCAATGGGCTGCTGCGACAATATTTTCCGAAGGGAACTGATCTGTCCCGATACAAGTTCCGTGAGCTTCAGGCGGTCGCCGATGCGCTCAACAACCGCCCCCGAAAAGTGCACGGTTGGAGAACTCCAGCGGAAGTGTTTGCCGAACAGGTACACTCGTCCTCACGGCACGGTGTTGCGACGACCGGTTGAATCCGCCCTGTGATCCGCGGTCGCTGTGGAAGATAACGCCACCGACGTCACCACCGCGGGTGCGCACCGCCATCTCGATCGCGTCCGTGACGAGATCGGTGCGCATGTGGTCAGCGATCGACCAGCCCACCACCCGGCGTGAGAAGATGTCGATCACCGTGGCCAAGAACAACCACGAGGATCCCACCGGGATGTAGGTTATGTCCCCACACCACTTGGTATCGACAGCCGTAGCGGTGAAGTCTCGCATCACCAGATCCGGCACCGACGGAGCCGACTTGTCCGCGACGGTCGTGCGCTTGCTGCGGCGCAGGTGCCTGCCCACCACGTGGTGGATTCGCATCAGCCGGGTCACCCGTTTGCGGTTGATCTTGCGTCCGCGGGAGCGGAGTTCGGCGTGAACCCGCGGGGCACCGTAGGCGCTCCGGTGCTCGGCATGAATGGCGCGGATCTCGGCGACCGTCGCGGCTTCCTCGGCCTGGCGCTCGACTCGGGCCGGCTCCGTGATCAGGTGCTTGTAGTAGCCGGAACGGGAGGTCCCGAGCACCCGGCACAGCCGCTGCACGCCGAACTCGGCGCGATGGTCGGAGATGAAGTCCCAGCGGCGGGTCTTCACTTCACCTCCTTTGCGAAATACGCGGCCGCCCGGCGCAGAATCTCGCGTTCGAGCTGCCATTCCTTTTCCGCACCGCGCAGCCGCGCATTCTCCGCGCGCAGCCGCGCGAGCTCGTCCGCCTCGGTCCCGTCGGCGCCGGTACTGCGGTCCTGCGAGCGCGCGTTACGGGCGGTGTCCTTGCGGACCCACGTCCGTAGCGTTTCGCCACTGACGCCCACATCCGCGGCCACCGCCGCGTACGTGCGTTTGCCGTCGGCCGCGCGATACAACGCGACCGCGTCTTTCCGGAATTCCTCCGTGTACAGAGACTGGCGTCCCACCTCGACATCCCTCCTGGCTCTCCTAGAACCATTGTCCGGGGTGTCCACTCAAAGGGTGCAGCCTCAACCGACGGGATCCTGGCCTGCCTGGCCGAGCGTGCCGCCGGCACCGCCTCCAAGCACGCCCCGTCGACCAGGCCGGCGGCGGAGGCAAACCGCAGCAACGACCGCACCGCGCACAGTTTCTGCTCGACAGTCTTGAACTGGTATCCGGCCAGCGTGGCGACGAACGCCCCGATCATGGCGGCGTCGCAGCAGCCCAGCCCTCCGCGGGTGTCGGTGAACGCGACGAACTCCCCGGCCAACGTCCCGTAGGTCCGCACAGTCGAGGCCGAGCGCCCAGCCGAGCGCAGGTGCGCCTGGAACCGGGCGACCGTCTGGGCGCCGGCCACGTCCAGCTTGCTCACCGACCGGTTATAGCGGCGCAGCACCGCCCCGTGGACCGCGTAATCCTCCAGCATCTGAGCAACTCTGAACAAATACACATCGGTTCGCTTCAGGGTGCCGGCCTGCTCCTTGTCGAAGAAACCACACGCGTCGTCGACCCACGCCATCGCCGCATCCAGGGAGAACTCCTCGACACCACGCGCAGCGAAGTGCTTCTGCATCCGCCGCCAACAGCCCCGGTACCAAACGAGCGTCGAATCCTTGTAGCCCAAACGCTGTAGCTCCGCCTCCAGGCCCGACACCAACGCAGACAAAGTCGCCATAACAACTGACCTCCGATCATGGAGGCCCGGCACCGTACCGGGCCGCCTGATCAGAGGATCCGCGGATTATGCGCAGCGATCGACCTCTGACATCGCCGTCACCAGGCCTTGCACGCCAGCGCTGCGCATAACCCAGCACTGTTCATAAGGCGGCATACTCTCACCGTTGCTCGCCAACATCGCTCTGTCGGTGTTGGATGCACATTTCTGTGCGAAATGGGATTCCCACGGGAGTGCCTATCGGCGCGAGGTGCACCGCAAACGCGGCGGGGCCACCTACCGAATCGTGCGCTACGCGGACGATTTCGTCATCATGGTGGTCGGAACCAAGGCGCATGCGGACGCACTCTGGGACGAGGTCGCGGACGTGATAGCCCCGCTGGGGCTGCGGTTGTCCGCCGAAAAGTCCCGGGTATGTCACCTGGACGAGGGGTTCGACTTTCTCGGGTTCCGCATCCAGCGGCGCCGCAGGAAAGGCACGAACAAGATGAGCGTCTACACCTATCCGTCGAAGAAAGCGTTGCTTTCGATCATGGCGAAGGTGCGGGCGCTGACGAAGAGGGCACGTCATCATGGCCTTGCTGATCTGCTCGGACGCCTCAATCCGGTGCTCCGAGGATGGTGTGCGTATTTCCGTCACGGTGTGTCGAAAGCGACGTTCGGTTACCTCGATGCCTTCGCCTGGCATCGGGTCACCCAATGGCTGCTCAAACGGCACAAACGGATCACGTGGGCGGATCTCTACCGACGGTTCCTGACCGGCAGGCCCGGCAATCGTCCGCAAGAGAACGGGATCATCATGTTCGACACCACCACCGTCCCGATTACTCGGTACCGGTGGCGGGCGAGCAACATCCCCACACCGTGGACCAGCAGAGCAGAGACCTTGGTCCCTGCTTAGCAGTGGCAGTCCGTGGAGCGCCGGATGCGATGAGAGTCGCACGTCCGGTGCGGAGGGCGGGCCGGGGAAACGGGCCGGGAGCAATCCCGGCACCGCGCCCCGGTCCGACCCCTACATCCTGGGGTTGCGCTGCCGATCGGCGATGATGACCCTGCGGGAACGGACGACGCAATACGGAATCATCGTCAATCTCCCCGTCGATCACACCGCCGAATCGGTGAAAAATGCTGTCATCAAAGCATTTTCTGGCCTGCCGAAACGAATGCGCAGAACGTTGACGTGGGATCAGGGAACGGAGATTTGTCTGCACCGAGAGATCTCCGCGGCCCTTGATCTGAAGATCTACTTCGCCGAACGTTCCAGTCCGTGGCAGCGGGGTGCGAACGAGAATTTCAACGGGCTCGCTCGACAGTATTTCCCGAAGGGCACCGATTTGTCGGTGCACAGTCACGCTCATGTGCGGTCGGTAACGCGTGAGCTCAACACTCGCCCACGGAAGAACCTGGAGTACGCAACTCCCGCCACGGTGTTCAACGCCGAGCGACGGGCCACCGCTCACCGGCGCCGCACTGCGCTGGAACTCGCGATGCCGACTGCGGTAACGTAATCCGTGAGCTGGGACGACCCAGATTTCAATAGACTTGTGTTGCAACGACAGTGAGAATCCGCCGCCCCGAAAGCAAAATCATCACCGGACGGGGCTATCGGGACCCGCGCAGCTCAGTGAGTTCCGGTCTACGCCCGGCTTTCGGGACGTGCCGGTCTGCGTTCCGCTTGCGGACGGGGCGAGGTCGACGTTCGGGGTGATCGATCGGACCGGACGTTGGGCCGATCGTGTGAGTCCGGGATTCGTCCGCAACTTCAGTAGACGCACTTGGTGACTCCGTGGCCAACGGCGTACGGGGTGGCGTCGAGTCGAGCCTCGACATCGATCGTGGCCACCTGTTCAGCCTCTTCCCTGGTCGGCCCATTTCCCACGCCGAATATGGGCTTCCCCTGCGGACTGCCCAAGTACGACTCCTTGGTCCAACCGCGCACCAACGTAACGCAGCCCCAATCACTCGTGATCACGACCTGGCAATCGTTAGCGCCACTGAGGTTGTCGCAGTGGTAGTACGCCTGGCTCACGGACTCGGCGTACGTGTCCACCACGTTCGAGGACCCCGCGAAGGTCGACTCGAGGGAATAGGAGAGGCTCACGAACCGCGGCGCCGGCGGATTGACGCCCGGCACTGCGTTCGCCGGCGCTGCAATCAGCGCGGCGACTGATGCGGCGACCAGTGCGCCGCCACCGATGAATCCTGCAATCTGCTTGATGAACATGTCGGGCTCCCAGAAGATGTAACGCGAGTTCGAATCCCGCTCCGATCCCGCACCGGAGATGCGAGGCTGATCCCAGTCTCCGGTAGACAGCGAAATGGCACCTCCCCCCTCGGGGTGGAAGATCTCACCCCGAGTTCTCTCTCATCGATCCGCTTTCGGAACGAGCGCGACCACTGTCGGATCAGTGCACGCGTACTCACCGCCGGGACGCTGCGATCCGGTCCGCGCCGCTTTCGCAGAAGGAGCGGCCAGCGGTCGCACTGTTGATCCACGACTCCACACCACGCGGGCGACGCCGCGACAATCTCAACCAATCGGCCAACTGGCCACCGAGTGGCCATCTTGCGTGAGATCTGGCCACAGTTCTCGAGACACTACAAGCTTGTAGGGTCTCGCTACTGATGGCATTTTGGGACGGCTGTGACCTGAGGATTTGTCGTTGGTCTCACGGCATGGCCGCCTCCCTATGTCTCAATTCCCTGGCATTTCTGCAGCCGACATCACGATGCGGCCAGGCAGATGCGGGCGAACAGGACGCCCCTGATGTCAGACTTCAGGAGTGATTGGGACACAACAGGCCTGGGCGTATTGTCCACAGGTGCCGATCGAGCCAAGCCCGGATCGGCGCCGGTGGATCGTCGGCTGCCCGCCCGTGATCAGGGCCGTCGCCATACCCGGGACAGGCTGATCGGCCAGGACGTGACTGTCCTGATGGAGACAACCGGCCGCCGAAACTTCCGCGGATCGGGACTTTCCCATCGGGGTCTGCCTGAATTCGACGCTAGTACTGCAACGGCACTTATGGGAGGTGTCCGCGACGTCGGTAGTGGGAAGTGCGGGCCTGGTGTTGTCGGCGCCGTCGCCAGTTCGACCAGGACCAGATGTGCTCGTCGGGGTGGGCGTGTCGCAGGATCAGTTGCACGAGCAGGCGGCGGATCTCGGGTAGCGTGTAGCCGATCATGCCCTGATTTTCGATCCCGATTCCCCTTTTATCGCTTCGGTTTTCGACCCGGCGAGCCAGGTGAGGGCGAGCATCGACAAGGTGATGTGGGCGTACCAGGCCCGGTAGGTCCGCACCTGGTACTGGTCGAGGCCGGCCTCGTTCTTGGCCTGCTGGAAGCATTCCTCGACCCGCCACCGGGAGCCGGCGATGGTGGCGAGTTCGGTGAGCGTGGTGCGGCGGGGTCCGGCGCAGATGTAGTACGCGATCTCGGTCGGATCGGAGAGGGATCGGCGGGCGAGCAGCCAGTGCCCGCGCCCGGGTGCCCAGGCGATCCGGATCGGGATCCGCACCCAGGAGTATTCGCGCCGGCCGTGCGCGCCATCGCCGACGGAGATCCGGCGCCACTGCTTCGCCGGGACCGCGGCGATCATCTCGTCGGCGCGACCGGAGCGGCCGTGCGGGGTGAACACGTCGTCGTTGCAGCGCGTGGCTAGGACGTAGGAAATATCGCGTTCCTCGAGCCAGACCCGCAGGTACTTCACCTGCCCGTAGGCCTCGTCCGCGGTGACCCAGGAGAACGGGACCTGTGCGTCGAGGGCGCGTTCGATCATGTGTTGCGCCAGTCTCGGTTTGGTCGCGAACTCGATGTCGTCAGTGATGCCGGCGGCGCGGCACCGGTCGCGGTCGGAGGTCCAGGATTCGGGCAGGTACAGTTCCCGGTCGATCAAGGCGTGGCCGGCGCCGCTGGCGTAGGCGAGGAAGACGCCGATCTGGCAGTTTTCCACCCGCCCGGCGGTGCCCGAGTACTGGCGTTGCACCCCGGCCGAGCGGGTGCCCTTCTTGAGGAATCCGGTGTCGTCGACGATCAGTACACCGGCCGGATCGCCGAGCCGTTCGACCACGTAGTCACGGACGTCGTCGCGGACGCCGTCGACGTCCCAGTCCGCGCGCCGCAGCAACCGTTGCATCCCGTCCGGGCTGATCTCGCCGGCCCGCTCGGCGAGGGTCCACCCGTTCTTGCGTTCCAGACCCGCAACCAAACCCGTCACATATTCACGGACTCGGGACCGCGGCTCCGACCGGGCGAACCGACCGGAGATCCGCTCATGCAACGCTTCCAACTCGGCAGCAACCAGATCGAGGACCACACAATCAGTATCGCGTACCTGTCAAGCAAGTGCCGTTGCAGTACTAGGGCATGTCTCCCAATAACTTGAGCCACTCGACGATGCCGGCGAGCAGGAATCCGGCGCGGTAGGTGAGGGCGAGTTTGTCGTAGCGAGTGGCCACCGCACGCCACTGTTTCGCCTTGTTGAAGGCCCGTTCGACCACGTTGCGCCCCTTGTAGGACTCCGGGTCGAAGTTCGGTGGCCGCCCGCCCGCGCGGCCCTTGTTCACCCGGTTCGCTGCCTGATCGGTCTTCTCGGGGATCACCGCCTTGATGCCTCTGCTGCGCAGCAGTTCCCGGTTTGCCCGTGATGAGTACGCCTTGTCGGCCCGGACCTCGTCGGGGCGCGTGCGGTGCGCTCCGCCCGCGAGCCGCGGCACGCAGATGCCCTCCAGCACGTGGGCGAACATCGGACTGTCACCGGCTTGGCCTGGGCCGACCAGCACCGACAGCGGGCGCCCGTGACCGTCGCACGCCAGGTGCGCCTTGCTGGTCAATCCGCCCCTCGACCGGCCGATGCCGTGATCGGCAGGCTCGTCACCGAGGTTCGTGTAATTCGGTAGATCCCCCTGTGTGGCGGGCGGCGTTCGCACCGTGCTGATGGACCCGGACCACTGTGGAATCGACAGAGACCGCCCAGTCCAGGTTCCCGCCGGCGTCGGCCATCGCGACCAGAGCCGTCAGCACCCGATCCCAGGTTCCGTCTCCGGCGTAGCGGCGATGTCGCTTCCACACCGTCTTCCACGGCCCGAAATGCGACGGGAGATCTCGCCAGGGCAACCCGGTCCGCAGTCGATACAGCATCCCCTCGACCACCACACGATTGTTCCGGAACTTCCGCCCCCGGAGCCCATCGGAACTGGGCAACAGCAGCGCGAGCAACTCCCACTGCTTGTCCGTCAACACCTCAAACCGATCAACAACGTCTGCCACACCGAAGAGTCTGCAGCACAACACCACAAATCATTGGGAGACACACCCTAGTGGAACGCTGTCCCGGCGGCAGTGGTCTTGCGTGCTCGCCGTTTGGCGAAAGCGTTTCGGATCAGAATGGCCGGGGTCGGCGGGATCCACCCGGCTTGTTGTGCCATACCGAGGTCGTCGCGGACGGCCCAGTGTTCGATCAACCTGCCGTCGACGAACCGTAACCAGTGTGTTTGGCGGACGGAGAAGCTTTTTCCGGTCGGCGCGAAGGCCTGGTCGACCCGACCGTGTTCGTCGTAGGTCACGAACGGCCCGACCTGGCGGCCGGTCATGACGGTATCGAGCACGACGAGATCGTCCGCTGCCACGGCGTGCAGGACGTCGTGGTGCAACTCGGCAAATGCGCCTCGTAACCACAGCGCGGTCGCGTAGAACCCTTCGGGGCCGATGACTCTGGTGTCCGGGGGTTCGGTCCGAGACTCGCGATTGATGGCGTCGGGGTGCACCAGTTCCTCGAACGTGGCGCGGTCGCCGTCGGCCATCATCTCCATGCAGCGCACGGCGACGGACGTGATGTCCGAGGGGCTTGTTGGTGTGGTGGCCGGGGTCGGTTGTTCGGTGTTCACGGCGGGCCTCCTTGCCGTTGAAGGTTGGATTTCGGGTGAGTGAGTTCGAAACGTTGTTACCGTGCGTGCCGGAGCCGGAACATCCAGGTGGCGATCCTCATGTCCCGTTCCGCGCGTTCGAGCGCGAACAGTTTCAAGGGGGCTGGGTATCTTTCGACGGTCAGGGCGTGGGCGCGGCTGAACTCGAACAGCCCGTCGGCGCCGTGCACGCGGCCGAAGCCGGATTCACCGATCCCACCGAACGGCAGTGCCGGGATGGCGCCGTAGCTGAAGACCGAGTTGACCGACACGGCCCCGCTGCGCAGGCGGTGGGCGAGCGCGGTGCCGCGGGCCCGCTTCCGGGTGAAGACCGACGCCCCGAGCCCATAGGCGGTGGCGTTGGCCCGCTCGACCGCCTCGTCGAGATCCCCGACCTTGTTGACCACCACGGTGGGGCCGAAGGTCTCCTCCCGCACCGCGGTAGAGGTTTCCGGGACGTCGGTGAGGATCACCGGGTCGATGTAGCGCTCGTGCACCGCGCCCACACCGCCGACGACCGCGGTGCCGCCCCGGGTGAGGGCGTCCGCGATGTGATCGCGCACGATGTCGACCTGGCGGGGCAGGGTCATCGGCCCGTAGGTGGCGGTGTCGTCGCCACCGGGACGCACCCGCTTCGCCGCGGCCGCGAGTTTGTCGAGGAACCGGTGGTAGACGGGTTCGACGACGTAGACGCGCTCGACACCGGCGCAGACCTGGCCGGCGTTGCCGAACGCGCCGACGGCGGCGGCTTCGGCGGCCTTGTCCAGGTCGGCGTCCTCGGCGACCACCATCGCGTCCTTGCCGCCGCACTCGGCCACCAGCGGGGTGAGGGTTTCGGCGCAGGTTGTCATCACTTTGCGGGCGGTGGTGCCGGAGCCGGTGAAGGCGATCTTGTCGACCCCGGCCCGGGCGAGTGCGGTGCCGGTCTCCCCGAGACCGGTGACCACCTGCAGCACCGGCCGCGTGCCATCGAGCGAGTTCCACTTCTGCTCCAGCCAGGTGCCGACCCCTGGGGTCAGCTCGGAGGGTTTGAACACCACCGCGTTGCCGGCGGCGAGGGCGTAGGAGATCGCGCCCATCGGGGTGTAGAGCGGGAAGTTCCACGGGCCGATGACACCGATCACCCCGAGCGGCTGGTAGCCGAGGGACGCGGACTGGTTGATCGCGGCCAGACCGGACCGAACCCGTTTGCGCCGCAAGATTTTTCGGGCGTGCCGGGCGGCCCAGTCCAGATGCTCGATCGCCAGCATGATCTCGAGGGCGGCGTCGCCGCGGGGTTTGCCGGTCTCGGCGGAGATGAGCGTGGCGAGGGCGTCGGCGTCGGACGCGACGGCCCTCTTGAACGCGAGCAGCATGGTGCGACGCCCGCGAAAGCCCTGGTCGTGCCACCAGCGGGCGGCGGCGCGGGCCCGATCCACCGCGGCGGCCACGGCGACCGAGTCGGCGATCGGGTATTCGGCGAGGACGGTGCCCGAGCGCGGGTCGAGGCTGGCGAACGTGCCGGACGGGGCGACGGTGGGGGCAGTAGTGCGCGTGTCTTCAGTCATGAGATCAGGCCTTCTTGGCAGGATCACCCGACGCAATTGGGTGGTCGCGGGCTACTCGATGTCACGGGTGCCGGCGGCGGGTGGTCGCGGCGAAATGAGAGTGACCGGGTGGGCGAACCGCCCCGTGGAGGGTGGTGCCCGCACGGTGTGTCAGGCTTCGAGCACGGTCTTCGCGTTAGCGAGATTGCGGTGGGCGTTGCGGGCATAGAGTGTCGCGACGATCCCATCGGGGATCTTGCCGAGGAGGCCACCGAACTTCCCGGACTCCTGGTGCCAGGTGACCCGGGTGCTCTCCGCCCCGGCCGGGGCGAAGCGGATTTCGGTCTCGAAGGGGGGCGGGAGTGTCGACGCCGCGGCGACGCAGGGACGTGTCCTGCTCGACGCCGGTCAGTTCCTCGGTGACGTCGAGCCGCCGGCCGGCGACCTTGACGACGTGATGCACGACGGCGCCCATTTCACCGCAGTCTCCCGACACGTGCTGGTAGGACGCCACGTTTCTTGGCGTACCGGGTGACGTTGGCAGGGTCGTGGAAGAAGGCGAACACCTCCTCGATGGGGCGTTCGATGACAACGGATTCCTCGGTGATGATCATGGCGCCCTCCTGGGTCGTGTTCGTGTTGGTGGGTGTGGATGGCGGGGTGCGTGGGGAGGTGGATTCAGCCGACGGTCGGAGCAGTCAGATTCATCTGCGTACCTGTCGGTGGGGTAGGTGGTCGATGAGGTCGGCTGCGGCCATCGAGCCGTCGTGGGAGCGGATCCTCGTCCCGAGCCCGGCGGCGGCCGCCCGGTGTGGGCCGTCGGCGAGAAGAGTGTCCACCGCAGCTCGGATGCGGTCGGGTGGGGCCTTCTTGGGCAGGCAGCGGGCCGCACCGCGGTGGTCGAGGGTGCGGCCGATCATCGTCTGATCGAGCAGCGGGTGCATCGGCAGGATGATCAGCGGCACGTCGTGGGCCAGGGCGCGCATGGTGGTGTCGTGTCCACCGTGCCCGATGACGAGGGTGGCGTCCGGCAGGATCGTCTCGTGATCGAGGTGGCCGTGGATCTCGGCGTCCGGGCCGGCGGTCAGCGTCGTGGGGTCGACGGAGGTGCCGGTGGTCACCACCGTGCGTGCCGGGACCCCGCGCAGCGCGTCGAGGACGCGTTGCAGAGTCTGCTGCTGGCCGCGGAAGTTGGTGCTGGACAGGCTGACCAGGATCAGCGGCTCCCGCTCCCCGACCCAGGTCAGGGCGGACGGCATGCGGTGCGGCACCACCCCGGTGTAGTGGACCGCCGGGGGCAGATCACGGCGCCGGCGCCCGGCCGGGTCGAGTTCCCGCTCGGTGGTCACCAGCACCAGGTCCGAGGAGGTCCACAACCGCAGGGGCCGTTGCCCTTTCAGGCGGGCCAGCACCGGTGCCGGGCCGCGCCTGGCGCCCGCTTCCATGAACTCGTAGAAGGTGTGCACCAGCGTCACCCGCGGCAGGCGGGCCCGCTCGGCCGCGGCCAGGGCGCCGTAGAGCAGGCAGTCGGTCACCACCACGTCGGCGGGTTCGGCGGCGACGGTGTCGAGCAGATCGATCCCGGGGCCGGGGTCGGTGAACACCGACAGATACGCGTACAGACCGCGGATTCCGGGGTGTGCGGTGGTCGACCGCCAGGGCCGGGCACGGCGGAACGCGGTGAACCGGAAACCCAGGTTCTCGATCTGCCGGCGCTGCTGTTCATGCCCGAGGAACCGGACCTCGTGGCCGCGGCGGTGGAGCTCGGTCGCGATGCCGAGGGCGGGGGCACGTTGCCGCCGCCGTCCCAGGTGACGAACAGGATGTGTGCCATGGCGTGGCCTCCAGGAGGCTGGGTCTCGGGATGGGCCCGGTTCAGGTCGGTTCGGGTGGCGCGTCCGGGAGCAGCGCCCGCAGCATGCCGAGCAGCGCCTGCCCGGTACGCTCGGCCGACATGCCGAGATCATTGCGGAACACGTGCCAGACCAGCACGTCGGTGCCGGCGGCGAGCTGAGCGAACAACAGGTCACGATCCGCCGCCGGCAGCGGGTCCAGGTACGGGGCGAACACCTGCTCCACCCAGCGGTGGTGGAGGCCCTGCGCGCGGGCGACGATCGACGCGATGAGCGGCGAGCGCTGCGCCTGCAGCACGTGCCGCAAACCCAGCGGCCCCCACTGCTCGTAGTGCGTCATCAGGTTCTCGACGGCGGCGTCGACGTCACCGGCCGCGACCGGGAAGCGCTGCGCGGTGACCTCGCGGCCGATCCACCGCAGCGTCGCGGTCAGCAGTCCGTCCCGGTTGCCGAACTTGCGCTGCACCGTCTTGATCGACACCCCGGCCCGGCCCGCGACCCGCTCGAGGGTGATCTCGTCCAGCCAATACTCCCGGTACAGCTCCAGCGTGGCGCCCATGATCCGCTCCGTGGTCTGTGCCGCCGATTGCGCCCGGGCGGTCATCCGGTACGGGCGCGGCGACCCCACTTTCATGTCCATAATGATGGACCTCAAAATTTGGGCTGTCAACAGCGACGACACGATCCGTTGCATGCCCCAGACCCCCCAGCTCGCGGATGTTCGCGGACAGCTGTCCACCGTTGAGGAAGCCATTCGCGCAGGACTGCTCGCCGAGACAATCTCACCCATTCGGCCAATTTGCTGGCATTCCCTAGCCCGGCGGAGCCGTGGTGCCCAGCGACTCCGACCGAAACCTGACGCTGTACCACGGCCCGGACGTCGCCGACTTCGTGCTCGACGCCAGCGCTGCGGTCGTGCGACAGCTGACCCGGCCCACGCAATGTCGCGTCGCCGCGCCGCCGGGCGCGGTGAGAGCGGGAGCTGTTCCGGGACCACCGCCGCGACCGCGCCAGCTTCATTCCGCCGGTCGACGTCGACGGCAAGATCATCGCCGAGCGGTTCACCCGAATGGACATCTATGCCCGCGACGGCGGGATATGCCAACTCTGCCTGGAGCCAGTGGACTTCGATGCCCTGTACGGCCCGGAAGTCCTGTCGATCGACCACATCGACCGCGAAGGCCCCCACACCCGGGCGAACTGCCGCCTCACCCATCAGTTCTGCAACAACGATGCGCAGTGGGCCAGCGGTTTCGATCCCAGTTCCGCGAGTCGGTTTTCTCGGACGGGGAAACGGGAACGCGCAGCTCACCGGCTTCCGGCCACGGGGCCGGTTTCGGAACGCCCCGGTCCGCGTTCGGCAGACGGGGTCGTTCCTGCCGAGCTCTCGCATGTCGACTCGGGGACGAACACCGGAGCGGCGTGGTGTCCGAGTCCTCAACGGGGGGCGTCCCCTGGTCTAGCGGTCGAGCCGGGCCGAGTGTCAGACTTGACGTCGTGGCCCGGACCAGCGAAGAGGCGCAAGAGTATCCGATAGCACCCGACGCGCCGATGCCGCTGTTCGCACGGGTCAAGGCCCTGAACAAGTTTCACACCGGTCTCGAGGACATCCGGGACGCGGGCGGACCGGTCACGATCGTCGCACTCGGACCGAAGCGACTGGTGCCGCCATTTGCTGTCGTCACCTCGCCGCAAGGTGCTCACGACGTCCTCGGCGGTTCCGACGGCGCCTTCGACAAGGAATTGACCGTCCATGCCGAATCACGAAAATGGTCCGGCGACAACCTCTTCAACATCACCCACGAGCCGTGGCTGAGCCGACGCCGAACCTTACAGCCGCTGTTCACCAAGAAACACGTCGCGATCTATGCCAGCTGCATGGCGGGTGTCGCGCAGACCATGGCCGCGGAGTGGGCCCGCTCGGACCAGGTCGACCTCGACAGGGAAACCCGGCGACTGACCTTGCGGGTGCTCGGGCAGTCACTGTTCGGGAGCGACCTCGGCGCGCAGGCCGAGGTACTCGGACCGGCGCTCGACCGTGCCGCCCGGTTCGTGTCGCATCGCGCGCTGCAGCCTGTCCGCGCACCAGCCTGGCTGCCGACACCCCCGCGCCACCGGTTTCGTACCGCGAAGGACGTCGTCGACACCGTGATCGATGAAGCGATCACTTCGGCCCACGATGAACCCGGCCGGAATGCCGAGCTGATCAGACTCTTCTTCGATACGACCGACCCCCAGACCGGGAAGCCATTCACCGACCGGGCGATCCGCCAGGAGCTGTGGGCGTTCCTTTTTGCCGGACACGACACCACGGCGACCACCTTGGCCTACAGCCTCTGGGCCCTGGGGCGCGATCGCGCGATCCAAGATCGAGTGGCGGCGGAGGTCGCCGCACTCGGCGATCGCCCACTGCACGTGGACGACGTGGCCCGCATCCCCTACACCGTCCAGGTGGTCCATGAAGCACTACGGGCCTGTCCACCCGCGGCCGCGGTCGGTCGCAGGGCCATGCGCGATGTCGCGGTCGACGGCTACCGAATTCCGGCCGGCACGAACGTCATCGTCGGGATCTATGCGCTCCATCACGATCCCACCCTGTGGGGCGCCCCTGGTCGGTTCGACCCGGAGCGGTTCAGCCCGGACCGATCGGCGGGGCGCACCAGGTGGCAGTACCTGCCGTTCGGAGGCGGTCCGCGCACCTGTATCGGGGATCATTTCGCCATGCTCGAAGCGACATTGGCCTTGGCCGGCATCCTCCGAACAGTCCAGACCGAGTCCCTCGGTGCCGACTTCCCACTCGTCACGCCGTTCACCATGGTAGCCGGCGGCCCCGTGCCCGCCCGTATCCGAGCGAGGACACCCGCTCCACCGATATAGCTGTGAGTAGTGGCCCAGGGTTTTTCCGACTTTGATTTTCGACGCGAGTTGCAGTGTCTGCGAACGGTGATCTGCCGTACGTCGAGAATTTGCGAGCCGGGTAGTCACCTGTGATCGCGAGCTAACGACGTCGAACGATGCCGACTACACGCGTTGTGGCGTTGAAGGCAGCCTTCAACGCGCGATCCGCAATTGATCCGTCGGGCGGTAGCAGCTTGATCTGGCGGGCGAACTCCATTTGGTCGTAGCGCACCGTGTTCGTGACGACCTTCCCGTCCTGAACGACGAAGTGGTCGAATCCCTCGAAATCGATTCGCCGCCCGGTGGCGGCGATGCCGACAAAGGTGCCGACGTGCCGTCCGGTCAAATGCCAGTGGACCAAGACGTCATCGCCGGACTCGGCGATCGAGACCGTCTCGAAGGTGAAGTCGGTGACGGCGGCGAAGACCTGCTCGAAGTAGGCGGCGATCTCGGCGCTCCCGCGACACGTCCCGGTCGGGAAGTGCACGGTGGAGTCGGCGGTCCAAAAACTACCACGCAGGCTGTCGACGTCCTGGGCGTTGAGGCGGTCGAGAGCCCACTGGACGAGTTGCGCCTTCGTGGCGTCGTTCGGCGGCGCGATCGGGGTCGAGGTGGGGCTGCGATCGGGCATCTCAACTCCCTGCACGTTGTCGCGCGGAACATGGGCGAGCGCCGCACGGGATTCTTCTGACAAGGCTAACGTTGCGGAGTAGTCGACCACTCGGGTTTGTCGACACCCGTTCGCCTGAGGACCTCTCCCGGGCCACTGCAACGCGCGTCGAGAATCAAAGTCGGAAACGTCCCGCCCACCTTGGGGATGGGGCAGGAACTCCTACCCGCCCACGCGCAGCAATTCGGCCTCCCCGGGCCGACGTCATGTGACCAGTATCCGCTGGTCGAGGGCCTGCTTAGAGCGTGTCTCATGTGGATGAAGTGGCGTATGGGACATAATGTGACGCGTGTTAGATGGGTTGTCACTGCGGTTGGTGCCGGATGCGTTGTGGGAGATCGTCGAACCGTTGATTCCGCGATTCGCCGCACGGCCACAGGGAGGCGGCAGTGCGCCGTTGGAGGATCGGGCGGTGTTCACCGCGATCGTGTACGTGCTGACCAGCGGATGTGCGTGGCGGCATCTGCCGCCCTCGTTCGGGGTCACCGTGCCTACCGCGCACCGAAGATTTACCGCCTGGGCGGCGGCCGGGGTGTTCGAGAGACTGCACCGCGAGGTGCTCGACCGGCTCGGAAGCGCCGGTGAACTCGACTGGACGGCCGCGATCCTGGACGCCGCGAGCGTCCGGGCGAAAAAGGGGGATCGCTGACCGGGCCGAGTCCGGTCGATCGCGGCAAGAAGGGGTCGAAGATCCACGTCCTGTCCGAAGCCAACGGCATCCCGCTGGTCGTCGATGTGTCCGCGGCGAACACCCACGACAGCACCCTGCTGCAACCGATGGTCAGCGCGATCCCGGCGGTGAAATCCCGACGAGGGCCGCGCCGTCGCAAACCCGGAAAGCTTCGCGCCGACAAGGGCTACGACTACGACAAGCACCGCCGGTGGCTGCGCGAAGAGAGAATTGTCCCACGCATCGCCCGCCGCGGAATCGAGAGGAACGACCGGCTGGGCCGATACCGGTGGAAGATCGAACGCATCATCGCCTGGCTCACCGGCTACCGACGTCTGACCATCCGCTACGAACGCCACGCCGAGCACTTCGCCGGATTCCTCCACCTCGCCGCGGCACTCACTTGCTTCAAGAAACTTCCCACATGAGACAAGCTCTTAATATCCCCCACGTGAGGGATGGTCCGGGGACGCACCGCCGACCCACACTGGGTCCAGTCACAAGTTCCGTATCGCGGCATTCGACACTGGAGTTGAGCGTGATGAGCCGGACGGTTCACGCCGAGATGGTCTTCCCATTCGACCCTGAGGAGACCTGGGACTTCTTCGCAGATCAGGGGCAGCATCTGGTGAACCTGTCGAAACGGGTTGCGGCGGTGCGTGACTACCACATCCGCGCCGATGGCACACCCCGGTACTCGATGGTCCTGCGCATCGGTCCGCTGACCGTGCAGGGCACCTCGGATTACACCGTGTTCGATCGCCCGCGGCGGACCGTCAATGCCGTGCTCAGCGAGCCCTTCGGGGGTGTCTACGAGATGCGCTTCGAGCCGGTGGTGTTAGGCACCCGTGTGCGCATCGAGTGGGCGGTGGAGGCGACGACGCGGCCGGGCGGACTGATGCTGCCGATGGTTGCTCCGCTGCTCGCCCGTGCGCTGCGCGCGGATCTCGTGACGATCGCGCGGCGCGCGTGCAAGGAAAGCTTGTGCGGACCCTGAAAGGGGCCGGCACCGATCTCGACAAGGTGGCCACATCATGCGACATCATCGAATGCACCGCTTGCTGGGACTTCTGCTCGCGGCCTGCGTCACCGTGGCCGGGTGCGGCGCGGCCGCCGCCGGACCGGAGGAGATCCGCACCTACTTCGGCTCGTCGCAGAGCGTCGGCCATGGGACGGTGAGGATCTACACCACCGTGGACACGCGGGGTGAGCCGACCGCGGTCGGTCTCCGGATGTCGGCGGCTGCCTTGGAGGGGCTGCCCGACACCAGTGCGATGTTCATGCTTGGCTTACCCGAGCAGGCGTCGGCGACGGTATTCGACCACGTCATGCTCAACTGGAACCCGCACGGACACGAACCCGAGATCCTGTTCGGCAAACCGCATTTCGACATGCACTTCTACATGACCGACATGTCCTCGACCATGGGGATCGATCCCGCCGCACCGGAGTACGCGGCCCGCGCCGCACACCTGCCCGACGGCAAGTACATCCCCCGCGATTACATCACCCCGCCCGGGCCGCTCGCATCCGAGCTGGCAGTGCCGTTAATGGGGGTGCACTGGATGGACGCGACCGCCGGAATGATCCCGGGCATCTACGACTTCACCCAGACGTTCATCAACGGGTCCTGGGACGGGAACTACACCTTCATGGAGCCGATGATGACCCACGCGTGGCTGTTGACCAGGCCGACGATTCAAGAGCCCGTAAAGCAGCCGCAGGCCTACCAGCACACCGCCTACTACCCCACCACCTACAGCGTCCGATTCGACAACACGACAGGCGAATACGACATCGCCCTCGGGGAGATGATGCTGCGCCAGCGATCGTGAAAACCAGGTCGAGCAGGGCGCCGCACTACTGCGAGTCCCAGCAATGAACCCCCTTTCCAGACTGGAGTCATCATGATTGTCGCCGAGGAATCCGTCGTCATCGACCGCCCCATCGAGGAAGTTTTCACTTTCATTCAGGATCCCGGCAACGTGACGCTGTTCATGACCAATGTGATCTCGTACGAGTTGGTCTCGGGTCAGGCCGGTGAGGTCGGCTCGGTCGTGCACGGTGTGGTCGAGGTCGCCGGCCGGCAACTCGAGATCACCGAGGAACTCACCGACATCGAGCAGGGCAAGTATCTGCGCCGCCGCGGCACCGACAGTCCGGTCCCGTACGAGACCGAAACCCTGTTCGAATCCACCGACCGGGGCACCCGGGTCACCTATCACCAGGAATCCGGGTCCCTCGGCGGCATATTCGGCGCACTCGCCGACGGAATCGTCGCGAAACTGTACGCCCGCGACGTCCGCAGCAACCTCGAGCACGCGAGAACACTCCTCGAAGCAGGCGACCCGCAATGAGCACCGATCGGGCCGCTCCCGCCGACACCCGGATGATGGGGATCCTGCACGACGCCCTGCGCCGCGACCTGGGACGGGCCCGCACCGTCCTCACCGCACCGACCCCGCCGGCGCAGTCCCAACGCATCGCTGTCGCCGACCACCTCCTGTGGATGATGGACTATCTGCGCTACCACCACCGCACCGAGGACGAGAACCTGTGGCCGCTGATCCGGCGACTCAACCCCGGCGCCGGTACCCTGCTCGACCGGATGGACGCCGACCACACCCACATCTCCCCGGAGATCGACCGCCTCTGTTCCGCCGCCGGCGCCTACCGCGACGACGGCTCCACCGACGCCCGGCAGGCGGTGGTCGTCGCACTCGACGGCCTCGAGGCGGCGCTGCTGCCGCATCTGCGCCGGGAGGAGGACGAGATGATGCCGGTCGTGTCCCGCACCATCACCGTCGGGCACTGGGAGGACTGGGGCCGCGACATCGTCAAGGACAAACCCAAGCTGGAGCTGGCGCGGGAGGTGCCCTGGGTCCTCGACGGACTCGACGCCGAGCAGTATCGGCTCGTCGCCCACGTGCTGCCCGCACCGGCGCGGGTGATCCTGCTGCACGCCCTCGCCGGGCAGTACCGGCGGGCCTGCGCCGCACGGTGGGGGCCCCGCGTCGAAGTCACACCCCTCACCTCGCACCACCGCGAACGCCCTCGCGTCTGAACAACGCCCGCAGTTATTCCGCTCAGGGGAGAACATCATGGGAACTCCAGCCCGGCCCCACGAGCAGGGTGGGCGACGCGTCGTCGACGTCCTCGTCGACACCGTCGCCGACCTGGACGTGCACCACATCTTCGGGGTGGACGGCGCCAACATCGAAGACCTCTACGACGCCCTGTTCGCCACCGACCGCCCCGTCCAGGGGGTGGTGGCCAAGCACGAGTTCGCCGCGGCCACCATGGCCGACGGCTACGCCCGCAGCACCGGCGGCCTCGGGGTGGTGGCCGCGACCTCCGGCGGCGGCGCGATGAACCTGGTGGCCGGGCTCGCCGAGTCCTACACCTCGAAAGTGCCGGTGCTGGCCCTGATCGGGCAGCCACCCACCCCCCTCGAGGGCACCGGCGCCTTCCAGGATTCGAGCGGCCGATCCGGCTCGATCCACGCGGTCCGGCTGTTCACCGAGGTCTCCCGCTACTGTGCCCGCATCGAGCGGCCCGACGACCTCGCCGCCCACCTGGAACGCGCGGTGGCCGCGGCACGAGACGGTGGGCCCGCGGTGCTGTTGCTGCCCAAGGACATCCAACAAGCCACCGTCGTCGGCGCATTCACCTTCCACCCACCGCCGCGCCGATCCGGCCACGACCCGGACGGGCTGACACGGATCCGGGACCAACTCGTCGCGGCGCGGCGGACCGGGAAGATCGTGCTCATCGCCGGTGACCAGGTGGCCCGCGACGACGCCCGGGAACCGCTGCTGGCCCTCGCCGCCGCGGTGGACGCCGCCGTCGGGGTCGCCCCGGACGCCAAGGACGTCTACCCGACCGACCAGCCCGGGTTCTGCGGAGTCGCCGGAACCATGGGACACACCGAACTGATCGAGGCGGTGCGACACAGCGCGCTGTGCCTGCTGATCGGCACCCGCATGCCGGCCACGGCCCGCACCGGGCTGGAGGCCGCCCTGGCCGCTGTCCCGGTCGCCAGCCTCGGCGCCGAACCCCCGTATCTGCCCACCACGCACGCGACCAGCCGCGACCTGCGCCACGGGTTGGCCGCACTCGCCGACATGTGGTCGCCGCGACACACATCCGATGCTGTTGTTCACGGAGGGCCTTCCTGGACCACGCGCAGAATCGAGGTGGAACGACGCGGATGGACGATGACACCGGATCCACTGTGCCCCAACCACACCTGAACGTCGACAACCGCCGCCCGGGTCGGCGTGACGGTGGAGAGTCGTAGCGTCGCTCGCGGGGGTTCCCGCACCCCCGGGCACACCGCCGCCCCGGTTCCGCTGACCCTGCCTCGAGACACCCCATCCTCCTGAGAATCGTTGGGATACCGGAACATGCGCGGTGTTTGCGGGCAGGTCCGGCGGGCAACCTCGAAGTCAGGAGCGGCAGCGGACCGGTACGGTGCCGCTTTCAGGTTCCGCGGGTTCAACAGCGAGCTCGCGGAACCGCCCGACCTCGACTCGCCCGTGCTCGCGCGGGGACGGTCGCCCGTCCCCCAGACCCGCCGCCGCGCAGCCGGATTCCTGAGCCTGCGAACAGTGTTGGGAGAATTCGTCATGTGGTTTCCTGCGACCGCATTCTCGTTCGACCTGAACCGGCCCACCCCCGCACCGCCCGCCCTGTCCCCACCGGCCGGGGTGGGGATTCTCGGTACCCTCGTCGCGGCCCTGCGCACCTCTGGGCGTCCCCCTGCGGCGACCGAACGCCCGCGTCCGGGGACGGGCACCACAGGGCCGTGACCGCGGACCACGCCCACGCCACCACCCCGCAATCCCGGATCGCCGGGCAGCTGCTGCAGGCGGTCGGCGAACGGAACGTTCCGTCGGTGCGCGTCCAGATCTGCGTGGTGGCCTGCCCGCACGGCCGGCACGCCGCCCTGTTCCATCCGGTGATGCTCTGGCTGATCACCCACCTCGGCGTTCTGCTGCGTGACCGGGTCGGAGTCGAGGGCGACGGGGAGTCGTTCGTGTTCGAGTTGCTCACCGGCGCCGACCTGTGGTCCGAGCCGACGTCGCTGTCCGCGCAGGCCCGCAGCCTCCGGATCCGGGTGCTGGCCGCACTCGCTGCGGACCACGCGCCGCCGCCGTGGGCGCCGCAGAGCCCCGCCGCCCCGGAGCGGGTCCGGATGCTCGTCGATGCCCTGCTCTGGCTCGACGACCTGCTCGACTACAACCTGTGACGGCGCCCTGACAGCCGCGCCGAGACATCTGGGGCGGTGACGACTGCGCTATCGGGTGGGTCGGTGCAGGCAGGACAGTTCCCGGGCGGCGTCGTCGAGGCCGACGCAGGGGATCCCGCGGCGGCGCACTTCCTGCAGGGTCTGCGCCTCGTCCGGGGTGCACAGGCCGTCGAGGACGTCATCGGTGGCGATGACGACCAGGGCGTCCTCACTGCAGGTGTCGACCGGTTCCACGTCGTGCCCGCGGGCCCATCCGGTGACGGTGGACCAGCGGTCCCGGTCGGCGGGATCGGTGAAGGCGCCCAGCAGCACGATGCTCCCGGTGCGGGTGGTCAGATTGTGCACAGTCATCTCGGTTCTTCCTCAACTCGGGCACCACGCGCGGCGCAGCGCCCGGGGTAGGGCACGGGGTGTGGGGGTGGGATCCGGACCGGAGCCAATCATCCTTCCCGGAGCGGCGGGGCACCCAGCGGGATCCTCGCCGGGGTCCGGGGCGATACCGGGTAGGGTACCCAGCCGCAACCGGGTTCGAAACGCAAGCACACGGGGGTGTGGCACACCGAGCCGGTTCCCGACATCGCCTGCCTGCCCGAGGATATCGGGTGCCTGCCGCGAGTTCGACGGTGCCGGAGAGCAGTTCGGCGTCTGCGCGGTCGGGTCGCTCGGAAGTGCCTGTTCGAGGACCTTCTGCCCTGGCCAGCGCAGCGCCGTTCTCGTTATGATCGGATTCTGCCGTCCCCGAAAAGACGAGGGCGGCGCCGCGAAAACTGGACCCACCGCGGGATGTTTCCCGCCGCCGGTGCACGTTCAGCGGCGTCGAACCCGGGACGACATTCTCGGCCTCGGGCTCGACGCGCCCTGCGTGCCGCGGCGGTCGCCGAAACACGCCCCGACACCGAGCAGTCGCGGGCGATCGGTCATCTCACGGGCGCTGCACACCCGCAAGACCGGCCGGAGTCGTTGGGCAGCCGGGTTTTTCCGCACCTCGGTGTGTGCGTTGCCGCTCACAGTGCCGGAGCGGAGGGTATTTCGTGGCAGCTTGTTCCCGGGACGCGAGGAAGGGGCGAAGTCGATGACAACGTCACCGCATATCACCACCGATCACGACGAGATCCGCCGATGGATTCAGGCGCATCACGGCGCCCCGGCACGGGACGGGTCCGGCGCATTGCGGATCGACTTCCTCGGTGTCGCCACGGAACTGGAGCATCTGCAGTGGAATGAGTGGTTCACCGCCTTCGACGAGCGGGGTCTGGCCCTGTGCTATCCCGAACCGCATGTTCGCGGCGGCACCAGTGCCTGGTTCGAATTCGTCCCGCGCGCCCGAACCGCCGCCGGTTCGGTCCGATGAGCACGCCGACCCGATCACCGTCCCGCACCGGCACCGCCGACACCCCGCCCGGCCCGCGCGGTGGGGACACCCGGCCGGCCGGTACTCACACGCTCCTCGGCCGCGGCGGGGAGCTGACCGGGCCACCGGTGCCGGCGGTGCCGGCGGCCTGCCGGCTGCACAACCGGTCGGAGGTGGTGGAGTTCGGCGCCCGCTGTGGTCTGAGGATCTCGACGACCACGCCGCACGAGGCGACGGCCGAGGATCTGCTGTTCGTCCGATCGGTGCTCGACGGCGCCGGAATCGGCTACCTCCTCGTCCGCGGCAACCACACCCGCCCGGTGCTGGCGGTGAACTGGGCCGACCGTCAGGCGCTGCGGACGGCGCTGGTGGCAGCCTGCGCGGATCAGCCGTTCTACGTCAAGGCCGTTGGGACTGGCCGGGCGCCGGGGTTGATCGCGGACGGGACCCTGTCGCACACCCCGGCGGCGCGGATTCTGCGGCTGTTCCGGCCGCGGCTCGAACCGGTCAGCGGGCTGCGGTACGGGGCCGAGGGGGCGGTGCAGGTCGAGTTGTGGTCGTATACCGACGACGAGATCGCCGCGCCGGCCGCGAACGCGCTGACCCGCCCCGTCATGGCGCGCCGGGAGGCCGTCCCCGCGGTGATCGAGCGGGACGGTCGGAGTTGGCCGACGGTGGCCGGCATGTTCGACCTGCATCCGGCGGATGTACCGTTTCCGATCGACCTGGTGTTCTCCTGGGTGGACGGGAGCGACACCCGGTGGCAGGTGCAGCGGGCACGGCGGATGCGCAATTACGTCGTCGGCGACGGGGACGACTCCCCGGCCAGGTACCGGCAGATCAACGAACTGAAGTATGCGCTGCGGTCGGTGCACATGTACGCGCCGTGGATTCGGCGGATCTTCGTCGCCACCGATTCCCCGCGACCGGCATGGCTGGCCGACCACACTCGGGTCATCGTGGTGCGCAGTGAGGAATTCTTCACCGATCCGTCGGTGCTGCCCACCCACAATTCCCACGCCGTCGAATCGCAGCTGCACCGAATTCCCGGTCTCGCCGAACACTTCCTCTACGCCAACGACGACATGTTCTTCGGACGGGCGGTCGCCCCGCAGCTGTTCTTCACCGCCGGCTCGGTGAGCCGGTTCATCGAGTCCGGCACCCGCATCGGGCTCGGCCGTAACTGTCCCCGGCGCAGCGGATTCGAAAACGCCGCCCGCGTCAACCGGGTGCTGGCTGCAACAACGTTTCGGGGTGACGATCACCCGTCATCTCGAACACACCCCGGTGCCGCTGCGCCGATCGGTCATGGCCGAGATGGAAGAGCAGTTCCCCCGCGAGTTCGCCGCGACCGCGGCCAGCCCGTTCCGGGCAGCGGAGAACATCTCGGTGACGAACTCGCTCTACCACTACTACGCCCTGCTCACCGGCCGCGCCGTGCCGCACACCGCCGCCAAGGTCCGCTACGTCGACACCACCACCGTTGCGGGCCTGCGCGCACTCGGTCCGCTGCTGGCGAAGCGGAACAAGGACATGTTCTGCCTCAACGACGGCAGCACCCCGGAGGTCGACCTTGCGGTGCGCACCGCGACGGTGACCGAGTTCCTCGACCGCTACTACCCCATCCCGGCCCCCTGGGAAACCGGATACCCCCGCTGACCGGCACCCCTGACCCCACCCGGCCCATTGCCGGTTCTCCCGTCGGCTCCGCGGTCACCGGACGGGAGGGTGAAAGGTGACAGCGGTCGAGGTGGTGAGGGTGGTCGTGGAGGAACGGCGACGGCAGTCGTTGTGGCGTGCGATCGCCGACGAGGCGGGCACGCCCGGACAACACTGGTGGGCGCAGCAGGTGTGCCGGCTGTGCGTGACCGAACTGGCCGGTATCGACGACGCGGCGCTCACCCTCCGCGCGACCGGCCGGGCGCAGGACCTGCTCGGCGCCAGCGACGACTGGGCCGGGCGGCTCGACGAGCAGCAGTACACCCTCGGCGAGGGCCCCGGGGTGCAGGCGTTCGAGGACGGCAGCCCCATCCTGGTCGACGATCTGAGCCACCACGAGGAGCGGTGGCCCGGATTCGCCGACACCGCTCATGCGGTGGGGGCGGCGGCGGTGTTCGCATTCGCGCTGCGGATCGGCGCCATCCGGCTCGGCACCATGACCTTCTACCGGCGGCGGACCGGCTCCCTGGCCGCCCGCGCCGTCGCCGATGCCACCGTGCTGGTCGACCTGATCACCCTGGCCCTGGTCGAGCAGGCCGAGCACGCCGAGCGGACCGGAATCGACTGGATCCGGGACACCGGCTCCTACCAGGACGTGAACGTGGCCACCGGGATACTCGCCGCCCGCCTGTCGATCAGCCTCGACGAGGCGCTCCTGCGGCTGCGCGCCCACGCCTTCCGGCTGGGTCGCCCGATCCTCGACCTGGCCGGGGACATCCTGTCCGACCGGATCGACGTCGACGAGCTCAACGAATGACCACCCCGCCGCGGGGAGAAGGAGATCACGCATGATCGAGGACATCCCGGACACCCAGGCCCACCTGGTCGAGGTGCTGTCCGCGATCACGACGCACCTCGCCGACACCGCGACCGACCCAACGGCCGCCGCCATCGCCGACATCACGGCGGCCAGCGCGGATCTGCTCGCCGCCGCCGGCGTCCTGGTCGTCGACCCCTGGGGCGGTGTCGCAGTCGTCGCCGCGTCCGACGAACGCGCCCGGATCGTGGAACTGCTGCAAACCCAGGGCGAGCACGGCCCGTGCCTGGACGCCGTCGCCGCCGGCACCCCGCTCGAGGTCCCGGACCTGTCCGAATCCCACCGGCGCTGGCCCGACTTCACCGACGTCGCCACCACCCTGGGCTACCGTGCGGTACTGGCGATCCCGATGCTCCTCGACGGCCACGCCATCGGGGGGACTCAACCTGCTCTACACCACCGTCCGCGAGTTCACCGACTACGACCGGCGACTGGCCGCGGTCCTCGCGGCCTCGGCCGTGATGCACCTGATCCGCGACGACGCCGCCCACCGCCGTGCCAAACTCACCGAACGCACCCTGGGCCTGATCCACGACCGTGTGCACGTCGACCGAGCGGTCGGACTCACCGCCGCACCCTGCACATCACCCCGGCCGCGGCCCGGACGCTGCTCGAACACCACGCCAGCACCCACCACACCCCGCTACGCGCCCTCGCCCAGCACATCACCACCGGCTCGCTGGCACCGGCGGACCTGACCGGCGTCGACGACCGTCGGCGACCGGATACGTTCGTCACCAACCGGGCGCCCCGCGATCGACTGGTCCGGTGTCGCTGTCGAGCCTGTGGATGAGTGCCGGGACCGGAAAGGCGTCCCGGTCACGGTATTCGAGGTGCAGCAGGTCCGCGACGAGCTCGTCGGTGTGGTCGGCGATGGCCTCCGGTGCCGGGCGGCGGCCGATCCCGAGCCCGCCGATGATCAGGACCCGATCGGCGCGCTGACCCTCGATTCCCAAAGACCACCCCGAAATACCGGTTCCAGGCGATCAGGACGTGGCGGCCGCTGTAGTACCGGAACTGTTTCGACAGCACGACCACAGCATCGAAGGTGACCGCGTCCCACCGGCGGATCGTCTCGGCGTTCAATGCCCGTGCGACCGCGAACACGTACGCGTTGCTGTCGGGGTTGTCGCCGGCACCGACGCCGCTGCTCATCGTGAACACTTCCTCCGTCGCGGAACACGTACCCGTCCACGGTGAGCTCGAAACTACCCCTCGACACTGGTCAGGGCAGATAAACCGTACGACCGCAGGCCCTCGGTCCGCCCGTGGAGGGAGCAGGGCGATGTTTGGGATCGGGCCCAATCGGGCACGACCCACACACCTCCGCTCCCAGACTTCGACGGAGGTGTCCTCGATGGCGGCATTGCACAGTCACACCCTCACCCATCCCCGGGGCACGGGATCGCGTACCCGCGCCCTCGACACCGCCGAGGGGGTGCTGATCGGGATCCGCCGGATCCCGGCCGCGGACGCCTTCGACGAACTGGTGAGCGCCGCCCGCCGCCCGCCGCCACGGCGTGTCCGTCTTCACCCTCGCCGAGGCCCTGGTCGCGCTCGCCAGCGGAAACGAGGCACCCCAGCCTGCCGCCGCCCGCAGCCCGGACCGAATGGGGCGCACTGTTGCGGCCCTGAACCCCGGGAAGCACCGTGTGGAGTTGTGCGCTCGGCCACCTGGTCCCCGGATCCGCATCTCGCGGGTTTCGGTGATCGGGTAGGCGGATACTCTATGGGCACTGCCGTCCGGGTTCGTTCGGACACATCGTGATTCGGGCGGTAGGGCCCACCAGTCGCAGTGACCGATAGGGCGCTCACTCCGGTTGATGGGCCACCCAGCCCACCGGGACAACCACGACCCCGGCAAGCGTGCGCCGGGAGTCGACGACCACACGAGATGAAGGAGTTGGGCGATGTCGACGGCGGGGCACGCCGGCGGTCGGTCCACCGACCTGTGCCTGACCGCGGAGATGATGGTGCAGGAACTGGGATGGGACGACGACGTCGACGAGGACCTGCGTCGACGCATCGAGGACATCCTCGGGGGCGCATTGGTCGACGACAACTTCGGCGAGAGGGTCGACGCGGTGCTGCTGTGGTGGCGCAGCGGCGACAGTGACCTCACCGACGAGCTGATCACCGCCCGCACGGCGTTGTCCGGCACCGGTTTCGTGTGGTTGATGACACCGAAGCCCGCCCGAGCCGAGCACGTGGACCCGGCGGAGGTGACCGAGGCCGCCGACCTCGCCGGGCTGCACGTCACCTCCCGGATCGACAGGCGCGACTGGCTCGGGACCCGGCTCACCCCGTCCAGCCCACCCGCCCCACGGGCACGGTCGTCCTCGGCTCGCCAGCCTGCCCGGTGGTGACAGGCACAGGGGATCCCGCCGTGTCACCCGGACGAGCCCGAGGTCATCCAGCGCCCCCGGGGACGGGTGCTCACCCCATCTCTGGGGGTGGCGGGGTGCTCACACCGTTTCGGGGGCGGCCGAAGAGTGGCGCGAAACCCTCGGGCAGTGACCCCAGGACGGTGTGCAGGCAGTTGTCGTCGACGGCCTGGGCCACCGTGGCCAGCACCGCGCTGGTGTCCCATTCGGCGGTGGTGGGGTGGGCGTCGAGGGCTTGGGCGATCCGGTGCCGGAACTCCTCGATCCCGTAGTCGGGTGCGGCCCGTCCGTCCTCGATGGGGCCGAGCGCGTCGCGCGCCAGGGGCGAAAGCTGCGCGCCCAGGGCTCGCACCTTTCCGGGGGACAGCCGCGCCCCGAGCTTCCGGAGCACTACCTTCGTCACCCGAGTGGCCTCCCCCAGGCTGTCGTATTCTCCGTATTCGCGGACCCGTGACAGGAATTCGGTGTCGTCCATCACCAGTGTCCTTTCTGTGCTCTCCTTTGTTTTTCTTGTTTGTTCTTCTCGTCTCGGTCTCGAGGTGCTGCTCGCACGTCGGCCGATCCACCCCCGCCGCCTCCTCGCACCGACAGGGGCCGTTGGTCAGCGCCGCGAAGCCGGAGGTGCCCGGCGGGCTCAGCGCCAGGAGGAACAGCACTCCCGGGGCGATGCCGACCGCCTCGGCACCCTCGACCGGCCGTCCCCGGAGGGTCCGTGTCGGGGGTGCCACCGTTCCCGGTGTCCGGGTGGGCGACGGGAACGGCGGCGGAAGGTCAGTCGGTGGTGACCTCGATGCGCCGCGATCGGACGCTTGCGGTCTTCGGGATGGTGACGGTGAGAACACCGTCGGCCAGTGTGGCAGTGATCTTGTCGGCATCGACGTCGCGGGCCAACAGGGTGCGGAATTCGAAGCTGCCGGTGCGGCGGGTGCGGCTGCGGGTCCGCAACCACCCCGCCCTCTTCTTCTCCACGAACTCGCCGCTGATCTCGAGTTCGTTGGCCGACAGGGTGATGTCGAGGTCCTCGCGTGCGACGCCGGGCACCTCCACCTCCACCACGTAGCCGTCGTCGGTCTCGGACACATCCGCCAGCGGCCGCCAGGTCTGCCCGCCGCCGAACGGGGCTCCCGACATCGAGTCCCGCAAGGGACGTTCGGCGACCGGGTCCCACCGCCCGGACTCTCCACCGCCGCGATTCGCAGGTGCAGCCATGCCGGAACACCTCCCACTTACCGCTGTGTGTTGTTCCTCCCCCGGCGAGCATGGACCGCCCGGGGGTGGTTCTCCTGCACCATGATTGGTACCCGAACCCCAGATCTCCGAAACCGCCCTATCGGTGGCGAAATTCGGCGGGCGGCGGAGGCTCGGACGGCCGGGGTGGCCCCGGCCGTCCGGTGTCGGCGGCGGGGATGTGGGGTCCGCGGCGACCGGGTGCAGACCGAGTCCGCGGTGATCGACAGGTCCGCGAACAGGCCGAGGAAGACCCGCTGCCGCCTGCACACACCGCCGGCGTCAGCGGGTGTCGGTGCCGACCGCGGTGAGTTCGCCGATTTCCGCGACGGTGCGACCGGTGTGCGGATCGACCCAGCAGGGGTGGCGATCCCGGATCCGGGGCACCCACACCGCGGCCTGGTCGCGGCAGGGCCAAGGCACCCGCAGTTGCCGCAGCAGCGCCGCCTGCACGGTGTTGGCCACCCATACGGTCGCCTCGACCGCCGGCAGTTGCGGGGCCAGGCCGCGACCGAGGACCTGCCGACCCCCGCCGATCTCGCCGAGCCGATCACCGGGCCGGGCGCTGCCGGGTGGGGCGGGATCCCACGCGAGGAGCACCCCGTCCTGGTGTATCGCCAGCTCCCAGCACACCCCGTCCCAGCGCACCGTTCCCCGGCGGTGGCAGCACCGCAAATCCCGGGCGAGCGCCCCCAGGGCGCCCGCCCAAGCCGGGGGCGCACCGGGCCTGGGCGGTTCCTCGAACACCGGGAACCGCCACACCCGGCCGAGATGCTGATGCCCACCCACCCGCGGCGCTCCTGTGTCGTTCCGGATGCGCTGCGAGGACGGTCAGTCCTCGTCGCGGCGGGCGAAGCATTCGGTGGCCGGGGTGAATCCCGGCCGGGTGAGCATGTCGATGTCCGCCCACCCGTCGTCGCCGAACACCACCGAATCGGTGTGCCAGACCAGGCTGACGTTCTCACAGCCGTGCGCGAGGATCAGGTATTCGTAGTTCTTCAGTGCCACCAGGGTTTCGTCCGTCATCATCGCCACCACCCCCGACTCCGTGTGGTGCGGGCGCCGTCCGCCCGACCCTGCCAGGGCGGTTCCATTATGCCACTAGATCTACCGCAAATGAAGGAGAAAATCTCACCATATCGAAGGGCTGCCTCCGAGTAGGTAGGGGGAGAATGTCCGCGGATTCGGCTGCACCCGCCTGCCCCGCGGCAACATGCGGTGAGCACTCGACGGCTGCCGTGGGCCGCCAGGACCGGGCACCACCAGCCGGCTCTCGGTCTGAACGCGGGTGCACCACGACATCGATGCGGCTGGCCCGGACGGGCACCTATGCAGTGGGATTCACTGATCACATTTGTCGGGAAGCTGCGATATCAGATCGGCGCGAAAGTGCCTTACCGCACCCATTTTTGCCCCACAGGGAGGGAAGGATTTCGGCGCCGATCGTTGTTGTACGAGTAAATCACCGTTTACTTAGGAGAGGAGATGACCCGGTGGGGTGACACGGACGCAAGGTTCGCTGCAGCGGTGGGATGACGCGGTGGGCCGGGCCCTGGCGGCGGCACTGCCGACCGCGGTGCATGACGGTGTGCTGGCATACCGGCAGGTGAGCGTGGTGTTCGACGTCGTCGGCCGTGGCCGGTGGGTGGTGCGCACCCGGTTCGGCACGGTCAGCGTGGACACCAGAATTCCGGCGCGGCCGACGGCCACGATCACCGCCGACCCGGCGGCGGTGACGGCGCTGCTGGCCGGGCGGTGCAGCCTGGTGTCCGCGTTCCTGACCGGGGCACTGCGGGTGCGGGGAAGCATGAGCACGGTGCTCGCCCTCGGCGGCGTCCTGGCCCCAGCGGCGGACCTGCCGACCCGGGCCCGGGTCCGGGAGACCTCCGTGTTCGGGGTGCGCACCGGCTACCTCGACGCCGGTCCCCCCGGCGGGCCGCCGGTGGTGCTGCTGCACGGCCTGGGTGCCACCAACGCGTCAATGCTGCCGGTGCTCGCCGACCTGGCCGCCGAGCATCGGGTACTGGCCCCGGACCTGCCCGGATTCGGGTCGTCGGCGGCACCGAACTGGGACTACGACCCGGTGCAGTTGCAGCGCTGGCTGCGCGCGTTCCTCGACACCGTCGACGCACCCGCGAGTGCGGTGATCGGGCACTCGCTCGGCGGCCGGGTCGCCCTCGAACTCGCCCTGCGCAACCCCGACACGGTCCGTTCCCTGGTGCTGCTGTGCCCGGCGCTGGCCTTCCGGCGGCGGCAACTCACCGCACTCGCCCGCCGGATCCCCGCCGATCTCGCCCGGCTGCCGATCGCGTTTCCGCACCGGCTGCTGCACGAGGGCACCCGAGGCGCCTGCCGGACCCTGTTCGCCGACCCGGACCGGGTGCCCCGGCACTGGTTCGACGCCGCCGCCGACGAATGGGAGCTCACCCTGCGCGACACCGGCCACCGGCGGGCCCTGTGGTCGGCCACCCTCGCCCTCTACCTGGACGAACCGTTTGGCGACCGGGGGCTGTGGAACCGTGTGGCGCAGCTGGCGGTGCCGACCCTGTGCGTGTGGGGCGCCGACGACCCCCTCGTCCCGGCGCGCTTCGCCGACCACCTCACCGCCACCGCCCCGCAGGTGCGGTCGGTGACCCTGCCGGACTGCGGGCACCTGCCGCAGTTCGAATGGCCCGAGGCCACCGGCGCCCTGATCGACGACTTCCTCACCCGCACCGCCCGCCACCCCCGCACCGCCGCGATCGCCTGACACGGTACCGCCGGCAAGACGCTCCCCCGGTCCCTGAATTTGCTGGAGAAAACATACTGTGTTTGCGGCATATTTTCTTGACCTAGGTTGTTGTACGGAGAGATAATTGAACTGTCAACGGAAGGGTTCGGCGGGTGCGCCGACGGTGCGCCCGGGGTGTGAGGAGGGAACGTCATGGCACGGGCGGTGGGAATCGACCTGGGCACCACGAACTCGGTGGTGTGCGTGCTCGAGGGCGGCGACCCGGTGGTGGTCGCCAACTCCGAGGGCTCACGCACGACACCGTCGGTGGTGGCGTTCGCGAAGAACGGTGAGGTGCTGGTCGGCCAGCCCGCCAAGAACCAGGCGGTGACGAACGTGGACCGGACGGTGCGGTCGGTGAAACGGGAGATCGGCACCGACTGGCATGTCAAGATCGACGACAAGAACTACACCGCGCAGGAGATCAGCGCCCGGGTGCTGATGAAACTCAAGCGGGACGCGGAATCGTATCTGGGTGAGGACATCACCGACGCCGTGATCACCGTCCCCGCCTACTTCAACGACGCCCAGCGTCAGGCCACGAAAGAAGCCGGCCAGATCGCCGGGCTGAACGTGCTGCGGATCATCAACGAGCCCACCGCGGCCGCCCTGGCCTACGGCCTCGACAAGGGCGAAAAGGAACAGACCATTCTGGTCTTCGACCTCGGTGGCGGCACCTTCGACGTCTCGCTGCTCGAAATCGGCGAGGGCGTCGTCGAAGTCCGGGCCACCTCCGGTGACAACCACCTCGGTGGTGACGACTGGGACGACCGGATCGTGAAGTGGCTGGCCGACAAATTCAAGGCGAGCAGCGGATTCGATCTGACCAAGGACAAGATGGCGATGCAGCGACTGCGGGAGGCCGCGGAGAAGGCCAAGATCGAACTGTCCTCCTCGCAGAGCACATCGATCAACCTGCCCTACATCACCGTCGACGCGGACAAGAACCCGCTGTTCCTCGACGAGCAGCTCTCCCGCAGCGAGTTCGAGAAGATCACGTCCGATCTCCTCGACCGCACCCGGGCCCCGTTCCAATCGGTGATCACGGACGCGAAGATCTCCGTGGGCGACATCGACCACGTCGTGCTCGTCGGTGGTTCCACCCGGATGCCCGCGGTGACGAATCTGGTGCGCGAGCTGACCGGTGGGAAAGAACCGAACAAGGGTGTCAACCCGGACGAGGTCGTCGCCGTCGGCGCCGCCCTGCAGGCCGGTGTCCTCGGCGGTGAGGTCAAGGACGTGCTGCTCCTCGACGTCACCCCGCTCTCGCTCGGCATCGAGACCAAGGGTGGCGTGATGACCAAGCTGATCGAGCGCAACACCACCATCCCGACCAAGCGGTCCGAGACCTTCACCACCGCCGACGACAACCAGCCCTCGGTGCAGATCCAGGTGTATCAAGGTGAGCGTGAAATCGCCTCGCACAACAAGCTGCTCGGCAGCTTCGAACTGACCGGAATCGCCCCGGCCCCACGGGGGGTGCCGCAGATCGAGGTCACCTTCGACATCGACGCCAACGGCATCGTGCACGTCACCGCCAAGGACAAGGGCACCGGCAAGGAGAACACGATCCGGATCCAGGAGGGCTCGGGCCTGTCCAAGGAGGATATCGACCGGATGATCCGCGACGCCGAGGCCCATGCCGCGGAGGACGCTCAACGCAGAGAGGAAGCGGAGGTCCGCAACCAGGCCGAGTCGCTGGTGTACCAGACCGAGAAGTTCATCAAGGACAACGAGGACAAGGTGCCCGCCGACGTCAAGGACAAGGTCCAGTCCGCGATCAAGAACGTCCAGGACGCGTTGGCCGGCACCGACATCGGCGCGGTGAAGACCGCAGTGGAGAAACTGGGCACCGAGTCCCAGGCCCTCGGCCAGGCCATCTATGCCGCCCAGGCCGCCTCGGAAGGCGGGACGGGCGGGGGCGACGGCGGCGCCGGCGCGGCCGCCGGAGCGGGTGCGCCGGGGAACGGGCAGGGCGCCGACGACGAGGTCGTCGACGCCGAGGTGGTGGACGAACCCCGGGAGGGACACCGATGAACACACCACACGACGAGCAGCAACGATCCGAACAGGCCGGTCGCGGCAGGGGCAACGGGCGGCAGCCGCCCCGCGAACCGATCGCGATCACCGACCGACGCCGTATCGACCCGGTCACCGGCCGGGTCCGCGAGGACACTCCCGGATCCCGGCCCCCGCACACGGACCGAGGAGCGAAACCGACGCTGGGCGAGAAGGCGGGCACCGCGCCCCGGGTACCGGGAGCCCCGCGGCCGGAGTCCCGGCAGACCGACGCCGACCGGGTGGCGGAACTGACCGCCGATCTGCAGCGGGTGCAGGCCGAGTACGCCAACTACCGCCACCGGGTCGAGCGGGACCGGGCCGCGGTCGCCGAGAACGCGAAAGCGACGGTCGCCACCGCGTTCCTCGGTGTTCTCGACGACCTGGACTGGGCCCGCGAGCACGGCGACACCGCCCGCGAGCCCCTGCACAGCCTGTACCGCAAGATCCGGACCATCCTGGCCCGGATGGGGGTGGCCGCGTTCGGCGAACCCGGGGACCGCTTCGATCCCACCCTGCACGAGGCCGCCAGCCACGAAGGCCACGGCACCGACCTGGTGGTCGACACCGTGCTGCGCCGCGGCTACACCTTCGGTGTGCACAAGGTGCTGCGGACCGCCTTGGTCACCGTGATCGACCGCGACCAGTACGAGAACAACGACCCCGACGATCCACCAGAACCCCAGGAGGCACCCGGCACGAGCCGGTCCGACCCCAGTTCGGCCGACCCTGAACCGCCGGCCGACCCGGATCCGCCACCGGCGGACACCGGTTCAGCTTCACCGCCGGACACCGGTTCGGCCCCGCCGGTCGTCCCGAACCCGCCGGCGGGCACCGACCCCTGGTCGGAGGCCGTGGCGGATGGGGGCCGCGACGCCGGGCCCGAGAACCGGGGTCCGGACCCGAACCCCTACCGCTGCGGGTGAGGTCCACCGAGACCGGGCGCAGCTCCACACCATCGGTCCGCCCGGCCTGGCCCGGATGGGGGTGGACGGTGATGCACCACGGATGAGGGAGGGAGGAGATTCGCTGTGACGCAGCAGGAGTGGATCGAACGCGACTTCTACGCCGACCTGGGTGTGCCGTCGACGGCGTCGGCGGAGGACATCAAACGGGCCTACCGCAAGCTGGCCCGGCAACTGCACCCGGACGCCAACCCGCACGACCAGGCGGCCGGGGAACGATTCAAGGCGGTCAGCGAGGCGCACGCGGCGCTCTCGGACCCGGCCACCCGCGCCGAGTACGACCGGACCCGGCAGCTGTACCGGTCCGGGGCGTTCCGGCGGGCCGGCACCCGCTCCGGCGCCGGCGGCGGCGGCGGGCCGGCCGGCGGAATGGGCGGGTTCGACCTCTCCGACCTGTTCGGCGGCGGGAGTTCCTCATTCACCTCCGGCGAGGCCGGGTTCGGTGACGTGTTCGGGGATCTGTTCCGCCGCAGCGGCACCCGCACAACCGCGTCCCGCCCGCGGCGGGGCAGCGACGTCGAGGCGCAGACCCGGCTCCCGTTCCGGCAGGCCGTCACCGGGGTGGTGTTGCCGCTGCAGGTCAGCGGGCCCACGGTGTGCACCAGCTGTCACGGTAGCGGCGCCCGGCCCGGAACCCAGCCGCGGCGGTGCCCCTCGTGCGGCGGCGCCGGAACCCTCACCCGCAATCAGGGCGGCTTCGGGTTCAGCGAATCCTGCGACGACTGCCGCGGCACCGGGGTGATCGTCGACTCCCCCTGCACGGACTGCCAGGGCACCGGGGTCGGGCACCGCACCCGCACCATCAACGTCCGCATCCCACCGGGAGTGACCGACGGCCAACGCATCCGGCTGCCCGCGCACGGCGAGCCCGGGCTGCGCGGCGCCCCGTCGGGGGACCTGTACGTCACCGTCGGGGTGGACCCGGATCCGGTCTTCGGCCGCGACGGCGACGATCTCACGGTCACCGTGCCGGTCGGCTTCGCCGAACTCGCGCTCGGCACCACGATCTCGGTGCCCACCCTCGACGGTCGGGTCAGCGTGAAGATCCCCGCCGGCACCCCGTCCGGTCGGACCTTCCGGTTACAAGGTCGCGGCGTTCCCCTCCGCGGCCGGGCGCCGGGCGATCTGCGGGTGACCGTGCAGGTGGCGGTGCCCGCCGGGCTCAACCAGAGGGCTATCGATGCCCTGCGCGCCTACGAGAAGGCCGAGAAGGCCGCCGGATTCGACCCCCGCACCACCTGGCCCGGCCGCCGGTAGAGGTTGAGGGTCTTCGATTACGGTGTCGCCGTGGTCGTCCGGTGGTGCGCAGCCGTGGGAGCAGCAGTCCGAGGACGACCATCCAGCCGAGGGACCCTATTCCGGCGGTGGGTCGGGCAACGCCGGGGTGGGAGCGTCGAGCAACGAGTTGAGCCAGGTCAGCGCCTCGATGAGGGCGGTGACCCGCACCTCGGAGTCGGGTTCACGTGCGGCGGCGCCCAGGTGCACCCGGGCGGCGGCGGGGTCACCGGCCAGCAGGGCCAGCACCGACCGCGCCACCCGGGCCTGCCGCGGGGGAAGCTGCCGGGCATCGACGACCTGCCCGCCGCCGGTGCGGACCTCGAGGACGAACGCCTCCCCCTCCGCGGCGCGGCCCAGCCGGGCCACCGCCACGTCGGCGATCGCACCCGTCAGCCAGGTCAGCACACCGCCGTAAAAGCTCCCGGGCCCCGGGACGATGTCGGGCGGCGCCGCCAGCGAGGACAGCTCCCACACGCCTTTTCCCGGGGCATCGGCGCATCGAATCCGGGTCGCATCCGTGGGCCGGTTCCGCACCGGGTCGGCCGCCGATCGGCGCGATCCGGTGCCGCCACAACACCTGCGCCCCAACGTCATACGCGAGGAACCGTGCCCGGTCCGATGGTGCGGGGTACGTCGTAGTCGATGCTGTACCTGCTTCCTCTCGGGCGCCGCGAACAGGCCCGGGTAGAGCGTGCGGCGTAGTCGATACCGTGCCTGCCTCCTCATGATCGGGTGGTGTATGGCGGGCCCTCCGGGTCCGGCCCGCTCTGCCCCGATGCGGGGGTGCGGCAGCCCACGCGACGTGCCGCCGGAATCGGACAAACCAGCCGAATTCGGGCATGTGATGCCACGCACCACGCCGCCCGGGTTGCACGGCGAACCGAGCAGGCGAACGGTTCGCGAGCACCCGCGGCGCGGCGGAGGTTCGACATTCCTGCTGGTGACACCGGGTGTCAAAACAGTGCTGGACGAACGTTCATATAGCACAACCCGGGCGACCTGCTGTACAAATGATGCCAACGACACCTTGTTGTGATGTATTTCACACATCTTTGTGATGTGGTGTCGCGGACGTTTGTTGTGCAACCGCCGGCCCGGACCCCGCCGACGGTCGCACCGGGGAGAAAAGGGTTTCGCACCGATGCTGTTGCCGATGTCGCCGACCGATTCATTGTTTCTGCTGGGGGAATCCCGCGAACATCCGATGCACGTGGGTGGGCTGGCGGTGTTCACCCCGCCCGAGGGCGCCGACGCCGGGACGGTGCGGGAGATGTTCGAGGCCGCCGTCGACGACGAGCAGGTCGCGCCGTTGTTCCGCCAACGTGCCCGCCGGTCGCTGACCTCGCTGGGCCAGTGGGGATGGGACACCGCCGGGGACGTCGACCTCGGTCATCACGTCCGCCGGGACGCGCTGCCCCGCCCCGGGGGCACCGAGGAGCTGTTGACCCTGGCCTCCCGGCTGCACGCCACCCTGCTGGATCGGTCCCGCCCGCTGTGGGAGATGCACCTGATCGAGGGCCTGGCCGACGGCCGGTACGCGGTCTACACCAAGATCCACCACGCCCTCGCCGACGGCGCGTCGGCGATGACCCTGCTGCAACGCAGCATGAGTGAGGATCCGGACCGCCGCGGCATGCCCGCCCCCTGGCAACCCACCCGCGGCGAGGACGCCCGCGCCCGGCTGAGAACCCCTTCCACCGGGAACCCGCCCGGCGCCCTGACGTCCATCCCGAATCCGCTGGCCCTGCCCGGACAGGCGCTGCGGACCGCACGCGATATGGTCGGCGAGATCGCCGGTCTGGCACCGGCGGTGGCAGCGGCAGTGGAGCGGGCCCGCCGCACCCAGGGCGGCCCGTGGGCGCTGAACGCCCGCACACCGTGCTCAACGTCCCGATCGGCGGGGCCCGGCACTTCGCCGCCCGCTCCTGGCCGCTCGAACGGGTCCGTCTGCTCGCCAAACACGCCGACGCCACCGTCAACGACATCGTCCTCGCCCTGTGCGCCGGAGCGCTGCGCCGCTTCCTCGACGGGCTGGGCGCGCTGCCGGCCGATCCGCTGATCGCGATGGTCCCGGTCAACCTCCGCGGCCCGACGTCGGAGGCGGACCGCGACGGGGCGGATCGGGCCGGGAACCGGGTCGGGATGCTGATGTGCAACCTGGCCACCCACCTGCCCGACCCCGCCCACCGGCTCGAGACCATCCGCACCTGCATGCGCGAGGGCAAGGCGTCGCTGCGGGCCATGAGCCAAACCCAGGCACTCGCCATCAGCGCCCTCGGTGCCGCCCCGATGGGGTTGGAACTGCTCACCGGCCGCCGCGGTCCGCAGCGGCCGTCGTTCAACCTGGTGATCTCCAACGTCGCCGGACCGTCCACCCCGCTGTACTGGAACGGCGCCCGGCTCGACGCCCTGTATCCGCTGTCCATCCCGGTCACCGGGCAGGCACTGAACATCACCTGCACCAGCACCGACGACCAACTCGTCTTCGGGCTCACCGGCTGCCGGAAGGCCGTGCCGAACCTGCACCCGATGCTCGACCACCTGCACACCGAACTCGAGACCCTCGACACCGTCGTCGGCCTCTGACCCCGCCACTACAGCGGCGACGAACCACCGATCGACCGATTCACCGCACCAGATCCGGGAGAAGGGACACCGTCCATGCACCCCACCACCACCCTGACCGGCCCCCGCACCGCCGACGTGGACCGAATGCGCCCGGCCGGGCGGCTGCGGGCCGGCGCGGTAATCGGCGCCGTCGCCGCGGCCTGTGTGACCGGCCCGGCCTGGATCGTCACCGGATCGGCCGGGGCGGGCGCCGTCATCGCCGCCGCCACGCTCGCCGCGGTCACCGCCGCCGCCCTCATGATCTGAACACCCTCACGAGCTGAACACCACTGATACCGAGAACAATTCGCCGGACCCAGGAAGGTAGGACACCCGTCATGAGTGTCACCGCCCATCGAACATCCACCACCGGTGCCCGGACCGCCGCCCTCAGCACCGCCGAGATCAAGGCCCGGCTCGCCGCCATGTTCGCCGACGAACCCACCGACGATCCGGATCCGGGATCCCCGACGATGCGCGGCACACCGAATTGACCGACAAACCAAGCATTTCCGTACCGGCCACCGACCCGGCCGCAGCCCGAGGAGGAACCTGCTCTCGTGAACACCAACGTCGCCCTGCTGCTGCTCGTTCTCGCCGGCGGAATCGGCGGCACACCCGCCCTCCAGGCTGCCCTCACGCGTCCCGCCGGTCGCCGCCGCGGCCGCGGCCGCGCGGTCCCGTTCCACCCCGGCGGCTGAGGATCGGGGGGAGGACACCCGATGGGAGTGATCGGCGCCGCCCGCACCCTGTTGCGGGTGCAGTACGAGATCGTCCGGGCCCCGATGTCCGTCCTCGACCAGTCCGTGCTGCCGGTCGTCTTCGACGACGGCGCCCCGGCCCGGTTGGCATGCGAGCACCTCCTGGTCGGCTGTGACCGCGCCGCCGCCCGCTGGCTCGCCGACACCCCCGCGTCCGCCCGCGCGGACCGGCTGCGCCGGCGCAGCGCCCCGACCCGCTACGCCCTCGCCCGCGGCAGCCGCCGGACCCACCTGGCCACCGACGCGGTCCTGGCGAGGCACCGGGCCCGGTTCGAACAACGACGCCGCCACACCGCCATCTGACCGGGCACACACGCCGAGGCTTCGGCCGAAGGGCGACGTTCTCCCCGAGATGTGGACACCGAGTCCCTCTTTCCTGACCTGGTCGGCGGGCTGGCCGTCACCCCGGCCCGCACGTTCACCGTGACCGCGCCGGGCCTGCCCCGGACCGGACCCGCGCACTGGGAGGCTGTCCGCATCCTCACCACCGACCTGCATCTGTGATCCGCCCGGACCACACCCGGTGTCCGGCGCATTCGGTCGACGACGCCGGAACATTTTCGGCACTATGGGTGTGAACTCCGGTTGCGGATAGTCGACCGCCGTGAGGAGAGGGTTGCCATGGTTCTTCTACGTCCGGTATGTGGGCGCCGGTACTGGGAGCAGCAGGTCTTCACCGAGCAGCACACCCAGCGACGTACCGACACCTCTCCCCCGTCTGCAGAAAGCCCGGCCTCGCTGGTCGCCCATTACCACCGCGGCCGGACGAACGAGGACTGCAGTGTCTGCGACGGTGTCGAGCACGCAGATCGGCCGCCGTCCTCGAGGGGTCAGGGGCACACGGGTACGACCAGGGTGTAGATCTGCTGCGTCTGCTCCGGGGTGGGTGCGGTGCCCCGGTTCTCGGCCTGCTCTGCGATCGTCGCGAGGACGGTCTGCTCGTCGACGCCGTTGGCGAGGTCGATGCAGGGTTCGATGGCGATGTGTTCGATCGACGCGTCGTTGCGGTCAACCGCCAGGTCCGGGTATCGGGCACGGAACATCGCGACGAAAGCGTTGAGGTCGGCATGGTAGCGGTCCATCACCGCGGCCCGGTCCATATCCTCCACGGCACCGGTGGTCTCGGAGGTGGCCGTGGTTGCGTCGGGATCGGTATCGGAGCTGCAGGACACCAGCGCACCGACCGTGGCCGCGGCGAGACCGATTACACGGGCGGACTTCATGACCGCAGGCTAGTGCGTAGCCGCGGGCAACGGCAGGCCAAGCCGACGGAAGACGGGATCAGCCGTTGATCGGTTCGCCGATAGCGACAGGTCCGGGGCAACCCGGGGTTGCGCACTCGTACAGGTCGGTCTCGATCAGCACGCCGCCGAGGCTGGCATAGACGTAGTGCCGGAACGCGGCCTGACCGCACGTCACACAGTCCTGATCGATCTGAATCCACTCGCCTCCCACGGGTTTGAATCCTAAGCTAAGCGGACGCGACGGCCCAGCGGCCGGTCGGTGCGTGGATTGACGGGCGACGAAGCCCGCCCCCGGCAGGACGGGTCAGCCGGCCGGGGAGGACTTCCGGCCGTAAGTCGATCGTGCCGGACAGCATACCCGCGGGAAACCCACTGCGAAGGCGATTACTCGGGTCGACGGGCGGCTTCTCGTCCTTTCTCGACCCCGCGGACGAAGTATCAAGCCCGAACTCACGACCACCGCGGTCGTTGACACCGGGCTCTCACGCGCTGGCCGAACCATCGCAGCGCCCCCAGCTCCACCATCGCCTCGCCCGCGCCGAGCTCCCCGTTGTCGCCCTCGACCGCAGCACCCGCCGACGGAGTGCTCATCGGGATCCGCCGGATCGGAACCGCGGACGCCTTCGCGAACTGGTCGGCGCCGCCCGCGCCTCCGGCCAGGTGGTATCCGGCGCCGGTGGCGGCGGCGAGCTCGCCGGGAGGACCCGCTGGGGTAGGGCCCGGGTGTGGGCATCCGGTCCCAGACGACTCTGGTGACTCGTAGGACGGACCGGGCCAGGCGCAGCGACGTAATCAGGCCCCGGTTCCATTGCGGTACCACCACCATGAGGGACACATGATGCCTGAGCGTGGGCAGCACCGCGTGGACGGAGTGCTCGTAGTTCTTGTCGACTACCTACCCGTCGAACCGGTCCTGCATCTGCCGACCGAGCAGCTCGTCGACGTCCTGGCCCTAGCCGACGTCCTGAACGACCCTTCCTCCCACAGACCGAGCTCGCGACCCGCTGGCCTGCATCGACATTGCCTTCGACCGAACTCGACCACCGTCACGGTGGGGGTCTTGGTCGTTCGCCCAGGTGACGACATGCCGGTGATGCGATACAACGGAACCCGACACGGATTGTGACCCAAAGCACAGTGCTGCTGGGCCGGTGACCCGGTGACCGGCCGGTGTCCACTCGCCCGGTATTCGGGTGGGTGGTCTCCGGAAGTGCCAAGGGAGAAGGGAATGCGCATGCTCATCTCGGCGAAACTCGGAGTCTTCCCTGCTCGCGGTGACGGCGGTGGCACCGCGGCGACGACCAGAACCCTCCCGGCGGCGCCGCCGGTCTCCGTTGGTGCGGTGATCAAGGCCCGGATAGCGGCGATGGTCGTGGGCGACCGTATCCGGCCCGGGGAGGTCGTCCTCGACGTCCTGGGCAGCGTCGACTCCCCACCGCTCGGTCCGCGGTCCGCGGTCCGCGGCCGCGGACCGGGCGGGGCGGGGCGGGGCGGGGCGGGGCGGGGCGTGAGATGACAATCGTGCCGGACGGCGGGGCCGTCGACCGCGGTGATCGGCAACGGCATCCGATCCGGGACGAACCCGACCCGCGCCTCAGCGCGGACGAGACGATCCGATGGCCCGACCCGAGTCCGCTGGACGGATGGTGGCGACGCGTCATGTCCCGCCGACCACCCCAGACGCACCCGGCACCGCACCCGAGCCGGGCGACCGGGGACACCGCCGAAACCGCACCCTGATGCCCGCACGGTGGAAGATCGCAGCTCGCTCGCCCGGTGCGAATCGGGTATCCCAAGTTGCCGACCCCGGAAGCCAGCGGCTGTGGGTGGCACCTCGGCAACGATGACCGGTGCTCACGGCTCGGCTGGTCCCCGCGGTGCACGCCAGCAGCCGATGACCTGCTCGCGCCCGCTGTACTTGCACCACATGGCATTTCAAGGAAGGTGGTACCCCCATTTGACCTGGATACTCTGGATCGGCGCCTTGTTGGTGACGGGCGGTTGCGTTGCCCGGCTCAGCGGTCGGGCCCCGGCCGCGGGGATCCTCTACTCGGCCGCCGCACTGACCTTCGTCGTCGTGATCTGGGAAACGACCCGATCACCCCTGTCGGAGACATTCATCGTCACGGCCGTCCTCGCATTTCTTGCCACCCTCGTTCTGGTGGCCCTCACCGTCATCCCGGACCGACCACGGGAATCGAACAGCCGCACCTCACCTGGCCCGTGACACCCGATCGCGTTGGTGGCCGCGGGTCGAGGCGAGATCGCTTCAAATCGTCGAGGTCAGCGGACGGATGACCCCGATCCGGCTGAAGTGCGGCGCGCCGGATCCCTGACTGGTGAATGCGGCGGGACCGGGTCCGCCAGCAGGAGACAGATTCGACACCGAGACCGCCCTCAGATGAGTGCCCGGACCCGCGTGCCGCCACACAGTTGAGTTCTGTCTCGCTGCCTCTGAGGCAGCGAGACGGACGATTGGGCTGCGTAGAGTGGATCGATCCGGGCCGGTGACTCATGCGTTCGCCCGTCCGCCCCGGGTGAATCGATTCGCCCACGCCATCACGTTTGTCCAACCCGCGCCTGCACTGAGTCCGGCCCGTACCCACGGCGCGGCACCGAAACAATCTGGACGCCGCAAACCGGCAAGGTCCGTCGACCACATCGATCAGTACCTGCAGCAGAGCACACAAGGTGACTCGCCCCTGCTGTGGTCGACCACCGAATCCTGTGCCCAATCGGTACAGGTATCGCGATTCGGGTACCCGGTGAGGGGCAAGCGATTCGAGGAGGAAACACGATGCCGCGGTCATCGATCAAGGACGAGAAGGTGTACCAGGAGGTACGGAAGGACGGCGCGTCGAAGGAGAAGGCCGCGCGGATCGCGAATGCGGCCGCCAACCGCGGCCGCTCCGACGCCGGCCGTCGGGGCGGAAAGTCGTCATCGTATGAGGACTGGACCGTTGAGGAGCTGAAGAAGAAGGCGAAAGAGGTCGGCTTGTCGGGGTATTCATCCAAACGGAAGAACGAGTTGATCGACGCACTACGCAACCACTGATTCCGCCGGACGACGACCGCAACAGTACGTCCCATCTGCGTCGGGCTCGAGGAAACGCCCAAACTGCGGCGTCCGGTGTCTACGTGGGGAAATTCTCATCGTCGTGGAACCGTCTGACCCCTTAAGGAGAGTCGGCGGGTCCGGCCATCCAGCAGATTTCATCGTTGCCCGAACACATTCGATCCTCGGTCTCACTACGAGGAACGTGGGCGGTACCACCGCTTGGCGCCAGGTCGGATGCGGATGGAGTCGGGTCTCGGACGAGAGGCTCACGATGGCAACCACCACCGTGCCGACGAAGCCACGCCGCGATGAAATACCCACCCTCGGCGTGGAGGAGGAATTCGTCCTCGTCGATCCACATACCGGCCGACCCAGCCTGAGCAACACCGACGTCATCGCTTCCGGTCGCGAGCTCGGCATCACCCTTCAACCGGAGCTGTCACGCTGTCAGATCGAAACCGCCACCTCGATCGGCACGCACATCCGGGATCTGCGTGACCAATTGTGCGAGTCCCGTGCCGTGACCGCCGACGCGGCCGCCCGCACCGGGTGTCAACTCCTCGCCGTCGGCACCCCGATGTACAGCCCGCCCCACGACTCGATCACCGACACACCCCGACATCGGCGGATCGCCGAACAATTCGGAGCGCTCGCGACCGGCGTGATGTGCGGATGCCACGTACACGTCGGGGTGCCAGGTCGTGAGCAGGCGATACAGATAATCAACCATCTACGACCGTGGTTGCCCACGCTGCTGGCGCTCACCGCGAACTCCCCCATCGCCGACGGCTGCGACACCGGCTACGCCAGCTGGCGATACATCCTGTTCGGGCATTGGCCCAGTGCAGGGCCGCCCCCGTATTTCGACTCCGCGGCACACTACGATGCTGCGCTCGCGAAGATGCTCGAGAGCGGCGCGATCCTCGACAACCGCATGGTTTTTTGGGACGTGCGGGCCGCGGATCATCCGCCGACCGTGGAGGTCCGCATCAGCGACGTCCCCGCCACCGTCGAAGAAACCATGACCCTGACCACCCTGGTGCACGCGTTGGTCATCACCGCCGCGGACGCGATCGAGCGCGGCACACCGGCACCGACGGTTGATCACGAGGCGCTGCGCGGGGCGTGCTGGCGGGCGGCCCGCGACGGGCTGAGCGGGCACGGTTTCGATCTGACCACGATGGGTCTAATACCCGCACCCCGGCTGATCTACCAACTGCTGACCCACGTCAAGCCCGTTCTCGTGGAACTGGGTGAGTGCGGGCAGGTCACCGGGTCGTTGGCGGCGGTCCTCGAGCACGGCAACGGCGCCATCCGGCAACGCCGAACCCTGGCCCGTCACGGCAGGGTCGCCGACGTGATCGCCGAATGTGCACGCCGTACCTTCGAAGGATGCCTTACCGAACCGGACGATGCGCTGCCGCTCTGACCGTCCACGCCTCGATTCAGTGGGCATCGGCATTCCCAGGTGGGAGGTCGTATACGTGAAGCGTTGAGCGCCCTGGGTCACCGGATCCATCGGCCTGCTGGGTACCCGCTCGTCCTACGAGATGATGACCGGCTGCGACACCCTGCTGACCATCGGCTCGTCCTTCCCCTGCACCCAGTTCCTGCCCGCGTACGGGCAGGCCCGCGGCGTGCAGATCGACATCGACGGCCGCATGATCGCGACGCGCTACCCCAACGCGGTCAACCTGGTCGCCGACGCGAAAACCGCGCTGCGCGCCCTGATCCCCCACCTGACCCGTGAGGACGATCGGTCCTGGCGGGAAGAGATCGAAGCGAACGTGGCCCGCTGGTGGGAAACGAGGGATTGCAAGCCCAGGTGGACGCGGACCCGGTCAACCCCCTGCGGCTGTTCGCCGAACTGTCCCCCCGGCTGCCCGACGATGCGATCGTCACCGCCGACTCCGGGTCGTCGGCGAACTGGTACGCCCGCCAGTTGCGGTTCCGCGGGAACATCCGCGGCTCACCGGTCGCTGTCGCGTGAGAGGGAGACAGGTGGCACGGCGTGGGATGCCCGTCAGCCCACGCGGATCCCGTTGTCGGCGAGGAACTCGCGGGCACGACCCAGTTGGCGATCGGTGGCGAAGGTGTACCACTGTTCGGCGAGGCTCTCCTGGTGGACGAGGTCCCGGAATCGGCCGAACGCGCCCTTGCCCTCGATCGCTTGCTCCAGCCGCTCCCGCAGCGCCGAATCGTGTTGCCGCTCGGCGAAGGCCGCCATGTCCCGCCACCCGTCCCGCGAGCCGGTGCGGTCGAACCGGAGCCACCGGTCGGGCTCGGTCTCCACGTCGACGGCGGCGTCCTCGCCGACCATCATCGGATCAGTACTGCTGGCGTCGTACACCTGTCCGGTGCGCAGGTCGACGTAGCCACCGGTGGACATGCCCAGACCCCCCTCCAATTCGGCACCGAGCATCTCGAGGTCGACCGGCACCACCCGCCCGGCCAGCGGCTCGCCGCGCAGACACGCGAGCAGGTCCTGCGCCAGCACCCCGTCACCCGCGCCGGCGCGCCAGGTCAGCCGGTTGATGACCGACACCGCCACCGGCTCGGCCTGCTCCCGTCGCTGCTTCAGTGCCATCGGTATTCCGGCCCCTACCTGTTGCAGCGCGTCGTCGACGTCATGTCCCCGCACCGCGGCGAGGAACCGGGCGGCATCTGCTGCCGCGATAGCGGCGCGCAGCTCGGACACATCGAGTGCGGGCACCCGGTCCTGTGCGGGCCACGCGTGCAGCAGCATCGGGTGCGGATGGCTCGGTCTGCGCGGTGCTCGGCTCTGCCCGTCGTCGTCGGACCACCGGCGCCCGTACTGATCCGGGATGGCGCCCCACCCCCAGTACGGCAGAGGCTTCCCTGGCGTGATCCCCAGCACTTCCAGGGGGTCGACCTTGTCGCCGCCGATCAGACAGCGGTGGGTCCAGTCATCACCCAGGTCGAAGGTGAACTGAAACTCCGCCCCGGGCTTCAGGAGCCGGGCGACTTTGGCCGACTCGATGTTCACCGCCTCGGTGATGGGCCCGCCGAGCGACTCCACCATCTCGGCCCCGGTCTCCGTGTCGGTGACCATTCGTCCATCGGCAAGGGTGAACATCGACAGGTGCGAGCGGTCCCACCGGGCGAAGGCGTCGTTGATCGCATTCGCGAGATCCAGGAAGGTATGCGACGGTCCGACCGCGAAGACGCGGCCGGGCCATGGCCACAATTCCTCGCCGCGCCCGCCGAGCAGCTCCACCGTCACCGACCACCACGTTCGTGCCATTCCTCGAGGATGCCATGCGGGCCGCGGCGCCGCCTGCTCACAGCCGCAAACCGCGCACCGCGCTTCACCGCTAGCGGATCCATGTCCGGGCGGATTCTTGGAGCCCGAACCCGAGCCCCCGGCGGACCACTGGGTCGGTGACCCCCTGTCGCCTGCAGCTGCGGAGCCCGGTTTGGGTTCGGTGTCAATGGCGGGAATGGATGTCCGTCAGTCGGACGGGGGCAGCAACTGTGTGGCCATGCCGCGATAGATGAACTCGGCGTACTGTTCCACGCTCCAATGTCGGGCGAGGACGAGCAGCTCGTAGATTTCGGGCGCGGTGTAGGTGAACAGCACGTCGCGGGCATGTTCGAGCGAGATCGTCGGTGGCAGGTGGCTGCGGAGACGTCGCGCGTTGTGCGTCATCCGGGCGAGGCGTTGGGTATTGATGTCGTCGAGCAGTGAGGCCATATCCGGATCGGTCGCTGCGGCGTCGCGGACGAGCCCGATGATCGGCGTCACCGCAGGTGCAACCTCGGTGGCCAGGGTTGCCCAATTCCGAAGCACGACCTCGGGGTCGGGCTCGGAGGCCGACATATGGTCGGAACGCTGCGGAGCCGGCACGGGGCCGGTCCCGGTCAGTGCCGCGGCCTGGATCTCGCGGATCAGGCCGGGTTTGCCACCGAACGTCTTGTAGATCGTCTCGACCGAGACGTCCGCTGTGGTGGCGATCGCCGCCACGGTCGTGGCGGCGTAGCCATCACGCAGGAACATCTCCCGCGCGACGTCGAGCACCTTCTGCTGGCGCATTCGCGCCCGGCTGCGTCGGAGGCTGGCGTCGTAGCGTCGCGGAGTCTTGACTGGGTCGGTCATCGGGGCGGATACTCCTCATATTGGATACACCACACTGTATCTAAAATTTGACGGAGTGCGAGATGCCGACACCTGAGCCCGACCCCACCCTGGCGATGCTCCGCCGACTCGAAAACGCGGTCAACGCACATGATCTCGACGCAGTAGTGGACTGCTTCGCGTCGGACTATCTCAACGAGACGCCGGCGCATCCGGCGCGCGGATTCACCGGCAGCGAGCAGGTGCGACGTAACTGGACGGAGATTTTCGGCGGCGTGCCCGATGTACGGGCCAGGGTGCTGCGCTGGGTGGTCGACGGCGACACCATCTGGGGTGAGTGGGAGATGGCCGGCACCCGCCGCGATGGGCGCCCGCATCTGATGCGCGGAGTGATCGTGTTCGGTGTCCGCGACGGTCGCGCGAAATGGAGTCGCTTCTACCTCGAACCGGTCGACGACTCGCCCGACGGAGTCGAGCCCACCGTCCACACGCAAGTCGGTGCCCGATGATCATCCTCGTCGCCGGCGGCACCGGCCGCCTCGGCTCGCTGGTCGTGCACCGGCTCGCCGCGCGCGGACACCAGGTCCGCGTCCTGACCCGCGATCCCGCAAGCGCCGCCGCGACCGGCCTCGCCGCCGAACGTGTACAGACCGTGACCGGTGACGTCCGTGATGCCACATCACTGCAACCGGCTGCGGACGGCGTGGACCTCGTCATCTCGGCGGTGCACGGACTGACCGGCCCGGGCCGGGTGACCCCGGCGTCGGTGGACCGCGACGGCATCATCAACCTTGTCGACGCCGCACGCGCCGCAGGTGCCGAGTTTGTTCTCGTCTCCGCTATCGGCACGACTGCCAACCATCCGATCGGCTTGTTCCGGATGAAGGCGGTCGCCGAGCACTACCTGCACACCAGCGGCGTCCCGTGGACGATCGTCCGGTCGACCGCCTTCGCCGAGCTATACCTCGACCTTCTCGCGCAGTCCACCGGTCGATCCGGTCGGCCGGTCATCTTCGGTCGCGGCGACAACCCGATCAACTTCGTTGCCACGGACGACGTCGCCGCGCTGATCGAACTGGCCGCACTCGACGCCAGCACCCGTGGCCAACTGTTCGAGATCGGCGGGCCCCGAAACCTCACATTCGTCGAACTTACGAAAATCCTCGGAAATCGGATCGGCGACAATGCTGTCCGCGCCCGGCATGTTCCCCGACTCGTGTTGCGCGCGCTCGCTGCGACCGGCCACCTCTGTCCGACCGCACCGGCGCGACTCGCCGAACTCGCCCTCTACATGGACACGGCCGACATGACATTCGACTCGTCGCCGCTGCACGACCGATACCCGCAACTCCCGGCCACCAACGTCGCAGACGCAATCAGCCCGTAGCCCCCCACCGCGGAGCCGGCGTATTTGCCAACCCAGAGACAAACGGCCCTCGCAATCGACAACAACGCCCTCCGTCAGGAGAACGTGTGGACTGGCGCGCGTTTATTCCGGACACCGCGATCGGTTCCACGGCCGCCACCGTCGCGGGATCGATCAACCATTTCCGGCGGGCAGCACCGATAGTGCGGAGATTCGCCAGGACCACCGAATCCGCTCCGGTCCACACTTCGTACGACCACCCCCGCGAAACACATAGCCGCTCCGTCCAGGCAAACACCCGCCGTACCTCGTCGCGGCGAACGAACCCTTCCGGCTTGACGTCCACGACGGTGAACCATCAGCATGTGCGAGGAGCAGGTCCGGGACATGCCTGTGCGTGCGCTGCCCATCTGAACCACACAGCCACATCGGCTGCGCCGCGATCCGGACAACGTCGACGTCGAAAATCGGCCAGCCACAGCCGATCCAACTCCAACCCGACTCTCATTGTGCTGTCCGTGGAGCTGAGTGGGGCAGCCCTGGCTTCTTCTGCGACAGGGGTGCGCTCAGCGGCCGGCCCCGGGTGGTCCGGAAATTGCGATGTGCGCCACCGGGAAGTCCTCGTACCGTTCCGTCGTGGCGCTCCAGGCGGTCAGCGTGTTCCCGTGCAGCCTGGCGCTGTGGACCAGGTGCGTGTACCCGTCATGGGTGAGGTGTGCGGGCCCGCCGGCCACCAGTTCCCAGATCGCCTCGGCGTCTCCGCGGCCGCGCAGCGCGGCGAAGGACGGGAACTGCCCGGCGGGTTCGGATGGTGCGGCGGCGGTGGCGGTGAGGTGGCGGGCATGCCGGTCGGGATCGGCGGCGGGGACCCCGATGGCGGCCAGGTCGAGGTCGGGGCCGTCGACGTCGGCGGGGTCCGGGTTCGGCGGCGCAGAGATCAGCACGCTGCCGTCCACCTCGCGCACCACCGGCGCATAGCCGGCCGCCCGCAGCGCGGACAGCGTCGTGTCGGCGCCTGTGCGGGAGGCCAGCACCGTCGGGGCGAGGGTGGCCAGTCCCAGCTTGCCGAGTTTCCGGTTGCCGACCAGCTCGCGCAGCAGCGTCGGGTCCTCGGCGACGATCGCGCACCCGAGTTCGATCACCCCCAGCTGCCCGTGGGTGCGGGCCACATCACCGATCAGGTACTCCAACGCCTGCGGCAGGCCCGCCGGCGCGATCGACTCCAGCTCCCCGATCAGATCCTGGGCGGCGGCGCCCCGATCGAACGCCGCCCGGATGCTGCCGGGGGTGAACCGCCACGTCGTGGCCGCCCCGCGGGACTCCCGGTCCGCGACACCGTCCAGCAGGCGCGACAGGGCGGTCGCCGGCGGGCCGAGGACCACCGCGGTGAGATCGGCACCGATCACCGCGGACGTGTGGGCGCCGGACAACAGCTCCGCCATGACAGAGGTGAGGGTGCCGGCGGGCAGGGCGCGGCCCAGCGCGGTGGCGGCGCCCAGCGCCAGCAGACCGAGCAGCTCTCCCTCGCGCACCGCCGCGGTCAGAACGTCGCCGATAATGTCGTCCCCGATCAGCGGGGCGCGCCAGCCCAGCACGGGAACCAGGTCCTTGATATCCGACACTCCCCGGCCGGGCGCCACCACCGTGGCGTACACGTCGATCAGTTCGTGACGCAGGTGCCGGTACACGGCCGTCTCGCCCAGCTCGGCGGCCGCACTCGCCTCCATCAGCACCGAACGGTCCGACTGCCACCAGGTGTCGATCAGGGCGCGTCCCCGGGTCGCGGCGTCGGCGGCTCGCCAGCCGGGTGCTGCGGGACCGGGGATCAGGCCGGGCGAGGGTGGCGGCGGCCGTTTACGCCCCCGGCTCTTCGCCGGCGGCGGTGGTGGTGCCGGGGCGAGCACCCCGGTCGACTGGGCCAGCTCCACGGCGAGCCGCACCTCGTCGACCTCGACGTCCCAGTTCTTCGCGACGGTGCGCAGCGTCCGCAGTCCCACCGCTCCGGACTTGATGAGTGGAATCGGGTCGGTCGTCGCGGTATCCACCAGCGCGGTGACCCGCTCGATCATCCGCAGCGCACGCGCGGCGGCCTCGGCGTCCACGTGCTCGGCCGGCACCGGATGATCCGCGAGCAGCGGCGGTTCCGGATGGAACGGCAGCCGCCACTCCTTCGCGCGCAGCGCCAGCGACACCTCCAACGGCAGGTAGGCGGCGCCGTCGTAGCTCGGCCACAGCACCCCGCGCGCGACCGCCCAGTCCCCGGGTTGGTCTCGCGCGCCCGCTCGGTGCGACCCGAGGTACGGCGGGAAGTATTCGATCGCGGCATCCTGCTCGGCGCAGGCGAGGAGCAGCTCCCGCTCCCGCGGCGGCGCCCCGTCGACGAGGGTGCGCACCGCAGCAGGGTCACGGAAGAAGGTGGCGAGGCGATCGACCAGCACCGTCTTGGCCCCGTCCCCGCGCAGCTGCAGTGCCGCGGCCACTCCGCGCAGCGCCGCAAGGGTGGTCTCCTCGAGCAGCACCCGCACCGGCGGGCCCAGACCGACCCCCACCGACGGGAACTGGGCGGGTGTGCTGATTTCGCCGTCGGCGGTGACCAGTGTCAGGGCGCGCTCGTGCAGGTCGTCGAGGAATGCCTGGACCGTGTCCGGGTCGCTGCCCAGCCACGTCGACGCCCCGGCCGCCGTGACCGGCAGCCCCAGCTGCTCGACCAGGGTGAGGGCGCCGAGCACCTCGGTGTGCGGCCGCGGCAGGCGGGTGTAGGCGAGCACGATCGACTCCTGGCTGCCCAGGCGGACGGCCAGCTCCGTCAGGTCCGCGGGCCACGGCAACGACAACGCCCCCGGCCGCCGGCGCAAGAGGGCGGCAAGCCGCTCCTCGTCGAGTGACCTCACATGGGTGAGCAACGCGTCGACGTCATGAACCGGCACCGGCCCGACACTAGCGGGTGCCCCATCCCGTCGGGGGCGGCGGGATCATCGACGGCGGAAGGCTGCGGTCGAGCACCCTGCGAACCGGATCTTGATACGGGGACATGTTGGCATGTATCCCACGGGTGAATCGACCTCCCGATCACCTCGACCCCCGCTGCGAACAGCGCGAACTGTTCACCCCTGAGTCACCACCACACCTCCTGGCGGTGACACCGAACCTGCCTGTGCGTCAGCTGTCCCACCAGGGGGTTGGTCATTCCAGGTCGAACGCGGCCCGGATCGCTGTGGTCAGGGCAGCCTCCTGCGACGGAAAGAAGAACCCGAGACCGCGCCCCAACGCCGACACCGGAATCGTGACGATGTTGTCGCAACTGACCACCGACTCCTTCTCCAGCCCGTTGGCCGGCCCCACCGGCACCTCGGTGGACAGTCCCCGCACGGTGCCGGTGATCGGCGCCACCGTCACCCGGCTCAGGTGCGGGCGCACCAACTCCCGGGTCAACACCAGCACCGGCCGCGTCTTGTCCAGCTTCGCGGCGTGAATCGGCCGCATCAGTCGAGATCGCTGAACAGACCCGCGGCATGCCGGGCGAGGTCATCGAGGCCGTCCGGGTCGTCCCCGCCGCGCGCCCGGGACAGAATCTCGGCATCCCGGGCGGCGACCTGTCGACGCCGCTCCCGCTCGAGCGCCCGCAACACCAGGGCGGCCCGGCTGGGCGCCCGATGGTCGCGCACCTCACCGTCGACGAAGGCCACAATCTCATCCGGCAACCGCACCGCAATCTGTGTACTCATACCCAAATGCTACCACCGTGGTACCGGATTGGTAGCATGGCTGATCGCGCACGGAATGTCGGATCACCGGATCACTGGACCGGCGCATGTGGCCCGCCCGCCTTCTTGAGAGTGCGCCCCACCGGGCAGACGGCATCGTCAACTTGGCTGGGCCCAGGGCTGGATCCGGGAGTATGAGGCCGAGTGAGGGTCCTGTCGGAGTCGCATCGTTCAGGCTGCGGCAGAGACACCGGTGACCTCGTTCCACACGGCCAATCGGTCGGTCATCTCGCGTCGCCATTCGGACGCGGTGAGCAGGTGTCGCCGAGCCTGAAAGTGTCCTGCGATGCCGCCGAACGCCGAGAGGAACCGCTGCGCCTGACCGGGCGAGGCGAACCGTTTCATCGCCCGCTCGCGTCGCCGCGGGCTGATGGGAGTTCTCCGCCCGATTATTCAGGTACCTCGACCGCCGGTGCTCGACCGACGGCATCACCTCCCGATGCGCCACCTGGTAACTACCGAGCTTGTCGGTGACCAGCACCCGCGGCACCGCGCACTGCCTCTTGAGGAGCTTGCGGAAGAACTTCTTCGCGGCCACGGCGTTTCGGCGGGACTGGACCAGCACGTCGAGGACGTTGCCGTCCTGGTCCACGGCGCGCCACAGGTAGTGTTGCGTGCCGTTCATCCGGATGACCACCTCGTCCAGATGCCACTTGTCTCCGGGCCGGGGTCGCCGCCGGCGCAGCTGGTTGGCGAAATCCTGTCCGAACTTGGCGCACCATCGGCGGATCGTCTCGTGGGAGACCACGACGCCGCGTTCGAGCATCATCTCCGAGATGTCCCGCAGGCTCAATGCGAAGCGGTGGTAGAGCCAGACACAATGGCTGATGATCTCCACCGGATACCGGTGCCCCTTGTACAACGACGCTTCCATGGCCACGGCCAGCGATTCTCCCAGCGTCCGCGTCGATCAGCCAAGTTGACGATGCCCCACTGAGGGGGAACCCTCAGCGGCTCGCCCGTAGTATGCGGACCGAGCGCAGCGCCTGGGGTGGTTCGCCCTCGAATTCCGCTGATCCATCGAGGTACCCAGCGATGAGGTCCGCAGCGGAGTAGTCTTCGATGTCGGTGAAGCCGAGCGCCCGCAATTCTGCGGCCATGTCGTCAGGAGTGAAGTAGCTGAACCAGGGTTCGCCGACAGCTGCTGCTCGACGTGCGCGCGCTTGCAGCTGTGCACGTTCCTCATCGGTGTCTGCGGACTGCAGATAGTCGAAGATCACCTCGACCGGCTCGGTTTGGCGAGCAATGTATTCGAGGGTGCTGCGGGAGGCGTCGGGGGTCAGATAGAAGACGACACCGAGCCACACGAATACGGCCGGATCGGTCCGGATGAATCCGGCGGCCTCCAATCGTGTTCCCAGTGTGTCGGTTTCGAAGTCGACCGGCACGAAGGTCAACCGTTCGGGCTGGTCGATGCCGGAGGCGGCGAGGCGTTGGTGTTTCCATGCTTGGGTAGCGGGATGGTCGACCTCGAATACACGCAGGTCCGGATGCGGGTTGCGGTAGGCGAAGGTGTCCAGGCCCGCGCCGAGGATCACGACCTGTCGCACGCAGGCAGCGACGGCTTCGGCCACGCGATCCTCGGCGAAACGGGCACGAGCAGCAAAGAACAGGCGGCGCGATCGATCACTGACACCCAGCCGCAAGATTTCCGAGTCCACACCGCTGCCGGGATGATCCTCTGCGGACCGGACCAATTCGGTCAGCTCATCGACAGTGACACCCAGCAGACGTGCCGCCAGTGGATCGGTGAGAATCCGTGGCCGGTCAACAATTTGATGATAGGCACGGGCGTAAGCAGTCACGAGCGCTGTTCGGCTGGGTCCCTCATTGTCCATACTCTAGAAACTACTCACGAACAGCACGCGAACACCGTGAACTCTGTCGCACCAGGCACCAGACACCGGACACCGGACACCGGACACCAGGCACCGGCCCACAGCAGACTGCACTCGACCAGTAACTTCACCCGGCCGTGGCCCCATTCCGGCGTATTCGGTTTCTGCCCCATTGATGGACGTTCAACCGCTCCAGGTACGACGCTCGAAACGAGCGACCGAATCCAACGCGGGGATTGGGTATCCCGAGGATGAGGGATGCCTTCGGTGAATCGCTCCCTGGCTGAACAAGAACCGCCCAATGCGTCGTACCTGCGGCGAACACGACGACGACATCGGAGTCGCGCTCGATGAGCCGGACTGGACCGAATCGCTCTCCGGCCGTGGTGCGGTGCATCAATGGGACCGCTTCGCTCGCAAGCCTCACCGCCGGGTGGGTTCGTAGGTCTTCGTCGATTCTGTCGCGAACGGCAACAACGTGCTCCTCGGTTCGTCATCCTGTGCGCCCAAGGGATATTCAGATGCTCAGGGCCCTCCAGACCGTGCCCTGAGACCCCGGATGGATAGTCAGCAGTCCGTACATCGTAGAGGAACAGCTGGCGTGGAATCCGGCGATGTAACCGATCGGTGCGGACTGCATGCCATAAGGCGATCCGCTTGCGGCACGTTGCGCGCTCTCGATCGGGTCGATTCTTTGGAGGTCAGCTCGCTTGCTGCTTCAGGTCGCCGTAGTGAGTGTGGGCCTCTCGGGTGACTGGTCAGGCAGACCGTAGAGCACAGCGAGTGCCCGTTTGAGCTGATCGTCGTCGATTGCCATTGCCTGGCGCTGCTTCCGCAGCCACAGCGCCTTGCTGCTCTCGCCAGCGCGATGCAACTGTGCGACGCGCATCGCTAGTTCCAGCACGAATGGTTGGTTCTGATTCATGATTCCTCCCGTACCCTGCCTCGATCGTATGAGCAACTTGCGTCATTTGGACGAGGAATTGCGCCTAGACGTGGGAGGCGCTGATCCAGCAGTCACCGATTGGGCATTGGGACACCCGACGGCAGCGCAAGCGCGACAATAGAGGAGTGGCCGAGAGGGGAATGACCGAGCTGCATATCCGCGAGGCGTCGCCGGACGACGCCCAGGTGTGTGGGCGCCTCATGTTCGACGCCTTCGAAACGCTCGCCACGCGCCACCATTTTCCGATCGAGGCGGGCACCCCCGAATTCGCCGACTTCCAGATCCAGGCGATGCTGAACACCGACGGCATCTACGGCCTGGTGGCCGAGCGCGACGGCCACATCGTCGGCAGCGCCCTCCAGGACGAACGCGGCCAGATCGTCGGCATCGGACCCGTCAGTGTCGACCCGACAGCACCGGACGCCGGGGCCGGCTGTGCGATGATGACCGCGCTGCTCGAGCGATCACGAGACCGCGAGGTCGCGGGCGTCCGGCTGGTACAGACGGCGTACAACTACCGGTCCTTCTCCCTGTACGCCAAACTCGGCTTCGCCGTCCGTGAGCTGTTGTCCGTCTTCCAGGGACCACCACCCAGGTCCGGGATTCCCGGCACAGTCGTGCGCCCGGCGACACCGGACGACATCGCCGCCTGCGACGAGATCTGCCGGCACGTGCACGGCCACGACCGCCACGGCGAGCTACAGCACTGGGTCAATATCGGTACCGCCCGCGTCGTCGAGCGCGGCGGCCGGATCACCGGCTACGCGACGGGTTTCGGCTACACCTGGCATGCCGTCGGCAACGCCGACGACGACATCATCGCACTGCTGGCCGGCGCCGACGAGTACACCGGACTCGGATTCCTCGTACCCTCACGCAATACCCGACTCATGGCCTGGTGCTTCGGCGCCGGGCTGCAGCTCGTCCAGCAATCGACCCTGATGACGACCGGGCTCTACAACCAGCCGCAGGGCTCGTGGCTGCCCTCGATCGGCTACTAGGTGTACTGACCTGGGAGGTTGGGTACGCGGGTGGCGGGTGGTTGGCCGCCGAGTGCGGTGTGGCCTCGGTGGTAATTGTAGGTGTGCAGCCATCGCGGGAACTCGTCGCAGCGTTCGCGGTCGCTGGTGTAGAGGCGGGCGTAGGCCCATTCGTCGGCCAGAGTGCGGTGGAAGCGTTCGACTTTGCCGTTGGTTTGGGGTCGGTAGGGGCGGGTTCGGCGATGCTTGATCTCACCGAGTGCGTCTCGGAACGCGTGTGATCGGTAGCAGGAACCGTTGTCGGTCAACACCTTTTCGACCGTGATGCCGTGCTCGGTGAACCACGCGTTGGCGCGTAGCCAGAACGCGGCGGCGGTGGCTTTGCGTTCGTCGCCCAACAGTTCGGAGTAGGCCAACCGTGAGTGTGCGTCGATCGCGGTGTGCAGGAAGTGGTAGCCGCGGACCGGACGGTAGTACTTGTCGACCTCGCCGCTGCTTTTGTCGGCCCGGGCATTGCGGCTGCCTGCCGAGCGACCGACCTTCCGCCATCCGCCGCCGGCGGGGATCTTGCCCAGTTTCTTGACATCGACATGAACGAGATCGCCGCAGTGCGGTGAGTGCATGCGACGGATCACCCGTCCGGTCGGGCGGTCGAGCCACCGCAGTCGAGCCAACCCGTACCGGCTCAGGACCTTGTGCACTGTCGAAACATTCAGACCCAGCAGATACGCGATCCGGGCCGGACCCCAGCGGCGGATGACGCGGACCTTGATGATGCGCCGCTCGGTGCGCGTCGGGGTCTGGTTCGGGCTGCGATGTGGCCGTGAGCTGCGATCGGCCATCCCGGCCGGCCCCTCGGCGCGGTAACGAGCGCTCCAGCGTGCTGCGGTGGTGACCGCGACCTGGAACCGTTCAGCAGCCCGCCGCAGCGGCCACCCATCATCAACGACATATTGAGCAAGGCGCAGGCGACCCGTTTCGGACAACGGGGCATTACGGTGGACCACGAAGACCTCCTGAGTGAGTGATGCGTTCCTAGACAGCTCGCACTTCACTCGGAGGTCTTCTCTATGTCACCTCGCCACGCCGTCACCAACGTCCGTGGTCAGTACAACTAGGCGTCGCTGGCGCAACAATGCGCCGGCCCGCACCGACTCGGTTCCGTTTGGGCATCCGCTTACGAAACGCAGGCGGACCGGCCCGTCGGCATGCTCGGGGGACGCCACTTCGTCCCCGGTGTGGGTTCGATGAAGAACTCGGTCTATCCGGACAGGCACGGTACTGGCTCCGTGGCATCCAATCTCGCAGCCTCCCAAAAACCTGTTGGCGGATCACGGCGACCACTGCTACTTTTCCGGAGGCCGTGCAAGAGAACGAGGAGGTGGTACCCGTGAACGCAGTATCGACATGGGTGCTCCCCTCCAGGGTCACGGCCGGGCGATAGGCCGCCCGGGAGCGCCGTTTTCGAGCACTCCCGAAAGGCACAACAATGCACTTCACTTCCGAACAACGCCTCGACGACGGCGTCCTCGAACGCACATTCACCCTCGGCGACATCCCCGGCATCCTGTGGACGCCCGAATCCGCATCCGCGCCGACGCCGGTGCCGGTGATCCTGGCCGGCCACCCCGGCGGACTGCACATGATGTATCCCCGCCTGGCGGCGCGGGCCATGCACGCCGCGACGGAGGGCTTCGCCGCGGCCACCATCGAGCTTCCCGGCAGCGGTGACCGGCCCCGTTCCGCCGCCGCCGAGCAGGCCCGCGCCGACCTGCGCCGGGCACTGGCGGCCGGCGAGCCGGTCGACGACGAGGTCGTCGACCGGCTCGTCCTCCCGCTGGTCGAAAGGGCGGTCCCGGAATGGCGGGCCACCTTGGATGCCGTCCTTTCGCTGCCCGAGATCGACGGCCCGGTCGGGTACTCGGGAGGGGTGATCTCCATCGGCATCCGGCTGGCGGTAGTCGAGCCACGCATCTCGGCCGCCCTCCTGTTCGCCGGAAGTGTCGTGCCCCGCACCATGTTCGAGGAGGCCCGGCAGGTCACCATTCCACTGCAGGTCCTGTTGCAGTGGGATGACGCAGGAAACGACCGGCAATCGGCCCTGGACCTATTCGACGCCTTCGGCTCCAAGGAGAAGACGCTGCACGCCAATATGGGCGGGCATACCGGCGTCCCGCAGTTCGAGGGGGACGCCGGGAATCGGTTCTTCGCCCGGCACCTGAAGTGAGGTCGGCCGGTCAGGGCCCGGCAGCAGACAGAGAGGAGCCGTCGGCCGGTATGCCGCTGATCGAGGACGGGCCCCGGCCCTCCTCGACAGCGGTGGCCAGCAGAGCACAACCGCCCCGATCAGCTGGTCTCCGACCACCGGCACGATACGGACCTGGTTTGTGACGAGGGCTGGTGCGCCATCGACTCGCCGAGACGGCTGGTGGTTGCGGGAGACCAGCGACGACGCCGCAACCAAGATTTACCTGGACTACGCTGCTGGGGCACGGTGGCCGCTCAGACGTCCAATGTCGATCATGAGGTAACGGGCACCGGGGACATCACTTCACGGCGCGCGGGCGGGCGGGACCGCCGAACCCGTCGAGACCGTCGATGCCGTAGCGCGACGACGCGATGTCCGCCGACTCGCCCGTCACGGCGGGAACGTCGTCGTGGCGACCACTGGTCGGTGAACCCCTCTCGCCCGCAGGTACGGAGCCCGGTTTGGGTTCGGTGTAGGTCGGGCCTGCGGCATGACCTGCACCCGAGACGCCTGGGCCCCTGGTTATACAGAGCTAGCGTCGGCGGGTCATGCTCACTACACGCGTTTTGGCATTGAAGGCGGCCTTCAATGCGCGGTCCGCAATCGATCCGTCGGGCGGTAGAAGTTTGATCTGGCGGGCGAACTCCATTTGGTCGTAGCGCACCGTGTTGGTGACGACCTTCCCGTCGACGATGACGAAATGGTCGAATCCGTCGAACTCGATTCGCTGCCCCGTGGCGGCGATGCCCACGAAAGTGCCAACGTGCTGGCCGGACACGTGCCAGTGGAGCAAGACGTCATCGCCGGACTCGGCGATCGAGACGATCTCGAAGGCGAAGTCGGCGACGGCGTCGAAGACCTGGTTGAAATAGGTGGCGACCTCGGTGCTTCCACGGCATGTCCCGGTAGGAAAGTGCACGAGGGAGTCGGCGGCCCAGAAGTAGTTGCGGAGGCTGTCGACGTCGTGGGCGTTGATGCGGTCGATCGCCCACCGGACGAGGTGCGTTTTGGAGGCGTCGTTCGGCGGAGGGACAGCGGACGAGGTAGGGCCGCGCTCGGGCATCTCTACTCCTTGACGTTGAGCACCGATTCAGCAGCGTTCGGCAGCATCCAGATACCGGTCTGGGGCGGACCATAACTCACGACGCTCGGCACGCGAGGCTAAACGCGACATGGTGACTCTCGGGAGCTGGGACATCATCAGCAGCACGGCGGAAGGTGTGGGAGTGGATCTGCACGCCATAGGCGTGGTCGGTTTCGATGTGGTGCTGATGGGGATTCGACTTCGCCACCGCATTGGGAGAGTGTCGTCGCGTCAGCTCGCGTGTGCGTGCGGGCGCGGGGGAAGCTGGGCGAGGAGCTGCTCCCATTCGTCGAACCGGACGGCGTCCGGTGCACACCGAGAGGACGGGGATCCGGCAGCGAGGTCGACCAGGTTCCGGGCAGCACCGACCACGGTCAGGTGATGACGGCGGGACACGTCGAGAAGTTCGTCGAAGGCCCGGGCGTCACTGCAGCGGCGGGCAGCGATCAGGATGCCCTTCGCGGTGGCGAGAAGTTCGCGACCATCAAGGCGCCGGCGGGGTGTCAGACGGGTCGGGGCGGGAAGCGGGCTCAGTGGTGATTCTGCAGTGGCCTCGATCATGCGTTGTCCTTCGCTCTCGTGCATCGGCCGGGACGCGCCGGTGTACCGGCGGATGATCCCGGAGCCGACGTGAATGTGAGTCACGTCACTGCCGAATGCCCGACCAGTTCTAGCACACGGCTGCCGCACCTGCCATCTACACAAACGTTCAGGTACGGCGCGGCCGCTCGTCCCCGTCGGTCCTGCCGAACCCCGGCACCGGGGTCCACCATGGTGGCGGTGGGATCCCCCGCCGGATCTCGTCATTTGCTCAGAAGTCTTCGTCGATGCACGCCAGACGGTCACCCGCCATCCCCGCCTGGCCGGGACCGGTCATCGTTCGTTGTGCGTGCAGCACCACGGATTTGGCCTCATCGGGACGGAATTCCCAGTCCACGGTCGTCGACGACTGAGCGCTACCGCTCTGGTCGGTGGTGACGTCGAGCCAGATCTCGTTCTGCGGGTTCGCGTAGGCGGGATCCGACGACGGCTTGTCCGGGGTGGCCGCGGGGTCGACGTCGTTCTGGTAGTGCGGCCCCGAATCCGCCGGTTGCGGTCCGCACCGCCGGGTGTGCACGTGCACACCGAAGTCGCGGTTCGGTGCCAACCCGGTCGCGGAGAACGTGACCGTCGTGCGGCCGTCTCCCTTCTCGGCTTCGACGTCCACCGACGAGCCCACCGGAACGGCGACCTGATCGTAGGTGAACGCGTCGTCCTCGCCGACCTCACCAGGGAGCTGGAACGCCCCCTCCGCTCCGGGAACCACCACACCGGTCGTCGCCTCGGACGGTGACGGCGGGGTCTCGACGGTGGCCTGCTCATCCGTCGCGTCGCTACCGCATCCGGCGGCGACGAGAGCAACCACGAACATTCCTGACATCACGATCGCGCCTCGAGTATTCATACCTTCGGCAATTACCCCGACCCGGCAACCCCAAATCAACGGGAATCAACGGGCGAGCGCATGAGCCGACACCGCAAAAGGATTCACGCCACCCCAGTCCGGCCGGATACCCGACATAAGTTCGAGAAGATTCTCGGGGCGCACCCATTCCAGGAGGTGCTGGCCAGTGCGTTCTAGGAGGTGGCCGCGCGGGCGGACACGCCGAGGTAGATCAACACCAACACCACCCACCCGGCGCCCCTGCCAGATTGGCCAGCTGCCACCCGCCGCCAGACCCGGTACGCGACCACGAACGCCCCGAGGCCGCCGAGCAGCAAGATTGCTGTCGCCACGAACGCCAGCACCATCCGGGCCGGGCCGGAACAGAGCAGGGTGTGTCCGTCGTCGGCACACTCGCGCCGACCGGTGGCCGCCCACCCCACGGTCAGCCCCATCGCCGCCAGCGCCACCGCGATCACCACACCTGCATAGATGGCGGCACTACGGAAAGCGGACCGGTCCGACCAGCGTTTCTCCACATGCGCGTCACATCCGTCCGCCCCTTTCAGCTGTCGAGGGTCGCGGAGCGGTCACCACGCGTGACAGTGAACGCCAGGTCGCACTCATTTCCGCAGGTCTCACACCTGGTCATGGTCTCCCCCACCCCCTCCCTCACTCATGGCGCCGCCGACCGCCCCGACCGCCGCCGACCGCGCCGAAGCCGTATCCCGCACCCTGTCAGCTAGCGCGCAGACTGACCCCGGTCGCGTTCCGCCACTTTCCAGTGGTCGGGTGCCCGCGGACGCGCGCCGGCACACGCGACTCCGGGTCAATCGGGTGCTTCGTCGCCGGCGTCGTCCGGGATGGTGTCCGTCCGCTCGGCGGCGGTGTCGGGCGCTGACTCAGGTCGGTGCTTTTCGGCGACTCGCTCCTCGATATCGTCGACCACCTCCGACAAATCCTTCCGGTATTCGGCCGCCTCGTCGTCCTCCGGTGTGCTCATGTTCGTATCCTCCTTCCGGTGGTGACCCGTGGCCGCGCAAATGGCGTGATTTCTCCGGCTCGGTGTGGACAATTGCACGCTGACACCGCATCTGCGCAAGATGTGCAGCGAACCGACCGGCTCGCGCACTGCGGATCCGGCGTAGTCCGGTTTCGACCACCGTTCCGGGGTTACCCGATCATCATGAACGACCGAAACACCGAGCCCAGCGAATCGGAGAAACCCTACGATCCGGCGACCGATCCCGACGCCGACCCGGAGAACCTCACCTCGACGACCCATCAGCCCAACCAGGCCGAAGGCGCCGACGAAGAAGAAGACCAGAACCAGCGATGACATCCCGGGCGAACCCACCGGCAGCACTCCTCGCCCGGGGTGCGATCGCTGGTCACGCCCCGCACGGGAGGTGGGCGGTGACCGTCGACCGCCGGTGAACCCCGCCGAAAAGTGAAGCGTCTTCCTGCGGCACGGCAGCCCCCCGCGAGTACCGTCGTGGCTGCCGCACACCGAGGCGCGGCACCGCCCGACGAAACCAGGATGTGCCTGGACCGACGGGTGTCGGTCCGTCGGCCGGCCACAACACATTTCGGGTGTGCGGCCGGCGGCGGACCCAGACGTTCGTCACCGTCTGCCACCGAACTGACCGCCGCCGCCCAGGTCGCCGACTCCCGACCGCCATCGGCGACCGAGGACATCGACATGGGTGGTGCGACCACGAAGTATGCCGGGCATCGAGACCGCACCTGCCGATGATCCCGGCCACGGTCCACGACCCACACCTTGGCGACCGGGTATCACCAATGAGATCGGGCGCCGCCCCCGAGCACTACCCTCGGCGTCACCGAGCCCCGGTGATCAATCCGGCATTTCGTCGGCGCCGGGAATCGGCGCCGAGCGGGGATCGTCGCTGCTCGACGGCGCGTTCGTCGAGGTCGTCGAGCAGACCGGGTAGATCCGCACCCGGGCCGGTACGGCCCGGGCTCGGCGGATTCGGCCATGACGGCCGCCGGTCGCGCCGCGATTAGGTCATCATGTGTTCCCTCGCGGGTCGATGCCGCGCACAGGTTCCGCCGCGTTGACCACGAACCCAGGCGCCGTCGGAACCCCAGAGGATCGTCCGCCCCCGCGGTCACCAGGGGCGGCGGACCGCCACGGTGAGTGCGGCCGGTTCGACGTCGGCGCTCCGGTCCCGGTCCCCCGGGGCCCGGTGGTCCATACGGTCGAGGTGCGATTTGATCCATTCGGTACTGGCCGGGGTGAACGCGGCCGGATCGGCGGAGGTGTCGGTCATGAAAACCGGGCCCTTCCTGGTCGGGTCTCGTCGCCGGGTGCGGGCCCCGGTGACGCCGTCACCGACCACGGTACGGCCGTGGCCGCCGATTGCAAGAGCAGGCGGGGGACGACGAGACGGGCGATCCCGCCACACCCGCTCCCAGGGTGCAGAGTATGGCTCTGCCGTTCGGTAAGTGCTCCAACCATCGCGCTCACCGTCCACTGCTCGACGCTGTGCGCGTGATTCGGTGCACCCACGGCCAGGGCCGGTCGGCTCTCATGCCGAGCAGTGGCCCGCAGGCCTTCACGGTAGAATCCGAGCCGCCGCGTCGCCGGAACCGGGAACGCGCTCCCGGTGACACGGGATCGGAACGAGTGAGCCATCATCGGGGCCATGCCAGCGCGCCTCGATCGCATGATCTACGTCGATGACTCGGGTCATCCGCAATCCGGACTAGCGGTGTACGGATGGATCGAGTTCAGCCCGGACCGTTGGCGATCGGTTCTTCGTAACTGGTTGGACACCCGCAAGCTCCTCTGGCGCGAGTTCGGCATCCCGATCACCACCGAGCTGCACACCACCGATTACGCGAACGGGCGTGGCCGCATCTCCAAACGGATCCCCGAGCGGCACATCCACGACGGCCGCGAATACTGGAAAGACTTCGGCCGCGAGGTCGCACACCAGTGCCTGGAGACCCTTCGGTGCACCGAAGGATTGACCCTCGGCGCGGTGTACCGATGGGGCAAATTGTCAGCAGGATGAGGACGTGGCTGAGTCGAAGAAGTTCGTGGGAACCGTGACGAACGAGCAGGTCGTCGACGCGATCCAGGCGCAACACGAGGCGACGGTCCGCGCCAAGTCGACACTGGCGCAGATGGTGTCCGTCGCCCGGAACCGGGGGATCAGCTGGACCGTCATCGGCGAAGCCCTGGGCGGGATCACGAAGCAATCGGCGCAGCGAAAGTATGCGCCCTCGATCAAGGCGGACCGAGAAGCCGAAGAGCGCAAGGTCGCGGAGCTGCTCGGACTGACGGACGACGAGGCCGACACCCCGCCGGGCCGGGAAGAAAACAGCGGGCAGAGCAGCTCACCGCACAATGAGGACGTCGAAACGAGTGGCAAGGAAGAAGGGACCCTGTGACCTCGGTACACGAGTTCTACACCGCGGCCGAGCTCGAACAGCTCGGCTACGTTCGGGACCGGCTGGTGGAACTGTTCGGTGATCCCGACCCGACCGACAGCGAGGACCGTTGGTCGCGCGATACCGTCTTCGCGGTCGAACGCAATGTCCTCGCGCCCGCCGCTCAGCAGATCTTCACCGCGTTCGAACCGGACTTCGACACTCGAGCCGGGATGATCGCAGCCGGTCAGCGGCTCGGGTGGCCGCAGATGGAGCAGATGCTCGCGCGGGTCACCATGCGGGAGCAGGCCAGCGCGGACCGCGGCTAGCAGCGAGGGCGTCGCCCGGGGCGGGCGCACGGCGAAGTAAGTCCGTACCGAGGAGAACGGCCCACGGGAACGGGGCTCGGTATTCCTGTCCGGCACGGCGAGTCGCCGACCGGAGATCAGGCGGTCGTGGCGATCCGGATCTCGGGACCGTCGTCGTCGGAGTGCAGTCGGTAGTGCGGGCACGCGACCATCTGCCGGGGCGCGCGGATCGCCCGTCTGGCGGGGTCGAGGTAGAGCCGATAGGCGAGCTGCCCGTCCCGGTGCTCGCCGGTGTCCGGGTCGACCGCGCCGAGAAAGTACCCCTGCCGTGCGTCGATGGCGGAGAAGATCGCCGGCGCCCACTCGTGCGGCTCAGCGATCGGGAGATACCGCGGTCGACCGGTCGCGGTGTCGACGAAGTACACGACAACCGTGACCGCGAACCCCGATACGGCCGGCGCCCACGGCCCGGCCACGACGTCGAACGCGGTGAGACGGGTGTGGATGCGCAGCTCGATATCCGTGCCGGTCCGCGTGGTGTGATCGGTGTTCAGGTACTGGTCGCGGCGGAGTTCGATCATCACCGCGCTGACCCGGGCGTCGGTGCGGTACCGGCTCAGGGGCACATAGCAGCCGGCATACGGAGCGTTGACCGCGCTCTCGTGGAGTCCGGCGAACGCGGCTAGTGCCTGTGCGGTCAGCCATTCGGGGGTGTGAAAGTCGTCGGTCCCGATGCAGAGCGGAGGTCTGGGCCGGGTGGGGTCTTCGAATGCGGAGGGGTACCGGGGATAGGAGTACATGTCGATGATCACCGCTGCACCGGTGGCGGCGAGCCGGTCCTCGACCAGCTCCGACATGGTGGCGGCGTAGGGATGGAAGTAGGCGTCCATCAGGTGCTGGCTGTCGGGTGCGGGTTCGGGTCGCAGCAGAGTGCCGGTGCAGGACCGGCGGGATCCGGCCCCACTCGATCAGCTCTATCGCCATTTCGCACCTGGGGGCGGTGATGCACGGCGAAAAGGGGATCGCCGACGCGCCGGCGGACGGTAATCGCCGCGATAGCGTAGGGGTCGGTGGTCGATTGATCGTCCCAGCTCTCGGGTAGAAACAGCTGCCAGTCCAGTGGGGCGGCCGCCTCGTCGGGCGCGGCGTGCACGCTGATCGCGATCTGGCAGTTGCCGAGGGTGCCCGAGTACTGCCGTGCCACGCCCGGCGAGGCGGGTCGGTCCTTGATGACCTTTTCTAACCCTAATGATCCGTGACATCGGCGGTCCCGCGGGAGAACAATTTAAACAGACCGGTCTTTACGTAGGAGGCCGAAGCGGTGCCGGAGGTGCAGCGATGCGGGCGGCGGACCTTCACCAAGGCACGGGATTGCGATTTCACGGGCGCGTCGGTGCCCAGTTGACGATGGTTGCTGCGAGCGGCGGCTGATACGCCGGACCGAGTGCCACGGGAGCACAGTGATGGACCTGCAGACCCTTTCCACCGCCATGGGCAACCTGTCGACGGCTGACTACGAAAGATTTGTATCTCCGTTCAACGAGGCACTGTTCGCAGCCGAATGCACCACCGTCAACCGGGTGGCGATGTGGTGCGCTCAGGTCGGTCACGAGTCCGGCGGGCTGCGGTACATGGAGGAGATCGCCGACGGCAGCGCCTACGAGGGACGGCTGGATCTGGGGAACACCCAACCCGGCGACGGCCGCCGGTTCAAGGGCCGTGGACCCATCCAGCTCACCGGCAGGGAAAACTACCGGCGGTTCAGCGTGTGGGCACACAGCAAGGGCCTCGTCCCGACCGATGATCACTTCCTGACCGCGCCCACACTCGTCTCCGACCCGAAATGGGGATTCCTGGCGGCCTCCTATTACTGGACGGTCGCACGACCCAAGCTCAACGAGCTCTCCGACGCCAGCGACATCGAGGGCGCCACCAAGGCAGTCAACGGCGGCCTGAACGGCCTGCCCGACCGCACCAACCGGTGGAATCGTTGCCGCGCCCTCGGGGCGGCCCTGCTGCCCACCACCATCGAGAGGAAACCGGCCGTGGAGAAAGTTCTGGACTATCCGCGCATCCATATCAAGCAGGACACCTTCTTCAATTGCGGTCCCGCCTCAGCCCAGACGGTGATCATCGCCCGCACCGGGGGCTTGATTCTGGAGAGCGATCTGGGACATCAGATGGGCACCGACCAGGGTGGAACGGACCACATCGGCCTGATCGCGCCGGTTCTCAACAAATACGTATCCGGGGCGGACTACCGGGTGGTGCAGATGCCGAACGACCCGCCGACCAAGAAGCAGGCCCAGAAACTGTGGGACGACGTCGTGCGCAGCATCGACAACGGGTACGGGGTGGTGGCCAACATCGTCGCCCCGCCCAGCAACTACCCGCGCGGTGTTCGCGGATCCGACAGCCCTCAGTATGCCGGTGGGACGGTGTTCCACTACATCGCGATCATGGGGTACGCCGACGACAACGGTGCCCGCGCGTTCTGGGTCGCCGACTCCGGATTCGTACCGTACGGGTACTGGTGCTCGTTCGAGCAGATGGCCAGCCTGATTCCGCCGAAAGGCTACACAACCGCAGAAGGGGGGCACCTGATCGTGCGGGTCGGTGAGATCTGGGCGCAGTTGGTCGGAATCAACGGGAAAGGCTGGCCACAACTGGGCGGACGCACACTCGTCGACGCCGTCGCCACCCTCGGCCAGGACATGGGCATCGCCGGGTTCGGGCCACCCGCCGGACATACCGATATCCCGCAACGCGCCACCGTCGACGACTGCGTCCTCGACATCTGGACCCAACTGATCGGCATCAACGGCAAAGGGTGGCCACAACTGGCCGGACGCACCCTCGTCGACGCCGTCGCCACCCTCGGCCAGGAGATGGGCATCGCCGGGTTCGTACCACCCGCGGAGCACACCGGGGTCCCCGAACCGAGTACCACAGCGAATCGTGTCCTCGACATCTGGATTCAGTTGTTGGGCATCAACGGCAAGGGCTGGCCGCAACTGGGCGGGCGCACCCTCGTCGACGCCGTCGCCACCCTCGGCCAGGAGATGGGTCTCGTCGCGTTCGTGCCACCCGCCGGACATACGAATGTGCCGCAACCGAGTACCACCGACAGCCGTGTCCTCGACATCTGGATTCAGTTGCTGGGCTTCGACGGAAAAGGGTGGCCACAACTGAATCGGCGCACACCTGTCGACGGGATCGCCACCATCGGCCAGGCCCGGGGTATCCCCGGTTTCACCTCGTAGGAAAGGGGGTTTCGGGCCGTACCGAGACCATTCGGCCCCGAACATCTGACCATCTGTGCCGCTCGCCCTGCTGCGACATCTGAAGTCGGTGGCGGAGCAGGTTGTGCGTGCCGTTGAGACGCGCGACACCCGCGCCGCACACCGGGCGGCGGGTCTCGGGATGGCTGAAATGAGCGCGCCGAGGGCAGGAGGCGGAATGTCGTTCGTCAAGTCCTTGAATCCGCTGGCGCAGTTCGATATCGGCGGCACCGACCTGGGCATTCCGTTTCGGATGCCGAACGGTCAGATCGGGTTCGTCCTCGGTGACACGTTCGCCGGGACACAACCCCAGGTGGGTGGGCCGAATTGGCGTTCCCCGATGCTCCTACGCAGTAACACCCACGACGTGACCACGCCGATCACCTTTGCGTCGGCGGCGCGCAACGCGAAGCAGTTGTGGGACTACGTGCACGACAACTCGGAGTACTCCACGATTCTGCCCTGCGATGCGATCTCGATCGGCGCCCGGATCTACCTGTGGGTGATGGTCACCCAGGGTCTCGGGAACGAGAAGTGGTGCGAGATCCGGTATTCCGATGACCTCGGCGAGAGCTGGACCGACACCGGCGTGAAGTGGTCCACCTCTGTCTACGGCGGCAAACGCACCATGGTCACTTGGGAGAAGGGCGGCGACGGGTTCGTCTATGTCATCTCCACCGGCGGTCTGGCCCGGAACAAGAACGCGATCCTGCACCGGGTGCCCGAAGCCCAGATCGCCGACCCGTCCGCGTGGGTGCCGTGGGGCTGGAACGGCACCTGGGGTTGGGGTAACCCGCCCGGTGACGACCCCACCCGGGGCATCCTCCCGGACCGCACCAAGTTGGGTGAGATCTGCCTGCGCCGGATCCAGGGCAACCTGGTGTTCTCCGGGTTCGATGCCGGCACCTACAACGCCTTTGTGAAGGTCGCGGCGAAGCCAACCCACAATTGGCACACCGCGAAAACCTATCGACCGGTGAAGGGCTCGTTCTTCGGTCCGGGTGGTCCCGATGTCGTCGATCGGCTCTACGGCTGCTACATCCACCCCGACAGCCGATTCGACCGTCCTGGCGGCTTCGCCATGATCGTCAGCCAATGGGCGTCGGACGGCAACCCCTACCGGGCGATGCAATACCGCATCTCCGGCATCACACCGGTGACGCCGGTGACCACCACCCTGTCCGGGGAGATGACTCCGGCGGTCACGACCCTGACCGACCACCCCACCGCTGAAGGGACACCTGCAATGGCTTTCCCGTTTGTGCCCGTCGCTGGCGGCAACAACATCATCTCCTCCGGTTTCCGCACCCCGGGGCGGCCCGATCACAACGGCATCGACTTCGCCGCACCCCAGGGCGAGCCGATCTACGCCGTCGAGGACGGGGTGGTCGTCCGCTCCGGCCCGGCCTCCGGCTTCGGGAACTGGATCGTCCTCGACCACCAGGCCACCCTCCACGTCGACACCGTCTACGGGCACATGCGCGCGGCGGACCTGCTCGTATCGCAGGGCATGTTCGTCCGCGCCGGCCAGCAGATCGCCCGGGTCGGCAACGAGGGCGACTCCACCGGCCCGCACCTGCACTTCGAGGTCTGGAACTCGCCCGGCCGCTTCGGGGGTGCCGCGATCGACCCGCAACCGCTCCTCGTCGGCTCCGCCAACCCACCCACCGGCACCATCGACCCGGCCGCGGGGACCTTCTACGGGGTCGACATCTCCAACCACCAGGGGAACTTCGACATCGCCGCCACCAAACGCGAAGGATTTTCCTTCATGGCGGCCAAGTGCACCGAGGGCGACTTCTTCAAAGACTCCTTCTGGCCCCGCAACCGCGACCTGATGCAACAGCACTTCCCCGGCATGTTCTGCGGCTACCACTTCGCCCGCAACGGTGACCCGATCACCGCACAGGTCGCCAACCTCAAAGCGCACCTCGGCGACCCGAACATCCCGGTCATGCTCGACTACGAAGATCCCAACACCCCCGGTAGCGGCGCCAACATGCGCCAGCTTGTCGATGCCATCAACGCCGCGGGCATGCGGGTGTGCGCGATCTACCTGCCCCGCTGGTACTGGCAAGGCCACATGGGCTCCCCACCCCTGAACGATCTCCCCCCGCTGTGGAATTCGCACTACGTCACCGCCTCCGGGTTCGCCTCCGTCATCTACCCCGGGAAAGGATTCGCCGGCTGGAAGGACTACACCCCCGGCGCCCCGGTCGAGATTCTGCAGTTCTCCGACAAGGCCCGGGTCGCCGGGAAACTGGTCGATGTCAACGCCTACGAGGGCACCCCGGACGAGCTGCGAACACTGTTCGGCGGCGCCCCCGGCAAACTGAGCGTCGACGACTGCGTCCTGGACTTCTGGCTGCAGCTGCTCGGCCCCACCGGGGCCGGTTGGCCACAACTGAACAACCGCTCCGTCGTCGACGCACTCGCCGAGATCGGCATGCACCACGGCGTTCCCGGGATGACACCCCCACCAGCCGGCGCCGCGGCCGCCTCGCTGCCTGCCACCACCGCGGACCGGGCCCGCGACGTGTTCGATCAAATCCGAGGACCCGACGGCACAGGCTGGAATCAGCTCGGGAATCGCTCGCTCGTCGACGCCATCGCCGCCATCGGCCACCAACTCGGGGTACCCGGGTATTGAACAGAGATCGAAGGTAATGACGGCGGCAGATGACGAAGTGCCTGACCTCGAACGCATTCGGACGGGCACTGTTGGTCGGCCACAGCCGAGGAGAGGTGAAATATGACCGGCCCAGGTTCTCGGGGCGCCGACGGCGGATCCTCTCGGGACGACTTCTCGGGCGAGCGCCTCGACCGGCAGACTGCACCCCCCGAGCTCGAGGATGACGACAACCGCCGACGGTGGGGCCTGGGCGCCGCCCCCGAAGACCGCGGTCCGTACCTCATCGAGCTGAACGTCCTGCATATCGACGGGCTTTCCGGTGCCACCAACGCCTTCCGTCAACTCTTCACCGACGTCCTCGGTGCGAGGACCGGCAGCGGGGAGGCGGCTGGGCCGTGGCAGCTGACGAAGATATCCAAAGGCTACTTCCGCTGCGAGATGACACTGGCGGAGTGGAAGCAGCTGGTGGCGGCCGACCAGGAACGCGCACTCCGGGCGGCCGCTGCCGCCGCCGCGGCGGCCCGCCGGCGACGGCTCGCACACGACACACCCAACCGTGATGCCGGCGCCGCGGCGCCCTCCGACTTCCCGTACCGCACCATTTACCGACTGTGGCCCGACTTCCCCGTCCGCGCCCACATCTGCAAGTCCGTCTCCACCATCAAGGCCGACGCCGCCCTGCGTTCGTTCGAAGCCAGTGGTGAGGGCATCTGCTGGGCGGTCCTGGATTCGGGGATCGACGCCGTACACCCGCACTTCGGCGACCCCGACGGTGAACACCTGCTGCTGGACGCCGCGGTCCGCAATCTGCACCGATGTTTCGTCGAAGTGGACGGCCACCGGCTTCCCGACCCGGACGAGGACCCGGGCGATGGCGGCCCGCTGTCCCGGGAGGACCGCGGCCAGCGGATCGACCTGCACCGCACCTCGGCACTGACCGACCCGCTGGGACACGGGACTCATGTGGCCGGGATCATCGCCGGGCGTGCCTCGAAGACGGTGACCAACGTGGTCCTCGAACGCCAGGACCGGATCGTCGCGGGCGACGAGGACGACAACGAACCCTCCCGGGTGACGGTGACCAACGCGCGAGTCATCGGCACCGACCGCGAACGTGAACGCTTCCACGGGGTGGCACCGGGCTGTCATCTGGTGAGCCTGCGTGTCCTCGATGATCAGGGTGCGGGCAGGTCCAGCGACATCGTCCGGGCTTTGGAATACATCCGCGAGAAGCTCAACGACAATCCCAAGCTGCTGCGGGTGCACGGGGTGAACCTCAGTGTGGGATACGACTTCGATGCCGAGATGTTCGCCTGCGGCCAAAGCCCGCTGTGCACGGAGGTGAATCGGTTGGTGCAGTCCGGTGTCATCGTGGTCGCGGCAGCCGGCAACACCGGCTACTCCACGCTCCCCACCAGCACCCGCGTGACGAAGGTGGGGTTGTCCAACACCATCAACGATCCCGGCAATGCCGCCGGCGCGATCACCGTCGGATCAACGCACCGCGACTCGCCGCACACCTTCGGGATCTCGTACTTCTCGTCGAAGGGGCCCACCGCCGACGGGCGCCTCAAGCCGGACCTCGTGGCGCCCGGAGAACGCATCGTCTCCTGCGCGGCCGGGACCAAGCAGGCCACGGCACTGGCGAAGCTCGCCCACCAGTCGCCGCCGGGGTTCGGGGCCGCCGCCCCGCCCGGCAGCCCGCCCGCGCACACCGCGTACTACCTCGAAGACAGCGGAACCAGCATGGCGGCACCCCACGTGTCCGGAGCGATCGCCGCGTTTCTCTCGATCCGGCAGGAATTCATCGGGCGCTCCGACGAGATCAAACGGATCTTCCTCGCCAGCGCGGTGCCCCTGGGCCGCGAACGCTACTTCGAAGGCCATGGTCTCGTCGACCTGATGAAGGCCATCCAATCCGTGTGAGAGGACATCGGCGATGATCACCGGGCACTGGGACATAGAGTTCACCAAGGACGGGCTGGTTCACGACGAACACCAGGTAACCCGGCTCCTCGACGGCCTCACCGACACCACCGACACCACCGACCTGCTCGTCCTCGCGCACGGCTGGAACAACGACAAGGCCGAAGCCACCACGCTCTACGACACACTGATCACCTCACTCGAGGCGGTCGGACTGCCCGAATCCGGGCCCGGATCCCGGGTGGCCGTGATGAGAGTGCTGTGGCCGAGCAAAAAGTTCGCACTCGAATCGCTCATCCCCGGCGGAGGAGCCGCCTCCGCGACCACGGCCAACGATGCGGCGCTTCTGACCGCACTGCAGCAACTCGAGCAGGACCCTGTGCTGCTGGGCGACGACGGCACCGATCCGACGCGAGCCGACATGGTCGAACGCGCGAAAGCCCAGATCGAGGACCTGGACACCTCCGCAGACGCGCGGCGCGCATACGTGCTGCAGATCCGCAACCTCCTGGACCCGAGCCAGGCACACCCCGACGACGCCTCCCAGGAATTCCTCGACCTCGACCCCGAAACCCTCTTCCAGAGGTTCACCGGCGAGGTGCCCGTCCTGCTGCCGACCGGGCCCGGGGGCGCGGCCGGGAACACCAGCGGCGGCGCCGCCTTTCTCGGCGATCTGTTGTCCGGCGCCAAGGCCGCCGCCCGCCGTATCGCGAACTTCGCCACCTACTACACGATGAAGACCCGCGCCGGCGCCGTCGGCCGCACCGGTGTGGCCGCGGTCCTCGGCCGAGCCCGCGAACGACACCCCCAGCTGCCCATCCACCTGACCGGGCACAGCTTCGGCGGACGGCTGGTGACCGCAACCGCCGCCGCCCTCCCACCCTCACCAGCCCCGCTCAGCCTCGCCCTGTTGCAGGCCGCCTTCTCCCACAACGGACTCGCCCAACGATTCGACGGACAACACGACGGCGCGTTCCGTGCCGTCCTCGCCGAACACCGCGTCAACGGGCCCGTCCTCGTCACACACACCAAGAACGACCTCGCCGTCGGCGTCGCCTACCCCCTCGCCTCCCGCATCGCCCACGACAACGCCGCCGCGCTCGGCGACCACAACGACCCCTACGGCGGCATGGGCCGCAACGGCGCCCAACACACACCCGAAACCGACCCCACCGAACAACTCCTGCGGAAGGTGACCCCCACCCACCAGTACACGTTCGCCGCCGGCAAGGTCTTCAACCTGAAGGCCGACGCGACGATCACCGACCACGGCGACGTCGCCAACCACGCCGTCGCACAAGCCCTACGCGACGTACTCCGATCGCGCTGACCCACTCCCGTGTCACGACATCTCCCAGAAGCTGGCGCACCGACATGGTGTGTCCTTGGCCGCGAATCCGAAGCACCCGCAGCCTCGGAATCCGACACCGGCGTACCGCGGCCGATTCCTCACTACGGGCGGCGGGCACCGCGTGCGGTTCCAGCGCTCAGGCCGAGCGGGCATCGGGGGTGCGAGGTCCGACCGAGCCCCGTGCTCGGCAAGGGCGAGCCAACAGACAGCGCGACAACCGAAGACAGGTAGTGAGCTACGCGTGATCGAGGGACTCGTCGGCGGCAGCGTCGGAATACAAGAGCGATACATGAGCGGAGAGTTCCGGGGTTGGGAGTTCCGATGCGAGCGACAAGTCACGTTCCGACAGGAACCGCAAGGCCGATTCCGTTCGCTGCGATCGCCGCGGCGCTCGCCATGGCGGTGGCAACACTCGGCGCCTGCAGATCCGGACCCCGCACACCCGCCGAGCCAACCGGCCCCACCTGCGGCGACCTCTCCAACACCCGCTGGGGCGACCTCTCCAACACCCGCTGCGTCGGCCCCGACGAGCATGTTCTTCCCTACCGTCGAACAGCACCGCACCCGGCCGGTAGGGACCCAACCGACGACACCGGAGAACAAGCTCGGTGTTCCGAGCGCACCAACACAACCGACGCTGCCCGGCCCACCACCCGGTACCAACCCGGATGCCGATACTCCCGTACCGTCGCCTCCGGTCCCGACGACCGCGCCGCCCACCGACGGCGGCACACCGCCCGATGAGTGAGAACTCGGCGCCAACGACACCGATCCACACCTGGATCGGTGTCGTCACCACGATTCTCGCCCCGACCACCCTGATCACGGCGCTGTGCTACTACTTCGGATACATCTACACCCGCAAGAAGCTCGCCTTCTTCGGCGTCGACTGTGATGCTCTCGGATTCACCTCCAGCGATTACGTGCGAGGCAGTGTCACTGTGCTGTACGCGCCGCTCCTTTTTCTCCTCGTCGGGTGGTTCGCGGCGGTCTGGGTCGGGGACTACGCGCGCCGCTCGATCAGAACCGGACAGCGGCCGCACCTTGTTCGCGCCATCGGACGAACCGCACTCGCCGCCGGGACAGCTTTCATGCTCACCGGGATCGTCGGCGTCGTGGCGGCCAGGTACACGGCCTCTCTCGCCCTCATCTCCTGGGCGTTCTCGCCGATCGCGCTCGGGGTGGGTGGTCTTCTCGCGGTGGGAGGTTACTGGGCATTGACCATCTCCACCACCACACCGAGCACGCACCACACCACTCCGACCGCACGAGTCAGCCAAGTCCTCGTGATTTCGGTGATAGTGCTGGCACTCTTCTCCGTCATGCACTCCTTCGCGTCCTGGCTCGGCGACGCGCAGACCATCGCCCACACCCTCTGGGCGAAGGAATCCGTGGTCTCCGTCGTCAGAGCAGAACGCTTGGATGTGCCAGCGAATCTGATCGCGGAGACTCTGGTCGAGACCCCGCCAGGGCAACCACCTCTCTTCCGGTACGAGTGTTTCCGAACTCTCGTTGCACGAAGCGATCTGTGGGTCCTTGTTCCAGCAAAGTGGTCAACTGACAACGGATACGCGGTGATTCTTCCCGCCGACTCCTCGGTCGTCAGCCTGTCCCGGTCGACCGATTTCAAGGACATCGCCGAAGCCCACACCGACATCGTGACCACGCCCTGGCAGTGCCCTGAACGCGCGCCGATCCCCTAACCGAATCAGCAGAACCGTACAGCGGTTGCACACCGCCTTCGCATCCAAAGGGCACCCCGATCCGGTCACGAGTCGAGGCGCCTTCCGTGTCATGCCGTTCGCCCGCGGTAGGCGCCGGTCGGTCGAATAGTCCTCCCCGAGACCGCGGCACGGTGCTGCGTCCCGCCTCCTTCGCCGGCATCGGGGGGCGAAGTCGTCATCCCCACCGACGACGAGGCGGTGTCCCGGCTCGGCCAGAGGGCCATCGACGCCTTGCGCGCCTACGAGAAGGCCGAGAAGGCCACCGGATTCGACCCGGCTCCTGGCCCGTCCCGCAGCCGCGGCAGCAGCAGGCCGAGGACAACCATCCCCAGCCCGAGGGCGAAGAAGTCGCCGGTGTGTTGCGCCTCGCGCAGGTTGGTGGCCGAGCTGGCTAGCCGAGGGCGGCTTCCCGCTGCTCCGGGGTTGCTGCAGCCAGTTGTCCGCAGTGTTGACCGGCACAAAATTCGCGCAGCTGTCCTGGTCGGTGGTCACCGCGGGGATGAACCCGAGCACCCCCACCATCAGGAACACCGCACCCACGAGCAGGACCGCTGCCTGGACCGGGGTGGCGAACAGGGAACCACGCTGGGCAGGCTGTACGGCATCGCCGAAACCCTCTGTCTCACTCAAAAGCTGTACACATCAGAGAGCCACTGAACGGAATACCCGAGAGCCCGACCCCGACCCCGAGTCCATGACGGATCGGGGACCCTATTCCGGTCGCGGATCGGGGAACCCCGGGATGGGAGCGTCGACCAACGAGTTGAGCCAGGTCAGCGCCTCGATGAGGGCGGTGACCCGACCTCGGAGTCAGGTTCACGTTCGGCGGGCACTCAGGTGCACCCGGGCGGCGCCGGGATCACCGGCCAGCAGGGAAGCACCGACCGCGCCACCCGGCTTTGCCGCGCAGGCAACTGTCGGGCATCGACGACCTGCCCGGCGCCCGTGCGGACCTCGAGGACGAACGACTCCCCCTCCCCGCGACACCCCGTCCGAGTCGGCGCCCCGCCCCGTCAAGGACCGAGCGTTCGTCATCGGGCGCCGATGACCACCTGCAGTCGGCTGGTGGCCAGGCCTGCGGCTTCGACCTCCAGACCGTCTACAACGACGTCGGCGGGCGACTCGAGGGTTTCGTGCACACCGCGGACTTGGGCCCGTACGCCGACCGGATCGGAGACGCCGCCTCGGCGAAGCTCTCCCTGCGGGCCTGCGTGCTGGCTCGGACCTCCGGAAAACGTTCCTCGAATTCGTCGACGTCAGCCAACCCGCCCACCCCGACGCCGACAGCCCGGAACTGTTCCCGTTCTGGAACCGTGCGCGTGAGGAACTGTGCCCCCGTATCGGCACGGCTGGTGACGAACCGGCGTACGGCGGTTTCGCGACGCTTCCAGGCCAGGGACCAGCCACGACCACGACGGACCATCCTTACCCTGATCTCACGCCCATTCGCCAATTCCGGCAGGCTACAAGGGGGTTCAGCAGACCGGGCCGCTGACGATCGGTACCGGTCAAGCCGTGATCAACGCAGATCCGTTCCAGTGACACCCCGAGCTCGAGCCCGAGCTGAGCGTGCTGTGCGGTCAGGCCTTGCTGATCGGTGGACACTCGTGCATACCCGATGTACATCGCTGATTACCGGTCGCGCAGCGGCTCGGCCGGTCCGGAGCGCGGGCCCATCGCAGTCGGCATCGAGGGTGCGGACGTGTTGCCGCCCGTCCTGACCGGTTCTCAGCCCAACCCGGAGACCGATGCGTATCTGAGCCGTACCTGGTACGGCTTTCGAGGTAGACTGAACGGGCCGAGATCACCCTCAGGAGGACATCATGAGTAAGGACGACGTTTCCAAGGTCACCGCGAACCTGCCCAACGACGACATCAAGACGCTCGACGAGATCGCCAAGCGGCACGCCTCGACCAAGACCAGCGCCCTGGTCCGGGCCATCCGCACCACCGCCTACATCGACGAGGCCGCCGCCAACGGTGCCAAGGTCTTCATCGAAGAGCCCGACGGCACCAAACGGGAGGTCGTCTTCAAGTGACCGAACCCGACGGGCCCACCGTGCCCGCTGAGGACGATGTCACCGCCCGGGACGACACGACCGTCGACGAGGTCAACGTCGGCAGCACCGACCCCCAGGTGACCGAACAGCCCGAGGTCACCATCCGGCGCCTCGACGAACGCCAGGAGGACACCCGTAAGGCCCTGGCGATCGGTCTGTCCGTGGCCACCTTCCTCGTCGGCCTGATCTACCTGCTGGTGCCGCTGTGGGCCGGCACCGACAAGTGGGATCGCGCCAGCAGCCCATTCCAGGTGGTCTTCACCGCGATGGTGGGCCTGACCGGCAGCGCAATCGGCTACTACTTCTCCTCGCGCAATCCCCCGTCGTAACCGATGGGGGAACACGGAGCAGCCCCGCGCCGGGGTCCCGTCCCCATCGACCTCGATCCCCCTGCTCACTGCTACGCCGACCCTCAGAGGCGTTCCACAGCACCGCGGTCATCCGGCTCGGTCCGCCGGGGCAACGCGCCGGCCGACCGGGCCCCGGGGAACGCGTACGGCACGCCTCGCGAAATTTTCCCGGCTCGGGCGTCACACTGAAGCTCAAGAGAACCGGGCGGGGCGTTGGTGTCGGTATGTGGTCCTATCGTCCGGGATGCACGAAGCGACACACAGCCGCGGCGGGAAGCGGAAGCAGTGCAGCCAGGACCGTGGTGACGACGGAGGGTGAGCGCGATGGGATTTCGCAGCTACAAGGGGAACACAATCTCCGAGAACGGCTGGCGCATCTGCGATACCGGCGAAATCGTCAAGCCGCTGGTGCCCGGCACCGACAACGTGCGGCCGGAGGTGCGCCGGGGCGCGGCGGCGACGATCCTGATTGCCTGGGCGGCGCTCTGGCACCGGCGGGTCTGGCGAATCGACAGCTACCGGCCACGCGACTACTGGGGATTCAGCTGGGACAACGATATAGCTAACAGCAACCACCTGAGCGGGACGGCCGTGGATCTCAACGCCACCCGTTTGCCCTGGAAGGTGCGGGCGTCGGTGAACATGCCGGCCGACAAGATCGCGGCGGTCCGCCAGATGCTCACCGAGTTCGAGGGCACGGTATTTTGGGGTGAGGACTGGGCCACCAAGGACCCGATGCACACCCAGATCAACCTCCCCGAGGGTGACACCCGCCTGGATGCCTTCGCGACCCGGCTCGAAAACGGCTACCTCTGGGTGTATGGGCCACCCGACCTGGACGCGTTCCCCCTCCCGGCGGGGTATTACTACGGTCCGCTCGACGGACCCGCCGAGTCGATCAGCGGCCTGTTCCCCACCGACCCGCAATCCTGGAAGGACGGCCTCAGGCGCTGGCAGAAAACCTGTGGCATACCGGAAACCGGAATCTGGGACACCGGCACCGCCCGCGCGGCAACGGCGCTGCAGATCGCGAACGGATGGCCGGTGACCGGCTATGTGTTCGAGGGCGAATGGAATGTCGTGATCCGCCACGGGCAACGCCCGGATCTCGGCGGACCGGTCACCCCGCCGACACCGCCGGTGGTGCGCGGCAAGACCTGGGCGGATGTGTCGCAGTATCAGATCACCCCGGTCACCGACGCGTACCCGTACGACATCTTCTGTTTCCGGTCCAACAGCGGGAACATGCGCGATACGAAGTTCGCGGCGAACCACGACTGGGCGGTGCGTGCGTGTCAGGACGGCCGGCTGCGGTTCTTCATCGTGTACTGGTTCTTCCGGCCCGGTCAGGCGAACATCGACTTGCTGATGCAGATGGTCACCGAGCAGGGCGGGCCGCATCCGCGGATGGTCGTCATGGCCGACGTCGAGGACGCGGCCGGGGCGATCACCGGGGACCAGTCGGCGGAGGTCAACGACGAGATCCGGCGGGCACGCGAATGGCTCGGCGAGCGGCGGGTGATCGGCTACTGGAACCCGGTGTCGAACGCGGACCTGTGGCGCACCCGCCCCCCAGGTCTCCGGTTGGTCACCCCCAGCTACGGCCGGGAGCCCGGCTCGCCGAAGATCAAGCCGGACGGCTATTTCGCGCACCAGTACACCGACAACGGCCCGTGCCCACCGTTCGGCCGCTGCGACCTCAACTACACCCACCTGAGTACCGACGAACTCGACGCGATGCTCGGCCTGGGGCAAAGCCCCCCGCCCCCGGGTCCGGAACCGTTCCCGGTCGACGACGCGGCGCTGTGGGACTACATCGCCGGGGAGGTTCTCGGCCGATGACACTGGTGCGGTCATGAAGATCAGGGATCTCACTCCGGTGCCGCAGTTCGGTGTCGGCGGGACCGACTTGGGCATCCCGGTCCGGGTGCCCACGGGCGAGATCGGATTCTTCTTCGGTGACACCTTCGCCGAGAACCGGGTCGGCGGCCCCGGCTGGCGCAGCCCGGTACTGCTCTACAGCCACACCCACGACCTCGATGACGGGGTGCGGTTTCACCGCGCCGCCGGGGGCAACCCCGCGAAACAGCTCTGGGACTACCCGCACAACAACCCGGAGTTCAGCACCGTACTGCCGACCGACGCGATCGTGATCGGCAGCCGAATCTACCTGCACGTCCTCGTGGTCCGGGGCCTGCCCGACACGCGGTGGACCGAGATCCAATACTCCGACGACAACGGCGAGACCTGGACCCACGGCGGACCCAAGGCCCGGTGGGAAGGATGGGAATTCGGCGGTCACCGCCGGATGCTGACCTGGGAACGCGGCGGGGACGGGTTCGTCTACGTGATGACCACCGGCGGCCTCGAACGTGACAAGAACGTGCTGCTGTTCCGCTGCCCCGAGGACCAGCTGCTGAACCGGGACTTCTACGAGCCCTGGGGATTCAGCCACGGCGCCTGGGCATGGGGCAATCCACCCACCCCGATCCTGCCGGTCGGCTCCAAGGTCGGGGAGCTGTGCCTGCGCCGAATGCAGAACAACTGGGTGCTCAGCTACTTCAACGAAGCCGAATACAACATCACCATCCGCGTCGTCGGACAGATCACCGACAACTGGCACACCGCTCCGACGTTCCGGCCGGTGAGGGGACCGTCGGGGAATGGCGGCCCCGACGTCGTGACCCGCCTGTACGGCGGATATGTGCACCCGGACAGCACGTTCGACAACTTTCACATCATCGTGTCCGAATGGGCCGAATCCGGATGGCCGTACCGGGCCATGCAATTTCGGGTACAGGTACAACCCGCAGTACCGATCGAGGAGGACGAACACATGAGTGCACGCGAAGTCGCCGCCGCGTTCCGGGACGACCACCCGGTCGCCCTCTACGACGGATCCGGCCGCAAGCTCGATCTGCGAGAGGCCATCGCCGAGATCTTATGGAAGGAGGTCACCAACCTCGGTCTCGAAGGCCGCCCGGTGCCGGCGGACCGCAAGGACGATCAGTTCGGCCACATCCTGTCCACTCACGCCCTGGCCGAGCAGAACAACAAACTACTCCGGGCACTGTGCGAGAAGGCGGGCATCGACGTCGACGAGGTCCTCACCTGAACGGACCCAACCGCCTCACCCCCGTGGCCTACGCGGTCAACGAGTACAAGTTCACCACGTCAGCGACAACCAGGCCGCGGCGGCGTGGTACGCCCACTCGAGACGGTGATGGTCCGTCACGACGTTCTGTTCGATGCAGCGAAACAGCTATCAGGACTTGATGTTCGGATGTACGCACGCTACCGCGGGACGGACGCGGAGGCGATCATGAACCCGCTCGACAGAGCGGTAGCCGCGGCGGCGGCTCAGCGACCCGAATACAGCTCCCCGTTGGTGGCCGCGTACTTGGCATCGATCGGCCGGCGCTTGAGTTTCATGGTGGGGGTCAGTTCGTCGCCGGACGGCTCCCAGATGTTCGGCAGCACCGAGTGCCGCTTGATCTGCTCGACCCGGGACAACTTCGCGTTCGCGGCCTGCACCGCCTCCTCGACGGCGGCGAGCACGACCGGATCCCGTGCGAGTTCCTCGTGCGTCTGCGCGGTCAGCCCGTGGCGCTCGGCGAACGCGGCGAGACCGTCGGGGTCGAGCGCGAGCAGCGCCACGTTGTACGTTCGACAACGCCGCCGCGGTTCGGAGCAAGCTCGAACACCGACACGAGCACTGACCGCATGGACGAACCGGCTCCGACCGGCGCCCCAAACAACGAAAACGACAACGCCGGAATATGGAGCCGAACCGGCGCCACACGATCCCCCTCACCGCCCCGAAAAGGTTAACCACTGCACGCCAGACCCCGACGGCGTGGCGCGGCGCCGGACCCTCTTGGGTGGCGGTCAGAACGCCCGATGCATGAGGAAAAGATCAGCCATAGCCACCGACTACGACGCCCCAAGAGTCACCGAATCCGGACTAGACGGGCACCTCCCTCGAGCAGCTCACCGCCCGCCGCAAAGACACCCAATCCTCGGTCGTGGACGTCGAAGACAGAGTCACCGCCGAGTCCTTCGAACTGTACGGCGCCGACCGTCCGGTGAGGAACTTGCCGTCCGCGTCATCCCCGAACCTCACCAGTCGCTCCCTGCTCCGCCACCGCAGCCACCTCGCCGACGCCGCGCAACAGATCTGCCGGGACTGCGCCTGAACACGTCGGACCGACCAAGGACTCGGTCCGCATCGCACACCCTCGATCGCGCCGCCACGATCCCGCTCACGCCAGGGGGATGGTCTTCACACGCGGCCGAAGAGCTGCCGCACCCCGCCGTCCTCATCGACCGCATACAGCGTAATCCCCAACAGATCGAGAATCCGTTGCGGTGCCCGCCCCGCGGCGTCCACCGATCGCGGCTCGTCCTGCACGACCAGCGCAAACGACACCGACTGATCCGCCTCGCTCGGCATCCGCCGCACCAGCTGCCCGATGGCGGTATCGACGTCCAAATCCGGCGCGGCGCTCGCACCCTTGACCTCGGCGTAGAGCCGGCGGCCGGCCTTCTCGGCAACGATGTCCACGACATCCGTGTCGGCAAGCACCGTCCAGCCCTGAGACGACAACCACCCCGCGAAGTCCCGGGCCACCCGCGCCTCCTCACCTGCCGTACCGCCACGGTAAGGCAGAAACGTCAGTTCAGGCCGGTTTCCGCGCGACACGGACCCCACGGTCGCGCGATACGACGCTCATCCCCCGAACCCGGTCCGGATCAAACCTGGAATCGCCTTGCTGCTAGTAACATTCGTTCACAGGGGGACTCGGCCGCGCCGGGTCCGTGGGTCAGCACCGTGTCGGGGCGGGCTCACCCCGGAACCGTGCCGCGATGAACTCGTACGCATCCGGGAAGCCCACCACCGCGGTGGTCATGTGCTCGGAGATGTCATAGGGCACGAACGTCAGCGTCGCTCCCGCCGCGCAGTACCGGTGCGCCACCTCCGCCACCGAATCGAACGGGGTGAGCCCATCGAGCGTGCCGTGCCACATGTACACCGGCGCCGTGGGCACCCCCTCGAAATAGCGGAGACTGTTCTCCCGCAACACCTGACGCGCCGCCGAACTCGCCATCAGACTCCTCGACGCGGCCAACTGCCCGGCGTTGCGGAAAGCGCCGTGGAACAGCAGGAACCGCCGGCACTCGTTGCTCATCCAGTCCCGCAACCACAGACCGGTCTCATTGAGTTGCGAGGACACCGGCAACCGATCCGGGTACTCCCGCTCGAGGCCGATCGCCGCCGCGAAGGCCAGCCCGAACCCCGGGTGCGGGTTGAACCCCAGCCCCTCGGCCATCTGCTCGAGATCCGCCGGCACCCCGCCCTGCACCACCGCCGCCAGCCTCAGCTCCGGGGCATAGGTCGGCGCGAGCGCCGCCGCCCACGCACTGGCCATTCCCCCACCCGAGTAACCGGCCAGGGCGACGGGACTGTTCGCCAGGCCCAGTTCGGTCACCCGCTGCACCGCACGGACACTGTCCAGGGTGATCATGCCGCCGAGCTTGGCCGCACCGTACGCACCGGTCGGGCCGAGGTGGTCGGGCACCGAGACCGCCCACCCCCGCTGCAGACCCAGCAACATTCCCGGCGATTCCTGCATCTCCAGGTTGAACAGCGCCCGCGAGGGCGCGCACTTGGTTCCCAACGAGTTCACGATCGCCTGATACGACACCAACGGCGGATTCGCCACACCCCGGGGCAGGAGCACCGTGGTGACCGCCAGAATCGGGTTGCCGGCCGAGTTCGTCGACCGGAACGCGACCTGCAACCCGTCGGAGTTGGCGTACATCCAGGTGTCGATCCGCCGCGTCCGCACCACATCACCCGGCGCCGTGGCCCCGAGATCGGCGGGAGCGAGGTAGAACGGGTCCGGGTCCGGCCACGGATACAGCGGTTCCGCGCTCGCCGGCACCGGAACCGCCATTGCGAGGAAGAGGACACCGAGCACCGCCGCCATCAAGACCCTGAAACCTCGCCGCACCACGTCCTGCTCCCTCTGCGCCCCCTCGTCAGGACACGGTGACTGTATCCGCGCGGGCACCCACACCGTTACCGGCTCGATCCGCGGCGACCTCAGCGACAGGGCCTAGCGAACACCCGCGTGCAGGTCCGCATCCCGCTTCATGCCGGCGCTCACCAGCCGCGCCGCCGCGCCCGCCGTGGTGCCGTGGTGCCGCGACCCGTCAGACCGCGACGCCGCAGCCATCAGAACTTCTCGGTGAGGATCATCTCCAGTACCCCCGTGCCCGCCGGGACCACGGTGCACGGCGGTGCCGGCGCCTGTGCGGGATCGAGCACACTCATCACCAGTTGCAGGGTGTACTCGTCGTAGGGCATCCGGAAATGCCCGGACTGATTGGACGGGCAGAGATCCCCGATCATCAGGTTCGTCGCCGACCCGTCGCGCAACGCGATATTCGTCGCCGGCTGAATGACCTCGTCGAGCCACGAGCCGATCGTCGTGTACCGGGTCCCCGCAACGGTGTCTCCCACACCATTGAGGTCGTCGAGGAACGATGATCCCTGGGCCTGCTGCTCCAACGCGGGCGACACCAAGTCCGGGGGGATTGCCCTTCTCGCCCACTGCATGCCGCCGGGAATCTGCTCGAGGACCGGAACGAGACCGAACAGGGTGCCCCCGTAGGTCGGTGAGGCAAGGCCGATCCACTGATCGACCACCGCCGCACCACCGAGCCGGTTGACGTAATAGCGGGCCACCGTCGCCCCTTGCGAGTAGCCGACGATATTGACCTCGGCGGCGGCGGTCGCGGCGCGGACGGCAGCCACGAACTGTGCCAGCTGGCCGGCGCTGACCGTCATGTCCTCGGTTCCGTAGTTGTCGCCCCCGGGCTCGCCGCCGTAATTGAGCGCGAACACGCAGTACCCCGCGGCGGCCAGTCGCGGACCGAGAGCTGCCCAGTCCGAGTACGCGTTCGAGTCCGTGCCGTGCACCAGCACCACCGGCCTCGGATGGTCGTCGGTGGGGATACAGGTGAAGTCGTTGACGCCGGGCGGCACCGATCCCGGGTGCTGCCGCGCGTACCGGGCGGCATCGGGATGCTCGCTCTGGGCGGGACCGGCTCGGTCCGGGACCTGCCATACCGAGCTCGCCCCGGGTAGGTCCGGAACCTCCTCCGCCGCCGCGACCGGCGCCCAAAGAAGGCCCGCGGCCAACCCGACACCCGCGGCCGCCCACCTCATCTGTCGATATGCCCGCATCCTGCCGCTCCCTGCCCTGCCTCCACGGCCCGAACATTCGTGCCGACACCACTACCCGAGCACCCCGGAACCGGGTCGGCTCCGGGGACAGTGTGGAATACATTGAGCGCAAACGCTATTAGGTCAACCGTCCAGTTACGCTGGGTCGCATGCCATCCGGGAACACTCCAACAGTGCAACCATTGGCGCATCCGACGAGGCCATCCTGCGGGTTCGATCACTACCGCCCAGTAATGTGACGTATGCCACAGCTAGCGTTGCGGAGATGCCTTACCCTGCTGAGAAACACACACCCCATAAGGCTTCCCCAAGAATCGACACACAGAGTGAGTCGGAACCCGCGCCCACTCGATGAGGTGCGGTCGCCATGACCACAGAACAGCTGGTCCGCAACCCCATCGTCACGGGCCGGGTCACCGCCGATATCGCCAGCCAGTCGCCCCGAGACGTTGTCGCGGCAATGTTCTCGTTCGACCTCGACGACGGGAAGGTCGACCTCGACGCAGTCGAACGGATCCGAGAGCGCGAATTCGACGACTGGATTTCCGCCACCGCCCGGTCCGGCCTCTTCTCCCCGCAGGAGATCGAGGCCCTGGCCCGGTCATGGCACGCCGACCCCCGGTCACTGTTCGAGGCGCTCCTCACCGACGCCGACGACATGACCCGCAAGCGCTACGAGATCGCCTGGGACTCGCTCGACGAGGCCGACTCACTCGAATACGCCTGACGGTGGCGACAACCGACGATGGAACGCCTGATAGCCAACACACCCACCCACAATGAGCGACGAAAAACGTTGAGGTGAACGGCAAGGGAGGACGGAACCCGATGACGAATGCGACCGTTCCAGAGCAGTTGCTGCACGCCGTGCAGGACCGCACCACCGAGATGCGCCGATGGTTGGAAACCGACAACAACAGCGAAACGCTGATGGCGCACCTGCACGACGAGCCGGTCGACGCAGCGTGGCTGCGCACCTACCAACGCCTGGGCCGCGACCTCATGTCGGCCGTCGGAAACGCGCAGGAGCAGTTTCCGCGACGTCGATGAACGCCGAACAGGACAATGCGGTCGAATGGGTACGAGCCACGCGCGCATCCTTCGAACCTTCACGCCCACCGAGCACACAGCGGTTTTCAGTCTTGGGTCGACCTGACACCTACCCCTTGGCAACGGCGGAGGCCTGAAGTCCCGTTCGTCGATCCTTCGGGTGTGGGGCGACTATTGCACGATCTCCGCAGTGTGGTGAAGTCCCCACTCCCGGCTTTCGCTGCTCCCGGAACTCGCGGGCCGGTCGTCGGTGGGACCTCCGATCTCGGGGCGCCGACATCCTTGTGCCTGAGTTCCCACATTTCTGGGGTGCGCACTGGGGACGACGTCGTGGGACCAGTACTTGTCGACGAAATCCGAAATCGGGGCTGCGGGTCATCTTCTACGAGCCCGGAAGCCTCGCAGAATAGGGGGCCACCCGGAACATCATGCGACGAACCTCCACATCGGGTATGCATGTGCAGGGCGTCGTTCAACCCCATTCAGGACGGTTCACGACAGCCGTCCGGTCGATGATCTCATTACTAGAAGGGCAGGTGAATGGCCGCCCAGAAGCGAGCAGAAGTCACCCGCCGCGCATTGCTCCATGCCGCGGCCGAGGTGTTCACCCGCCACGGCTACGCAGACACGAAGCTGAGCGAGATCCTCACCCAGGCCCTGACAACCAAGGGGGCCCTGTACTTTCACTACGCCTCCAAGGAAGAACTCGCCCGCGCCGTCATCGAGGAGGGCACGAGGCGGTTCACTGCCGTGTGCACCCCGTATCTCGACTCCCCCACGCCGGCATTCGAGGCCATGATCGGCATCTCATTCGTCACGGTCGACGCCGCCCTCAACGACCCGGTGATGGGGGCAACATTCCGCCTCATCACCGAAATGGGCGACTACCGCAGTTCCGAGACGGACACCTTCGCCACCTGGATATCCACCTACCAACTCCTGGCCCACAGAGCAATCGACGAGGGCGACCTGCGCGAGGACACCGATCCGGACGCCGTCGGTCAACTCCTCGTGGAACTCTTCGCCGGGGCACGCCTCCTGGCGACGGCCACCGACAACCCCACCACCCTGCCGACGCGGACGGCAATGGCGTGGGATCTTCTCCTCCCGGTGCTGGTGACCACCCCAAAGATCGACTACTTTCGACAATTCGTCACCCGGAGGCTGCCCACGGTGCGCCTGCCGTGACGGGTGCTGTGTCAGGAAGCTTCGTCTGAAGTGCGGCCGGACCGCCACCGAACGCAGCCACGGCAACCGCCGACCGGACTTCACGCAGGGTCCGCGCCAACTTATGCGGGGGTCAGTGGCCGCGTTCGCGTCGAACCCGATTTCCTCCCCACCGCGGTCACCCGGATATTCCTGTGGCACAACACCGTCTAACAACCCAACGTCGACGAGGACCAGGAGTGGCCTCCACACCGGCGTGCACCCCTCCCCCGCGCGGCCGGTTGCGATATACCAAAGGGAATGGCTACGCCCCGACCAACCCGGTCGCCGCTTGCAGCGGCGTGACGTGATCATCCAGGTTACCGACGACAACGAGTGGATCTTTCCCGCCCGCGGTCGTGGACCCCGACGCCATCGCCATTCCCCATACCCGCCGCGCGGTCGCCCATCTCATGCCCACCCGAATCGACCTGGATCATCCCGGTGCAGGACACCGAGAAAATTCTCACCGACCTCGGACACCCCAACACACGGCTGGGAACCGACCACCAAATCGTCTCCCCCAGCCTGCGTGCCGCACTGCTCAGACTCGGGAATCTGTGACACGGCGTCTCACTCGCAGTCAGACCAAACCCCAGGCGGGCCGGCACCGGCAACACCGTCCCGCCCCCAAGGCTGTCGATCCTGCCTTCCGCCGATCAGACCCGGAACCAGCACGACGCCAACGACATTCATCCAGGATTCCGGGGCGTTGACCACGACGGCACGACACGTGGCCAACCGCTCGCCGGGAGCCTGCACGACTGCCTCCAACACCGCACCCACTACCTGGCGGCGAATTGCGTGGCCGCGGTATGTGACGAATCTTCCTCCAGCTTGATATCACAGCCAACCTCGATGTCTTTCCGGAGCGTCAGTGCACGTCGTGATCACCCGCATCTGTGCGCCTCGGTCTCCAGACCGATGTCTTGTCACACACCGCAGTAGTGCTGCTGTTGGGCACGGCCGGGACTATCGGACTGACCGCGGGCCTGTCGAACGCTGCCGATCCGTGGCGCAGACCCCCGACCAGGCATGATCGGCAACTTCCTGCCCGACCTTGCTATGACGCTCGCCCTCGGTGGGGCCTGCTTGGTCGGCCGGCCTATTCCCGGGGCGCACCCGTTGGTATTTTCACCTCCTCACCTGAGGCGTGAAGGCCGCCATGCGCGGGTACGCCCCATTGGACCGTCGGCCCGATAATCGGGCGACGAGTGACGCCATACCGCGGGAGATGATGGCACGGTGCCCGAACCCGACTCGATCACTAGTCAGGCCGGGCTGGGTGTCCACCGCGCGCGGGATGGACGGGAAACCCTGTCGGTGGCGGAGGGCATCCTGATCGCCCTCCTCCGTTGCAGCCAAACCGACGCATTCGACGAACTGCTCCGAGTCGCGAACCGTCACCACCTCAGCGTGCTGACCGTCGCCCACGCTCTGGTGGACCTCGCCATCGACGCCCACCCACCACTGGGATCCCCCGAACGACACCCGAACGCACCCGGCGCGTTGGCCGAGTGGGAGTCACGTCTCGCACATTGGCCGGAATCCTCTCGGTAACCGCGTCCGGCACCTCCATCAGCCGGTGCTGCTTGGCAGAGCCCCAAGGGCAGCGGCAGGATTGAACCATGTCCATGAACGAGCCGTTCCTGCCGATCACACACGTAAGTGGCGACGAGATCGGCGCCGCAGACCCGGGATTGGGCGCCCCCGGCACCCCCGCACCGCCTACCGACGACGACACCGAGGAGAAGGAGCACGAATTCGAGGTCCGCATGGAGCAGGCCCGCGGCGCGAAGCAGATCTTCCGCCCCCCCGAACCCTCACCCGACCGGCCCACCTCCGACTGACACTCGCGATGCACGGGACACCTGGCCGTCCTGCCGCGTCCACATCCCGGCATTGCGAAATCGTCACGATCCCGCCAGGTCCGGCGCCTATGCTGGCCCGCACACCCTCGCTCTCGTCAGGGAAGGCTCTGGGATGTTCGTCCTGCTCCGGCACGCCCATGCGATAGGAAAGCAGAGCTGGCACGGGCCCGACGCCCACCGTCCCCTCAGTGCCCTGGGCCAGGAACAAGCTGCCGGGCTCGTCGAGACTCTCACCGGGGTCGAGCTGCGCGTCCTGTACTGCAGCCCGACCACCCGCTGCCTCGACACCCTCGCCCCGTTGGCCGCCGCCCACGGCCTTGTCATCCACGAGCACCCGCTGCTCACCCCGGACGCCGCCGCCGACGATCTGTTCGCCGCCCTCGACACCGTCGACCTGGACGGCACCCTGTGGTGCACCCACGGCGAAACCCTCACCGCGCTCGCCGCATGCACCCGCACCGACGGGACCCGCGCATTCCCCATCGGTGACACCGCAAAGGGTGGGGCCTGGCTGCTCAATGCCCACAACCCGCCGCGCTACATCGACCCCGATCCGCCGCAGTAGCCTGCTTCGGCGGTGGAGATCGCCGCTACGAAAGTGCGACGAGCGACTTCGTGTCGACGACCCGGGAGATCCAGCAACCGCTCAACCCGGGGACGCCGTGTCAGGCGGTGGGGGCAATCGGGTGGGGGTGCTGATGTGCAACCTCGCCACCCACCTCCCCGACCCCGGGCACCGCCTCGCGACCGTCCGCGACTGCATGCGCGAGGGCAAGGCCGCGCTGCGCGAGATGAGCCCGGCCCAGGTACTTGCGATGAGCGCGCTCGGCGCCGCCCCGCTCGGCATGGAGATGCTCCTCGGCCGGCGCGGACCGCTCCGGCCCCCGTTCAACGTGGTGATCTCCAACGTCGCCGGCCCCCGAACCCCCTTGTACTGGAACGGGGCCCGACTCGACGCCCTGTACCCGCTGTCGATCCCCACCACCGGGCAGGCCCTCAACATCACCTGCACCAGCAACGACGACCAGATCGTCTTCGGGCTCACCGGCTGCCGCCGCACCCTGCCCGACCTGAACCCGCTGCTCGGCCACCTCGACACCGAACTCGACGCCCTCGAACGCGCCGTCGGCCTGTAACACCACACCACCTCGTTCCCAGGAGAATCCCCACCCATGAGCACACCCACCTCCGCGGCACCGAAACCGACGACCACCACACCACGCACCGAGCCGATCAGCACCGCCGAAATCAAGGCCCGCATCGCGGCAATGCCCCCAGACGACCCACACCGGCCCCGCCCCACCCCGAACTGAACACCAGCCGCCGAACGACGACCACCCACACCACCAGCACCGCGGCGCCGACGACCACGCACACCAGCACCGCCTTCAGGACCTGCTTCATCGCTCACTCACCTCGTCACCCACCTTCATTGCACCACTCCCGCCCTCCGTCCGGCCCGAATCCCGGTTGGGCGACAGCGAGAAGGCGAGAACGGGGCGCCGTCGTAGGTCACCGGCGGGGCGTCGGCGCCCCCAACGCAGGCCGCACCTCGCGTGCACGCAATGCGCCGTGCGCTCGATCGCACGCGATTGCGAGGGGTGCGTGCACCCGACCCAGCACCGGTGTGACCAGCGACGGAAACACCCGACCGTTCCTGCCTGCCGGCACGGTCGCCGGTACCACTCGAACCACCGACCACATCCGTGATGCGATTCGGTCCACTGCGCCGGCGGTAGGCGGGCCCCGCCGGCACGGAATGGAGGACCGAGATGACCGAAGTCGACTACATCGACGTGGTCGGGGCGCAGTCCGTGCTCGAGGTGGCCGAAGTGGTCGCCGCGGTGCTCGGGGCCCGGATGGAGATGGGCGGCGAACCCGGCCGCATCGTGGTCACCGGAACGCCCGATCCCGATCTTCGGGTGGTCATCGGGCTGGCGATCAACGACCGCGGGCTGCCCGAAAGGTGGACCAGGCGAATCACCATCACCCACGATGGCGACGAACGCCGCCGCTGGGCGCAGCATCTACACCGTGCCGTCACCGAACGCCGCGACTGGACACTCACCGTGATCCCCGGCGGCCCACCGAACCCACACTCCCCACCCTCGTCGAACATCCCGGGGAGATGACCCGCTCCGCGGAAAGACACACGCCAGAATCCAGACACTGCCCCTCGTGCACTGCCCCTCGTGCGCGCCGGGGAGCAAGGCGCCGGGTACTGGACGGCCCCCTGACCGGTCCTCGGCGCCGTCGACCCGGACACCGGCACGCGCCACCACCGCCCGCGGACAAACACCTCATTCTTTGGCCGTTTCGCCGTGTGTCCAGCTCTTGACGCTGGCCTATGATGCCCTTTGCTCACCGGGTCCGACTCCGGTTCGGCGAGTGGGGAGCGTTTGATTCGGCGCCGCGGATTGGTATTGCTGCTCAACTATCCACGCCGCGATCTGACTTCGGGAGTTGAAGCCAAGCTTGGTAAGAATATGTTCGACGTGGCCTTGAGCGGTACGTTGCGAGATCACCAGTTCGGAGGCGATTGCCCTGTTGGTCATCCCTTTCGAAACCAGGTACGCGACCTGCCTTTCTCGTCGTGTCAGCGTCGTGTCAGAACATGCGAGGCCCTGGTTGGTCGTTTGAGTCTCGCCGAGAGCGAAGGCAACAGCGTCGGCGAAGCACGTATCCGATCCATTGGAATACGCTGCCTCGAAAGCTCGATCGCCGAGTGCACGTCTTGCCTGCTGCTCGCAGCGCGCGTGGTCTGGGAGAAGCTGTGGGGAGACGATGCATGCTCCGCCGACCACACGCGCCGCTCCAAGGAGGACCGCCGCTCGGCGAGCGTCTCGCTTCCGCCCAGAGATCCACGCTGAAATCTCCAGGCACCCAGCGACACCCAGACGGTCGTTAACCTGAGAGGCGGACCGCAAGCAGTCTTTGACCATGCTGTCTGCTCGTGCGAGGTCGCCGTGTTGAAAGGTTGTCAGGGCTGCGATCCATAGGATCCACCCACGGTAGGTCTCTGTTCCACGAGTGTCGCCTATTTCCGAAATGCCGCGTAGGCACAGTTGCACACGTGCTATGTCACCCGACAGTCCGCTCGCGAGCGCAAGTCCGAGCCACGCCCAAACTTGCTTTAAGGGTGCTTCATGGTTTCGGCTGACCGATACGGCTTTGTCGAAGAACATTTGGGCCTGGGAGAAATGGCCTCGCAGGATGGCGTGACATCCTGCGGCATAGAAGTCGAGCAGCCCCACGTGCTCATCAGCTGCGTGTGCGCTGCGCTTCATCCCATCGTCGATGAGTGCTCTCGCTGCCAACAGATCACCTTGCAGAGCGGCGAGGACACCTGCAGCATAGAGTCCTTCGATCCGGTCAGCGCTTGGATGGCCATGTGCTCCGTCCAACATCCTGGTGAACCATTGTCGTCCCTCCCCCAGCATGCCCTGAGCACACCAGAACGGGTATAACGCAACGGCAATTCGCAAACCTGTGTCCCGTTCGGCGCCGTCTTGTCCGGTGCCACAGTGTTCGAGTGCGGCTCGTAGGTTCGGCTGTTCCGCCTCCAACCGGGCGATCCAGTCGACTTGGTGACGACTGATCCACTCACTGTTCGCTTGATTTACCAGTCGGGCATACCAATCGCGGTGCAGCCGGCGCAGCGATTGATATTCGGTGTCGTCCTGCAGCTGTTCTCTTCCGTAGTCGCGCAGGGTTCCAAGTAGGCGGTACCGCGCTGTGGCACCGTGGTCCTCTCTGCTGAGGATTGACTTGTCGATTAGCGAGGCGATGAGGTCGAGGACCTCGTCCGCGGCAAGGTTGCCGGCGCAAATCCCCTCGGCTGCGTCAAGGTCGAAGCTTTCCTCGAAGACCGACAGTCTTGCCCAGAGCGCCCGTTCCTCAGCGGAACATAGGTCGCGAGTCCAATCGATAGACCGCCGCAATGTCTGTTGGCGTGCGGGCGCACCCGTCGTACCTACCGACAGCAGGCTGTAGGGGTCGGGCAGCTTCTGCAGGATCTGTTCGACAGACATTGCCCTCAGCCGAATCGCGGCCAGTTCGATCGCTAGTGGGATCCCGTCGAGTCGACGGCAAATGAGGAATGCTCAGAACCTGTGGATCCCGGGAGGGCGTACCTTCCCGGAAGATGATCTACGAAGTTCACAGGAATCTGATCAAGACCAGCGCGCCAACGCTGGCGGGAAGGTACGCCCGTGCTCACGGTAGTACACGACGACGACCGCTCCAACGACGACGTCGGGCGGTCGATGCTCGACGAGATCGTCCGCGATGGTGCGCGGCAGATGCTGGCGGCCGCGCTGCAGGCGGAGGTGGCCGCCTATATCGAGCAGTTCGCTGATCAGGTCGACGAGAACGGTCGCCGCCTGGTGGTCCGCAACGGCTACCATCACGAACGCGATGTGCTGACCGCCGCGGGCGCGGTCACCGTGAAGGTTCCCAGAGTGAACGATAAGCGCGTCGACCCGGACACCGGCGAGCGACAGCGGTTTTCGTCCGCGATCCTGCCGGCCTGGGTACGTAAGTCCCCGCAGATGAACGAGGTGCTGCCGCTGCTGTACCTGCACGGGCTCTCCACCAGCGACTTCGGGCCGGCGCTCGAGCAGTTCCTCGGATCCGGTGCCGGACTGTCGGCGGCCTCGATCACCCGGTTGACATCCCAGTGGCAGGACGAGGCCAAGGCCTTCCAGGATCGGGACCTCTCGGGCACCGACTTCGTCTATCTGTGGGTCGACGGCATCCACCTCAAGGTGAGGCTTGAGCAGGAAAAACTGTGCCTGCTGGTGATGATCGGTGTCCGTGCGGACGGACGCAAGGAGCTCGTCGCCCTCACCGACGGGTACCGCGAGTCCACCGAGTCGTGGGCTGACCTGTTGCGCAGCTGCCGACGCCGCGGCATGACCGCCCCAGTTCTGGCGGTCGGTGACGGCGCGCTGGGGTTCTGGCGGGCGTTGCGGGAGGTGTTCCCGGAAACCCGGGAGCAGCGATGCTGGTTCCATAAGCAGGCCAACGTTCTTGCTGCGCTGCCGAAGTCGGCGCATCCGGGTGCGCTCGCGGCGATGAAGGAAATTTACAACGCCGAGGACATCGACAAAGCGCAAGTGGCGATCAAGGCCTTCGAACTCGACTACGGCGCGAAGTATCCGAAGGCGGTGAAGAAGATCACCGACGACATGGATGTGCTGCTCGAGTTCTACAAGTATCCGGCTGAGCACTGGGTGCATCTACGCACGACAAATCCCATCGAATCCACTTTCGCCACAGTGCGACTCCGGACCAAGGTCACCAAGGGTCCCGGGTCCCGTGCGGCGGGACTTGCCATGGCCTACAAGCTGATCGACGCCGCCCAGGCTCGCTGGCGGGCGGTCAACGCACCACATCTGGTCGCGCTCGTTCGTGCCGGCGCGGTGTTCCACACGGGCAAGCTACTTGAGCGACCCACCGCCATCAGCCCCAACGCCGGGGCGGTCGAGCCCGCAAGCACCGGAGCGGAGGTTGCCTGAAACTCCCTCATCCACAGGTATTGACAATATCTCACGGCAAATCGCGGATACTGCAACGTGATTGGCATCAGTGAGGCCGAACTCGGGGACAATAGTTGCTGCCCGTTCCGTGAATAGGGTGATCGCCTCGCACCGTGAGGTGCTGTGCACCGGGTGCTGCAGATCTTCGCTCGGCACTGTCATGGGCGGGACGCGGAATACCGCCTCCCCACCGATTCCGAGAGCTTGCCTGGTGGTGGTCAGTATCCGTAGTCCTGGGCAACTTCGCAGCAGGAACGCGCACAAGGCGGCTGTCGATGCGATGAATTGATCGCAGCAGTCGAGGATGAGCAGCGCGGTCTTGGGCGCGAGATGCTCCGCGAGTTTCGGGGCGGTGTGCTCGTTGTATTCGGCAGGCTTGCCGACGATGTCGGAGACTGCGGCGACGAGCGACGAGCCGTCGGGAATTTCACTGAGGTCAACCAACCAGACACCGTCGTCGAAGGTGCGTAACACCTCCGATGCGACGCGACACGCTAGCCGGGTTTTCCCTATTCCACCAGCCCCGGTGATGGTTACCAGTCGCGTCACTGATAGCAGTCGTTTTGTCTCCGCCAGTTCGCGGCGGCGCCCGACAAAACTGGTCAACTCGTACGGCAGGTTACCCACCCTGCGTTTGCTAGCCGTAGGCATCTCGAGGCCACCGTGCCGAGTGTCCGGTGAAGGGAGAACGACCCGCTATGGCCGCACTCGCGGATCGAGTACCCGAACGCAGATGCTGACGAGGGCTCGGACCACCATCGCGACTTGACGGATCGTCCAACTCCGACGCCGAGTGTCGAGAGCCGAGTGAATGGCCAGCGGTCGGCAGCTGGTCGGTGGCACTGGTGTAGCGGTCATCGGCGGAGGGGCGCAGTGACAGGCTCGCCTCGACGGCTTCGGGGCCGGTCTGTAGCCGTCGCTGCAGCAGTTCGCCGCACTCGGGGTTACCGGTGGACATCGGAGCGTTCGGCGTCTCGGTGGTGGGCGTTCGAAACGGGGTAGGTTTCTGCGAGTTGGTCACTGCATGTTGGATCGCATTCCAAGTCGTGGACGCTTTGCCAGAGCTTTTGGAGGAATCTCTGCCGAGACATTCCAAATGTCTGGAATATTTCGCCGGAAGGGGCTCCGCCGAAGGGAATCCAGATCTGGGCGAAGCGAAAGATCTCCTGCGCCTCACTCTGACGGTGTCGTCCCTTAGCCCTTCTCTGCCTGAGCTTGTGATAACGAGTCGATCGATAGGGGCGCGTCTGATCGTCAACCAGCGAGTTCCGGTCCACCCCAGTGGGGGATGAGGGTTGTTTCTGTGAGGGTCCAGCTGTATTCATGGCAATTCCAGGGCTGATGGAGGTTTGAGATCAGTGAACTCTTGGGTGGTTAGGAGATCTGTCGGGGATCTCGATCCTCTGAGGCGGAACTAGTGCGAGGCTATGTCGATGAGTACTTTGCCGATGGTGCCTCGTTCGACTGCGACATGAGCTTCCGCCGTCCGGTCGAGGTCATAGCGTTCGAGCGGTAAGCCGTGTTCGGTACCGACCTTCATTGCGCCGTCAGCGACGGCAGCGTTCACGCTGGCCACGGCGAGTTCCTTCTGGTCGGGTCTCGTCGTATAGGTGTAGGTGAAGCTGATGTGCACGTTCTTGACGAGAAGCCCAAGTGAGGGTGTCCGCAGTGTTTCGCCGTTGACGAATGTGTAGACGCTGATGGTCCCGTTCGGTGCGATCACGCTGACATCAACCTCGAGATTGGCTGCCAGATCGACTTCGACTATTCGTTGCACGCCGTTGGGTGCCAGCGCGGCGATGCGTGAGGCGACGTCCTCTGTGCGGTAGTTGATGATGTGGTGAGCGCCTGCGTTGCGGGCAAGCTGCGCTTTTTCCGCATTGCTCACGGTCGTGATGACGGTTGCGCCTGCCCACACGGCCAGTTGAATTGCGGCGTGCCCGACGGCTCCCGCTCCGCCGTGCACCAGCACACTGCTGGCTGTGAGTGCGCCCGGATGGAGTCGGCTGGGGCCACTCTCCGCGGAAGTGAGCGTGCGGTACGCGGTCAACGCGGGGATACCGAGCGACGCACCAACGTCGAAGCTGGCGGTCTCCGGAAGTGCTACTGCGTGGCGGGCGGGAATGACCACGTACTCCTGTGCCGTGCCTGATGCCCGGCCATAGGCCACATCCCACAGCCACACTCGTTGCCCAACAAAGAATCCGTTGACGTCGTCGGCGAGTGCGTCAATGACTCCGGCTCCGTCCTGGTTCGGTACCTGCTCGTCGAATTTCATGCCTGACGACTGGCCGGATCGGCTGCGCCAATCTGTCGGGTTGACCCCTGACACGACGAGGCGGACGCGGACATGGCCGGCCGGTATCTGCGGCATCGCCTTCTCTACCAGCTGCAGAACCTCGGGGCCGCCTGTCCGTGTGTAGATGACAGCTTTCATCCTTGTGCTCCTCGAGTCGATAACGATCAATAACGTGGGAGTGCGATGCGGGCGTCGGACACCCGCTCCCGGTGTGCCTGCCTCGGGGAAGCCCGGCCGACTCCGGGCCACCGTTCAGCCAACCTCTACCTTGCGGTTCGTCGTCGGCCGGACATCGGTCGCCGTAGTAGCGGCGGGTGGACTGTGATGCTTACGCAATTCGAAGTTGGCTATTGCGCGCTTGTGCACCTCGTCCGGACCGTCCGCGAGGCGCAGGATGCGTAGGTGCGCGTAGGCCATGGCCAACGGGAAGTCGTCGGTAACGCCTCCTCCGCCGTGCACCTGGATGGCACGGTCGACGATCTTCAGGGCGATCTGAGGTGCGGCTACCTTGATTGCCGCGATCTCGGTGCGAGCTGCCTTGTTTCCGACGGTGTCCATGAGGTGCGCGGCCTTGAGCGTGAGCAACCGGATCATCTCGATGTCGATGCGTGCCTCCGCGATCCAGTCCTGAACGTTGCTACGTTCGCTCAGTGGTTGCCCGAAGGTGGTTCGGGATTGGCCACGGGTGCACATCAACTCGAGTGCACGCTCGGCCATACCGATCGACCGCATGCAGTGGTGGATGCGTCCAGGTCCGAGCCGTGCCTGACTGATCGCGAAGCCCTCGCCCTCACCCTTGAGGACGTCTTTCGAGGGAACTCGCACATCCTTGAAGTCGATCTCGGCATGTCCTTCCCGATCCTGATAGCCGAAGACGGGGAGTCCGCGGAGGATGGTGACCCCGGGCGCGTCGATCGGGACGACCATCATCGACTGCTGCCGGTGCCTGGCCGCGGTGGGGTCGGTCTTCCCCATCACGATCATCACTTTGCAGTTCTTGTGCAACGCGTTGGAAGCGAACCATTTACGGCCGTTCAGCACATACTCGTCGTCGTCGCGTTCCATGGTCAGTTCGATGTTGGTGGCATCGGAACTCGCCACTGCCGGCTCGGTCATCGCGAACGCCGACGCCATGGTCCCGTCCAGGAGCGGCTTCAGGTACTTTTCCCTGTGCTCATCGGTTCCGAATAGCTCGAGCACCTCGATATTGCCCGTGTCGGGTGCGTTGCAGTTACACGCCTCCGATGCAAGATGGCTGCGACCCATGATCTCTGCGAGCGGCGCGTATTCCAGATTGCTCAACCCGGGACCTGAGCCGGAATGCGGGTGGAAGAGGTTCCACAACCCGCGAGCACGCGCCTCGGCCTTGAGTTCCTCGAGGATCGGTGGTTGGAAATGGGGGTCTCCCGATTCGCGCATCTGCAGGTCGTAGATGGTCTCGGCGGGGTAGATGTGCGAGTCCATGAATTCGAGTAGGTTGGATTGATACTTCTTTGTACGGTCCGAGAATTCGAAAAGCGACATGTGAGCTCCTGCCCGGTGGTGCGAGTAGTTCAGGGGTGTTCGTCGAGGCGTTGACTGTGCCGTCGACCTCTGCGGCTCCGCAGGGTGTGGGATTCGGTCTCCCGACTCATCTCGCGATCTTGATGCCCGCGGCTTCCCGGTCCCATGTGTCGGGGGTGATGCCCCACTCGCGAAGGGAGGTCTTTTGTATTTTGGCGGTGGGAGTTTTCGGTAGCTCGTCCACCAGCCGGATGTATCGGGGGATCATGTAGTACGCCATTCTCGGTTCGAGGAATCGGATCAGGGCGACGGGGTCGAGTGTGGTGCCGGGGACTGGCGCTACGACTGCCATCACTTCGTCCTCGGAGATTTCGCTGGCGACCGCGATCACGGCCGCCTCGCGAACGTGCGGATGTGCCATGATTTCGGCTTCGACTTCCATCGAGGAGATGTTTTCCCCGCGTCGTCGGATCGCGTCCTTGAGCCGGTCGGCGAAGTAGTAGTTTCCTTCGGCATCCCGTCGCGCGGTGTCGCCAGTGTGGAACCACCCGTTGCGCCAGGCCTTGGCTGTTGCCTCCGGCATCTGGAAGTACCCGTGGTTCATCGCCCAGGGGGCGTCGGTCCGGATGATGATTTCGCCGACTTCACCGATGGGCACCTCCCGGTCGGCGTCGTCGACCAGCCTGATCTCGACGCCGGGGCGTGCCTTGCCGCAGGTTCCGTGTTGGGTGGGGTTGGGGCCGGAAATGATCGGCGCCGAGAGCTCGGTCATGTTGTAGATCGTGTAGACGTCGACACCGAATCGTGTGGCGAACGCCGCGATGTCGTCGAGGAGGGGGACGATGAACACCTTGGTCAGCGGATTGTCGGCGTCGTCGTCTCGGGGTGGCCGGCGATCGACGAAGTTGGCCATGACGCCGAGCAGAAACACCATGGTGCTGTGCGTGTCGCGGATTTGGCTCCAGAAGCGTTCGCCGCTGAACCTGTCGACGACCGCGACCGACCCGCCGTTGATCAGCATCGCGTAGAGCAGCGTCGCCCCACCGACGTGGAAGGCCGGCATGTTGATCAGGAAACGGTCGTCGGCCGTCATGATGGGCATCGTTTCCGGTCCGAACATGGCGTACGCCTGCATGTATGAGGACAGGACGCCCTTGGACGGGCCGGTGGTGCCGGATGTGTACAGGATCGCCTGGGTGTGCCAGGGTTCGATCGGTGTGATCGGTTCCGGCGGCGCGCCGTCGACGTCCGCAAGCTCGTCGGCGGTCACGATCGTGATTCCGTCGATGGTGGTTCGATCGCCGCCGACCTGGACTGCGAGTCGAACTTTGCCGCGTTCGTCGATCTCGTTCAGCCGCGGCAGCAGTTCCGCGTCGCCGATGACGATTTCAGCATCGGAGTTGGTGAGCACATGCGAGAGGACGCCGCCTCGATAGGCGGTGTTGATCGGCACGAACACCGCACCGAGATAGTTGATTGCGAACCAGAAGCGCAGGACATCGGGGCCGTTGGGTAACCAACACACGACGTTGTCACCCTGACGGACTCCGATGGACTCCAGTGAGGCCGCTGTCTGTCGTACGTTCTGCAGCAACTCCGCCCTGGTCCAGGTCGGGCCCCCGTCGAAGATGACGAACACCTTGTCCGGATCTTCGATTGTGCGACGTTCGAGCAGGTACCGCAGGACGAGTCTGTCGCGAGGGGGGATTCGTGGATCCGTGGTCACGACTGTTCCTTTCGAAGATAGCGAGTAACGAGAGCTGCAATCAGCAGTACGACGCCGGCGAAGATCGGTTCGATGTAGAACGGCACACCGATCAGCTGCAATCCGGTCGAGCCCACGGCCAGCACCAAGACCGCGAGGATAGTGCCGGTGACGTTGAAGGTGCCCGGTCGGATCGATGTGGCGCCGAGGAAGCAGGCCGCGAAGGCCGGTAGCAGGAACTCGGGCCCAGTGGTGGGGTTGGCCGATCCCAACTTGGAAACCAGCAGGACACCGCCGATACCGCACAAAAATCCTGATGCGGCGAACGTGGTGATGGTCAAGCGATCCACGCTCAAGCCGGATAGCCGTGACGCCTCACTCGAGCCGCCGACCGCGTACAGATACCGCCCCGTCGGGGTCATCCGAAGGACGTACCCCATCACGAGCGCGATCACGATTACCAGGAGGAACGGGATCGGGATGTAGAGGATGGAGCTGCGCCCGATGTCGGTAAGTGCACTCGGGATGTTGTCGACGATGACCGTTCCGTCGGTGCTCCAGATGACGATTCCTGACAGTAGGGAGCTGACCGCGAGGGTCGCCACGAAGGAGCTGATGCCGATCTTGGCCACCAAGAACCCGTTGACGAACCCGAGCAGGGTCGACAGAACGATCGCGACCGCAATACCTGCGCCGGTCGAGAAACCCAGTTCACTCGTCGCCATCGCAACTGCAATTGACGCCATGCCCATGTTGGCACCGACCGAGAGGTCGTACTGGCCCACGATGAGCGGAAGCATCGCCCCGAGCGCGACCAGAATGAGTACCGCCTCGGATCCGAGGAGGGTTGTGAAGTTTCCCTGGGTCGCGAAGGTTTCCGGTTGCAGCACGGAGAACAGTGCGATGAACGCCAGCAAGATCACGGGTAGGGCCCATTGGGCGGCGCGAACACTCGTCCGGGTCGGCGCTGTGCGCGCGGGCGGACGCGGTTCGACCGTGGAGTCGGCCGAGACCGGTGACGTCGTGGTTTCCGTCGGTGGTGTGTTCATCCCGCGTCCTTCAAGTATGCGAGTTCGACCATTCGATCGACCGTCTTCGATTCGTTTTCGAGTTCTGCCACCAACTGCCCGTCCCGCAGGACCAGCACTCGATGACAGAGTGCGTTCAGGTCCTCGAAATCCGAACTGACCATGATCACGGTGGAGCCGTGTTCGGCGACCCACTGTTCGATCAGGTGGTAAATGTCGCTCTTGGACCCGACGTCGACGCCTTGTGCGGGCTCATCGAGCAGGAGAATGGTGGGGCTGATTTCGATCCACTTGGCCAGCACACCCTTTTGTTGGTTGCCGCCGGAGAGTCGACCCATCATCTGTGCGGCGTTGCCCGGGCGGATGTCGTATGCCCCGATGAGTTCTCGAACGCGCTTCGTCTCGGGCCCCACTTGTATCCGCCCGTACTTCCAGTAGCGGCCGACCGTGAGCAGTGAAAGGTTCTCCGCGACCGTCATGCGCCCGAACACACCGTGGTGGATTCTGTCCTCGGGGACGTGAGCGATTCCAGCCTGGATGGCGCTCGCGGGATGGCGGAAGTCCACGTCCTGGCCGTGGAGTCGAATGCGTCCGCTTCGGCGTTGCTGCGCGCCGAAGAGCAAGCGGATGATTTCACTGCGACCCGATCCTTGAAGGCCGGCGATTCCGAGGATCTCGCCTCGGTGCGCGGTGAATGAGACGTCCGACACCCGGGTTGCGGTCAGTCCCTCGACCTCGAGGACCACGCTCTCCCGGGCCTTCGGTGCGGATTCGGGGTACAGCGTGACCAGGTCACGACCGACGATCTTTTGTACCAGTGTGCGTTCGTCGAGGTCGGCAATGTCGAACGTGCCGATCTTCTTGGAGTCGCGGAGCACCGTTACGCGATGGGCGACATCGAAGACTTCCTGCAGGCGGTGGGACACGAAAAGGACCGCCGTTCCCTGCTCTGCGAGACGCCGGACCACCTGGAACAGGGCGTCCACCTCCGACCGTGGCAGAGCGGCCGTGGGCTCGTCCAGCACAATGAGACTTGCGCCGTCCTTCGCGCTCGCCAGTGCCCGTGCGATTGCGATAGTCGCGTGCTCACTCGCTGACAGTGTCGAGGCCAGCGCGTGGGGTGGGATGTCCTCTCGTCCGAGTATCGCCAGCGCCTCCGTTGCCTTGTTCGCTTGCGTGCGCCACTGGATCCGCCCTCCCCTGGTGGCGAACCCGGCACCGAGGGCCATGTTCTCCATGACGCTGAGGGTCGGCACAATCCCGAAGTCTTGGTGTACGAAGACCAGTCCTCGTTCCACGGCCTGGGCAGCGGTGTACGGGATCGCAAGTCCTTTACCGCGGACGTTCAATTCGGCGCCCCCGTCCGGGGCTTGGTAGCCGGACAGGCACTTGATGAAGGTCGACTTTCCGCATCCATTCTCACCGACAAGTGCGTGAATCTCGCCGGGCTCGAGCACGAGATCGAAGTCAGTGAGGGCCCGCTGTCCCGGGAAGGTCTTCGAGAATGAGCGGATCTCGACAGCGTGCACTCCGCCTCCGGCCGGGTCCGAGGTCACGAGACGCCCCAGAGTTGGGTGAACGCGGCGGCGGGGTCGCTGTCGCCGAGATAGGTCTCGCCCTCGCCGGGTGCATTGCTCTTGATCACGAGCTTGTCCTTGACGCCCTGGTCGACGGGTTGTTCGCCGGCAAACACCCGGTTGAATTGATCGACGCCCGCGTAGGCGATCCACTTGTACGGCGAGGCCACGGTGCCGGCCTCGACGTCCCCGTCGCGGATCCACTTGACATTGAGGTCGATGGGATCGAAGCCGTATGCGCGTTGGCCATCTTGTACCAGTCCTGCCGATCGCAATTCAGGAAGTACGAACGTCAGGGGCGCGTCGTACGGCGCGAACAGCGCGTTCCATCCCGGGTTCTTCCGGAGCAGGGCGACGGTCTGTTTGGGCAGTGAGGTACTGATGTCTTGGACGAGGAAGTTCTGCTGTCCGACCAGTTCACAGCTCGCACCCGCAGCCTTGCACTCGTCGATGAATTTCACAACACCCTGCTGGCGGCGAATGGTGTTTCCGAACTCACTGTCTTGCAGCAGGATTGCCTTCAGGTTCGCGTCACCGTCGATGAAGGCCTGGGCAGCGAGCGCGTAACCGTCCCGCTCGTGCTGGGTGGCTGCGGGAAGTTCGTCGACCAACAGTTCCGGCTCGTCAATGCACGAGAAACAGATGGTCTCGAGACCGGCGTCGCCTGCCGCCTTGAGTGGAGCCTGAATCGTGGAGGAGTCGATCGCGACTGTGAAGATTCCGTCTGCCTTCATGCTGACTGCGCGGTTGACAGCATCGGCCATCTTGGCGGGGTCGCCGGCCGGGTCGATCATGATCGTCTTCCAGCCGATGGCGTGGGCGGCTTCTGCGAACTGGTCGACCGCGAATTTGCAGCCCTGCGCGGCAGCAGAACACGGGATAGTGACGATCGTCTTGTCTTTGACTGCGGGAGGTCCACTTGTCGGCACAGTCAGAGGAATCTCGCCCGACGCGGCTTTCGCCACCTGTTCAGCGTGCGTGAGGAAGGCCCTCGCCGACTCACTGTCGCCCGGGCCCGAGCTCGTCCCGCCACCATCGGAACCGCATCCCACCGTTCCGAACACTATGGCGATGGCTCCCACGAGAGCCGCTCTCTTGAACACGTCATTTCCTCCAGTTGGCCGCTAGCCCCGCCCAAGACCACCCATATGAGTGGACTGATCAGTACGGTCGCATGAACCAAATCTCGTGTCAAGGGTCACATCATTTCCGTGAAACTCGTAGACTCTCCCTTGAATGAACGGTACATTTTGTGTCACGCGATCCTGCGTTCACGCACAGAGACTTGGAGTGTTTGGTTATGCCGGAGATTGTGAAATTCGAAATGCCGCGGGTGGAGACGGTCGTGCAAGGGGTTGGCGCGGTGCGCGAAATCGGTGCCGAACTCGATCGCCGCGACCTCAAGCGTGTGTTTCTGGTGACAGGCCACTCTGTAGGATCAAGTGAGGCTTTCGCTGCACTGGCGTCAGACCTCGGCGACCGCGTGGTCGGGATATTTGACCAGGTCAAAGCGCACAATCCCGTGGAACTCATCGTCGAACTGATCACAGCGGCAAAGTCCGCACAGGCAGAAGCATTCGTCGCCGTGGGTGGCGGGTCACCGGTCGACGCCGCGAAGCTGGCAGCGATCGGCCTCTGCGAAGGTTCGGAGTCGGTCGAGGACCTCGCCCGCAACTACCTGGTATTCGAGTACCCGAACACAATCCATCAGAAGCCCCTGACCGGGACACCCATGCCGGTCTTTGCCGTGCCGACGACGCTCTCCGCAGCGGAATGGGACGGCTTCGCCGGCTCGGTCGACCATACCCGCGACACCAAGGACCTGACCGTCTACCTCGAAGCGACGCCGCAGGTCGTCTTCCTCGATCCCGAGTTCTGCGCTCACACCCCCCGTGACCTGTGGGCCACTACCGGAGTCCGTGCGCTCGACCACGCAGTGGAGACCGCGTACGCCAAGAACGCGCACCCCTTCACCACGGCGTTGGCGAATGGGGCCCTGACGATGCTGGCCGAGAATCTGCCCCGGTCGGTGAAGGATCCACACGATTACGACGCGGCACTGAAGTGTCTCGAGGCCGCGTGGATGTCGATCATCGGAGTCCACAACGTGTCACTGGGCCTGTCCCACGCGATCGGTCACCAGCTCGGCGCCGTGGGCATCCCGCACGGGGTGACCTCGTGCATCATGCTTCCCCACGTGATGCGCTTCCTCGAGCCGGTGACGTCCGCCGAACAGGCACGAATGGCCCAATCGCTCGCACAGGTTCAAGGTGACGGCGAGGACCTTCCGGCGGCCGACAGGCTCGAACGGATCCTCGACGAACTCGGAGTCCCTCGCCGGGTCTCCGAGTTCGGGGTCGGACGCGACAAAATGGACGGAGTGGCGCGGGCCACGCTGGGCGACATCGTGGTGCGTGAGTCGCCCCGGCCGGTGGACGAGACGGTGGTGTACGGGCTGCTCGAAACCGTGTGGTGAGTGCGGATGCGCCCGTATAGCGCGGCTGACAGCCGATAACGAAGGAGGAGGCCCCGGGCGATCCGCCCGGGGCCTCCTCCTTCGTCACCGCAGGGAGCTGGCCCCCATGGCCTCAGAGGTCCCGCTCGAGCACTCCCTCCAGCAACGAGTCGCTGAACAGGTCCGCGATCTCCTCTGGAGTCCGATCACCGTCTGGACGGATCCACGAGTACGAGTAGTTGTAGAGACCGAGAATACCCTTTGTGACCAGGGGGTCCAGGACCCGGAACTCACCGGCTCTGGCACCACCCTCCAAGACCTCGACCACCATGCTCTCGTATCGTTCGCGGGCCTCCTGGATCACGACACGCCGCTGCCCAGTCAGGGCCTTGAACTCTTGGAACGACACCGTCCACTCCACCACGTTGTCGGCGATGTTGCGCAACGCCACACGCATCAGTTCCCGAAACCGCTCCTGGTAGGTGCTGTCCATCGCCAGGACCCGGCCCGACTGCGTCAGCAGGTCCGCCATGCGCGTGTGGCAGATCTCGAACAACACTGCTTCCTTGTTCCCGATGTGGTGATAGAGCGCGCCCTTGCCGAGCTGGGTTTCCTTCGAGATCTCCTCGACACCGGTGCCGTGGTAGCCGTTCTCAGCGAAGAGCTTGGCCGCCGCATCCATGATGCGCTGCCTGGATTCCACGCCGATGCGAGTAGTTCGACGCGTCGAACTACCCAGCTTGACATCAGACATTTGATGGTCCCTTCGCTTGTACATCAGGCCGCAGGCCTACACCATTCGGAGAAGATCAGAGCACTCTGGTCGATTAGTCCACTACATCGACCGCGAGAACCACCTTTCCGGTAGCGGTACGGTCCTCCATCGCGGTGAGAGCCTTCGCCGCGTCGGCCAACGGGTACACGTTGCCCACCACAGGTCTGATGAACCCCTCCCGTGCCAGCCGGGTGAGCTCAGCGGCGGATTCCGCCGCGATGGACTCGTCCTGCTCGATGAAGCCGCCCCAGTACACGCCCACGACATCGATATTCTTCAGCAACAGGCGATTGACCGCGATCTCGGGGATGCCTCCGGCAGCGAATCCGATTACCAGATGGCGGCCTTCCCGACGCAGGAGCCGGATCGAGTCGGCGAAGAAGTCGCCTCCCACCGGGTCCACCGTCACGTCCACGCCTCCTGGAGCAGCCGCCCGGACAGCCTCGGCCCAACCGTCACCCGCCACCACGACGGCGTCAGCCCCCGCAGACTCAGCAACCCCGACGTTGGCATCGGAGTCGACAACAGCGGTCACCGTCGCTCCCAGGCCTTTCGCGACCTGGATGGCCGCGGTGCCCACACCTCCGGCCGCTCCGTGCACCAGCACGTGCTCCCCCGCCTTCACACGTCCCCGCCGAACCAGCGCGAAGTGCACGGTTTGGAAGTTCATCGCGAACGCCGCACCCTGATGGAACGACAATTCGTCCGGCAGCGGAAATGTCACTGAGGGCTGGGCCACCACGACCTCGGCATATCCCCCGCGTGGGATGTACGCGGCGCAGCGGTCACCAGCCTTGACCGACGCACCGTCCGGGGCGGAACGCACGAGACCTGCGACCTCAACTCCCGGCACGAACGGCAGTTCCGGCCGAACCTGGTATTTGCCGCGCGTCATCAAAGCGTCGACGAAGCTCACACCTACAGCCTTCACGTCGATGACAATCTCGTCGACCGCCGCGACAGGCTCGTCAAGATCGACGAACTCCACCGCACCGGGACCATCCAGCGTCGAGATCTGTACTGCTTTCACGTTGGTTTCCTCACGTTCGACTCCCTGTACCGATCGTACAGTTATTGATTTGCCTGGCATCTGAATCTTGACGAGTTAAATCGCCGAGCCTTAGTGTACCGATCATTCAGTTAAGATAGAAGGGTGGCGGACATGAAAGAACAGTTAGACGAAGTCGTCGGGCTTCCGAGGGCCCCTGTGGACCGATGGCTCCGATCCGCCGTCGGGGACAGATTCGATCTCGCCGGCTGGTACGCAGAACCCATCTCCGGAGGCCTGTCGAACCTGACATACCGACTGCGGTTCCAGGACCAATCGGTCATCCTGCGACGACCACCCCTGGGCGGCGTCCTGCCCAGCGCCCACGACATGCACCGCGAATGGACACTGCTCGTCGCCCTACATCCCACGCGCGTGCCGGTTCCCGAACCCCTCGCCCTGTGCTCCGACAACTCCGTCCTCGGCGGAACCTTTTATGTAATGTCCGACGTCGCCGGCGCAGTGCTTCGAACCCACGAGGACACCGGAGCACTGGCGATGCCCCAACGGCAATGGCTTTCCACAGCCCTTGTGAACGCGCTTTCGGACCTCCACGCCCTGGTTCCGGACGGCGTCGGTCTCGGCGACTTCGGGCGCCCCAACGGATTCAACGAGCGTCAGGTGCGGCGCTGGAGACAGCAGTGGCAGCAATCGAGTCGGCAGGAGCTGCCAGACATGGATGCACTCTTCACCAAGCTCGGCGAACAGATACCTGCGACGAGTGACGTCGCCATCGTTCATGGCGATTACCGCCTCGACAACATGATCCTCAACCTCGGCCCACGTGACCCACACATCAACGCGATCGTGGATTGGGAGCTGTCGACGCTCGGCGACCCACTCGCCGATCTTGGACTGGCATTGACCTATTGGCACGATCTCGATGACCAGGAGCGCGCGCTCATCCCGGTCGCTCTCGGCGTCACTGCACACCCCGGGTTCATGTCGGCCGCTGAAATCGCCGAGCACTACTCCACGGTCAGTGGCCGCAATCTCGACAACCTGAGCTTCTACGTCGCGCTGGGCGCGATGAAACTCGCGGTGATCCTCGCGGGAGTCGACGCCCGATTCACCGACGGGCACATGGCCCAGCGCAGCTCGCTGGGTCTGGACGAAGCCGTCCGCGTCCTTGTAGCCCGCGGGCTACGCCAACTCGCCACCTGACAACCGGGGGAACCATGAGTAAACGCACAATCCAGCAGGCACTCGCCCGCCATCGCAGCGATACCCCGACCCAAGGCACGCGACCCCACTACCCGGCGGCATGCCTCGTTCACCCCCTTGGGTCCGCTGACAGGGGCGTCCCCCTGTGATCACCGAGGATCGCATCATCCGCGTGCTCCCCGCGGACACCCCCGGCCTCGTTCGAGCGGTCGAGCACGTGATCGACGACCGGTGGCTCCGCGCCTACGCCGCGTCGGTCGGCGACACCCGACCCGAGTTCTTCGACCTCGAGCACAGCGGCGGAATCATCGGCCATCCAGTCTTTCCCGTGTGCATCGAATGGCCGCTCGTCGAACACGGCGCGCCGGGAATAGAACTGACCGTCAACACTCTGAGGCTGGGCCTGCACGTGTCCCATCAGATGCGGTTGCATGCTCCCCTGCGGCCGGCGCAACGGGTACGAACCGAGGCCGAGTTATACCTGGCAGAGGCCCGCACCGACGCAACGCTCATCGCCACCAGGTTCCGGACCTCCTCGTCGACCGGTGAGTTGCTCGTCACGACAATCCTCCACATGCTCTACCGGGGCGTACGCCTCGAAGGCTCCAAGACCCCCGACTATCCGCATGAAGTCACCCCACGATCCGGCACCGACCTCGCCCCCCTCGCGAAGTTCAAGGTCGACGCAACGAACGCGGTCATCTACACCGAGTGCGCGAGAATTTGGAATCCCATCCACACCGACATCCGCGTGGCCCACGCTGCGGGACTTCCTGACACCGTCCTGCACGGTACCGAGACACTCGCGCGGGCGGTCTCAACCATTTCTCGTGCCGGCGCCCTCCCCGCAGGGGCGGTGATCACCGGTATCGGCTGCCGGTTCACCGGACCGGTATTTCCCGGTGCCACCCTCACGGTCAGCGCCGCGGATCTATCAGAGGACTCCGTTGCCTTCGACGTCCAGGACTCCGACGGCACATCGTCGATCTCGGACGGCTCCATCACCTTCGAACTTCCATCCTGACGGACTGTCGACTGCCCCTCTTAGACAACGCTTTCACGCTTCGAGCGCCTCCACCCGAATACCCGCCACTAAAGGATTAGTCAATGTCGATCTTGGAACAATTCCGCTTCGACGACAAGGTAGTCGTCGTCACCGGGGCATCCTCGGGGTTAGGTGTCGCGTTCGCGCGGGCGTTCGCGGAGGCAGGCGCTGATCTGGTCCTCGCCGCACGCCGCGCCGACAAACTGGCCGCCACTGCAACCATGGTCGAAGAGACGGGACGACGGGCGCACACGGTGGTCACCGACGTGACCTCACCGCAGGACTGCACGGCTATGATCGACGCCGCGATCGACACCTTCGGCCGGGTGGACGTGCTGATCAACAACGCCGGTGTCGGAACCGCAGTGCCGGCGCTGCGGGAAACACCCGAACAGTTCACCTCGGTGATGGAAATCAACCTCCACGGGACGTACTGGGCCGCGCAAGCAGCCGCATCCGTGATGGCGCCCGGTAGCGCCATCATCAACATCACGAGCATCCTGGGCCTGACAACGGCTGCACTTCCGCAGGCTGCATACGGCTCCAGCAAAGCGGGGGTCATAGGCCTGACCCGCGACCTCGCGCAACAGTGGGGCATACGGAAAGGTATCCGTGTCAACGCGGTCGCCCCAGGATTCTTCGAATCCGAGATGACCGCACAATACAAGCCCGGGTATCTGGATAGCCTGCAACCACGAATGCTACTCGGGCGCATCGGCATTCCCGACGAACTTGCCGCGACCGTGGTGTGGTTGGCCTCACCCGCGGCGGGATACGTCACAGGACAGACAATCGCCGTCGACGGCGGCATGACGATCACCTGACCCAGCACATCGACCCAAACCCGATGCGACCGATCCTTCACGTTGCTCGGGCCCATCCGCCACCAGTTCCTCGGAACCGATGGCACACCAATTCGACCCGAAAGCAGGAAGCCACAACAATGCTTATTCCAGATAGTGCCTGTGTGATCACCGGCGGCGCCTCGGGCCTCGGCCTGGCCGCGGCGAAGTCACTTCTCAACGAAGGCGCAGCAGTGGTCATAGTCGACCTTCCCACCTCACGCGGTGATTCGATAGCCGAAAGGCTCGGTGACCGAGTCAGATTCGTAGCCGCAGATGTCACCGACGAACAAGCCATCTCCTCCGCCCTTGATGTGGCGGAGACCCTTGGCCCGGTACGCGTGGCAATCAACTGCGCCGGCATCACCAACGCGATCAAGACCGTCGGCAAGTCCGGGCCCTTTCCGCTCGCCGATTTCGCCAAAGTTGTGTCGGTGAACCTTATCGGCACGTTCAACGTCCTCCGTCTCGCTGCCGAACGCATAGCCCAGACCAAACCCATCGACGGTGAACGCGGCGTCATCATCAACACCGCATCGGTTGCCGCCTTCGACGGTCAGATCGGTCAAGCCGCGTATTCCGCCTCCAAGGGCGGGGTCGCCGGCATGACCCTGCCCATCGCACGCGATCTGGCATCGTTGATGATCCGCGTTGTCACCATCGCCCCGGGATTGTTCAAGACCCCGCTCCTTGCCTCACTACCGCTGGAGGCCCAAAGATCACTCGGAGCGCAAGTTCCCCACCCGTCGCGTCTCGGAGACCCCTCCGAATACGGAGCACTCGCGGCGCATATCGTCTCCAACCCGATGCTCAACGGTGAAACCATCCGACTCGACGGCGCAATCCGCATGTCGCCACGCTGACAAACCCGGAGCGTCTGTCCAGCATGACTTCTCAGCGTCCTCCATTCGGATTCCAGCCCTTGCAGGCTGGCATCAACAGTGTCATCACACCGCCGACTGCTTCGACTCACGAGACCCCGGTGCCGCAACGGGCCGAGATCACGACACGAGTCGCAGCTATTGCTCTGTTTCCAGTGGCGCAAGGCAGTCGCCCAAGCCACCACGAGTGAAAGAAATACCATGATGAGCGCACCATCGATTGTCACCAATCGAACTCCTGAAGCACCGGAGCATTTCAACCCTGGTCTGGAAGGTGTGGTCGCGTTTACCAGCGACATCGCCGAACCCGACAAGGACGGCGGCGCCCTGCGCTACCGCGGCGTCGACATCGAAGAACTGGTCTCCAAGCACGTCACGTTCGGCAACGTGTGGGCCCTGCTCGTCGACGGCCGCTTCGGCCCCGGACTGCCCCCGGCCGAACCGTTCCCCCTGCCCGTGCACACCGGCGACGTCCGCGTCGACGTCCAGGCCGGCCTCGCCATGCTCGCCCCCATCTGGGGATACCAGCCCCTCCTCGACATCGACGACGACACCGCCCGCGAACAACTCGCCCGCGCCTCCGTGATGGCCCTGTCCTACGTCGCCCAATCCGCCCGCGGCATCTACCAGCCCGCCGTCCCGCAGAAACGGATCGACGAAGCCAAGACCGTCACCGAACGGTTCATGGTCCGCTGGAAGGGCGACCCCGACCCCGCCCACGTCGCCGCCATCGACGCCTACTGGGTCTCCGCCGCCGAACACGGCATGAACGCCTCCACCTTCACCGCCCGCGTCATCGCTTCCACCGGCGCCGACGTCGCCGCGTCCCTGTCCGGGGCGATCGGCGCGATGTCCGGCCCACTGCACGGCGGCGCCCCCGCCCGCGTCCTACCGATGATCGAGGACACCGAAAAGACCGGCGACGCCCGCGCCCTGGTCAAGGGCATCCTCGACCGCAAGGAAAAGCTGATGGGCTTCGGGCACCGCGTCTACCGCGCCGAAGACCCCCGCGCCCGGGTGCTGCGCGCCACCGCGAAACGCCTGAACGCCCCCCGCTACGAGGCCGCCGCCGCCCTCGAACAGGCCGCCCTCGCCGAACTGCGCGAGCGCCGCCCCGACCGGGCCATCGAAACCAACGTCGAATTCTGGGCCGCGGTCATCCTCGACTTCGCCGAGGTCCCCGCGCACATGATGCCCGCGATGTTCACCTGCGGCCGCACCGCCGGCTGGTGCGCCCACATCCTCGAGCAGAAGCGTCTCGGCAAGCTCGTCCGCCCCGCCGCCATCTACACCGGACCCGCGCCCCGCACCCCCGAGTCCGTCGACGGCTGGGAACAGATCACCAGCGCGTAGATCCCGCCCTGCCACGAGAAGGGGAGACAGGTTGTGTCGCAACGTCACGCCGACGACGACATACCCGACCGTGCAATGGTGCGGCCCCACTCGGCGGGTCGCCCACACGGAAGATCCTCACCGAATTCGGCGCCGGCGAACACCGACATCGACTCCCCGATGCGGTGCGCTTCCCTCGGCCCAAGCGCGCCGAGGAGGCCTCGCTCACCTCGACAGGGGTACGGAGCGTCAATTCTCGCCGGACCGGAGAGCGCACCGCACGAGGGACAGAAAATGTCCGAACGCACCCGCGGCGTGACCTACCAGGCGGCCGGGACCCGCAACGGGGCCGCAACACGTTGACGTCCCTTCACTATCCGGCTGAACAATGGTGATCACATGCTCGAACAGCCAGTCAGGGGACCCTACCGGGTGGAGCCCGATGTTCCGCGAGACTCTGGCGCCTGCCCCGACGACGCCGGCTCCTTCGAATCGGATCTCCGCAGGTACCGACGATGGCGCGACCGGAGAGGCGGAGTCACATCGAACCGGGCGGCCGCGGCCGAGCAAGGACGCGGAAGACATCCTCGAAGTTACCCACGTCTGGGCACCATTCGGCGGCGCACCGGAGGAGGAAGTCTTCGTCCGATTCGGGATACCGCCGACGCTGTTCACGGAAAGGCTCTGGCATCATCGCGGTGTTCGGCTGCGACGCGGCGGTCGCCAAACAATTCAGGAAGGTCCACCCCTGTCGGCGATCACCTTGGATGATCACCGACCCCAGGTTTCCGCGGCAGCACCACCGCCCTGATAGCTACCGTCCACGCCTCACCCTCACGCACCTCGACGAACACCCCATCCGCCGGGAACACCCCACCGGCAGGGGCAGCCACACCCGCCCCCGCTCGTCACGTTCTCGACAACCGCAACGTCCGTAGACATCACAACTCCAAACCCGCGGACAACACCCTGGCCTCACCGAAGCGGAAAGGTCGTCAACCCCCTCCGCCCCACATCAATTGGGACACCGAAAACATAGCCCAACCCACCGACACAAACAACACGAAACACACTGCACAACAAGCGACTTCGAGCCGTATACCGCTCACAAAAACACCCGGGAATCAACCCCGAACACAAAAACGCCACCTACCCATCCCGTGCCGGGGCACGGGATGGGTAGGTGTTACCGCTCTGGCACTATTGCTGCTCGTGCGTCCACTGAACGATCCACTTGTCGCCCTCGATGCGAAGCTCGATGTCATCCGGCACCTGAGGCTCCCCGAGGCCCAACAGCTACACGAGTACGCGCTCAAACAGGGCAGCGGATACGCAGCCCAAGGACTCTCCGACAGTCCCGCTGACAAGATCGTGAGTCTGAACCAGGCTGAAACTTGCTGGGTGTCCGAGGACATGTTGCGCGATTCTCGTCAAAGCGCAGGGGTCGATACCTGACGACGACGTCGTCATCGAGCACCCGCCGTCACCGCACGGCTTCCTCGTGTTCGCAGTTCCCCTCGTGTTTCCGATCCCCGAGGAGTTCGGCCGCGCCATCCGCCTCAACGCCCCGGCCTGCGGCCGGCTCGTCGGACGGTCTCGAAATCGGCGACCCGGCCGGCACAGGTCGACGACGGCACTCTGATGCAGTGGTACAGGGTGCCCGAGGACGACGGGGACCTGGAGTTCAGCGGTCCCTTCAGTCCTCTTCTCGCCGGGGAGTTCCTGCCCACTGGCGCGATCCTCCGTTCGACCAACGATCTCCGCCTGGGTGCACTCGATCAGTCGTCGATCAATCTGAATCGGCACGCACGAGCATTGTGGACATTGATGCAGCAACCACTCGCGGCGCTCGGTGACATCGGACCCACCGGCAAACAGAGCAAGACGGCACGCCGGTTCCGCACAGAACCGAAGTCGACCATCGTCGTCACGCTGCGACGAGCACAGAACTCGCGCTCCGTCGACGATGCGGCGACCACCGTGCAGTACTCACACCGATGGATGGTTCGCGGGCATTGGCGCAAACCGCGGTATCCCAGCTTGTGGGTACGCGGGATCGAAGCGCGAGTGATGCCGGGACGACTGAGCGCGTGAGCGAGGCAGCCGGTGTCAGCACCACTCATCTGACACAGCGGTTGAAGGAACTCATCGGCGTCACGCCGAGCGGCTGGCCCGCACTGCCGCTTCACCGCCACCGTGTTCGCGACCAACCCCGCCGGACCGATCGACTGGGCCGAACTCGCCGGTGGCGCAGGCTACCTCGACCAGGCCCCACTTCGGCCACGAGTTCCGGGCGTTCCCCGGGCTCACGCCGACCCGGTACGTCAAAGTGCGGCGTCAACTCCTGCGCGAACATCCCGGCCACGCGCTGGACAGCTGGCCCCTGCCAGCCGAATTGATTTCCTTCAAGAGCGACAGCTCACGACACGCTAAATTTGGGGCACCCCACAACAGAGGAGAGCCCCATGAGCAAGGTGGTCATGTACAGCTCGGTGTCGGTGGACGGCTTCATCGCGGACGAGCACGACCAGCCCGGACCGCTGTTCGACTGGTTGACCAGCGGTGACGTCCCGCTGGACGAGAGCGGCGAGATCAAGGTGTCGCAGACGTCCTACGACTACACCCGGCCGTACTGGGACCAGATCGGGGCAACACTCGTCGGCCGCCACGTCTTCGACATAACCGACGGCTGGGACGGAAAGCCTCCGAGCGGGATCGACCACGTGGTCGTCGTGACGCACCGGCCGAAGCCCGAGGGCTGGGACCTAAAGGCGCCGTTCCACTTCGTCGACGGCGTCGAGGCAGCCGTGGCCAAGGCGCAGGAGCTCGCGGGTGACCGCATCGTCGAGGTCGCCGCCGGCGACGTCGGTGGTCAGGTGCTTGCCGCGGGCCTGATCGACGAGGTGCGCATGGACGTCGTACCCGTCGTGTTCGGGTCCGGCAAGCGCTACTTCGGGCCGGTCCACGCACAGCACCTGTTGGAGGATCCCGACGTGGTGATTCAGGGCAACCAGGTGCTTCACCTGCGCTATCGGGTGCGTCGTTGACCGATCCGAGCAGATACCCGAAGAAGTCCACGACCAGACGCGGGCCGACCACGACCAGGACGAGCTCATCCCGGCGGCAGAGGTCAGGTCAGGGCAGTCGAAGGGAGCGTCAGGCACGTCGAGGTCTTCCAGATGGGCGGCGTAGGAACCTCCATCCTCGAAGAGACCTCGACACCTACCCCGGGCCGTTCCCGCCTGCCAATTGAGAGGAACCCCAGTGCCGAAAGCCGAACCTGACGACCCGAAGATCGATAGTCTGAACGCCCTGCGGCAGAGGAGAACCGACGACCTACTGTCCGGGCACATACCGCTGACGTCGCTGCTGTACCGCCGACGCCGCTGCTGTACCGACGACGCGACCGGATCGCCGCCAACCTACTCGTCTCCGACGTCCTCACCACGTACATGCGCGGATCCGGGATCGGGCCGGCCGGGGTCATGGTCATGCTCGGCATCGCCGACGACGCCGGGTCCGCGACCTGACCGCCGAGCAGCGCGGGCAGATCACCGACTTCGATCGCCGCGACGAGCGGGCGACAACCCACCCAAGGGTACGTGTCATCTCCGCAGTTCAGATGGCATTTCTTGTCCTGGTCAGGACTCGACCGGAACCAACCGGTCGAGGCGGCCATGGAAGGGGAACCGACCGGGAACGTCGTCGCGCGCCGACTCGATCACCGCGTCCTCGCCGTCGATGCTCACAATGACGAACTCCGAGATGGCGTCGGTATGCACCTTGACGCGGTCACCCACATTCAAACCCGCACGAGTTCCAGGATTCTCGGTCATAGGACATGAATAACCCGTACGGATTCGGTGTGCAAGCCGCAGATACTTGCCGGGTTCGATGCGGCTCCGACTGCCGCAACGGGCTGCGCCACATCGCTTTGCCGATAGCGGATCGTCCACCGGATGATGCAGAGGCAAGAAGCAACATCTACCAGTGGTTGTCGGGATATGGCGCGGGCGGTAGGTAGTTTGGACGGGTCATTCGAATCCTATGAGGCTGGCTGCCTTCCGGCCTGTCAGACCTGTAGAGGAAGGCCACTCGATGGCCCAGACATTGCCGAGCCGGAGACCGCCGGTGAGCTGCCAAATTCGAGAGTGAGATCGATCTGGACCTCGGGCTCGGCGTTACCGTGGAGGACCCACCATGAGGCGCCGGGGACGTCGCCCGGCGTGTGCTCTTCGACCAGACTCCCTGCGATATTACGGAGTGGTGGCCTCCACATGGAACCAACCGTCGTCGGCCAGTATGCACTTCGCGAAGCCGTTCGGGGGTCGCAACACATGACGTTCCGTCATCACGCGCCAGTATGACCACGCGCGAGATTTCCAGGACGAGACTACGAACATTCATCGACGACTCCCGTTTCGAACGATACGGACCGAGCCCAGAAGCAGGTGCAGCTTTGCGCCGAATAGCGATCGGCAACCGGTGTCGGAGCCGCCACCGCGTGCTCAGGATCGGAGGGACCACGGTCGCCAGCGCCCATCTGTCGGCGGGCTGCACCGGTCTGGCACGCAGCTCAGCGGCCCGTGCCGCGGACAGTCTCGTCTCACCGCTCCGAACCCAGCCTTCGCCGTCCCAGGAATGCTCAAGAATCGGCCGGAATCGGCCGGTGATCCGTTCGGACAGCTGCCCGGCAGTCAGCGCCTCGGAATACTCGGCCAACTCCCGCAAGACGTCCTCCGCGGACTCATCACACGCGTGAGCCCGCGCCGGCCACTACAAACATCGACATCACAAACTGTCGGCGTCCACTGACGACTGCCCTGACGGCGCAGCCCCACCTTCCCCGAAGCTTCCAGATCTCGATATCCCCGGAAACCCCGGCTTGCCAGCATGACCGTGCCGGCTCGACATGCTTTCCTGCACGCCGCGTCCGGTGCGGACGCCTAGCTGATTTGCCGAGCGCGCAGGCTATCCTTTATACGCCATCGGCTTTCGGCTCCAGATCCGTGTCATCGTCCGCCACGGGTGAAGGTGCGACGAGGGGGCGCCATTCCGGTCCGAGTTCGTCACCCACGCGCAGTGGTAGTGGGGCATCTCCTTACCAGCGGGGGCTACGAACACCGCGACCTTCTCGTGGAATACCGGGTCGGTCACCACAACCTGCTGTTCGAAAATTTCCTGCGGCAATGTGATCAGGTCCTGCGGGCGAAGCCACTCGATGAAGTGCAGGGTGGCCACCGTCTGCACAATCAGCCGACACACGATCGGAGCTGCGGCCCTGTAGCGTTCGGCAACGCCGTGCTGCGTGGTCTCGGCCAGGCGCTCACCGTCGTTGTGCACGACGTCGCCGTAGATCCAGGCGAAGGCCAACACGTTGTCCGCGACCGCAGGTGTCGGTTCCTGTTCGTCGATGCTCCCGTGCAGGACCGCATATGCCAGGGTTTCCCGGGCCTGCCGGTCGAACTCCGACCATTCCCGTTTGAGGGAGCCGAGGAGCGCGATGACGTCCTTCCGTTCGACATCACGGAGCAGCCACTTCAAGGCTTTCAGAGTGTTTTGGTGGTATGCATCTTCGTCGATCCCGGGCAGCGTGGTCAGCTGATCGAGCTGCTCGACTCCGATGCCACCGACCCCGAAGATCTCGTCGAGTTCCTCAGCGCCCGGTTCGCGCCGCCGCGGCTGGTCACCGCCGACGGGCATCCGATGGTCGCGTGCCGGGCCGTGTTGGGCCGACACCGCCGGGATCCGGCGCAAGCTCAGTCGCCGCTTCGGCGCCGCCGACGCAGACCGGTGGACCTGGACCGAGCACGGCAGCGTGCTCGGCGTGCTGAACCTTGCCCCCGGCACCGAACCCTGGGTGCTCGAGGTCGAGGCGATGAACGAGCCACGCTTCGAGTCGCTGGTCGACACCGTGGCCGCCGCCGATCCCGGGGCGAGACTGCGCGAGCAGACCCGGACGCCGGCAGCCGAGCTGATCGCTCAGGCGCAGGAAAACAGTTTTCGCCCAAGCCAACCCGTCGACCCCACCGAGCCCGAGATCGCGGCGGCGCTCGACGAGCACATCCGCGGATACGAGCAGCAGTGGCTCGACGAGGCGATCCCCGCCCTCGGCGGTCACACCCCGCGCGAGTGCGCCGCCGACCCCACCCGCCGCGACGACCTGATCCGGCTGCTCGACTCCTACCCGCAGCAGGAGCGGCCGGGGGCGATGAGCGCAGGCCGGCTGCGGGAAGCATTAGGACTCTAGGCTTCCGGCTGCCGCCCACGCACCGAAACCGGCGACATCGTTGCCCAACGGTGACGACCGTGGCCCGCTGCTCGAGGGCGAGGGCGAGGGCGGCACGGTGGGCGTCGTTGAGCGGGTTTCCGCCCGTGCCAGTGCGTGTTCACCGGGTTCGTAGCGCAGCGAGGTGTCCGTCGGCTACCGGCACGACCGCGGACGGTTGACCCAACCAGGCTTCAGGCGGCGTCGAGAGCCTGCTCGACGGTCGGCGCTGTGCGGTATGCGCTCGGGTTGGCGCCGATCCGCACCAACCGCGGCGACGGCGATCCAGGCGATCCAGTCGAATCCGATCGGTGCGGGCCGGGACAGATTTAGACCGTCGATGCGTATCCGATAATGCGTGCGGCGGTGCGGATGATCGGCCGCACGCGCAGTGATCGAGTGGTCGAGTGAACTCGAGGTCGGCGGGGAACGAGTCGGCGGCGGGGTTCCACAGGACGACGTTCGGACGACCGGTCGTGGGGGAAGGTACGTACAGACCGTCGAGATGCGGCCATGTCAGGTGGATGTCGCGTGCACAGGTGGGGCACACAGTGCGCGGTCCGTGAAGCAGTGCATACGAGGCGTGGTGACATACCAGTCAGGCTTCAGCAGATTCAGGCGACGGGTCGGGCGCCGATCTTGGCAGGTCGACCACGACCGATGTGGGTCGTGGCCAACAGATCCGGGTCGTGGCCGACAGGTCCTCCCCTCCCGGCATGCCCCAAAACCCGTACCAGTAATGACAACAGGAAACAGACTCGCAACCGAGTCGGTCCTCACGATCCCCACCGCCCCACGAGGTTGTCGTCACTGCCCACGGCGGTCCCGGGAACGTTAGAGGCAACCGAACCCTCTAGTCTGGCGGGTTTCGAACATCCAGAGCACGAGGAAAAGCCGATCATGGCCACCGACTGCGGCACACCGCGAGTTACCGAATCCGACGAGACCGACACCTCTCCGAACTGCTCACCGCCAGCCGGAAGGACAGCCAGTCCCCACCGTCGACGTCGAAGACACCGACACCGCCGAATACTTCGAACTACCCGGCGCCGACCTGTCCGGCGAAGAACTCACCGTCGCGTCATCCTGAAGCAGGCGGACGAATTCACCTGTACCAGTCGCTTCCTGGTCCACCACCGCAGTCGACTCGCCGATTCCGAGCAACAAATCTGCCGCGACTGCGCCTGAGCACGTCGGACCAACCGAGTAACTCGGCCGTTCTCAGGTGAGCGGAGTCCGCAACGACCACGACTCGATCCGCCGGAGCGGCAACCCTGACGGAGCCCTACCAGGCCGAGAAGAACTCAGGCAGCACGGCGTTTGTGGGCGAACACTGCACTTCGGGGACATGCCGTCACCGCAGGTCAGATCCCCCACCCTGCGAACCAGTCCTTGGCCGGGCGAATCACCGGTCGTCCTGCCGGCCGGGTGTCTGCCGCCCGTACTGTTCGCCCCATGTCCGCCCGCCCCGGCAAGCTCAGCACCGACGCCGTGCTGCCGTCCCTGGCCACCGACGATGACGTCTCAGCGGCTCCTCAGACCCTTGCGGCGGCGGCCCGGACCGAAACGGACATCGAAATGCGGATCCAGACCTCCATCACCCTGTTCGGCGTCGCCGCCGAACCCTGGTTCCCCGCGACGGCCGACGTCGTTGTCACGGTCATCGTCCACACCCTCGACGCGGCGACCTTCGGGCAAGAAGTATCTGCCACCCACCGAGCACGCCGAGTGGGCGCGGGCGACATTCTCCACCAACGGCGCCGCGCACGGATACTTCATCGGCGCCGTCGACCCGAACACCGGCACCCACGGACGCAGGCAACTCGCGTAGCGGCCCTACCTCGACACCGACCTGCAGCCGATACCCCCGCCACGGCAGCTTGTCACCTGCCCGCACTATCTCCTACCTGACCTCGACGGCGGAGCCGAGATCACCATCACCACCACGGCTTGACCCGCGGCAGAACTCAAAACAAAAGCCCGTCGATGTTGAAGGTGAATGCCGCCATGCGAGCCTTGACTGGGCTGGTCGGTTGTTGCTCAGGGGGTTACCAGTGCCACCACACCCGGCGACCCCGTCCCTCGGATCAGTGGCGACAGGAGCATGAAGCCAGGTGCGGCGACCGCAGCCCTCCTCGTCAAGAACCACCTGATGAAGTTCGTCGACTCGTTCTCCCTCGTCTTGTTCAGCTCGACGAGGATGCCTGCAACGTCACTTCACGCCACACCAATCGAGTGCAGTGAGCGCCAAACTCTTGGTTGCGGAGATGATTTCGTCTACGTCACAGTATTCGTTCGGCTTGTGGGCGTTTGCCAGATGGCCCGGCCCATAATTCACAACCGGAATATCTGTTCGCGCAATCCAAGTCGCGTCACAGGCGGCGGGGAATGCCTCGACTATGGCTGTGCTGCCGGTCCCCTGTTCGTGAGCGTTACCGAGAGCGCGGACGATTTCGTGATCATCTGGGGTGTTGAAGCCCGGAAACTCGACCAGCCACTCGTAGGTGGGTGGGTGCTCCGCCAACCAAGGGTCCAAGGCGACCGACCGATTGACGAAACTCTCGATCTCGAGCTTCACTTCGTCGGAGTCGTCCTCCGGTGGATACCAAACGATGAACTCGATCTCACAGTACTCAGCAAAGACAAATGGAATGTCGATGTCCTTCCCACGTCCGTGAATCGTTCCGGGCATGACGACGAAATGTCCCGACTTGAACAGTGGGCGTTGCTTGCTCAGCCCCCATTGCTCTTCGATCCGGTACAGCGCTTGCAGAACCAAGTAGCCTTTGTCAATCGCGTTCACGCCCGCACGTGCACCGGCCCCGCCGGCCCGTACCAGCTCGCGGCGAAGCCCTGGATGCCCGGCGAGTCCCTCGACTCGAACTCGACCCCACAACAAGCTCGCAGCAGTTGGGTTGATCGTCAGCGGGGAATCGAAACTAGCGGATGGCTCGACGACTATCGCCGCGTCCGCAATGTATCCGTGCTGTAGCATGCAACCTGTCCCGACTTCATGCTCGCCCAGTTCTTCACCTGCCACGGAATGAACGACCAGGTCGCCGGCTAGCTCGATACCTGACGTTCGGATCGCTTCGATCGCACTGAAGGCAGCGACCATCCCGCTCTTCATGTCGCTTGCCCCTCGGCCATGTATTCGGCCGGACACTTCGCTCGCGACGAAGGGGTCACCTGTCCATGTATCGAGATTCCCCGCCGGTACGACATCGATGTGGCCGTTGAGCAACAGCGACCGACCTGTGCCACCGCCCTTCACGACACCAGCGAGGTTCTCGCGTTTTTCTTGGCTCTTGACGAGTTGGGAGCTGTCGAAGAGATAGCCGAATCGGTCGCGGAGCAAGAGGTTCGCCTCGGATTCCTGACCGAGGTAGTCCTCGGACCGGACGCCAGGGTAGTTCGGATTCACGCTGGGCACCTCGACCAGACGTTTCACGTCGTCGATAATTCGTTGACGCGAGTCCTCGATCGCGGCGAGTACCCGCCGGACTGCATCTTCTGTCATGTCCGCGTCCTTTCGAATTGAAGTGATGATTTGAGTCATCGGCTGAGTGGAGCCTGACCCGGTTGGTCCACGAAACCATCGATCTGCAGTCGTCTGGGTGGCCATGGCGCTTGCGCAGAAGCGATCAGCCTCGGATCCGCTCGCGCTCTCCATGCCATTCGCGGTCGCGTAACTCGTTCTTGCGAGTCTTACCGGTCGAGGTCTTCGGTAGCTCGGGTAGGAACACGATTTCTCGTGGCGCCTTGAACGCCGCAATGTGCTCTCGCGCGAACTGCGTCAGGTCGCAGTCGGAGACGGTGGAATTCGTCTTCAGAACCACGAACGCTTTGGGTCGTTCTCCCCATTTCGTGTCCGGAACGCCGATCACCGCGACGTCCAACACCGATGGGTGGGACATGAGAACTTGCTCGACCTCGATTGTCGAGATGTTCTCGCCGCCGGATATGACGATGTCTTTGGCGCGGTCCATGAGCTGTATGTAGCCATCTGGGTGCATGACTCCCAGGTCGCCGGAATGGAACCAGCCCCCGGAGAAGGCCTCCGCGGTTGCCGAATCGTCGCCGAAGTACCCCTTCATGACTATATTTCCGCGCATGACGATCTCGCCGATCTCGGTGCCGTTGCTGGCTACGTCGACGAGTTCGCCATGCGGACCGCGTTGAGTGCGGACTACCCGCACTGGGCCGGAGGCGAGCATTCCCACTCCTTGACGCGCCAGCAGCCTCGCCAGTGTGTCCTCATCGAGCGCGGCCCAGTCTGCCTGAGGTTCGCATACTGCACATGGGCCGTACGTCTCGGTGAGGCCGTACACATGCACGATTTCGGCTCCGAGTGCTCTGACCGCCCGGATGGTGGTTGGGCTGGGTGGAGCTCCTGCTGTGGTGATGGTCATGCTGCGGTCGAGCGGATGCGCTCCATCGGCAGTGGCGAGCGTCGTGAGAACCGTCGGTGCACCACTCATATGGTCGATCTTTTCGCTGTCGATGAGTGACCACATCGCGTCACCGCGAACCACACGGATGCATACGTGAGTTCCGGATGCGGCAGTGACTGCCCAGGGGCCGCACCAGCCGTTGCAGTGGAACATCGGCAGTGTCCACAGGTATTTAGTGTCGATGTCGAAGTGCTGATGGTGAATCTGGCTGAGAGAGTTGAGGTACGCGCCACGATGGGTGTACATCACCCCCTTCGGGCGACCGGTGGTGCCCGACGTGTAGTTGATCGAGATGGTTCGGGTCTCGTCGTCGACCTCCCAGGGCAAACGCTCTTCCGACCCGCGTGCCATGAGTGCGTCATAGGTGAGGTGTGACTGCGCGGTGTCCACGTAGCCACCGTCCTGCTGCGGTAGTTGTACGGTCTCCCGAACTGTCAGCAGCGACGTATCCTGCAACTGTTCGAGGAAGACGGGTTCGCCGAGGAGAAGAACAGCCTCAGAGTGGTTACATATGTACTCGATTTCTGGTGGCGACAATCGCGTGTTGATTGCGACCAGTACCGCGCCGATAAGTGGGACCGCATAGTGGGCCGCCAATAGCTCAGCCGAGTTGGTTGCCAGATAGGCAACTCGGTCACCGGGTCCGACTCCTGACCGGCGAAGACCGTGCGCAAGACGTGTGACTATGGATGCGAGGTCGGAATACGATATGCGCCGCCCCCCGTCTACGACCGCGGTCTTGTTCGGATGTACTTCAGCCGAGCGCTCAAGGAATTTCAAAGGCGTCATCGGTGTGTCCAGTCCTGTCACGAAGGCTCCCTTCTACTTGAAACGGTTTGGTCATGTCGTTGCGAGTCAGCATGTTCAGTCGATCGCTGTTCGCTGGGTCAGCGCCCGTGTGCACGCTCCCAAGGTTTCTGAATGTCCATGCGTGGCGTCTCACCCGTGCCCTGACGCGTGGGGCTGTCCGCGCGTCAGATTCTTCGACAAAGCGCACCGATTTCTTGAATCCACCTCGGACAAGGAATATGTTGGACTTGCCCCAACAAAATGCTGGCAACCTTGCGAGTGTCGGTACCTACGCAATCCATGATGTGTCATCCAGCGTTACTGCAGACTCGCTACTTAGTATGTTCGATAGCCGTCAACTACGAGCTTACGAACGGCTCTGCGCGCGCGATCGTTGGAAAGCGCGCCAGGTCATAGCGCGAGTACTGGGGTCATCGGTCACACCGGGCTTCAATCGATGAATTGCCTGGTTGTGTGGCGCGGACTTCACAATATCGGGATTCGAATACGCTTCATCCGAAATCTGGGCGAGTACCGCGATCCATTGATCCAGGGACTCTTTGCCGTACATTTCGCCGGCCTCTGGTGTGAAAGGCTCAGGAATTAGCCACGGTTCATGGCTGGTCCACATCGCGTCGATCCCGAAGTCAGTCATACGGTTCTGCACATCGTGCACGTCGACGCCGGTGTCTTCCTTGAGGATCTGCATGCTGTAACGCGTCATCTCGAGGCGGGGGCTTGTACTCTCTGGGTGCGACCGAGTGACGCCTCGGATTGCAAGTAGCCCTTTTTCCATGTAATTGTTTCCCAATACAGAAATGTCGGACGCCTGGGCGATACCCTCAGCGCCCATTGCTCGCACCCATGCGTACGCTTTGAGGATTACAGGCACGTTGCCCCAGAATTCGCGTATTTTTCCGACACTGTCGGGGCGGTCGTGATCGAGGTGGTAACGCTCACCGTCGAAGGTGACAAGCGGAGCGGGTAAGAACGGGGCGAGCTCAGCCGAACACCCGTAGGCGCCAGTAGCGGGTCCTCCGACGCCGCTCTTAGGTGCGCCGAAGGTTTTGTGAAGCATGAACATACATGCATCAAAGCCGATTTCACGGGGTCTGATCTTCGACATCGTTCCATTGAAGTTGGCGCTGTCGTAGAAGCAGAGGCCGCCCGCTTCGTGGACTATCTCCACCCACTCCTTCATCTCGGGGTTGTAGACGCCCATGTCATCGGGATTACCGACCATCAAAGCCGCGGTGCGATTCGACACGGCAGCCTTGAGCGCGTCGAGGGATGGGTAGCCGTTCTCGTCGAGCATCAACGTAATCACCTTGAACCCCGCGGCGGCGGCTGTCGCGGCGTTGCAAGGGTGAGTTTGAATAGTCGTGATGACTTCGTTTCGTTGTTCCAGCTCACCGCGGGAGGCATGATAGGCGCGGGTCACCGAGGCGTTGACGAAAGCAGCTTCCGCCCCTCCACCAGCTTGAAACACGAACTGGTCCATTCCGGAAAGCTCACGCAGAATGAGATCCATCCCGTGCACAATTTCCAGGGTTCCCTGCAGTGTGTCCTCGTGCTGCAGCGGATGTACTTCGGTGACTTCCGGCCGCCACGCAAGTGCTTCGTTGACCTGCGGATTGTATTTCATCGTGCAGGTTCCGAAAAGACTGACACCCATCATTCCCAGCGTTTGTTGTGACAAGCGCAGGTAGTGGTACAGTACCTCAGGCTCAGACATCTCGGGCAACGCGGGACGGTCGCCTCGGCGCACGGCGGTGGGGATCAGGTCGACCGCTGCGCCAACCCGTGCTTCGATGCCGTCTTCGGCGTGAGAGAACACTGCACCTCGACGGCCTGGGTAGCCCATCTCCATGATGATCGGTTCGTTCCAAACCGGGGCCTGGATTTCGTTTACCCTAGTGCTCATTTGCAGTCACCTCTCTGAGAGCGCCCACCAGGCGGTCAATATCAGCTTTTGTATGGATCTCGGTGACACAATAGAGCGCACTGGCACCTAACTCAGGGAAATCCCTCGTCAGGTCTTTCCCGCCGAAGATCCCGATATTCAATAATGCATCGTTGATCTCTTCGACGGTCTTACCTGTGTTGTCGAAGTTGATGACGAACTCTTTGAAGAAACCCGATGGAAAGGCAACTCGGACCCCATCGATCTCCGATAACAACTGTGCCGCATAGTGCGCGCGCTGCAGGATCAACCCCCCGACGTCCTCGAACCCTTGAGGCCCCATCAACGCCATGTATGTGGTTGCCGCGATGGCCCACATGTACACCGAATGTCCGGTCCAGTCATTTCCCTTGTCTCGCAAACCGTAAGATGATTGCTCGAAAAGACCGAGACCGAATCCGTATTCCCCAGGCTTGATCGTTTCGGCAATACTGATGAACAAGGTGGGATACTGATGAGCGTAGCGATCCTCGTCGCGTGAGGCGATGAAACCACCGACTCCCCCGCCGGTGTGCATATGGATGCCAAGCGGCTGGGTCGTTCCGACAACGATGTCCGCGCCGAAATCCACTGGCGATGAAAGAACGCCGAGGGAAATGGGATCGACACCGACGATGGTTTCCGCACCTACGGCACGCGCAATGGCCGCGATCTCGGCCCCCTGATGCTCAATGACGCCAAGATACGATGGCGTTTCGAAGTACACCGCAGCTGTGTGCTCACCTACCGCTGCCCGAAGATCGTCCAGGTCGATCAGCCCGCTGGCGGGGTCATAGTCGATCAGCCGGACTGCAATGTGGCTCTCCATCTCTGTTGGCTCACAATAGTTGCGGATCACGGACAACCGCTCGGGATCGATGGCGCGGACAACCGCGACCTCCGCGCGTTGTGTAATGCGGGCAGCCATTCGTAGGGCGTGGCCCGCGGCGGACCCCCAACTTCGGACGGGCAGTCCCACCAGATCGAGTTTCAGCAGCTCGCCCAGCTGGCTGCAGAACTCAAACCATGCCTGATTCCGGCCGTGATCCGAGCTGGGCTCGCCAAAGACTGAGGTGAGCCATTCGTTTCGGCGAACCACTTCGTCGCAGGCTGCGGGGACATGGTGTTGCCACAGGCCGGCTCCGAGGAAGTTCAAGTTCTGCTCGCACGTGCGGTTCTTCGCGAGGGTGTTCACGAGATGCCGTCGGAGTTCGGCTTCGCCGAGGGTCGGCGGCAGATCGAATTTCCGAGTAGTGCGGTGGTCGGTGGGAATTTGCTGGAAGAGTTCGGCGATGGTGGGGACGCCTATTGCGTCGAGCATCTCCTGCTGAAGCGCGGGCACTGAATTTGCCATGTACGGATGCGCTGTGCTGTTACTCATGGATGCCTTCTTATGCCTTTTATGGTTGATGTTTATTCATGAGGCGACTTTATGAATCACACTGTGATCATTGCCCGTTTGAACATGGATATAACCGGTAAGCCTCTCGTCCAATTCGAGATCGCCGGTATCGACTCGGAGTGGCGTATTGCCGAGCGCAATCAGCTTCTCGATTGATGAGAAAACCATAATGTGATCGAGCCCAGCTTCGCGAATTACTCTTGGGCTGATTTGCTGGTTTCCGCGCCCGAAGAGGCTGCCTTGGCCACCGAGAACGCCGACGACGATTCGAGTCTCTCGACCACTCATCAGTCGAAGTAGAGTGCTTTCATCGACGTCGGTTCCGACCATTTTGCCGTCGAGAACGGCATCGACGCCCAACAGGGTCGAGTGCAGATTCAAAGCGCTGGCTATGCGTTGTGTAGTCGTTCCCGGGCCAAGGATGTATAGGCAGTCGGGCCGCATCCCTTTCGCCAACTGGTGAGCGGCGGCGTCCAGATCTTGTTCGCTCCCCGGCCGCGAGCCGGACTTTGCGTTCTGGACGAGATGACGCTCGAAAGGGCTGCGCGCGTAGCCGTAGAGGCGCGCGGACATCTTGTCGTTGCGGATCGCTGCCTCGTCGAGATCCATGATCTCTGCCTCGCGTAACCTGGCCATGGGATTTCGGGACAAGTACAGACCAGCTAGACGGCCGGCGTTCGCTGGGTTCGTGCCGAACAGTGCCGAGTGCATCTTCACACCGGCGGGCACTCCGACCATGGGGACACGATCCCCTACTGACGAAAATATGTCTCGCGCAGTGCCATCGCCGCCGACGAACAGAATCAGGTCAACCGGTCGAGCGGCCATGATGGCTGCGGTCGCTCGAGTATCGGCAGCGGTTGAGCAATGAGCTGCCAATTCGTACACCGCTTCCGGCCTAAGACCTGCTGCGCGCGCACAACGTTCGCCCATCTCGGCAGGACCGGTGAGGAGCCGGAAAGAAGCTGTGGTAGCAGCGAGCTGAGTCAGCGCGAGGCTGGCTCGAGCCTGCGAGGTAGGCCGGGCGCCACGCGATTGCGCTTCGCGAAGTATGTCGGCTCCGTCGGTGCCTTTAAGACCCACGGCGCCGCCCATCCCTGCCACGGGATTGACGATCAGTCCTAGTGTGGGCGGTGTCGCGTCGCCATCCTGTGTGGAGATCTCTCGCACGTCTATCTCCTATCCGGCGGGGGCAGGCCGCAATCGACTGCTACGGTGCGAATCGACAAGCGGTGGGAACGGTAGTTGCTCGATCGCATGGAGTGGGTTGGTGCCGGTCGGCCAATTAGAGAACCAGTTCACCCGGGCCCTTGTATTCCTGAATCATGTTTCCGCCATCGATGGTGATGAGTTGACCCGTTACGTACGAAGACTCTTCCGATGCGAGAAAGCCAACGAGAGCACCAATTTCACGGGGTTCACCGCTTCGCTTGAGTGGTGTGTTTTCGCCACCGATATGCATTCCGGGAGTCAACGCTGCAGTGTTGACGTATCCGGGCGCGATCGCGTTCGCTGTGATTCCGAACTGGCCGTTCTCCAGTGCGATGGACTTGGTGAGACCGACAACACCTGCTTTGGCTGCCGCGTAGGCGCCCAACCCAGCGATCGCGCCGACCGGCCCGGTCACAGAGGAGAAGTTGACGATGCGGCCGTACCGCTGTTCAATCATGTGCGGTAACACCGCTCGCACACAATTGAATTGAGTGGTGAGGTTAATGGCGAGAGTGCGCTCCCATGATTCGATCGAAGTCGTGGCAAGGATCGGTACCTCGAAATCGACATCGTCACCCTTCTTTGCGCGCGCTGCGATTCCTGCGAGATTCACCAGGCCGTCGATGACACCGGCGCCTTTGACTACGTGGTCGATCAGGTCGACGACATCCGAATGATTCGTCAGATCCACGGTGTGGGATCGGACGTCGAACCCTTCCCGCGCGAGATCATCTCGTCGCTCGTGGACCTGCTCGGAAATGTCCACCAGAGTGAGCAATGCACCTTTCTGCGCCAGCACCCGGGCGCTCCCGAAGCCGATGCCCTGAGGATCGGCGACCCCCGTGATGACGACACTTCTGTTCTCTAGCTGGCCGGCCATGGTGTTTCTCTTTCTGTAGAACGCCGCCACTCACTGAGCGGCGAGTGGAAGATGGCATGCAAGGGCGAGTGTGCGAGGAGAGTCTCAGAGGTTGCTGTGTGGTTCCCCGGCCGCGAGTCCCTTCGAGAGGTCCACATCACATCTGTTGTCGCCTCTGATTCTGCCGAAGTTTTACCGACGAGAGAAACAACGAGTCCATTCAGATTTACGCACTTCTGTTGTGGATTGTTTGATCGGATGTCCGTGGGGCAGTTCTCGCACATTTCAACTGGACGTCTAGTGCGGGGGCGCTGTCGTGACCCCCACCGTTTGGTGAGAGTGGCCTCGGTCGCGAAGTCGATATCGAAGTAACGAGGCCGATTTCCCTCCGGTGCACAGCGCGTGGGGAATAGTCGTCTCCTAGCACCGCGAGTTGGGACGGTTGGGAACGACTCGATCGATCTGTGTCGCATGCGCACTTTGGCGCGTCGGTTGGCGTGGGTTTGAGACGCTGCGACCCGATTGCTTGCCGCAAGATCGGCGGATCGTCGAGGCCTGGTGAGGTTGTGTGGTTTTGCGACAATCTTGTGGGCGGACGGCATTAGCCGTCTGCAACTCGGACATCAAGACTGTCTTATGAATCTGCAGAGTAAGGACGGGGTTGACGTCGAGTGCCCGGATCTCTGCGCGGCGTTTGGGGCTCTGGCAAGTCGAGAATCCCGAGACAGGGCACTAAAGATTTCTCGCCGACGACCTGCTGACCAAGCTGCTTGCTGCTCCACCCGCCAATGCGATGGCCAGCACCGCGATCAGAGCCACGGCTACGCCGTAACCGCCGACCAGCAGCGGAAGATTCTTCACTACCAAAAATACCAGTGCCCCGAACGCCACCAGCGAGACAGTCGGCGCAATGAACGTCGTCAGCCAGGATCCTCGTTCGTGTCCGCGGAAGAACACGATGACCGCCAACGAGGTCAAAGCCATCAACACGATGATTCCCAGAGTGGCTGCGCCGGAGAACCACGTGTACAGATCGAGCACTGGATCCAATCCCAGAATGACGGATCCTGCGATGGCGAGGAGGCAGTATGCGGTGACTGCCAGCGATGCCCGCGACGGTGCGTGATGAAGGGGATGGGCCCGACCCAATGCCGAGGGAAGCAGACCCGCCGCGCCGAAGTTGAAGGTGAACCGGGCGAGCACGTTGTGGAAGGTCAGAAAGCAACCGAAGAGGCTTACAAGAACAAGTATCTGAACGGCATCCTGTCCGAAGACGCCTAGGAACGTCCATGCCAGTTCGGTGACCAGGGTCTGAGGGTTCTCGGTTGCTTTCGCGACGAGACTGTTGGGGCCGGTACCTACTGCGACGGCAAAAAGACTGAATGCATAGAACAATCCGATGGCGGTGATGGACACGTATGTCGCTCGGGGAATTGTTCGATGTGGATTACGCGCCTCGCTCCGGAAAATCACAGTGGCCTCGAAGCCCACGAACCCGAAGAAGGCGAACATCAGGCCGAGCGATGGCGTGCCTTCGGTGAAGCGAAGTGGGTTCAGGGCCGATGGGGTGGTTCCCTGGGGCCCACCACGAAACACCATGACGAAATCGAGCACCAGCATGATCGCAAGTTCGAGCACCAACGAAACGCCGAGAACCTTGGTGCTCAATGCGATGTCGCGGTAAGCCAACACCCCAGTAATGAAGAGCGACACCGTGCTCCACGCCCACCACGGAATCACGGTACCGGTGAAGTACTCAACGGCACTTGCAGTGGAAGCGCCCAAATATCCGACGAGCGCGACGAACAGCATCGCATACGACACCAGCGCCAGTGTGGCTGCCCCACGTCCACAGACGTGACCCAGGCCGACGCGAATGAAGTCGTAAAAGGCGCCGGCGTCTGTGACTTCATGGGCCATTCGAGTGAAGCCGACGGCGAATACAGCCAAAGCCAACGCTGCCACAACGAAGAACAGGGGGGACACGGGACTTTTGCTGGCACTGACCACAACTGGAAACACCGCTACTGCGGCCGCCAGCGGGGCAGCACCGGCAGCTACCAAAAATACGACACCTCGGACGCCGATGCCTTTACCCATGGGGACCTTGGCGGTGCCGGTCTCAGTACTGACGACTGAACCAGAGGATGTCGAGGACGATTTTTGAGACATGCCTGCCTACCTGACGTGGGTGGTCGATCTCGCCGATCGGTCTAGTGCGAGATGATGAAAGTAGATCTTCTTGCTAGGTTGTGCTCGCTGTGAGCGGTCTTGCTGCGTTGATTCCGCGGAGCGTCCTGTCGGGTGGACAACGATTGATGACGGGTCGCGGACCAGCAGATCGGCCGCCATGTCAGCCTGGAAATACGACCGATTAGGGTATCGATTGCCTCGGTTGTCGACGCACCGCTCGTTTGCAGTCTGCTGGTGATTGTGACCTCACGGCTTTGGACTTGTGGCCGTCGACGTGATCGCCCCGCAGCGGAGTTCACCAAGGAGCGTGCCAGCGTCAGAAGCGTTCGCTGCATACTCGCTCCTTTCGGTCGAATCGGCGGACCTCAGAGACGCGCGTCACATCCAACTGCGAGTGTGCCGCACGAAACTGAGGTGAGGGAAACAGAATTTTTGACTCTATTCACGCTGATCTGTTGTGAATCGGAGACCCGGGGGCCATGATGGTTGGCGTTGCAGTTTAGATACCGAGAGCGAGTTCGATGGACGTTCATACGCGTCGTCTACGGCATTTCGTGGCAGTTGCAGAGACCCTTCACTTCACCCGTGCAGCAGAGAGTCTGTACGTTTCGCAGCAGGGTTTGAGTCGCAGCATCACTGAACTCGAACACGATGTAGGCGTACCGCTGCTTAAAAGGACAACGAGAGCAGTCGAACTGACCGACGCTGGCAACGCCTTTCTCCGTTCAGCGCGTGAGGCGTTGGCAGTTCTGGACGCGGGCGTGGCAGACGCGCACCGAGCGCATTCCAAAATGTCCGGTGTTCTGCGCATCGGGTTCTTTGCCGCGTCAGCACTGGAGCTGACACCGTTGATTATTTCGGAGTTCAGAACTCGTCACCCGTCCGTCAGCCCTCGGATCGAAAGCTACGACCTCACAGATCCCTCCTGTGGTCTGCGGTCCGGAGAGACGGATGTGGCGTTCTTGCGGCTACCGATCGATCTGGCCGACCTGGACTCTGAAGTTTTGTTCACTGAACCGCTTGCGATTGGGATGACGAGCTCGCACCCTCTTGCAGCGCAGAAGGTGGTGCTGTTGTCTGATTTGCAGGATCAGGTAATTTCAGCACCGCGTACCGACGACGCACGTTGGCGCGCGTTTTGGACACTGCGTGATCTCGGGGTCGACGATGACAATCTGCCCCGCATCAGCAGGGAAACCGCAACGATGGATGAAGAGCTGGACAACGTAGCGGCGGGTCTCACTTTGTCGGTGTCTGTGCCCAGCATGGACCGATTCGCACATCGGGCGTCGCTGGTGTACCGAACGCTGGGTCAAGTGCCGGGATCGACGCTATGCGTCGGATGGCGCGGACAACCAACTCCACTGGTCCAAGCATTCATAGCCGTCTCGCGAAAGGTCCGCGACGAGCACCGCGACCTCGTGACCCGAATTGAAAGCGGTAACGCCGACTGATGGGTACTTCTTACTTGTAATGGGCTTGGTTGCAACTCAGTCGGGCTCATCGCAGCGACGGGCAGCGGAAGAGGGTGGCCCCACACCGGTTTATCGGCACCGCGACCGGCCCCGGTCGGCCCCACATCGATTAGCGCCGCACACGCGCCACTCGAGAATTCCCCCGCAACGACGCCGACAACGCACGGCTGCTGCCCGAGGGTGAATTAGAGGTTGCGCCGCTTCCCTACCTCCGAAAAGCGCGGAACACTCTCCGAGATCACGAGCCATCAGGCATCACGAGCCGTCAGGCGGCGGTGCGCTGGCTTCGGCTCCGAAGCATTGTGGGCAGGACTATCACGACCGCCAGAAGAACCTGGATAAGTGCGAGTGCGCTCGCACCATAGAACAGCGACTCGAGCGGACCGCTCGCCGCAGTGGCGGCGTCAATGGTGTGGGAGGCCAAGCGGTGACGGTGTCCGAGGGTCGCGGTGTTCGCCGCACCGTTGAGGGTGTTCATCATCGAGACCATCAGCATCGCGTGTAAGACGAGCATCCCGGCTGCCAATGCCCCCGTGGTGGCCCAGTCGCGGATGGTCGGCTTGGTCCACAGATGCCCGACGCAGGCCAGGCAGGCGCAGGAGAGGGCGAGCATCAGCAGGCTGGTGCCGGGAAAGTGGGGTAGGTGGGTGAGCAGCACCGGAATGTGTGCTGCGACGCAGGCCAGAACCAGGAGGGCAGCGACCTTCCCGGCGGCGGCCGCCCGCACGGGATTGTCCGGCAGGGTGGGCCGCCAAACGGTGGCGGCGGCGGAGGCGGCCATGAGTTCTCCTTGGGCTCACTCGTGGTTCCCGGCAAGGACGCACCCTGAGCTGGGTACGGAAAGGGGGCGCACAGGTTTTCGGCGCTGGTGCAGTGCGGCGGGTTTGCCGGAAGTGTGTGGCCGGTCCGCACCATGATTGGCGCGGACCGAACCGGTCACGGTCATCTGCTGTCGAGTTCGGATTCTGCCTCCTTGAGGGCGGCGAATTCTTCTTCGGGTGCCTTCGCAACGATGTGGTGTCGGCTGTAGAAGGCGAAGTACGCGATCATCACCGCGTACGCGGCGGCCGCGTACAACACCACCGAGGGGTCGACCATGAATCCCGCTGCCAGGGCGGCGACGGCCAGGACCAGGGCGATACCGGAGGTGAGCATCCCACCGGGGGTGCGGTAGGGGCGGTGCAGGTGCGGTTCCCGGATCCGCAGGACGATGTGCGAGATCATCATCAGGATGTACGAGACCGTGGCCCCGAACACCGAGATCAGGATGAGCAGGTCCCCGGAACTGGTGAGAGACAAAATGAATCCGATCACTCCGGGGACGATCAGCGCCAGGAACGGGGTCCTGCGCCCGTTGGTCAGCGACAGCACCTTGGGCAGGTAGCCGGCCCGCGAGAGCGCGAACGTCTGCCGCGAGTAGGCATAGGTGATGGTGAAGAAGCTCGACACCAGACCCACCAGGCCGATGACGTTGACGAACTGGCTCAGCCAGGTGGTGCCGCCGTTGGCGGCCTCCATGGCGTCGATCAACGGGTTGTCGGAGTCCTGCAGGGTCGATGCGCTCGATCCGCCGGGTCCGAGGGTCAGCAGCAGCGCGGCGAGGGTGAGCAGCACCAACACACCACCGATCAGTCCCTTGGGGATGTCGCGCACCGGGTTGCGGGCTTCCTCGGAGGCGAGGGGGACGCCTTCGACCGCGAGGAAGAACCACATCGCGTAGGGCAGGGCGGCCCAGACTCCGACGATGCCGAACGGCAGGAAGCTGTTGGCGCCGACAGCATTGGTGGGGGCGATGTCGATGAGGTTGCTGACATCGAAATGCGGGATCATCCCGATCGAGAAGGCCAGCAATCCGATCACGGCGACGATGGCGATGCCGAACATCAGCTTGAGTACCTGTGAGACGCCGTACAAGTGCAGACCGATGAAGGCGATGTAGAACACTGCATACACCAGGGGTCCGCTGATCCCGAAGAGGCTGTCGACATAGGCGCTGATGAACGTGACCACCGCGGCCGGGGCGAGGACGAATTCGAGGAGCACGGCGGTGCCGGTCAGGAAGCCGCCCCACGGTCCCATCGCGCGACGGGCGAAGCCATAGCCGCCGCCGGCGGTGGGGATGATCGAGGCCATCTCGGCCAGGGCCAGGCACATTGCGGTGTACATCAGGCCCATCAGTCCGACCGCGATGAGCATGCCGCCCCAGCCGGCGTGGCCGATTCCGAAGTTCCAGCCGGCGTAGTCACCGGCGACGACGTAGCCGACGCCGAGTCCGATCAGCAGGACCGGTCCTGCGGTGCCGCGGCGAAGCTGACGGCGGAGCATGTAGTCGTCGGCGACGGTGTCGTAGTCGACTCCGGCCGCGGCGTGGGCACCGGTGGTGCCCGCGTGGGTGTGGCGGCTGGGGGCCGCCACCGGATCGGTGCTCATGGCTAGTCCTCGCATCCGCAGTGCGACCCCTCGGCCTGCCGCTCGGGGCGGGGCAGGTTCAGGGTGGGGTTCTGATCGAAGAATCCGTGGGGTTGGAGGATGAAGCCGACGTGCTGGCGGGGCATGACCGGCCAGTCTTCGAGGCGCACCACGTGGTGCATTCCGAAGGTGTACCAGACCACGATGTCCTCGTCGACGATGTTGCGGTTGCCCGCGATGTAGGAGGGAAGGCCGTCTCCGCCGCGGGACTGGTTCGGGTACTCCCCTGCCGGGAAGCGTTCGGTCTCGTCGTAGGCGGTGACCCAGAAGTTGTTGGTGGCGAACCCGGCTCGCTTGGCCACCCAGGAATCTGGAGTGGCGGACAGGGTGATTGCGTCGGTGGGCTGGAGCCGGTAGGCGACCGGTTCGTCGACGATGTTGCGGCGGTCGTGGTTGACGATCTTCCAGAATCGGTGCTTGCCGGCGTCGGCGCGGCGGGCGGCGTCCTGTTCTCGTTCGAGGAGGCGGTCGACGGTGTAGAAGCAGCTCTGTGTCGGGTTGGTGTCGGGCACCTCGGTGTCGACCTCGTAAACCGCGTTCTTGGTGCCGTCGAGCTCGAAGTCCATGCGCACGTTGAAGATGTGCTGGTGGATGGGGGCGTAGAGGCCGTCGTTGTTGAGGGTCTGCCCGTACAGCGACTTGGTGCCCGGCTGCTGACCGGCGGTGGAGAGGATGCCGGTGGCCTTGACCAGGAACTCGATGGTGCCGTCGAGGTAGAGGTGCCAGTAGAAGCCGTACTCGTAGTTGGCGACGGTGGCGATGAAGGAGATGATCAGCTTCCGTGAGCGCCGGACCTCGGCGGTGTCCTGCCGGTAGTCGTAGTGCTTCCACATGATCGAGTCGTCTTCCTCGTGCATGCAGACCGCGTTCTTGATCGTCATCGGGTTGCCGTGGCTGTCGCTGACGATGCCGTCGAAGTACTGGATCTCGCCGAGGCAGTCGCAGCCGAGTGCCAGGGAGTTCGCCAGGGCACCGATGTTGTATTCGCCGGCGTCGAAGGCATTCTTCTTGTGCTGCACCGGGGATGGGTCACCGTAGGGCACCACCATTTCCACCAGCGAGGCGCGGTTGATCACCGATCGATCGGTGCCGCCGTCCCGGAACTTCAGCTGATGCAGCACCAGACCCTCACGCGGGGTGAAGCCGACCCGGAAGCTCCAGCCACCCCAGGTCACGTGCTGGCCCTCGACGTGGAAGGAGCGGCCCTGGGGTGAGGTGATCTCGAGGGGCTTGATGTCGGTGCGGGCCGGACCGACGTGCTGGGGCAGGTAGTTGCCGGTTTGCTGCGGAACAGGGATGAGGCCGTTGTCCTCGATCTCGACGACCTCTCCGTTGTTGAGGTCGTAGATGATGATCAGGCCCTCGGCCGGGTGCGCGTAGGGGCTGTCATCCGGATCGAGCCGGGTAAAGACGAGGGCCCGCATCAGACGGCGACCCTGGTCGTCCTTGCCGAAGTACCCGGCCGACCACGGCTCGATGCACACCAGGTCCAGGTTGGTCAGCCCGCGGCTGGCCAGGGCTTCGACGACGCGGGGATCGCGTTTGCAGTTCACCTCACATTCCTCGAACTCGTCGAGCATGATCGGCGGCTGGGCACCGGACGGCAGCTCCACCCACCGCTCGAGACTCTCGTTCTCGAGGTCGACGGTGGCCTCGTAGCCATATCCGGTGGACCGGTCGATCAGCACGGCGCTGGCCTCGCGGCGAATCTGCGACAGGTCGCCGCGCAGTGCCTTCTTCGACGGTTCCTTCAATTCCACCTGCACGAACCGGAAGCTGTCCGCCAGCGCCTGTGTGCTCTTCAGCACCGACACCGCCTTCGAGATTTCGTCGCGGCTGAGGGGGTCGAGGGGATGAGTTCCCGGTGCGGCGACCGTGCGATCGATTTCCTGAATGGACATGGGTGTCTCGCTCCTTGGCATGGTTCTTTCCACGACGTCGACATCACGAAGAGGTGCCCTCGATGGCGGGCATTCCGGGTGGCACGGCGGCCGGGCCGGTTCATGGATCGATCGGTGGAGATGTCTGCGTAGATCAACGGACTATTCGCTTAGCGATGTGATCGGCCGCCGACGCCCTTCGAGATGTCCCTGAGGAGGAACCTCACGGGGTGCGGTCAACCGCCCACAGCACGAACCGTAACGCCGCCGTGTGACCGGGAGCACACGGCTGAGAGAACAAAGGTGAGAACTTCGCACCGGAAAATTCTCGACCTGGTTAACATGGGTGAAACATTCTCGTCATGTATCGGAAATGGTTGGATTCGACGCTGGACGTGACATCGAGCACCACCCAGGGCCGCGTGCAGCCTGCTGACCAGGCGACTTCGCGGCTTCTTCAGAGATGAGCGTGCGGAACATGACGACTTCACCGCACAAGCGGGCGCTGGTCGCGACGCGGTCCCCCGTGCAGGGGTTGCCGCGCCGTCAGCTGCCCTTCATACCGGTGTTCGCCCAGTCCGTCGCAGCGGTCGCACCGTCCGGTGCGGCGGCTGTGATCCCGGTGCTGGTGATCGGCACCGCCGGCGGGGGCGGGGCGCTCGCGGCGTTCGTGTGCGCGGCCGTGGTCATCCTGCTCGTCTCCGCGTGCCTGCGGCCGATGGCACAGCGGATGGCCTCGGTCGGCGGAATCTACAGCTATACCGCCCGCGGCCTCGGCCCGACCGCCGCCGTTCCGACCGGCTGGTCCGCGATCGTCGGATATGCGACGGTCGGCATGGCCGGCCTGCTCGCCGTCGGCACCTACCTCTCGCACATCGCCGTCACCACCGGGTTGGCGCGGGGCACCCCCACCGGTGCGATCGTCGCCGTCACGGTGGTGGCCGCCGTGGTGGCCACCCTGGTGATGATCCGCGGCATCCGGATCTCGGCCCGGATCACCCTGCTCGTCGAGTGCGTCTCCATCGGCCTCGTCAGCGCCCTACTGATCTTGCTGCTGGTCACCACGACTCGCACCGGCGCACCGGTTGCCGCCGCCATGAGCTGGGAGGGCAACGCACAGGGCATGGCGCTGTCCGTCATCGTCGCCGTCAGCGCCTTCGTCGGCTTTGAAAGTTCCACGACACTGAGCGGCGAGGCCCGCCACCCATTCCTGTCGGTGCCTCGCGTGATCCGGTGGACCCCGGTCGCCGCCGCCGCGTTGTATCTGATCGCCCTGCCGGTGCAGGCGATCGCCCTCGCCGAGGCCCCCGACACGGTGCGCGAGAGTGCCACCCCGCTGGTCGCGCTGCTGGTCTCGGAGGGCTCGACCGGGTTGTCGGCGATCCTCGACCTGGGAATCGCCGCCTCGTTCTTCGCCTGCACCCTGGCGTCGGTCAATGCACTCGTACGCGTGCTGTTCTGCATGGGCCGCGAGGGCGTCGCCCCGTCCGCCCTCGGCCGCACTCACCCGCGATTTCAGACGCCCGCCCCTGCCATTGCCGCGTCGATGGTCGCGGTGACCGCTGTGCCGATCACGGCTCTGCTCGCCGGTGTCTCGCCCGATCAGGGTTTACGCATCTTCCTCACCCTCAGCGCCTGCGGCTATATCGGCAGCTATCTCGCCGGGTGCCTGTCCGCCCCGATCCTGTTGCGGCGCATCGGAGAGTCGACCCCCGCGGTCTGGGTGCTCGGCACCGTAACCACCGCCATCCTGCTGTTCCTGGTCGTCAACGCCGTGGCCTTCGCCATTGCGGACGGGATTGTGCTCATCGCGGTCTATGCCGTCATCATGGCGGTCGCGGTGCTCTACACCCTTGCGCTTCGGCGTCTGGCCCCGCACCGACTCGCCTCGGTCGGTATCTACGACGAGACCCAGCGCACCGACCTGCTGCCCACGGCCGCGTTCCGATGAGCCCACGCACCGACCCGTCCCGACACCACCCCAGCACCGTCTCGAACTCTCTCGACATCCTCGAGGTGGTCGCCACCCTCGGCCTCGGGGTCACCGCCAAGGAGATCGCCGGCGCCCTGCACCTTCCCCAGGCCACCGCCTACCGGCTCATCAACTCGCTCGTCGCCGAGGAGTATCTGGTGCGGACCTCGGATCTGCGCGGCTTCGGGCTCGGCGCACGCCTCAACGGGCTCGTCACCGCCGCCGCCTCCCCCACCGTTCCCACCGCCGCGCGCCGGCAACTCGACGACCTCCGCGACAACGTGCGGTTCGCCGTCCACGTGATGGCCTTCCACAACACGACGCTGCGGGTCCTCGACGCCGACCCCGATCACCCCGTGCGCGCCGAACGTGAGCTGGTGCGTTACCTGCATGCTTCGGCCGCCGGCAAACTCTTACTCGCCGACCGCACCATCTGGCAGGAAGCGTTGCCCTCGACTCCGCTGCGGCAGCTGACCTCGGCCACCGTCATCGATCTCGCCGCTCTCGACGCCGAGTTGCGCACCATCCGCGATCAGCAGTTCGCCGTTCAGCTCGATCAGCTCGAGCAGGACCTCGCCTGCTTGGCGGTGCCGCTGCGCGACCCGGACGGAGACACCGCCGGCGCCCTCTGCCTCGCCGGCCCATCCGCCCGCATCGACGCTCTCCTCGGGCGCGCCGACTCGCTGCAACAGTGCGCGGGTGTGCTCGCGCCGTTGCTGTTCTAGGCAGCATATGTCCGCCGGGTTCATCCCCGATCGTGAGAGACGTGCGAGTTCGTTGATGCCGGAGCCGAGACAGCACCTACACCACGCACCGGTCCTGCCCGCCATTCCGAGGCGGCCGACCTCGCTGTCAATGGACACGAAGAAGCCCGGGCGGGACGTTCGACACCCCAGACCCCTATCCCTGGCTCGGCAACCGACAGTTGAGCGCCCGCTCCCCCGGGTGGGGCGAACGCTCGGCAACACAGGTTCAGGCCCTTATGGGCATCGCGCACCGGTAAGTACATCACTCATTACCGGCCGCCGCCGCCTTCCTCACGGGTGCCTTCCCAGCGGCCTTTTTCACAGGCGCCTTCGCAGCGGCCTTCTTCGCCGGCACCTTCGCAGCGGCCTTCTTCGCGGGCACCTTCGCAGCGGCCTTCTTCGCGGGCACCTTCGCAGCGGCCTTCTTCGCGGGCACCTTCGCAGCGGCCTTCTTCGCGGTTTTTGCAGCGGTCTTTTTCGCCGGCGCCTTCGCGGCCGCAACCTTCCTCACGGGCGGCACCTCGGACGGCACCCGTTTGGCGATTGCCTTGGCACCTCGCTTGGCGCGGGTCGTCTCCGACCGGGCCGGATTGGCGGCCGCAGCCTTCCTTACGGGAACCTTCCCGGCCGCAGCCTTCTTCGCGGGCACCTCCGCGGCAGCCTTCTTCGCGGGCTCCTTCACAGAAACCTCCTTGGCGGGCGACGTCTCGGACCGGGCGGCCGCAGCATTCCTCAAGGGCGGCGTCTCGGACGGCACCCGTTCGGCGATTGCCTTGGCACCTCGCTTGGCGCGGGTCGTCTCCGACCGGGCCGGATTGGCGGCCGCAGCCTTCCTCGCGGGCGCCTTCCCGGCCACAGCCTTCGCAGGTGCCTTGGCGGCAGCCTTCTTCGCGGGCGCCTTCACAGAAACCTCCTTGGCGGGCGACGTCTCGGACCGGGCGGCCGCAGCATTCCTCAAGGGCGGGGTCTCGGACGGCACCCGTTCGGCGATTGCCTTGGCGCCTCGCTTGGTGGGCCGCGTCTCCGACCGGGTCGGATTGGCGGAAGCGACCTCCTTCGCAGGTGACTCGGCTACAGCCTTCTTCGCGGGCGGCACCTGGGACGGGGTCGGCTCCGACTCAGGCTTGATGGTGATCTGGGGTTCCACCTCGAGTCCGGCTCTGGCTTCCTCCGACGTCTGCGTCCGTTGCCGCCGCTTGCTGCTCGTAAAGGACCAGGCGCCCTCACCCGCGTTCCGAAGAACCGCGACTGCATTTCTGGCGGCGCGCGCGGCACCGCTGATAACGTTCATGGCCAACTCCGCTAGCCTTCCGCAGTCATGGCCGCCGACGCACGCGCGGCCTCCTCGGACGTATCCATCACCGCATAGACTAATCGTGAATGTGAGTCAACGAGCGACCGGCAGAGTGTGCGGTGCATATCGGCAAGGAATACGGCTAACACAGAACGCCTCCTTGACCCAAACTGCGTGCACCCGTTTATGATTCATTCTCACTCACACTCCCTGATTCACACCTGTCGCTCCCGATGCCCGCTCGGTCGAGTGTCTGTCAGACAATGTCGGAATGTCGTCACGCAACCAGGCTTCCCGCACAATCTCGTCCCGAATCTCGCGTCGAGGCCGAAATCGGACCCGAGTCCGTGGCCTCGACGCCAAGCAGCGCGCCCAGATCCGCAATTCGGTCACCGTCCTGCACCACTGAGAATCATCCCCGAAAGTGGGATGTGTCATCTGAGCGTTATCACCTCCGGGTCAGTGGAAGGGCGTGGAATCCCACCATGCGCATACTCCGTTCGCGATGGGCATGATTTCGGGGAAACCAATAGGCCAGGTCGAGCATGACAACCACCTCCTCCTGCCTTGGAGTTCCCGCGGCGCCGCGCCGGCACGTCCGGGGCGACGGGAGGGGACCGCGCCAGGGAAAGTGCCATTTACGCAGGTCACGGGGGCACCGGCTGCTATCGGAGGTGCACAGTTGCGGTGAACCCGTAACTCACAGGCGGGCAGAGCGAGACGGACGGCAGGAACGTGGGCACCTCTGGCCCCCAGGCGTAGTACACGTTGGCAGGGAATCCGAAGATCAGGCACACCATCTCCACTTGATGGGTGTTCGCGGAACCCGGGGCACGTCGACATCGCACGAGGATGAACCGTTGCACGGTGCACCCCGGCGGGTCCAGCGATGGTGCCGCGTGTGCGGGTGCCGCGGTCAGGGACAGAGCGGCGGCCGTCGTCGACGCGACGAACGCGAGACGCAGAAACCGAGACATGGGTCCTCTGGTGATGCGGGGCCCGACCCACCATCTATTCTCGCAGCTCAGGTGTCGCTACCGCGGCCTCTCCGACGGATCTTCTCGCGGCGGGCATGTTTGGCCAGCAGGTGCTTCCGGCTGTTCGGAGCGCGGAACATCTCGTCGAGCATCCGGTCTTCGATGTTGTTGTGGAAGCGGAGGATGCGTTTGGCCGCCAGATACACCAGTTCCTGGCGGTTCGAGCCGAGCCGGTCGGCGAGGGCGTCGAGGTGCGCGAGGAGTTCGTCGTCGAGGGCGACGTCGACTCGGGCGGTACGGTGCGCCGGGCGCAGGTCGTGCACGGGCGCAACGTTTTCCAGGTCGCCAGTGAGGTCGCCAGAGTTGTCCAGAAGCCGGCGCACCGCGACGCGCACGAGCGCTGAGCTGAGCCGTGTGCCGTGTCGTTCGGCGAGCCGGTCGATGTCGCGTCGGGCCGACGGGCGAAGGGACACTCTGAACTTCTCGTCGAGCCCGGACACGGCGGCCTCGTCGATCAGCGCCGGCCGGTAGTTGCCGGGGGCGGCGAGGAAGCGGTGCACCGCAACCGCGACCAGGTCCCGCGGCGACGCCTCGTGGCGGGTGGCGAGGGCGCAGAAGCGGGCGGCCGTGGGAGGGTCCAGTTTCAGGGTGACCGGGTCGTGCGGGAGCGCGCGGGCCTGGGCGGCGGCCCGGCGTGCCTGCGCCAACGCCTCATCGGCGTGCGGGGACCCGATGAGTCTGCGAATTCCGACGCGGAGCAGCGCGGAGACCCGGCGGGGACCGTACTCGTCTGCCAGCTCTTCCAGGCGGCGTTTGGTGTCCTCGTCGAACCGGAAGACGTGCCGGCGCCCGAACGGGTTCCCTTGCGGACTCGGTGCTCGAGTGGGCGTGTGGGCAGGTTGGTCGGCGGCCGCGGCCTGTCGGCGGCGGGTGTCCCGGGCGAGGAGCCTGGCCCGGTTGGCGTCCCCGCGGTAGATTTCCTCGGTCACCGCCTTCTCGAGGTCCCGCGGGTTCGCCAGGAGCTGGCGGGCGGCCAGGCGGATGAGTTCGGCTCGGTCGGAGTCGAGCTGCCCGGCGAGGGTGTCGAGTTGGTCGCGCAGGTCGTCGTCGAAGTGCACGTTCGTGCGAGGGCCGAGGGCTTCCGGGGTCAGGTCGCGGGCGGTGCCGATCGTGGCCAGGTCGGCGGCGAGGTCTCCCGGGTTGTCGAGGAGTCGGCGGACCGCGACCCGGATCGCTGCGGCGGTGAGGGCGTCGCCGTTGCGGCTGATCAGCTTTTCGAGGCGGACCAGTGTGGAGCGGTTGAGGTACACGCGGGTGCGGTAGGTCAGATCGGTGCGGGTGTCTTCGCGGAGCACCGGGTGGCGGAATCGTCCTGCTGCGGTGAGGAAGCGGTGCAGTGCGACGCGGACGATCGCGCTGCGGTCGGTGTGGAACTCCTGGGCGAGTTGGTTGAGGCGAGTGTTGGTGGCGGGGTCGAGGTCGAGGGGTCTTTCCGCCCAGGGGATGCGGCGGGCGTCGGCGGAGGCGCGGCGGGCCTGTGCCAGGACTTCGGGCACCCGGTCGGGGTCGGCGAGAAGTCGGCGGGCGGCGACCCGCACCAGCGCCCCGAAGCGGCGGGGGCCGATGTCGGCGGCCAGCTCCTCGAGGCGTTGTTTGGTGGTCGGATCGAGCCGGAGCGGGATCGGATCTCCCACCGGTACGCGGCCCATGTTTGTCTCGCTCATCACCGGCCATTGTTCCGGTACGTCCGGGGACCGCGAGTCGCACCCCATGTCGCCCGCCGCCGCCATGATCGGTCACGGCGCCTCGGCGAGCCGGAATCTGCGAAATGTACTGTGCCTCAGCATCCGGGGCGGGTGCCGGGGTCGCGGGAGTGTGACTGGCTCAGGAGTGGTTGAGCGGTGTGTACGGGGCCGGGGGCGGCGGGGTGTACTGGCTGACCGGGACGCCGCCGATGGTGCCGAACTGGTCGAGGTCCATGCGGAACACGATTCCGCGCTCGGGATCCCACTCGTAGGTGCCGAAGCCGTTCTCGGTGTGCTGCGGCGCATTGTCGGCGGGCTTGGTCTGGTTGTCGTCGCTGCTCGGCGCGGGTTCCGTCATGTCACCAACTTTACAATGCTGAATTGTTATGTCGCAATCCGGTTCGGATGGCTCATTCATATCACTGGCTCGGCCCCGGTTGGCCGATATCAGCGGGTTCACTGATCGGTGTCGGCGCGTGGTGACGGGGTTTCCGCCAGGTGGGTGAGGGTCTCCCCCACTGCGGAGGCGAGTTCGTCATCGGTGGGGACCAGTTCCCTCACCGGCGCGGGCAGGGTGTCGTAGGTGTAGTCGGCGACCGCCAACGGTGCGGTGGTTCCAGCCAGGGAGTAGCGGACGACGTTGTCATTTCGTCCGGCGCACAGCAAGATCCCGATGGTCGGCGCGTACTGGTCGTGGTCGCGCAAGTTGTCGTCAATCCAGGACACGTAGAACCCGAGCTTGCCGACGTACTCGGGTTCGAACCGACCTACCTTCAGCTCGACCACGACGAAGCGGGCCTGGATCCAGTTGAAGAACAGCAGGTCGATGAAATTCCGAGGTCGGAATTTTGTCGATTATTCCGATTCCCGGGTTATGCCGATCTGCGCGTAGGCCCTGCGCTGACGACGTGTTTTCGGAGCGGTTGTCGGAATAGTTCCCTCAAACCGCTGACCATCTCCGGCCGATAGCGCGCTGCCGGGTCATGCCGTTGTGTTGGTTGCGGACGTTCCGATGGAGCGTCCGTGACCGTCACGATGGAAGGACGAGACCATGGAACCAGCCATGTCTGTGTTGGTGGACGGAGTGTTGACGGCAGCCCGGGGTGCCGGACTGACTGAGGCATCGCTGAAGTATCAGAGGAGCTGTTGCGTGACCGTGGCACGGTACTGCACCGACCACGCGATCGACGAGTACAACGAGCAGGTCCGCGACAGGTTCCTGGCCGAGCAGGACACCCGACTGCAACAGGGCAGCATCGGTCCGGTGTTCCGGTCGTCGCTGGAGAAGACAGCGAACATGCTGCTCGAGTTCAAGCTGGCCGGGAAGGTGGCATGGCGCAGGCGGCGTCCGATGTCGACACAGCTGCCATCACGCTTCGAGACGGCCCTGCGCTTGTTCGACGAGTCGCTCTCGGGAACCCTGGCCGTCGGATCGGTCGAGTTTGCTGTAGGCGAGATCAGGCAGCTGCTTACTCATCTGCGTGACCGTGGCCATGACAGCTTCGGCAGTGTCGGGCTAGACGACGTGCGGGGATTCCTGATGGCCGTGGCCCCGAATCACCGGTCGGGCATGGGGAACACCGTGTGGGCGGTCAAGCGATTCTTCAGCTTCCTCAACGACTTCGAACTGTCCGACCTGCCAGTGCACGCGATGTTGTCACAGGTCTCACCGAGACGGATTCGGACCTTGCCGCGCTTCACCCAGGACGAGGTCGCCCGGCTGCTAGCAGTGATCGACACCGCGACGGCCGTCGGCAACAGGGATTACGCGATGGTACGACTGGCCGTGTCGACAGGGCTGCGCTGCGGCGACATCACCGATCTGCGGTTGGAGAGCATCGACTGGCGACGCGATGAGATCAGAATCGTGCAGCGAAAGACCGCGGCCACGCTGGCGCTGCCGCTCACCGCCGAGGCGGGCAACGCGGTCGCCGACTATGTCTTGAACGCCAGACCTGCCTCCGATGCACCCGAGGTGTTCCTGCGCGCCAACGCTCCGCACGTCAAACTGACGGGACCGACGGGCGCGTTGATCATGAGACGCTATCTGGCCGCGGCGGGCATCCACCACAAGGCCGGCGACGGAAAGACGTTCCACGCGTTACGTCGCACCCTGGGCACCAGGCTGATCGAGACCGGTACGGAACTGCCGATGACCGCCCAAATTCTCGGTCATGCCCGAATCGACTCGTCGAAACGCTACATCGCCTTGGACACGGACTCGCTGCGCGAGTGCTACCTGCCCTTGACCGGCTTTGGATGCCGGGCGGAGGCGCTGCAATGACCAACTACACCAGCGCGTTCGCCTCCCATATCACCGCAATGCTGGAGCTGAGGGACTCGCTGGGCCTCTACACGGGCCCGCTGCCGTTCGTGATGCAAAACTTCGACCGATTCTGCCTAGCCAAATATCCCGACACCACCGCCCTGACCCGGGAACTGGCCACCGAGTGGTGCGACGAGGGCAAGTCGGCGGGCGGGTCAGGCTACAAGATGCATGCCATCCGGTCTTTCGGCAAATGCCTTCAATCCGTCGGTGCCGATGCGTTCGTGATGCCGTCCGCCTGGATCGGCAAACCGGCCAGGCGATTACCGCACATGTTCACCGACGACGAGCTGGAACGGTTCTTCAACGCGTGTGACCGGATCGGACCGTCGAAGCTGAGCCCGTACCGCGAGCACATCATCCCTGTTGTGTTCCGCCTCATGCTCGGCTGCGGGCTTCGACCGCAGGAGGCCCGGCGCCTACGCCGCGCCGACGTCGACCTCGACACCATGGTGCTGACCGTCGTCCAGGGGAAGCGCCGCAAAGACCGCCTCGTCCCAGTCGGCGACGACATGACCGAGCTGCTGGCGAGGTTCGACCGGCTCGCCGACGTGCGCCAGCCCGATCGCGAGTGGTTCTTCGAACAAACCTCCGGCCGGCCCTACCCGCCCCGCTGGCTGACCGCGCAGTACCACCGCGTTCGGGCAATAGCCGACGGGGTCGCCCCCGGCTCGACGCCCTACACGCTGCGCCACAACTACGCCACCCGGACACTCGCGCGCTGGGTCGACGAAGGCCGCGACCTCGGCGTCTGGTTGCCCTACCTGTCCGCCTACATGGGCCACGCCACCTACACAGCCACCGCCTACTACGTCCACCTGCTGCCCCAGCGGATCGCCGCGACGGGCCTGACCAGCGCGGACGGGGTCATCCCGGAGCCGCCGCTATGAGCACCCCGGCCGACACCTTCCTCAAACACCTGCGCGACTGGTTCACCGTGTTCCTGCCGAGGCAACGCGCCGCCAGCCCCCACACCATCGAATCTGCCCGCCGCGCCTGGAACATGCTCCTGAGCCACGTCTGCGACACCGGCGGCATCCCCGTCGACAAGATCACCTTTCCGATGCTGGACCGCGCCTGCATCACCGGGTTCCTCGAACAGACACGTGCCGAACGCAACTGGACAGCGGCAACCTACAACCAGCGCCTCGCCTGCATCCGGTCGTTCTTCAAATACGCCGCCACCGCCGAGCCGACACTCGCCATCCACCTCGCCGATCTCGCAGGCATCCCGCTGATGAAAGCGCCCGCCACCAAACCCGTCTCCCACATGAGCCAGCAAGCGATCAAAGCGCTCCTCGCCCAACCCGATCCGACCATACGGACCGGACTGCGAGACCAGTTCTTCATGATCTTGATGTATGACACCGCCGCCCGCGACGCCGAGATGCTCTCTGCCGCCATCGGAGACCTCGACGCGACACGTCTCACCATCGACCTACTCGGCAAGGGATCCAAACCCCGCCGCATCCCCATCACGAAGGAGACCGCCGCCCACTACAGGCGCTACACCGCCGCGTTCCACCCCGACCCCCAGCTTGGCGACCCGCTGTTCTACACCATCCACAGCCACCGCAAGAGGCGCATGTCCGACGACAACGCCGCCCGGATCATTCGCCAGCACGCCCAAGCCGCCCACCGAAAATGCGCCGAAGTGCCCGCCGGAGCGCACCCCCACATGCTGCGCCATTCCCGAGCCATGCACCTCTACCAGGCAGGCATGCCGCTCGCCCTCCTCACCGAGTGGCTCGGGCACGCCGACCCTGAGACCACACTCATCTACGCCCACGCCGACACCGAAATGAAAACCGTGCCATCCAGAAGGCCACCGCCAACGGCGCCCCGACACCCCAGCCATCCCAGGCTGTCTGGCACGACAACGAAGACATCCTCAACCGGCTACTCGGACTCAGATGACCGCAATATCCCGACACCCAACCAACCGAAACCAACATCACCCCAGGCTGCAAGCACAAAGCAGCCGCTCGACACCGGGCCTCGGAATAACCCGGGAATCAGAATAATCGATGTAGAAGTCGTCACCGTCGACGTCGAAGTGGTACTGGCGGCCGACGAACGCGAAGCCGTGACCGAGCTCGAGCAGGAACCGTTCCAACCGGGCCATCAGCGCGGCCTCGAGCTCTCGCTCCGCGACCCGATCGGTCGGGACTGTCAGAACATCGGTGGATCCAGTTCTGGCGCATGAATCTAGATCACGGTTGGGGTGATTCGGCCTTCGAATGTGATAGCAAACGCGTTGAGGGCCGGCTTCCACCTCGTCACCCATCGTGCTCTTCCCTTACCCGTCGGGTCCAGTGACCGGGTGGCGAGGTAGAGGCACTTGAGCGCGGCCTGCTCGCTGGGGAAGTGGCCCCTCGCCCGCACCGCCCGCCGGTAGCGCGCGTTGAGGGACTCGATCGCGTTCGTCGAGCAAATGACCCGGCGGATCTCGGGGTCGTAGTCGAGGAAGGGCACGAACTCGCTCCAGGCGCTTTCCCACAGCCGGACGATCGCCGGATACCTCGGCCCCCATTTGTCGGCGAACTCGGTGAACTGCTCCTTGGCCGCGGCCTCGTTGACAGCGGTGTATATCGGCCGCAGGTCCCGTGACATTTCGTCCCAGTACTGACGCGATGCGTAACGAAAGGTGTTACGCAAGAGGTGAATCAGGCAGGTCTGCACCACCGTGAGTGGCCACACGGTAGTGATCGCGTCGGGCAGTCCCTTGAGTCCGTCGCAGACGGCGATGCACACGTCTGCGACCCCGCGGTTGCGGATTTCCGTCAGGACGGCGAGCCAGAACTTGGCCCCCTCCCCGCCGTCACCTGCCCACAGCCCGAGGATCTCGCGTTCCCCGGCGGTGGTGACGCCGATGGCGACATAGACGGGCCGGTTGGCGACCTGACCGTCGCGGATCTTGACGTGGATGGCATCGATGAACAGCACCGGATACACCGGGTCGAGGGGACGGACGGACCATTCGGCCATCTCCGTGAGGACCTTGTCGGTGATCTTGCTGATGGTCTCCTTCGAGACCGATGCGCCGTAGACGTCGTCGAAGTGTGCTGCGATTTCGCCTGTGGTCAGGCCTTTCGCCGAGAGGGACAAAATGATTTCGTCGACCCCGGTCAGGCGTCGCTGCCGTTTCTTGACGATCTGCGGATCGAACGAGGCATCGGTGTCTCGTGGCACCTGGATCTGTACCGGTCCGATTTCGGTGAGCACGGTCTTCGTCCGCCTCCCGTTCCGGGAGTTTTCTCTGTTTCGTCCCGCGACGTGGTGTTTCTCGTAGCCGAGGTGCTCGTCCATTTCGGCTTCGAGTGCGGTTTCGAGGACGTTCGCGGTGAGCTGGTTGAGTAGTCCGTTCGGTCCGACCAGCTCGACGCCCTCGGCTTTGGCCTGGGCCAACAGTTGTTGGGCCAGCTTCTGGTGGTCAATCTTCGACTGATCCATGTGATCAAGTGTTTCGGTCATCGTCTTGCCTTCTCGCCAAGAGAACTCGGCGTGTCGGCCAGATCCAGTTCAACCGTTATCCCGACAGTCCCGATCGGTCAGATCCAGGAAGTCGAAGACGTACGGGTCGCGGACCAGTTGCTGCGCCAGGTCGGAGTCACCGGTGGGCAGGTGGTCGGTGAAGTTCGATGGTGCTGCCCCGATCCGCTGGTCGAGTCGGTTGCGGATTTGATGGGATAGGACGTTGCGGGACCAGCCCCGCTCGAACGCCGCGGCCGCGTACCAGTCGCGGGAGTTCTGGTCGTCGAGCCGGTCGACGAGCACGGTCACGTGTCCCCACGGGATTTGTCCAACAGCTTGTTGGACGAATGCGCTCCGGGGCCAGGCCGAGGCGATCTTCCGCATGTAGTGCAGATTGCTGCGGGAGAACCCGCGCATCTCGGGGAACTCGGACCGCAGGTCGACGGCAAGTCGGTCGATGACCTTGCTCCCCCACCCCTCGGCTGCCTGGCGGTCCAAGATCGCGCGGCCGATGTCCCAGTACAGCAGGAGCAACTCGGTGTTGACCACTCGTGTGGCCCGGACCCGGGCCTGCCGGACCTGGGTCTTGAGGTGTTCGAGGAAGTCGCGGTAGTCGTCGGGCAGCAGTGGAGAATCACTCACCCGCCCATCCTCCCGTACGACCGGAAGCACGAGGGTTAGGCACCGCCGATACGTACCGTGCGTCGCGGACGAATCTCCCGTGGTCGACTCACGGGTCGATCGCCGGTGCGAGGAGTGTGGCCAGTTGTTTGCGGGCGCGGTGGATTCGGGTTTTCACGGTTGCGACGGTGACGCCTTGGTGTTCGGCGATGTCGGCGTAGGGCAGGGAGGCGAACTCGGCGAGCACGATGGCGACGCGGAAGTCTCCGGGGAGTTGGGCGAGGGCGGACCGCGTCGATGGTGGTGATTTGCTCGTCGAATCGGGGTGCGGGGTCTTCGAGCAGGATGCCGTATTCGCCGTCGGTGTCGTCGAGGCTGTCGGTGTTCTTGCGGCGTCGGACGACGGCGAGGGCGGCGTTGGCGGCGATGCGGTGCAGCTCCAGTAGCGCATCCCCCCTTACATTCGGTTGGATAATCCTGCTTTCTTGCAGAATCGTCAAACCGATTGACATACTTGGAATAATGACAAATTCGAAGACGTGCGACGGTTTTCGGAAGGATGCGATATCAATGCACGCCACCCAGTCCGCAGCCTCTCCCCTGCAGCACTACCGCATTTTTCGGCGTCAACATCCTCGCACTGCGATTCCGACCGACTACGTCACCGAAGACGGCTTCCGACTGGGGCGTTGGCAGGAGCGCCAGCGAGTTGCCCGCATGCTCGGCACCCTGCCGCCCCAACGCATCGCGCAACTCGATGCGATCGGGTTCATGTGGAGCGACGATGACGATGTCCCCGTTCCGGCTGTGTCACGTGCCGACAGCAAGCAGCGGAGAATGCTCACCGAAATCGCTGCGTACCGCGAAGAGCACGGCAACGCGCTGGTGCCCGCGAATTATGTCACCGCCGACGGCGAACAGGTCGGTCAGTGGCTGTATCGGGCGGTCAAGAAATGGCGTGCCGGAGCATTGCCCGACGAGGAGCGTCGTCCGCTCGCCGCTCTCGGGGTCTCCCCCGGTCCACGGCCGCGGGGTCCACGAGCGTCGGCACAGCACACCGGAGCGGGAGTCCATCGCCGCGACCGGCGGCCTTCGGCTCGAGCACGGAGCTGAGCGCGAATCCGCTGGCGGAACATCCGTTTCCGCAGCCGGATGAGGTCCTCTCTTACGTCGGGGGCAGCGCTGGTGGCCACCACTGCCCCCGCGGCCGAACCCAGGGGTGGGTGTCGTTAGCAGGAGTGCAGGACCTGGCTCATCGCGTCCTTCTCGGCCTGCGTCACCCACAGCCGGTAGAGGGCTTTGACGTCGATCTGCCGCGAGACGTAGGTGCACCGGTATGCCTTGTTCGGCGGCAACCACGATGCGGCGTCGGAATCGGACTTCTGCGAGTTCGTGGGGCCGTCGACGGCCTGCAGGTTCCGGGGGTCGTTGGCGAGGTCGCGGCGCTGCTCCGGGCTGAGCTGCTGGGCACCCTTCTGCCACGCATCCGACAGGGCGACGACGTGGTCGATCTGCACCGCGGTGGAGGTGTCCTGGCCGCGAACGAACGCGATGGTGGTGCCGGCGTAGGTGTCGTGCAGGGTTCCGGTCGCCACCACACAATCCCGGGTACTGGTCTTGTAGGTCAGGTCGACCAGGTCGCGGCGGAGGATGTCGTTGCGGGTGTCGCAGCCGTTGTGGCCGCCCTCGACGCTGTTGTCGTCGGACCACGACGGGCCGAACTGTTCTCGCGTGTATCCGGTCTTGGGGGCGCGTCCCTTGACCGCCAGGGTGTCGAGCTTCGCCAACGCCGGTGCCGCATCGAATACCGGTGCGGGGGTGGCCGGGGCGCCGCCGAGTGAGCCGGTGCCCGGATCCGCATCGGCGATGGCCGAGCACCCCGACAGACCGAGGACGGATACCGCAGCGAGAGCGAGGAAAGCGGCCCGGGGGCGATGGCGCATGGTGTCTGTTCTCCTGTTACCTGTGGGGCTGTTGTGATTGCAGTATTGCGGGTGCCTCTGACATCTGTGCGAGTGCTACCGACTGAGGCGGACCCGGTGACGGAGTGGTTTGAAGCCCGTCGATGATGCCGGATGTTGCACTCCGAGCCGCCAGCGAAGGAGGGTAGGTCAGGGAATGTTCGAGATTGTCCAGCAGCCTGCTGGACAATTTCTACAAGGATGGGACCGGCTTGCTGCTGCTCGCGTCCCAGCGAGTATGACGATGCGCCACGATGACCCGAATCTCGACGCCTGATCCCGGCCCGGTGCTCGCCTAGGCCTACCGGACAAATCATTAGCACTCCACCATGGAGAGTGCTAAATTCGTCATACTCGGTGACACGATCAGTGAGAAGCCGCTGGGCCCAGTCACAGTCGCTGGTTACAGGTGCAGTGCACTTGTTACCGGGTTGGGGCAGTGGCTGGAAGGTGATTGATTGGCACATCCGGCTTCGCAACATCGATGACCGGGCCACCCGACGTACTGGAGGAGGATCAGTGACCGACGCTACCTCGCGCCCATCAGGTGTCACCAGTGACGGGTGTTCCTCCGGGCGCGCACGCCGTCGAGCGCCGTGTGATGGATCGCGGTTGCCCTCCGTGTCGATTTTCCTGGGGGCGTTGTCCATCGCGTCGTTCTGGGTGGTCGGACTCGGGTTCGTCCTGGGTGTGAGCGCCGTGGTGTGTGGCGCTTTCGCCACGTCCCGGTCCGGCGTAGCGGACGATGAGTCCGCATCGCTGCGGGCGTTGCTCGGAGTCGTCGCCGGAGTCGCGGGGATCACGGTGTCCGCGATCGCGCTCTTTCCGGTGCTGGAGTACCTGTGACCCGCGCATCAGCCTTTACACCTCCTGCCCTCGGCTTTTGGAAGGATCCCCACCACCCGTGACCGTCGTCCCCGGCCCGCATCTGTCCGCCACGCGTACCACCCTCGATACCGGGCGCGACGACCCCGCGGCGTCCGACGCTGCGCTCCTCGAGTGCTGGCAAGCGGGTATCGGCGTGACCATCGGCTTGGCGCTGCTGACCACCCTCGTGTGCACCGTCCTCGGATCCTTCCCGCTGGCCCTTCTCGCGCTCGTCGCGGTGGCCGGCACTGCCGGCCTGATCACCGCCGCCCTCTGACACTGCCTGCCTGCCCCGTCCGCCGGCGTGTGTGTTCCGGTAGTGCGCGGTGTCACCCCGCATCCTGCGTTCGTCGTGCTCTTGGAGCTGGAGCGGACACGACCCTCTTCGGCGACAGCACAGGGGTCGGCACCCTGCTCTCAGTTACCGGGCTGTAGGTCTCGTTCTCGAATCGTTCTCGCGGGGAGGGACTCTCAGGAAATTCACAGACACCGCGGGGCCGAGTGATGCGACGATGAAGCATGCGCCGCCATCGTTGGCCGGCCCTCGTGCCGCCCCCAACCGGAGGGATCACCGTGCACGCGGGCATGCCGATCGTGGCCGAGGACGACCTCACCCTCGAACTGTCCGCCGCGACCGCGTTCGCGTCCGGGCTTCTGCTGCGGTTCGCACTGTGCGTCACCGGTGTCCGCGCCGACTTCGTGCGTTACGAAACCCGGCCCCTGACCGATCCCCAAGATTGGTCGGCGCAGTGGTCCTATCTGGCCGTGCGCATCCTCGCCGACGACCTGGGCGGGCTCGCTGATCCGTTCCACCCGGTCCCCGACTCCGGCCCGGAGGGATCCGGGCCGTATCGAACCACGCCGCAGTACTGGATCGGCACTTACCCGACCACCGGATCGCTGACCGTCACCACCGGTTGGCCTCAGGTCGGACTCCACCCCACCTCGGTCACTCTCACGCTCGGTCCCAGCCCCTTCCCCACCACCTTCGGGTCCGATGCCCGCCGGTGACGGTGTCCGACTGCGCTCAGCGAGGAAATGTTCAGCCGCTGGTGACGATTCCTGGCTATCGGAACTCTACCCGGGGCCACTCTGCTAGCTATCCTAGTGGTGTGTCTCTGATTTAGCTGATCTTTTCCAGTGCGACGCGGCCGCGCGCAACCTTGACGAGGATGGATTCGGCGGTCGCGGTCCATTCGTACGGTCGGGGGCTTTCATTGTGGGCATCGAGGTATTCCTCAATGGAGGCGATGAGGTGCGGTACGGAGTGAAAGACCCCGCGCCGCAGAGCTTTATCTGTCAGCTCTCGGAACCAACGTTCGACGAGATTAAGCCACGAGGAGGAGGTGGGAGTGAAGTGCAGGTGGAACCGTGGATGCTTATCGAGCCAAGCCCGGACCTTCTCGTGCTTGTGGGTGGCGTAGTTGTCCAGGATCAGATGGATCTCCAAGTCCTTGGGCACCTCACGGTCGATGGTGCGCAGAAATCTCAAGAACTCCTGGTGACGGTGGCGCGGCAGGCACTGGCCGATCACCTTGCCGGTAAGGACGTCGAGCGCGGCAAACAAGGTGGTGGTGCCGTGACGCTTGTAGTCGTGGGTCATCGTCTCGCCGCGGCCCTTGATCATCGGGAGCGAGGCCTGGGTCCGGTCGAGGGCTTGCACCGACGACTTCTCGTCCGCGCACAACACGATCGCCCGCTCGGGCGGGTTCAGATACAGACCGACGACGTCGACGAGTTTGTCCTCGAATCGTGGATCGTTCGACAGCTTGAACGTCTCGACCCGGTGCGGCTTGAGTCCGCGAGCGGACCACACCCGCTGGACGGTGTCCTTCGAGACCCCGACCACCTCGGCCATCGTCCGGCAACTCCAATGAGTCTCGCCTTTCGGGCGGTAGTTCTGCGTCAGGTCCACGATCTCATCGATCTTCTCTTGCGGGATCGAGGGCTTGCGACCACGACCCTTGCGCACCTCGCCCAACCGCGCCATGCCGTCCTCGGCGAACCGCACCCGCCAGTTCGCCACCGAGCCCGGCGATACCGACAACGCCTGCGCGATAGCCGTGTTGGCCACACCCTCGGACGCCATCAACAGTGCCTTAGCCCGCACCACCTCACGGTGTGCACCCGACTGCGACCGCGCCAACGACTCAAGCAAAACGCGCTGCCCATCGGAAATCTCCAAGGCGGGTACCGGATGCCTCATATAGGGATTCTATCGAAGAGAACCAGAATTATTTGCGAGACACACCACTAGCTACTTCGACCTGAAAAACGAGGCGCCCCGGTGAGCATGATTCGGCCGTTCTCGGCCGGTCGGGATTGGGTTGGCCGCAAGTCCCCCCGATCCGCGTCCTTTCACGCTGCCAGGGTGCTGATCTTGACCAGGTTGTGCGCCAGGACCCCGTGGCCGACCCAGATCTTGGCGCCTTCGGTGCTGTCGATGCGGGTGCGGTCCCAGCCATATCCACGTTTGAGGGCGCTGATTCTGCCTTCGACTCCGGTGCGCCACTTGATTGTTCGTCGGAACGCCGGGCGGTGTTCCTCGGCTCGCCGGTCAGCTGAGGGTTTGCCCTTGCGGGGGATGACGACGTGGCGCACGCCGAGGTCACGGAGGTCGTCCTCGACGGCCTTCTCGCCGTAGCCGCGGTCGGCGGTGACCGTGCGGGGTGGCCGGCCGGCGCGTGTGCGGACCCGATCCACGGCTGGGGCCAGCTGGGGTGCGTCGGCCGGGTTGCCGCGTTCGACGTTGTGGTCCACGATCACGCCGTCGTCGCCTTCGACGAGCTGGGTCTTGTGGCCGAACTCGACCGGTTTGCCGAGCCGTCCCTTGGCGATGGGCCGGGCGTCGGGGTCGTGCAGGCTGACTCGCCGGGTGGCTCCGTCCGGGGTCTGCCCGGCCAGCCGCTGTCGGGTCTGCGCGGTGATCTGCCGGGTGGCGGTGACCAGGTCCTCGAGGTCGTCGATGGCGCGGGCCAGGCGTCCGCGCCGGCGGCCCGCGGCCCCGTCGTGCTCGCCCTGGGCCTTCCGGGCTGTGGCCTTGGTGCGTGCCCGGCGCAGCGCGTGTTTCGCGTTGGTCAGCAGCCGTTCGGCATCGGTGGCGGCGGTCTCGGCCAGGTCGGCCAGCTCCCCGGTGGTGCGCCGGACCGCCGCCAGGGCCTCGTCTCGGCCGGCGGCGCTGCGCGACCGCAGCTTGAAACCGATCGCGTGCGCACGCCTGCCCGCCGCACGGGATCGGTCCCGGACCGTGGTGCGTGTCGCTCCACCGGCGGCCTGGATCCGCTTGCCCGTGACCGCGATCCGTCGGATTGCCTTGGCCAACAAACCGGAGTCGGTGGGGTAGGACACGTTGCTGGGCACCACGGTGGTGTCGGCCCGCAACTTGGTGGTGCGCAGCACCTTGGCCTCGGTGGCCTTGGCCAGCAACGCCTCGTTCAGCCCGACCACCGCCGCCGCGCCACAGCGGGTGGTCAGCTTCATCAACGTCGTCGGGTGCGGCACCGACCCGTCCAAGGGGATCCGGCAGAACCGGCGCCAGGTGAACGAGTCGCTCACCTCGCGGCACAGGCTCTCGTAGCCGAGCCGGTAGCGGAACTTGAGGAACATCAGCCGCAGGTAGGTCTCCATCGGCGTCGACGGACGACCGATCCGCGGGTCGAAGTACGGAACGAACGGTGCGAAGAACGCCGGATCATCCAACAGCGCATCCACTCGCTCGAGCTCCGCGGGAAGCCGCAGCAACTCCTGCGGCAGCACCGACTCGAACAACGACGGTTGATCGCCTACGGTACGGAACACGATGGCCTCGATCCCTTCTAGCCCAACGGGTTGAGGCCATTGTTCCGGTTCAGGACTGGCTGATCACGTACCGCCACACCCCGACTTTTTCAGGTCGAAGTAGCTAGGATTGCATTGTGTCAGATGTCGACCACAGGTTCGTGCACCACACCCTTAACCGAGCGTCCGCCGCCATCCTTTGAGAAACCACCCATCTGCCCCAATGGCTTTCACCAGATGATCCCAACGCGCGCCACTCTCGCCACTTTCGTCACGGTGATGCAATTCGAGCGCCGGCGGCCGTACCGCTCCTTCGGGCGCCCACGACGAACAGCCGACCCGTGAAGCCGCGGAAACACTCTCGACCTACACGTGCGGCCGTAACGCCATCTCGCGCACCGGATGCACGTCGAGCATGCGCCCACCTCCGCCTGTGTACACCACCACTTCCCCGCGCCGTCCCGCTGGCGTAGTGCGGACCGGCCTTCAGGTGTGGGCGAACGCCCGTGGACCGGCCTCCAGGTCTTCGACGTCGCAAGAGGGAAACGCGATCACTCGGCGCGGCGCCGACGCGGTTTGCGGATATCGGTGCGCGCGCCCTGACCCGGCCTGTTGTTCGCCCACTTGACGATTTCCGAGCGCTTCCACAGCGGGGTGCGGCCGATCTTTTCCACCGGCGCCGGCGCTTGCCCGCGGGAGACGTATCCGCGGAACGTCGAGACTGACAGTTCGGTACCGGTTTCCTCCTTGATCAGGTCGATGACCTGATCGGTGGTCAGTCGATGCGGGTTGGCCATCTGGTGAGGGTCCTTCCTGTTCATCGCCCGTCGACGATGCGGCGAGTAGTCCGGTTGCCGCAGCCTGGGGGGTCGACCGGCAGACGGGCTGCGATACGACGTCTCAGGCGGTGCGGAACTTTCCTCGACATGACTCTACAACGGCGTGCTGTAATGCTCACGCACGCGTTCAGTGGTCAGATAGCGGTCCATTCGGCCCGGATCCCGCTCGTGGGGCGGATGTTTTCGTCGTTGTTACCGCAGGGGTGTGGCCCGGCATCGGGGGGGTGATGCCGGGCCACAGGGGGGTGTTCTGGAAACAAAATTGGGGGGATGTTCACCAGAACGCCCATCAGTCTAATGACTGCCCGGGACGATTACGTCGCGGGGTCAGGCGGATCCGGGCAGCACGTTTTTCGAGGTTGCCCGATCTCCCGGACGAGGAGATTGCGGGCATCTCGCGCCCCAAGTCACGCCCGACTGCGCCTCCGCGTGGCTGTGGACTCGATGTCGAGAGCGACGAACGCCATTCGGGATCATCGAGTGGATCGTTCCTGCCATATTTGCTGCGCTGCCGTCGATGTCGAGCCGAGCCAGGAGGCGGTTGATTTCGGATCCGAGTGACCAACCCCCTGCCGCGGTTGTTTCGACCAGCGCGGCATATCTGGGTTGCGCACTCGATGTTCGGTGAGTGGCGGTTGGGGGTCATTCATTCCCTGCCGTCCGCGGGTGGCCGCGATGAGGAACAGGTCGTCGGCGTCTCACTGGATCCGAGTGCAGCAGATCGTCACCGGTACCTCACGCAATGTCCACCGCCGGGCGGGTAGGAACGCAGTAGATGGGTCAGGCCTGGTCGGCGGCGGTGACGGCCGCTGCGGGGCACCAGTGGGTGACCTCGAGACTTCCCAGCTTGTTGCCGGTGGGGATGGTGAAGGTGCACGATGCGAGCCATTCGCCGCGGGAGGTGCGTGCCCAGGCATGGAGCATCCCCGGGACTTGGACGTCGAGGTCGAGGCCCTCGGCGCGGACTCGAAGGGGAAGGTTGTTTGCGGCGCGGCCACCGTGGTGTGCCATTGCGGCAGAGACGTCGATGGTCACCGGCCGCGGTGGGCGCACTTCCCGCCACGGTTTCGGGTCGTACACGGCTCTCCATCGTTCGAACATATATTCGATTCTAGTGTTACCCTCGGTTGTGCCGCCAGCGGTTGGCGAGGGAAGCGCCGACCGCTGGCGTCGCCTTACGTCGGCGCCAACGTTGAATGGCGCGATCCCTATCCGAGGCCGGCTGACTGGGCCGGTCAGAGCAGTAAGGAGTCCATTGATGGCATTGCCCGTTCTGACGCCCGAGCAGCGCGCTGAAGCATTGGAGAAGGCCGCTGTGGCCCGGAAGGCGCGCGGGGAACTTCTCGCCGCGGTCAAGTCCGGTGAGCTCACGGTCTCCGATGTGCTCGCGAAGGCGGAAACCGACGAGGTTGCGAAGAAGACCAAGGTGTCGGCTCTGGTGAAGGCGCTTCCCGGTGTCGGTCCGGTGAAGGCGGCGCAGATCCTCGAGGAGCTGTCGATCGCTGAGACCCGGAGGATCGGCGGTCTCGGGACGAATCAGCGTCACGCGCTTCTGGGGATCATCGCCTGACTTGCTCGCGGTGGTCGGCCCGCCTGCGGACTCCCTCCGAGGCTAAATGTCGGTGGGACGATCTATTGTGACGATCGCGACGAGCAACAGGTCGCCACTCACTGCCAGACCGGTGACTCGTTCCCGGTCCTGATCTGCGGGGTTCCGCAGATTGGTGTGTGGCGACCTGTTGCTCTTTGCTTTCAGCGGCGATGGTCCAAACCGAAGATCGACCTGGTGTCTCCTCCACCTACTCGGCCGCGCCTGACAACCTGATCGGTAACGGCGGACCCTTCGGACACTTCCGGGGCCGATCCGCTGCGTGTGGGTCTACCTCCGCGGTTGCTGCGCCCATTCCCGGATGAGCTGGTCAGCCAGGTGGTACACCGCCACCTCGTCCGGGATCCCGACCCGGGTGGCGAACTCGCGGGCCGCGAAGAACGCCCGAATCTCGTCGTTCCCTGATGCGCGGTCTCGGTGCAGGACATTGTGGCGTGCTTCGGCGAGGTCTTCGAGCACCAACCACTGGAAACGGTCGAGGGTGGCCGTGATCTCGGCTATCCGTGCCCTCTCCGACCGGCTTCCGCGCCACCGGTTCGCCAGGTCCGAGCCAGCGGACAGGACGCCGAGGACGACGGCGCAGACCGCAGTGATCATTCGGCTCCCCGTCGCGCGGCCGGCGCCTTTGTCGGTTCCTTGGTGACCGCGACCAGGGCACAGGTCGCCGTGATCGCGCCCACGAGTGTGAGCAGCAGGGACAGCGAGAGCTGGGACGCGGTTATCGCACCGACGGCCGTGGCCACGAAGGCGAGCACGGCGAGCACCCAGAGGGCGCGGGCCGCTCCGGTCTGGTGTTTGATCTGGGCGGTTGAGCCGCCGACGACCAGCAGGGCGCCGAGCCAGAGGGTCCAGGTGGTCATGGGCGGGGCGGGTCCTTCCGAGGTGGGCGGGTGGAGTCTCGTGGGACAGGGTGGCATGCCGCCGGCGGCCGAGCGGAACGGCGGGTCGTGGGCGGCCGTGTGGTCGTGTCGCACTCGCGCCGTGAGAATCGGAAGGGTCGTCTCAGCTGCGGATATGGGCGCACAATCGGCCTATGCGGCTGATTGCGCCGATGTTGGCCACTCCGGGTGAGCTCCCGGAGGCAATGGACGGCGGCTGGGCGGCGGAAATGAAGTACGACGGGTGCCGCGTCGTGGCTGCGGTCGGCGGCGGCGCGCCGCCGGTGTTGTGGACCCGCAACCTCAACGTGGTCACCTCCTCGTACCCGGAGGTGACCGAGGGGTTGACCGACGTGTTCGGAGGTCGCGGCCGCATCGTGTTCGACGGCGAGGTCGTGGCCCTTGCCCAGGGTCGGCCGTCGTTCGCGCGGTTGCAGAAGCGGATGAACACCCTGCGCCCAACCACGGCCCTGCGGCGGCAGGTGCCGGTCACCTACCTTCCGTTCGACATTCTCTCTGCCGACGGTGGCGATTTGATGGCGGCTCCGTATCTGGAGCGCCGTGCCGCTCTCACCGACCTCGGTCACGACCTGCACGGGGTCGGCGTGCCCGTGCAGATCCTGCCGCACTGGGAAGGAGTGGACGGTGCCGTCATTCTGGAGGCCGCCAGGAATTCCGGGATGGAGGGCGCGGTTTTCAAACGGGTGGGGTCGCCCTATCTACCGGGTCAGCGCACCCGGTCGTGGCGGAAGGTTCTCCTGCGCACGAGGAGCTCTTGCTTGATTGTTGGTTGGATCGCGGGCGGGGGTGCACAGCGCAATATGGTCAGCTCACTCGTCCTCGGTGCCTACGATGACCAGGGCGTTCTTCGCTACGTGGGCAGTGTCGGGACCGGATTCACGATGGCCGTGCGCCGCCAGCTGAAGGAGAAGCTGGCCACCCTCGAGCGCCGCACCAGCCCGCTTGGAACCGATGCACCGGCCGCGGAGGAGCACGGGATCGTGCGCTGGGTCGAACCGGTGATCGTCGTGGACGTCGCGTATCGCGAATACCAGCCGGGCGGGCTGCGGCATCCCAGCTTCAAGGGACAGCGACGAGACCTCGATCCGGGGTCGATCACCCGGGATTCACTGTGACGGAACGTATCCGGGCAAACGGAAGCCGCTGTCGCCTTCCCCGGTGATAGCGGCTCCTCATCCCCTTCGCCCGGGAACGCTACGCACTGTAGGCCTTACCCGGCTAGCGGGACGGTGACGCCATATCGCCTCTCGGCAAGTGGTCGCTCGCAGCGACTTTTCTGGTGTGGTACCCGGGGTATGAGCGCCACCGTCAGACTCTTCAACAGCGGTCCATCGGGTGGTATTCCGAAACCGGTGTCCGCCGGCAGTGCGTGGTGTTTGCGCGGGGTCCACCAGTGGTCAGTGGGCGTCCTCGAGAGTGATCGGCTTCAGCAGGTCTTCGCCGTTGTTGCGGACGTTGTTCACGGCCTTGGACACCGGGTAGGTCTCGAGGCTGCCCGGTGCCGGCGGCGCCATCAGCGATCGGATGTAGTCGATATCGGTGTTGGTGGGGTCGAGCCAGTCCGCCCAGTTCTCCGGGGCGACGCTCATGGGCATCCGATCGTGGATATGTCCCACATCGTCGGTGGCGTTGGTCGTGATCACGCAAAATGTGATCAGCCAGGCGTCCGGATCGTCGCCGGGGACGTCGGGGTTGCGCCAGAAGTCGAAGATGCCCGCCAACGGGAGAATGCCGCTCTCGGCCGGGTGGATGTAGTACGGCTGCTTGAGGGGTTTCCCGGACTTGCCGACCTCCTCGGTCGGGAACCACTCGTAGAACCCGGACACCGGGACGATCCCGCGCCGCGACCTGAAACACTGCCTGTACGCGGGCTTTTCGTGCACGGTCTCGGCGCGAGCGTTGATCATGCGTGAGCCGATCTTCGGATCTTTGGCCCAGAACGGTGTCAGGCCCCATTTGAGGTTGCGGAGTTGTCGTTGGGGTTGCTCGTCGTCGGTGTCCTTCGGTACCCGCGCGATCACAACCGGTGAGGTCTTCGTGGGCGCTACGTTGTAGTCCGGCGCCAGCTCCGGGTCGGCCCGTTCAGGGTCGATCTCGAAGGTCTCGAGCAGCGATCCCCGGCTCGTCGTCGATGCGTAGCGACCACACATACCGATAGCCTGCCACGACCGACCACCGCGACGGGGAAGGCGCTGCGCAGGTTCAGTGGGCGTCGTGGAAAGCCTGCTCGATCTCGGTGGGGATACGTCCACGAGAGGACAGTTCGTAGCCCTGCTCGAGTGCCCAGGCGCGGATCTTCGTCGTTTCGCCCGACGGCCGTCTCTCGGCAGTGGGGTTGACCGGTCGGTCCGAGCGGTGCTTGCGGCCGCCGACGCGGGTGGAGTGCGCGATGTAGTACTCGAAGGTCTCTCGGAGTTCCTTCGCGTGCTCGTCCTTCAGGTCGATCACGTACTCGACGCCCTCGACTGCATAATGGATGCTCTCACCGTCCTCACCGAAGGTGGTGCCGTCGATGTCGTCGACCATCTCAACTACAAGCTTGCGTGCCACAGATGTCACTCCTCAGCTCTCCAGTACGGACCAGATAACAGTACTGGCAGTACCAGTAATTTCGTGAAGTCCAGCGTGGACTGTGGGTGCCCATGGGACTACGAGAGCTGTGGCAGCTCGATCAGGCGACGCGAGAACAGTGTTCCACACCCAATTGGCTTCTCGCGGATCGGATTCGCCCGCGTGCCGTGTGAACGAGGCGGAGTCGGGGTCGCTCATCCGACGGCAGCGAACTGCCGGGCAGCGGCGAGCACCTGAGATCCGATGTCGGCGAGTTCCCCCTCGCGCAGCAGCAGCGCCGGTGCCCGATCGTCGAGGATCGGGTTCAGGCCCTGAAACCAGGCCTGCGCCACCGCCGGGGTGTCGCGGTCCGTGATCAACCGGGCGGCACGGTAGGCGATCCGTAGCCGTTCGACATCGGAGGCGTTGCCGATGGTCCGGGTCCCGTCCGCCCACTGCCGCACCGCGCGGGTTTCCTTGACCCGGCCCAGGTAGGCGACCAGCTTGACGCCGAGCAGCTCACGCAGGGCAGTGACCAGCTCCGGCTGACTCATCCGAGCGGCCTCGTTGTACGCGGCGAGATCCGGTCGCGGGTGTGCGGTTGCCATGGGCAGATCCACCTCCTAATACTGCAACGACAGTTTGTGACTAACGGGACTGTTGTGGTAATTGATCTAGGGTGCAGTCAGAGGTGCTGGAGTGGTCAGCGGGGTTCACCGCGTTCTGTGCGCGGTTCGCCCACCGGTTTTCGCGGGTGGAGTCGCGGCGGCGGATGGCCGCGTATGTGCGCGGACTGCTCGGTGAGGTCGAACGTAAGAACGGATGGACACTGGCGGAGGCGGCCGGTGATACGGGCCCGGAGGGCATGCAGCGGCTGCTGAACTTCTACTCCTGGGACTGCGAGGGGCTTCGTGACGACGTGCGTGAGGTCGTGGTCGAGACGATCGGTGACGCCGACAAGGGCGTGTTGATCGTCGACGAGACAGGATTTTTGAAGAAGGGCACCCGCTCGGCCGGGGTGGCCCGGCAGTATTCCGGCACGGCCGGACGTATCGAGAACAGCCAGATCGGGGTGTTTCTCGCCTACGCCTCCGACCGGGGCCGGGCGCTGATCGATCGCGAGTTGTATCTTCCGAGGGCCTGGACCGAGGACCGCGATCGGTGCCGGGCTGCCGGGATCGGCGACGAGGTGGCTTTCGCGACGAAACCCGAACTGGCGCAGATGATGATCGAACGGGCTCTCGATGCCGGGGTGCCGTTCGGGTGGTTTACCGGTGACGAGGCCTACGGGCAGGTCGGCAAGCTCCGGCTGTGGCTCGAATCCCGTGGTGTGGCCCATGTTCTCGCCGTTCCGAAGTCGCAGATGGTGATCTCGATGGAGTTGCGCCAGCGCCGCGCCCACGCCGTGATCGCCGACCTGCCGGCGACCGCGTGGCAGCGGATCAACTGCGGCGACGGCGCCCACGGACCCAGGCTCTACGACTGGGCGGTCGTCGACATTCGGCCACTGCGCGAACGGGGTAGCGGCCACTGGCTGCTGGCCCGCCGGTCGATCACCGACCCCGACGAGATTGCCTACTACATCTGCTATGGCCCCGCCGACACCGAACCCGCCGAGCTGGTCCGGGTAGCTGGCAGTCGCTGGGCGATCGAGGAGTGCTTCCAGACCACCAAGAACGAGACCGGACTCGATCACTACCAGGTGCGCGGGTACCCGGCCTGGTACCGGCACATCACCTTGTCGATGGCCGCGGCTGCCTTCCTGACCATCCTGCGCCGCGGCGCTCAAAAAGGGGATCTGAAACCGGTACCCGAGATCTAATACCTCTGACAATCAACGAGATCCGGCGATTGTTCAACCGCGTCGCCTGCCCAGTCCAACACGCCCTCGTCCACGTCTGGCACTGGTCGAACTGGCGCCGCGCCAGCCAGGCCAGAGCCCGCGCCAGCCACTACAAACATCGACATCACAAACTGTCGTTGCAGTACTAATCCCAAGGTAAAACACAAACATCCCCGCCATTGTTCAACTCGACCCACTGCGCGCGCAGCAAGCGAGGAACCCGACCGGGCACGCCGTCCCCGCGCCTGCGGTCGGCCATCCTGCCGGCGATCGGTGATGCGATGGCTCCGGCGGCTCCGGCGAGGGTTTCACTCTGGCGATCTCGGAGCCACAGACGGCAATTGTCGGAGCCAGCCATCGACCTGCCGGTGTTCGGACAGGCCCCCGATTCGGCGCGCGGTTGTGCGCTGCGGTCAGGTGATGCTGCGGAATGATCCGCCGTCGACGCCGTACACCGAGGAGGTGACGTACGAGGCGAGGTCGGAGGCGAGGAAGACCACCACGTTGGCCACTTCCTCCGGAGTTCCGATGCGTTGCAGAGGAAGTCCACGATGTTTCATCTCGACGTCGATGGACTCGTCGCGGTGCACGCCGTGGACGGCGGCGAAGGTGTCGGCGAGGCCGCCCTCCGTCAACCACATCGGCGAGAGGATCGGCCCGGGTGCGACCGCGTTGACGCGCACGATCGGTCCCTCGCTGATGGCGAGTGAGCTGGTGAACGACAGGATGGCTGCCTTGGACGCGGCGTAGTCCGGTCCGGCGGCGATCGGCTGGCGGCCCAGGTCCGAGGCGTTGTTGACGATGACACCGCGTCCGGCGGCCCGCATGGCCGGCAGCACGTGGGTGGCGGCGCGGACCTGGCTGAGGAAGTTCAGTTCGAGGGTGGAGACCCAGTCGGTGTCGGTGAGGCTGTCGAAGGTTCCCAGGCTGCCGGCGCCGACGTTGTTGAACAATACGTCTACCCGGCCGTCGTAGGGGGCGAGGACCTCGTCGAGGCTGCTGGTCACCCCCGTCTCGGTGCTCAGATCGGCTACGGCGCAGTGCACCTCGGTGACCTGCTCGAGTTCCTTGGCGAGGATGTCGAGGCCGTGCCGGTCGTGGTCGAGCAGGGCGAGGCGGGCGTTTTCCGCGGCGAAGGCGCGTGCGGATGCGGCTCCGATTCCGGAGCCGGCGCCGGTGATGACGACGACCTTGTCCCCTAGTCCGGTTTCCATCGTGATTCCTCTCGGGCGTGGGGCGTTAGTTGGTGGCGGGTTCGGAGTACCCCTCGGGCAGGCAGCCGTTGGGGGTGAACTCGTCGAGGTTGTCCTTGGTGACCACCGGCAGCGGCATGTAGCTGACCGGCGGCACGTCCTTGCCGGCGAGGACGTCCATCATGGTGGTCAGGGCGTGGGTGGAGTCCCAGCACGGTGACTGGAACAGGGTGGTCGACATGGAGCCGTTCTCGAGCAGGGACCGGGCGACCGGGGCGTAGTTGTGGCCGAGGAGTTTGACCTGTCCGGCCATCCCCGCGGCGTCGAGGGCTTGGGCGGCGCCGGAGGCTATGATGTCGTCGGGGGTGACGAGGGCATCGATCTGGTTGCCGAATCGGCTGATCAGTGCGCTCGCTGCAGTCTGGGCCTGGTTCTTGTCGAAGTTGCCCGGCTGGGAGCCGAGGAGCTTGACGTCGGGGTGGTTGGCCATCTCGCGTTCGAGGCCGATCTGACGGTTGATCGCGGCCGCGTTGCCCGGGGTGCCGCCGATGTAGACGTAGGTTCCCTTGCTGCCGAGCAGCTTCGCGAGTTCCTTGCCCTGGAGTTCGCCGATTCGTTGGTCGTTCGGTCCGGTGAACGCGTGGTAGAGGCTGGTGTCGAGATCCTCGGGGGGCTGGGAGTTGCTGATGTCGACCGGAATTCCGGCGCGTTGGGCCTGGATCAGCATCGGCTGTTCGGCGCCGTAGAGCGCGGGCCAGATGACGATGCCGTCGACCTTCTTGGCGATCGCGATCTTCATCTGCGACGCCTGCACCGAGGCGTCGTAGTTCGAGTTCATCACGAAGGCGTTGACGTGGTGTTCTTCGGCTGCCTTCCGCAGGGACGAGACGTAGTTGCGGCCGTACTCGTGGTTGCGGTCCATCGGCACGAGGAAGGCGATCGTCGGCCAGTCCTCGTTGTCGGTTGCCGCGCCGGGAGCGCCGCATCCGGCGCCGGCCAGCGCGGTGGCCGCGCAGACGGCGATCGCGAGTGCGGCCCGGTGGAACAGAGAATTCTTGTGCGCCATCATTGTGCCTTTCCTGCTGCGACGGCTGTGTGGTCCGAGGATGCACCCGTGAGGGGACCGAGCAGCGACGGCAGCCGCAGGGCCCGCACCCCTTCCTTGGTCAAGACGATCGCGGCGAACAGGATCGCGCCGATGGCGATGCTTTCGACGCTCGAGTCCAGCCCGCTCATCTGCAGGCCGATGCTGATGCCGCCGAGTGCGATCGCCCCGATGACGGCGCCGATCACGCTGGCGCGGCCACCGGACAGGCTGGCGCCGCCGACGACGGCGGCCGCGATGGCCAGCAGCATCACCGTCGATCCCAGGGTGGGTGAGGCGGCGACCAGGTTGAGGGTGTCGACGACACCGGCGAGGCCGGCGACGCCGCTGCAGATGGTGAAGGCGAGGATTTTGCGGGTGTCGATCGAGATGCCGCCCGACGCCGCGGCTTCGGCGTTGCCGCCGATGATGTAGAGCTCACGGCCGGTACGCATCTTGGTCATGAAGAACGACAGGGCGGCGGTCGCGGCAACGGCGATGACGATGTCCGGGGTGATCTGCCCGATCAGCGGGACGCTGAATTCCAGGGCCCGGGTGGCGTCCTGCAGTGGCACCGGGGCGCCGTCGGTGATCGCCAGGGCGAGGCCTTGCAGGGTGATCAGCATGCCGAGGGTGGTGATGAAGGAGTTGATGCCGACCTTGACGACCAGGAGACCGTTGATCAGCCCCACTACCGCACCGGTGATCAGCGCGAGGGGGATCGAGACGGCGAGGTTGCCGGAGACCTGCGCGGTGACGGCCGCGGTGACGGCCATGGTCGATCCGACGCTGAGGTCGATCTCGCCGAGGACGAGGACCGGGACCAGCGCGATCGCCACCAGCCACACGTCGACGATGCGGGACAGGGCGATGCCGTAGGAGCCGAGGGCGGTCGGCTGGACCGCGAGCAGCACCACGACGACCAGGGCCAGCAGGATCACCGCCCGGAATGCGGTCCAGCTCTTGAACTGGGTCAGAAGAGTGTGGCCGTTCACTTGAGACCTCCACGTCGGCGCAGGATGGCGTCCGCCGCGAGGGTCGCGACGATGATGAAGCCCTGCACGAACTGTTGCCATTGGAACGGCAACCCGGCCAGGGACAGCACACTGAGCAGCACCTGGACGAACGCGACACCCAGGACGGTGCCCAGGATCGACCCGCGGCCGCCGAAGAGGCTGGTGCCACCGATGACGACGGCGGCGAGGGCGTTGAAGTCGTAGCCGGCGGACATCGTCGAGACGGCACTCGAGCTGTAGCCGGCCAGCGCCATGCCCGCCGCGGCGGCCCCGAGCGAGGAGACGGCGAAGGTGAGGGTGAGGGTGCGGGTGGTGTTCAGCCCGGCGATCCGGGCGGCACCGCGGTTGGTGCCGGTGGCCCGCAGCGAGTACCCGAAGCTGGTGGCGGAGAGCAGGTTGTGGGCGAGCACGGCCACGACGGCGAAGATCAGGAACACCACCGGAATGCCGGCGACGGAAGCGTTGCCGATCCACGACAACAGCGTGGTGTTTCCGGAGTACTGGGCGCCGCCGGTGATGTAGTTGAGCACGCCCATGCCGGCGGTGGCGGTGGCCAGGGTGACGATGACTCCGTTGCCGCGCATCAGTCCGGCGCCGATACCGTTGACGATCACGAACACCAGGCACGCCAGGATCGCGGCCGGTGCGGCCACGGCGATGCCGTGCGGGCTCAACGCGATCACGACGATGGCGGCGAGGGCGATTTGCGGCACCACCGACAGATCGATGATCAGGCCCGAGACGACCACGAACGTCATTGCCAGTGCGACGAATCCGAGGAAGGCGCTGTTACGCAGCAGCGTGCCGAGGTTCTGTGCGGACCAGAAACCGTCGAGTCCGACCGCGGCGAACAGCAGTAATGCGATCAGCGCCCCGGTGACCACGATGGCGGTGGGGTTCTCATCGAATTTGCGCCGCAGGGGCGGCACGTAGGGTGCGACCCTCCCTGCCGGCGCGATCTGGGTGTCAGACATGTGCGGCTTCCTTGCGTTGGTGCGTGGTGTCGTGATGGGTGCCGAGCCGGACGATGGCCTGTTGGTCGGCCTCGGTGGCGGACAGTTCGCCGGTGATCGTGCCGTCGCGCAGGACCGCGATTCGGTCCGACAGCGACAGCAGCTCCTCGAGGTCGGAGGAGACGACGATGACGGCGGTGCCTTTCGCGGTCAGGTTGCGGACCAGTTCGTGGATTTCGGCCTTGGCGCCGACGTCGACGCCGGCGGTGGGCTCGTCCAGGACGAACAGTCGCGGGTTGGTGGGTAGCCACCGGCCGAAAGCGACCTTCTGTTGGTTGCCGCCGCTGAGCAGTTTCACGGTGGCGGAGGTGTTGGCGGGGCGCAGGTTGACCTCGCCGGCGAGGCCGGTGGCCATCTTTTTCAGTGCCTTGGTGCGGATCTGTCCGAACCGGCTCAGCGCGGTCAGCGAGGGCAGCGCCAGGTTCTCGCGCACCGAGCGGGCCAGCAGCACCCCTTCGGTGCGGCGGTCTTCCGGGACGAAGGCGACCCCGGACCGGACCGCGGAGCGGTAGGAACTGATGGTGCGGCGGTGGCCGTCGTAGCGGAGGGTGACCGATCCGCGGGAGCGGGGTTCGAGGCCGAGGATGGCCCGGACCAGTTCGCTGCGGCCCGAGCCCATCAGACCGCCGAGACCGAGGACCTCGCCGGCACGGACCTCGAGGCTGGTGCCGAATACCCCCGGTGCCCAGAGGTTGTCGACGGACAGCACCACCTCACCGAATGAGTTCGTCTTCTCTTCCCGCTCGTGTTGTTCCTGGTCGAGCAGTTTCTGCCCGACCATGCTCTCGACCAGTCGATCGGTGGTGGTTTCGGCGAGGTCGAGGTGTTCGACCAGGCGGCCGTCGCGGAGCACGGTGGCGCGGCTGCACAGTTCGAAGATCTCCCGCAGCCGGTGCGAGATGTACACGATGGTCACACCCTGATTGCGCAGGGACTCGAGCAGTTCGAGCAGCTGGTCGGTTTCTTGGGGTGTCAGGGAGGCGGTGGGCTCGTCGAGGATGAGGATCTGCGGGTCCAGGCGCAACGCCTTGGCGATCTCGACGAACTGTTGCAGGGTCGTCGGCAGCTGACCGACGAGGGTGTCGGGGTCGATGTTCACGCCCAGCCGCGCGCACAGTGCGGCGGCGATCGAGCGCATGGCTTTGCGGTCGACGAGTCCGTGTTTGGTGGGAGTGGTTCCGACGCAGATGTTTTCGGCGACGGTCAGGTCCGGGCACAGGCTCAGTTCCTGATGGACCAGTGCGATGCCGGCGGCCTTGGACGCTACGGTTCCCCCGGACAGCGGTTGTCCGGAGACCAGTACCTGACCCTCGTTGGGGGAGTAGAGGCCGGCGAGCACCTTCATCAGTGTGGATTTGCCGGCGCCGTTTGCGCCGACGATGGCGTGGCAGGTACCGGAGTCGATGCGGATGCTCACGTCTTTGAGCGCGTGCACACCGCCGAAGTGCTTGCTGACCCCGGTCGCCTCGATGGCGGCGGGTGACGAAGCGGGGATCTGTGAGGTCACGGGGGCTCCTGATACAGGCTGGGAAATAACGCGGTACTGCGGGGCTCGGGGGTGGAGACGCCCCAGACGGCTTTTCATCGTTACTTAACCGTGTGATGCCAACCATACCATTTAGTTCAGCGTGACTGTCAACACTAAGGGACTTCAGAGTTATTCGGGGAAAGATTTACCGTGGCTGAATGCAGACGCGGTGGTAATCGATCGGGTGAATCCGATCGGTTACCACCGCGGTGTCTGCGCCGAGGCGGCCGGAGGTCTAGAAGAAGACCTGCTCGCCGCCGGTGAGGTTGAGAGCGGAACCGGTGGTGAACGAGGCCTCGTCGGAGGCCAGCCAGGCGACCATCCGGCCCACGTCCTCGAGAGTGCCGAAACGTCCCGTGGGGATTTTGGCGTCGAGGTAGTCCTGCAGCTTCTGCTCGAGCGTAATTCCCTCGCTCTGAGCGATTTCCGCGAACGACTTCTCCATCATCTCGGTGTGCATGCAGCCGGGGCAGATGGCGTTGACGGTGATGTTGTAGGGCGCCAGTTCCAGCCCGAGGGCCTGCGTCATCAAGATGACGGCCGCCTTCGATGCGGAGTAGACGCCCTCGTTGGGGCGGGCGAGTTTGCCGAGCTGGGAGGCGGTGTTGATGATCCGCCCCGACTTTTGCTCTTTCATCACCCGGGCGGCCGCACGGGATCCGTTGAAGACGCCGCCGATGTTGACGTCCATGGTGCGGCGGAAGTCGTCGTCGGTGACGTCGGCGATTGCACCGTAGGTGTAAATGCCGGCGTTGTTGACCATGATGTCCAGGCGCCCGTGCGTCTCGACAGTGGAACCGACCAACTCGTCCACCGACGCCGCGCTGGACACGTCGACCTTGGCGGAGCTGCTCTTCGGGCTGCCGGCGGACTGCAGCGTGGTGGCGGTGTCCTCGGCGCTGTGCAGGTCGGCGCAGACGACGGTGGCCCCGCGTGCGGCGAGTTCGACGGCGATGCCCTCACCGAGTCCGCGGCTGGCTCCGGTGACGATGGCGATCTTGTTCTCGAGGGTGGACATGGGGAATCCAATCTGGTGTTCGGGTGGGGTGAACTCCGCCGGCACACCGGTGCACGGGGGTCGGGTGAGGGGGATTTACGCGGTGGGCACCGGGGTGGGCTGGTAGGCGAGGAATCGCCAGCCCGCATCATCGGTGTACTTCCACACGGCCAGGCAGCGGTTACGCAGCTTCTTCTCGCGTCCGTCGGCGGTGATGCTGGCGTTCATCTCACCGATGACGAGCGCGACGTCGTCGACGATCCGGATGAACTCGATCGGGTGGTCGATGTCGTGATAGACGTAGTAGCCCGACCGCACCTTGTCGAGGTAGGAGTCGAGGCTGTCCGTGTCGCCGGAGGAGTGCGAGTAGGCCAGGTCGGGGTGGCTGAGCTCGGCGAACCGGGCCAGGTCCTGCTCGACGATCGCCCGGTACCGGGCGTTTTCGAGGTCCCGGATGGTGGTCGTCGCGTCGTGGGTAGCTGTCACGTCGGCTCCTGGGCTGTTCAGGGTGGGTGAGGGTGGGTGTCGTACCGGGTCATCGGCGGGTGGGACGATCGCCGCGCAGAGCCTGGCCGAGGAGGTGGCGCAGCCCGTCCTCGGTGACCGGGGTCGGGTTCGAGTAGGGGTTGGACAGGACCTCGTCGATGACGGCAGGGAGTTGGGTTTCGCGTACGCCCAGTTCTTCGAGCGAGTGCGGGATCTGCAGCTGCTGCTCGAGTTCCCACAACGCGGTCGACGGGTCACCATCGGTGCCCAGGGCCCGCTGCAGGGCGGCCCGCGCTGCCGGGGCGTGGGATTCGTTGTAGCCCAGCACATGGGGCAGCACGATCGCGTGCGTCTGGGCGTGCGGCAGGTCGAGGGATCCACCGAGGACGTGGCAGAGCTTGTGGTGCAGCGACATCGTGGTCGCCCCGAGGCAGGCGCCGCACAGCCATGCCCCGTAGAGGGCTTTCGACCGGGCGTCGAGATCGTTGCCGTCGGCGACCACCGCCGGCAGCGATTCGGCGAAGGCGCGTACTCCCTCTTCGGCCATCAGCGAGATGATCGGTGAGGCGTCCGGGGCATAGAGCGCCTCGACGGCATGCGCGACCGCGTTCAGACCGCTGGCGGCCGAGATCTCCGCCGGCAGCGTGGCGGTCAGCTGTGGGTCGTAGATGACGCTCTGCGGCAGCACCTTCGCGTCGCGCCCGGTCTGCTTGCGCCCGTCGCGGGTCAGGCCCCAGATCGGGGTCATCTCCGATCCGGCGTAGGTGGTGGGGATCGCGATGATCGGTAGCCCGTGTTCGAGGGCGATCGCCTTGCCGAGGCCGATCGAGGAACCACCGCCGATCACCACGCAGCTGTCCGCGCCGAGCTTGCGGGCCCGGTCCCGGGCGCGGTCCGCGGTCTCGACCGGCACGTGCATGCGGGCCTGGTCGAAGATGCCGGCACCGCGGTCACCGAGGTGATCCATGACGAGATCGGCCAGATGCTTCTGCTCGGGGGTGCACAGCACCAGCGCCCGGCTCAGCCCGAGTCGGTCGAGTTCCTCCCCGATCTTGGTCACCGCGCCGACCTCGAAGCTCACCCGCATCGGCAGGGCCTGATAGTGGAAGGAGCTGGTGAAGGTCACAGTCCGGCCTCCTCTCGTACCTCGGTTTCGAGCAGGGTCACATCGAAATGGACCGTGCGGAAAGGATTGTCGAACCCGAGCTGGCGGGCCCGTTCCGGGTCGTCGACGACCGGGAACTCCCGGATCAGGCTTTCCTTGACCCCGAACACGACATCGGAGTCGATGTAGGGGGTGCCGTCGACGAACAGGTGGGTGGTGACCGGTTCGTGGCCGGGCGCGGTGACGATGAAATGCACGTGCGCCGGCCGGTTGGGATGGCGTCCGGTGATCGCCAGCAGCTCCCCTACCGGTCCGTCGTCGGGGATGGGGTAGTACCGGGGAACGATCGAGCGGAACCAGAACTTGCCCTCGTCGTCGGTGGTGAACAACCCACGCAAGTTCAGTTCCGGCTGGATGCCGGGTTGCTGGACGTCGTAGAAGCCGTCGGCGTTGGCCTGCCACACGTCCACGCTCGCCCCGGCCAAGGGGGTGCCGTCCGCGCTGCGGACCTGTCCGGTCACCAGGCACGGCTCACCCCCGTCGTCGAGGGCGATGGTGTCGCCGAGCTCGCGCGGCGGGGAGTCGACCATGTGGAACGGGCCCAGAACGGTCTGCTCGGTGGCGTGATCGAGGGCGCGGTGGTTGATCGTCTCGACCAGCATCGATACCCCGAGGACATCGGAGAGCAGGATGAATTCCTGACGCACGTCGTTGCAGGTGTGCCCGGTGCGGGTGAGGAACTCGATGCCCTTCTCCCACTCGGACTCGGTGAGCTGGACGTCCTTGACGAAGTCGTGCAGGTGCTCGATCAGGGAGGTCAGAATCTGCCGCAGCCGGGGATCGGTGTCGGCTCCGAGGCTGTCGATCACCACCTCGGCTGAGCGGCCTTCGGTGAACAGTCCACGATCGGTCATCGGTTCAACTCCTTTCACGGTGCGGTGTAGCCGCCGTCGACCGGCAGTTCGATTCCGGTGACGTAACTGGCCTCGTCGCTGGCGAGGAACAGTGCCCCATAGGCGATTTCGCGGGGATTGGCGGCACGCTTCATCGGGGTGGCGGCGATCACGTCGGCGGTGATCGCCTCGTCCTGAGCGTCGATCATCGGGGTGCTGGCCAGACCCGGGTGCAGGGAGTTGACCCGGATGCCGTCGTCGACGTACGACAGGGCGGCGTTCTTGCTCATCATCCGCACCGCGGCCTTACTGGCCTGGTAGGCCGAGACTCCGGCGGCGCCGACGATGCCCCAGATCGACGAGACGTTGACGATCGAGCCGGCGTGCTGGGCCTGCATCGTCGGCAGGACCGAGCGCATGCCGTAAAAGACCCCGGTCTGGTTGACCGCGATGATTTTGTGCCAGTCGTTGAGGTCGATCTTGGCGATCGCCTCGTAGGAGCCGACGAGGCCGGCGTTGTTGACCTGGATGTCGATCCGCCCGTGCTGGGCGACCACCGAGTCGACGAGCCCCTGCCAGCTGTCGAGCTGGGTGACGTCGAGGGGGGTGAAGGTGATGTTCGGGTGATCGAACGGTTCCGGCTCGCGCAGGTCGCCGACCACCACCCTCGCGCCTTCCTCGGCGAACAGTTCCGCCGTGGCGCGGCCGATACCGCGGGCTCCGCCGGTGACGATAGCTACCTTCTGATCCAACCGCGCCATTGCGATGTCCTCTTCTTTCGGTATTCGATCGGTATCCGGCCAGGTCAGCGCAGGTACTTCATCGACGCTTCATAGGCGGCGGGAACGGCCTCGCCGATCGGGAGCTTGCGGTACTCGGCGGACAGGATCTCCACGCCGTAGATTCCGTCGTAGCCGGTCTTACCGATGGCGTCGACGAAGCCTTGGACGTCGAGTTCGCCCTCACCGGGAAGCCGGCGACCGTTGAAGGTGTCGGCGATGAGGTCACCTTCGAACGTCAATGGAGCATCGTCGAGTTCGACGTCGAAGATGTACTTCGCCGGGATGTCGGCAAGAGTGTCGAAGTCGACGCCGGCGCGGGCGACGTGCCAAATGTCGATCAACAACCCGCCAGCAGGATGATCGGCCTTGGCGATGAACTCGAGTGCCTGCTGCGGGGTCTTGACGTTCACGAACGGCATCGGCTCGAACACCACCGTGGTACCCGCGTTTGCAGCGTCGGTGCAGAGCTTCACGAACTCGGCCGCCATGTAGTCCGCATCAAATTCACCACCGCTGAAGTCGCCGCCGACCTTGATGTGGCGGGCGCCGAGGGCCTCGGCGGCCCGGAACATGTTCGCGCGAATCTCGTCCGCGGCCGCCCGGCGCTCGTCGGTGAGAAACCAATTCTCCAGAAACTCGAGCTCAAGGTGAGCGATGCCGTTGTCGGCGAGCATGGTCTTGACGGTGGGGAACCCGTACTGCTGCTCGGCGTCGAGAAGATCCAGGTAACCAATGCCCACGCCGGTGAATCCGGCCTTCGCGGCAACCTCGATGCGCTCCTGGAAGCTGTGCGGACTGCGATCGTTCTCCGCGTTGCCGGCGTCGGCGTCACCAGCGGTCGTCCACGTTCCCGCGATCAATTCGATCTTGCTCACTATCAAATCTTCCTTCCAGAGGGGGTTGGGTGGGTTGCATCCTGCGGCGTAGCGCAGGTTCATCACGATGCCAGACCGACCAACTCGATAATTCATCCTGGCTTAAATCTGTGACTCCAATCATGCAAGTCGTGTAGTGTGAATGTCAACATCGGGCGATGAACTGCGGTGTTGCACCACCGCCGGAGTTAAGCCAGAGTGGATATCGAGCGTCAGACACACAGAACGGGGCACAGTGGTGGAAGAGGAAATCGGCGTGGCCTTGAAGCGGGCCCGCCTGGACAAGAAACTGTCACTGCGCCAGGTCGCCGATCAGCTCGGCATCTCCACCAGCCTGCTCTCGCAGGTGGAGAACGGAAAAACCCAGCCGTCGGTGAAAACGCTCTTCGGTCTCGCGACCGTGCTCGAGGTCTCCCTCGACAAAATCCTTTCCGGTCGCAGCGGACTCGACATCGAGCTCCCCGCGGACCGCGACGCCGCGGCCGGTATCCAACGCGCCGCAGACAATCCCGTCCTCGAGATGGAAAACGGGGTCACCTGGCAGCGGCTGGCCACCGGCGGTCGTACCGAGATCGAACCGCTCTACGTCACCTACGAGGTCGGTGCCTCCAGCTCGGTCGACGGCAAACAGATGCGCCACGACGGAGCCGAGTTCGCGTACATCCTCGAAGGCACGCTGCGGCTCCGGCTCGACTTCGACGAACACGATCTGGGCCCCGGCGACTCGTTCTGCTTCGACTCGAGCCGACCACACCTGTTCTACAACCCGGGCACGGTACCCGCCCGCGGCGTCTGGTTCGTCTTCGACACCGCGACCCACACCGCCGACGTCAAATCGCTGCTCGACGCGATGCGAACGGCCAACGGAAGCGGCCAGGGCCGCACCCATCTGCCTATGTTCAGGTAACCCCACCAAGAGCCTGTCCCCCACCCCCGGCGACCTCCGCCGATCGCGCTGCCTGCCGGTGAGTCACCTGCACCGACCTGAGTGCCTTCTAGATGCGTAGTGCGCGCACCACACCGTGAATAACTGTCCGACGGCGTGCACACTTGTCGCTGCCGAGAGGAATCTCGATGTCCCGAGCCGATACCACCCCGGCCACCGAGACCCGTACGGCCATGCCGACCTGGCTCGTGCTGCTGATCGCAACCGCCTGCGCAGTGGTGGTCGCCAATCTCTACTACTCACAGCCTTTGATCGGCGAGATCAGCGCATCTCTGGGCCTACCTGCCCAGTCAGCGGGGCTGATCGTCACCCTCACCCAGATCGGCTACGGCGTAGGACTTCTCCTCGTCGTACCCCTCGGTGATCTCTACGAGAACCGCACCCTGGTAACGGTCCTGCTGGCCGCCGAAACGGTGGTCCTCATCGCAGCGGCCCTCGTCACGGCGCCGATTGCCTTCCTGGTGATCTCCGCACTCATCGGGCTCGCCGCGGTCGCAGTCCAGGTGTTGGTTCCCTTCACCTCGCACTATGCCCCCGAACACCAGCGCGGCCGGATCATCGGCACGGTCATGGGCGGCCTCACCATCGGAATCATGCTGGCCCGCCCTGCCGCGAGCCTCATTACCAGCGTGTGGTCCTGGCGGGCCATCTACGTCCTGTCCGCCCTCCTCGTCGTGATGATCGGCGCCGCGATCCGATTCACGATGCCCGCCCGGCGCCCCGAACACACCGCGGGCTACCGCGCACTGCTGGCATCCCTACCTCGCCTCGTGCGCGACATCCCGGTCCTGCGCCGCCGCGCGCTCTACCACGCCTGCCTGTTCGGGGCGTTCAGCCTCTTCTGGACCGCCGTTCCGCTGCTGCTGACCAGCGACGCGTTCGGAATGTCCCAGAGCGGAGTCGCACTGTTCGCCCTCGTCGGAGCCGCCGGAGCCATCGCATCACCGATCGCCGGCAGAATGGCCGACCGCCACCGAACCCGATCATGGACGCGGATCGCCATCGGCTGCGTCCTGATTGCACTGCTGGCCGCGGCCCTCGCCCCCGCCGGATCCGCCCTCGGGCTCTCAATCCTCGTCGGTGCGGCAATTCTGCTCGACTTCGGCGTCATGACCAATGTAGTGCTCGGACAACGCGCCATCTACAGCCTCGGACCCCAACTACGTGCCCGCCTCAACGGCCTCTACATGGCCATATTCTTCGTCGGGGGCGGAGTCGGCTCAGCACTCGGCGGATTCGTCTACGCCCACCACGGATGGACAGCCGCCGCACTGACCGGGGCCGTCCTGCCCGTCCTCGCCCTCGGATACTTCCTCACCGAGCGACACGACTAACACCCGGATGACGATCGGCCAGCGGACGCACGTCTGTTGTCGACTGAACCCGTTACATGTAACATTGGCGGATGGCGAGCACACGAGAGCGGGTACGCGAGCATCGCCGGCGGTTGCGCGAGCAGGGCCTGCGGCCTGTTCAGATCTGGGTGCCCGACGTACGGGCTCCGGAGTTTGTCGCGGAAGCTCACCGCCAGTCGGCTGCCGTCGCGGCGAGCGAGCATGAAGCCGATGACCAGGCATTCGTTGATGCCATCTCAGTCGATTGGGATGAGGCGGAGCCCGGCGAGTGAGGCGGGGCGACATCTACATCGCTGCTGCGCGTGGCGCCTACACCGGCAAGCCGAGACCCGTGGTCATCGTCCAGGACAATCGGTTCGACTCGACCGCTTCGGTAACGGTGTGCCCGTTGACGACCAATCCCGTCGAGGCGCCACTTGTCCGGATCGCCGTGCAGCCGACCGACACCACCGGAATCGAAAAGCCAAGTCAAATCATGGTCGACAAGGTCACGACGATGCCGCGGGCAAATGTACGCGACCGCCTCGGCCAACTCGCCGATGCCGATCTGGTTCGGCTGGACCGCGCACTTGTGGTATTTCTCGGGCTTGCCGATTGAGCCGGCTCGCTCGGCGGAGCGATGCCGCAAGCGGTTCTGCTTCCGGAACGCCCGCCAGTCCACACGTTCGCCTGAGGGAGGGCGTTGTTGTCGATTGCGAGGGGTGTTTGTCTCTGGTTGGCAAATTCGGCTGGCTCCGCGGTGGGGGCTACGGGCTGAGTGCTGCTGCGATGTTTGTGGCCGGGAGTTGCGGGTATCGGTCGTGCAGCGGTGACGAGTCGAATGTCATGTCGGCCGTGTCCATGTAGAGGGCGAGTTCGGCGAGTCGCGCCTGTGCGGTCGGCCAGAGGTGACCGGTCGCAGCGAGCGCGCGCAACACGAGTCGGGGAACATGCCGGGCGCGGACAGCATTGTCGCCGATCCGATTTCCGAGGATTTTCGTAAGTTCGCCGAATGTGAGGTTTCGGGGCCCGCCGATCTCGAACAGTTGGCCACGGGTGCTGGCGTCGAGTGCGACCAGTTCGATCAGCGCGGCGACATCGTCAATGGCAACGAAGTTGATCGGATTATCGCCGCGACCGAAGAGGACCGGCCGGCCGGATCGACCGGCGGACTGCGCGAGAAGGTCGAGGTACAGCTCGGCGAATGCGGTCGACCGGACGATCGTCCACGGGACGCCACTGGTTTGCAGGTAGTGCTCGGCGACCGCCTTCATCCGGAACAAGCCGATCGGATGGTTGGCAGTCGTGCCGATTGCGGAGACGAGAACAAACTCGGCACCTGCGGCGCGTGCGGCGTCGACAAGGTTGATGATGCCGTCGCGGTCCACCGCCGCCGGGTTCACCCGGCCCGGGCCGATCAGTCCGTGCACCGCCGAGATGACGAGGTCCACCCCGTCAACAGCCGGCCGCAGTGATGGCGCATCACGGACGTCACCGGTCACGGTCTGTACACGTTCGGCGGCGAGGCCGGTCGCTGCGGCGCTTGCGGGATCGCGGGTCAGAACGCGGACCTGGTGTCCGCGCGCGGCGAGCCGGTGCACGACCAGCGAGCCGAGGCGGCCGGTGCCCCCGGCGACGAGGATGATCATCGGGCACCGACTTGCGCGTGGACGGTGGGCTCGACTCCGACGGGCGAGTCATCGACCGGTTCGAGGTAAAAGCGACTCCATTTCGCGCGACCGTCGTCGACACCGAACACGATCACTCCGCGCATCAGATGCGGGTGCCCATCGCGGCGGGTGCCGACCATCTCCCACTCACCCCAGATGGTGTCGCCGTCGACCGCCCAGCGCAGCACCCTGGCCCGTAAATCGGGCACGCCGCCGAAAATTTCCGTCCAGTTGCGTCGCACCTGCTCGCTGCCGGTGAATCCGCGCGCCGGATGCGCCGGCGTCTCGTTGAGATAGTCCGACGCGAAGCAGTCCACTACTGCGTCGAGATCATGTGCGTTGACCGCGTTTTCGAGTCGGCGGAGCATCGCCAGGGTGGGGTCGGGCTCAGGTGTCGGCATCTCGCACTCCGTCAAATTTTAGATACAGTGTGGTGTATCCAATATGAGGAGTATCCGCCCCGATGACCGACCCAGTCAAGACTCCGCGACGCTACGACGCCAGCCTCCGACGCAGCCGGGCGCGGATGCGCCAGCAGAAGGTGCTCGACGTCGCGCGGGAGATGTTTCTGCGTGATGGCTACGCCGCCACGACCGTGGCGGCGATCGCCACCGCAGCGGACGTCTCGGTCGAGACGATCTACAAGACGTTCGGTGGCAAACCCGGCCTGATCCGCGAGATCCAGGCCGCGGCACTGACCGGGACCGGCCCCGTGCCGGCTCCGCAGCGTTCCGACCATATGTCGGCCTCCGAGCCCGACCCCGAGGTCGTGCTTCGGAATTGGGCAACCCTGGCCACCGAGGTTGCACCTGCGGTGACGCCGATCATCGGGCTCGTCCGCGCCGCCGCAGCGACCGATCCGGATATGGCCTCACTGCTCGACGACATCAATACCCAACGCCTCGCCCGGATGACGCACAACGCGCGACGTCTCCGCAGCCACCTGCCGCCGACGATCTCGCTCGAACATGCCCGCGACGTGCTGTTCACCTACACCGCGCCCGAAATCTACGAGCTACTCGTCCTCGCCCGACATTGGAGCGTGGAACAGTACGCCGAGTTCATCTATCGCGGCATGGCCGCACAGTTGCTGCCCCCGCCCGACTGACGGACATCTCCACTCCCACCATTGACACCGAACCCAAACCGGGCTCCGCACCTGCAGGCGACAGGGGGTTCACCGACCCAGTGGTCCGCCGGGAGCTCGGGGTCGGGCTCCAAGAATCCGCCCGGACAAAGATCCACTTCCGGAACGCGTCGGTGACGGTTCCCCTGAGACGCCGGGTTCCGACGCCTAAGGGTTCCTACTCGATCTGTGCCAGGTAATTGCGTTGCCGCTGATCTGAGTTGCCGAGGACGATGGACCTACTGGCAGCGAATGCCGCAATCGGCACAGGAACGGAGCGGTGGTGGAAGATCCACCGGCAGAGGCATACGGGCGGGTGACGAACCCGGAACGGTTCGCCCCGCTGCTTCCGGCTGCCGAGGATCTGATCGCCGACCTGGAGCGCCGGTTCGATGTCAGTGTCGCCCGTGGTCCCGCGCCGCCGTCGGAGTCGGCGACAGTCGAGTTGGTGGAGTTGGTGGAGATCACTCCTATTCGCGTAGACCAGGCGCCGTTGGCGATCACCTTCACTTCGTTTCCTGGTCTGTATCTCGACGCGGGCGCATGGGCGCACATCGCGCTTCCCGCGTGCGGGTGTGACGCGTGTGATGAGTCCGCGGAGGACGTCTTGCGGGAGTTGGCCGAGTATTCCGAGGCGCTGACTGCCGGGCAGCTGTCCGAACGGATCACCGGTAGATTCCGGCCGATCCTTGAGCATTCCTGGGACGGCGAAGGCTGGGTTCGGAGCGGCACAAGACGAGACTGTCCGCGGCACAGGCCGCTGAGCTGCGTGCCAGACCGGTGCAGCCGCCGACAGATGGGCGCTGGCGGCCGTGGTCCCTCCGATCCTGAGCACGCGGTGGCGGCTCCGACACCGGTTGCCGATCCTTGACCGGATGCCTGTTGGTCCGTGATAGTGGTCGGAGGTGACCCCGAGTCCGCGGCGTTCGTGCCGCGGTTCCCGAGTACTCGGGGCCTGACATGCACAGGTTCACCGAACCGACCCCAGTCCCCACACGCGTCGACCTCATCTCCGTGTTCGTGGAGAACTGGGAGATCGAATGCTGCGGTATCCCTCCCGTAGTCGGATACGACACGTGTGCATTGACCTTCATCGAGTCGGCATCCGAACGAGGGAGGTCCCTGCCTGACGATGCCCGCTGGAGCCGACGGACCCACCTCATCACTGCCGGCGGGATCGAGGCCTACTGGCCAACCACCGACGCACCGCAGGTAGACGCCGTGTTCGGCTACTTCTCCGGCACCCGTCACGGGCCGACCGTGCCCGATGGAATACACCCCACGACGGGACTCGTTGTGGACCTACAGTTGGAAATCGCCGAATACCAGCAGACCGCCTGCCAGTGGCAACCGATCCCCGACGCGAGGCTGCTGCGGCGCATCCACGCGAGTCCCAAGTGGTTCGCCAACAACCTCGACACCACCGGATGCATCGAGACCGGGGTCCTCATGGAGCTGGCGGTGATGCGCCCATGAGGAATCGACTCGCCGATCCACGACGCCAACACGTCATCGGTGCCGTCAGCCAGCTTGTGGACGGCATCGCCCGCCAGGATCGATGGACGATCGCACGGCGATCCACCGGGCGACTACTCGACCAACTGCTCTCGCACAGCGGCGATCCCGCATTCACTTACCGGAGTGGGAGCTACAGCCTGGGCGTGGACGGTGCTCCCGTTGCGGTGGTCGAGGACGACGACACCGCCGTGGTGCTCGGGGGCGTCTGCTCATCAACTGGGCGCGACCCGATACCCGTTGCCGCCGTACTGGTGGCCTCGACCGCGGCGCCGCGCACCTGGCTCGTCGCGTCGCTGGACATCGCCACTGCCGTCCACAACGACTTTCAACGCGCGATCCAGCACGGACGGTTCTCCGAGACGATCGACGCCGACATCATCGCCCGACACAGTCCCCTCGACACGAGGGCCGCCGCGATCGACTGGGACGACCCCACCGTCGTACTACGCAAGAGCTCGAACGGGACGACCACGGTGGCGGACGCCCTCAGCGAGTTGGCCGAGTGGGACCAGCGAGCGTGGACGTGGATCGCCGACGAATGTCCGACGTTCGGCGGACTCTATCTCCGTGCCCGCCACCCCGAACTCGTCCGCCAATACTGACCGGTGACGGATCCTCGATCGGTGAAAGGGATCGCGGGCACTCAGGACAACGAACGATCCCAACTGACTGACTCGAACAGATCCCGCATGCAGTGTTCCTGGCTGTCACGGGTGCCGGGATCGGACACCCACGTCTTGTACAAACCCGGAGCAGCGCGGTTGATCTGCACCTCCCGCGAGTTGTACGCATCATCCGCAGGCAGCGGGCCCACGCCCGCAATCTGCCCAGCACAAAGAGCCGGGTGAAGCAGGCCGTCCGTCACACGGGAAGACAGGAGCCGCACCCAGACGTTCATGCCGGCCTCCCGCCGGTCCATCCGCGGCGCCCCGAGAGGATCGAGAATCGCCCATCGACGTTCGGCACGGTTCTCATGGGTAAGACCCGACGTCGCCTCGAGAACGATTCGACCGACTCGGGTATCGAGACCATGGGCGAACTCGGTTTGCTCCCGTGCGATGGCTTTGCTGAAGTACTCGAGTTGGTCCAACCCGGATCGTGGCCCGCCTTCTCTGAGTGGGTAGCCGGACAGATCCATCAGGAGGTTGTCGACGGCGTCCCGGAGAAACGGATCCTGAGCAGATGGTGTTCGAAGCCGACGCGCCTCGGCGAGGGTGATAACGCCCTGCAGAAGAAGTTTTTCCACCATTCGCTGATCCTCACGCATCAACCAGCTCATGCCACTCCAGCGGGATCGATCTCGGTGCGCGCCCCCATCGCCACAGTCTAAGAGCCGACAGGTATCGGCACGTCCGATAGCCGAACGTCCGCCGGTGCGGCCGGCCCGGCGAACGTTCGAAAGGACTGAAAGCGCTAGGTACTGGAAACTGAGTAACCGTCGTGTTGAGGTCGGCGGGCGCGTTTAATCGCCCGGTACACCGTCGACCGGCCCACCGAGAACAAATCCGCCAGTTCAGCGGTCGAGTACTCGCCTGACGTGTGAAGCTCGACCAGGTGCCGTTCCTGGCGTGGGTTGAGCTTCGGCTTCTTGCCCTTCAGGTGTCCCTTCGCCTTCGCGATCCGCATCCCCTCCCTCGTTCGTGCCCGAATCAGGTCGCCCTCGAACTCGGCGACCATCGCCAGGACGTTGAACAACAGGCGGCCGACCGGGTCGGTCGGATCGTGCAACGAGGCTCCGATCTGTAGGCACGCGTTCCGGGACGTGAGCTCGTCGACGATGTCCCGGGCGTCGGGCAACGAACGAGCCAGGCGATCCAACTTGGTCACCACGAGAGTGTCGGTGTTTCGGCACGCTGCAAGGGCGTTCTGCAGACCGGGCCGCTGACGAATGGTTCCGGTCAAGCCGTGATCGACGTAGATCCTTTCCGGTGAGACGCCGAGCTTGAGCAGTGCGTGCTGCTGTGCGGTCAGGTCTTGCTGATCGGTGGACACTCGTGCATACCCGATGTACATCGCTGATTCCCATCTCTTGAACGCGCAACGCCGGCGGCGTGGTGCTTGGGACTCAACGGTCAGATAACACGACGAGGGCTATTAGACCCGCTCCCGATGAGCTAGTGCCCTAGTGCACTGCCGTTGGCGGATCCCTGACCGCGTGGGTCTTCGCTAGCGGGACTGAGTTTCGTCAAGTGGTCTGGCCCCGTTGATCGGCATGAATTGCGGCCCCACTGGTGGGGTCAGGCGCGTTTTCGGTGGTGGGTCTTGCTGGTGCGCAGTCGATAGGATTGGGTGCCGGTTTCGAGGATGTGCGCGTTGAAGGTGATGCGATCGACGATCGCGGCGACCAGTCGTGGATCGGGAAAGACGGTGCCCCACTCCGAAAACGGCAGATTCGATGCGATCCCAATACTCGCTCGTTCCTCCCGTTCGGTGATGATCTGGAACAGCATTTCCGCTCCGCGGGGATCGATTTGGACGTAGCCGAGTTCGTCGAGCAGCAGCAGATCCAGGCGCCCGTAGCGGGCGACGACGCGGGAGAGGATCCGTTCGTCGGCGGCCTCGACGAGTTCGTTGACCAGTTGGGCGCAGGTGATGTAGCGGACTCGGCGGCCTTGTTCACAGGCTGCCAGGCCGAGCCCGATCAGCAGGTGTGATTTGCCGGTGCCGGAATCCCCGAGCAGCACCACCGGTTCGCCGGCGTCGAGGTAGCCGCCGGCCGCGAGATGCCCGAGCGTGCCCGCAGAGATGCCCGGCACGGCATCGACGTCGAAGTCGGCGAGCCGTTTGATGCGGGGGAACTTGGCGTCGTTGAGTCGACGCGTCCGGCGTCGTTCGGTGCGGTCGTCGACCTCGGCGGCGAGTACTTCGGCGAGAAACGCCAGATTTGATTGTTGTTCTCGGACAGCGATTTCGGCGATCCGGACCGCTTCGGTCCGGATGGTCGGCAGATGCAGTTCGCGGGTAGCCGCGCCGATCGCGGCCTGGGCTGCGGCGTCGGAGGAGACCATGTGAGACCTCAGCTTCCGGTGAGCAGGGTGTCGTAGGCGGTCAACGACGGAACGGGACGGTCGTAACGGGTGAGCACTCCGATCGGGACCGCGGGGGTGGAATCGGTGCGGGCCAGTCGGCGGGCATCGATGAGGACGAGTTGGGGATCGATGCACCCGGTCTCGATGGACCGGTCCAGGGCCTGGCGCAGTACTTCGGGGGCCAGGCCGCGGTGCGCGAGCAGCACGTCGATCAGGGCGCGGGTGCCGGCGCGGTCACCGAGCAGGTTGCGGGCGCTGTCCCAGTACCGCTGGTGGCTGACGGTGAACGCCCCGACCGCCTTGGCCTGCGCCAACGCGGTCGCCCCGGGAAGGGCGCCTGGTTTGCGGATCAACACCTCGAGGTAGTGATCGAGGGTGAGGACCTCGGTGAACCGGCCGAAGGCCCGGTCGTGAACCGCGACCATCCGAGACCCGTCGAGCACCTCGACCCGGCCCGCGCTCAGCCGCACCGGCAACCGCCGGCCCGCGTAGCGGGCGGGCACGGAGTAGAAGTTCTGCCGCACCGACACCCGCGCATGGGTGTCGACCCGCGCATACAACAGTCGCGCGCAGTCGAACGGCTCAGCAGGCAGCGGGAGCAACGCGGGTTGCTCGTCGGCGAACGCGGCGGCCACCGTGATCGGTCGGCCCCCGATGACCCGGGTGTCGTCGATCAGGTCCGCGGCGGCGACCTTCTCGTTGAGTTCGGTCAACGACGCGACCTTCGGCACCGGAACCAGGTGCCGGCGCCGGAATCTGCCGATCTCGCCTTCCACGCCGCCTTTCTCGTGGGCGCCACCCCGGCCGGGGATACAGAAGAACGAATCGAAGCCGTAGTGGCTGCGCAGGGCGACGAATCGGTCCGACTCGACCCGGTCACGACCCCGAAGCACCCGCACCACAGCAGGTTTGAGGTTATCGTAGCGGATACGATGCGGCACACCGCCGAACCACTCGAAGGCCCGCACGTGTCCCTCGAAGAACGCCTCCTGCGCCTGGGTGCCGAACACCACGTGACAGGCCCGCCCCGAATGCGACAGGCGCATCACGAACATCCAGCACTTGGTCATCTCCCCGCCGATGACCGCGTAGACCTCCCCGAAGTCAACCTCCGCCTCCGCGGCCGGCAGGTGGGTCTGCGGCACCGTCACCTCGACCTCGACCAGCCCCAACTCGCTGCGTCGGCGGCGCACATACCGGGTCACCGTCGCTTCCGACATCGTCGCCCCGTGCTCGGCGACCAACCGCTGCCACACCCTCCGCGCGGTATGTCGCTGCTTGCGCGGCGCCTGCTGGTCGGCAATCAGCCAGGAATCGATCAGCTCGGCCCAGTCATCGATCGCCGGCCGGACCCGGCGGCGATACGGTTTGCGCGGTGGTGGCACCGCCGAGGCCAACGCCTGCCGCACCGTGCGTCGATGCACCCCGTGCCGCTGGGCCAACTCCCGAATCGACAATTCCGAATCCCGCCGATCACGGCGGATCTGCTCGAATAATTTCATCCGCGAACCCGATCTCTTCACCGGTCCTCCCTCGCTGAAACACGTCCAACGAGGAGAATCCGAACCCGGGTGGGGCCAAGATTCGTGCCGACACGCCGCACCACCCGTCCGCAACCACCGGCCACCTCAGCCGGGGCCGGAATTCGTGACGATCAGTGGCCGAACTGGGGCCTACTCAGGTGACCACACCCACGGGACAGAACTACTTTGTCACCCGGAGCAAAGATCTGCCCGTTCATACTCGAACGATGTCGCAGTTCAGTTGGATCGACAACCCCGTCTCCCCGGAACTGGGTGCAATCGCGCACGGACCGCTCCTGCTATCCGACTCGAACGGCTACCGCGTGGGACTTCGATACCTCATCGCGTATCGGAATGTCATGGATATGGCGCTGACCGTCTCCGCTTCGGGATTGAAGTCAGCGGAGCTTGCCGCCCAGTTCCGCACCACCTCCGCCCAGTTCCGCACCACCTACGGTGCCGCCGATCTGCCTTTGGTTGGAACGTCCGAGGGTGGGTTCAGTACGTGGGTGGTGTCGCCCGACCTGAACATTTACACGGAGAGGTCGAGCCAGAATCCGCACACGGAGGAAGGACACTACGTCCGTGAGTTCTCCCATGTCATCAATGGGCGTCCCACCGGCACCTCCCTCGAAATCGAGTACCGATGGCCCACCATCGGCCTCGACCGGACACGCGTCGTCTTGGAGATTCCACCGGCTCGAGCTCTCGACGAAGCGATTGTGCCGATCTGATCCGCCTCCGCCTCCGCCGAGGAATGCGATCACCCACGGGACGGGTCGAAGGCTCAACGGTCGGACGGTTCGTCCCGGTCATGGTTCGGCGGATTCTGGCGGTCATCGCAACAGCAGTCGTTCCATCTCTTCGATGGGTGTGCGAAATTCTAGCCGTTTCCGGGGGCGCTCATTGAGTTGCCGTGAGACCCACTCCAGGTCTGCTTTCGAGTGCACACTCAGGTCCGAACCTTTGGGGAAGTACTGACGGAGAATGCCGTTCGTATTCTCGTTGGTCCCGCGCTGCCAGGGTGCGTGTGGATCACAGAAGTAGATGTCGATGCCGGTGGCCGCGCTGACGCTCTTCCAGTCCCGCATCTCCGAACCCTGGTCCCACGTCAAGGTTCGGCGCAGGCTCGTGGGCAGCGTCTCGAGCTGTTCGGTCAACGCGGGTGCGGTCTGCTCGGGCTTGTATCCGTCGGGCAGATGAACGAGCATGACGGTGCCGGTGGAACGTTCGACGAGTGTGCCGATGCGCTCAGATTCCGTTTGCCGATAATGAGATCACCCTCCCAATGTCCCGGTACTACACGGTCTTTCACGTCTTTGGGGCGGTCCGCGATGTTGGCCATGTCGGGGATCCGATTCTTGCGCTGGCCGGCCTTCCGACTGGGTCGGCGCAGCCCACGTCCGGTCCGCAGCGACCGGGTGAGGGTGTGTTCGAGTCCGCCGCGGGCGGGTTGGTAGAGCGATTGGTAGATGGTCTCGGTGCTCACCCGCATCTGTGGATCGTCGGGGAAATCGAGTCGGAGGCGGCCCGCGATCTGCTCGGGTGAATGGCGCTCGGTCAGGGATTTCTCGACCGTCTCGCGCAGCGGCGGATTGGTGGCGAGCTTGGACGGCTTGGGCCGCGAGGCCCGATGGTAGGCGGCTGCGTGCGCCGATCTGGCTCGGTACCGCCCGGACGGCTCACGATTGCGGGCGATCTCGCGTGAGATCGTCGACGGACTCCGGTTCAGGGCTTTCGCGATCTCACGAAGCGTGTGACCTGCGGCGATGCCGATGGCGATCTCTTCCCGCTCCGCGAACGTCAAACACCGGCCCTTCAGGTTGCGGCCACGCCGGGGACGCACCCCACCACAGGCCGCAAGCCACCGAGCACCCTGTTTGCGATACGAGCCGGCCGCCTCGGCCGCGCCCGTGATGAACTCACCCGCCGCCATCCCCGACCAGAACGTCTGAAAGATCTCCGGAACCATCCGATGAGAATATTTCGCCATGTGCAACACCCTTTGATCAGTGGTGTTGCGATCACCGCACGAACCCAAGGATCGCTTACCGGCCGCCGAGGGCGATGCTCGCGTGTTGTGCCGAGTCGACGAGGGCGGTGGCCCATTGCGTGCACTGGGCCATCGTGGCGTCTACGCGTTCGGGGACGAGGGTCAGGGTGTACTGCTGACTGCCGTGCCGATCGAAGATGGGCGCGCTGATGTGGGCGACCGGGATGGTGGCGGTGGCATCGATGGGCTCGGTGAGCAGATACTCGGACCAGTCGGTCGGCGGGAGATGCCGGCAGAGCTCGTCGATGATGCGCTGTGGCAATCCCGAGGATAGGAGGCTCGCGAGCACGACGGTCGACGTACCGGATGTGCGTAGGCATTCGATGATGTAGCCGCGCCGACGTCCACCGTCGATGATGGCGCGGACCGACTCGTCACCTGCCGCCTCGTCACCGGCCACCAGGGGAAGCAGCGGCGGCCGGCTCAGCCATGCGTCGACCACCGTGTCGTGCTCCCACGCGATGTTCACCAGCCCGAGAGGCGGCGCCAGCGGCAATCGCTCGCCGACGAGGTCGCGGCGGTCCCCGGCCATCGCGGCGCCGAGCCTGTCGAGAATCACGATGTGGCCGTCGTGCGCGGCGCTGAGGACACAGCTGATACCCAGGCGATCGTGCAGCGCGGTCACGAAGGGGCGAACCAGATCGAGATTGGCGAGCCCGGATTCGGCGGCCGACCCGAGGCGCAGCAGCGCCGGCCCGAGGCCGTACGACTTCGCCGCATCTCGCGTGACGAACTCCGCATCCGTCAACGCGGTGAGGATGCCCAGGCAGGTGGGTTTGTTCAGATCGAGAGCGGCCGAGACCTGGGTGAGCGTGAGCCGTTCGCGCGGCGTGTCCGCCAGCAGATTGAGGATCTGCACGACCCGTTCGGTCGGCGGCGACTTCCGCTCGACCACCGGCGGGGTCGGCGTTTTCCCGGTGCCGACTCTTGAGACGGCCAGCGGAGTGTGCTTAGAATCACCCGCAGATTTGAAATCTTGCATTCATATTTTGTAACACATGGGTGTGTTGGGATCCAGCCCGATCCCGCCTCGACTGGCATACCCAGCACCCGACTTACCGCACCACCGTCAATCGGAGAACAGAGATGACCTTGCACCACCCCGATGCGCTGGCACCGGCACAGCTCGGCCCGATCACCCTGCGCAACCGGATCATCAAGTCGGCGACGTTCGAGGGAAGGACGCCGAACGCCCTGGTCACGGATGAGTTGATCGAGTTCCATCGGCGCTCCGGCGGCGGGCGGGGTGGGCATGACGACCGTCGCCTACTGTGCGGTCGCGCCGGAGGGGCGCACCGAGTACGGGCAGCTGTGGATGCGTCCGCAGGCGCTGCCGGGCCTGCGGCGGCTCACTGACGCGATCCACGCCGAGGGAGCGGCGGCGTCCGCGCAGCTCGGCCATGCCGGGCCGGTCGCGAACGAGAAGTCCACCGGGTATCGGGCACTGGCACCGTCACGGTCGTTCAACCCGTTGAGTATGCGGATGATCCGATCCGCCTCCGCCGCCGACATCGCCCGGATCACCCGGGCGCACGGCACCGCCGCCCGGCTCGCCGTCGAGGCCGGATTCGACGCGGTGGAGATCCACTTCGGGCACAACTACTTCGCGAGCTCGTTCCTGAGCCCGAAGCTCAACCGCCGCACAGACTCCTACGGCGGTTCGCTCGCGAATCGGGCCCGCATGGTCCTCGACACCGCACGCGCCGTGCGCGGCGCCGTCGGCGACAAGATCGCGATCCTGGCCAAGCTGAACATGGACGACGGGGTGCCCGGCGGCTTCTGGATCGACGAGGCCATCCAGGTCGCGCGGTGGCTCGAGGCCGACGGCAGCCTCGACGCCCTGGAGCTGACGGTGGGCAGCTCACTGCTCAACCCGATGTACCTGTTCACCGGGGACGCGCCGATCCGCGAGTTCGCCGCGGCGATGCCGCAGCCGGTGCGGTCGGGGGTGCAGCTGGTCGGGAAGCGAATGCTCCACACCTACCCCTACCGGGACCTGTTCATGCTCGAACACGCGCGGCAGATCCGCGCGGCGGTGACGCTGCCGCTGGTACTGCTCGGCGGGGTCACCGACCGGGCCGGCATGGACACCGCGATGGCCGAGGGCTTCGAGTTCGTCGCGATGGCCCGGGCCCTGCTGCGCGAGCCGGACCTGGTCAACCGGATCGCCGACGACGCCTACACGAAATCGCTGTGCATCCCTGCAACAAGTGCATGCCGACGATCTTCACCGGTGCCCGCTGCGTCCTCGTCCCCGACTGCTGAAACCGTCCCGAGCGCGTTGCCCAGGGCTTGAGGGGCACCGCACGAGGTGCATACGTGGTCCGCGCTACTCCACACCTCCCGCCCGAGATCCGCACAGCATCTCGCGTTCCTGCCGGCAGGCGGGAGACCGCGGGTGTCCCGTCGACCTACCCAGACAGTCTTCGAACCAACTCAAAGGAGAGTCATGCATTTCCCACGTCCTTCGTCGAGGCGCAGATGGACCATCAGGGCTGCCATCGCGGCATCGATGTGTTCGCTTCTCGCCGGAGTCGCCGCTCCGACGGGCAGCGCCGCTCCGCCCGGCGGCGGACACAATCCCTATCCGCTCGATGACACCCTGCGGATGAACCAGATGCAGACCATGGGCACCCACAACAGCTACCACACCGGGCTGATACCGCAGGGCCTGCCGCCCTCGGTGGCCGCCAGCTTCCCGGGCTACACGCTTCCGCAGATCACCGCTGCGCTCGACTACCGGCACAAGCCCCTGACCGAGCAGCTCGACAACCTCGGTGTGCGGCACATGGTCTTCGACGTCTATGCCGACCCGCAGGGTGGCCGCTACGCCGACGCCCCGATGCTCGCCGAAGTCGGAGCGCCGACCCGGATGGCCGACCCCGCCTGGAACGAGCCGGGAATGAAGGTCTTTCACGTACCGCAGGTCGATCAGCAGACCTCGTGCGTGAAATTCACGCAATGCCTCCGCGAACTCAACGCATGGTCGGACCGGAACCCGGGCCACCTACCGTTCATGGTCGTGGTCGAGATCAAGGACATCGACGTGATGAACACCGATCCCCATCCACCGCTGAGCCCGTGGGGGCCCGGGGACTACAACCGGCTCGATGCGGAGATTCGGTCCGTGGTCGGCAACAAGCTCATCACCCCCGACGACGTCCAGGGCAAGTACCCGACCCTCGAGGCCGCCGTGAAGGACAACGGGTGCTGAAGCTGGCGGCCGGGTCGAGCACACAGACCGAGCTGTTCACCGGCCTCAGCTACCCCTGGGGGGTGGCGGTGGACACCGCGGGAAACGTGTACGCCGCCGACTGGAACAACCGGGTGCTGAAGCTGGCCGCGGGGTCCACCACCCCGACCGAGCTGCCCTTCACCGGCCTCCACTACCCCGAGGGGGTGGCGGTGGACACCGCGGGGGCCGTGTACGTCGCCGACTGGCGCAATCTCCGGGTACTGAAGCTAGCGGCGGGGTCGAGCACCCCGACCGAGCTGCCCTTCACCGGGTGGTGAAGCTGGCGACGGGGTCGAACTCGCAGACCGAGCTGCCCTCCACCGGCCTCAACAATCCCGAGGGCGTGGCGGGATAGCCGGGGGCCGTGTACGTCGCTGACGTGCTGACCGTCTGCTGCCACCGCTGCGGCGACGGCCCGCTGATCCCGAGGCCGACGATCTACCGACTTCGGCCCTGGCCTGGCTCGAGCGGCACGGATGGGCAGCGAGCCCGGACCTGCTGTGCCCCAACCACTCCTGACGTCTGGGTATCACGGGCGGGCGTCCCGTTCGCTCGGCTCAGTACGCATCGGCACGGCCCGCATCGTGATGTCCTCTGAAGAAATGCCAGGAAACTGAGACAGATTGCGGTGGCCATACCGTGAGACAAATGATAAACGCGCAGGTCGCAGCGCCCATATCCGATGCGCTCAGTTCAGCGGCTGCGTGTGACGTCGCCTCTGGCGGCGTGCGTGTCGGTCTGTCATCGCTTAAGTTAAGACTTCAGGCGGAGGTGACGCAGGGTCGCGAACCCAAGCGCCGCGCCGAGGACGACCAGAATCGCAACGTCGAGCAACCATATCTCGGATGTGTGCTGCCACAACTCATCTGGCTGCACCGTCGCGACGTGTGCCCGAAGATCGACCGTCGACGCCCCGGCCGCGAAGCCCCATCTCGCTGGGAACAACCAGGACAGCTGGTCGAGCACGGCTCGGTCGGTGACCGGGATCAGCCCACCGCACATCACCAGCTGCGCCATGACGGTCACGACCAGCAGCGGCATCACCTGGTCACTCGACCTCGCGAGCGCGGAGAGCAGCAGCCCCACCATCACACAGCAGCACGCCGTCAGGGCGATGTCGACCAGCAATTCGACACTCCCCGGGGGGATCACCGCACCCGAACCGGGTGCCCCCTTACCTGCCACCACGATGCCCACGAGCACGATCGATTGTACGAGGGCGGCGAGGCCGAACACGATGCTCTTCGCGAACAGGTACGCGGCCGGCAGCAACCCGACTGCACGTTCGCGGTGGTAGATCGTGCGTTCGCCGACGAGGTCGCGTACCGACAGCGCCGACCCCATGAAACAGGCGCCGAGAATCAGGAGCACCATGACCTGCGCCGGCTCCGTCGGTGCGCCCGGGCCGGCCATGCCGAAGCCCGCCTCACCCGGGACCACGAGCGAGAGCGCGCCCAGGACGAAGGGGAGCACGACCAAGAAGGTGAGATAGCCGCGATCGGCGAGGATCAGCCGAAGTTGGCGGCGCGCCACCGTGGAGATCTGTCTGCCGGTGCTGGTGTGCGCCGGCCTGCCGGGTGGTCCGACTCGGGGCGGCGCAGGGGCGGGCCGCCTCGACCCCCGTGCCTCCCGCGCCCGGTATGCGGCGAACACGCCGTCCGGGTCCGCGCTGACCCTGGTGAAGATCTCCGCCCAGTCCGAACTGCCCAGTGCGGCTCCGACTCCGGCGGGGTGTCCGCAATAGGCGGTCTTCCCGCCCGGAGCGAGCAACAGCACCTGGTCGCACATGTCGAGGTGCGTGACCGAGTGCGTGACCACCACGACCACCCGACCGGCGTCGGCGAGTTGGCGCAGCATCGCCATCACCTGCCGGTCCAACGCGGGATCGAGGCCCGAGGTCGGTTCGTCGAGGATCAGCAGCGACGGGCCGGTCAGCAGCTCCAGCGCCACCGACGCACGCTTACGTTGGCCGCCGGAGAGCCGGTCGACCCGGGTGTCGGCGTGCTCGGTGAGCGCGAGCTCCGCGAGTACCCCGGCGATCACCCGGTCGCGGTCGGCGGCCGTCGTATCCGGCGGTAACCGCAACTCGGCCGCGTAGCGCAGCGCCTGGCGAACGGTGAGCTGGCGGTGCAGCACGTCCTCCTGCGGGACCAGCCCGATTCGGGTGCGCAGCGCCGGGTACTCGGCGTGCAGATTACGGCCTTCGAAGGTGACCGCGCCGCGGGAGGGACTGGCGGAGCCGGCGATCACCCTTGCCAGCGTCGATTTCCCGGCACCGGACGGTCCGATCATCGCGGTCAACGAACCCGGCCCGGCGCCCATCGAGACGTCGACCAGCAGTTGTTTGGTGCCCTCGACGACGAACTCCACGCCGTGCAGACTCAGGCCCGTCTCCGCGGGGGCACGTTGCCGATGCCGGACGCTCCCGCCCGCAACGACGAGGTCGACCTTGCCGATCGTCACGATGTCGCCCTCGCACAGCACCGTTCTCCGCGTTCGGGCACCGTTGACGAAGGTGCCGTTGACGCTGCCGAGATCTTCGATGCCGAGGCCCTCTCCAATTCGGACGAGCCGGGCGTGGCGTCGCGAGGCGAGTACATCGTCGACGACGATCTGATTTTCGCCGGTACGACCGATGGTCAGACCCGCCGGTGGAATACGGGTGGGTGCACTGATCGGCGCCGTCGACGGACGATGCCGGACCGGAGGCCGCTGCGTGGTGCTCGCCATCACCGTCTTGTGCACAACGGGGGTCGGCGTGTGCGCGGGCGTCGGTGAACGCTCACGTCGTGACCGATGAGGGGTCAGCACCACCAAGGGCCCGGTGGCGGGATCCCCGAGACGCAGCTGAACCTGTTCGTCCACGCGCACCGGTTGAACGACACGCCGACCGTCGATGAAGACCCCGTTGGTGCTGCGCCGGTCGGTGAACACCCAGCCGCCCTGCCACGACAGCTCCGCGTGGACCCGGGACACCCAGGGACTGTCGACGGTCAGGCCGACCTCGGGTGCCCGGCCGATCGTGACCGGCTCGCCAGAGTCGAATATCCGGTCCACACCGTGGATGCGGACGGTAATCGCGTGCACCCCCGGTTTGTTCATACACCAAATCATATTCCAGTCGGTGACTCGCCGATGCCCGCCACCTGCGGTTTCACACCCGGGAGCGCAGGTCCCGGCGCGAACGGTCACCCCGACCTTCCGGAGCCCCTCGAGATCCGAACAGCCGGACTCGGCCATCGAACGGCGCGGTGCGCCCACCAGATTCAGCGAACGAACGGGTCGTCACGCGGTGGCACGCACCGACCACCGGTGGCGTCCACGGTGCAGCACCTGCAGGGCGATCCGCACCGGCGACCGCGTTGATTCGCGCGCCACACCGTGCGCCTCCCCCGACACCCACCACGCGTTCGATGGTGTACCCGGTGAACACCTCGTACAGCAATCATCGAGAAAGAGAATCAAAAGCCGCCTGGGGTCTGAGGGGAATCGATCACACCTAGGAACCGAGGTCGCTCAGCGCAGTTACCCGTCATCCCGCATGTCCTCAACCATGAGCATGAGGCATCCGGTGCACCCGGTGTACCGGATGAAGTCGACAGCCGAGGGCATGTATGACGCCGTGCCGCCAATCTCGGCGGCGGTGCGGAGCCTCCCCCGAACTCAGCCCTGCGTGAGCCGGGCTACCAGGTCGACGTAGCCCTGCTTGGCGTCGGCACTGCTCGTACCGCCAACGTGGCCCAGGCGTCGTACTTGGCGCGGTTGACCATGTCGAACCGCCCGGGCCGCTTGCCCTCGACATCACCCTGCGACCCCTGCTTGAGCAGCGCGTACAGCCGCAGTAGCTCAGTGTTTCGCCCAGCCCAGGTAGGGCGCCACCCGTCAGGTGACCGTGACCGTTGCGGCGACCGCTCCGCTGCTGTCACACACCACGGTCACGGTTTGCTCGCCGGGTGGAGTACCAAAATACAAGGTGAGAGAGCCGGTATCATCCACCACGCCATCGAGGAAGAGCGCCTCGTTCGCGTCGGTGGTGGCTACGCATGTCTCTCCCGGCGCCGCGCCGGCAATGAAGATGTCGGCACCGCCGGGGCCGCCATAGATGTTAACGAAGTAGCCCTGGGCGGGTCCTGGGGCCGGTGCTGGGGCCGGTCCCGGGCCGGGTCCGGTGGGTGTGACCGTGACCCATTGGCCGTAGCCTCCGCTGCTGTCGCACGCCAGAGTCACCTGGTGGTCGCCGGGCTCGGCCGGAATAAGGATTGCCAGAAAACCTGCATCATCCACTACGCCGCCAAAGGTGTAACCGTTGTCGTCGACCAGACAGTTCTCCCCTGGCGTACCGTCGGTTACATATACTTCGACCTCGCCGGCATTGCCATACATCTCAACGGTTCCTGCGGCGGAGGCTATTCCATCGCCAAAAAGCACCAGGGGAACCGTGGCGCCGACACACACAGCGGCACGAAGACCGGTGTGTTTCATGATCGAACCCGTGACTGGGGGCGCCGGTGTGTCGGCGGCGACGCGAGCGGCGGACTTGACGAACTCGGGGAACATGGCGGGTCCTTTTCTGTGAGTGCCTCGGCGGGTAAGAAAAGGATCTGGCATGCCGCTTGTCGGATTCTGAACAAAGTCTTGTGATGGACTCGCGAACTCGACGCGAGCCTGGCACCGGTCAGCGCCACTCCGGCGAGACTTCTGCGCCCTGTCCCGCGGACGAGGGCGGCCGATGCCCGGACATGGTGGATGTGTCCGGTGTTGACTGGAAGCGGCGACACATCCGGGTGAGGTGGTGACGGCATGGGAGAGCACGGCCCGTTGCGGCCGGGTGAGGTGTTCGCCGGGTACACCATCGAACGCGTGCTCGGGGTCGGGGGAATGGGCACCGTGTACGCGGCCGCGCATCCGCGTTTGCCGCGGCGGATCGCCCTGAAGGTGCTGCACCCGGCCCTGGCCGAAGACGACGACGCCCGCTCCCGGTTCGAGCTCGAGGCCGACCACGCCGCCCGACTCGAACACCCGAACATCGTCGCCGTCTACGACCGCGGCCGGGAGGGCGACCGGCTGTGGATCGCGATGCAATACGTCGACGGCACCGACGCCGAAACGGCACGCGAGGGTGCTCCCCTCGATCCGGCCCGGGCCGTGCGCATCATCACCGAGACCGCCAAGGCGCTGGACTATGCGCACGAGGCGGGGGTGCTGCACCGAGACGTCAAACCGGCCAACATCCTCCTCGAACATCCCCGGCCCGGTCATCCCGGTGATCCCGGGCGGGTGCTGCTCGCCGACTTCGGGATCGCCAAGGCCCTCGAGCACACCCAGCACCTGACCAAGACCGGGATGTTGGTGGCCAGCCTGCAGTACGCGGCTCCGGAACAGTTCGCGAGCATCCCCCTCGATGCCCGGGCCGATGTGTACTCGCTCGGCTGCACCCTGTTCCGCCTGCTGACGGGGCAGCAGCCGTATCCCGGATCGACCCTGGCTCAGCTGATGGCCGGCCACCTGAACTCGCCGATCCCACGCCCCGCCGCCCTGCGGGCCGGGCTGCCGACCGGGTTCGACGCGGTCATCACGCGGGCGATGGCCAAGGACCGGGAGCACCGCTACCCCAGCTGCGGGGCCCTGGCGGCGGCCGCGCAGCACGCACTCGGGCCGCCACAGGCCGACATCCCGACATTGGTGCGGGAGGTGCCGGAGACGGACCGGTACCCGGCGCCCGGGCCGCACGGGCCCAAACCCGGCCCCCAGCCCGCCGCACCGACCGCGCGACGGCAGGAGACAGAACCCGCGCGTGCACATCCCGCCGCATCGGCCGAACCCTTCGGACACGCACCCGACCTCGAGCGGCTCGAACACCCCCGAGCGCGGATTCGCTGGTGGCGCAGGACGTCCACCGTGGTGATCGCCGTGATCCTGACCCTCCTGGCCGTGGCCACCGTCGGCGTGGTCGTGTACCGGCAGACTCAGACACCAACCCAGACAACCGAGACCGAGACCGAGACCCAGACCCAGTTGCCGTTCACCAGCCTCAGCCAACCTGAGGGGGTTGCGGTGGACACCGTGGGAAGCGTGTACGTCACCGACCACGACAACAACCAGGTGCTGAAGCTTGCGGCCGGGTCAACCACCCAGACCGTGCTGCCGTTCACCGGCCTCAGCCAACCTGAGGGGGTTACGGTGGACACCGTGGGAAGCGTGTACGTCACCGACCACGATAACAACCGGGTGCTGAAGTTGACGGCCGGGTCGAATTCGGCTACCGCACTTCCCTTCACGGACCTCCGCTACCCCCGAGGGGTGGCGGTGGACGGTTCGGGGGGCATCTACGTCACAGACACCGGCACCGGCCGGGGCGACGGCCGGGTGCTGAAGTTGGCGGCCGGGTCGACCACCCAGATCGTGCTGCCCTTCACTGGCGAGACCGACTGGGTGGCGTTGAACGCCGCTGAGGATGTGTTCTTCTCTCAGTTCCTGGGCAGTCGAGTAATGATGTTGGCGGGTGGGTCGAATTCGGCTACCGCACTGCCCTTTACCGACCTCTATGACCCAAGCGGAGTGGCGGTGGACACAACGGGCACCGTGTACGTCGCCGACTCCGGTAACGCCCGGGTGCTGAAGCTGGTGGCGGGATCGACCACCCAGACCGAGCTGCCGTTCACCGGCATCAGCGGTCCCACGGGGGTGGCGATCGACACTGCGGGAAACGTGTACGTCGCCGACACCGACCACGGCCGGGTGCTGAGGCTGGCGGCCGGATAGACGGGACCTGGGTCCTGTAGACGATATGGAGGTCTGGGCTGGGGCCCCGCTGACATGTGGGCGTGGGTTGCCGACGGGAAACGAGTCCTGGCCGGTAGAGCCACAAGATGTGGGAGGGTGCAGCCTCACCGACCATGCTGTTCATGCACGCGGCATTCGCTGGACCCTCTCAAGAAGGCGGGCGGTGCCTGTGAATGGGAAAGGCCCGGTGCTCAGTTTCGCTGCTCGCAGGGTCGCCCGACCCATTACTTCGTGCACAGGTACATCCACCCAGTTCCGCATCCGGTCCTTCATACCCCTCCTCACCTGGACGGGCCTACCACTTCCACCTGTCACCACGGTCCACCAAGATCCGGATGGTTAGGTTTGCCAATCCTGTATGTAGCATCGTTTTCCTGGAGGTGGCTGGGAGAGGTCCCGCTGCGGAGGAGGACGGACAAACGATGAGGATGCGGATCGGACTGATGTCGGGGCTGGCACTGGCCACCGCCGCGGTGATGACGGTGTCGGGATGCTCGGACTCCGGTTCGGACAGAGCCACCGACTCCGGTGGGGCCAACCAGATCACCGTCTACAACGCCCAGCACGAGTCGCTCACCCAGGAATGGGCCGACGCCTTCACCGCGGAGACCGGTATCGAGGTGGAACTGCGCAACGGCAGCGACACCGAGCTCGGCAACCAGCTCGTGGCCGAGGGCGACCAGTCGCCGGCCGATGTGTTCCTCACCGAAAACTCCCCCGCGATGACGCTGGTCGAGAACGCCGGGCTGTTCGCCGACGTGAACCAGGACGTCCTCGACCAGGTCCCGAGCCAGTACCGGCCGTCGAGCGGCAAGTGGACCGGCATCGCGGCCCGGTCCACTGTCTTCGCGTACAACAAGGACATGTTGCCCCAGGACCAGCTGCCGAAGTCGCTGCTCGATCTGCAGGACCCCGCGTGGAAGGACCGTTGGGCCGCCTCGCCCTCGGGGGCCGACTTCCAGGCCATCGTCAGCGCACTGCTCGAGCTCAAGGGTGAGGACGCCACCCGGCAGTGGCTGGCCGGGATGAAGGACAACGTCCGCACCTACAAGGGCAACGGCACGGTGATGAAGGCTGTCAACGCCGGGGAGATCCCGGGCGGCGTCATCTACCACTACTACTGGTTCGGCGATCAGGCCAAGACCGGTGAGAACAGCAACAACGTCGCTCTCCACTACTTCAAGAACGAGGATCCAGGTGCGTTCGTCAGTGTCTCCGGTGGCGGGGTCCTGAAGTCCAGCACGAAACAGGATGCGGCGCAGCAGTTCCTGAAGTTCGTCACCGGCCAGAAGGGGCAGGAGGTCCTGCAGACCGGGACGTCGTTCGAATACACGGTGGCCAGTGGTGTGCCGGCGAACCCGAAGCTCGTTCCCCTCGCCGAACTCCAGGCCCCGCAGGTCGACCCCGCGAAGCTCAACAGCCCGCAGGTCACCGCACTGATGACGGAAGCCGGTTTGCTCTGAATCTCGCACTGATCGGCCGCGTGCGGTCGGGGGACGCGGACACGACGCGTCGCCCGACCGCCCGGCCGGGCGTGCCACTGCCCTTGGCCGTTGCCGCGGTGATCGTGGTGGCCGCATCGTTCGCCCCGCTCGGGTATGTGATCGCCGCGAGCCTCGACACGGGCTGGGACACCGCATCGGCACTGCTGTTCCGGCCCCGGGTCCGCGAATTGCTCACCAATACCGTGATGCTGGTCGTGGTCACGGTGCCGATCTGCGTCGTCGTCGGTGTCACGGCCGCCTGGCTCGTCGAGCGCACCCGGGTGTTCGGGGCGAAGGTGTGGGCGGTGCTTCTCGCGGCGCCGCTGGCCGTGCCGGCGTTCGTGAACAGTTATTCGTGGGTGACGGCGATTCCCTCGCTCGGCGGGCTGCACGGTGGTGTGCTCATCGCGACCCTGTCGTATTTCCCGCTCGTCTACATACCCGCGGCGGCGACGCTGCGCCGGCTGGACCCGGCCGTCGAGGAATCGGCGCGGGCCCTCGGCGTGGGCCCGTGGGCGGTGTTCTTCCGCGTCGTGGTGCCGCAGCTGCGCCTGGCCATCGCGGGTGGGGCGCTGTTGGTTTCGCTGCACCTTCTCGCCGAATACGGGGCGTTCGTGTTCATCCGGTTCGACACGTTCACGACGGCGATCTTCGAGCAGTACCAGTCCACCTTCAACGGGGCCGCGGCGACCATGCTCGCCGGGGTCCTGGTGCTGCTGTGCCTGACCCTGCTGGTGACCGAATCGGTCGTCCGCGGCAGCGCCCGGTACGCCCGGATCGGGTCGGGTGCGGCGCGGCGGGCCGTCCCCGCCGAGCTCGGCTGGCGGTATTCGCCGATCGTGCTGCTGTTCCTCGGGGTGCTGATCGCGGCGTCCGTCGGTGTCCCGGTGATAAGTGTCCTGCGCTGGCTTGTCATCGGCGGGAGCACGGTCTGGGAACTGGATACCGTTGCCGCCGCGCTGGTCCAGACCCTGGGATTCGGCATCGCCGGTGCCGTCGTGACGTGTGTGCTCGCGTTCCCGATCGCCTGGATCTCGATCCGCCATCGCGGCCGGTTCAGCCGGTTCCTCGAGGGCGGCACATACATCTCGAGTTCGCTGCCCGGCATTGTGGTGGCGCTGGCGTTGGTCACCGTCTCCATCCGCTATCTCCATCCGCTCTACCAGACGGTCACCGTCGTGATCGCGGCCTACGCGCTGCTCTTCCTGCCGCGCGCGCTGATCAATCTGCGGGCCGGGCTCGCGCAGGCGCCCGTCGGGCTGGAGGAGGCGGCGCAGTCGCTGGGGGTCTCTCCGCTGTCGGCCTTCTTCCGGGTGACGCTGCCACTGGCCGCCCCGGCGACGGCGGCGGGCGGGGCGTTGGTGTTCCTGGGGATCGTGAACGAACTGACCGCCACCCTCCTGCTGGCCCCGACCGGTACCCGCACCCTGTCCATGCAGTTCTGGTCGTTGAGCAGCGAGATCGACTACGCCGGTGCCGCACCGTACGCGTTCATCATGATCGTGCTGTCGCTGCCGATGACGTACGTGCTCTTCTCCCAGTCGAAAAAGGTAGCGGGACTATGACATACGCACTCGAAGTGGACGGCGTCGACAAGTCGTTCGGCGGGGCGACGATCCTCCGCGGGGTCGCGTTCGCGGTCGAGCCGGGATCGACCACGGCAATCGTCGGCCCGTCCGGCTGCGGCAAGACCACCCTGCTCCGCCTGATCGCGGGTTTCGAGAAGCCGGACGCCGGCACCATCGCACTGGCCGGCCGGGTCGTCGCGGGTGGTGGTTGGACGCCCGCGCACCGGCGGTCGGTGGGGTACGTCGCCCAGGACGGTGCGCTGTTCCCGCACGCCACGGTCGGCGCGAACGTCGGGTTCGGGCTGCCCCGCCGGGCCCGCACCCCGGCGAGGATCGCCGAGCTACTCGAGATGGTCTCGCTCGACCCGTCCTTCGCGGTCCGGCGACCCGACCAGCTGTCGGGTGGGCAGCAGCAGCGGGTGGCACTTGCGCGGGCGCTGGCCCGGGAACCCGAACTCATGCTGCTCGACGAACCGTTCTCCGCGCTGGACGCCGGCCTGCGGGCGAACACCCGGAGGATCGTCGCCGACGTCCTCGCGAAGGCGGCGATCACCACCATCCTCGTCACCCACGATCAGCCCGAGGCGTTGTCGTTCGCCGGCCGGGTTGCGGTGATGAGCGCGGGCCGGCTCGCCCAGATCGGCACCCCGCGCGAAATCTATTCCACCCCCATCGACGTCGCCACTGCGGAATTCATCGGCGACGCCGTCGTGCTGTCGGCGCACGTCGACGGTGGTCGGGCCCACTGCGCCCTCGGCGACGTGGCCGTGGCATCGAACGGCGTCCACGGCAACGCCCGAGTGATGTTGCGGCCGGAGCAGATCGAGGTGACCACGGATGGTGCCGGTATGTCCGGGACGGTCGTCGACGTCGAGTACCTCGGGTCCGAGATGTTGCTCGGTATCCGCCTCGACACCGGGGACGGGGAGGTGCCCGAACGGGTCACCGTGCGCCGCTTCGGCGCCACCGCCCTCACCCCCGGCGACCGTGTCGGCATCCGCGTCCTCGGGCAGGCCGTGGCGTACGACATATGAGAGCCGCCCGAACGCGAACCTCCGATACCGGGACAGCGTGGCGTCCATCGGGTAGCACTCGATGGACGGACGGCGGCGAATGCATGGCCAGCGAGAACGAAACAAACTGGACACGACCAGCGAGGTGTGTTGCCGCACATTCTGTTTGGTTCAAATTGTCCGATTAGCCCGGGATGTCCGGTAACGGGCTCGCTCTCAGCGAATTCTCAACGAGGATCGCGTATGGTCGGTCAGCCATCTCCGTGGATACAGCGAAAATCCCTGCCCCGCAGCGTCGGAATCGAGCCGCAACGAATTTTCGGGCGGGTTCCGTCCGGGTTGTCGATGATCACCCTTCCGCCTGTTCCGTGGTCCATCAGGATCCAGATGGTGAGGTTTGGCATCTTGTATGTAGCATCGTTTTCTTGGAGACGATCTTCCGCGACAGTTGGAACCACAGCCGTGCTTGGGGCGTCAGGTTGAGGGTCGTCGACGAAATGCCGAGGTCAAAGGGTGTTGGTGCTCACGCCGTGGCGTGGGTGGTCAAGCGCATGTTGTGGAGTTTGTATAAGTTCCATCGGCGCTCGGAACGACCTCTGGAGCGGAGTCTGGACAGTGAAAAGGAGGCTCCGGTGCTGGTGCGACTCCCGGGCGTATACCCCGCGCAGCATGATTCATGGGCGTTGGTCGAGGCTCTGAAACAGGAGACTCTCGGGTCCGATTCCCGAGTGTTGGATCTGTGTGCCGGAACCGGGGTGCTCAGTGTCTGCGCCGTCAAGCAGGGTGCTGGGCGGGTGACGGCGGTCGACGTGTCGCGGCGCGCGTTCGCTACTACGTGGATCAATGCCCGGCTGCACCGTCGTTCGGTGCGAGTGGTGCGCGGCGATCTCACCGAGCCTGTCCGCAGCGAACGTTTCGATCTGGTGGTGTCCAATCCGCCTTACGTCCCCGCCGAGACTGCAGGGCTGCCCTACAGCGGGGTCGCTCGATCCTGGGATGCGGGCACCGACGGTCGCGCGGTACTCGACCGGATCTGCGTGCAGGTCCCGGACGTTCTCAAGGCCGGCGGGGTGCTGCTGCTCGTGCAGTCCTCGTTGAGTGGGATCGGGAAGTCCCAGACGATGCTCGAAGAACGGGGTCTGCGTGTGGATGTCGTGTCGCGGGTCGAGGTCCCCTTCGGCCCGGTTCTCGCCGCGCGCCGGGACATGCTGACCCAGCGTGGAGTGATCGGTCCCGGGCAGCGCAGTGAAGAGCTTGTCGTGCTGCGGGCGGTCAGGTGAGGGGCCCTGCGGGTTCCGGCGCCCGGACCGTGACTGCCCGCTCATGGCCTCGAGCCGAGGACACCTCATCCCCGGCACCGACCAGTGCGAGTAGTGACGGACCAGATACGACGCGAATCGCGAGGCGGATGTGATCTCCGGTACCAACCTGCCGGAGCCGGGGCACGCACAAGTAATCCCCCTGACGGCGGCGCAGCGCTCCATCTGGTTCGCCCAGCAACTCACCCCCGACGTCCCGTACGTCATCGCCCAGTATGTGGAGCTTCGCGGGCCGGTCGACCTCGAACGGTTGGCCGGGGCGAGCGAGCGGGCACGCCGCGAACTCGGCGGCGGATTCATCCGGCTGGTCGACGTCGACGGGCACCCGCACCAGCTCCTGGGCACCACGTCGGTGAAACCGGTGCCCATTGTCGACTTTCGTGGCGGCTCCATCGAGGCGGCCCAGGCGTGGATGCGGGACGAGAGCGCCGCGCCCATCGACATGTACGGCGAGTCGCTGATCGTCTCGCACATCCTGCACCTGGCTGACGAGCACTACTACTGGTATTCGCGCGCCCACCACATCGCGCTGGACGGGTATGCGGCGATGATGTCGATGCGCCGGGCGGCCGAACTGTACGTCACCGCCATCGACGGCATCGACGCGCCGCAGCGCCAGGTCATCGACCCGGAACGGATCCTGCTCGAGGATGCGGACTATCGCGCCTCCCCCCGGTTCGGTCGCGATCGTGACTACTGGCAACACCAGGTGCGTGAGCTTCCCCCCGTGGTCAGCCTCAGCCCGCAGACAGCTGCACCGGGCGCCACGGTTCGGGTGACCGGGGATTCCCTTCCTCTGGAGCCTTCGACCCGGGGACTCGCGCCCGGGACCGGCCATAATCCGACGGCGCTGATCGTGGCCGCCTTCGCGGCGTATCTCGCCCGGTTGACCGGTGCCGACGATGTCGTTCTGTCACTGCCCGTTTCTGCACGCACATCGGCCCGGCTCCGGGCGGCGGGTGGTTCGGTATCGAACGTTCTTCCGCTGCGGCTCGAGGGAATCGGAGCTACCACGGTGGGCGGCGCGATCGGGGTGGCCAGAGCCGCGTTGACGGCAGCACTGCGCCATCAACGGTATCGCCGTGAGGATATTGGGCGGGAGATGGGCTCGGAGGGAAACGGTCTCGCGCATTTCGGACCGGTACTCAACCTCATGCTGTTCAGGCAGGAGATCACCCTCGGCGCGGTGACCGGCCGCGTGCGGGTGTTGACCACCGGGCCGACCGCGGATCTGGCGGTCAACATTTACCCCGGGCTGTCGGATTCGCTTGCCCGGATCGATTTCGAGGGCAGTCCGGCACTGTATGACGAAGCTGAGCTGGCCAGCCATCACCGCCGATTCACTACCTTCCTCACATCGTTCGCCGCGGCGACCGCGGCGGATCTCCCGGTCGCCGATCTCGACGTCTTCGCCCCGGGTGAACGCGAAGAGTTCGTGCCGGCCAGCGGTCTGCCGGACAGCGATCCGATCACGCTCGATCGACTTCTCACCGCGATGGTCGAGTCCCATTCGGAGGCCATCGCGGTCCGCGACCGTGGACGTGCGGTGTCCTATGCCGAACTCGACTGCCGCGCCAACCAGGTCGCCGCGGCCCTGATCGGGCAGGGAATCGGACCGGAAGACCTGGTTGCGGTAGCGGCGGCGAGGTCGTACGAGTCGGTCCTGGCACTGTGGTCGGTCGCGAAGACCGGCGCCGCGTATGTGCCCGTCGATCCGACTCATCCGGCCGATCGGATCGAGTACACGCTCGGCGACTGCGGCGCCGCGGTCGGGCTCACCGTGTCCACCGAGATCGGGCATCTGCCCGATAACGTCCGGTGGCTGATCCTCGACGACGACACTGCCACGTGCGGTGATCCCGGGCCGGGGTGTGCGGCAGTGGCGGACCTACACCGTGTCCGTTCGCTGCTCATCGAGCACCCCGCGTATGTGATCTACACTTCCGGGTCCACCGGCCGGCCCAAGGGTGTGGTCGTCACCCACCAGGGTCTGGCGAATCTGGCCCAGGAGATCCGCGACAACTACGCGGTCTCCGCACGCTCGCGCGTCCTGCATTTCGCCTCCCCCAGCTTCGACACCGCGCTGGTCGAGGTCCTCGCCGCAGCCATCTCGGGTGCCACACTGGTGGTGGCCCCGCCGGAGGTGTACGGCGGGCAGGAATTGGCGGCGCTTCTGCGCGACGAACGCATCACCCATCTGCTGTCGACACCGTCGGCGTTGGCGACCGTGGACCCGACGGGGCTCGACGACATACAGCTCGCGCTGGTCGGCGGCGAAGTGTGCCCGCTGGAGTTGGTGCGGCGCTGGGCCGGCGGCCGGACGATGCGCAACGCCTACGGGCCCACCGAAACCACCTGCAGCGTCACCCTGACCGACCCGATCACTGCGCAGCACGCAGTGACGATCGGATCCCTCATGCGCGGGGTGAGCGCCGTGGTGCTCGACCACCGACTGCGCCCGCTGCCGCCGGGCGCGGCGGGCGAGCTCTACCTCGCCACCGCGGGGGTGGCCCGCGGCTACCATCAGCGGCCCGCACTGACCGGATCACGGTTCGTCGCCAACCCGTTCGGCAAACCCGGCTCCCGCCTGTTCCGCACCGGCGACCGGGTCCGCTGGACCGGCGAGCGGACCCTCAAATTCTTGGGCCGCACCGACGGACAGGTCAAGATCCGCGGGTTCCGCATCGAACTCGGCGAGATCAACGCCGCATTGCACCGAAATGACGACGTCACCTTCGCCACCACCGTGGTGCAGCAGAACCCGGCCGGTGACCCGGTTCTCGTGTCCTACATCATGCTTCGACCCGAGGCGGCAACCACACCGGGAACTCTGAAAACGGAAGTGGCCCAATTCCTGCCGGACTACATGATTCCCGCATCGATCATGGTCCTGGACGCGGTTCCGCTGACGCCGACCAAGAAGCTCGACCGCGGCGCCCTTCCTGCGCCCGTGTTCGGCTCCTCCCCGGCATCTCGCCGTGACCCGGCGACGGCAGCCGAACGCAGTGTCGCCAACGTGTTCGCCCGAATACTCGCCGTGCCCGCGGTGGGGGCGGACGATTCGTTCTTCGACCTCGGCGGAGACTCTCTGTCGGCCACCCGGGTGGTCGCGGTGATCAACGCCGAACAGGGCACCTCGCTGGGGGTGCGGGAACTCTTCGACACGCCCACCGTGGCGGCGCTCGCGCAGGTAGTCACCGACGCCGGCCACCCCGACGGCGAACGTGCACCCCGACCGCAGTTGCGTGCCGTGACGGTGCCCGATCGCGTGCCGTTGTCGCCGTCGCAACAGTTCATCGACCGCACCGTCACTACACCCGCGTTGTTCAACATTCCCTTCACGGTCAGGGTGGTCGGGGAACTCGACACCGATGCCCTGCGGCTGGCCACCGCCGATGTTCTCGAGCGCCATCGATCGTTGCGAACGGTGTTCCCCGACTCCCCCACCGGGCCGTACCAGCGGGTGCTCGACGTCGCTGACGCCCTCCCCGATCTCACCCCCGTGAAGATCCCGGCCCGGGACGCCGAGGAACCGATAGCGCGTCTCCTCGAGACCGGGTTCGATGTGCGCGAGCAACCGCCGCTGCGCGCTGGGATCTTCGCGCTGACCCCTCGCGAGCACGTCCTTGCGTGCGTCATTCACCACATCGCGGCGGACGGCTGGTCGTTGGCGTTGTTGGCGCGCGATCTCGTCGTCGCGTATACCGCCCGCGCCGCGGGCGCAGCCGCGGTGTGGGGACCCGCCGAGGTGCAGTACTCGCAGTACAGTGTGTGGCGGCGCGAACTCCTCGGCGCCGAGTCCGACCCCGAGAGCCTCGCATCGCGGCAAATTGCCTACTGGAAAACGGAATTGGCGGGTCTTCCCGGCGAACTCCCGCTACCCACCGACCGCCCGCGACCACACAAGTGGTCATACGGGGCTGGACGCGAGAGCTTTCAGATCGATCAACGCACTCACCGCGCCCTGCTGACCCTCGTCCACCATCAGCACGCCTCGTTGTTCACTGCGCTGCGTTCGGCGGTGGCCATGCTGCTCGTGCGCCTGAGCGGGGACCGCGACATCGCCATCGGCACCCCCGTCGCGGGCCGCGGGGATCCCGCGCTCGACGACGTGGTGGGCATGTTCGTCAACACCATCGTGCTGCGTACCCGCCTCGACCCGGGCATGAGTTTCGCCGAGATCATCGACCAGTCCCGCGACGTGGAACTGCGTGCCCTCGCCCAGTCCGAGGTGCAGTTCGAGCGGCTGGTCGAGGTGCTCGATCCGCCCCGCTCATCGTCTCTGCATCCGTTCTTCCAGGTCGCGTTGTCGCTGAACAACTTCACTCCCGCCACGTTGAATGCCGAGACGTTGCGTTTCGAGATCACCCCTCGGCCCCTCGGCATCGCGAAATGCGACCTGCACTTCCATTTCACCGAACGCCACGACACCGGCGGGCAACCCGCCGGCATCGACGCCGAGCTGGTGTACTCGACGGACCTGTTCGATGCCTCCACCGTCCGGTCGTTCATCGACGGTCTGCAGGCCGTCCTCGCGGAGATCACGCTCTGAACTCTGCACGACCCAGGTCTGCCGCCCACTCCGCACGGCGCGGTCCGAGTCGTGATCGTCGATGGCATGGTTCCATTGGCAGGTTCCTCCGGCCTCAGCGCTTTCTCAGCGCCGCCCGCGATACTGTTGTCATGTCCACTGTCAGCGGCTTGCCCGTCCACGTGCTGCTCGTTCATTTCATCGTGGTCCTGGCTCCACTGACGGCGCTCCTGGTCATCGGGTGCGGTGTGTGGCCGCCCGCCCGACGGCGGCTCGTCTGGCTCACCCTCGTCCTCGCCGCCGTGATCACCGTGTTGACTCCGCTGACCACCGACGCCGGCGAATGGCTCGTAAAACACGTCGCTGGGTCGGCTGCCGTGCACACCCACACCGAGTTGGGCGACACGATGATCTACTTCTCCGCCGCCCTTCTCGTGGCCGCCCTGGCCGTCGCCGCGGTCCATCTCCGCGAGCGAAAGAGCAACCCGTCACGGGCGCTCACACTGGTCGTCGCCGCCCTGTCCATCGTCGTAGCAGCAGCGACCATTGTTCAGGTCTACCGAATCGGCGAATCGGGTTCACGCGCCGCCTGGGGCGACGTCATCACCACTTCCGACTCCGCCCCGTAACACCGACCGAGGAGCAACGGGTGCGACAAGAGGTGACAGTCTGATGAGGGTGCTGGTCGTCGAGGACGAAGCCCGGTTGGCGAGTGTGGTGCGCCGCGGCCTCGAACTCGAGGGTTTCGTGGTGGTCACCGCCGCCACCGGTGAGGACGGTCTCTGGCGCGCCACCGAGGACACCTTCGATGTGATCGTTCTCGACATCATGCTGCCGGGAATGAACGGATACGAGATTGTCCGTGCACTTCGCGCCAAGCAGATCTGGACTCCGATTTTGATGCTGACCGCCAAGGACGGTGAGTATGACCAGGCCGACGCGTTCGATCTCGGTGCCGATGACTACCTGGTCAAACCGTTCTCTTTCGTGGTTCTCGTCGCCCGCTTGCGCGCGCTGGTGCGCCGCGGCGCACCAGCGCGTCCGGTGTTGCTCACCGCGGGTGATCTGAGCCTCGACCCGGCGCGGCGACGCGTCATGCGGGGGAACGAAGAGTTGGCCCTGACGCCCCGCGAGTTCGGGGTTCTCGAGTTCCTGTTGCGTCACCCGGACACTGCCCTGACGAAGGGCGTGATTCTGCGCAACGTGTGGGACGCGCACTACGACGGTGACGAGAATATCGTCGAGGTGTACATCGGTTATCTCCGCCGGAAGATCGACGCGCCGTTCGGCGCGCACACCATCGATACGGTCCGCGGCGTCGGATATCGGCTCACGACGGCTCGGCCGGAGTCGCCGGCAGGGTGACCACGACCTGCACCCCGCCCTGCGCACTCTCCCCGATCCGCACCGAACCTCGGTGGGCGGAGACGATTTCCGCGACGATGGCCAAGCCGAGGCCGGAACCGCCGCGGTCGCGTTCACGGGCGTTGTCGAGTCGTACGAAGCGTTCGAGGACGCGGGCTCGGTCGGACTGCGGGATGCCCGGCCCGTCGTCGGACACCGTGATCTGCGCGGTGTTCCCGCGCCGCGAGACCTCCGCGTGAACGGCATGTGCCGCGAACCGGACGGCGTTGTCGATGAGGTTGCGCAGTACACGCTCGAGCTGGGTGAGGTCGCCGCGGATCCGCACGGGGGTCAACGAGGCGGTGACCGCCTTACCGGTCTCGCCTCGGGCGCGGTGGACCTCGGTGTTCACCACGTCGTCGAGGTCTACGTCGCCGAGCCGCAGCGGCAGACCGCGCTCGTCGGCGCGGGCGAGTAGCAGCAGATCGTCGACCAGCAGGTGCATCCGGGTGACCTCGGGCAGCAAGGTGTCCCGTACGAGTTCGCGGTCGAGTAGTTCCGGGCGGGCGTCGGCCAGTTCCAACGCCATGGTGACGGTGGCCAGTGGGCTGCGCAGCTCGTGTGATGCGTCGCCGACGAATCGGCGTTGCGCGGTGTGCCCGGCCTCGAGTCGGGTGAGCATGTCGTTCATGGTCCGCGCCAGCGCCGCGATTTCGTCCCGGGGTGTGGGCACCGGAATCCGTTCGGCGAGGTCGGTACTCGAGATCGTGGCGACTTGGGTGCGGATGTGTTCGACCGACCGCAGGGAGCGCCGTACCAGTTTGTAGGTCACCACCGCGGCGATCAGGGCGATGACCGGACCGCCGAGGGCGAGAAGCCCACCCACCGTGGCGAGGGTGGCTTCCACCGGTTCCTCACTCGCCGCGACCAGGACGGTGTAGTCACCTCCGATGCCGCGCGCGCCCTGCGCGGTGATCCGCAAATCCGTACCGTGTTTGGGCCGCCCGGTCAGTCCCGGCACCGGCGGACCACCGGCAGGTGGCCGCACATCGGTCGCCGGGGTGCCGGGGTCGGTGTCCGATGTCCGCACCACCTGTCCGGCCGGGTCGACGAGCTGAACGAGGGTGATGCGTTGGGTGGTGTCGAATAGCTGAGCGTCGAGGTCCGCGGGTGGGTCCGATCGCAGGCTGGTGGTGATGTCCTGGGCTCGGGCGGTCGCGGCGTCATCGAGGCCTGAGAGCAGGGACCGGTCCAGTACGAACAGCAGCGCCGTCGCCCCGAGCGCCAGGGCGATGGTCACGACCGCTCCGGCGACCAGTGCGGACCGGATCGCCAGCCCCCACAGCGACGGTCTGAGCCACTCGGGTACGGATCTCATGCGGCCATCATCCGCCATCTGGTCCTTCCGGGACGCCAACTACAACGGCCGCAGCGGCGGACACTCGATGGGTCGGCGCTCCTCTCAGCGTCATCACAGCGGCGCGGGCAGATACTGACGGTGTGGGAACACCACAACGCCGGAGTTGGACACTGATTTGGGCGCGGACCATGCGGACGGCTCTGGTGGGGGGCATGGCCGCGCTCGCCGTCCTGTGGTCCGACCCGGCGATGGCCGACCCGGTGCCGGATGGAACGGTCCGCTACGTCGCCCTGGGCGATTCCCGCGCCGCGGGTCCCTACCTGGCGCCGATCTCGCTGCACGACGGTTGCTTCCGGTCGGTCGAGGGATATCCGGGGGTGGTGGCCCGGGCGCTGCACGCCGATTCCTTCACCAACGTGTCGTGTTCGGGAGCGACAACTGAGAATCTCACCACTGCGTCCCAATCCACCGCCACCGGTGCGGTACGACCGCAGATCGATGCCCTGCGACCTGACACCACGCTTGTCACAGTCGGTATCGGTGGCAACGACATCGCGTGGCAGTCCCTGGTGGCACCGTGTTACACCACCGTCCCGGGCACCGATGCGCACTGTCGCACCGACCCGGAGACCATCGGTGGGATGACTTCCGCACTCGCCGCGCTGGAGCCGAAGGTGTCCGCGGCACTGGCCGCCATCGAAGAACGTGCCCCGCGGGCCCGGGTGCTGCTCGTCGGTCACGGCGGTATCTTCGGAGCCCACGGTTGCTGGCCGAACATTCCCACCAGCGACGCCGACGCAGCCTGGATCTCAGGCTTCTTCGTGAGGATGAATCAGGTTCTCGCCGCCGCGGCCACTGCCACCGGGGCCCGGTTCGTGGACGTTGCGAACCCCGCCATCGGACACGATGCCTGCGCCGGACCCGAACAGCGATGGTTCGAAGGCCTGCTCCCGCAGTCTTTCGCCGAGTCGTTGCACCCCACCACCGCCGGAATGCGGGCGATCGCCGCCCGGGTCCTGACCGCCTCGGGTACATCCCCCGAGTAGGCAGGCCATTGAGCAATGGCTCGAGCTGTCACCTTCCATCTCGCGTTATCGCCTCCTGCTCCCGGCGCTCTCCGGTCCGGCTGGTGCACCGAGATCGACCGCCAATCGAGGCGGGTTCTCGGAGGTGGATTCTCATTCCGACCGGGGTTCTCTGGCGTTCCCCGTCGACGGTGAAGTGGAACCATCGCGGAACCCCTCACACTCTGATGGGCGCTCACGCGGTCAGGAGCGTCGGGTATGCGGTCAGGAGCGTCGGGTATATGGTGCGCCGGAACGGGCGCACTGGCCCGGCTCGCCGGTGGGCGTCGGGATGCTGTCCGGTTGAAGGACCGCACCTTGTCCTCGACGCCGGGCCCGCAGTCCGTTGATCACCAGCGGCAGAATCGACACCAGCACGACGGCGATCAGGATCACCTCGATATGACCGCGGACGAATGCGATTCCGCCGAGCAGGTAGCCGAGGACCGGCACCCCGACGCCCCAGGCAATGCCGCCGATGACGTTGTAGACGGCGAAGGTGCGGTAGGACATCCCGGACGCGCCGGCCATCACCGGTGCGATCGTGCGGGCGACGGGAACGAAGCGGGCCAACAGGATCGTGCGCGGCCCGTAGCGGTCGAAGAACCGCCGCGACTGCTCGAGTTGTTTCGGGCCGATCCGCTTGGCGCTGGGCCGATGAAACACCGTGTCCCCGGCCCGTCTGCCGATCAGAAACCCGAGTTGGTCACCGACGATCGCAGCGGCCGGGACGGTGAGCAGCAGCAGCCACAACGGCGCGAACGGATGCGACTGGGCGGCGAAGACACCGGCTGTGAACAGCAACGAGTCGCCCGGCAGAAAGAACCCGACGAGCAGACCGGTTTCGATGACCACGGCGCCGAGGACGCCGAGCAACCCCAAGGTGCCCAGCAGCGTCGACGCGTCCAGTAAGCCAAGTCCCAGTGCCACATTCATGCCGCGTATCCCATCGTCGTCGGGTCGCTGCGACCCGAGTGCGTGTAGTTCTCGTCCGTACTCGCAGCCACCCGGGCGCGGGTCCGGTCCATCCAGGTCGTGTAGAGCGCCCCGCCGATCACCGCGGCGAGGCCACCGAGGAGCATCCCGCCGATCACGTCGGTCAGCCAGTGTTCACCGAGGTACAGGCGCGTCACCGACACCACCACGGTCACCGCCGCAGCCAAGCTCAGCAACAGGGCACGACGGGTCGGCGACAGGGCGTACCCGAACATCACGGCGGCCATCGTGAACAACGCCATCGCCCCGGTCGCATGCCCGGACGGAAACGAATGGTCCGTCTCGAGCAACACCTGGGACACGATCGGGGGGCGAGCACGCCCGACAACGGATTTCGTCACGGTAGAGGCCAGTGCCGCCGCACCGACGGTCCCGATGAGAATCAGCGCGGGGATCGGTGAGCGGGCCCGCCGGGACAGCACCGCGCCGATCACGACCGCGGCGATGATGGTGCCCGCCGGACCGCCGGCGTCGGTCACCGCGATGGCCGGCCCGGTCACCCAGTCCGACCGGTGTCCGGTGAACCAACTCAGCACCGCCGGGTCCGCACCGGTCACCCAGCCCCCGGCCCTGACCTGATAGGCCAACGCGGCGAACACCGCGGCCAATCCGGTGCACTGCACGGCGATCGCCGCCGCGGCCGGACCCCGGCGATCACCCTGCAGGCTCCGCCAGACGGACCCACCCAGGAACAACGCCGCACCCCCGACCAGCACGGCCAAGGCCAGGGTCGTGGCACCGCCCTGATGGATATCGGCAACCACCTCGTGGGCCCGCCCGACCAGATTGGAATGAATCGGTGCACCGTGCGCCGACACCAATGACACCGGGGGTTGTACTGCTTCTCTCACACCCGCAGTATCAGTGTCGGCTGCTGTGGAGCCGCTGAGAGCGGGACGGCGATCACACCCGGCCGGCCCGGGAGGGTGAATTCTCGGCCACGAGAGGCGCATGGTCCCCGGCGTTCCTCGGCCGCAACCCGACACCGATGGTGTTGCGGCCGCAGAGAAGCCTTCCGTCCCTGTTGGACGGGCCGGGGCGGCAAGTGTCACAGCGGGTCCGTCACCGCCGCGGTTTACCGCCCGAGCATGCCGGTACCTCGTTCGCAGCTCTCAGCCAATCCTCAGCGCGGCAGACGTACCGTCGAAGCGGGTTTCCTTATGACGGATGCCCTTATGACGGATACGGAGTCACCATGGTCAATCCAGCATCCGAGCCCGCACCGGACGATCGGCCCACCCGAAGCGGGCCCGCCGCCGACGCAGCCGCGGTCCCATCGGTCCGGTCGCGACCCACCAGCAACGCCGGCTGGGCGGTGGCGTCATTGCTGTTCTTCTGGCCGCTGGCATTCTCGGCCTTCCACCACGCATTCGAGGTCTACCCCAGATGGGTGGACGGTGATATCGACGGCGCCGAATACGCCTCCCGCCGGGTACGCAAGCTCGGGCAACTGTCCCTGTGGATCTTCGGCGGCTTGCTGCTGCTGGCGATCGTCCTCTACGCGATCGCCGCGATTGTTCTGATCGCGCACGGCGGCGACGGAGGCGACTGGCACGACCACATGCGCGACTGACCCGGGAAATACTCTGCGGTGAGCGATGGACTTTCGTGCATCCCTCGAGCCGGGGAAGCGAGGGGTGCCCACGCTCCCCCGACGACACCAGAGCAGAACACAGAAAGTCCGTCTGCGCTACCCGCTCTCAGCGTTTCCACAGCACCCGCGCACCAGACTGGAAGGGTGTCCGGCACTGTGTCCCTCGTTCGGGAGATGGTCACCGAGGTCGTGACCGAGGCCGCGACGATGGAGATCGCTCTGACGGTCCTCGGGATCGCGTTTGCGGTGTTCGTCGCCGGTATGGTCGTCACCGGGTCCGGGCAGGCGAGCGGGTTGCGCACCGCGGGGTTGGCCTTGGCGCTGGGCATTGTCTGCGTTCACATCCGCGACGGCGGGTGGCTGACCGCCGCCGACCGCTCCATCATGTCCGTGCTGGCGGCACACCGCAGTGCAGGACTCGATCACCTTGCGACCGTGGGCATCGCGCTCGGCGCCCCGGCGGTCGCGGTCGCCGTGGCCGCGGTGGCGGGGATGGTCCTGATCCGGCGCTGCTGGCCGGTGCCGGTGGCGTCGATCATGCTGGGTGCGGTGATGGGCGCCGTGTTCGCGGGCGCGGCCCTCGGCACCGTGCTCGGGCCGGGCCGGGCAGTTGCCCCGGTGTGGCAGCCGGTCGACACCGACAACGCGGTGCTGTCGAATCTCGCCGGGGCCGCCGCGGTGCTGGGTATGGCGGCGGTGATTGCCGGTATCGGCCGCAGTCGCACCCTCCGGGCGGTGCTGGCCGCAGCCGTGGTGATCGCGGTCGTCGCCCTCGCCGGTGCACAACTGTATGTCGGAATGCCCCTGACCGAGGTGGTGGCGGGAGTGCTGGTCGCGGCGACCTGTGTGACCGTGGGGCACGCACTGCTGGCGGCGTTCGCCTCTTCGGTGCCACCCGGCCCTCTCGGAGCGGCTTCCGAGCCCGGGTTCGTACCGGCTGCTGGATGATCCGCCGGAATGGGGCGCTCGCCACCCTCGGCCCGTCGAGTTGCGGCACGTGACCACCCGGCCGGTGATGATGGTGCCATGCCGATCGTCGCTCGGCTCGCGAGGGATTCCGAGCCGATGACGGCCTCCGGATCCGCGGTGTCAGATGTCGGAGGTGAAACATGAGGTTCTCCGGCCTCGCCACACCGGGGTGGCTGATCTTCGCCGCCGTGGTCGGCGCGCTGTCGATCGGCTACCTGTGGGTACTGCGCCTGCGACGTAAACACACACTGCGGTTCACCAATCTGGAACTACTCGAGACCGTCGCTCCCACCCGGCCCAAGTGGTCGCGGCACATCCCACCGGCATTGCTTCTGGCGGGGCTGCTACTGCTGACCGTCGCCATGGCCGGACCGTTGGCGCAGACCCGAGTTCCACGCAACCGTGCCACAGTGATCCTCGCGATCGACGTGTCACTGTCGATGCGCGCAACCGACGTGCCACCCTCGCGCCTGGCCGCAGCCCAGGCCGGCGCAAAAACGTTCGCGGACAACCTCACCCCTGGCATCAACCTCGGACTCGAGGCGTTCGCCGGGACGGCGTCGATGTTGGTCTCACCGATCACCGACCACACCGCAACCGACAACGCCCTCGACCATCTGCAACTCGCCGAACGGACCGCGACCGGAGAAGCGATCTTCACCGCTCTGCAGGCGATCGACACCCTCGCCGGCGTAGTCGGCGGAGGCGGCACGCCGCCGCCAGCCCGGATCGTCCTCGAATCGGACGGCAAACAAACCGTGCCCACCGACCTGAACGATCCGCGCGGCGCGTTCACCGCAGCCCGCCTGGCAAAGGAGCACAACGTCCCCATCTCCACCATCTCCTTCGGCACCACTCACGGTGCGATCGACCTCAACGGCAGCCACATCCCCGTCCCCGTCGACGACGAGTCACTGCGACGGATCGCGGAGTTGTCCGGCGGTTCGTTCTTCACCGCGACCAGCGCGGACGAACTTCAGGCCAGCTACCAGAATCTGCAACAGCAGATCGGTTACGAAACCCACCTCGGCGACGCCAGCCGACCATGGCTGATTCTCGGATCCATCCTGATCGCGGTGGCGGCCGGCACCGCACTCGTTCTCAACCAACGCCTACCCTGAACACACGGACCGCTGCGATGCACACGCCCACGGCACCGTTGTCGGCGACCGGATGCCCGGGCGCGCCCGCGCCGACACGGCAATCCGCTCGGACGCGGCGATTTATCCGGGTTCACGAGACCGCCCTCCTTCTCCGGACACGGCGGACCGCCTCGACCGGGGACCATGTGCTCCTGTGTGAGCGGACCAGCGGATAGCACCCCAGACCGAGAAGTGCCGCGGTGAAGTGTCCGATCGCTGTGAAGTTCAGGTCTACGAAAAGCGGGACGGCGAAGAACGCCAGCACCGCTGTGACATAGAGGTAACGCCAGGGCGGGGCAATGCGGTAGGTCAGCACCGCGATCACTCCGGCCAATCCGTAACTGACACCGATGTCGAGGGTGTCGACCGCCGACGCGGGGGCGTGGCCGTGGCGAATGGCCCAGTACAGCGCCCCCTCGCTGATGTATGTCGCGCCGACGTGCGCGATTACCACCACACCCAACCACCGCAGGGTCCCCAGCCAGCGCTCCGCCGGGACGTGAAAGATGTTGAACGAAATGAAGTAGGTGATCCATCCGCCGCCGGCGAGCCAGAAGGCACTCGAGATCAGTACCCGAACGGGATCCTCGGCGAGATGATGCAAGTTGGTCGATCGATCGCCCAGTACCCGGGCGAGGACTTCCGGTGGCAGGTTCCTCATCACCACCGATGTCACCAGCAGTATCGCCAGCCAGATATAGGTCCCGGGTGCCCGCCGAACATACGTCCACGCTGCCCGCGGAAATGGTCGCAGGCGTGACGAGATAGCGGCGTCCACCAACTCAGTGTGCACCGGATCGTCCTGGCCGCTGAACCGGAGTGATCGCTCTGTGTGTCGGTCACGCCTCAGACCCCTCCGCATCTCGGTTCAATGCGGATCGGGCGCAGGGCGGACTGCGACGCCTTCGACCCAAGTCTCTTTCTGGCCACCGCAGCGCATGATGACGGTGTAGGAGCTTCCTGCAGGAATGCTGGTGAGCGTCACAGTGTGAGTCCTGTTCGGCGCCAGACTGACCTCTTGCGAAGCGATCGACCTTTTCGATTGATCCAGCACCCCGACATCACAGTCTCGCGCGGTGTTGTCACCCTTGGCGGTCACGGTCACTTTGCCCGGTCCGCCAACTGCGGTCATCGTCGCGTCAGCCGATGCCGCTCCCGCTGCCAGCGCGGCAAGCGGGACGGCAACCACGAGTGTTGCGAGGAGGTGCCGTGAGCCCCTCCTGACGGTCGTGTTCGTGTTCGTGTTCATGATGGTCAGTCCCCATACTTCGGGACGGCCATGAAACCGTCACAGAGGGCACCTCTCGACCGATGTCGTCCTGGCGTATTCGTGACCGTCGCGTGGATGTCCGGGATCCGCTGTGGCGGTTCGAGGACAGATCGAGGCTCGGTCCACCTTCATCGTAGGCCGGGCCCTCACAGCCGAATCCGAATTCTCAGGAATTCCACAGGTCGACTGGGCGCCCTTCATCTTTATCCCGCGGGCGGTCTGGAATGTCCTTCACACTATTGGCGGAGAAGCGGTTCCGGGCTTGGGTCTGCGACCACGAGTAGAACGGTTGGTAGCGAGATCTCAAGAATTCAGGAATTCTGCAGGGGCACATGTTGACCGATCTGTCGTTGCTGTCGGGGCCGGTCCCCTTCGTGGTCGCCGCCACGGGTGCGGCGGGCGGTGTGTGGTTACTGACCGGGCGGGCGGGGTGGTTACGGCGCCGGGCGATACCGCTGTGCGCCGCCGCCGCGGGAGTCCTCACCGGTTTCCTCTGGTTCTGGGTGGAGCGAGTGTGGCGGCCACTTCCCGACCCGATACCCCTCACCGTTTACCTGTGGACGGCCCTCGCCCTGTGGGCGGTGACGTTGCTTATCTCCCGCATTCTCACCGCCCCCCGCCGTGTATGGGCGGCGGCGGTGTCGGTGGTTGCCGCCGTCGCCGTGGTCGCAGCCTGCGCGGTCCAGATCAACCTGTTCTTCGCGGCCTATCCCACGGTCGGCGCGGCCATGGGGTTCGAGCATGTGACCCGCATCGACTTCCAGGCAGTTCCCCCGCCCGTACCGACACCGATCGCGGGCCGACCCCTCGAATCCGTCTGGACGCCGCCGGCGGACATGCCGCATTCTGGCAAGATTACCTCGGTGACCATCCCCGGGGACCGTTCCCGGTTCTCCGCTCGGCGCGCCGAAATTTACCTTCCTCCGGCCTATTTCAGCGATCCACGACCGCAGCTACCGGTTCTCGTCCTCCTGGCCGGTCAACCCGGCCAGCCCAGAGACTGGCTCACCGGAGGCAGGCTGGGCACCACCATGAACAACTACGCCCGCGACCACGGCGGGCTCGGACCCGTCGTGGTGGTCGCCGACGCGACCGGGTCGACCTGGGGAAACCCGCTCTGCGTCGATTCGCCACTCGGAAATGCCGCAACCTACCTCGCCGAGGACGTGCCCGCCTGGACCAAGGCCCATCTTCAGGTCGACCCCGACCCCGGCGGGTGGGCGATCGGCGGCCTGTCGTTGGGCGGAACCTGCGCGCTGCAGATGGCCACCAACTACCCCCAGACATATCCGACGTTCCTGGACCTCTCCGGAGACCCGGAGCCCACCCTCGGTGATCATCAACGCACCCTGGACGCCGCGTTCGGAGGCAATCAGGCCGCGTTCACTCGGGTCAATCCCCTCGATCTGCTTGCCGAACATCACTATCCCCGCTCGGCCGGTGTCTTCGTGGTCGGTAGCCACGACGACGAACTCAAACCGTCGATCCGTAAAGCCTGTGACGCCGCCCGGCAGGCGGGGATGGACGTGACCTACACGGAGGTTCGCGGCGGCCACAACTTCGCGGTGTGGGCCGCCGCACTCGCCACCGAGATGGACTGGCTGGCCGCCCGGCTGGGGCTCACAACCTGACCCCCCGGTGCTGCGGCGGCGGCGACCCTGACCGGGACTGCGGTGTGAAACAGGCGTAGGTGTCGGTGAGTGGGTGCCGGCCCCGGTGTGGGGAGATCGGTTTCTGCCGCGGTGTCGGGATCGGGCACGGGTCCGCGTAATGGCCACGTCACTTCAGGGTTTGACGAACACATCGTTGAGGGTGACGGTGCGCAGGTTTCGGTTCCGGATGATCTCGACGAGTTGCGGGTAAACGTGGGTGACCGGCAGGTAGTTGAGATGCCCGATGACGATTGTTTGCGGGGTGAAGTACTGGTTGGCCATCTGAAGGATGTAGTCCTCGGTGATCAGCGACGAATCCGACAGCGAGCTGTACCACAGGGTCGGGACGGTGTAGCCGAGGTCGGCGGCCACGGAGTCGACGGTGGCATTGTGTTTTCCGTAGGGCGGCCGGAAGTAGGGTGCGGCGTCGACGCCGTACGTCGTTTTCAGGAATTTGTGATTCTTGGTGAGTTCGTCGGCGATCCGACTCTTCGACACGGTCGTCAGGTCGGGATGGGACCAGGTGTGGTTGCCCAGCTGGATCTGACCGCTGTCGACGAGTGGTCGCAGGAGAGTGGCGTTGTCGGTCCACGAGTCGTATTGGCCGTTGACGAAGTAGGTGAGACGGACCCCGGTGTCCTGGGCGAACTGGGTGTAGAGCCGGACCACGTCGCTGTTGACGCCGTCGTCGACGGTGAGCGCGAGGAGGTCGCCGTTGCCGGGTAACGCTGTCAGGGTGCCGCCGCCGGGTAACTGGATTCGGGACCCGGCCGGCGGTGGCGGGAGTACCGCCGGTGGCGGGGATGCTACCGGCGTGGGTGCAACGCCCGGATCAGCGGGATCGGGGACGGCGGTGCCCGGGGTTTCGGCATTGCTGATGCTGCAACCGGCCGCGCCGACAACGGTGGCCGCGGCGAGAGTGAGGAATTGGCGTCGATCCACGGCCGCATTGTAGGGGTGTGCGATGAACGTCGATGGTGTGCGACGCGGACTCCACCAGTGCGGTCCCCCACCTTGCCTGGGGGTGCCTCCGTATTGATTGCGGCGGACCGCAGCACGAGTTGCATCCACTCGAATCGCGCATGAAGCTGAGATTCGTTCTCAGCGTTCTTTCAGCATGGAAAAGCTAGGCTTCCTCAGCTCACCTAGGACACAGCCATCTGTCTCCGTCGCGCGCCGGAGCCGACGTGAGCCGGAGCCGCATGTCCACGGGACATGCGCACTTTGCTAGGACCGAATCTCGTTGCCCAGCAACATTATGGGCCCCTGCAGGGTCTCGCCGTGCCACCGATCGGACACCGAAAATATAGGTCGCGAACTTCTTATCAATACTGAGATTTGATGCGCCCCTGTGGATACGCTTCGCATACTTCTTCATCTCTGTTTCGAAGCACACTGAATGGGGTCGGCATGACAGAAATCAGCACATCTCGCTTTGGGTACAGATCATTCACCCGCGCAGTCGCAGTCGCAGGAATCGCCGTGCTCGCCATAGTCTTGGGCAACGGCACCGCCTCGGCCGGCGTGGACAATTCCAGCTCCGTCGTCGACGCGCGGGGCAATCGGATCGAAGTCCTGCAGGGCGACACGTCGTATCAGGTGGTCCCGCCGCTGGATGGTGTTCCCACCAGTGTCGAGTTCTTCCACAACGGTTACGCCGAGGTCAACATCACCGGCCCGAACGCGGCAGAGTTCAAGGGCACCAAGCTCACCGTCGGCTACCAGATCGGCTATCCGATCGCGTTGAGCGGCGCGACTATCGTCCTCAATTCACCCGGGCTGGGGTTTGTGATCGGTTCGAGCAACGGGATCGATCTCGGACTCGTCCCAACACCCACGTTAGATCTGCACGCGGGCAGCAACGTCGGGCTCGCCGGTGACATCATCCCATCGCAGGAACTCGACATCGACTTGGCACCGGGCGGCATCACCACCGTCCCGCTGCTGGAGAACCAGTCATTCGACGGACCGGCGGCGTCGGTCCGAATGCAGGGAGTCCATGGTTCCATCTCCGGTGCGCTCGGTGCGGTCACCATCCGGCCGTACGCCACCGCCGTCACTTCACATGGTGACACCGTCACGACGTATGGCATGCCGCAGAAGCTGAATTAGTCTTCGCCGTCCAGCGACTACTGGTCCTGCGACGACACGAGAAATGACAACAGCAGGCCGACGCGACCGACAGTCGCGTCGGCCTGCTGTTGCGTGGGCGGTCCGAGCGGAGGTGTGGATTACCGCGGGCAGGTCGCGTCGCGAGTGCAATCGGCGATTTCACCGGTTGGCGAAGCGGCGTCGAACGACAGCTGTTCCTCCGACGGCCGCCAGGCAAGAGAAGCAACACCAGCAGCACATTCATCACCGATGTCTCCGATAGCAGGTTTGTCCGATCAGGGTCAGTCGGTTGCCCGTCGACCTACACCGCTGCAGCGGTTGACCTTCCGTTTCTGGTCTGCACCGCGACTACGTCCACAGGGCGATCCCGCGCGATGGTATGACGCGGGTGCTGTGAAATCGCTGAGAGAAGACCGGATTGTCCGTTGTAAGGCAGGAACGGACGCATTTCGTCTGTCCGTTGGTTGTAACGGACGTCGACACCGCGCAGCGCGGCAGGCCGTTCACCACCGACGATTGACAGAACCCGGTGTGTCACTGCACGACACTCTGCAACGACACTGCAATGGTCGGAGCGTCACGCCGGCCAGGCGGGTCGAGTGGCGTGGGGAGTCAGGCACCGGCCGTGTCCCGGTTGGGGAAGTTCGGCGGATCGTTCGCGGCTTAGACGGTGCCCCGAAATGACACAAAGGGGTTGCGATAGAGAGGATTTCATAAGCACTCTGAACCGGTGGTCAGCGATTTTGCGCGGAGTATGCCCTAGTCCCGCTGAGAGAATGTTGAGAACTGAGACGTCTCTGAGAAGACGAGAATCCGTCACTGTTCGCCCACCGTGACTGCGTAGGATTCAGGCTGTGCTGCAGTCGCTGCAACCGATACGGCGGCACACTTCGGCCCCCGCTCACTGCCCCCTAGATGTGGTGGCGGGGGCCCTTCACACCTCACCTGGCCTGTGGCGCAGTACACCAACTCCCCGGGCGCGGTGGAAAATCCGGATCCCGGCACCGACCGACTTGGGCGCCAGCGACGCGGACCTCGTCGGCGGCCCAGTCAGTCGGAGATCATTCCCTGGCGCAGGGGAACATTCGGTACCAGAACAGGCTGCGGTCCTGCCGGTGGAGAATCTGCGGCTCCGCTTTGAGTGGTGTAGTAGCTGGCTGTCGGATCGGGCTCGCCCCGGCTGGTGAGCGTCCGGTGGAACACGCCTCGATCAAGCGCGGGGCCGGAACAGCGACATCGCACCTGTCGCGCAGCCGGGTCGGGTCGGCTATTCGCGGAGCACGCTGATCGGATACCGGGCGGCCGTGTCCGCGGCGGCGGCGGTGACGGCGGCGATGGCCGCGGCCGTCGCCGCGGCCACCAGGGTCAGATAGGCCCAGGGCACTGCGAGTGTCGCCGGGGGTGGGTCGAAGACCCCGGAGAGCACCGCGACGAGCAGATGGGACAGGACCACACCGCCGATCACCCCGAGTGCTGCCCCGCCGGCGGTGACGACGGCGGCCTCGGCGAGCACGATCGACGCGGTGTGACGCCGGGTGCCGCCGAGCGCGGTGACAATCGCGAAGGTGCGCCGACGCTCCGCGAACCCCGACGCTAGCATCAACGCCGACCCGGCCGCGGCGAGGACCGCGGCGTAACCCAGTTCGAGTCGGGTCAACCCCCGCAGATCGACGGAAGTGAGAGTGGATCCGACAGTGCCACGCACCGTGGTGATATCGGTGACGGTGGCCCCGGTACCGAGTGCATCGGACACCGCCTGGCGCACCGCCGGGGTGTCCGCCCCACCGGTGTCGATGAGGAACGCGCCGACCGCCGGGTTCGCGGTCACCTGGGCGAGGTAGGCGGCGTTGGCGACGAGGAAGCTGTCCTTCGGTGCCGTCGGGAACTCTTTGACCACCCCGAGGAAGCGGAACGGCACGGTCTCGAATGCCGTCGTGGCGGCGTCTTGGATCCGCAGCTTCACCGGGTCGCCGGGGGAAAGTTGGAAGTCCGCCACGGTTTCGGCGCTGACCAGAACCCCGTCCGGTTGGGCAGCGAGGCGGTCCATCAGTTGTGCGGCGGTACCGCCATCGAAGTAGCTGTCCTGCAGCAGCGCCGCTCCGGTGATGGTGGTGGGGTCGACGCCGTACAGGTCTTGCAGGTCCGCGCCGACATAGGCGAAGCGGTGTTGGAGCGGTTCGACATCTCGGACGCCGGGAATCCGGCGCAATTCGCCTGTGAGGTCCGATCCGATGGTGGCGGTGGGAGGTTCGGTGACGGTGACGTCGGCGCCGTTGGTCAATCGGGCATCGACCTCGGCCTGTTGCCGGTAGGTGCTGTTGAACACCGCGGTCGAGAGGGCGAACATCCCGGCCAACGCCACGACCGCGACCGACCGGGCGAGTGCGCGGCGATTGCGGGCGAGCATCGCCGCTACCGTGCTCGACAGCGGGCCCGCCAACGGCCGCAACAGGGCTGCGCCGAAGCGGCGGCCCCTACCGAGGGTGAGATCGGCCAGTCGCAGTGTCAGCAGGGCTGTCCCGATCCACAGCAGCGCCGGTCCGGCGAAGGTCCAATAGCTCACCGACAACGCGGTCACCCCCTCCGGCGCGAGCACCAGGGCGTACCCGGCGCGGCTGGTGACCTGGTAGACGGCGAACGCCGCGGCCAGCGCGAGGAAGTCGACCCCGGCCAGCCGCCACAGCGGACGCCGGGTGCGGCCGATCGCGGCGCGGGCAGCGGCCGCCGTCGAGAACCGCAGATCACGCAGGGCGGGAGTGAGAACGGTGACCGCCGTCAGCACCACACCCGCCGCGGCGGCCGAGAGCAACCAGGACAGGGACACCGGCGACCCCACCACCACGCGCTCGACGACGATGCCGGCCCCGGCGCCGACCACACCGCCGATCAGCCCCACCGCCACCGCCTCGGACCCGGCCACAGCGGTGAGCTGCCCGCCACCGGCACCGCGGGCGCGCAGCAACCCCAACTCCTGGCGACGACGTGCCGCCCCGCCGGCGGTGATCACCGCGGCAAGGACCGCGGACAACGCGACACCGGGCAGACCCAGGAACAGAAACAGCACCTGCGAATACAGGGCGTCCTGGCGGGCCGCGTCGAGGGTGGCGTCGAGGTTGTCCCCCACCAGTGCGGCGCCGGCGAGGGTTGCCTCGAGGTTGCGGGCGCCGCCGATGTCGGCAGCGTAGGCGGCGGCCGGATCCGGGGGCAGATTCCGGTCCCGGCCGACATGCACCTGCGCACGCACCACCGCCGGATCGTCCCGCTGCCCGGGGGCGAAGAGGGCGTCGAACTCCGCGATAGGCAGCAGCAGCACATTGTCCGGGGGTGCCTGCGGCTGCGCGGCGGCCGGGGCGGCGACGGTCTGGAACAGTGAATCCGCCTGCGGCAGATCCACGACCGCGGCCACCGTCTCGGCGGCGGTGCCGCCGCCGGGCAACCGGACGGTGATCACCGACCCCACAGTCGCCCGCAGATTCGATGCGGTCTGCTGCGCCAGCAGCACCCCGGAGTCGGCTCCGCTGAGGGTGCGGATCGTGCCGGGAAAATGCTGCCGGTACCGATCCGGGATACCGACGATGACCGCCGGCCCGGTGCTCACGGCGGCGCCCCCGCCGGCGGCGAAGAGCCCGGCGCTGTCACCGAAGCGGACCGGGTCCGCCACCCGAACCCCCGGATAGGACCGGATCTGATCGAGGACGGTGCCCGGATCGGCGCCGGGCTGCACCTGGATCTGCCAGTCGACGGCGACCGCCCGGGCGGCCCGGTCGGTCATGGTGGCCTTGGACGCGGCGAGGAACCCTCCGAGGGCGGTGAGGAGACTGACCGCGATCGCGAGACAGGCAGCGGCGCCGAGGAGTCTGCCGCGACGGCGGCGCAGCAAGCCGGTCAACCACATCCCTGCCAGGGCCAGGCTTGTGCTCATGGCGTGGGAGGGACCGAGGTGGTCGGTGACCGGATCTGCAGGCGGCCGCCGCGCATCGACCACCGGACCGGGCAGCGCCCGGCGACCGTGTCGTCATGGGTGCTCACGACCGGGGCCGCGCCGAGCATGTTGACGGTCTCGAACAGCACGTCGAGGACCTCGGCGCCGGTGCGGTGGTCGAGTTGCCCGGTTAGCTCGTCCGCCAGAACGAGTCGCGCGGTGCCGGCCAGCACGCGGGCGAGCGCAACCCGGTGCGCTTGCCCACCGGACAGTTCCTCCGGAAGCCGCCCGGCCAGCGGTTCGAGCCCCAGCCGAGCCAACGCGGTCCTCGCCCGCGCCCGAGCCGCGGTGTCCGAGCAGCCGGCCAAAACCTGCGGGAGCGCCACGTTTTCGGTGACATCGAGGGCCGGAATCAGGCTCGGAGCCTGAAAGACCACCCCGATGCGGGTGCGGTCGCGGCGGGGATCGGCGCCCAGCCCCGGCCAGGAAAGGTGCCCCGCGCTGGGGGCGTCGAGGGCCGCGAACAGGTGGATCAGGGACGATTTCCCCGAGCCGGACGGGCCGATCAGGGCGATGCGGGCACCGCGGTCGATGTCGGCGCTGACGGAGTCGACCGCCACCCGCGCGGTGCGCCCGGACCCGAAGACCCTGCTCAGATCCCGGCACCGCAGCACCGGCCCGGCTGCGGCACTCCCCGGCAGGGTGCTCATCACAGCACCCGACCGTCGACCAGTTCGATCACCCGGTCCGCCCTCGCCCGCACCGCCGGGCTGTGACTGGCGACCAGCACCGCCGCCCCGCGCCGGCACCACGCCCGCAGGAGTTCGAGCACCGCATGTTCGGAAGCGGGATCGAGCTCCCCGGTCGGTTCGTCGGCGAGGACCACGGCGGGATCGTTCGCCAGGGCGACCGCCAGCCCGGCGCGGGCCGTCTCGCCCCCGGACAGCGAGGACGGATACGAATCGGCCACCGCTGCGAGCCCGAGCCGCGACAGCAGATCAGGCACCGGCACCCGGCGGGCAGGAGCAACCAGTCGGCGTACCAGGCGCACGTTCTGGGCTACGGTCAGGTGCTCGAACAGGTTGTCCTGCTGAAACAGCACCCCGATGTGGTCGGCGCGGAGTCGGGCGCGGACGGTCTCGGGTCGATGGCTGAGCGCTTCGCCGTGCACGCGCACCATGCCGCCGTCGGGCTCGTCCAGGCCCGCCAGACACGCCAGCAGCGTGGACTTACCAGATCCCGAGGGGCCCGCGACGGCGACCATCTCACCGCCGCTGATCCCCAGCGACACTCCGCGCAACGCCAGCGTCTCCTCGCCGGCGGCGCGGTAGAACCGGTAGAGCTCCACGGCGGTGATCACCCCACCCCCGGGGTCGGCGGTCACGAGGTCCACCGGAAGGAATCGGTGACCGTGCGCCACGGATCGACGTTGTCCGCCCCGACCGGAGCCGACAATGTCAAGGTCACCAGCTGGCCGTCGCGGAAGAACTCGTACCGCTCCACCTCGTCCGTGACGGACTTCCCCGAGACGGGATTGTTCGGCCCGGCGATCCGGTAGGTCGCCTCCACCGCAGTGCCGGCCGGCCGGGTCACCGACGTAACGGTGCCCGCCACATATCCGGCGGCAGAAGCGAACTGCTGATCGACGTCCTGGTGCACCGCGGTCTCGGACGGGGCCGTCACCGCGAACTCTGAATCGACGGTAATCGCGTTCAATTTGTCGGTGAACGTCACCGCCGGCCCCGCCGCCGTCATCGCCCACCCCTCGGGCACCTTGACCGCGAACCCGGGAAACGGGTTCACCTCGACAAAGACCTGATCGTCCGGAATGTCACCCGGCGCGGCCACATCCGGGCCGGGAGGGGCCGGGCCCGCACCCGAGCAGCCGGTCACCAGGGTCGCCGTGACAACAAATACGGCGGCACCCACCGACAGCGTGGCCACGCAACGTTCTCGTGCACTGATCATCGATGCCTCCCACCGGCGGTGCATCCACCCATCAGGGTGCGCGGACGATGCTGTGGACACGCTGAGAACCATCCACCTACGTCCCACCCAGTGGCAGCAGGCTGAGCAGCTGCGGGACCCGCAGGCGCGATGTGTCGGGCAGGTCAACGTGCGCCGACTGCACGACGGTGTTGCCGTGCTCGTCCCGCTTTCGTCCTGTGGCCGTCACCGACTCTCAGCGTGCCTTCAGCAAGATCTCCCTACGGTCAGGGTTGTGACCGAGACGACGAGATCTGCCAGCAAGACCCGGCGCGTGATGCTGAGCAAGGTCCCCGAGATCACGGTGTGGTTCTGGATCATCAAGATCCTGTGCACGACCGTGGGTGAGAGCTTCGCCGACTGGATCAACATGACCTTGGGTCTCGGCCTGAACACCACCGCGCTCATCTTCACGGTCATCCTCGTCGCGGTGCTGGGATGGCAGCTGCGCCTGACCCGGTACGTGCCGTTCGTCTACTGGCTGGCGGTCGTCGTGCTCAGCGTGACCGGCACCCTCTACACCGACATCCTCACCGATGACCTGGGCGTCCCGCTCGCGGTGAGCACCAGCGCCTTCGCGGCGGTCCTGGCCATCGTGTTCGGTGTGTGGTTCGCCCGCGAGCGGACACTGTCGATCCACAGCATCGTCACGACACCGCGAGAGCTGTTCTATTGGCTCGCCGTCCTGGTCACCTTCGCCCTGGGCACAGCAATCGGTGACTGGATACTCGAGCTCACCGGCTGGGGACCCGGCACCTCGGTACTCCTACCGGCCGGCCTGATCGTCTTGATCGCGATCGGCTGGCGACTCGGCGCAAATCCCGTGCTCTCCTTCTGGCTGGCATACATTCTGACTCGCCCGCTGGGTGCGAACCTCGGCGACTGGCTCGCATCCCCGTCGACCGATCACGGACTCGGTGTGGGTACCGCCTTGACCAGCGCGATCTTCCTTCTCGCGATCCTCGCCACCGTCGTGTACCTCACCCTCACCCGCAGCGACGTCATCGAAGAACACGAACGGACCCACACCCCGACCGTGACCACCACACCGGCCCGCGAACGGCTCATGCTCGGGTACTACGCCGTAGTTGCCGTCGCCACCGGCGCCCTGCTCGTCTGGGCCGCCGGGCAGCCGCACGCAACCGCGGCGAGCGAGGAGGAAACCGGCGAGGCGCCCGTGACCACGCAACTCACCCCAGGTGAGGTGACAGCACATTTCCCGCCGGCTGAGGTCGCGAAGTTCCGCACCATCGCCGAGGACACACTCACAAAAGTGCAGGCCGGTGACCAGACCGGCGCGACCGCCCGGATCAAAGACCTCGAAACCGCGTGGGACGACGACCAGGCGACCCTACGCCCCCTGGACGCCACCGCCTGGACCGTCCTCGACGGCCGGATCGACAACGTTCTCAAAGCAGTGCGGGCGAGCACACCCGACACCGCGACCGAGACACAGACTCTCACAGCACTATTGACCGACCTTCACTGAGACCGCCGATGCGCCGTGGCATGATCCCCCGCCGCCCAGACAACAGAAAAGCCATCCCCGACGCCCGCGTGAGTGGTCGGTGCCGGTCTCAGCATGCTCACAGGGAACGGTTGCCCCACTCATCCGATTCGATTCACCACCACGGTGTTGAGCGAGGCCCGGAACTCACCCTCCGCTTGGGTGGGATTATCGGCGAACTGACACCACCGGAGTCGCCCAGATACCGTCCGACCGCACCACGACGCCCGACCATCCCGAGTACATCGACGACCGCACACAAACCATGCAACATAACCCATTTGTCCCATTCGTCGTGGGAGAAACAGGGCGCATCCCCAGACGCGACAGGCACTGTTCAGATTCTGTTCACTTCCGGTTAGAAAGCAGACTTGTTGCATCCCTAGGGTTCTCGTGCATCCTCGAAGCGGTCGCAGTCGGCGCCGCCCTCCCAGCAAAAGGAACAATCACGCATGAAGATGACCAAGTTGATGGCTGTCGCAGCCATGACCATCGCGTCGATGGGCATCGTGGCCGGCACCGCCTACGCCGATCCCGCCCCCGCCCCCGGTGTCGGATGGAACGTCACCAGCAACGGGAACCAGGTCATCGTCGATACCGCGGCCGGTTCGCTGAGCAACGAGAACAATCACCTCGTAGTACGTGACGCCGCAGGAGCACTCGTCGATTCGGTGCCGTTGGCGATCGCCGTCGACGGCGTCAGCCATCCGGTCGCCGCTCAGATCGACGGACACACCGCAACCCTCACCACCGACACCAGCCCGGCCGCCGCTACCCCGGTCAGCCTCCCACTCCAGCAGGTCGACCTGCCTGCCGCTGTCGCAAACGTCAAGGACAACATCACCCTCACCGCGGCGGTCGGCGGATTCCTCGGCGCCGCGAGCGGTTTGGTCGGCGGTTGCCTCCTCGGCGCGATCGCCGGCGGTGTCGTTTCCGCGCCCGCCGCGCTGCTCTTCGGAGCGGGACCGGTGGCGGGATGCATCGGTGGGGCGTTGCTCGTCGGCGCGGGAGCATCGCTCGCCGGCACCGCAATCGGCGGTCTCGGCGCGCTGGGAGCGAACGCACAGCCGTTCATGACCTTGCTGAACCAGCCGCCGGCCGCCAAGAAGTAGTCAGCACAAGCGGTTCCCGATACGAGAAGATTCTATTCCCCGAAGCATCGCCGGTCCCCACTCCGAGGACCGGCGATGCAGCTCTATCCGGGGTGAACGCATTACCCGAACGGCCTCGAAGCACGGCAGGACCTGGTCACAGGCCTGCGCCTCTCACGCGGCGCCGGCCATCTCGGCGCACACGCCGCCCACGATCACGACACAGTCCGGATCGCCGACCTCGAACAGGGCCCAGAACGTGCGCAGAGAGAACCTCCACAATGTTCGATCTCGCCGTAGCAGCCATGGACCTCAGCCGCGCCGATCGATACAGACCGTCGCGTCTGGCTACCGCTCGCTCTTGCACAGGCACCCACCTTCGCCGCTCGATACCGGGCACGGAAGAACCGAACCGACCGGTCTCAGGTCCACAGTGGATTACGGTTCCGGTTGCCCTGTGTGTCAGGCTGAGTTGAGTCCACCGGTTCACAGCAACCCCGCCTGCAGGGCGAGATACGGATCAACCCGACAATGACGATTTCCAGCCTGGCCGTAGCCGGGGACAATGGCCACATGGAGTCTTCCCACCCACGTTCCGACGGACCACGCCGACGCTCATTCGCCCCGGCGGACAAGCTCGCGCACCTGGCCGCCTACGAGCAGGCCTGCCAGACGAACGAAGGCGGCGCCTACCTGCGCCGCGAGGGCCTCTACTCCTCCCTCGTCACCGAGTGGCGCAAGCAACGCGACGCCGGCGTCCTCGACGGCAAACCCGCCGTCGCGAAGGTCGGCAAAATCACCGCCGAGCAGGCCGAGATCGCTCGCCTCAAGCGGGAGCTCGACCGCACGAACAAGCGACTGGCCACCACCGAAGCCGCCCTGGACATCATGGGAAAAGCGCATGCTCTCTTGGAATCGCTCTCCGAGAGAGCGGATTTGGACGACAAGCCAACCAAGCGCTGACCGCAGCATGGACCGAACTGACCGACGTCGGGATGTCGACGAGAACAGCAAGCGCAGTGACCGGTGTAGTCCGATCGACCGCGGTCCGGCGTCGCGCCGCAGCCGCCGCACCGGCACCTTCTGCTCGAGCCCGACCTACGCATCCGCCGGCGAACAAGCTCACCCCGATCGAACGCCGCCGCATCCTCGACACACTCAACAGTGACCGGTTCGTCGATCAGGCGCCGCTCGAGGTGTACGCGCAACTCCTCGACGAGGGCGTCTACCTGTGTTCGGTGTCGACGATGTACCGCGTCCTGCGGGAGAACGCACAGGTCAGCGAACGCCGCAGGCTCGCCCGGCACCCGGCGAGAACCTGCCCGGAGCTGGTCGCGACCGCCCCGCGGCAGGTGTACTCGTGGGACATCACGAAGCTCGCCGGGCCGGACAAGGGCCGCTACTACGACGCCTACGTGATGATCGACATCTACTCGCGGTACATCGTCGGTGTGCACGTCCACGCACACGAATCGGGTGTGCTGGCACGGGAGTTGATGGAGCAGATCTTCGCGGTGCACGGCATTCCGCAGGTCGTGCACGCCGACCGTGGCACGTCGATGACCAGCAAGTCCGTCGCGTCACTGCTGTCGGACCTCGAGGTTACCCGCTCGCATTCGCGGCCGCGGGTCTCGAACGACAACCCGTATTCGGAGGCGGTGTTCAAGACCCTCAAGTATGGACCGAATTTCCCCGAACGGTTCGGATCACTGGGTGAAGCAAGGGAATTCATGATGCAGTTCACCGAGTGGTACAACCACGAGCATCGCCACACCGGCATCGGGCTACACACTGCCGCCGGCGTCCACTTCGGTTTGGCGGCGGCGAAGGCCGCCGAACGTCGGCAGGTACTCGAGGCGGCACGGGCCAGGCATCCGTACCGCTTCGGCACCACGACCACACCGAAGATCCTCGACCTGCCCGACACCGTCTGGATCAACCGCCCCGCCGACGATACTGCGGAGGCCGAAACGTCAGCCGCTTAACACCCGGTGGACTCAACTCCCTTGACAAGTTCCGGTTGCGGCGGGTGGGGTATTGCGTGGCCCCAACTGCAGCGTCTTCTCAGCGTTGAATCCGGACGAGTGCGGTGTACGGCATCCGTGTCAGGCGACGATCCCCATCGTGACGGGATAACCCGCACCGACACGCGTCAGGCGCTTGTCTCACGACCCCGAGTCACGCTCAAAACGTCTACGGGCGGCGCGGCCGCCGATTCCCGCAGCCGGACAGTGACCCCGCCCAGACGTTCGAATTCTCGGGCCAACGAGAAGGACGATTTCAACGTCGGTATGAGGCCCAGGACACCGCAATTGCTACATACGCGAGCAAAATTGCCAGCGCTGCCGCGACGACCAGGACCACGTGACATAACGTCACTTTCATTGCCCCTCGCCTTCCCTGGACGCATTCTCGCCCATCCGAGCGCTGTCCGTGACGCTCATCTCTTCCCTACGACGGCGGCGAACCTGGTAGGCGCGCTCCGGTGTTCCATTCTGGCCCAAGCCGCCTCGGCAGTGAACGGACCGAATGTGCAACACGCCCCATCGTGGCGGTCCACTTCGACCACCCAGTACTCGGTCACTTGGAGGGCTGCTACAGCGACGGCGGTGTCAGTCATCGGTGTTCCTTTGCAAGAAAGAGTGAAGCCTCGCGACTGTGTCAAGATCCATTGTCCGCCTATGCGAGCGTGCAGGACGAGCGTCGGCATGCTCATGCGAACCACCGTTTGCGATCCTCATAACTCCCAGCACATCGACGAACTCGACGCGGTACACCACCACCTCAACCCGCGAGGCCGGAAATCGGACATCACCGGGTCAACCCAACGTCGATGCCAATCCGGAGCGGTGACCACCCAGCACATGCCGATGCACCGGACTGCAGCACCCACTAAGGGAGCGGTCGTCGAACTCCAGCACCGCCGCCGCACCTCGGGCATAGGCGTCGCGGAATGCCCCGGTGCAGCGCCTGCCCAGGGGTGCGATGATGAACTGATGCTCGCTCTCATCGGTTTTCTACTGGTGGTGTGGTTGGTGTTCGTCGTCCTCGGCCTCGTGGTCAAAGGATTTTTGTGGCTTGCGGTCATCGGGATTGTGCTGTTCGCCTTGACCGCCGGGTGGGGCTGGCTCAACCGCAACACCCGCACCTGACCTCGCCGCGACCGGCTTCCCGGCACTCGATCAGCACCCGCCCGCCGGCCGCGTCGAGGCTCGCAAGCGGCGCCCACTTCGAGGAGGATCAGGAAGTCATGCCCACGCTGCCCGGGCTCGGCTCCCCCGACGATGCCGACCGCCGACCCCACCCACCAACAAACCCAGAGGGGTCGGAAAACACCGATCCGGTCCCCGCAGCCGAAGCCATCGCCGCCCGGATCAGCACCCCCGACCAACCCCTCGGTAGCCCAGGCGCCCGATTCAACCGGCGCTCCCCCTTCTTCATCGGCGCCACCGGCGCCGCCGGGGTCGCCCTGACATACGGTCTCGTGCACCTGCTCATCACCGCACAGTCGATCCTCATCCTGATCGGGTTGGCACTGTTCCTCGCCCTGGGACTCGACCCCATCACCTCCTGGCTGGTCGACCACAACCTGCCACGCTGGCTGGCGGTGACCGTCGTCTTCACCGTCGCGCTCGCGTTCACGGCGGGCTTCTTCGCGGTCGCGATCCCCCCACTGGTAACCCAAACCGAACAATTGATCGACCGAGCACCGGACTACCTGAACCAACTCCAGGACCACTCCAGCATGGTGGGCAAACTCAACGACCGCTATCACCTGCAAGACCGGCTCACCAGTGCCGTGAACGGCAGCGGCCAGACCATCGTCAACGAAACCGTCAGCGCCGGCGCCGCGATCTTCGACGCGCTGGGCAAGTTCCTCATTCTGGCGGTGTTGACCGTCTATTTTCTGGCTAATCTGCCCGCTATCCGCACCACCGGGTACCGGCTGATCCCCCATTCGCGCCGGCCGCGGGCCATCCTCATCGGCGATCAAATCTTCGCGAAGGTCGGTGCCTACGTCCTCGGTAACGTGCTGATCTCGGTGATCGCCGGCACCGCGACCGCGATCTGGCTCCTCGCGTTCAACGTGCCCTATGCACTGTTCCTCGGTGTGTTCGTCGCCCTCTTCGATCTCGTTCCGGTCGTGGGGTCGACCATCGCCGGTATCGTCGTTGCCGCAGTCGCGTTGACGGTGTCCCTGCCCGTCTGCATCGCCACGGTGATCTTCTTCGTTGCCTTCCGCCTCGCCGAGGACTACCTTCTCGTCCCCCGGATCATCGGTCGAACGGTGAAGATCCCGGCCCTGACGACCGTCGTCGCCGTTCTCATCGGTGGCACCCTGCTCGGGATCGTCGGCGCCCTCGTCGCCATCCCAATCGCCGCCGCCATCCACCTGCTCGTCGAGGAAACCGTCTTCCCCCGCCTCGACAGCACCTGAGCCCGTAGTCACTGCTGCAGTGACTACTGGCGACCTACTGGCTGGACTCGTCCTTGGCCCAGACGATGCTGTGGTACTGCCGAGGTGGGTTCAGTGATGCATGGCGTCTGTCGCGAGCACGTAGAGCACGACCGCTGCTTGTCTTTCCAGGCAGGCCGCCCTCGACGCCATCACACGAGAACGCGCCGGACCCGGACGTGGTCGATGTCGAACTCGACCAGGGCTACTACGACCGCGGCATCGCCGCCCGCCGAAACGCCCACACCCACCTTGAGGATGTCACCGACATCCTCACCGGCATCGAAGACGAAGCCGACAAACTCCTCGCCGATCTGCTTGCGAACCTCGTCCGCACCGAAAGAGGTTGACGGAGAACTGGTGTCCGACGCTGGGGACGGCTTTGGGACGGTGCGATAACTGGACTTATCGCAGAGATGACTGTGCCTGTCGTCCGAGCGTGTGGCCTTCCCCGTCGACCACCAACCCAGTTGGTGATGGCCTGGGTAACGCTCTGGGTGTCGGTGCTCTGTCGGGTGTTCAGGGAGGGGGTCGCTGGGGTCGGTTGGGGGCGGGTTTGGTCTTGCCTGGTTCGTCGAGTGGTCGACGGTCGGCTTCGGGGGTAAATGCGACGTCGACGGTTTCCTCGGGGCGTCGTTCTTCCATCTTCGCCAGTCGGACCATCGCGGTCTTGTCCTGCGGGGTGAACGGGGGTTGGGTCATCGATCGGGGCCAGAGCCGGTAGCGCAGTACAACGTTGATCTCGGCGGCGAGCAGGGTCAGCCGGGCGCCGAGATACAGCCACGACAGCAGGCCCAGGACGATGGCGAAGAATCCGTACACGTCGGTGGAGTGGCTGATGGTGTAGCGGACGAACCAGTCCCCGATGCGTTGCAGGATTTCCCAGAACACAGTGGCGAACACCGCCCCGACGGCCACGTCGCGTACTCGCACGGTCGCCGAGGTCAGGACGGTGAAGCAGACGAGGAAGACGAGGAAGTTGACCCCGGCAGCGGCGGCCGAGGCCCAGGCGTCGGACAGGGGACCGAAGCGGGGTGCGTATCCGATCAGGGTGGTCGAGACCAGGATCCCGATTCCCAGGAGCACCAGGATCGTCAGTCCCCGCACCCGGCGGCCGACGAACCCGGGCCAGTCCTTGAACGGCACGTTCCACACCGTGTTCATCGCGTTCTGCGCGGCCTGCCCGATGCCCTGGGCCCCGTAGAGGGCGCCGAGCACACCGAGGACGAGGGCCCAGCCGTTGCCTCGCAGCGGGTGGGTGGAGCTGCGGAGTTGGGTGCCGAGGATGGGGAAGTCGGCCAGGACGGAGTTGATCATGCGTTGTTCGAGGTCGGGGTGTCCGGCGAGGACGAACCCGAGGACCGTGGAGAACAGCAGCAGGAGGGGGAAGACGGCGAACAGCCCGTAGAAGGCGATGATGGTGGCCTTGCCGCCGGCCTGGTCGTTGCCGAACTTCTGCACTACGGCGAATGGCACGGCGAGGATCGCGTGCCGTTGCTGGAAGCGGTCGATCCGGCGGACCGCGGTTTCCGCCCGATTCATCGGTTCGCCTTTCGGCCGGTGCTGGGTTGCCCTGCTTCCATTGTCCGCGTCACATCAGCGACCTGCCCCCGGCCAGGTCGTCTATGGACAACGCTCGATTCAGTTCCGTCCGGCGGCTACACATCCTGGTCGCGGGTTTCTCGCCGCGTGGCGGCGGTGGCAGGCAGAAGGTTCGACGAGCCAGCGAGCAGTCCCGCCATGAAGCAGGTCCGACCGGGCTCATGGTTGTGGAGGACCGGGAGGATGCGGCGATATCCGCCGGTGCCGCACTAGATCTGGGACTTGACCATCAACGATGGAGGGACCAGGACGGACCGCCTGTGTTGCATCGGTGGGGGATGCGATCGCGTTAACGGTGATCATTGCGGTGAGGTCGTCGAGGCCGGTGATCAGGGCATCGGTATCCCGGTCGACCAGCCACCGCAGCACCAGCCCATCCAACCCGGCCAGGGCGGAGCGGGCGACGACGGCGACGGGGATGCGCCAGGTGGTGTCGGTCCGCTCTGCGCACCGGCGGAGGAACTCGACTGCTTCGGTATCCATGGTGCGGTATTGGCGGTCGGCGATCTGCCCGCCCGCGCTGTCTCCGGTGTCGCGGCGGCGGAGCGCCGTGGTGGTGATCTCGTAGGTGAGTAGTTGCCGTCCGGCGGTGGATTCGAGAATCGGTACCAGGGCCCCGATCCCGGTCTGCAGCACCCGCCTCAGCCCGGCCACGCCGGGGCGGTGAGGAGCGCCAGCGATCTGTCCGAACGCCAGCCGCAAACCGTCGCTGATCTGTCCGATCAGGGCATCGGCCATCGCCGTGATGAGCTCGCCTTGTCGGCGAACCGGTAGTGCAGCAACCCGAGGGACACTCCGGCGGCCCCGGCAACCCGGCGCAGAGACACGTCCCCGATTCCGCGGTCCTCGGCGACGGCGAGGGCCGCCTCGAGCAATTGGGTGCGGCGGACGTCTGCGGAAAGCCGGGGCATCGCCCGATCCTAAATGCTCGCGCGCCGGGGACCTCGTCCGAGGACGGTGGCACGTCACCTCACGAACCCAAGCAAAATTTGGCGGATTCCAGCGGTCGCCGCAACACGCATGGTCTTGTCAGCAGCAGCCTTAGGACAGTGACAGAGAGCGCCCCGCGAGGAACCTGGAGGTCCCTGTTCGTCAGGGCCAGGGTTTCGAAACGTTGATGCGCCCGGTTCTCCGGGTTTACAGAACCTCAACCGACATGCACGTGCGGTCGCTGCTGCCGATTCGGCTCTGCTCGCCGGAGTACTTCTCGGGCTACCGGGGCGACTTCCCCTTCGCCGATGAACAGGAACCGGAGCAGGTTGACGAGCGGGTTGCCTTCGGTCCATTCGAAGTACACATCCGGGTTGACGCCGGTGATGTCCCGGATTCGAAGCAGGACGGCGGCAATTGTGTTGGGGATCGCGGGACTGTCGACCCACAGAATCCGGTATTTGCCGCGTTGACGGCCGTGGACGACGAGGTCGGTGCTGAAGTCGGAGGAGTCGGTGACGTTCACTTCGAGGAAGAGGATGGAGTCGGATTCGGGGATATGGCTTTCGGCCCGTTGCTGGGTTTCCTTGTCGCGGTATTCGTCCTCGTCGAGGCGGTCGGTGTCGTCCGGTGTCGGTCGTATCTGCGCCGCGCCGCCCGAGCGTTCTCGTGGGCGACAATTGCCTCCTGCCAGTCCCGGTCGCTCACTTCATCGTCGTGGTCCGGGGCTGGCGATGGGACCCCGAGCCGGGCGCCGATCTGTGCCCACGACATGCCCTCGGCCAACGCGTCCGTTATCGCTCGGGCGATGAAGTCGTCTGCCTGCTCCCCGAAGGCGGCGAGGTCAGGGTCGGCGGGGTCGTCGCTGGGTTGCCCGCGCCGGTCCTCCGGGTTGTTGCGGTGCGGTTTCTCCACCAGGTGACCGTAACTGCCACCACGAAATCTTCTGTACGAGGTCGGGCACGGGAGACGCAGGAGGCAGAGATGCCACAACTTATGTAGTCGGGTGCGTTCCAAGGACGGTGCCGGCCATGCACCTCGTACCTCTCGATTGCTCACAATTCACTCCACTCCGACTCCCATCCCGGCCGCGGCCGGGAGAACAACCGGCCCCCATCAGCCCACCGCCGGTCGTGGGCGGTGGGATCCGTTGCCGCACGCATCCATCCGACACGCGCGCCATCCAGGAATGGGAAGGCAGCGCACATACGAACCGGTAGGTTCTCCCTCGGTGGCCACCATCCTCGACGACACCAGGACGACCCGGGCGCAGCGGACGGCGGGCCTGGTCGGTCATCACTACCGGGTCACCGACTTCTACGAGGTCGGCCGCGAGAAGATCCGCGAGTTCGCCGAATCCCTGCAAGACCCCCATCCGGCGTACCGGAGCGAGGACGCCGCCGTCGGCCTGGGCTATGACGGCCTGATCGCCCCGCTCACGTTCGGGTCCATCGTGGCGATGATCGCGCAGCAGCACCTGTTCGGCGAAGTCCTCACCGGCTACGACCCCGCCGAGATCCTGCACACCGATCAACGCCTGCAGTTCCACCGCCCCATCGCGGTGGGCGACCGCCTGATCTGCGACGTCTTTCTCGATTCGTTCCGCCACGCCGCCGGCAACGACATCATGGTCACAAAGACGATCATGCTCGACCAGCACGACACCCCGGTGCAGACGATGTGGACCACCCTGGTCGCCTACAGCCGCTGATCACCCACCGGCCCCTCCTCGTATCCGGCGCCCGCAGGAAGATTGCGTTTCTTGCAGTGACCCGAACAACCATGAGTGACCCCTGCCGGGCATTGGGGTACACCCTCGTCACGGCCAACCCGGCGATCTCGCTGTCGACCATCTGTTTTCCGATTAGGGCGAACGGGTAAACGCGGATGAAGGGCGCGCACCGCGCCGGGACGAGGTTCATCGTGATCATTCTCGGACTGATTCTGCTCGTGATCGGATTCGTGGCGGGCATCTCGATCCTCTGGACCATCGGGATCATCCTGCTGGTCATCGGAGTCATCCTCGCGCTGCTCGGGGCCACCGGCCGCGCCGTCGGTGGCCGCCGTCACTGGTTCTAAAGGTCGAGTAGGCGCCCGCTGCCCATCACGGACATCGTGAATCCGCTGCACCGCCACCTGGCCGCCGCGCAGGTCTTGCTGACCGCTCGCCGCGACGGCGACGCCCTCACGTTCTACGACCTCACCCGCGGCTGGGCGGCCCCGAGGACGAGGCCATCGTGCCGATCGCCGAACCTGCGGACCGTCGCCTACCTCATCGTGCAGGAGCTGATGATCGCCACTGAGGAGGCGGTCGCCCTCTGGTTCCTCCACCGGCACTGGGTCACTCGGACTGAGGCACCACGGAACGGGGTGCAAACGGTTCATGATGATGGGCGTGAGGATCTGGATGCTGGTCGACGTCGAACCCGGAAACGAGCGTCTGCTCGTAGGAGACCAAATCGAAGCCGCGACTGCATGGTGTCGACCGGAGATGCTGCCGGCAGAAGTGGTGAGCTGGGACGTCCCCGTGCAAGTCGAGCGCGTCGCCGCCATCCGCCCCGGCGAATACGACTGGGTAGCCCGCAACAACAATGAACACGTATCCGCGCTGCTCTCGGACTGGAAAGAACCAGAGGGTCCCACCGCGATCTCGGGCTGTCTGATGTACGACAGATACCTGAAATTGTTTCACCACATTGTGCCGACGACGCGGGGCCGCGTTCTTCGCCGCGCCGTTATCACTCGCGAAGGAACCCGCACCCCGAACCCACTCGGGGGTTATTCGGTCGACCCGTCGCGACCGCCTACTTTCACCGAATGCGGGAACGTACCGCCGGACAGGACAGCTACGTGGAACTGCGTCGAACTCGACACGGACGACGAGTAGGTCGTCCAAGCACGATCACCGAAGACTGGACTTCGAATGCTATGTGCAGGGCGGAAGAGAACTACCTCAAGGGCGCAATCAGGCTGCCCGACGCACTTGAATAGTCTGCCGTTCACCGATTACCTAACGGGATGCCGGCCGACGGTCAATGGGATGGTGGAGTGGGTTGCTCTGACGAGTGACATGCATTTCATCCGGCGCGCCCGCGCAACAGATAGATGACCGGCAAAATCCCACCCGAGTTCACCAGGGCGAGTGCGAGTGCCCACAAGGACTTCGAGCCCCGGACGGCCGAACGAGGACGCTGGGCAAGATCAATCAACGTGGCGATCTTCAGGCCCGTCTCGAAGGCGCCGCCAATGAGGAATGCTTGCCGAAGACGTGGATCGAGGTCACCCCAACGCTTCTTGGTCATGGGATCATCGTGCGCCTCATCCCCGACCAGGAGCAAGGCCGATGGCCGGTCGCTGCGCCTCTAGTGCTATGCCCAGCTGAGGGGTTCTCTTTCGGCAGCGGTTACGGCCGAGCGGTCCCCTGCGCGCACTGGCAGGGTGGTGACCATGCAGACTGCCGACAAGGATGTGCTGGACCTGCTCGACCACACTTGGGAACGGTTGTGGAACCGTATGGCTGGACTGACCGATCGGGAGTGGTCGTGGCGGCCGGTTGACGCCGACGACAAGATCACCATTCGCTGGCGGTTGTTTCACATCGCTGAAGTCCTGACCCAATCACGCAACTGGACGTGGCTCGCAGTCACGCCGCCGGAGGCAAAGCTCGATAACGGCGGCGCGGACTGCGCCCAGGATGCCCTGGCCTCGGTGGACTCGGCGTACGCCGCCTTCCGCGAGCTCGTCACCTTCGAATCCGTCGACCTGACCGCGGCGATCGGTCCGGCCGCCGGACCATACGGCTCGGCAACCCGACGGTCGTTTGTCCTGCGCATCGCGGACGAACTGATCCATCATGGCGCCGAGGCCGCGCTCTTGCGCGATCTCTATGCCAGCCGTACGTGTCACTGATCGACCCGAATTGGAACGCTTTGATTCAGATCAGCGTGGCTGTCATGCAGCGGTTGGCTCGCCTGCAGAGGTCCTTTCGTAGTGGTCGGGAGCCTGCATTCCCAGCCTCCTCGACAGCAGTGGCCAGCAGAGCACAACACACCGGATCACGATCCGCTACGGAAACACCTGTCCGCCGGCGCGCTGTAGGCCGAAGTGGCCCCTGGTAGTTCGGCTTGCGGGGAATCGCAAATTGCTGGCCCGTGGACTGGGATGATTGTGAAAATGAGAACCCGCGGAACCGTGCGAAGTTGGGACCGCCAATCGAGATCGGGTGTCGTGGATTCGTCCCAGACCCCGGGTGGCTGTTGGCTACCCTCCGCCGCAATCGAGAGCGAAGATGCCTTCGAATGTCGGCGATCTGATCGACTTCGAGTGGAAGCAATCCGACGCAGAAGCTCCGAAAGACTTGCGGTACCAGGCGACACAGGCGTGGCCTCAACCACAGGTTCCGCGAAAGCCTAGGTGGCAACTTAACCTCAATGCCGACGATGTCAGCGACGCACCTCGCCATTTCGTCGAGGCGTGCCATGCGGTCGGTCGGGACACTCAGTGCTTTACCGAGTTCAACAAGTACAGCTCACTCATGTGGACAATCGAAGACACCACGGACGAGATCCCAGCATGGACGATCGGGCTCAATACCGTCGAGACCCGGGCCAACGGTCCGGACATTCCAAGCGGATTCGGTTTCGGTCTCCCATACGAGACGGACGTCGCGACGGCAACCTCCGTGATTGCCGAGGCAGTTCACGACTGGCTCTCGGGATACGAGTCCGTTCTGTGGCCCGTGTCGAGCCGCAGCCCCTTGCTGCTTTTCGCACCTGAAGTCCGGGATGGGAACGCCGTCTGGATCGACCGCGCTGCCGACTCCGTCACTTGCCTGATCGGTGAGCTCTGCGCGTGGCGTGCCTCAGCTCAGGTGACACAGTCGTAAAGCAGAGGTGCGCCGTCGAACGCCTGTCGGAGTACCGGATGATGATCGTTGACCGGTCGGCGACCCCCGAAGCGCCCGATACAGTCACGGGGATGGATCAATTGATGGGCGCCTATCCAGCGGGCCAGGTTGGGTCTTCCGGTGGACTCTGACAGTCACGCCGACGTCTCCGGCGGCGACCAGACCGACGATCTCCTCGCCAGGGCGGTGGCCGAGGCCCTCACGGCGGGCATGTCGTGGGCCCAGATCGCCGCGCAGCTCGGCGTTCCACCCCCCAGTCGCCCGCGGCCACGCCGCCGTGACCGATCACGACTGGCAGGAAGCAATAGTCGCCCATGAGAATGCCCGGGCAGCACGGCTCAATAACCAAACCTTGCCCCGGCGATCCGAGACACCCTGAGAACCCGAGAGGCTGCTAACACCACGCAGCCGGTCGATCCGCACGCCGAACAGGCGGAACCAGTCACGGAACACCCGTCGCTGCCCGCCGCCCGCGGTCGTCGCGGAATAAGCGCCAGGCTGAGAGTGCCCGGCAACGGCCACTGGACAAGGTCGACAGGTCGGCCCTTTGCAGTGCTCGCGCCCTATTGAAGCATGGACGTGGACCAGTCGCGTCAGAGCTCAGCGAGAGACACCAGCCCATCCTGCAGCGCCCGGATCAACAATCCAGATTTGTCGGCAACGGGGCGGCCTGCGGCAGCGTACTTCGCTCGGATCCGGATCAGGTGGGTGTTGATCGTGCCCAGGCTGATTCCCAGGTCGGATGCGGCAACAGTCTTCGATTCACTCCGCAGCCACAGGCGGAGGATCTCCAGCTCGCGCGGCGTCAACGTGGGCCGCCGTTGTTGTTCCCCGACAGCGTTGGGCGTGGGGTCAGGAACAGAAGTCATACCGATCTCACCTTTTCGAGCCGCAGCGCTTGCCGCAAGACGCACACTGCGTGATTCGATTCTGCTCACCAGCCGGATGGGTCGGCACGCAGGCCGACGACACCGGGTGGTGTCCGTTTTGTCCGTTGTTCACCGCGGTGAACAAACCGTACCTGAATCCGGTTTTGAGGATGCGTGGGCGATGTTGCAAGGGCGCGTCGCTGACGGTGCCCGGTGAAGATTGGTTATCGTCGGAGGCCTGTAGAACCAAGGGGGTGCGGCGACCATGACATCTTCGACAGTCACCGACATGTCGACGCTGCTGATGATCGACTCGGTGTCGGCGCGGGACCGGGACGACGCCTTCTCCGTCATCCCCCTCCCCGACGGCCGCGGGTGGGCGATCGAAGTTCATATCGCCGGCGTCGCCGACGTCGTAGAACTGGGGTCGGTCGCTGACGAGCAGGCGTTCCTGCGGGCGGAAACCCGATATCTGCGCGGCCGCACCATTCCGATGCTCGGTGAGACAGCCGAGCAGGCTGCCACCCTGACCGCCGATTCCCGGCGCAGCAGTCTGCGGGTCACCGGCACCCTCACCACCGACGGGCAGTTGGTCGACGTCACCGTCGGTCGCGGAGAGATTCCGTTGGGCCGGTGTGTGGCGGTCGATCACGCCGAGGTCCCCGGGATTCTCACCGACCCGGCCAATTCGCTGCACCCTCAGTTGGTCGCGGCGGATGCGGCAGCGCAAGTCTTGCTCGGCGCCCGCCGCGACGGCGGGGCGCTGGCGTTCTACGACCTCACCCGCGGCTGGGCGGCCAATGAGGACGGCGCCATCGTGGCGATCGCCGCCGAACTGCGGACCGTCGCCTACGTCATCGTGCAGGAGCTGATGATCGCGACCAACGAGGCAGTGGCGTTGTGGTGTGTGGAGCAGGGTTTGCCGATCCTGTTCCGCAACCACCGCACCAACCCGGTCTCCGGCAGCACCGACGAACTGATGCACGAGATCGCCGCCGCGGCCGGGGACCCGGACCTGTTCGCGAAACTGCGAGGACGACTGCTGTCGACGCTGCGGGCCGCGACCTACGACCGGACGGTGCACGGCCACTACGGTCTCCGGTTGAGTGCCTACACCCATGTCACCTCCCCGTTGCGGCGGGTGGCCGACCTGATCAACCAGCGGATCATCTTCGCGCACCTCGACCACTCCCCCGCCCCCTACACCGGCGAGCAACTCGCTGCCCTCGGCGCGGACCTGAACCGGCGCACCCGCGCCGCCCGGGAGGCGAAGAAGAATCACTTCAAACACGCCGACCACCGCATCGTCGCCGAGCAGGCGGCCACCGCCGATCTCAACGCACTGGACAGTCGTCGATTCCACAAGGTCCTCAAAGCCGAAGCCAATGGACCGCTTCGGGCCGAACTCGCCGCCGAGCTCGCCCGCCGTGTCGACGCCGAGCTGATGACAGCCCCGGACGTCGCGGTCCTGATCGACGCCGCCGACCCGACCTGGCTTCCCCTTCAGCTCCGCGTCCTGGACACCCTCGCCGACACCCATCCGGAGATGGGTCCCAGCGTGGCGTCGGTGTGGCGGCAAGCCCACCCCGATCAACCGCCCACCGATCTCGAGATCCGGCGCAACGGTGCCGACCACAATCCACTGTTCGCGGCCCGCGCCACCCACCGCAGCATTCGCGGACCGTGGGCCACGGCGGCTGCGAAGAAGCCGGCCGAACAGGCCGCCATCTGGGCGGCAGTGCGCGCGCAGCTGACCGGCACCGACCGCCCCGACACGGAACCGGACTGGCCCGCCACCGAGCCATCCCCGCAGCCCACGACTCCCCCACAGGCGTTTGAGGATCCCGGTCCCGCTCCATCTGCGGAACCGTACTGTACGACCGCGCCGGTCGCCCTGAATCTGGACGGGGCGAAGAAGTCCAAGGCTCTGTCCAACCCCATCGCCTGGTTAATGAGTCTCGCTCAGAACAACAATCAGGCTCCGCCCGAGTGGGGGTTCCACACCGATGGGCCCGCGCACGCACCCCGGTTCACCGCCACCGTGCGCCTCGGCGGCTACACCGCCACCGCCGACGCGACCACGAAAACCGCGGCGAAGACCGCATCGGCCACCGCGCTGATCGAGGCACTCTTCACGCAGCGCAGAAGACGACAGGTGTCTGTCGAAGGGTTTCCTGCTGTCCTATCCCACCGAGCTTCTGGTATTGCGAGGAACGCTAATCGAGATAGCAGGGCTTCCGTAACAGCACCGATTCCGCGATGTTGACCTGCGGAAACGACTTGCCCGCCCGTGGTTCGGTCCGGCTGAGATCAGATCCAGTCGATGTGGACGGATTCGATGTGGTCGAAGTGGAATCCGAACTGGTCGCTGTACTTGTCGAAACCCTTGTTCTCCGGGTAGTCGAGGGTGGCGTGCCGCTCGAGCAGTGCCACGACCCGGGCGTGATCGTCATTCGCCAGCGCGGCAGCCAGTTCGCGGGATTCCTCATTGGTGAACGGGGTGTCGGAGTTCGCGAAATCCAGTGTCCGGACCCGGTAGTCGTAGCCCTCGTCGGCGCCGTTGCGGACCATGACGCCGCCCTTGACGCGGATGACCGCTCTTTTCGGTGTTCCGTCGGGCCGCAACACTCCGGCGCGTTTCATGATGTCCTGCGCCTTGACGTTCTTGAGTTTCTTGCTGGCGTCGGCACGCAACTCGTTCGTTTCCCCGGACCGGTATCGGGAGACGGCGGAGCGGGACCGGCCGATCTTCGCGGCCACCGCGTCGATGCCGCCGAGGCGTTCGATCGCCGCACGCCGTTGGGCTCGCTCGAGGACGTCGGCGTGTGGGATCCGGCCTTGTTGCGTCCACCGGCGCAACGTCCGCGCGGAGGGGGGTGTGCGGCCGGCGTCGATCGCGGCCTGCCGTAGGCCCTCGTTGCCGAGTTCCTTGCGTAGTTGTTTGACCGAGACCTTGCTGGTCAGGCCGGCCAGCCCCCCACTTTTGACCTGTTTTGATTTTTCGACACCGCTGGTCGCGGCGTTGGCGACCGAGACCTTGAGTCCGTCGAGACCGACCGCCTGCTGCGCCGGCTTCGTGGTGCGCGGCTTGGGAAGATGCAGGGCCATCAGAGTGCCCCCTCCCCTTCGTCGGCGGCGAACTCGTCGTCGGCGAATGCCGCCCTGATCGCCAGATTCACCTCGTGCACATCCTGAGCCGATGCCAACGCGGACAGGAGTGGTTCCGTGAGCAGTGTGTCCTTCTCCACCGACATCTTCCCTAACGCCTCACTCGGGTCGGCGATGTCCTCGCCGTCGGCGAGGAGGTACACCCAGGAGTCGGTGACGGTGCGGACCGGCCAGCGGCCGTGTTCGCAGGCGATCCGCATCGCCACCCGGCGGCCGCGCCACCGGCAGTGCGCGATGATCGCCGCCCGCCAGAGCGGTTGGTGGTGATGTTGCATCTGCTTGGCAGTCCACATGTCCGGGTTGACCATTCGCCCGATGTAGCCCTTGTAGCAGGAGCCGAGGAACCGTTTCGTCGCCACGTCCTCGGTGTCCACCGAGACCTTGCGGGCCTCGCGCAGGATCTTCGCCCACTTGTCCAACACCCGGCCCTGCTGCGGGTACACCCAGGCCTCGGTGATGTCCAGGTCGTCGAGGTCGGCGCCGATCCCCCCATCCGCGACCGGTGCGCACAACCCGTCGAGGCTCACGGAGGTGACCCACGTCTGCACCGGCTGGTCCGCCAGCATGTGTGGGTGCGGCAGGGGCAGCTTCTCGGGCAGCGACAACGTTTGCCCCGCGGGCAGGGTGATCCGCCACAGCCCGAACGGGGCACCCTTGTCCCCCGCAGCGGCCGCGGCCGCGGCGTCCCCGGTCAGATGTGTGGGTTGTCCGTATCCGAATTCGAGCATCCCTGCCGAGGCCAGGTAGGCGGCGCGTTGGTCGATGGACACCAACCGGCTCGTCCCCTCGAGGTCCTGTTCGTCGGGGACGCGGGTCCAACCCACGGCGGGTTCGAGGTCACCGCGCGGGGCGCCGTCCAGCGGCGGGACCGGGCCGGCGGTCGCCACCACCAGGCCCTTGCCCGAGCGGGTGCGTTCGCGCTTGATCTTGTCGACGATCGCGGCGCCGGTGCGCGCGGGGGTCGGCCCCGGGAGTACGCCGAGGTGTTTCGCGGACCACGCCAACCGTCGGCCGAGTTCACGGGCGGCCGGTAGGTCGTCGTCGGGGAGATACGTTCCGGCGGTGGGCGAGCCGAGGATCCCCGTCTCGCCGACCCGGTTGTTCCAGCCGAAGTCCTTGTTCCAATACGTCCACACGTACGGCTCGATGACCACATCGACCATCGAGGTGAACTTGCCGATGCTGCGGGACAGGTGCACCACATGCCCTGGATCGCCGCGCAATTCCCACCCCGCGCTCAGCATCGGCGTCAGGGTGGCCTGCAACACCCCGGTCAGTTCGGCGGCGGCGCGGGTGCGCAGCGCCTCCATATCGTCGAAGTCGTCTTCGCTGCCCGGATCGATCACCCACCCCAACGTCAGGCCTCTGAGAACCACGGGGATTGGGCATCGCGAGTTGTCCTTTCCGCGTTGAGGTGTGCCGACCAGACCGCTAGGTCATCGGCCTCGGTCGCTACAGAGCAACATCCGCTCAAGGCCATTAAACCACGTGCTCGCATCTTTGCTCGCAACGATGCATGCAACAATGCAAGCAACGAGCGGAGAGCCAACCTGTGGATCTACTTCCACATCCCCGAGACCTGGAAACGGCGAGAAGGGTTTCGGGTTCACCGCCCCCGACGGCGGCGTCTTCGTCCACTTCTCCGAGATCGCGGGCCGCGGCTTCAAGACCCTGGACGAGGGACAACACATGGAATATGAGGTCAGCCAGGGGCAGAAAGGCGTGCAGGCCGAGAACGCGCAGACCACCTAAGCACCGCACACCGACGGGCAGGATCCGCCTCGTTGTCCGGTGTGCGGCGCGCGGGGAAACATACAGTGGTAAGGCGGGGCCCGGGCGGCGACGAGGAGCGCAGGGGCAACCCGCCCGCCATCCGGTGACGACCACGACGTTTCAGAGCCATTGAACCCGGATGCTGACGTTACGACCGCCACCGAGGTGCCCGGCCGAATAGCTACTTCGACCTGAAAAAGTCGGGGTGTGGCGGTACGTGATCAGCCAGTCCTGAACCGGAACAATGGCCTCAACCCGTTGGGCTAGAAGGGATCGAGGCCATCGTGTTCCGTACCGTAGGCGATCAACCGTCGTTGTTCGAGTCGGTGCTGCCGCAGGAGTTGCTGCGGCTTCCCGCGGAGCTCGAGCGAGTGGATGCGCTGTTGGATGATCCAGCGTTCTTCGCACCGTTCGTTCCGTACTTCGACCCGCGGATCGGTCGTCCGTCGACGCCGATGGAGACCTACCTGCGGCTGATGTTCCTCAAGTTCCGCTACCGGCTCGGCTACGAAAGCCTGTGCCGCGAGGTGAGCGACTCGATCACCTGGCGCCGGTTCTGCCGGATCCCCTTGGACGGGTCGGTGCCGCACCCGACGACGTTGATGAAGCTGACCACCCGCTGTGGCGCGGCGGCGGTGGACGGGCTGAACGAGGCGCTGCTGGCCAAGGCCACCGAGGCCAAGGTGCTGCGCACCACCACGTTGCGGGCCGACACCACCGTGGTGCCCAGCAACGTGTCCTACCCCACCGACTCCGGTTTGCTGGCCAAGGCAATCCGACGGATCGCGGCCACCGGCAAGCGGATCCAGGCCGCCGGTAGAGCGACACGCACCACGGTCCGGGACCGATCCCGTGCAGCGGGCAAGCGGGCGCACGCGATCGGTTTCAAGCTGCGGTCGCGCAGCGCCGCCGGCCGAGACGAGGCCCTGGCGGCGGTCCGGCGCACCACCGGGGAGCTGGCCGACCTGGCCGAGACCGCCGCCACCGATGCCGAACGGCTGCTGACCAACGCGAAACACGCGCTGCGCCGGGCACGCACCAAGGCCACAGCCCGGAAGGCCCAGGGCGAGCACGACGGGGCCGCGGGCCGCCGGCGCGGACGCCTGGCCCGCGCCATCGACGACCTCGAGGACCTGGTCACCGCCACCCGGCAGATCACCGCGCAGACCCGACAGCGGCTGGCCGGGCAGACCCCGGACGGAGCCACCCGGCGAGTCAGCCTGCACGACCCCGACGCCCGGCCCATCGCCAAGGGACGGCTCGGCAAACCGGTCGAGTTCGGCCACAAGACCCAGCTCGTCGAAGGCGACGACGGCGTGATCGTGGACCACAACGTCGAACGCGGCAACCCGGCCGACGCACCCCAATTGGCACCAGCCGTGGATCGGGTCCGCACACGCGCCGGCCGGCCACCCCGCACGGTCACCGCCGACCGCGGCTACGGCGAGAAAGCCGTCGAAGACGACCTACGCGACCTCGGCGTGCGCCACGTCGTCATCCCCCGCAAGGGCAAACCCTCAGCTGACCGGCGAGCCGAGGAACACCGCCCAGCGTTCCGACGAACAATCAAGTGGCGCACCGGAGTCGAAGGCAGAATCAGCGCCCTCAAACGTGGATATGGCTGGGACCGCACCCGCATCGACAGCACCGAAGGCGCCCAGATCTGGGTCGGCCACGGGGTCCTGGCGCACAACCTGGTCAAGATCAGCACCCTGGCAGCGTGAAAGGACGCGGATCGGGGGGACTTGCGGCCAACCCAATCCCGACCGGCCGAGAGCGGCCGAATCATGCTCACCGGGGCGCCTCGTTTTTCAGGTCGAAGTAGCTAGTGGTGTGTCTCGCAAATAATTCTGGTTCTCTTCGATAGAATCCCTATATGAGGCATCCGGTACCCGCCTTGGAGATTTCCGATGGGCAGCGCGTTTTGCTTGAGTCGTTGGCGCGGTCGCAGTCGGGTGCACACCGTGAGGTGGTGCGGGCTAAGGCACTGTTGATGGCGTCCGAGGGTGTGGCCAACACGGCTATCGCGCAGGCGTTGTCGGTATCGCCGGGCTCGGTGGCGAACTGGCGGGTGCGGTTCGCCGAGGACGGCATGGCGCGGTTGGGCGAGGTGCGCAAGGGTCGTGGTCGCAAGCCCTCGATCCCGCAAGAGAAGATCGATGAGATCGTGGACCTGACGCAGAACTACCGCCCGAAAGGCGAGACTCATTGGAGTTGCCGGACGATGGCCGAGGTGGTCGGGGTCTCGAAGGACACCGTCCAGCGGGTGTGGTCCGCTCGCGGACTCAAGCCGCACCGGGTCGAGACGTTCAAGCTGTCGAACGATCCACGATTCGAGGACAAACTCGTCGACGTCGTCGGTCTGTATCTGAACCCGCCCGAGCGGGCGATCGTGTTGTGCGCGGACGAGAAGTCGTCGGTGCAAGCCCTCGACCGGACCCAGGCCTCGCTCCCGATGATCAAGGGCCGCGGCGAGACGATGACCCACGACTACAAGCGTCACGGCACCACCACCTTGTTCGCCGCCCTCGACGTCCTCACCGGCACGGTGATCGGCCAGTGCCTGCCGCGCCACCGCCATCAGGAGTTCCTGAGATTTCTGCGCACCATTGACCGCGAGGTGCCCAAGGACTTGGAAATCCACCTGATCCTGGACAACTACGCCACCCACAAGCACGAGAAGGTCCGGGCCTGGCTCGACAAGCATCCCCGGTTCCACCTGCACTTCACTCCCACCTCCTCCTCGTGGCTTAATCTCGTCGAACGTTGGTTCCGAGAGCTGACCGATAAAGCTCTGCGGCGCGGGGTATTTCACTCCGTACCGCACCTCATCGCCTCGATCGAGGAATACCTCGACGCCCACAACGAAAACCCCCGACCGTACGAATGGACCGCGACCGCCGAATCCATCCTCGCCAAGGTCGCGCGCGGCCGCGTCGCACTGGAAAAGATCAACTAAATCCGAGACACACCACTAGTCTCCGGACCGGACCCCTCTACCCCTGCCCACCCGGCAGCGGGGAACCCACCGTGAACGTCGCACCGAACGGATCGGCGACATCCGCGGTCCGCCCGTACGGCATGTCCGTCGGATCGTCCGCGGTACCCCCGTTCGCCCGCGCGGCGGCGACGACCGCGTCGGTATCGACGACCTGAAAGAGCGTGCCCCAGGAGGACGCGGAGGCGGCCGGGTCGCCCACGATGCCACCGATCTCGTGCCCGTCCGGTCTGCGCAGAAAGGTGAAGTCCACGCCGGGCAGGTCGTCGTTCCCGTCCAGGGTGAAGTCGAACACCGCCGCGTAGAAGTCCCGCGCCGGGCCGGGATTCGGGGTCACCAAGTCGTTGCGTAACAACGTGTTCGGCTCGTTCACGAGCTCGCAGCCGACGTGTGCCCGACCCTGCCACAGGCCGAACTGCGCCCCGGACGGATCCCGCACCATCGCCATCCGACCCTGGTCGGCGATGTCCTTCGGCTCCATCAGCAGCGTGCCGCCCGCGGCGGCGGACCGAGCGACCGTCGCATCGAGATCGTCGGTCGCCAGGTAGACGTTCCACCAGAACTCGGTGGCGTTCTCGTCGGGATTCGGCATCAGCGCGGCGACCTTGTTGCCGCCGAGCAGACACATCGTGTACCGCCCGTACTCCTCGGGACCGACGTCGAATTCCCAACCGAAGACCGACCCGTAGAAGGTCATCGCCCGGTCGAGATCCGGGATGCCCAGGTCGATCCAGGTGGGGGTGCCGAGTGGTTGATTCGTCGTGACCGCGCTCATCGCTGCTCCTCAGCTGTCGGGTACCCACTCGACGCTAGCCCGCGACACCGACATTCGACGGCAGAGCCATGGGATTCGCTGTCCGCTCCGCGAACCCCCTCTGTAATCGACAGGACGAAAGTCCGCAGGCGCAGCGCGGCAGATGCCTGGGTTCACCTCGCCAGGGTGTCCTTCCGGTCACCGAGAGCGGGGTACCGGGTAATAAGTCGGTCGGCCATCCGACGCGCCTCGAACGGTTGCCCCTGCTGCGCCGGAATATCCGCCCGAGAGACGTTCGGCCGGGACGTACTCAGCGTCGCCCGGTGTTTGTCTGCCGCGCGTTGCGGCGTCGGCGGTCAGCGTCTTCCGGTGCGCCACCCCCGAGGTGTATGGCTGCTCGGCATGCTCACGCTGGGCATCGCACACATGTCACCGGGCGGGGTCGACGTTCAGGCACAAGCGGGGCCAATGTGCGAGATCGGTGAGCATCTGCTGGTCATGGGTAGCCACAAGGACCGCGGCCGGGGTGTCCGACAGTGCGGCGGTGAGATTGTCGACCAGGGACACCGACCGTTGGTTCGTGGGTTCGTCGCAGATGAGCAGCACGGGGCGGGAGGCGAAACTGCATGGCGAGATGGAGTCTGCGCTGCTGCCCCTGTGAGAGCCTCCCCACCGGGGTCTGTCGTGATTGCTTCTCCAGCAGGGCGGTCGCCGCCAAGGGTAGGGGTTTCACATTGTCGTGAAGCTCGAGGCTTCCGATGTGGTGGTCATAGAGCTCCTGCGCGGTCGGTCGGGATCCCACGCCGGGACTTCCTGCCCGACGAAGGCGACCCCGGCAGCGGCGGCACGATGGTCGATGCTGCCGGTGGAGGGGTCCAGGACACCGGCGAGGTCGTACCGATAGGCGGGCGCTGAACGCCTCACGGCAACCTGAGCGTTCGGGCGTGCACTGTTAGTTGAGTAGGCGTAACACACCGTCTGGACTCCGATCCCGCGGATATACAAGTGCAGCCTTCGCGTTTGCCGCAAGAAAGTGAGCGTGTCGTACGCCACACTTTTGGGACACAGGTGGTCGGCGTCATACGATCTGTTCCGCACCGGCTGATCCCATGTGCAGGTTGTCGGTGTCCCGCCCGTCAGCTGGACCCTAGTAGCTGGTTGGGTTCGCATTGCGCAACCGATACTCGACTGCTGGTGTAGCGGCCCCGCCGTCCGCCAGCTCCGGCGGGGTTTCGCAGTCTTGTCCTCACCCTATGGCGATGCCAGCCCGGCTACTCGAAGTGGAGGGCGCTCAGCGAGCGACCAGGAACGGGACCTGGTGGCGATGTGTGACAATAGCTTTGGGACTCTATACGTTTGTGCACTGAAGACACCTATCGGTGCCGTGGCTACGCCCCGACTCCACCGCTGGTCGGCTGCACTCATCACGAATCGGCTATCTCTAGTCCAGGGTGAGAGTTCCGCCCGGCGGTAGTAGGACTTGTCCTGCACCACAATCAGCCGTCTCAACGTGTGCAGGTTTCGTACTGCACAACGTTATTCGACGCATCCCTTCGGGTTCGGCACCTGTTACCAGCGGGTAACAACGAAAGCTGCTTGATGTATGGCGATTCGTGAGTGTCTCGAATGCTGATGAGTGATACCTGACCAATGGAATACACTCTCTGTCGCCGATCCGCGGCGGCCTCGAGGGCTGACACTTCCTCACCCTGCACTCAAGCGGCGGGGCAACCTCGAATCGTCACCCCTTTGAACATCACTCGGACAAAGCGCCGGAGTGAACCCATCTGCCACTGTCCCCCGCCGGTCGGGGATACCGGGTGGCCGATAGCCGACCATCTCGGTGACCACAGTGGGTACGCCAACAGATCCGGCCAAACGTCATTTCGCCGCATTTCGCTGGCCGTGCGCATCAGATACCAAGGGTGCATGTTGTTCTCATCTCCCGTACGGATAGACCGAAGGGTTTCGAGCGCGCCGCCCCGCGCTGTGTCAGCTCCAATGTGACTCTGAAGCCTCGCGCTGACGAGCGAGAGCTAGCCTCCAACTACATCCACCAGTGGAACGACCCTCCTCTGATTGACGTAAGGCGTGCACCTACTCAAGGGGTGAGGCTCCCACGTGCCCGACGAATCTTGCTGGGGCAACATCGTGGGACGAGTTGCACCCCCAATGGCCACCCCCGCAATAACACTGACCCGGCGGTGCAGTTGGCCACCTATATCGCCGCCCGGCGCCCCGGACTTGGGTGATGCACGGTGCATCACCTACTTCCGAGTGATGCACCGTGCATCACCCTTCCCATTCCCCCTTCGATGCCGTCATTCTCATCGACGGTATGGGTCTCCCGCACGATCTCGCGAATGTCGTCAAAGCATGTGCGGCAGCCCGGCTCGCCCCCCGTAGTGAGGCGGCATCCACCCTGACTCCAATTGGTCATCTCCGCTCGGGCATTGCCGAATCCTTATGCGGCCAGAGTTCGTCGGGTGGGTGCGCACAACGCCGCGGCTGCGGATAGTCCTCTTCGTGCCGATGATCTGGTGGCCGCCGGGCAGGCGGACAGGGCAGAACTCGGAATCCTCCAGCGCGCCGACTGATCACAGTACGGTGGTCGATCTCGGCGCGGACGAATCCTCTTGCTTCATCAGACGAAAGTGTCAGTTGCGTTTGCGCGCTCGGTGGGCCCCGAGATCCGGTACAGCACTGGCGACAGTCGCCGCACCGATTGCTCGCCGCCATCAATCCCACGTTCCCCAGACGCACGGCGTTGCAGACGACCTTGGTGCCGAGATCTCAGCCTCTCGGGATATGCGACACCGAGGCTCCGAAGCGGTGATCGCAGTTGCTGGCTCCACCCTTGACCATCAACCATCGAGGGCAGCTTTTGCACCTCAATGTCCGCGAGTTGGAGCGGACCTCACCTTGCTACGACCTGTGGTGATGCACGGTGCATCACCGGTTTCCGTGTGTGATGCACCCTGCATCACACGGCGCGGGTTACAGATTAGCGGGGCCATGAGGTAAGCGCTTCAGATCGTCGGCTCATGAAACGTCATGCCCGTGTGTGACATCTCCACTGCATCCGTTGCGTGTACACAAATGGGTCGATGCTCGCACGATTTAGCTACAGACGCATGAACCTTTTGGGTCTGAACGCGACATCAGACTTTCGGCAATGGCCGTTCCGCGCGACTACCTACCTACGTAGCGAGTGCTGTGAGTGTGAGATCCGGTGCTCGTACCATTATGAGGGGGGTGTGAGAGATTCCGGCAACGTGAACCTCTCGGTTTGCGAAGTGGAATCCATCAATCTCCGGGTCGTTGGCACGCGCGCTCCCCTCCGGCCAATGACACCCCACATGTTCTCGCAGGCCTCCTGGGGCGGCACGGCCCCTCGGCGCCGCGTTGTGGCGTGTTCAACACCAACGCAGGGTTGATGGGGATGAAATTGGTCGGTCGCGGAGGTAGTCACGAGACCCTGAAGGCGATGTGCGGTGCTTCTCGAAATGCCGTCGGGTTCGGACGTTGAGAGGTTCCAGATCCGGTGCATCTCGTGTTCGGATTCCAGCAAACTTGTGAGCGTGGATTTGCCTGGCTTCGCCGTAGCTGGCGCAGCCCATGTAGTCCGGCGCAGATTCCGATTCATTTCGTTTTTCGATGGCGGCTCGATCGACGCGATTGGCAATTGGGTCGACTGCTTCCTTGATGTTGATCTTTGTGTCGACTTTTGTGCCCTCTTGGTATGCGCGGGAACCCTGAATGGTGACCGTGTGTATGACCAAAGACGGATATTGCTGGTCCCATCGGCATCCAGATACTCCGCTGGTCTCCGCAAAGTTCGGCTACAGACGCCGGCGAACCCTCTCGGGAGTCTTGTGGTGGCGGGTGAGATGTCGTTCTTTTGGAGTCGGTTCCCTCGCTGGTTGCTCCTGTCACGGCGGAGCGGAGGTGTTGGCTGTGCGCAATGCAGGTGGTCGTGCGCCCATTGCCCCAGGTGTATGAGGAACCCGCTCTTGCGGTCTGGGCGTCGGGGTCTCGGGTTCAGCCGGTCCGTCAACGTGCAGTCGCCGCCCTAGGGCTGTGCCGCAGAACTGAAGCCGATCAATGTTCTAGCGCGTCGGATGCTCCTGGACGCTTCGACCTGCAGTTTTCCGATATAGGTCAACTGTCATCTGGACTTTGCTATATCTGGCCGCAGTGCGAGGAATGCTCAGAACCTGTGGATCCCGGGAGGGCGTACCTTCCCGGAAGATGATCTACGAAGTTCACAGGAATCTGATCAAGACCAGCGCGCCAACGCTGGCGGGAAGGTACGCCCGTGCTCACGGTAGTACACGACGACGACCGCTCCAACGACGACGTCGGGCGGTCGATGCTCGACGAGATCGTCCGCGATGGTGCGCGGCAGATGCTGGCGGCCGCGCTGCAGGCGGAGGTGGCCGCCTATATCGAGCAGTTCGCTGATCAGGTCGACGAGAACGGTCGCCGCCTGGTGGTCCGCAACGGCTACCATCACGAACGCGATGTGCTGACCGCCGCGGGCGCGGTCACCGTGAAGGTTCCCAGAGTGAACGATAAGCGCGTCGACCCGGACACCGGCGAGCGACAGCGGTTTTCGTCCGCGATCCTGCCGGCCTGGGTACGTAAGTCCCCGCAGATGAACGAGGTGCTGCCGCTGCTGTACCTGCACGGGCTCTCCACCAGCGACTTCGGGCCGGCGCTCGAGCAGTTCCTCGGATCCGGTGCCGGACTGTCGGCGGCCTCGATCACCCGGTTGACATCCCAGTGGCAGGACGAGGCCAAGGCCTTCCAGGATCGGGACCTCTCGGGCACCGACTTCGTCTATCTGTGGGTCGACGGCATCCACCTCAAGGTGAGGCTTGAGCAGGAAAAACTGTGCCTGCTGGTGATGATCGGTGTCCGTGCGGACGGACGCAAGGAGCTCGTCGCCCTCACCGACGGGTACCGCGAGTCCACCGAGTCGTGGGCTGACCTGTTGCGCAGCTGCCGACGCCGCGGCATGACCGCCCCAGTTCTGGCGGTCGGTGACGGCGCGCTGGGGTTCTGGCGGGCGTTGCGGGAGGTGTTCCCGGAAACCCGGGAGCAGCGATGCTGGTTCCATAAGCAGGCCAACGTTCTTGCTGCGCTGCCGAAGTCGGCGCATCCGGGTGCGCTCGCGGCGATGAAGGAAATTTACAACGCCGAGGACATCGACAAAGCGCAAGTGGCGATCAAGGCCTTCGAACTCGACTACGGCGCGAAGTATCCGAAGGCGGTGAAGAAGATCACCGACGACATGGATGTGCTGCTCGAGTTCTACAAGTATCCGGCTGAGCACTGGGTGCATCTACGCACGACAAATCCCATCGAATCCACTTTCGCCACAGTGCGACTCCGGACCAAGGTCACCAAGGGTCCCGGGTCCCGTGCGGCGGGACTTGCCATGGCCTACAAGCTGATCGACGCCGCCCAGGCTCGCTGGCGGGCGGTCAACGCACCACATCTGGTCGCGCTCGTTCGTGCCGGCGCGGTGTTCCACACGGGCAAGCTACTTGAGCGACCCACCGCCATCAGCCCCAACGCCGGGGCGGTCGAGCCCGCAAGCACCGGAGCGGAGGTTGCCTGAAACTCCCTCATCCACAGGTATTGACAATATCTCCCGCAGTGCGGATGAACTTCCCTAAGGCATTGAATCCCTCCGATCGGCCCGGGTGCGGTCTTCTTGTGAAGCGACGCAGATGAGTGATCGGACAGGTCAGACAGAGGGGTCTCCGACGGGCTCGCTCTCTGATTGTGAAGCTTCTCCCCATCCCGCTTCTCGCGGTGTAACTCTATGTCTCACATAGATTTTGATTCATCACGTGACGTTTCTGGGGTGGTGTGATTGCCTACGCAGATTGCGTTTCGTTTGATCAAATATTTTTGCCGAATGCCGGCGGTCGTTCGCATACGATTCGGAGCCAGATTCGTGGCCGGAGGAGGCTCTCTGGGGCACTTTTCGAGTTTTATTTAACTCGGCGTGTCGCTGCGCGGTTTAGTTAAACCCAAAGAGCAGGATTTAAGGCATGACAACTCGGAAAAGTCGGGGCGGGCGCCCAGCCCGCGACGTCGCCGTTCGCCATATCGGGGTTGAGTTCCCCGCGGAGATCGCCGATCGGATTCTCGCGCCGGTTGACGATGGTCGGGTCAAGACAATCACCGATCGAATGATCGCGCTTGTTCAGCTGGCACTCGAGAACGAGCCAGCGATTCCGGCGCAAGCCAGACAGGAAGAGTTGCCAATGACGGGCTGAACAGAGCCCAGAAAAGGCGAAACCCCCCTTCGCTCGCCAGCTCCGGGGGTTCCGCTCGTCGTACAAACCACCACGCAAGGGAGGAGGTCTGCCTTCTATGAGTATAGAACGCGCGATTCGTCGTGCGCACGCGACACGGCGTGATATTGGTGTTCGCGACCTCTCATTTTTACGCCAACGTGACGATTCCGTATGCGCTGACCTCATGTCGCCGGCTCTTCCGGCGTTCACGCATCCCGTGAGGAGGTGCCCACTCCACTAGCAAAAACGTCGGTGGGTCCCACCCTCTACGGATGAGACCCACCGAACATATCTGGCCGTTCCAACACGACCGCTCCTGTGATTGGCAGTCCCGCGAGCAGTCGTGTCGATACCGTGCGCTCTTGTCAGGGTAAGCCATGTCCCGCTGGTGATGCCAGCGACTCACGGCAACATCTTGGTGAAGGGCGCGTGAAAGGCGCGTCATGCACCCCGGATCCGCCGCGAATGCGGCCGAATTCTTCGACAACCATGTTCCGATTACCCCGGTCGGTGAGGTTTCTTCTACCGATGACACCGAGTGGGATGCTCTGGTTTCGGCCGCTGTCGAGCGAGTCAATCGTGTCGAACGGCTCAACGCCGAGAGCGATCAGCGAGGCCGTTCGTGGTCGTTACCCGTAGATCCTGGCCGGCAGGCTTCGACTCCAGCATGGACCGGGCGCGGTGCCTGGCAGCGCCAGGTCCGCGAAGTGTTGAACTCCCCCACAGGGCGAGGAGTGTGCCGATGGTTCAAGGTCAGCACTGAGTTCGTATTTGCCGTAGCTGTGACGATGGCCTCGTTCGCTGAGCGGTCAACGGGCCGTCGTGTGTGCGCCTCCAGAGAGACGATCGCACACCGCAGCGGAGTCAGTGTGTCGGTTGTGAAACGCGCGAGAAGGGCACTTCACACGCTCTCGGTAGCTCGCGAGATGGTGCGTGGGAGGTACTTGAGAGCTGAAGAATCACACGCTGCGGAATCCCATCATGGGCGGATTCAACGCCGTGCAGCGTCAGTGTGGGCGCTGACATCACCGAAATCCCTCGTCGTCGCGGCACAGGTGGCGACAAAGAAGCTGGCGAAGAAGGTTCGTCGCTCGAAGGATGATGCTCTCGCGAGTTATCCCCAGTTGCGTTCTCGTGGCCCCCTATCCCCTTCTAGGGGATTTAAGTTGTTATCTCTTGTTAGAGAGTTATCACCAACGCGCGCGCGAACGCGCACGGGCGAGCAATCGAAGAATTCGAAGACCCCGCCGCCGCAGCCTCGGGCAATCGAACTGCAACGCACCGCCGCTGAGCTGCTTGTTCATGCCCCGGTCTTCGCTTCAGCCGGGCATGTGGGGTTGATTTGCGAGGCACTCGCAAATGCCGGCATTGATGCGAATCGGTGGCGTGGTCGTGACGTCGCTGCTGAACTGACGCGTGATACTCAGCAGCGAGGCTGGACGTGGCCGACGCACATCGAGCGACCTGTCGGATTTCTCCGTTGGAGGCTGGCACACATCGATTGGACTCGACCCTCACCGACCGAGATGGCCCAAAAAGCGGCCCAGGAGGCCCGTCAGCGCATTATCGACCGCGATACGCGTCTCAGCCGCCGGGATGCCCTGATTGCGTCTGCAGAGCACCGTCAGCGGTGCCGACAAGCGCTTGCAGCAACACTGAACCACCGGCAGAAGGCTGACGCTGAGATGTGACCAGGTGCATGACGGTCGCTAACCCGGCACCAGCGTTACGAAGGGCGATGGGGCTCAACGGAGCTGGCTTCGACCATCGAGCGCCGCACGGTAGGTCACCCGGATGTCCTCGGTCATGAATCGAGCCCTACGGCTGGAGACGAAGACGTAAAAGAAATGTCCGCGATCGTGTCGGAGCAGTGGATCTCAACCCTCAATGTTGGTGCAGGCTAGCTTTGTTGCGGGTATAGGGCCGACATTTCGCTGAGCACCTGCTGGCGAAGCCGTCCGTGCACCGCCCGGCTCCGACGGTTTGCCGACGTGCGGCGACAGAGCAATCCTGTACGCGGTCGGGATCATGCCGTCATGCGAACGCGACCAGGGGCGCGTTCCCCAGCATATCGACGAAGGGTGCAACTTTGCGGTACAAACTCGCTGCGGAATAGAGGTGTACGTCAGAATGCGTCCTACCAGGTGGCGAGGAGCGCGGCGGACCTTCCCGCGAATGAAACGGCAATGGTGCCGGCTAAGGGTGTGCCTGACCAGGTTTCAGTGGGTCGTCCGCGGGTGCCGTGTCGAGGCTTGCTAGGTGATTCGGCCCGGGGCAAGGAAATGTGGCTCGGGAGTCGCACGCGAGTGGTGTGCGACTCGATATTGCTGGCATCCTCCAACGGCCCGGTCCTAGCCGGTCGTGAGGTCGCACCATCGGGATAGGTGCTCGACTTCGGGATGCCGCGAAACTCACACCACCGTTTCTCCGACCGTCTCCGGGGTCTCGAGAATCCGGGCTCGTCCACAATCGTGTCGGTGATGGGCCGAAGGAGCAGGACGCTCCTGTCGACTCGACCTTCATTCCCACCCCATCAGTACATCGACCGATGCACCCAGGAAGGCGCCGACGGATCCACCCGCCGATCCATGCACCACTCCTGCACAAACTTGTCGCGTCGTGGGAGTCGCCGGTACGGCTCCGCGGGAGACTGATGACGCTTCCCGGGCAATTATTGGTATCTCCCCGATCTACCGGCGGACACGGTGTGAGGGAGATCCACGCCGATCGCCTAGGAACCCGCTGCCGATTCGGGGCACCTATCCGCACCACCAGTCATCTTCGCCGAAGTTGTCCATCTCACCAGTTTTCGGATCGGCCGTGGCATCGAATGCGCGGAGCCTTCCTGCGGTAGAGAGGCGACGAGGTCAGCTGGTCGTCGACCGCTTCCTCGAGCTCGAAGTTCGGCGTGTAGGTGCTTGACTGCCCGCTCCCATCCAGCTAGGCCTGTGGGTGATGCACGGTGCATCACCCACAGGGCGAAATCGATACCATGGAACGACGGCAGCGTTTGAGCGCCGGCCTGGTAGCCGGCAAACGTGTACACGCCTGCGTCGCCTGCATGCAGTCCCAGGCATGGTCGGGCTGGCCGTGCAGGCGATCTGCATGTCGCGAGCCGAAGTCGCGGGAGGGCACAAACTCACTGGGGTGTTGTCATGCCAGGCAGTGCGCGTCCCGGCGCGGTTGGATCGACGTCAACGTCGATACCTCTCGGTCGACTGCCGCGCTCTTCCGTAGGTGTGCAGTAGGCGCTCGAAGGTGTTGCGCAACAGATGGAACATGCGCGAAGGACGGGACCCCAACCTCGACCCCCTTCGCGGTGACCACCTTCGGGGACGCCTGCATCGACCGCGTGCACCGATGTGCGTGTCGGGACACGCAGCAATACTTGGGTTCTGACGTTTTGCAACAAAGCGTGAATCACGCGCCGACCCGGCGTCGTCGTCATGAGCGGTCGCGGTTCGCTGGCCATGCTGCCGGATCGCGACGCGGGTTGGATGTCGGCGACCCGCCAAGCATGGAACTTGATGTCGAATGCGGCACAGTACGCACCAGCCTGTGTGGCAGCTCGTTGAATGCCCTGCGCTCACGTCAGGTGACCGATCCGGGCATAGGTTGTCCGCGGGTGATGCACGGTGCATCACCCACATTGTCACGCTGAGGTGATGCACCGTGCATCACCTCGGTGTTGCGTGGAGGTGTGTGTCCGCGAGGCTAAGGACCGTCCGCGTCGATGACGCTCGAATGAAGGTAAATCACTCAGGGTGATGCACCGTGCATCACCCGCGGACTCACCCCCCCACGTGGCCATCCGTGCTGGGTCGGATCGGTGAATCACCCCCGTCGAGAGAGTGCGGGTTGCACTCGCGCATGAGCGCTGCGGGACTGTTGGTGGCGGCATGGCCTGCCAGCGGTGGACATTGCACTTGCCCATGGGTGGAACCTTCCGGGTGATGCACGGTGCATCACCCGGACGCGACACGCCGCTGGAGATGTCAAAGCAGGCAGTTCGTTCCCAGTACGCTCCTTCTGAATACATGCAAAGCATGCGTAGAGAATGGAGGATTATGAGCGCCGGAGTGACATCCGAAATGGTGGCCACCAGCTCATCGACCAGTCCGGCTGCGAGCAAGCGCAAGCCGGCCGCGCGTAAACCGGCGGGCAGGAAGACTGCTAGTCGGTTCCGAAAGTACGCTGGCGGCGAGGATAGCGAGGAACTTGCGGCTGCAGCCTCTTCTGGTGCAACTACGCAGACGATCGGCGACGCGAATACAGGCGGTATTACGGCAGCGCTTGCTGGATTAGCTGCCGCCGACGGCCAAACCGTTGTGCAGGTTCCGGTACTTCAGACCGTACCGCACCCGTTCAACGATCCGGACAGGTCAAAGCCCCAGGCTGGTGACCCGAAGTGGGATGAGCTGGTCAACGGGGCCAGGGCAAACGGCATCAAGGTTCCGGGGTTGCTGGTAACTCGTGAGGGCTTCCTCGCGCAACGACCCGAGCTCGCCGACGCTCTTGGCGACGATGCCGAGTATGTAGTCATCTACGGCCACCGCCGCCGTGCGGCCGCCATTGCCGCCGGCCTGGCGACGATTCCGGCGGTAATTGATGACGCCGTGATGGACGATCACGGCGACCTCGACGCCATGACGTTGGAGAATCTCGGACGCCAGGACCTTTCAGAGATCGCCGAGGCCCGGATGTTCGCTCGGTACTCGGAGTTGGGGATGGGGCAGCGAGCGATCGCGGAGAAGCTAGGTGTCGATCAGGCGACCGTGTCCAGGCGGCTGTCGCTGTTGCTCCTTGCGCCGGAGGTTCAGGCCGCGATTGCGGAGGATGCGATTCGTAGCGCCGAGGGGGCCGCTTTGGCTGGCGCGCTCCCCTATGGTCCCGCGCGGAGCTGGCAGAAGAAGCCGGATCCGGCTCAGGGCACGGATGTTCGTCGTTCTGAGCAACTTGCGGCGTTCACGCTGATTGCTGAACGCGGAATGAGCCCGACACGTGCGGCTGAACGTGTGTTGACGGAGCGGAAGTCTCGGGAGCAGGCATCGGCTGCGGGGCTCGATGTCGTGGATCCTCGGGAGCGGTTCGGTGAGAGCTTTCATGAGCATCGACTGTTCGAGGTTTCCGATGTCGATCTCACGAGTGCCAACGTCGTCGGTGCGATCGACCCCGGTCAGGGAACGCTTGTCTACTATGCAGTCGACAAACCCTCGCGTGAAAACGACGATGCCGACGAGTTGGCCGCGAGACGAGAAGCGGAAGCGCGGTCGGCGGCAGCGGAAGCGCGTCGAGAAGCGGGCAAGAAGCTCGCGGCCTCTGTTCCGTCGCGAGAGAAGTTGGTGACCTTCTTAATCGACCAGTATGCCTTTGGCGTCTCCGCGCTGGCGACGAGCCAGGAGGGATGGAGGTTGGCGCAGGCATTTGTGCGGTTGGAAGGTCTCGACCCCGCCGAGTTCCGTGTGAGCGCTGAGAACGGCGACGAGAAGCGCCGCAGTGAGATTGCCTGGGCGTGCGCGGTTGCAGGTTACGAACTTGCGGCGGCGGATCCCTCCCGGGAGTGGGGCCGTTCTGATCTCGTGTATTTGGACTTGCTGTCCGAGCGTGCCGGTTACAAGCCGACCGCGTGGGAGGAAGCCCGCCTCGACGTTGCGCGCCGCGCACTGTCTCTCGCCGATTGACGTCGGTGATGCACGGTGCATCACCCTCCCACGCCGCAGGGTGATGCACCGTGCATCACCCGGAAGCGGACATCAATTAATCCAGGACATTCAAACCGCAAGGAGTTCCCGTGGCTACCTACGCAGTAGCAACCCTGTCCGGCAGTGCCGGCAAAACGACGACGGTCACGTCGACCGCCACGTTGCTCGCCCAGGACGGATACCGCGTCCGTGTTCTCGACATGGACAGTCAGGCAAACGCAAGCACCTGGCTCGGATACCCGGAAGCCTCCGGTAAGACCGCGGCCGACGTCCTCCGGCGCAACGCTTCGATCAAGGAAGTCGAACGCCCAGCGCGGGTGCTGCGGGGGTACGACGAAGCCGACCAACCCGTGTACGAGGAGATCCCCAACCTCACAATCGTCCCCGCCGCTCGCGACACACTCGACAAGTTGATCGTGGAGCTGCCCGCAGTAACGGGTGGTGTCCTTCATCTGCGTGACGCGCTTGAGGAAGCGGATCCTGTCGACGTCACCTTGATTGACTCCCCCGGCTCCTTGAATGTTTTGGTGATCGCCGGCATCCTCGCGACAACTGTCGATGAGGAAGGGCCGTACGGATCGTGGGGCCTGATCACCTGCACGAAGCCATCCGGCAAGGAGAACGAAGGCATCCCGGCGTTGGAGCAGGAACTGCGGAAGATCAAGCGGACCTACCGCGTCGACGTTCCGCTGCTGTCTATCGTCCCCTGCGCAGTCCCCCCGATTGGCGACGTTTACCGTGAGCAGATGGATGATCTGCTCAGTGAATACGAGGACAGGGTGACGCCCCCGATCCGTCGTGCGAGCATCGTGGATGAGGCCTACACGAACTATGTTCCGGTGCCGATCTACGGTTACAGGGCAAAGACGGTCACCAGCGACTACCGAGCTGCGCTGACTCACATGCAGAAGCTGGGGCTGTTCGGACAACGGGCAGTGGTCGCGTAGGGACTGGAGGCCACCTGTGGTGAACGATGTTGGGCGGCACATGCGGCCTTCACGTGGGACGAGCACAGTCAATGTGCCCCATGATCTGCACGCGCTAGCCCGGGCTGCCGTACGCCTCGTGCGTCGTAAGACCGGGCGGCCGTACTCGCTTATGCAGTTCACACAGGAGGCGTTCGCAGCGCAACTGAGAGTGATTGCGGAGACCTACAACGATGGTCGCGCGATTCAGCCCGACGCCGAGCCGCTGGAGCCCGGTAAGGCGGTGTGAGGCAGGGCGGGTGGCGTGGAGAGGCCCCGGGACACCCGGAAGGGCTTGGGACAAGCCATCGATGCAATCGCCGGGCGGTGAGCCCTCTGCTGGATCGTCACAAGCTAGTGGTGTGTCTCTGATTTAGCTGATCTTTTCCAGTGCGACGCGGCCGCGCGCAACCTTGGCGAGGATGGATTCGGCGGTCGCGGTCCATTCGTACGGTCGGGGGCTTTCATTGTGGGCATCGAGGTATTCCTCGATCGAGGCGATGAGGTGCGGTACGGAGTGAAAGACCCCGCGCCGCAGAGCTTTATCAGTCAGCTCTCGGAACCAACGTTCGACGAGATTAAGCCACGAGGAGGAGGTGGGAGTGAAGTGCAGGTGGAACCGTGGATGCTTATCGAGCCAAGCCCGGACCTTCTCGTGCTTGTGGGTGGCGTAGTTGTCCAGGATCAGATGGATCTCCAAGTCCTTGGGCACCTCACGGTCGATGGTGCGCAGAAATCTCAAGAACTCCTGGTGACGGTGGCGCGGCAGGCACTGGCCGATCACCTTGCCGGTAAGGACGTCGAGCGCGGCAAACAAGGTGGTGGTGCCGTGACGCTTGTAGTCGTGGGTCATCGTCTCGCCGCGGCCCTTGATCATCGGGAGCGAGGCCTGGGTCCGGTCGAGGGCTTGCACCGACGACTTCTCGTCCGCGCACAACACGATCGCCCGCTCGGGCGGGTTCAGATACAGACCGACGACGTCGACGAGCTTGTCCTCGAATCGCGGATCATTCGACAGTTTGAACGTCTCGACCCGGTGCGGCTTGAGTCCGCGAGCAGACCACACGCGCTGGACGGTGTCCTTGGAGACCCCGACATACTCTGCCATCGTCCGGCAACTCCAATGAGTCTCGCCTTTCGGGCGGTAGTTCTGCGTCAGGTCCACGATCTCCTCGATCTTCTCCTGCGGGATCGAGGGCTTGCGACCACGACCCTTGCGCACCTCACCCAACCGCGCCATGCCGTCCTCGGCGAACCGCACCCGCCAGTTCGCCACCGATCCCGGCGATACCGACAACGCCTGCGCGATAGCAGTGTTAGCCATGCCCTCGGCCGCCATCAACAACGCCTTGGCCCGCACCACCTCCCGATGTGCACCCGACTGCGAGCGCGCCAACGACTCAAGCACAACGCGCTGCCCATCGGAAATCTCCAAAGCTGGTACCGGGTTCCCCATGTACGGATTCTATCGAATCGATCAAGAATTATTTGCGAGACACACCACTAGCGAGGGCTACCAAGCGAGTGTCACCAGCCGCGCATTGGTATGGAGCCAAGTCGGTGTGGTCGCCCGACGCGGCCCATCGTCACGTTTCATGCAGCTGGGCGGATCGATTTCGAGTTCATCATGCCGTACCGGCCGGTGCCGTCAATCGCGTGATGGACGGCAGCAGCTCCACAGTCCGCGGCATGCGTACGCGGCAGCCACACTGCCGCCGAAGATCAGAATGATCAGAAACAAGATCCCGGTAGTCGACGTGGCGCCATGGCCACTGACCCAATTCCAGCCCATCGAGAGACCGGGCACCAGTGCCGCGAGACCGACCATGAGAAGTACAACCAGACCCACGATCGTGTCTCGGGAGAACGTTGTTTCGGCCACCGCGTCACCATATCGGGGCAGGCGTCCGCAGCGCCGACCTTTTCCCGGAGGGTCTCGGGCGATGTGGTGTCCGACGGGCTGGGGAAGCCACCGCCACTTTGCTGAGGTGACGACGGCCAGGGGGCGCCACGCACTCTCCACGACTGGACGCCCCGCCCCCGGGTCCCCGCCCCGTTCGATCATCGATTCGCGCGTGTCCAAGCGCGGTTGCCAGGCTCAGTCAGGTCTGACATCCAAATACAGGCGGAGTGCGTGCTCGACCAGCGCGCTACGGCTACCCGCTGACCACTCTTCGGCAAGCGCATCGAGTGTGGCGGTATCGGAGGCGATGATCCCGGCAAGAGGAACACGAGCCTGAATCTCGCTGTGCCGCCGGCGGCGCGGTTGCGCACCTGCCTCGCGCCGCTTGAACAGACCAGCGCTTGCTTGAGGTTCTGCGGTGCTCCAGTGGCGTTGAAGTTCGCCGGCGTGCCTCTCAACAGCGTCGAGGACCACTTGCCCGTAGGGACGCGCCGTCGCGCGGTCACGCTGTCTTTCCTCGAGCGTGAGTTGGCGCAGGGCTGTGTACACCGCAGGGGGGAGATAGACCTCAGGAGGGGCGGTCCGGATTGGCGCGAGGCTGCTGTCGCTGCGTGTTTTGGGCTTCCGGCGGGGCGCGACTACCGGCTTTGAGGCGTCAGACTGTGGTTGGGGGGCTTCAGGCTCAGCGTCCGTCAAATCTGGCGTCGCGTCGTCCGTCTCGGGAGGATCCGGCGAGGTTACGAGTGACGGTTCCGGTGCGGGCTCCGCTTCCTCGCTTTGTTGGTCGTTCGATGATGGTGCGGGCTGCGGGGCTGGCGTCTCGTCGACCGTTTCGGTGACAATGCTCAGCGTGGGGAGCAAATCGTCGAGGTCTCCGAGAGCTCCAGGATCGAATGCAGCCTTCCGGCGTCGTGCACTCACGCCACTCCCCCGGAGACTTCGTCCTTCTCCGCCGACGCCAACCGGCTGAGAACTTCTCGGGTAAGGGATTGGTAGTCGCTCGCGAGACCGGACGGGTCTCGGGACCATAAACGCTCACCGAGGCGCTTCTTGTCGCGCAGCCGCTGGATCCGATTCTTCAGCTGATCCTCGGCGGCGGCGACCAGTTCCGCGGGGGTCAGGTGACGGATCCGGAGATCAACGGCGGCTGCACGATCGGACCGAATAAAGGTCTCGAACGGCGCAGCGCCACTACCTTCGAGCAGATCCTCAACCTGCTCGAAGACCTCGCGGTTCCGCGCTGTCGCGCGTGGGTTCGCATCAAAGAGAACGACACCGAGAAGTTGAATGAGGGAACCGTTCTCACGCGCTCGGAGGTAGCGGGCGGCAAGGAGCTCCACACCCGACAGGCTTGCATCGTCGTCCTTGGTCGGTACGAGGAGGTACCGTGCGGTGCCCAGCAATGCGTCGAGCAGTGGGGCGTCTCCGGGGCCTGAGTCGATCAGAATCAGGTCGTAGTGTTCGACTGACTGCAAATCGTTGAGGGTGGAGACGAGATTGCCCCGCAGATCCATTCCTGACTGGGCGGCGGTCGCTGCGATCGCGCCGATGACCGCGAGTGCCGGCCCTCCGGGGATGAGGTCGAGGTTCGGTCGGACTTCTCGGGTGGGTTCGAGCGGGTGCGCGTACTGAAGGGCCATGCTGAGGCCCTTCCCGCGGTCCCCCTCGACTCCGAGATCCGAGGATGTGACGTTTGCCTGCTGGTCCGCGTCAACGACGAGCACCCGGCGTCCGGCCGCTGAGACCATGCCCGCGACAGCTGCGACGATCGAGCTTTTGCCGACACCGCCCTTTTGATTGGCGATAAGCACACTGCGCGGGGGCTGCGTTGGTGACATGCCTAGCAGGGTACGGCTGGCCGGTCGGCGAGATGGCCAACGACACGCCCTTGTCTAAGGGGGTGCAGCAAGTCATGGGTATCGCCGTTGTGAGGGTGGCTTATCAGGCGTGTTCGACAGCCCTTGCGACGGTGATGCAACAGGTCTTGTTCTAGGCCTCAGTAAGTGATGACGGCCCGGGTCTTATCGGATGTGGTGTCAAAGGTCGGGTTGATGTTCATGCACATGTCCTATCGAAGGGTGATGCGCCAGGGCATGGTTAAGGATCTTGAGATGGTGATTTGATAGGTCATTAACACGGTTTGTATGACGATCGTGTCACACGCAGGTTCGACGGTGATGATTAAGGACGTAGACAAGGCCATAGTTAAGGCCATAGGTATAAAGCCAGCTCAAAGGACATTTTTGACGCTCGACTAGGCGGACCTGAACGTCGGAGTTTGCGGAAACTTCGAATCTCTTGTGGCCTGAATCTGCGCGGTGGGGGAGTGGACTCTGCCCGCTTGGCATCGGCGTGCGGGGCCCGGGTGAGTTGTTCTCCGACGCATAGTGGCGAAGTACGTATCCGGTCGCGCGGACGGCAGGTTCGCGCGGTCAGGTACGTTTTTGTGGAGCGCGGAGCCGTGAAACCCCTGTTCAGAGGGGTCAGGAGGTTTTCGCTCTGGCATGCTCGGACCGGGGGAGGGGGCTTGAGGCCGGCTGCGCAGCTTCCACAGTTGCGCCAAGACGAGCGCGAGCGGCGTCCGTGTTCACCTGCCCGCCTTGGCGGCCACGAAAACCCTACTTAAGGCCATATACAAGGCCATACCACTGGCCGTGCAAATGATCATTTATGGAAGCCTTCGGTTGGTCGGAGATCGGTGAAGTTCGTAGCCGAGAAATGTCGCGGCATCCGCTCCGATGCCGGTATGACGCCGAGATCCGACCCGCATTAGGCCAGCCCTACCCCTTTCTGGATTACGTCACTTGACGAAAATCCGGAAGGGGCTCGTTCTTTCGCTTTCGAAACATTTTGACCACCCAGGTGAGATGAGACGGCCGCTTTCTAGCGGGTCTCGATGCGCCGCGCAAGAAGAGGAGTGTCAGGAAAATGGAAACGCGATAGTTAACGAGCGCAATGGCGTGGGCACAGTGACTCCACCGGTGATCGCGTTATGGCGGTAATACGGGAAGCGCCGCACAGGTCTGCGGGACCGCAGTTTCTGCGTCTCGTGACAACGAAACTCTAGGTCAACGAGGTTCGGGTGTGGCTTGGTGCAGCGGGATCTACCTTCGTCCGCTCCACAGTGAGCGACAAGCATCCCGCAAAAACAGAGGCAAAAGGACGCTACGCCCAGTCGCTTCCGCAATCTGATATCAGACCCACGCTAAAAGACACTCAGAACTCGATATGCGGAAGAGTCCCCAGGTCAGGACCCCTTCCAAGAGTATAGGCGCCACTCCAGCATTGGAAGTTGCGACCGAGGGGTTGCAGGGAGCTGTCCTGAGTTGACTCGACAGCAGGAGGAAGCGTCGGGGAGCGGTTGTGTGACGGCGGGGCGGGGTCCACTTCGGTCAGCCGCGTGTTCGGGGGTGATGCACGGTGCATCACCACACCCGGCACACGAAGCGGTCACGGCCGCAGCTACCACCGCGGCACGGCGTAGCGTATCCACGAATTGACGACTATGCCTGGAATGATGGGCACGTGAGCAATCACGATGCGTCACGCCCTGCAAACCCGACATCACCGGAGACAATGCCTTCCGTTCCGTCGGGCGACGACGCGTCGGTGTCGCTGCCGGGAGTTGACGATCGAATCGTCGCTGACCTCGACCGGTTGCAATCCGCCAGTACCGCGAGAAACTACCGTCAGGACTGGATCAGGTTCGCAAGTTGGTGTGCGCCCCGTGAAGTTTCATTGATGCCCACCGATCCTCGTGCTGTCGCTGATTATGTGCGTGTGAACGCTGAGACGCGGTCCGAGGCGGGCGATCGGATGTACTCCATTGCGACATTGAGTCGGTGGGTGGCGTCCATCAACTATTGGCACCGCGCATCTGGATTGCCCCTGCCCGGTCGGTCGCCGTGCGTCAAAGATGCGCTCGCGCAGGCGCGTAAGGCATACAGGCAGAACGGCGACCGCCCAACTAAGCGGGCGCACCCACTTCGTATCGACGAGGTCGAGGGAATTGTCGATACGAGTCGCCGGGACGCGACGACATGGGTTAAGCGAGCGCGGGAGCGCCGCGATAGCGCACTGTTGTTAATGGGTTTCGCGGGGGCATTCCGGCGCTGCGAGCTGTCAATGCTCACCATCGCTGACGTGGCGCAGGGCCGCGACGGCGATCTTCGTATCCAGCGTGTTGGGCGGCGCGGGGGTCTGGGCGAGAGCTTGATCAAGCATGTCCAGTCATCACAGGATCACACGATGTGCGCTTGTTGTGCCTACAGGCGCTGGCTCGAGGTGGTTTCGGCTGTCGACGGCTTCGGTCGTCCCGGTGCGATTCGGTTGCTCCACCAGCAGGAGGAGTTCGAAGGCCACATCTGCCTTTCCGCGGCGCCAGTTGTCCAGGATCCGGCGTTACCGGTATTCCGAGCTATCCGTGCGAACGGCAACATCAACGCGGTGGCGCTGTCGGGCGCGGCAATTCACGCCGCGATTCGGCGTCGCGCAGCTCTTGCAGGCCATTCCCACGAGTTTGTCGAAAGGGTCGGGGGAGAGTCGTTGCGGGCCGGCTCTGCTGCGGAGCGCCAGGACAACGACTCGCAGCGTGACCGATCTTTGCGCCGTGCGGGCTAGTCTCGCATGGTCTCGTGGGCGAGCGTAAGAATAGTTGGGCTCCGGGCCCGGTAACGCTAGCGAAGGTGACATGGGGCGGGCCTTTGGTGAGAGTGCGGTTGCATCTTCGTTCGTTCCGCGACTCGCCAAGGGACGATGCGAACGAATGTGCGGAGTGGGTACCTCTCCGACTCCGGAGCGAACTCTCGGGGCGACACATGGCTTTGGGTGCGTGATCGTCGGCATCGTATTGCATAGCCTCGTACTGTGATGATCGCGCAGACGGAAATTGAAGGCGTGCAGGATGTTTCCGCGCTGTTTTCCAGGCGCGGTCAGGGTGCGCAGTACCGATACGACTGGGCTCTGTTCGCTGATTGGTGTACTGCGCTCGCGGCATCGGCGCTGCCCGCTGATCCACTTGCCCTCGCGAGCTTCCTTGACGAGCACCCGGCGGCGCAGTCCACCCAGCGGCGGCGCGTTGCAGCGATCAATTGGGTGCACAACGCCAGCGGGTACCCCGCGCCTGGGTCTGCTCGAGTGATCCGCCAAGTTCTGTCAGCACGTGCAGGTAAACGCGACGATCTCGCTCGCTCCGCACGCGGGGTGTTGTTGACGCTGCCCACCGTCGGTTGGCCACAAGGACTGTTTGGCCGAAGGGATGCGCTCATCCTGGTTCTCAACTGCATTGTCGGGATATCCGCGACTGAGGTGGGGAAACTTCAACGGAGCGACGTCACGTATGACGGGAAGATTGTGACCGTCGGTGGCGGACACGCTGTGGAGCTGCAGCCACTAGCGGACAACCCTCAGTGCTGCCCCGTAGCGATCTACCTGAGATGGGCACGCCTTCAGGCGTTCTTCGATCGCTACCCCTCGAACCGAGTGCTCGCTCGAAGTCTTGCGAGTGCTCACGAGATTGCCGATGACATGGTGGAGTCCTACGGGATGCTGCCGGGTCTGCGCGAGGGCCAAGACGGGCCCCTGCTGCCGAGCTTCGATCAGTGGGGACATTTCGCCGCACTCCGCCGTGATCGCCGAGGGGTGTCCGGCAAGTCGGTCACGGCGATCGTTACTGCGCATCTGACGGGAGCTGCCTCGGCGAGTCATACCCGCTCCGATCCGACAGGCAGGCTTGCCGATGTCGAGGTAGAAGAGGCGGTGGCCTCGCCGTGGTTCGACGGCTCCGAGGGCGGGGTGGACTGCGCATCGCCCGCCCCGGAAACTCTCATCGAGCAGTATGAGGCGGCTGTTGCTCGGAAATATGCGGATGTCCGGGCATTGGGGGATCTGGCTGAGGCTTTCGAGGACATCGATCGGAAGGCGGACGCGATCCTGCGTCGCACTGAGGAGATACTCGAGCAGATGGGTCTGGCGTAGTCGCGGGCGGTGCGACGACTGGGAAGGATCAAGACCTGGGGTGGCCGCCTGTCCTAGTGAGAGTATGAGGAACGGGTCCTTCGCCGAGAAGATGGAATGCGGGTGCGGACTTGCCGCAGGCAATACGTCCGTACGTATTGCCTGCGGGGAATGTTCTACCGCCCGTGCCGGCGGATGGCTACGATTCCGGCGCCTGGACTTCCAAGGACCTCCTCGACGGGCAATTCATCAAAGACGCGGAGGCCGCTCTCCATCGCCTGGCGGAGATCCTGTTGGTCGGGAGCGGTTTCTACGCTGCGGTTCTTGGTCCGCGTGGGCGGGGGCCGGGCGTAACTCCGAGTGCGGCGAGTGGGCCACGCTCGTCGTCTGGTAGCGCGTCTGCTCGCCACTTCTTCACTGCCCGGTAGAGCCATTGGCCTACCTGCTCGCCTTCGGAGTTGACATAGTTCGCGGGAACGAGTGCATTGCCGTGCTGCTCACGGTAAGCGGCGATCTCGGCCAGCATTCGACGTCGTTTGCTGTCTGTCCGGGTGACCGCGGGTAGTGGGGCGTCGTCTTCGCTCCATACGAAGCCGATTGAATCGAGTTGGTGAATGCGCTCCGCGGGAAGAGTGCCGAGCATTCGCGCGACGCGCTGGCGGTACTGCCAGCGACCGAGCTGGAAGCCACATTCAGTTACGTAGTTCTCGGGTATCGCTGTGTGAGGATGTTGTTGTCGGAATGCTGAGTACAGCTCCAGCGCCGAGGGTGCGGACCGGTGAGTACGCATCGAGATCAGTCCTTCTGTGGAATCCATATATTTGTAAAGTACATAGCTTCTTCTTCAGTGATGTCAACCACATTGGCTGCGTGTCATGAAAATCACCCAGACGGAGGTGAGGCGACCGCCGGGCCGGCGGCGGTGATCTGTTCACCTGATTGCCCGATCGTGTCCTATTTACAGTCGTCCTCAGTGAGACGGCCGAAGGCATTCCCGCCGTTCGCATCAGCGCGAACTGGAAGTATTCAGCCCTTCAGTTCGGGCTCCTGTTGAGCTGTGTGGAGATCCGAGGCCTCGCGATGGCCGCATGTTGTTGCTCCTCGCGGGTTCCGAGGCTCCGTGCTGGCCGAGAATATGACTTCTGGCTGCCGGTGATTCATTGTCGCGGTTGGTGTTCAGGCCGCGTAGGTCCAGGAGAATCAGCTGGCGGTGGGGCGTCATGGTTGCGCGTATGCCCGTGAACCAGAGGCCCTGCGGGATGTGGACTGCTTTGAACTTTTCGCGGCTCCAGTGCGATGCGAGTTGTGGTCCGTGACCTATGCCGAGTGGGTACTGATTGCGCCGCCCTGCTCAACGTCGGAATCAGCGGTGTCCTGTTCGAAACCTGTCACGGAGTGGCACGGGAACCTTGCTTCGCAGTAGTGTTCCCCGGGTTATCGACGATGAAGGAGTGGAACAGTGGCGCGCAAGATTGTTGTCGAATGCGTCGACGACATCGACGGAACTCCGATCAAGAACGGTAACGGGGAGACCATTGCGTTCTCCGTCGACGGCGTCGACTACGAGATCGATCTGAAGGTCAAGAACGCCAGGGAATTCCACAAGACTCTCGACTACTACATCGAGCACGCAACTCGGGTCGGCGGAAGGAAGCGTCGGTCGACTCCTTCAGTAGAAACGTCGCAGGGGCGCAAGCGGGCAAAGGAAATTCGGGAATGGGCGACCACGGAGGGTTATCAGCTGTCCGCGCGCGGACGTATTCCCGCTCAAATCGAGGAAGCGTACAGCGCCGCTCACTGAGTCCACGCCTTCGCGCGAGTTCGACAAACAGCCTCCAGCCATCTCACTTCGAGTTGGCCGGAGGCTGTGGCAGTTCCACGGTCAGGAGGCGGACGACGCTTCTATCAGTGCCTGGCGCTGGTTGGCTCCGAGTCCGCCGATACGACGGGTCTCGGCGATCGACAGTTCCTCGAGGAGCTTCGCGGCCTTCACGGATCCGACGCCGGGGAGAGCTTTGAGCAGCGCCGAGACCTTCGTCTTCTTCACGATTTCGTCTGTTTCGGCCTTCGTGAGCACCGCTTCGACGCTGAGGTCTCCAGCCTTCACTGCGGAGAGGAGTTCGCTACGCGCCTTGCGCGCTTCAGCGGCCTTCGCCAGTGCCTCGGCGCGTTGTTCCGGTGTTAAGACAGGCAGTGCCATGATGGTGCTCCTTGTTGCGTTGTTCGGCCAGATCGTCTGGCTGTCCCTTGCCATCGTGCCAGGTGGAAAGGACATGTCCGCCTCCTGAGCGGTTGGGACCGACCTCCGGATGGCTGTTCTTACGTCTACGGATGTGGCCGACGGTGTATTCGAAGAATACGTCGTCTGGGTGGTCATCGTCGCAAAGCCGCTTCTCGATGCTTCGGCGGCATGAGCACGGGGGCGGCGTGCTACCCACATCCGTGCCGGCGCTAGATGGGGCAGTCGAAGGTTCCTCACTTTCGTGCGCTCGGCTGGATTGCGCAATGGTGTCGGTGGTGGCGTGTGTGTCGGTGCGGCATGATTCGCCATGGTCGGTCATAGTCGTCATATGAGGTAATGGTCGTGGAGGTGAGTGATGGATCCATTCGAGTTCGTTGCTCATATTCCCTGTCCGCACTGCCGCGTAGGCATTGGTGAACGGTGTGTCACCAAGGACGGGTACGTGCGGAAGATCCCCTGCCTTCACCGCGTGAAACTCGCTAAATGGCCTGACTCGGAGGAACTTCCAGATAGTAGGTCCGAGTCGGAGTGTGATGGTGGCGAGCTTGGGGGCTCCCGCGACGGGTGAAATGCGCCCCTCAATCCGACGCGGCGGCTGCTGCATAGGATCCCACGACCAGCATGCTCCGACCTTCTGGCTCCTGCCTAGTAGGGGCCGCTGCAACAACGTCGTCCGTTACTGGCCGGGACCACCGCTCCGTTGGTGATGGTCAAACTACACCTACGACATCCTGCACGCGGATGTCCGCGAACTCGTCCCCACCGAGAATCGACTGGCGTCCGCCTCACCGACTTGAAGGAGAAGTCGTTCATCGCCGGCGACGCGGCCGCCACGTAACCACGGTGCAGACTGCGCCGACATGCTGGTTACCCTACCCACGTACTTGTCCAACACGGTGTTGGACAAACATGGAACTGTCGGCACGCATGGTTGCGACAGCAGCTATCCGGGGATGGCGATGCTTTGCTGCCCATAGCGTCTTGACAAGTTGATGCTCGGAGCGATGGTCCAAATTTGGAACCCGGGGGTATGTCGGGCGCCGTCGTCTCTTTCAGTGAGCGGAGGTGGGGTTCGGGTCCGCACCTGGTCGACCCGGTGACGCGATTCGCTAGGAGGGCACGAGGTAGGAGGACAGCCGACGAGCGGCGAACTGGGAGAAGTAGTCAACTTTCGCGTCGTCGACTAGCCCGGGCAGGAAAACCTTCCACGCGGTGGTCATACGCTCAGGCAGTTCCGTCAGTGTGTCGGTTGCCGATGCTAGTAGACGCGTGCCGAATGTCATCTCCAGCAGCAGACGGCCCGCCTCATCCGGATTTGTGTCAGCGCGGAAGTCGCCTTCTTCGACTGCCCTTGCCGCCAATGCCTGGTAGGTCGAGATCCATTGATCGAAGACCACGTTCCCGGTGCCCCGGAAGTCGCCCATCTCGTTGAGAAGGCGGAATGCGGCCAATACCAGGTCGTCGTTGTTGGACGGGTGGATCATCACATACGAGATCCCGATCAACGTTTCCAGAGCTGGTGTGCGGGAGTCGAATTGTTGAGAGCATGCCGATTCGAGGTTTGCGCAGCCCTCGTCGATAACTGCCCGTGCCAACTGCTCTTTCGAGCTGAAGTGGAAGTACAGTGAACCCTTCGTCACCCCGGATTCGGAGATGATCTCCTGTAGGCCCGCCTTCACGTAACCCAGGCGGTTAAACACCTCAGCCGCGGCGGCCACTACAGCCTGCCGCGTAGCGATTGCACGCTTCTGCAAGGCGTTCCCTTCTGCATTTCCCACTGGTTCATATCAAACCTACAGGTTGGTATTAGGTTGTAAAACTGGACAAATGTCCTATTTTCGCTACGCATGGAGGTCTCCGGCAAAGCTGTCTCCGGTGCGCGGGTGGCGCCGACTCGCGGGGACGCCACCGGGCGAGTCGGCTTCGTTGCCGAGAAGTCGGCAAGATGTCGGCACGGGCGATTTGATCAGTCGGCGTCCACCTGCCGTCGAACCCGGGAGAGAAGCGTGTCAGCGGGATTTGGTGGGGGAGGACGGCCACACAGGGAACCGACTTCCGTCCCTGTCGTAACGGTCGATCTGGGTGATGCCGCGCCGGGGTGAATGGGGCCGGTGCGTCTCGTTAATCGCGTGAAAGTCTGATTCGAATGTCTTCTCGCTCGATGTTCCATCATCGAGCGTTACCAGGTACCTGGGCATACTCAGAAATATGCCACTGTGGCTGGCGGTTCGGGCACATTCGTAGGATCCGTCGAAAAAACAGTCATGACCGACTTCGATTCAGCGACAGCATTTTCCATCCGCGGTGGCCAGCGGCCAGCCGGGCGGTGGAGGCGGTGACGGGGTGGAGTGTTGGGTGGACCTCGGCCGCGTAGGTCCACTGGCAGATAGGGGCAATGTGAACTCTCACCGAATACACGGCGCGCCTCGCGTTAGGTTGTCGGCGCGAGTGTTAGACCAGATCTACTCTTTTGAGCGAGGTGGTCGTCATGTTCGTGCTGGTCGGGCGTGTTCGTGCACGCTGGAGACGCTCCTATAGACGAGGTTCCCCTGTAGGTTCTCGTCAGATCCGGCAGTAACGGGTACTCAGGGACAAGAGACCGGCCTCAAGGGTGTGGGGGACACCAGAGTGGCGGCGAAGAAGTTGCCCCAACAGGGCGTCGGCGGTGTCGCGCAAGTCGGCCGGATCGGTGGGTGTATCAAAGGGAAGAGGGTGATCGACCTGATGACCTTCGCCGGTACTGATGGTTCCTGGTGCAGTGTCGCTGCCGAATTCTGATTGAGGAGGCGCAGTGTCCGAAAGTGGTGTGCCGTTGTTGATGGTGGATCGGTCCGAGGCCCTCGATCGTGATGATGCGTTCGCGGTGACCGAACTCGCCGACGGTTCGGGTTGGAAGCTGGAGGTCCACATCGCCGGGGTCGCGGACATCGTGGCCTTAGGTTCCGACGCCGATGCGACGGCATTCCTGCGCCGTGAATCGAAGTATCTGTCTCGTCGGACAGTACCGATGCTCGGCCGCGACACCGAGCAGGCGGCGACATTGACCGAGACAGCGGAGCGGTCCACGCTGCGGTTACTAGCTGATCTGTCCGCGGACGGGGTGGTGTCCGGGGTGAGCGTCGATCGCGGGCGGGTGCCGGCCGGCAGGTGCGTCGCGGTTGATCATGGGCAAATCACCGAAATCCTCGGGTCCGTTGACGACCCGCTACACGAGGGAGTGCGAGCCGCAAATGACGCCGCACAGGTGCTGCTTAAGGGACGTCGCAGGTCCGGTGTCTTCGCCCTCTACGATCTCGCGCACGGCTGGGGCTCCACCGAGGAAGGGGGAATCGCGCCGATCCCACTGGACGTGCGCACGGTGGGATATGTCATCGTGCAGGAGTTGATGATCGCAGCCAACGAGGCGATCGCCATGTGGTGTGTGCAAGAGGACCTTCCTGTCCTGTTCCGCAATCATCGCAGCGCGGTGACCGCGGGCAGCACCGAGGACCTCGCGGCGGAGGTCGCGGTGGCGATGACCGATCCAGTGCTGTTCGAGAAGCTGCGTTCGCGTCTGCAATCGTCGTATCGTGCTGCCACCTACGCCCCGACGGTGCACGGCCATCACGGGCTCCGGTTGGCGGCGTACACGCACGCAACGTCGCCGCTGCGCCGGGTGTCGGACCTGATCACCCAGCGGGTGATCTTCGCCCACCTCGACTCCGCTCCGGCCCCGTACACGAGCGAGCAACTCGGCAACCTCGCCGCCGATATCAACCGGCGTATCGCAGCGGACCGGGAAGAGAAGGCAGCGCACTTCAAGGCACGTGATCGAAAGGTGACCGCGCAGGTCGTCGTCGCCGGCGAACTCGAGGTACTCGACTCGAAGCGGTGGGCGAAGGTGCTCGCGGCTGCAACAGCACGTGACCCGATCGGTGACGTGGTCAACGAGTTGCGCCGCCGCGTGCAGTCCGACGACGTGACGGTGACCGCGATCGTGACGTTGCTCGAAGCCGGGGAGAATTGGGCGCCGATCCGACGTGAGGTCTTCGACTGGGCATCGCGGGCGCATCCGGAGTTCGGGCCGAGTGTGGTGTCGATGTGGCTGCAGGCGCATCCCGACCTGCCCCGGCCCGAGATCGACGGCGATAACCGCGGGCCCTCGCACACGCCGGTGTTCGCGGCCCGGTTCCGGGTGGGTCAGGTCTGTGGGCCGTGGGCCACTGCGGGCAGTAAGAAGCGAGCCGAGCAGGACGCTGCGTGGGGCCTGACGAAGGCTGTCGCGGAAGGGGAGAGCCATCCGGAGGTCGGCTCTCCGCTGCGGGACGACCCGCAGCCGGTGCCCCCGAGCACCACGCATGCAGGGGTACGGGCGAGGCCGGCATCAGCGCGCAGCGGACCCATGGATTCGGATTCGGGCCAGGCATCGAGACGGCGGGAGCGAGCGCAGAAGAACCCGATCGCCTGGGTGATCAGCCATGCCGAACACCACGGCCATCCCTCCCCGCAGTGGGTCGTGAGAATGGAGGGCGCCGCCCACGCGCCGGTGTTCACGTGCGACGTCCGCTACCTGGACCACACAGCAACCGGTAGCGGGACAACAAAGAACCTCGCAAGAACCGCCGCGGCTGCGGACCTTGTCGATTCGCTACTTGACGTGACGTCCCCAGCTCGAGCACACCGGTAAACCGAAGCTCACCCACCCGGTCAGTGTCCGTTTCGATAGAGACTTTATGGGCGCCGCCGTGTCCACGGGCGGGGGCGAGCTCTTGATGCTTCGGCGGCGAGCGGCCCTCCGGCCAGCGAAAGGGGAGCGCTGGTCGTTGGGCCTGGCTGCCACCGGGGCCGTCGAGTCCTCTGTGCAGCGTAGGTCGGGGGTACCCGCGGAACGTCGAATTACTCCGCGCTTCGCCCCGGAGAATCCGACCGCAATGCGGTCCGTGGGCGAGCCGCATTCCAGCTCGCCGCATGCGCGGCCGCGCACTTGTGAACCCACATAGCCTGATCACAGATCGGCCGGTGGTTGTGAGTTCGTCTGGTGGGCGCGGATAGGTCACGTTTATGCTCCGAGGGGCAGCCGAAGAAAGGTGCAGTCCATGAGTGACGAGAGCGAGAAGAATTCGGCGTCACCTGATGCGATGCGCGTGGGCACCCGGGTGCTGGTGCGTAGGCAGCCTGAGGCAGCGACAGGCGTGATCGTCGAGGACTACGCCGAACTGACCGACACCGCTGGACGCGGCCACGATTGGGCACCTGTCCATAGGTGGGCGGTCGCCCTTGACGACGGGCGTCTGGTCTTCGCCGACACCGAGGACCTCACGGTCGATATCGGCACGGTAGACTCCGAATAGGCGGCAGCACCACTGACGAGTGGTCGGGAAGGTTCGCATCGGCGAGTCGGCGCTGCTTCCCCAAGATCATCCCGAACAGCACCGAGCAAAACCTGGTCACAGTTGATGAGGTGTCGAATCTGAGCTGTGGCCCCGAACGGCGGCGACCAGGCGTCGCTACGTCCATTCTCGCATTAGCGACCGGGGTCAGCAGGGACACTAGCCACGCTCGGTGCGCTAGTGGCACGGTGTCCGCGAGAATGTCATTTATGTTGTGGCCCAACGCCATACGACTGCCGGTCGGCCGGTAGCCTGCACGCGGACGCGTTGGTCGGTGCGTTCGAGTCCCGGTATCGCCTTGAGTGTGCGATTGAGATTGCCTTGATCGGGTCGGCTGCCGGTGAGGGCAGTGGTGACCGTGACGGCGTGGGTGGCGGGGAATTCTGCGCCGAGGAGGGCCCGGGTGAATGTCGTGTCCCGCCAGAGGAGGCTGGTGGCGAGGATGCGGCGTGCGGCCGCGACGATGCGGTCGTGGTCGAAGGCGAGGTTGTCGTGTTCGTCGAAGCCGCGCCACAGTGTCGCGGCGGCGGGGTCCGTGGTGATGTTGTCGGCGGTGATGACGGCCCACATGGCGATGGACAGGGTCGGCCCTCGCGGGTCGCGGCTTGGTTCGTCGAACACTTCGAGTTGTCCCACGGCCAGGATCGCGTCGTCCGGGATACCGAGCTTGGTGGTGACGGCGCGGCGGGCTGCCGTCTCGAGGCGTTCACCGGCGCCGAGAAGGACACCGGGCAGGGCTGTCTGCCCGGTGTATGGCTCCCAGCGGCGGGGCGCGACGCCGTAGCGCAGCGAGCCGGGTTCGGGATTGCCGAACCGGAGAGCGACCACGTCGACGGAGACGGATGACTGTTCCATACGGTGATCATGCGACAGCAGGTTCTCGGACGCGACGAGCGGCCCGACTGGGACCGTCGGAGGTGAGCACCACCGGTGCGCCGACCAGCGATCCGAGGTGCGCCGCGACGTCTGCTGGATGTGTCGCCAACTCGACTGTGTCGGGCGTGAGTGCGGACAGGACGTCGGTGAGGTGTTGTTGATGCGCGAGGTCCTTCCACGGCCCGAGGGGCAGATGGTCGCCGACGCCGGGGTACCGGCGTGCGCTACGGAGGGGGATGCCGGCCGCTGCGGCACGGGTGATGGCGTCGAGGTGGGTGACGGCCAGACTGTCCACCCCGCCGCATACCTTTGTCGAGTACCGCATCAGTACCTCGTCGAGGTCCCCGATCCGGAAGGTGCCCTGGTAGCTGCCGGTGTCGTTGTGCAGTTCGGGCAGGACCGCACCAAGTCTTGGGTTCTCGGTGGGCATCGGCCCTGCACCGTGCCGGGTGGTGTAGGTGCGGGTGACGCCGAGGACGTGGCTGTCGCGGCCCTGCTCGGCTGAGAATGTGCGCGCGTTGCTCGGTTCCACGGTGGACCAGGTGGTGTGTGGGTGGAACCCGCGCCACTCGTCGAGTAGCACTCCTTGTGCGCCCTCGTAAACCAAGCGCCCTCCGTTTGCGAGGGCGGCGAGGTCACCGTCGTCGGTGATCCGGACCGCGGCCGCGAATTCGGAGTACATGATGACCATGTCGTCGAGGTCGGGCCACCGGTGCACGCTGGGGGAGACCAGGTGATGGTAGTGGTCGGCCATCGCGGCAAGTTTGGCACGCAGAACTGCTGGGTGGTGGCAGTCCCCGACGGTGGGTGCGTCCGGGTGATCGAGGGCGTAGGCGGTGGTCTCGCCGATGCCCTTGCCGCAGGAGCCGTGCCTGCCGTCGCCGCGGGCGTCCTCGCGGGCGCGGTTGGCGGCGACGTGGATCGGGGTGGTCAGTAGCGCGTGGGCGTCGATGTGCAGTAACTGGAGCGGATTCGGCACCCCCAGCGCGGCCAGGGCGTGGGCCTCGGCGGCGAGGGCGATAGGTTCGACGAGGGCATGCTTCGACAGCACAGTGGGAACGCCGGAGAAGGTTCCGGATCCGAACTGGGAAAAGGTGTGGTGGCGACCGTCGGCGACGACGTTGTGCGCGGCCTGTGCGCCGCCGTTGAACCGGACGACGGCTGCGACGTCGAGGCCGGCGTCCGGTGCGCAGAGCCAGTCGACGGTGGCGCCTTTGCCGCCGTCGCCGAAGCCCAGGTCGACGACGATGATGTCGCGGTCACCGAACACCGTGGTCATGGGATTTCCTGTCGTAAAGGGGGAGTGAGTCGGGAGGCGGGGCTCGCACCCGAACCGGGGAATCGGAAGCCCCGCTTCCCGCATGGGTGTCAGGTGAAGGACACGTCGTCGCTGCCGGCCGGATCGATCGGCAGTGGACTTACCGCGACGGGGGTCCGTGCCGCACTGAGGACGGCGAGCGCGTGACCGACGGTGTCCGCTTCGGCGGCGGATCCGACGTCACGCAGGTCCGCCAGACCCTCGCCGAGGTCGATGCGGTCCTCGCCCATGCCGACCGTCAGCGCGATCAGCTCGCACACCGCGCCCGGGTCGTCCAGCTTGAGGAACCGTTCCCCGAGTAGCTGCTGCCAGTGCGCCGCGATTTCGGGATCGTGGAAGTACGCCGACTGATTCGGCAGTACGAAGTAGACGTTCCACCGCCGTTCGAGTTCCCGGTACACCGACTCGACGGTGACATCGCGGTCGAGGTCGTCGCCGATCACCGTCCGCACGTTGCGGGCCGACAGTCGGGCCTTGTTCAGTTCGTCGCCGATGATGAACAGGTACCCCTTGTGGCCGCGTTTGTCCCACGCGTCCGTGGCGGTGTGACGGGCAATGAAATATGCGGCCAGTTCGTAGCTTTCGGACTTCTGCCCGCCGACGTTGCCTTCGAGGAAGATGGTGCGGAGTTGCTCGTCCATGGCGTTGCCGGATTCGAATTGACCGACCTGCAAGGGCACTCGGTCGGAGTCGGCGTCCCCGATGCCGCCGAACAGGATCTGCGGGTCGTCGGCATACCCCTTGCGCTGCAGCAGCCCGTGCAGTTTGCCGAGCTTGTCCTGCATGATCCGCGGTACCGCGCCCATCGAACCGGTGACGTCGAAGAGCACGGCGATCGGTAGGGACTCGGGGTGCCCGGCCGAATCCCGGCATTCCCGCACGGTCACACCCAGCGGGTCCAGGGTCGGATCGGCCTTCCACTGGTCTCTCGGCCGTGCGTACATCGCGCTGGTGTAGCCGAAGTCGTCGACGCCGCGGGCGGCGCGGAACGTCTTGGCCGCGGTGTAGGTGTCGTCATCCCACTTGCCGTATCCCATGGTGGATCACTGTCCTTTCGTGGTGGGCATGGTGAACGGGCGGAAGCGTCGCCGCCCGTAGAGCGTGTCGAGCAGGTCGTCGAACTCGTCGAGGAGATCGACGGCGTCAGGGCGCAGACCAGGTTGTGGTTGCAGGCAGCCGCATGCGAAGGCGCGCAGGCGGTCCGGGGCCGTGTCGGTGAGCATGGTCAGCATCAACCGGTGGGCCATGAACACATCCCAGGCCGGGGTTGCGGGGGAGCCGGTGGAACTTTCCGGTGGATAGTGCTCCCGCCGAGAGGGGATTGTCGCCAGCGGAACCGTGCCTGGGCGGGTGGCGAACGACCACCCGGCCAGTACCACTCCATGCCGCTTAGGGTGAATGAGCACGTTGTCCGCGGTCACCGCGGTGTGCACCCACCCGGCGCGATGCGCGGCTGCAAGAGCCCGCAGTAGACGCCGGTGCATCCACACCCAATCCCGCGGATCGAGCCCGTCCGGGTACGCAGCCTGGACCTCGGCGAGGGTGACGAATCCAGTGGTCAGCGAGTCCAGCACGTTCACCTGCCGCCGGGCGCCGGTCACAGGGTCGGCGTGGGTGAGGTGGTCGATCAGCTGCGGGAAGTACGCGCGCAGCCAATCATTCCCGCCCTCGGCGGACGCCGCGATCTCAGTAGGCGCGGCCCATTCGGCATCGATCAGAGCGTTCGAGGAGACATTGCGGGGAACCTTGATCACCACGCCCGCCCCGCCGCTGTCGGTGGCATGGTGCAGGTCGGCGATCGAACCGCGGGCATGCCGAATCCCGAGTCGATAGGAGCCGCGATTGCCGTCCAACACGATCGCCGTGGCCGTGGCCGTGGCCGTGGCCGAGGTCGAGGTCGTAGTGGTCGCATCGTGCTGCCAGCGGCGGTACAGGTTGGACGCGTGCGTGAATGCCGCGGCGGCGCGGGCGGCGTACGCGGGATCAACCCGATCCGGGTGAATCAGAACCGACAGGCGGTGGAACCGCCGACGGGCAGCGCGCTGAGCCGCCGGATCGGGGGTGATTGGGCCGAACAGGTCGCTCGGCACGATTGCCGCGCCGACGACGTCGAGTGCCTCCGTCATCGCTTCCATTGTTTTAGTCTAAATGACTAAAACATGGGATTGCAATCCCCCCACTGGGATCAGCAAAAAGCAACGTCGATCGATGCCACCCATGTCGGCGGAACCCGCGAGTGCGTCGCCGCGATCCCCACCCACTCATGGAGTCGTTCCCGGTTGGTGTGAACGACCGGTCACGTGCGACAGCGATGCCATCAGTCCGCCACCACAGGTCAGTGATGGTGCATCGACGACCGGTCGTAGATCGATGGGAATACGGTGCGCGGTCTTCGCGACTACATCGAGGATGGCAGGATCAGGTCATCGAGATCGGAACCTCGATGTGGGGGTCCGGATCGAGATTGAGGGAGTATCGGCATGGCGCAGGGCATTGTGAAGTGGTTCAACGGTGAGAAGGGCTTCGGTTTCATCGCACCCGACGACGGAACTCCGGACGTCTTCGTGCACTACTCGGAAATCTCGGGCAGCGGTTTCAAGTCGCTCGACGAGAACCAGCGTGTGGAGTTCGAGGTCGGCCAGGGCCAGAAGGGCCCGCAGGCCACGAACGTGCGCTCTGTCTGAACCAGTGTTATGTGGGGACCGCATCCGGTGGGTGCGGTCCCCCTTTTATATCGCCGGATCGGTCCCCGCGCCTTCGGCTGTCGCGCTCACGCTGCGCGCGGTCCCCGTGGCTCGATGAGCACGGTCGAGGGTAGAGCCTCAACAATGGGTGATCCGCGACCCGCCCCTGCGTGGGCAGATTGACAGTATGGGTGAGGATCACCAGGGGCGACGGACATCGGTGGAGAGTTGAGCCATCGGTACTTCTGCCACGACGATGAGAGCTGAATAGGGCAGTGCCCCGCCCGACGGTTCGTTCGTCGGCGGTCGTGGTGTCGTCAGTGCGGACTATGGGCGCCGTGTCCGGCATCGGTCAGTGGATTGGTTGCGGCTCGGCCCGCGATGCTACGTATGAGAGGACGTCGTCAAGGATTCCGAGAGCCTGTTTGGCTTCCTCGATCGTGACGGTCATCGGTGGTGTCACGCGGAGGACGTTGCCGGACAATCCGCCCTTGCCGATGAGCAGTCCCCGTTCGCGGCATTGCGTGAGAATGGTGTTCGTTGCGGCAACTGCGGGTTTCTTGGTTCCGTTTTCGACGAGTTCGACTCCGAGCATGAGTCCGGCGCCTCTCACGTCTCCTATCAGCGGGTGGCGGGTCGCGAGTTCCTGCAGCCCGGTTGACAGTAGGTGGCCGACGTCGGCGGCATTGGCTTGCAGGTCGTGCGACTCGATGAAGTCAAGTACGGCGTTTCCCGCCGCCATCGCGATCGGGTTGCCGCCGGCGGTCGAGATCGAGTTCGCGGTGAGGCAGTTCATCAGTTCGTTTTCGGCGACGACACCGCCGATGCTGAGCCCGTTCGCGAGCCCCTTGGCGAAGGTGATCGCTTCGGGGCGAACTCCGTAGTGTTCGATTCCGAAGTAGGAGCGTCCGGTTCGGCCCCATCCGGATTGGACCTCGTCGGAGACGAAGGGGATGTCGTAGGCGTCGAGAACCTCTTTCATCGCGAGGAAGAACCCGTCGGGTGGGGTCGCGAATCCGCCCGCGCCTTGGATAGGTTCGGCGAGATAGCAGGCGATGTTGCCGGAGGTGGAGGTCTCGATCATGGTCTGCAGTTCGTCGCGGCATGCGGTGTTGAAGGCGTGGTCGTCGAGGTGCCCGAATGGGCTGCGGTATTTGTATCCGCTGTGAGCGTAGGTGACCTGCAGGGGGCTCAGTGAGGTTGCGGACCAGCCGCGGATTCCCGTGGTGGCGACGGTTCCGAAGGATCTGCCGTGGTAGCTGCCTCTGAGAGCGATCACTTGATTCGACTGCTGGGCAGTGGTTGTCAGGAGCAGTGCCGTTTCCACTGCCTCCGAGCCTGAGTTGACGAAGAAGACGCGGGGATTGTCGACGGGTGCGCGGGCCGCGATTTTCTCGGCGAGCTCGACTTGTGAGCGGATCAGGTACAGGGTGCTTGAGTGCAGTAGCTGCCCTGCCTGGCGGCGCAGGGCTTCGGTGATTTCGGGTATGTCGTGCCCGATCATTGTTGCGAGGAGTCCGCCGAAGAAGTCGAGGTATGTTCGGCCGTCTCCTCCTGTGACGTGGCGACCGGAACCCGAGACCAGCTCGAGGGGGTTGTCCTCGTAGTAGGTCGACAGCCAGTCGGGCATCACGGCGCGGTGTCGCTGGTGGAGTGATACGTCGTTCACGGAACTCTCTTCTCTCCTCGGAGTCGGCGGATCGGCTGGACGCTACGCGGTGATTGGCGGCACGGGCAGTGTTCGTGCCGGAACTTTCTACTATTTGAAAATCAAGTCGGGACGGGCGTGGTTTGGAGTCGGCCGGCGAATCCGGACTAGGCGGGAAAGGGCGCTCTACCTGCCGGTAGCTGAGCGGGTCGGGGTGAAATTCCCTTTCGCTCGGCGTGAAATTTCATATAGTGACACGGCGGCAGCTGAACTGTTGCCCTCCACTACCGCGGCGTTCATCGTGTGTTCACCGACCGCACAGGGATGTGGTCCGGAAACTGAGGAGGTGCCGATGAGCGCGACGATCGAGACGGATTCTCGACGCGAGCACGTGCAGGACCGCATCACGCGTGGTCGTGAGCAGATGCTCGAGTTCGTGTCGGAGGCGGTCCAGCACGCCAGCGTCAGCGGCGAGGAAGATCGCATCCACGACTTCCTCATCGCCTGGCTCGATCGTCACGGGTGGACCCACGAGTCGCAGCCGCTGAGCGAGCTGGCCGCCCACCACCGGGCGAATGAGCCAAACGTCGATCGAAGGGCCAACATCATCGCGTGGCCACGGCCTCCCCGCGAAGGGATGCCTTCGGTGGTCCTGAACGGGCACATCGATGTGGTGCCGGCTGGAGATCAAGCGGCGTGGACCGATGCACCTTTCTCCGGTGTGCGCAGAGACGGCCGCATCTACGGCAGAGGTGCGGTGGATACGAAGGGGCCTATCGCCGCGGCTCTGTACGCGGTGGACGCACTCAGCGAACTTGCGGATTCCCTGCCTTTCGACCTCGCCGTCCAACTGGTGTGCGCGGAGGAAACTACCGGGGTGGGGACTCGCGCAGTGTTCTCCCGGGTGCCGGAACCGCTTGCCGCTATCGTGCTCGAGCCGACGAATGGAGCTGTTGCACCGATCGGGACCGGGCTGTTGTTCTTCGAGCTCGAGGTGGAGGGTCGTTCGGCGCACACCTCGGCGCCGTGGCGCGGTGCCGATGCCTTCCTGCACCTCATGCGCGTCCACGAGGCGATGACCGGGCTCGCTGACGAGCGCGGTGCCCGGTTCGGTGAGCAGTACCGCACGTACTTCGGTGACATCCCCACCCCGGTGCCGTTCGTCGTCGGCACCGTGTCCGCGGGAACGTGGCGGGCGGCGGTTCCGGATTCGGCGCGGATGGCGGGGCGGTGGGGTACCGCACCGGGGGAGGATCTCGGTGCGGTCCGAGATGATCTGGAGGCGCTGATCGCGCGGGTCGATAGCGATGCGAGCTGGGGTCAGCACCCCACCCGCATCCACTGGCAGCATGCGCTTCCGGGATGGGAGACCACGGCGGGCCATCCCCTCGTCGCTGCCGCCGAACGCGCGATTGCCCGGGCGACGGGATCACCGAAGGTCACCGGTCTGACGGCCGGTACCGACGCCGCCCAGTACGGGCCCAAAGGGATACCGACAATCATCTACGGGCCGGGGGACACAGCGCTTGCGCACAGTCCCGACGAGTTCATTTACGAGGACGCGGTTGAACTCGGATCCCGGGTAATCGCCGATACGCTCCTCGATTTCGCCGGGAGTATGCAATGACCGAGCCCCAGTCCAGTGGCACCACCCTCCGGACGCTGACCCGCGGCCTCGAGGTGCTCGAGACGATCGCCGCTGCCGATGGCACGATGACCGCAAAGGCGATCGCGCGAACCCTGGACCTGAACCTGGGCACCTGCTACCACATTCTCAAGACGCTGCAGCAGGACGAATTCGTCATCCGTCTACGCAATGGCGCGTACGTCGTGGGCGCTCGCGCCGCCCGACTGAGCAAGACCGTCAACCTGCACACCCGGCCCGAGCCGGCGCTGTCGGCGCTACTTGTCGGGCTCAATCAAAAGACCCGGGAGACGGTCTACATTTCCGGCTGGTACCACGGGGTTGTCACGCTCCAGGAATGGATCGCGGGAAGTCATATCCTCAGCGTCGGCAACCTCGACGTCGGTTACTCCGGGTACCTGCACACCCGGGCGTCGTGCAAGGCGATCCTTGCGCATCTGCCCTCCACACGCGTCGAAGCGATGCTCCCGCCGGAGTCATTCGTCCCGGTGACCCCGAACAGCATCACCGACTTCGACGCCTTCGCCCAAGAGCTGGTGACGGTGAAGAAGAACGGATTCGCCGTCGACAACGAAGAATTCGAGATCGGCGTCTCCTGCATCGCCGCACCGTTCTTCGACGAGTATCGCAACCCGGTCGGGGCCTTCGCGGTCTCGGCACCCACGACGCGGTTCGCGAAGGAAATGCACGTTCTCGCCATCCACGTCCGCGACGCGGCAGACCGCGCAACCGCGTACCTGCGCACCGAAGCTACCGGCGCGACCGTCACACCGCTCGACAATCACCGACTCGCCTGACCCAGTAACACCCCTTCACCCGACCCGTCGACGACGCGTCGGTACCGAGGCCTACCTGCATGAACACACGGAGGATCCCATGACTGAACCGCTACTCGCGCACTATCGTCAGATGTACCGCATCCGGGTGCTGGAAAACGAGATTCTCCGGCTCCGCAAGATCGAAGAAGTCGTCGGTTCGGTGCACCTGTGCAACGGCCAGGAAGCGATCTACGTCGGCGCCGCGGCAGGGTTGGACCTCTCTCGCGACGCGGTATTTCCCACCTACCGCGGCCACGGTTGGGCACTGGCGCTCGGCGCCACCATGCACTCGATCCTCGCGGAGCTTCTCGGCCGCAGCACGGGCACCAATGGCGGACGGGGTGGGTCGGCCTACTTCTCGACCCCCGACACCGCGATGTATGGGGAGAATTCCATCGTCGGCGCGGGAGCCCCGATCGCCGCGGGTGCGGCGCTCGCCGCCACGTTCGACGGATCCGGCCGGGTGGCCGTCGCGGCCTTCGGCGACGGTGCCCTCAACCAAGGTGCGGTGCACGAGGCAATGAATTTCGCTGCGGTCCAGCAACTTCCCATCATTTTCCTTGTTGAGAACAACCACTATTCGGAGATGACACCGATTGTTGACATGGTGAAGAACCCGGTGCTGTTCAAGCGGGCCGCGGCGTACGGAATCACGGGCGCGCGGATCGACGGCAATGACCCAATCGCGGTGCGGGACGCCGTGTCGAAAGCAGCCCAGCATGCCCGTGCAGGGAAAGGTCCCGTCCTGCTCGAAGCCATGACGCACCGCATCGTCGGCCATTACATCGGTGACGCCCAGCAATACCGGCCCGCCGGGGAGATCGACGATATCGAGGCGGACGAACCACTCGTGCGGGCCGCCCGAAACCTCCTCCAGGAGAGCGGTGTCACCCAAACCGAGCTCGACGCACTCATTGCGGATGTCAACGACGAAGTCCGCGCGGCTTCTCTCGCCGCGCTCGCGGACCCGGTCGCCGATCCCACCACCGTATTGGAGCACCTCTATGCCTGACACCAAGAACCTCAGCTACGCCGGCGCCGTGAACGAAGCCCTTCGCCAAATCCTCGACGACGACCCCAAGGCGCTGGTGTTCGGAGAAGATGTCGCCGCTCCCGGCGGCGTCTTCGGAGTCACGAAAGGCCTGCAGAAGACTTTCGGTAGGCGGGTATTCGACACTCCGATCTCCGAATCGGCCATTCTCGGTGGCGCGGTCGGATCCGCACTATTCGGAATGCGTCCCATCGTCGAAATCATGTGGGCCGACTTCACCCTCGTCGCCTTCGATCAACTCGTGAACCAGGCCGCCAACGTCCGCTACGTGTCACAGGGAGCGCTCACCGCCCCGATCACGGTCCGCATGCAGCAGGGGAGCGCGCCCGGCGCCTGCGCGCAGCACTCCCAGAGCCTCGAAGCCTTGTTCGCCCACATTCCCGGACTGCAGGTGTGTATGCCCGCAACCCACCAGGATGCGTACGACCTGCTGCTTACCGCGGCCGCATCGCCGGACCCGACCATCGTCATCGAAAACCGCACCCTCTACCACCGGGACAAGCAACCGGTCACCCTTGGCGGACCCGTAGCACCTCTCGGTGGCGCGGTCGTCCGCAGAGAGGGCACCGCTCTGACCGCCGTGACCTGGGGCGCCATGCAATTCCAGGTGCTCGAAGCTGCCGACGCCCTCGCATCCCGAGGAATCGACATCGAGGTGATTGACGCCCGCTGGCTTCGCCCGCTGGACATGGGGCACATCCTGTCCTCGGTTGCGCGCACCCGACGGCTCGCTGTAATCCACGAGGCGCACACCATCGGAGGAGTCGGCGCCGAAATCGTCGCGGCGGTCGCGGCCGCTGGAATCGAGCTCGACCAGCCGCCATTGCGGATCGGTACACCCGATGCCCGCATCCCTGCCGCACCCAGTCTCGCGCAGGCGCTGATCCCCAACGCAGACCGCATCATCCGCGAGATCGACAGCGCATTCGCAGCCCATGCCGCGAAGGTATCGGTATGAACGCGAACCGACCCCGAGGCGCAATGGCCATGCCGGTGTTCGCGCCCCTGTTCTCACCCGGAACGGAATCGGTCACCGTCCGCTGGCTGACCGTCGCCTACCCGACCACCGAGGACATCGCCGCCGTGGTCCTGCCGCGGCCATTGAGCCCGGCCGCCTCGCCCGAGGTGCTGATCTGGGTCGCCGAATTCATCGGCGCTTCCTTCACCGCCGGCGACGGCACCGTCGAGACCAGGCCCGCCTACATGCAGGCCGGAATAAACCTCCGCTGCCGACACGGCGATACCGAGGGAGCCTACGCCATCGGAACCTACGTCGAGGGACTCAACCACGGCATTCTCGGGCGCGAACTCTTCGGCCTGCCCAAGAAGCAATCCCGCAACGTCCACCTGCACGACCACGGCAGGCACCTCGACTTCGCCGTCAGCAATGCCGCCGGCGCCACCTTGATCAGCGGCACGGTCGACCACGCCGCGACACCTCCGGCAGACGAGCGAACCGCTGCCATCGTGCCGGACTGGTTCACCACCCAGTTCACTGCAAAGATCATCCCCAGCGCGGACGGCGCCGGCTTCGATATCAGCCGACTGGTCCGCATCCCGTTCGCCTTCACCGTCACCGGCCCCCTGCGCCAGGGCGAAGCGTCCCTCGAATTCACAGAATCCGGCAGCGACCCGCTGCACATCCTCGCCGTCAAAGGCTCCGTACGCACCACGTACGGGCACGCGCGACTCGACATCGACTACGGCACCTACCTCGACCACCTCGACCCTGCCGACCTTCCCACCTTCGGTGCACCGCACTGGTGAACCCCGCCCTCACCGTCAAGGAAAACTCATGTCTGAGAACACCCTCAGTTCGGCTCCCCCCACCGAACACACCGAAGGCCTGACACCCGAACGCCGCAAGGCCGTCATCGCCGCGTGTATCGGCAACTTCTTGGAATGGTACGAATTCGTCCTCTACGGCTACTTCGCCTCCATTTTCGCGGTGCTCTTCTTCGAGGACAGCGACCCGGCAGTGGCGATGATGATGACCTTCCTGGTCTTCGGAATCAGCTTCGTCGTACGCCCACTCGGCGGAGTGCTCTTCGGCTACATCGGCGACCGCTACGGCCGCAAGATCACCCTCTCGACCATCATCTTGACGATCTCGAGCGCGACCGCACTGATGGCGGTCGTCCCCTCCTACGCCAGCATCGGCATCGCCGCACCGCTGCTCATTCTCCTGCTCCGCTGCCTGCAAGGCCTCTCCGCAGGAGGCGAATGGATGGGCGCCGCAGCCTATGTCGTCGAATCCGCACCACCGAATCGGCGAGCATTCTACGGCAGCTGGCAAACGATCACCATCACGCTGGGCATGTTCACCGCCGCCGCATCATCGCTGATCCTCACCGCCGTTCTCAATGCCGACGATCTCCAATCCTGGGGCTGGCGGATCCCATTCCTGCTGGCATTCCCCCTGGGCATGATCGGTCTCTACATGCGACTCAAGCTGGAAGAGACCGAGGAATTCACCGCGGTCGCCGCGTCCGGCGAGCGCGAGAAGTCCCCACTGATCAGTGCGATCAAGGAAAACTGGCGCTCGATCCTGCTCGTGTGCGGGCTGGTGTGCTCCCCGACGATGTGCACGTACGTCCTTCTGGTCTTCGGACCGACCTTCTTCACCACGGATCTGGGCATGAGCACCGCCTCAGCCCGAGCGGCCGGACTCACCGCCATGCTGATCCTCGTCGTCCTCGTGGTGTTCTTCGCCCGCCTCTGCGACCGCATCGGCCGCCGGCCGTTCGTGCTCTGGGGCGCAGTATGGGTCGTCGTCGCCGCGCCCATCGGATTCCTACTCGTCCACCAACGCAGCTACCTCGCCGTCGTCGCCGGCATCGCATTGATCCTCGTCGGCGACGCGATGATGCTCGCCCCGCAACCGGCACTGTTCTCGGAACTGTTCCCCACCTCCCGCCGCTACAGCGGCCTCGCCATCGGCTACAACCTCGGCGTCGTCCTGTTCGGTGGCCTCGGCCCGCTCGCCGCGACCGCACTCATCACCTACTCCGGGTCGACCTATGCGCCCGCCTGGTATTTGAGTTTCGGGGCAGCGATCAGCCTCATCGCAGCCCTGCTCACCCGGGAGACGCTCGGTGTGTCGCTGCGCACCGGACTCCGCGACACCCCGGTGGTACCCGCATGATCGCCGTGACCCACACGAAGATCCCGGGCCCGGCAGGTGTCGCCGTCGTCGACGACGCCCCCGAATCCGAATCGCCCGGCGAGAACGACGCCGTCCTCGCCCTGAGCGCCGCAGGCCTCAACCGGCACGAATTGTTCCTGGTGAACAACCGCACCGGCACCGAACCCCCACTGATCCTGGGCGCCGACGGCGTCGGCACCGTGACCCAGGTCGGGTCACCCGCCCACGCAGCACTCGTCGGAACCACCGTCCTCATCGACCCCTGCATCGGCTGGCCCGACGACACACAGCTGCCGGAGGTGCCCGAGATCCTCGGCGGCCCCAGGCCCGGCACCTTTGCTCAACGAATCACAGTACCGCTGAATAACATTCACCCAGTGCCTCCGCACCTCACGCGCCACGAGGCCGCCGCCCTCGGGCTGTCCGCATCGACCGCCTACCGGGCATTGTTCACGCGCGGCGGACTCCAACCGAGTGAGCACGTGATGATCACCGGGATCAGCGGTGGCGTCGGACCACTGGCACTGGCGTTCGCCGTGGCCGCCGGCGCCGAAGTCACTGTCATCACCCGCCGACACGACAGCGCCGACCGCGCCCGCCAGCTCGGCGCCGCACACGCGATCGTCGGCGCCGATGACTTCGAGGAGGCACTCACTCGCCGGGCGGACCTTGTCGTGGACAGCGTGGGAGGATCCGTCTTCGGGTCGGCCCTACGCGCCCTCCGGCCCGGCGGACGAGTCGTCACGTTCGGAGCAACGACCGGCGCCGACGTCCCGATCTCCCTACGGGACCTGTTCTTCCGCCAGATCGACATCCGCGGAACCTCGATGGGAAACGCACACGACTTCCGGGCAATGCTCGAGTTCGTCGAACACCACAAGATTCGCCCCGTCATCGACACCGTCTACCCGCTCGCCGCGGCACCGGAGGTGTTCGCCGCCATGGACACAGCCCCGGGCTTCGGCAAGACCGTCTTCGACATCGAAGGAACACCGCGATCATGAAAAATCTCAACCCAGCGGCACTTGCACCGCCCATGGGCAAGTTCAGCCACGCCACCATCGTCCCCGCCGGCCACAGCATTGCGTTCGTGTCCGGTCAGATCGGTGTCGACCACGACGGAGCACTCGTCGGCGACAACGCATTCGTTCAGGCCCGCCAAGCATTCTCGAACCTCGATGTCATCATCCGGGAGCTGGGCGCCACACCGTCCGACATCGTCAAAATGCTCACCCTCGTTGTCGGAGCAGACGGATTCGGTGAATTCGCTCGGGCCCGCGACGACGTCTTCGCACAGTGGTTCCCCGACGGCGTCTACCCGGCGCATTCGGCGGCGACCGTGTCGGCGCTGGCCGCCCCAGGGCTGCTGGTGGAAATCGAAGCCGTCGTCGCGGTCCCGCAATGACCCCGGAACAGTTCCGCGGCCTCTTCCCCGCGCTCGGTCAGTGGGCGTGGCTCGACACCCCCGGCGCACCGCCTGGTGCCGCACCCGTCACGGAAGTACTTCGCTCCACCCTCGACGACTGGGCGTCCGGACTGTTCGCCTGGTCGGACTGGGACCACGCCGCAGACCGTGCCCGCACCGAGTTCGCGTCCTACGCAGCGGTACCACCGTCGCACGTCAGTAGCCTCGGATCGTTGTCCGAGGCGTTCACCACCGTGCTGTCCGGTGTCCAGCAGGGCAACATCGTCGTTGCTGCCGACGAATTCCGCAGCGTCCTCTTCCCCGCGATGGCACGGGGACGTGCAGAGGGTGTCGAAGTTCGGGTGGTCGAGCGGACGCCCGGGCGATCCCGCACCGAAGACCTGCTCGCGGCAATCGACCGATCCACGGCGCTCGTCGCGGCCAGCGAGGTCATCACCCTCGACGGTGAACGCGTGGACATCGAGCAGCTTGCTGATGCCGCACACGCCGTCGGTGCGCAGTTCTTCGCGAATCTCACTCAGACGATGGGTGTCCTCCGGACGGACCTGTCGAAGCTGGGCGCCGACTTCACGGCCGTTCACGGCTACAAGTGGATGCTCTGCCCGCGGGGAACAACATGGCTCATCGGCGACCCCACCGGCAACTGGAACCCCGAGCCGTTAGCGCCGAGCTGGAAAACCACGGGGCCACCCGAGCACTACTTCGGCGGCCGCTACCACGAAGCGCAGGACGCCACCCGCTGGAACACCTCACCCGCTTGGTTCTCCTGGATCGGGGCCCGCGCCGCCCTGGAACTCCTGACCCAGCTGCCGGCCCGCGATGTCGCAGACCACTGCCTGCACCTCGCCGATCGCTTCACCGCGGAAGCCACCGAACTGGGCTTCCGCTCCCGCAACAACGGAGCCCGATCGCACATCGTCACCATCGATCCGCCCGCGGGCATCACACTTCAACCGGCGTCGCTCACCACGCAGCAGGTCAAAGCCACACTCAGCGACGGCGGATTCCGCGCCGGATTCCACTACTTCAACAACATCGACGACGTCGATGCGGCTCTACAAGTACTGCGCAGCAGCATCACCGGACACGAACAGGGGTAGGAGACGTGAACACGAACACCGTCGCGTTGGTGACCGGTGCCGGCTCGGGCATCGGAGCAGCAACGACCCTGCGACTCCTCGACGATGGCCGCCAAGTGGTGGCCATCGATCGCGATGAAGAAGCCCTCCATGCCCACTGGAACGACGAACCCGCGGTGCTTCTCACCCCTCTGGATATCACCGACGAGACACAGGTAGAGAAATGCTTCGAGGACCTTGCATCCCGAGGTGCGATCCCCGACCGGGTTGTCAACGCCGCAGGCATCTATCGAAGTGGGTCCGTCGGGATGACCAGCCCCGATGACGTCGATTTGCTATGGCGGGTCAACGTCCACGGAACCTACCTCGTCACCGCCCACGCAACCAGACACATGACGCGCGGAGCCATAGTGAACATTTCCTCCACCGCAGCCTTCCTCGCCACCGAAACGAACTGGGCCTACGGAACCACCAAAGGCGCGATCAACTCCCTCACCTCGGGACTGGCCGTCTCCCTCGCACCGCGCAACATCCGGGTCAACGCTGTCGCGCCAGGACCGATCGCCACCCCCATGGCCGACGTCGCCACCCGCGACCCCGCATACGCCGAGCGGATGCACGATCGGGTCGCCCGGCCTACGAGGGGAACACCCGAGGACATAGCCGACGCTGCCGCGTTCCTCCTATCCGACCGGGCACGCTGGATCACGGGACAGACCCTGGTCGTCGACGGCGGTCTGACGGTAGTGCGATGACGAAAGGAATTGCGCTCGTCACCGGCGCGGCCCGAGGGATCGGCCGACACATCGCGTGCACCCTCGCCCGCGACGGATACGCGATCGCCGTGGTCGACATCAACTTCGACGGATACCGGGAGTTCCGCGACGAGAACGAACACGGATCGGTCCTCGACGAACTGCACGACCTGAACGCCGACGTCCTGGCCGTCGAAGCGGACACCACCGATGCCGCAGCACTGCAAGAGTGCACCTCGGCCATCATCGACCGATGGGGCGCACTGAATGCCCTCGTGTGCAACGCCGGGGGCGGGACCGGGCCCCTAGACGGGAATCGCGCCTCCGCAATAGATCTCGACGACCTCCACATCGTTCTGCGGAGAAACCTGATCGGAACAATCGCTACCGTCACCGCCACATTACCGGCGCTGACCCTTGGCAGCGACGGATCCATCATCACCATGTCCTCGCTGAACGGTGTCGAACCCACATCCGACGGCAGCTATTCCCACTACGGAATTGCGAAAGCGGCCGTAGCGCACTACACCCGATACCTCGCGAAGGACCTGGCACCCCGCGGCATACGCGCGAACTGCGTGGCCCCGGGAATCATTGCAACCGGCCGGCTGACCCAGCGGATGCGCGAAGCCCCGCAGGCGAATGCCGACCTGAAATCGCAGCTGACCCGCGTCGGGTCACCCAACGACATTGCAGGACTGGTCCGCTATCTCGCCTCACCTGAGTCCGTCTACATGACCGGTCAGGTACTCAGAATCGACGGGGGAGTATGAACTAGACTTCGACGACCGAAGCGAAGCGGTGTGGATCAAACCCGTCGAGTAACAGGGATACAGGGACCGGATTCGCGTAGGTGCGTGCGTTACGGAACGGGCAGATACCCACGCTGCCGCACTGGCCATCCGCGGTGAAGATCTGGCCAACTACGGCCCTATCGCGACGCGACGAGGCATGGGATGCCATCGCACGGCGGCTTCAAAGCGAGGGGTCGGAACGCTGGGTCTCTCGACTCCTCGAAGTCGACAACATCCGGTACGCCACACTCCTCCCCCGGGATATCTGTCGGAGTCGTCCCTGAGAGCCGACCCGTGCGCCGACTTCTCGCGACCACATTGCACGCGGACCGGGCCAGTGGCGCATTGTCCACGCTGGTGGCCTCCGCTGACTGGCGGAGGCCACCACCGCACGATCGGTTCGGTGAGATTCAGATCGCGGCGGACCCACCGTCCACCGGTAGCGTCACGCCCGTGATGAACCGGGCCTCGTCCGAGGCGAGGAACAGCAGTGCATTGGAGACGTCGGCAGGCTCGACCCAAGGCTCGGGTAGCGCCAGCAGGGTCGACGATGCCTCCGCGAATTCCTCGAAGGTCGGGTTCTCGCGGTCGGGGCGGAAGAGTTTCCAAACGGCGTCGTTCTGGATCATGTCGGTGTTGCAGTTCGTGGGTGCCACGACATTCACGCGGATGGAATGCGGTGCAAGTTCCATGGTGAGTGTGCGCATGAGTCCGATGACGCCGTGTTTGGACGCCACATAGTGGCCGAATCGGGCGAACCCCTTGACGCCGGCGTCCGATGAGGTGATGACGACGGAGCCGCCGCGGCGACCGTCGACGATGTGTGGGACGGCTGCCTTGCAGGTGTTGAAGACGCCGGTGAGGTTGACGTCGATGACGTCGCGCCAGTCGTCGACGGGGATATCGGGGACCTCGACACCGAACTGGAAGATCCCTGCGTTCGCTGCAACGATGTCGAGTCGGCCGAGTTCGGCGACGGCGGAGGAGAGCCCGGCCTCGAGGGCAGTGAAATCACGAACGTCCGCTGTATAGGCGATGATTCGGCGTCCGTGCTTTTCGACGAGCCGGACTGTCTCGGCGAGGTCCTCTTCGGTGGCGGCGGGGTAGAAGTTGGTGGTTCGGCCGACCTCTCCGCAGATGTCGACGGCGATGATGTCCGCGCCTTCTTCGGCCAGGCGTTCTGCGTGACTGCGGCCTTGGCCGCGGGCGGCGCCGGTAATGAAGGCAACCTTGTCTGCTAGTCGTCCGGTCATGGTGCTCCAATCATGCTGTGATGCTGAACAATTCGATATCGGATTTCAGATGTCAGTGGGTGGGTTCGTGGTTGACGGCCAGTTCAGCCATGTGTGACCACTGCGAGCTGGCGACCTCGGTGTGAATGATGAGTGGTGTTTCGGCGAGTGTCGGTCGTATCGATTCCAGGCCTTGCCGGAAGTGGTCGGATGCGACGTGGGTCTCGCCGGCGTGCGTATCGCGGAAGGCTTCGACGAGGACGTACTCGTCGTCGCGGTCGATGCTGCGCGACCACTCGAACCAGAGGTTGCCTTCTTCGTTGCGGGTGTCGGCGGTGAAGGCACGGGTGATCGATGGCCAGCTGTCTTGGAATTGTGGGAGAACGTTGAATTTGACAACGATGAGGATCATCGCCGTTCCTCGTTTCGATTCGTAGGAACCTGAAGACGGCGCGCCGCGTACCTCGGTGCGTAGATGAACCTCGAGGGAGGCGCGTCAGGAAGGGGAGTATTCGTAGGAGACCTTGTGCATCTTCAGCTCCATGAAGGTCTCGTACTCTCGGACGCCCCCGATGTCGGGGAGGCGTCGGTGCAGCAGTTCGTTGAGGTGGTCGTTGTCCCGGCACACCAGCTGGACGTAGATGTCGGCGCGGCCGATGCACGATGACACGTAGGTTGCTTCCTGCCAGGTGGTGAGTGTGTCGACGACATGGTCCTGTTTGCCGGGTTCGACCCGGAGCAGCAGGAATGCGAGCACCCGGTAGCCCAGGCGGAAGGGGTCTGCGATGGCGACGACGTTCAACACTCCGGATTCTTGCATGCGGCCGAGGCGGATGCGGACCGTGCCTTCGGAGACGCCTAGTTCGCGTGCGATCTGGCGGTACGGCATCCGCCCGTCCTCCTGCAGTAGCCGGAGGATCCCACGGTCCACGTCGTCGAGGCCTTCCGGCGGAAGTGCCTGCGAGGCTACGGATGGTTCATGGTTTCCGTTCAACGTCACTTTGCGCACCCCGTCAGTCTATTCGTTACGCAAACCGGAATGGTGCTCCTCGTACGACTGATTTCGCGTCAACCTCGGGTTGTGGCCGTGAACTCATCGTCGGGAACCAGCACTGCCCGTCCCCGGACGGCACCGTGGTGCAGATCGTCGAGTGCCTGCTGGAAGTCGGAGAAGCGGTACTTCACCGTGTGCAGGTGTACTCGTCCCTGCGCGGCGAGGGCCATCAGTTCGACCAGGTCGTTGTAGGTGCCGACGAGGTTGCCGATGAAATTGATCTCGGTGCTGATGATGTCGATGGTCGGGATCTCGAGGGTGCCGCCGTAACCGATGACGTAGTAGTTGCCCGCTCGGCGGAGCATCCCGACGCCCGACGCCAGGGCGGAGCCCTCGCCAACGAAATCGAGCACAGCCTCGGCGCCGTCGCCGTCGGTCAGGGCGAGCACCTGCTCCGCTTCGGTTCCGTCTGCGACGACGGTGGCGTCCGCGCCGACTTCCTTGGCGAGTTCGAGCGCCGGTGCCGACTGGTCGACGACGATGATCCGGGCGGAGGTGAGGGCTTCGAGCACCTGGATGCCGATGTGCCCGAGGCCACCGGCTCCGATCACGACGACGTTGTGGCCGGGGCGGAGGTGCTCCGCGGCCTTGCGTGCCGCGTGGTATGCGGTGAGGCCCGCGTCCGCGAGAGCCGCGACATCCGCCGGTTCGAGTGACGGGGCGAGCTTGACGACGCTTCGTGCGGAGGTGCGGAGATATTCGGCCATGCCGCCCTCGACGTCGATACCGGGGAACTCGGAGTCGGTGCAGTGCACGTCGTCCCCGCGGCGGCATGCCAGACAGAGGCCGCAGGTGGCGAGGGGATGCAGGATCACCGAGTCGCCGACCGCCACGTTCGTGACGGCGGAACCGATCTCGGTGACGGTGCCGGCGTTCTCGTGTCCGATTGTGTAGGGCAGGGCGACGCCGCTCTTGGTTTGCCATTGGCCCTCGATGATGTGCAGGTCGGTGCGGCACACTCCGGCGCCGCGGACCTTGACGATGACGTCGAAGGGGCCTTTCACGACGGGTTCCGGAACGTCGTCGAGGGACGGTGTGCGGTCGTACTCGTGTACGCGGATCGCTTTCATGGTGTTGTGACTCCTCGTATTTTTGGGTTGGGGAGAGTTCAGATATGTTCGGAATTCACGGTTTCCGATTCTGCGGTTGCGGGTTTCGATGTGCGGGTCCGTGGACCGCGGGTGGGGGTTCGTCCTTGACACGCCACTCGATGCGTTGTCGTTCCTGCACTCGCTGGCGGTAGTACCAGAGCACGCAGGCGAATAGCAGGATCCCGACGCCGGCGATTGTTTCGCTGATCCCGCCGTAGCCGGTCAGGCTCGGGTTGGAGATGCCGATCACGATCGCGAACGCATTGACGGCGAAGAGTAGGCAGGCGATCGGGACCCAGTAGTGGGGGAGTTTCAGTGGGCGGTGCAGGTGTGGTTGGTCGCGGCGAAGGAGGACGAATGCGCCGACGGCGAGAGTGACGGCGGTGAGGTAGCCGAGATTGCTGGCGAGCAGGATGGCGATGGGTTCGCCGAGCACGATCAGCACGGTGATGTTGATCAGCATGTCGGTGGTCAGGGCGCGACCGGGAACGCCGTACTTGTTGAGCACGCCCAATTGTTTGATGGTTCCGCCGGATCGTGAGATGCCGTAGAGGGAGCGGCCGCCGTCGGCGGTGGCTGTCATCATGGCGATGATGAAGGCGGCCATGACGGGGAGTTGGCCGAGCCAGGAGTAGCCGCCGAGTATGCGGTCGAACGCGAGGCCGATGTAGTTCACTGGGTTCAGGCCGATCGTTTCCTCGCCGAGGGCGCCGACGACGACGTAGGGGACGACGATGTACAGCCCGAGGATGAAGGCGGCCGAGATGCGCAGCGCTCTTGCCGTGTCCCTGACGGGGTTCTTGTATTCGGCGGCGAAGCTGGCGCACACCTCGGTTCCGTAGGTGGTCCAAGCGGTGATGTAGAACCAGACCACAACTTCCTTCCATCCGAAGGGGGAACTGGCGCCTGTCCAACTGATTCGGCTGATGTCGAAGTCGGAACCGGAGGCCACGAAGGGGCCGACCGTGAGTACCAGCAATCCTATGACCAGGAGGATGCCGGTCACCTTGGCGACGCCGGCGGCGAGTTTGACGCCGAAGTAGTTCAGTGCCCAGGCGGTGAAGATCGCGCCGATGGCGATCAGGTACGGCAGGCCGAGTTCGTGGCCGATCGGAAGTTGAAGTGCGATGTGCGAGTCGGGAAAGAAGGCCTGTTCGATCAGGGTGCCGAGGACGACGCCCTCGACGGACAGGGACAGCGACCAGCCCATCCAGTAGCCGAACGCGGCGATGGCGCCGAGCGGCGCGAAGTGCCGTTTCCATCCTTCGTAGGCATAGACTGAGATGCCGCCGGACCGGTTGGGGAACATGGCGGCCATCTCGGCGAACAGGTTGTTCTGCAGGAAGGCGAGTGCGCAGGCGACGCCCCAGATGGCGATGGCGGTCCATCCGCCGATCGCACCGACCGTGTAGCCCAGGGTCAGGAAGAGGCCGATCGGCATGTTGAGTGCGAAGACGAATCCGTCGCGCCACGTGAGTGTGCGCAGCATGGATCCGGCCTCGTCGGTGTCGTGTTGTGGGGGAATCGTTGTGCGTGGTTCTTTCGCTGAACTCATCGGACGTGTCCTCGACAGTGTCGGCGAGTCGGGTGAATGGCGTCAGAGGTCAGCCAGTTCCCACTCGGGGATTTCGGATGTGTGGGTACCGGCCGCGGCCCATTTCCGGCATTTGAGAACCAACCGCAGTTGGTCGACGACGCACGCGCCGACGAATTTATCGTCGCGTGAGTAGAGCGCCCCCAGGTCCTCGGTGCCGCGGGACAGGAATCGGACGGTGTCGTGCCCGGTGGTGTCTCCGATGATGCTGATGCGCTTGCCGAACTGATCGGACCAGACGAACGGGGCTGCTTCGACCGTGCGAATACCGTTGTCGAGGAGGTTGTGTGCGACAGTTCGTGCCTGTTCGCCTGCCGAGGTCCAGTGTTCGTGCCGATGTGGTGTCCCGTTGGTGTCGCGCCAGGCGCAGACATCGCCGGCGGCCCAGATGTGTGGTGCGGCTCGGCCCGTCCGGTCGCATACCAGGCCGGCGGGCCCGAGTTCGAGTCCGGAATCGGTGAGCCAGTCGGTGTTCGGTATTGCGCCGACTCCGACGATGACTGTGTCGCAGCGGATCAGTGTTCCGTTGTCGAGCGTAATGCTCTCGACGTGGGCGGTTCCGTCGATCGATGCAACGGATCGTCCGCACGTCAGTGTGATGCCGTGGGTGCCGGCAAGGGCGGAGAGCGCAGGCGCGACGTCGGTGCCGACGTTGCGGGAGAGGGGGATCTCTGCAGCCTCGACGATGGTGACCTGGGTGCCGCGGGACCGTGCGGCTGAGGCGACCTCGAGTCCGATGAACCCGCCGCCGACGACCACGACATGTTTCGCGTCGGCCAGGGCGTCGCGGATCCGGAGGGCGTCGTCAATGGTTCGGAGGGTGAACACACCCGTGGGTGTGTTGGTGAAAGGGTTTCGCGCCCGGGCACCGGTCGCGATTACGAGATCGTCGAAGTGCAGTGTGCTGGAGTCGGTATAGATGGTCCGGTCGGTGATGTCGAGGCGTGTTGCGCGTTCGCCCAGCCTCAGCTCGACCCCGTTCTCGTCGAACCAGGCGCGGTCCAGATAGCCGAGAGTGTTCGCGTCAGCGTCGCCGGTGAGGACGGACTTGGACAGCGGCGGACGATCGTATGGAAGGTGGACTTCGTCACCGACGAGGGTTATGGCACCGTCGAACCCCCGGCTCCGTAGCGTCTTCACTACCTGCACGCCCGCCAGCGATCCACCGACGACTGTCACGGCGCGCATCAGTGGGTCCCCTCCATCGACAGCGCTGAGGCGGGGCATGACCGCACCGCTTCCTCGACGACGGGTACGTCGTCGTCAGGGATGTGGGTCTGCAGGATTTCGGCCTTCCCTTCGTCAGACAGATCGAATACATCGGGGGAGGCGACGACGCAGTTCGCGTAGCCTTGGCATCTGTGTAGGTCAACTGAGAGTTTCACCATCGTGCGGTCTTTCGTCCAAGGGGGGAGGGGTTCAGGACGACAACGCGGACAGCGTCGTCTTCATGAAGGCCTGCAGCGGACTCTCGCTGTCGAGCATCAGGCGTCCCGTGGGGACGCGGCCCGAGCGGTACCCGATCTGCTGGATGTCGGTCGCACGTTTGTCCTCGATCAGGGTCTGATCCCACATCTCGAGCCATTCCTTGACGACGACGGGGTCCGCGCCGGGCTTGGCGTACATGTCCACGAATGCCCAGCATTTCTCGGGGGCGATGGGCTGTACGCTCCCGATGAAGCCGACATAGTCGTCGAGTGCGAAGAATGACGACGGAAATGTGAATGCGAATCGGAATCCCTTGAGGCCGGCAGGATCGACGTTGCCGGGGAGCCACTTGATCGGGCCGTTGTGCCAGATGGTGTTCTCGCCAGAGTCGACGTCATAGTCGTCGGGATTTGTGTGGTAGGTCTTCCCGAAGCTCGACTTGTGCAGTGTCGGGCAGTGGTAACACTCGACCGCGTTCTCCGCCCACACCTTCCAGTTGCATTCCATGTCGTACTCGTAGCGGATCTGGAACTCGTACTCACGCAGGTCGGTATTGAGTTCGTCGGTGCGGTCCCGGATGTCCGCGGTCACGGATGCCAGCGGCGGTGCTGCGGGATCCGGGTTCACGAAGATCCACTGATCCCATCGTTCGACCGACACGGGCTCGAGCGAGATCGTCGAACACTCGAAATTCATCTCACGCTGAGACCGGGGCGCTGTCTTGAGTTTCCCGTCCAGCCCGTAGGTCCAGCCGTGGTACGGGCACTGCAGTAGTGGTTTGTTCCCGTTCTCTTCGGCGATCGAATGCATTCGGTGCCGGCAAACGTTGACGAAACCTCTGAGTCTGCCGTCCTTTCCGTGTGTGACGATGATCGGTGTGGAACCGGCCTTGGTTACCGCGTAATCGCCTGGCTTCGCGACCGCCGATTCGTGGCACGCGTACTGCCACGACCTGGCGAAGATCTTTTCCTGTTCGAGGGCGTACATCTCGGGTGCGTAGTAGAACGACGCAGGCAGTGTCGCTCCCTCGTCGAGTCCGGCGAGGATTTCCTCATCCGCCGGTAGTCCATACTTCTCGCGCACGTCGGCCATTTGCAGCATCGATTGCTCATCCCTTCAACTGATCGCTCATCTGCGTGTAACCCACATCACAGCAGCTTGCGTAACAGCATGCGGCCTGAATTACGCAAAGTCAAGCAGAGCGCATTGTTGGTTACGCAAAGCGTATTCAGGAAGATGTGGTGGCCTACCTCAGGTCATGAGGTGTGGGTTGCAGCGACAGGGCACGGAGCCTTCGCTGGTCGCCGCCGGGTATCTGGTTCGGGCGTCTCAAAGAATGGGCGTTATTCCGGTTCGAACCGGTGGATGCCGAACCTGCGTTCCGTCCGCAAAATGCATACCTTGTGATCCATCGACACCACGAAAACTTCTGTCACGCAATCAATTAGAGAGATCAGGTCAGCCGATATCCTTGGGAGGAGCGGAATCGGCAGTACGAACCTGATCACCGACTACCGGTGTTGCAGACGAGTGCGCGCGTAGTTGCTCTAGGCATGGAGCAGAGACGGCGTTCATCGACTGGACCGTTGCTCGCGCTGGGGTGCGGAGCGCGACCCGTTGTTCGATCTGGCTGCGCCGCGTGCTCGGTCGATGTTCCGGCTCCGGGGAGTTGGTATTCGCGTCGAGCGGGTGGGCGGAAGGTTGATGCGTTGGTGAATCTGCTGGTTCTGGCGGGCGCCGCGTCCGGCGGGGCGTTTGTTGGCGGTGGGGTCGTGGTGGGGTGACGGCGACTGTGGGTGAGCGGTTGCTGGTCGAGGATGTCGTCGACCAGCAGATCGAGATCACGGTGTGGGGTAATGATGCGACGCTGGATGGTCTGCTCGTCCAGGTGACTCGCGTCCTGATGACCACGAAGCAACGTCGACGGCACGCTACTGACGTTCGGCTATACGCTGGTTGCGCCCCGTAACAGGTCCGTGGCCCGCGCGGCGACCGGCGCGTCGACGAACTCTCCGTTCGGCATGCGCAGTGCGGCGTGCCCGGCTTCTTCGAATGCGAGTAGGACACGGCGCGCCCAGTCAAGTTGGTCGGGCGAGGGGGTGAATACCCGGTGGATCGCGCGCAACTGGACGGGGTGGATCGCCGACTTCCCGAAGAAGCAGAGGTCTCTGGAGGGTTCGGCTTCGGCTGTGAGGGCGGCGTCGTCGTCGAGTTGGGTGAATACGCTGTCGAGCGGTGGCGCAAGTCCGGCTGCGCGGGCGGCGAGCACGATGTGGGAGCGGGCATGCTGCAAGGGGGCGGCGCCGTCCGCGACCCGTAGGTCCCGGTACCAGTCCACCCCACCCATGGCGAGGTAGGTGCATCCGGGTGTGCGGGCGATGTCGGCGGCAGCGAGGACTCCGCGTGCGGTTTCGATGGCGCAGATCAGGGGGACGTCGGGGCACCGCTGGGTCACCGGCCGCGGTCGCTCCGACGGCGTCGAGGTCGGATTCACAGTCGGTGGATCGAACGGCGTTGACGCGTACCCACGCCGGCGTGGTGGCGGTGGCTGTGGCGACGATGCGGCGTGCATCGGCTTTGTGCTGGGTGGGCACCGCGTCCCCGAGGTCGAGGATGACGGCGTCGGCGCCCGGGCCTGTCGGATTCCCGGGCGAGTGATCGGCGCCAGGCGGCGTGAGGCCACCCGCGGCTGCGTTCCACGGCCGACCCCGCGCCCTGTTCAGGCGCACGGTCGGTGGGGTACTTCGGGTCGGACAGGATCGACGGCGCCGTCGATCTCGGGCGGTCCTGACTACGCGAAGGCATTGGCAGAAATCGAATCGGCTAGAACAGCCTTCTCGCACTGTGTAGAGCATCATTCAAAGTCGCTGCACTCACCGATGTACTGCATGCCGACATGCATCAAGACACCGGGCAAGCTCAGCGAGTTGCGCGACGATGCAGATGTCACCCGTCAGCTCTGCCGATGGGCATACGGAGGAGTGGGCGCGGGCGAGGGTCGCGATCGACCTGTCGGTCGTACCGGACCTCTGCGCACCGTCGACTTGGTCGGCGGTGTCGGTATCGCGTCATCGCCCTGCAAGCTTGCGTCGGCGGACAATGGATCTTGACGCAATCGCGAGGCTTCACTCTTCCGAAGGAGCACCGATGACTGACACCGTTGTCGACGCCGTAGCAGCCCTCCATGTGACCGAGTACTGGGTGGTCGAAGTCGACCGCCACGACGGGACGTGTTGCACGTTCGGGCCGTTCACCGCCGACGCAGCCTGGGCCAGATTGGAACACCGGACCGCGCCCACCAGGTTCGCCGCCGTAGTTGGGAAGCGATGAGCACCAAGGACGGCGGCGAGGGCATCATCCGCATCATCTACCGACCGCCATCCCGACGTAATGAAGATGGTCTTATCCGCTGGTGGTGTCGCCAAATCTCGGTGAGGAGTCGTTGACCGCGGATACGGGTGCCGGAATTGAGGAGGAGCGGTTCCGGAATCTCCCCACTCGATCGGGGTGAGGTGGACCGTCTCTCGTTTCGAGATCTTCTCCCCTGCGTCGCCGGCGCAGCTTCACGATTTTTGTTGATAGCGCTGGTCAGAAGTGGTCGGATACTGGCGAGAGTCTGTGAAGAAGATCGAGGTTTTCCTTGAGGACAAGTGGTTCATTGGAAGGGCGGGGATTGGTCGCGGTTGCTCCGAGACCGGACATGCGCGTCGAATGGCAGGTCTGGGAGCAGAATTTAGTGCAGGAACTCTCGCCGATACGCCATCCGCGAATGCCGACTCTCCTTCAGCCTGCCATTCCATCCACCCGATCGCGGAGCTGAAATAACAACGGCGCTCTTCTGGCGGTCGTCAGTGAGCAGCGTTGTACGCGTCCGCGATCTCGGTGGGAATTCGCCCGCGGACCCCGATGTCATAGCCCTGTTCCTGAGCCCATTCCCGTACTGCCCTCATATGGTCACGGTCCCGCCGCGCAGGTTTCCGCTTGACCTCATCAGCCGATGTGAGTGTGCCTGCGGATCGATTCTTGCGGCCACCCACTTTCGTGGCGTGATCGATGTAGTGATCGAGTTTCTTGTGGAACTCTTTCGCATTCTTCGCTGACAAGTCGATCTCGTAGTCGATTCCATTTACGGAGAAGCCGATCGTTTCGCCCTTTCCCTCCACGATGGGGGTTCCGTCGATATCGTCGACGTGTTCGACAACTATTTGGCGCGCCATTCCAACTCCTTCGTCCCTTTCATGCACCCACTCTACGTCCATTGCACAATGCTCGCCTCAGCCAAAATGCTGTGCTCGACACGCATGCATCGAAAATGATAAGTCGGACGGAAATTCTTGGCGGAAAGAACCTCCGTTGCAGTCGGCGGCACGGAGGGGAGAAGGACATGGCACGGGGTGACGAAACCTCACGATATGGATTTGCTGCTTGTTGTTCTCTCGTCAGATCCCCGCAGGGTGTTGTGTCTGGAGGTTGTGGACGGAGATGCAGCCGTCCGCGGCGGCAACATCGTTGGGCGCCCTTCCTCGACGGTTCTGTTCCGTCACGGCATTTTGTTCGATGCAGTGAAAAAGCTTTCAGGACTTCATGTTCGAATGTACGAGAGCTACCGCGGGGCGGACGCGCATGCGATCTTGGACGCCCTCGACAAGGAGAACCACCTCGATACCCCGTGGTTCACCCCGGCGCGGTGGCTGGAGGGCCACGGGGTCGACTTCTAGCTATGTGACCAGTCGGGGACAGGCGGCGGTACGAGCCGCCGCCGATCCGCTGGACCGACCGGGCAACAAGGGTGCGTGCCCCGTCCTTTGCCCGGAATAGCCTCGCAGCGTGAACGAGCCACGAGACCGAGGTTGTCAGCCGTTGGCGTGGAAGGGGGCGCCCTGTCCGCGGCGCCGTGGGGTGGGGCGGCGGAGGAGGACCTCAAGGGCGGCGGTGCCGCCGAGCAGCAGCATGAGCAGTGCTTTGTGGGTGTTCACGGGATTCCTTCCTACCGGGCGGACATCGGTGCTGTGCCGGTGGTGCTGGTCGAGTGGCGGTCGGCGAATAGGGCCGCAATCCGGGTTTTGATCTCCTCGGTACTGATCGAGGTGCTGTGGAGGCCGGGTCGTGGAGAGGTGGTAGAAGTATTCGGTGCGCTCATCGAAGGGTCGCACTTCCTTCCTGTACGGGAAAACTGGTGTCGAGTAGGGCTTTCGATCATTGCGGCCGCCCCTTCGATGGCCGTCACGGCGAGCCCAGGGTGGTGTTACAGGCCGACGACGTGTTCGAGGGCGTCGAGTTCGGGGTCGAGGTGGTCGAGCATCGGGTGCAGGTTCGGGATGGTGCGCCGACAGCCGGTCAACCCGAAGACGAGTTGGTCGTCGCTGCTGGTGCAGGTGATGTTCAGGGCTTGTCCGGTGACCGGGATCGACAGTGGGTAGAGGGAGTCGAGGCGGGCGCCGTTCCAATACAGCGGGGTGTCGGGTCCGGCGACGTTGGAGATCACCAGGTTGAACGGCGGCCGCTGCGGTCCCCGCCGGCCGAGGAGCATCTCGATGCCAAGGGGGGCGGCGCCGAGGGCGCTCATCGCCAGTACTTGGGCGGGGCTCATCGCGTGCAGGGCGTGTTTGCCTTCGCGCATGCAGGTGCGCACGGTGTCGAGGCGGTGGGCGGGGTCGGGTAGGTGGGTGGCGAGGTTGCACATCAGGACCCCGATCCGGTTCCCGCTCGGGGATTCCGGGTCGGTGTCGGAGATGTTGGGGCGCAGGGACACCGGGACCATCGCGATCAGAGGCTCGGCGGGCAACGCACCGAGATCGTGCAGGTAGCTGCGCAGTGCTCCGGCGGACATCGTCAGGATGATGTCGTTGACGGTGGCGTCGGCGTGCTTGGCGAGTAGCCGGATCCGTTCGAGCGGCCAGGTCCGGGCGGCGAAGTGCCGGGCGCCCCCGATTGCGACGTTGAACATCGTGTGCGGTGCCCGTGTCGACAGCGGTCCGCCCTCGGCGCGCAGGGCGCGGTCCACGGTGCCGGCAAGCGCCGGTGCCAGGCCGGCGACCTCCCCGGCCGCGCCGCGGGCGCCGCGCAGGACCTGGCCCGGTAGGCCTCGCAGGTTGGTCGGCGTCGATGGTGGTGGCGCTGTCCGGGCCTGGTCGGTCGTCGTCGCGGGTGCGGCGGGTTGCCAGGGGGCGGGCATATTTCTGCGGGTGGGGTCCGCGCTCATGCTGCGGCGCAGCAGGTTCATCGCGGAGGCTCCGTCGGCGAGGGCATGGTGGATCTTGGTGTAGACCGCGTAGCGGCCGTCGGTGAGGCCTTCGATCAGGTGCATCTCCCACAGCGGGCGGCTGCGGTCGAGTGGGGTGCCGTGCAGCCTCGACACCAATGTCATCAGTTCGGGCATGCCGCCCGGGCGGGGGAGGGCGTTGCGGTGTACGTGATAGTCGACGTCGACGTTGGTCGCGGTGTCCCAACCCCACTGTCCCAGGGTGGTCACCGATCGGCGGGCCCGCTTGCGGAACAGCGGGGCCACCTCGTCCGAGGCAGCCGCCGTCTCGAACATCGCCCCCATTTCGGCCGCGTCGGCCCCGTCCGGTGGAGTGAAGATCGCCAGGCCGCCGACGTGCATCGGATGCGCACGGGATTCGCCGAGGAGGAACAGCGAATCGGTCGGCGACATCGGCAGCAGCATGGGAGGTGTCCTTCCGTCTGTCCGGATCGAGTATCCGCACTGCCACTGCGGGTACTTCCGGGGCTGAGCGTTCAGCTCCGGGTAATCGGGTCGTAAGATAACGGTTAGGTGTGGTTCATGTCACAAACCGGCATCCCTGTTTAGTTGTACAGGACGAGCGGGCGACCGCGCGAGGCCGAAAGTCCCGGATGGGATAAGTCGGACAATTCGCCGGTCAAGTTCGGCATCCGTCGACCGCATTGGTGTGTAGGAATCGGGCATTCCGCTAGGTGGTGCCTGCGCTGGCAATACGTAGGATCATCGCCGCTGTACCACTTCGCGCGGCGGGTCGAGCGTTGTTTGTGGCCGCGGATCACAGGGTGGCGGAGGTGTAGCGATGGCCACCGGCATCCGCTCTGAACCGTGCGAGAAGAAGCGTATCGTCCAGTGTGAACTAGATCACACTGCATTGTCTGGCGCCCGGCCGCAGAACCTGGCCGAGGAGACCGATCAGTGGTTTGGCCGTCCGCCAGGGCAGGGTTGCGTCCATGACAATGGTGTACGAGCCGGATCAGGACGTCACCGGCGTGTCCAAGCCGGAAAGTAGGCGGTCATCACGTGATTCTTCGAGAGAGCTACCAACACTCGACTCGACGAAAGAGCACGCGATGGCCACTACCCACGATATCGACCTGCACCAGTTCCTGTTCGGCGGCCTCCTCGGCGCAGCCGTCGGGGGTGGTCGCAGGCTCCGCGAGGTCGCCCACCGAATCACGCCCGAATGCGCGTCGAACGATCGCCTCACCGAGGCCAGCCCTGACCTGCTGCGGAGCTTGTTGTCCACCTTCATTGAGGCGCTCATGGGCGCCGAGGCCGACACCCTGTGCGGTGCCGGCTACGGCGAACGCTCCGAGGACCGCACCAACAGCCGCAACGGGTACCGACACCGCGACTTCGACACCCGCGCCGGCACTCTCGATATTGCGATCCCCAAGCTGCGTCAGGGTTCGTATTTCCCAGAGTGGTTGCTCCAGCGCCGCAAGCGTGCCGAGCGTGCGCTGACCTCGGTGGTGGCACCTGCTACCTGCTCGGCGCCTCCGCCCGCCGGATGGAGAAACTCGTCGATTCCCTCGGAATCACCTCGCTGTCGAAGTCGCAGGTCAGCGTAATGGCCAAGGACCTTGACGCCCAGGTCGAGGCATTCCGCAGCCGTTCAAATAGGCGAGGTTGAGCGTAGGGGAGGGAGGAGTACCCGGATCTCGGTCGCGTCGAGGGCCTCTCGCGCTCGCAAAACAGCTACTCGGGGGTCATCCGCATACGCACGAGCATGTCCGAACCGTGAATTCGAAGCGCGCAGTGGCTCCAACCTGGCACCAGCAGCGCGGTACAGCTCCACCTCGCGCACACCCTCGCGGAGCCGAGCCGCCTCGAGGCCGCTTATCGACTCGAGCGTGCAGTCCATCTCGCTTGACGCGAACCAGATTGCCTCGTACCTGGGTGGTCGCGTCGCCGCGTGGGCGAGCTCGGCGCGGAGCCCGTCGAGGAGATTCCGTTCGCCGAGGACCTGGCGGACGGTGTACTCGGTCAGGTTCACCGCAAGAGCGTCCTGGACCAGCTGGGGGATGCAATCGCCGGCGAGCCGGGTGTGTGTCTCGATGATCCGAGGCCCGTTCTCGGTCAGGACCAACTCGGTGTGGGTCGGGCCGAAGCCGATCTCCAGAGCCGACAGCACCGAGCGGACGTAGGTGCTGATCGCTGTTAGCTGGTCGGCACTCACCTCGGCTGGCAGCACGTGGCCTACCTCGACGTGGGTGAATGGGTCGGAGTACTTCTGGGTGACGCACACGATTTCGTGCGTGCCTTCGTCGGAAAATGCCTCCACGCTGACTTGCACCCCGATGTGCAGCCGTTCGACCAGCACGCCTCCGCTGGTCCACTCGCCGGTGACGTCGGCTGCATCGAAGGCGGTCGCCAGATCGGCCTCGGTTTCTATCTGGCGGATTCCTATGCTCCCTGCGCCGACGGCGGGCTTGGCGATGCACGGGAATCCGTGGATCCGTGCAAACTCGCGCAGCTCGGCGACGGACCGGACGATGGCGTGCGGTGTGTCGTCCATGCCGAGCGCGGACAGCCGCTCCCGCATGCTTGGCTTGTGGTGCACCCAGTGAATGGTTTGCTTGGTGTGCATAGGAAGGCCGAGTTCCTCTGCGATCACGGCTGCCCGATCCTGATCCCGTTCGGCGAACGAAGCGATCTTGGTGAATGGGTCGAGGCGATGGACCGCTGACGCAATCGCCAGCCACTCCTGGTCGCTCGCCTCCGCCCGCAGCCCCAATATGCGCTGATGCAAATGTTGCTCACGCAGTTTCGGCACGATGGCCAGCTGGCAGACGACCGACGTCCGCACATCGGTGCCCAAGGACCGCAACAGCCCCGGCATGGTCATGCCTCCACCGACGACAAGCACGTGATCTGACATCGTTCGCCTCATTTCGAAGCCGCTAGGTGAATGTCTTTGCCCCGAGAGGCAGTTGATATCGTCGTGAAGCCAACGGTGGCCGCGGCAAAGACGATTGCCAGAACAAGCCAGCCGGTTGTGGGCAGCGCGAGAACCACACCGGTCATGAGCACCGGTCCAACAATTCGCTGGAGGCCGGAGCCGCTGTTGAATGCGCTGAGGTACTCGCTGCGGCGGGCATCCGGAGCCAGTTCGAAAGACACCTGCCACGCCGCGATGCTATGGAGGTTCTCACCGAGGGTGAGTAACGCAACTGCCGCCGCGCAGAGGGCAATTGCCGCTGATCCGGTGAGTCGTTCGGCGGTGAGACAGCAGAAACATGCGGCGACGAGGGCGCTGGCGGCGACGAACAACGTCGGGTTCGTCGCGGTCGTCAACCGCCGAATGCGGCCGAACCCCAGTTGCATCGCCACCGTGAGCCCGGTGTTCAGCGCGAGCATCAGTGAGACCCACAGTGGCGAGGCACCCAGTCGCAACACCATCCACAGTGGCAGCAGTACAAACAAGACGGAGTCGTGTAGCAGCAGCAGACCGTTGAGCCCGGCCAGGCTGAGAAACGCTGGGTTGCGCAATGCTGGTCTCGAGCTTCCGCAGTCCTTCTCCTGCTGTTGGGCCGGTGGGATTGCACTGCGTCGAAGCGAGTGCACGACCCACGCAAGTATGAGAAACGAGGTCCCGTTTATTGCGAGGAGGGCTGCTACCAGCGGCTGCGAGTGCGTCGTCAATGCGGCGCCCGCGACGAGAGTCCCGGCGCCGAGTGCCACATTGCGCGCGGCCCTGATCGAGGACATCACTCGGATTCGGGCATCACCGGCGAACAACTGCGCTACCAGCGACTGTTGTAGTGGCGGCGTCGCCGCCTCCAGTGCCATCAACGGAAGCGTCAACAAGAGGAAGGTGACGTACTGGGTGGCCAGGGCATAGGCGACGAATCCGATTCCGCGCAACGCGAGGGCAGTGCAGTAAACCCTGATCAGCCCGAAGCGGTCCGCCAGTCGTCCCACGAGGATGGGACTGAGGACACCGAAGATTGCGCCGGCCGACATTGCGGCGACGACCGAGTTGGCGGTGAAACCGACGATCGTGACGAAGTAGAGGATCGTGGCGGCAGCGCTGATTCCGGTGCCGAATGAGTCCACGGCAGCGCCTGCGACCAGGCGCTGCATGCTTCTCGGCTGCGAACGTGCCGGCGTTATCGGCTCATTTGCGACGTCGGGAACGCTCATGAGTTTCCCGTCGTGCCATTGCGAAGTGCCGCACGATCGACCTTGGCTCGCCTGTCCAACGGGAGTCGAGTGACTACGAGGATCTTGTCCGGCAACTGGGCGGGGGCGAGCGTGTCGAGCAGCGCCATCCGAATAGCGCGAAGTGAGAGAGTGTCCGAACCTGCGGATACACCGCAGTACAACACGATCCGGTCGCCCTGCTGCACCACCGCGGCTGCGGCGTCGACGGCCGGGACAGCGACCGCCGCTGCCTCGATGGCCGGCAACGAGACCTTGACGCCGCGGCGCTTGACGACGTGGTCCAGTCGGCCTTCCACAACGACGCTGCCATCGGGCGCGAGTGAGGCGAGATCTCCGGTGCGCAGTCGACGTCGGCCCGCCGCATCACGCTCGAATCGGGTCGACCCGGTCACGGGCGTGAGGTAACCCAGTGCGAGGTCCTCACTGACGATACAAAGCTCCTGGGCATCGTCGAGGTCATCGACCGGCACGAATTCGACCGCGGTACCCGGTATCGGTGTGCCGACGGGCACGATCGCGGTATGTACCTCGGCGCCCGCCGGGAGCACGTGGCGAAGTTTGATCACGGTGGACTCGGTGGGTCCATACAGGTTGATGACGACCGGGTGAGGGGCGTGTGCTCGCCAACGTCTCAACAGCGGCTGCGGAAAAGGTTCTCCGGACACTAGGATTCGCCGTAGACGCTCGGTCGCCGAGCGGACCGTAGTCGGATCGGCGCGGTCCATCGCAGTAACCAACCGGGCCAGCATCGACGGAAGGAGGCACACCATTGTGGGCCGATGCTCGGCGAGCCACGTCAATAACGTCGTGCCGCCGGCGAGCGCAGCAGGGGGTGTCACGGTGATCGTCGCGCCGGCGACCAGAGCGCCGAGTGTTTCCTTGAACGAGAAATCGAACCACGGATCCGCAGTGTTGGACACCACGTCGCTCGGGTCGAGGGCCAGCTCTGCCTGCTGCCACTGTAGATAGCGAGCCAGCCCGCTACGCGAGCCGACGACGACTTTCGGTTCACCCGACGTGCCCGAGGTGGTCAGCAGGTATCCGCAACCTTCCGGTGTGTCGGGGAGGGTGGTCGGATCGATCGTGGAATCTGGAGTGACCGGTACGAACGGGCGTTCCGCCAGAATGCATCCCACCATTTCGGTGAGCGACTCCACGCCCCGAGGTTTGCTGATCAGAACCGGGCCCGTGCCAGAGGTGAGTTTCGCGGCGAGTTCCCTCGATTTCGTGTGCAACTCACCATAGGTCAGCACGGCATCGCCCTGCACCACTGCTGGGTGCATCGGGTCCGTCCCGCACAATCCGGACTCGATCACCCGACGCAGTGTGACGTCGATCGAGCCGGGGGCGGCGTCAGTGGCCGGTGACCGCATCGCTCGACCCGGTGGGATGGTCGGTGACGAGGATCCGCACGCCGGCAGGATCAGAGTCGCAATCAAACCGCAGCACCGTACCTCCCCGTCGTATCAGCACGTCGCCTCCGTGCATCGGAAGGCGTGTGCAGGCACCGTTTCCGCGAGCCTGACGCAACAACGCAACCCGGGATCCGTCGCCATCGCCGTAAGCGAGCGTGACCTCTTCGGGCAGCAGGGCGTCCGCCGCGGAGGCGCCGAGTTCGGCCAGGGCATCTGCGATGACGCCGAGGTCGAACCCGGCGGCCAAATTCGTGCGGTACTCGCCGAGGCGTCGATTCAGATGGTCGAGATAGCCGGCAAACTCACGCGGAGTCGGGGCCAGATAAAGATCTCTGAGTTCAACCGGCAATCCCGTGGATAGCGAAAGCTCGGAAACGATCGAGGCAGCGAGCAACGAGTTCCCCTCGAGGTCGAAGAAGAAATCGTCATCGGGCCGGACAGGAGCCCCGTCGAGTAGCCGACTCCATAGAGCTGCGATTGAAACGGCTTCCATAAGTGATTCCCTTCCAGCGGAACGTCCAGGATGAATTGCTCCATGAGACAGTCGTTTCGGAGGGTGATCACCCTCGATGGACACGGAGAATCATCGGTGCCTGGCACACGTAATGTAAATCCACCCTTGGTGTGGAGTGTCGGACCCCTTGTCGTGCAGGCGGGCCGTTCCGCGTCGCTCACCGCGTGCACACCAGTCGCGTTCGGGATTGCGCACGGTACCCCGGTGCACGCGGCGATCGGCCGCGGTGGGGCATGAAGGTTTCGCGCCCGAACGGGAGGCCTGTGGATGGGTCACTTTGCACCCAAGGGTGTCTATCGGTGACTGGGCGAGCCACCCATGATTCATCCCAGGCCGCCGAGGAGTCGGTCTCGAGATGAGGACGAACGACCTGCCACAATCGAACTCGTCGACGGTGTCTCCGTCGAAACCGGGTCCGATCTGTTGGTCGGGCGATCTTGCTCGGAAATGTGTCCAGCAGGCGCGTCGAATGGATCGGGGCAAGCTACATGAAGAACCGAATGCGAACCTTCCGCGGCGTGCAGCTGGCCGACCTTCCGCAGCTTGACCAGTTCACGGAGCAGGAACGGCACGAAATGCGCGTCGTCGCAAACCTATTGCCGTTCAGAGTCAACAACTATGTTCTGGATGAGTTGATCGATTGGTCGTCGGCTCCCGACGACCCAATCTTTCGGATGACTTTTCCGGCCCGAGAAATGGTGCCTCCACGCATATACGATCTGGTGTCGGACGCGCTCTCGAACGGCGTCGACCGGAAGCAGCTGCAAGCAATCGCCCAGAAGTGCCGCCAAGACCTCAACCCGCATCCCTCCGGTCAGCGTGAGCACAATGTGCCACTGCTCGACGGCGAGCCGGTTGCTGGGCTCCAGCACAAGTACCGACAAACGCTTCTGGTATTTCCATCCCAGGGTCAGACGTGTCACTCGTACTGCTCGTACTGCTTTCGTTGGGCACAATTCGTCGGTGATGCGGACCTGAAGTTCGCCGCACCTGGTCCAGGTCGGATGATCGATTACCTCCGTGGCCACCGGGAGGTCACCGACGTGCTGCTCACCGGCGGCGATCCACTGATCATGTCGACTCCGGTCCTGGCCCGGTGGGTCACGCCGCTTCTAGCGCCCGATCTGGAGCACGTGACGAACATCCGCATCGGCACCAAGGCTTTGGTGCAGTGGCCGTACCGCGTCACGTCCGGGCCTGACGCCGACGAGTTGCTGCGGCTGATCGAGGCGTGCACTGCCGCGGGAAAGAGCGTCGCGATCATGCTGCACGTCTCGCACCCACGCGAGCTCGAGAACGAGGCGGCAACGGCCGCAGTAGCGAGGTTGCGTTCCGCGGGGGCCGTAGTCCGAGCGCAGGCGCCGATCATTCGCCACGTGAACGACTCACCTCAGGCGTGGGCAACCATGTGGCGGCACATGGTGCGGCTCGGTATCCAGCCGTACTACACCTTCGTCGAGCGCGATACCGGTGCGAGCTCGTTCTTCGAGGTTCCGCTGGCCCGTGCGCTGACCATTTACCAGGAGGCGCAGCGTGTGGTATCCGGGCTGGCGCGCACTGCTCGCGGCCCCGTCATGTCGGCGACCCCCGGCAAAATCGCTATCGATGGGGAAACGGTCGTGAACGGCGAACGTTTGTTCGTGCTGCGCCTGCTGCAGGCCCGTGACGACGCTCTTGCCGGCACGCTGTTCTTCGCCAGGCACAGCGACAGCGCAGTCTGGATCGACCATTTGACCCCTGCTCTGTCCACGTCATGGCCGTGGGAATCATCTCGCGATCGCATCCAATTCGAACCCATTGAAGGAGTTAGCCGATGACCACAGACTCGGTCACCCAGGGCGTCGCTCACAGTGTCAACGGAAGACTGCCGGAACTGGACTTCGAGAACAGGCCCTCGGGCGCGAAACTCGGAATCTTCGATCTGCCGAAGCTCGAGGTTTCGGTGGCGCCATTCACGCTGGCACACATCCGTGTGCCCGGGGGCGTCACCACCGCCGAGGATCACCATGAGGTGCGCGAGATCTGGCTCGTCCAGTCCGGATCGGGGATTCTGACCCTGGACGGAGTCCGGTCGAGGGTGCGGGCCGGCGACACGCTGTACTACGAGAGCTATCGACGCCACCAACTGCACAACGACGGCGACTCTCCGGTCGAGATCGTGTCGATCTGGTGGCGTCCGTGAACGCCAGGCCGAGCTTGAGCGTGATGTTCTTCTCCGGTTCGGTGCCGGCGGACCGCACTGACCGCTACCGCCTGGTTCACGACGCCGCGGCGGTCGCCGACCGTCTCGGCTACGAGGCGATCTGGTTGCCCGAACGTCATTTCGACGTGTTCGGTGGGCTGTTCCCGAATCCGTCCGTTCTGGCCGCCGCACTTGCGGGCACGACGAAGCGGTGTCACTTGCGCGCCGGGAGCGTCGTTGCGCCGTTACATGATCCGATAAGGATCGCCGAGGAATGGTCGGTGGTGGACAATCTGTCCGGTGGTGGCCGCATCGGGCTGTCGATCGGTTCAGGATGGAATACGAACGACTTCGTATTGGCGCCTGATCGGTACGAGACCCGGGTGGCCCATTCGCGGGACTCCATAGATGAGCTTCGCGCGCTGTGGGCAGGAAGGCGGGTCGCACGGCGCAACGGTTCGGGCCGAACGGTCGAGGTGGCTATCCAACCGGAACCGCTTTCCGGTGAGTTGCCCCTGTGGATGACCGCGTCCGGAAATCCCGACACCTTCACTGCGGCAGGGCGATTGGGAACCAACCTACTTACGCACCTCTTGGGCCAGGACCTGGGCGAGCTGGCGTGCAAGATCAAACTCTACCGTGACGCACGAGCGACCGCGGGCCACGACCCCGACTCTGGCCGGGTCACCCTGATGCTGCATACGCTGGCAACGGCCGACAACGCGCATGCGTGGACGGCAGCTCGCGCGCCGTTGCGGTCGTATCTGCGATCGGCGCTGGAGCTGGAGCTGCGGGCGTCAGCTGGTGGTCGCCGGGTGAGCGGCGGCAGACGAATTGCGGTGCCCGCGTTGTCCGAGGCGGTTGTGGAGGAATTGCTCGACGAACGCACGCGCCGCTTCTTCGATGACGCCAGCTTGCTGGGCGCCGTGCCCAAGTGTCTGGCGATGCTCGAGGCGGTCGCCGCCGCCGGAGTGGACGAGGTTGCGTGCCTCATCGACTTCGGTCCTTCGAGGCAGCTCGTTCTGGACAGCCTGAATCGTCTCGCACCGCTTCTCCACCCCGAAGTCGAGGGAGCTGTCAATGTTGGAACACCTTGATCTGGTTGGTATTGGTGCAGGTCCGTCCAATCTCAGCGTCGCAGCGCTTTCCGCGCCGGTCGGTCGGCTGCGGTGCAAGTTCTTGGACCGGCAACCGACACAACGTTGGTACCCCGGGCTGATGCTGTCCGCCGCGGTGCTGCAGGTTTCGCACCTGAAAGACCTCGTGACCTTGGTCGATCCGACGAGCCGGTACACCTTCCTGAACTTCCTCGCGCGCACGGGGCGGCTCCACCGCTTCGCCAGTTTGCATACCCCGCTGATCGCTCGCCGAGAATACGAGAGCTACCTGCGCTGGGTCAGCGACCAGTTGGATGAGGTGCAGTTCGGGTGTGCGGTCGAGGAAGTGACATTCGACGGGCAGGCGTTCAGGGTGGAATCCACCCGAGGTACGTATGCGGCACAACACCTGTCGATCGGAGTCGGGCCGCGACCGTACGTGCCGGAGCTCGCCACAGGCACGCTCGGTGAGGATGTGTTCCACTCATCTGACTTCGGCTACCACACCGATTCACTCGCCGGCCGCGACGTCGTGGTAGTCGGGGGTGGGCAGAGCGGCGCCGAGGTAGTGGAACACCTTCTGCAGCGTTCGGGCCGGGATGCAGTCGGCTCGCTCACCTGGGCGAGCAGGCGGATCGGGTTCCAGCCGCTCGACGAGTCGCCGTTCACCAACGAGTGGTTCCATCCGGACTATGTTCGGTATTTCCACGGTCTGTCGCAGAGTCGTCGTAGCCAGTTGCTTGACGCCCAGCAGCTCGCCAGCGACGGCATTTCGAAGGGGCTGCTGGAATCGATCTACCGCAGGCTGTACTACAACGATTTCGTCGATTCGGACCGCATCCGGACAACCCTGCTGCCTGGTCGTGAACTGACCGGGCTCTGTCGCGGGCCGGGCGGCAAGGGCTGGCGGACAACCCTGACCCACATCGATACCGGAGAAATCGATTCGGTCGGTGCCGACATCGTGGTCCTCGCCACCGGATACCATTTCCCCCTTCCCGAGTTCCTCCATACCCTCGAGGGTCGCATCGCGCGTACCAATTGCGGCCTGCCCCAGCTTGCAGCCGACTACTCGGTTTCATGGGCGGGCCCAGCCGGAAACAAGATGTTCTTCCTCAACGCCGGAAAGCTCAGTCACGGCATCGCGGATCCCAATCTCAGTCTCGCCTCGTGGCGTGCGGCCACCGTCTTGAACACGATCACCGAGACCCCGTTATATCCCGACCTGCGTAGCTCGACGTGTTCGTGGGACGTCGCGGATCGTGCTGCCACCCATCCGCCGGTGGATTCCGGCGTCGACCTGCTCACGGAAAGTAGCCGACAATGACCCAGCACCTCATCGTGCCGAGCAATCCCACGCCGAACGGGGACCTGCACATCGGGCACATCGCTGGACCGTACATCGGTGCGGACGCACTACGGCGTGCGGCCATCGCCCGGGGTGAAGACGCCGCTGTCCTGCTCGGCACCGCCTGGCAGCAAACGCATGTGCTGTTGGCCGCCCGCCGGCAGGGTCGTGACGTCCTTGCCGTCGCGAGCGAGTTCGCCGCCCAGATCGAGGAGTCCTTCGCCGCAGCAGATATCGGGTACGACGTGATGCTTCGACACGAGGACATGCCGTCGATCGAACAGATGACCCGGCGCGCATGGTCGACGCTACGTGAGCTCGGCATGATCGCGGTGCGGGATTCCGTCGCACACTACTGCTCGCCATGCCGAGCGTGGCGCTTCCAGGGACTCGTTGCCGGTCGCTGCCCGCGTTGCGGGTCGTCTGACGCGTACGGCATCGACTGTGAACAGTGCGGTCTGTACCACGACGACGCCGAACTGCTCGACGCCGTGTGCACCGTGTGCCACGAGCCGACAGAACTTCGGTCCCTGCGCCGTGCGTTCCTCGAGCTGGAACCACAGCGTGCCTGGTTCGAGCAATACCTGGGCAGCATCACACTCTGCGACCCGGTCCGCGAATACGCCGAGTCCGTGATGTCGGAGGCGCTGCCGTCCGTTGCCGTCACGGTCCTCGGCGGACCGGGGATCCCGGCCTTGGACGAGGAGTTGCCAGGTCAGACCATCTACCCGGCATTCGAGTTGGCACCCCGCTATGTCGTCATGACCGCGCGACACAGCGCTGGCAGTGTCTACGAACCCGCACGCACCAGGACCAGCATGGTGTTCGGTGTCGACAACGCGTTCGAGCGAGTATTCCTTTTCCCCGCAGTACTGCGCGGGCTGACCGAAACACACGCTCCCTTTCCGGACGTCATGCACTTGACCTACTTCTACATGCTCGACGGGGCCAAATTCTCCACGTCCCGCCGCCACACCGTCGGCGTCGCAGAACTTGTCGGAGTGGCGGGCGCGGATGCGGCCCGCCTGTACCTCGCTGCGAACCGGCCCGAGCGTTCGCCGACCAACTTCACCCGATCGGCATTCGAGGGGTCGGCAGAGGTCTCCGCGGTACGTCGGCTGCGAGCGTGGGCGGATACCGGCGAGATTCCACGCGCGGAGGAGGACTCTTCCAGAGATCCCTGCATCGAGCTCGAGCACGCCACCTCCGAACTTGCCGATGCGCTGCAGCCCGAGCGCTTGTCCTGCCAGAACGCGGCGCGGGCGGTGCTCACCCTGACCGGGTTGGCCGGAGCATCCCACGGTGACAGGTTCCGGGACGCGGTCCTGAACGTCCTCGTCAATGGGGCAGTGCTTGTCCCGGACACCGCGGCCCGCTTGGCCAGCGCCTTCGCGGTGCCGCGAACACGTTTCGATGGTGCCGCACAGCGCACGAGTGGAGGCCGAGGATGAGCGATCCCGTCAGGTGCGCGCTGATCGGCTGTGGTCCGATGGGCGCCGCCACCGCCCGCGAGTTGGTGCTTTCCTGGCCCCACCATGGGGCGCCGCTGCAGCTGACTCTGGTCGACCGCGACGCGAGACGGCTCCATGCGCTCGCAGCGGCCCTACCGGCATCGGCCGGCGTTGCGGTCGAAGCGCACCACGGCGACGCGGCACACCATCGCACCCGGCAACTACTCGCCGAGCAAACGGTGTTGGCCACCGCCCTGTCGTGGGTCGACGCCGCACCGGCGCTCGATCTCACGCTGGAGCACGGACTTCGGCTGGTGGGTATCGGTCGCCCACCAGCAGATCCACGAACAGAACTGGCTAGTCGCGCATCGGTATCCGGTGCTTCGATCGTTGTCGGCGCCGGTCTCGAGCCCGGTTTGACCGAAATCCTGGCGCGGCGATTGGCACGTGACCTCGATGTGGGCGGAACCGTGCACTCATACTGTGGCGGGGTCCCACGGTCACCGCGACCGCCGATGCATCACGTGTCCTGGTACGGCACGCGCATGACGATCGACGCGCGACCGACCTACCGGCTTCGCGGCGGCGTGCTCCGCCAGGTCGAACGATTCAGTGGAGTCGAAATGGTCGACGTCCCCGGCCTCGGCTCGCTGGAAGCTTTCCACGACGGTCTGGCGCCCTACGTCGGCGCCGATGCCGTGCTCGGCTCGCTGGCCGACTACACGGCCAAAACGCTGCGGTGGCGGGGATATGCCGATCGTGTCCGGCTACTCGCAGAGATTGGCCTGCTGGGGGAGCTGCCGGTCCAGACCGTCGACGGCCCGGTCCGTCCCCGTGCGCTGCTCGACGCCGTACTCGCTCCGCACATTTCCGCTCAGCACGGGGACACCGACGTCACCGTGCTGGCCGTCCAGTCGAGCGGTACTTCGGGTGGAACGCCCTCGAACAGGTCGACCGTGACTATCGCCGAGACCGACCCCGTCACCGGCGTCACCGGTATGGGACGACTGACCGGGGCGGTGCACGCCGCTGCCATTCGGGCAGCATGCGGCCTGGGAGCCGGTGTTCACTACGCCCACGAAGTTCTGGCCGACGGGAAGGCGGATGCACTTCTCGAGCGTTTCCTCGCGACGGGGATATCGGTGACAGAACACTCAGACGCGTGGCTGACGCGATCGCAGCCGGGACACGGCGTCACGGAGGACCGCGATGAGTGAATCCGTCGGATCGCTTGCCGCGAAGTGGCCGCCCGGCAGGATGAGATGGGTATGAGAGGCCGAGGTGGCCGCCGACCACCGACGAACTGCGGCGGCATCGACCACCACATCGTCGATGTAGCTCAGCGCTGTGACCGGTGCGGACACCCGGACACCATCCCACGAGTAGCGTGCGCTGAGCTCGAAATCGGCGCGCAGCAACGGAATCAGCATGTCCTGAACCGAACGGTCGAGTGCGTGCGCGCCCCACGACTGGACCGTGGCCAGCAATTCTGCATCGGTCTGGTGGGTGAGTTCTCCTGCAATTCCAGCGCACTGCGGAGCCTGCCGGGCGGACACCACCAACTCGACGTCGACCGCGTCGTCGGCGAGCAGTCGGGCGGCCTCGAACGCCACCGTCGCCCCGATGCTGTGACCGAAAAGGACGACCTGGGGTTGCTCGAGGGCGAGAATCCTGCCTGCCACGTCCGCCGCGGCCGCGGTGAGCGACGTCGCAAGCGGTTCGTTCATGCGCTCCTCATGACCCGGCCGCGACAACGGCACCACGCGCGCCCCGTCCACAGCGCGCGGCCACCGGCGAAAGAACGACCGGCCGGCACCGGACGGCGGCACGCACACCACCACTGCCATGCACACTCCGAACAACGACAAGGGGACTAGCAATATGGTACGTCGAACGATCGTCTTCATGGGCACTCGGCGAGTCCCTCTGGAAGTGCAGGCGGCATTGCTCTCCGCACACGCTGCCGGGTATCGAGTTGCCCTGGTCACGGGGTCGGTTCCGCCGATGTGCAAGAACCTGGTCGACGATGTCGAAATCGTCGACATCTTCGACCGCCCAGCCGCCCTGCGGGCAGCCATGGCACTCGCGAGCCGCAGCGGGGCAGAGGGCGTCGTGTCCTGGACGGACATCGGTGTCGAGCTGGCCGCCGCGTTGGCAGAGCGAAGCGGATGGCCGGGTCCTGGCACCGAGGCAGCGCACCGGGCTCGCAACAAGCACTCGATGAGGTCCGCGATGGCCGATCAGCCGCAATTCATTCCACGGTTTCGACATGTTCGTTCCCTGTCGGACCTGCAGTCGGCTTACGAGGAGATCGGCACACCTGCGGTGCTCAAGCCGGCGGGTGGCAGTGGCAGCAGGTCCATTCTTCACGTCGAGGACGGCGCCGACCTCGCCGCGTTGTACGCGCACGCCTCCCGGCTGACCAGCACGGACATTTCTCCGTTGTTTGCCGACTACGACGGCGAATTCGTCTACGAGGAGCGGTTGGGCGGCACCGAGCACAGTGTCGAGGGCCTGGTCAGTGACGGGAAAGTGCACATCGCTGGGATCACGGACAAATGGGTGACCGAGCCGTACTACGTCGAGTACGAACAGGTGCACCCCACCGCTCTGCCGGCAGCCGTGCAGCGCAGCGTGCACGAACTCACCGAGGCCGTGGTCAAGGCGATCGGCCTGAACTGGTGCGCGTTCCATCTCGAATGTCGCGTCCTTCCCGACGGGAGTGCCAAGCTGCTCGAGGTCGCCGCCCGGCCGGCCGGTGGTTACATCACCTCCCACCTGATTCCGTTCGCCACCGGAATTCCCTTCCACGAAAACCTCGTTCGAGTGGCAACCGGGCAACAGCCCGACATGATTCCGACGCGGAATCGGTACGCGGGCAGCCGCGGCGTACTCAGCCCGGCACGGGGCCGATTCGCGGGCTTCGACGGTCTGGCCGATGTTCTCGACCTGTTTGGAATCGAGCACTTCGTCTTCGAGCGTGAAATCGGTGGGAACATCATGCTCCCGCCCGGCGACACATTGAGCGCCGTACTCGGTTACGCGATCGCCCGATCCGTCAGCTACGACGATGTCCGCGACGTTCTACGGCGCGCAGTGGCGCTGTCCCGGCCGCGAGTGGAGACCTAGATGCGCGCCAACGGATTACCGCCGGTCGAGCGGATCGAGCTCGGTGCCGGCTTGACCGGGCGGGTAGTCGCCACGGTCGACCTACTCGTGCAGGAGGGTTTGGCAGCGCTGAACGGGGAGGCGGCGTGGACCTCGCCTGAATGGTGGCGCTTTGTGGAGGCCGATCCCGACCACGAATCGCTGTACCTGGTCATCGACGGCGCGGACAACCGACCGGTCGCCGTAGCACCGGCGTTGATCATTCGGGACACCCGAGGTCTGCTGTTCTACAACGGTCCGCGGATCATCGGTGACCTGTCCGCGATCGGCTCGGTCTCCCATCTCGCGCTCGACGAACAGGAAGCGCTGCCCTGGTTGACCGCTGGGGTCGAGGCGGCGCGGCCGGCCCTCTACCCGTCGCTGACGGTCGGCACATTCGGATCGAACCTCGGATTGCGGCCCTTCGCACCCGATCGCACGACGCTCCCCGTTTCAACTGTCGTCCCGGCGCTGGCCAGACTGGCAGAGGTCGTCGCCGAACTCCTCGGCTGCCGAAGCCATGCACTGCTGTATCTCGATCCGGAGGAGGACGCGGCTTTGGCGTCGGACGCCAGCGCCGCCGGCCTCTGCCGTTCGGTGTTCGGCGGTGAAGGCGTCCTCGACGTGCCAGACGGGCACTTCGACGACTACCTCTCGATGCTGCCCAGTTCGCGGCGGAGGACCATCCGTCGCGAAATCCGAGCATACGCCGAGTTCGGTGCCCGAACCGAAGTCGACTACGGCTCAGGGGCGCTCACCGACGACCATGTCCGATTGCGGTCGGCCTTGCGGGAAAAATATGGTCACACGGCCGGACGAACGTGGGCGCGTAAGGAATTCGACACCCTCCGCGACACCCTAGGCGAGAGGCTTGTCGTGTTCAGCGCCCGCGGGACCGAACAGATCCTCGGATACCTGATGGCCTTCCGATACGGCGATGTGCTGTATACGCGTGCCGCCGGCTTCGACTACGAGGCATCTTCAGGTGCCTACTGCTACTTCAACGTCGTCTACTACGACGTCATCAAATGGGCCCAGCGCAATGGCGTGCGTCGAATACATTACGGACTCGGAACCACGGCTGCGAAGGCCTGGCGAGGATGCACGCTGCGGCCGCGCTGGGCCTACTTCGGCCTCGGGCCCGACGCTGCGCCAGACGCGACCGAAATGATCGCAATCCAGAACGCAACAGCTTCACGGTTGCTTGCCAGCCTAGGGGCAGAGTTGGAGTACGGGAGCACTGCAGGCGTGAAGGCGGAATGAGACCCTACTTTTCACGAATTCGGGTTGGGAAATGGCGGCGCCGATGATGTGAGGGGTTACCTCGACTCCGGGGGACAGCCGGGGCGCAGGTATCGGACGTTGCGGGTGCACGCGGTCAGTTCGGAGAGGGCCTGGTGTAGTTGGCCGGTGACGTCCCACACATCGGGGACGAGGTTTCGGCAGGTGATGATGCCGACGTCGAGGTGCCGGCCGTAGGACATGGCGGCGATGGTGATGCCGCCGGTCATGTCGCTGACGGCGGAGACGGGGAAGTTCCCGGTTACCTCGATGCCCGCGGTGTACAGCGGCCGAGCAGGGCCGGCGGCGTGGGAGATGATCAGGTTGACCGGTGGCGTGGGCAGGGTCAGTGCCCGCAGCGGTGTGCGTGAGATCGGGCCGCGCAGTGCTCGCGGCAGCGCGGCGCCGACGTCGCGGACGAGGGTGGCGGGTGCGGCGCGGAAACGTTGGGGTGCCGCCGTGAGCGAGGTGTGCACCTTGTGCAGGCGGCGGGCCGGGTCGGCTTCGTTGATCGGAAGGGCGATGGGCAGGAGGGAGAGTCGATGGTCGGCGGCCGCGAACTGTGCGTCGGTGCGCCGCGCGATCGGCATGGCCGCGGCCAGCGCCGTGTTTGGCGGGGCATCGTGGTCGATGAGCCAGCGACGCAGCACGGTGGTGCACAGCGCCGTCACCACGTCGTCGACGGTGAACCCCAGCGCGGTCCTGACCGCATCGACCTCGCCGAGTGGCAGCGAGGTGAACGCGAACCGTCGGCGCGCGGTGTCGGGGCCGGGGAATGGGGTGTCGGGCGGTGCCGGTGCCCCGGCCGTCGCCTCGTCGGCCGGCCGCCGCCATGTGCGCGGGGTCAGCCTCCGGGCGAGTGTGCCCAGCAGGTCCGCGCCGGGGACGGTGAGGGTGCGGGCGAGCTCGGGCAGGTGTGGTGCCAGCCGGAGCGAGGACCACATCAGCCGTGCGGGCAACAGTGCGAGATGCCAGGCGCTGTTGCCGAGCATCCCCAGGGCGCCGGCCGCCTGGTACTGCTCGTCGCTGAGCCGGTGCGGCACCGTGCGGGGTCGCGGGGTGGTGTCCATCAGCACGGCGAGGGCCTGCGCCGCGGTCAGACCGTCGATCACCGCGGGGTGCACCTTGGTGTAGATCGCCTGCCGGCCACCGGTGAGCCCGTTCACCAGGTAGCACTCCCACAGGGGCCGGTCGCGGCTCAGTGGACGTGCCGCGAGACCGGAAATCTGCTCGGCGAGCTGTTCGTCGGTGCCGGGACCGGTCAGGGTGACCTCCCGGATGTGATAGCCGAGGTCGAGGAACTCGGAGTCCACCCAGTAGGGCCGGTCGAGCCCGAGAGGTACCTGCTGTAGCCGCCACCGCAGTGGCCCCACCAGGTGTAATCGGCCATCGGCGAGCGCCCGGAGGGCCTGCACCGTGAGCCCGCCACCCGGTGTGGTGGGGCCGAGGACACTCAGGATCCCGACATGGGTGCAGGTGGTGGATGTCTCGGCGTCGAGGAACTGCGCATCGAGTGAACTGAGCTGGTGCATAAGGTTTTTACCTGGATTGGGTGAGCCAACGTGCTGGGCGAGCCCACAAGGCGTCACCCCAACGCTACGCCGCGGCGCGCCCCCCGTGGTGCCCGAGCAATTCGTTGACCGAATCCGCGCTGAGCTTCGCTCGACAATTTCGAATTGGCGCACACCGAGATTCGAATTGCGCCGCCGGTGCGGCCGCACGCGGGCAACAGCGAGGGTTCGTGCGGACCTCCCGGCGTGTCCGGACACCAGAGAACTCGGCGATCGCACCGTGGATGCGCGATTCCGGCGACCCGGGGGTCCTGCGCGGCGGGCAGGACGGAGCGGTCCGACGTGGAGAAGTCGCTGGGGCCCGCGCCTCGATTTGCCGGCTACGCTTCAGCGTCCCCGTGGCGGTCGAGGTCTGGCGCGCCACCGCGGCGTGGGGACAGTGGCGGCGCGCTGCTGGGGCCGCAGTTGATCAAGGTCGCGGGGTGTTTGTGCGCTGAAGTGCTCGGCGGCGCGTTCATCCGGTCGCGGCGCTTCCCGGGTCCCAGGGGTGGGTCGTGCGGATGTCGGCATTGAAGTCCTCGATCCGGCGTCGCAGGTTCAATTCGGTGTAGCCGATGGCTTGGGCGGCGAAGGGTTCGAAGAGTCGACCGAGGGCCTTTCCGGTCAGCCCGGTGGGGAGTTGGTAGCTGAAGTCCACGGTCAGTCGGGTCTCGGTGATCCCGACGGCGGTGAAGCGCCAAGTCGAGGTGTTCTTGAAGCCCTCGATCGAGTCGAGGGCGATCAGTCGGTTTCTTTCCCAGGCAGTGATCGTGAGGATCGAGTGGAGGGTTTTGAAGCCGACCTGCATGGCGGCGTCGAACGTGGCGCCGAGGCCGTGGTCCAGGGTGCCCGTGGGATCGAATCGCGAGATGCCGAACACCCAGGTGGGGACGTTGCGGTAGTTGCCGATGAAGTCGAACGCGACGTCGATGGGCACGGTGGCGATCGCGCTGTGGTGGGTATGCATCATTTGTTCGCCTTTCGGTGTTGTTGCACCGAAACCGGGGCTCGTAGTGACCCGCGTATCGACTGTTCGATCGTTCGGCTGTCTCCTGAACGCCTCTTCCGGGCACAGCTCCACAAGGACCGTGGTCTACCCGATCGGCACCTCCAACGTCAGTGACTGTTCGCCGCATCGGTGGGCCCGCTGGAAACCGTTGCTCAGTCGTCGATGGGGGCGCTCGGGGCGGCACCGTTCGGTGTTCGCACATCCTTGGCCGACTCATGGCCTGGGCCGGCCCAACACCGCTCCGCGCCGTCGGGCTAACTTGTCAACCTCAAACATACTCAAGGTATGTTATAAGCGCAATAAAGGACTGTGGGTTTCTTGGCCCACCTGAGTCGCGGCCTGACCGCCAGGCAATATGCAGATGGATCCAGGGGCTGAGATCGGACTCCCGGTACAACCGGACCGCGCGCTCCCGCGGCTCCGGCGGATACTTTCCTCGTTCCCACAGTGACGTCCTTCCTCCATCTACCCAGGATCAAACCTGGTTCGGAAGTCTCCGGAGAAACGGGGGAGGCTCAGGGTTGCAACGAACGGCTGACCCGGCCGGGTGGCTACCACGATGCGTGGTGTGCGCACTGCCGGGTTGGTGGAAATCGTGATCATGTGGCGGAGGTGAACCTCGCCAAACGTGCATTGTTGGGGCGCGGCGCCGCCGTCCGCACCCGTGGCACGAAACCGGAGATCCGGAGGGTCGAGCATGCCCCGGTGCGCAAGTGCCGGGACAAGACCGGTCCCACCCGGCTCGGCCGCGGCATCGCCGTGTCCGCCGCAGTGTTCCTACCGCGACACCCCGGGGTGGGGGTGACACGATCAAGTACCCGTCCTGCATCACAAGCGTCGGTGTGGGACACGGTCGAACCAGCAGCACCGCACGGTGTTACGGGTAGCCGTGAAGCACGTACATCTTCACCGCCTGCCACCCCGGTGGCAGAAAGTATGAGATTTACGTAGACGCTAGAGGGCGGTAAACAGTGGTAGAGAGCAGACGGTTCCTGTGGCAGGGGCGAAGGGAAACTGCGATCACCCGCGCATGTGGAAGCGCCAGAACCCACAAGGTCACCGAACGCGCCCCGCGCCGAGACCGTCAAGTGCGTCGTACCGAGATTTGCGCAACGCCGGCCATTTCGGCGCACCTGCCGTGCCCGGTGATTCGGTGGCCGCCCGGCGTTCCCGCAACGACACCGGTTCTGGCCGCAAGCCGGGCGTTTTCGGAGCCGGCGTCCTACGATGCGGGCATGCTCACCCGCCGTATCTTCCTCTGGACCCTCGCGTTCAGCGTGGCGGTAGTTGCCGGCTGCAGCACCGACACCAATCCGGGAGGGAGCGCGAACCTGCCGGACGCGGCCGGGCTGCTCGCCGAGTCGGCGTCCGCCCTCCGCGATATCAAGAGCGCACACTTCACGATGACCGTCAACGGCTCGATTCCGGGCATCAGCGTGCAGACCGCCGAGGGCGATCTGACCAGGGAGGGCGGTCCGGCCGGTGGCGCGAAGGGCACGGTGAAGCTGACCCTGGCCGGCCAGCTGATCGAAGGTGAATTCGTGCTGGTCGACGACTCGCTGTACCTGAGGGGCCCGACCGGCACCTTTCAGCGGTATCCGTCCTCGCTCACCTCCGAGTACTACGACCCGACCGCCATTCTCGACCCGGACCGGGGCTTCGCGAAGGTGCTGACCAGCATCACGGATGCGAAGACCGAGGCGAGGGAAAAGGTTGACGGGACACCGGCGTACAAGATCACCGGACGGGCGGACAAGGATGCGGTGGGCAACATCGTTCCCGGGGTCGAGTCCGAGGTGGACATCACGGTGTGGCTTGACGAGGACGGCACGCACCTCCCGATCAGAGCGCTGGTCACGTTCCCGAAGCCGGCCGGCGCAGACGCCCCGACCGTCGACGTGGTGGTGTCCGAGCTGGACAAGCCCGTGACGGTGACACCCCCGCCGTGAGTGTCGAGCTGATCCCGGGGCGGAGCAGGACCGTCGCCATCGGCGCCGCGGCGCTCGCCGTGCTGCTCGGCGCGCTGGACACCTACGTCCTGGTGAGCATGATCCGGCAGATCATGGACGACCTGCTGATCCCGGTGAACCGACTGGAGCGGGTGACCCCGATCGTCACCGGGTACCTGCTCGGCTACATTGCCGCGATGCCGCTGCTCGGCCAGGCATCGGACCGGTTCGGCCGCAAGCTAGTGCTGCAGAGCTGCCTCGCCGGGTTCCTGGTCGGCTCGGTGGTCACCGCGCTCGCCGACGACCTGCCCATGCTCGTTGCCGGGCGGGTCGTTCAGGGTGTCGCAAGTGGAGCGTTGCTGCCAGTGACCATGGCGCTTGCCGCCGACCTGTGGGCAACCCACAAGCGGTCGAACGTGCTCGGCGCGGTGGGTGCCGTGCAGGAGCTGGGCAGCGTGCTGGGCCCGCTATACGGAGTGGCGATCGCAGGTCTTGCCGTGTGGTCAAGCGCGTTCGGCATCGCCGGCTGGCGCGGCGTGTTCTGGATGAACGTACCGCTCGGCGTGCTTGCCATGATCGCGGTGCAGGTTTCGGTGTCGCGCCGCGATCCGGCGCACGAACCCGTCCGGGTGGATGTGGTCGGGGGGCTGCTGCTCGCGGTCGCCCTTGGGCTGGCCGTCGTCGGCCTGTACAACCCGGACCCGCGCACCGCCGTGCTGCCACCGTGGGGCGGGCCGATGCTGGTCGGGGTCGGTGTCGCGACCGTCGCCTTCGTCGGCTGGGAGCTGCGTGCCAAGACCCGGCTGATCGACCCGGTCGACGTGCAGATGGGCGCGTTCCTCGCCGCGCTCGGGGTATCCGGTGCGGCAGGCGTCGCGCTGATGGTGACCCTGGTGGACGTCGACCTGTTCGCCCAGTCGCTGCTCGATCGGGACGACCGGGGAGCGGTCATACTGCTGCTGCGGTTCCTGGCCGCGCTCCCGGTCGGCGCGTTGCTCGGTGGGCTGCTGGCGGCACGGTTGGGCGACAGGGTGGTCGCGGCGGTCGGCATGCTGCTGGCCGCGGCGGGTTACTTCCGGATGGCCCGGTGGCCGATGGACGTGCTATCCGTGCCGTACCAGGTCGGGCCGATTGCGGTGCCCCGGCTGGACACCGACCTGGCCGTCGCTGGGCTAGGGCTCGGCCTGGTGATCGCGCCGCTCTCCGTTGCGGTGCTCCGCGCCGTGTCGCCCATCCAGCACGGGATCGCCTCTGCCGGTGTGGTGGTCGCGCGGATGACCGGGATGCTCGTCGGGGTTGCCGCGTTATCCGCGTGGGGGCTGCACCGCTTCCACAGCCTGACTGCGAACCTGCAGGTGCCGTTCCCCGTCGGCAAACCTCCCGAGCAGGCGGCGAGGGAGCTGGCCGAGTACACCGGGGCAGTCGACCGTGCTCTGGTTACCGAGTACACCGGGATATTTCTGATCACGTCGGTGGTGTGCGCGGCGGGAGCGCTGCTGGCATTGTTCCTCGGCCGCCACCCAGCCAAGGCTTCGGACTCCGCCGAGAACAGCATCACCAAGCGGACATGACCCCGTCGAATGGCGACCTGACCGAGTACAAACACACTCCGTCCTCGGTCCTCACTACAGCCTGGCGCTCACGGTCGCCGCGTCCGCGTCCGGGATGGAGTCCGGGACCGGAAGACCGACGATGCGGGCGAGTTCCGCATTCGTCGGATTGCGCAGCACCTTCTCGCCGTGCCAGATCACGACGGGAGTGTCCTCGGGGGCGACGTCCAGGCTGCGCAGCAGCTGCTCCGCCCATTTGTCCCGCTGCGGGTCCTCACTCTCGGATTTTTCGATCCGGATGGGCGTCGGCCAGGGATCGCTGCGCAGCCCCGCACCGGTTGGTGGACGCGGTCGGTCCCGGGTCCGGATGAGTCGCTCGCCGGAGCGGCGGGGGATCGGCGGGCGGTGAGGGGATGCGGACCGCGGGGTGAATTTTCGTTCTCGAGCTCGCACCACGGTGGGGCGTCCCCTTGGATTGCGGAAGCATGTCGGGTTGCGTACAATTTCTTGTACGTAATGACTGGAGGTGTGCTCATGCGAACCATGACCTACTCGGAGTCTCGCGCGCGGTACGCCGAGGTCCTCAACGCCGTCGTCGATGACCGGGAAGAAATCGTCATCACGCGGGCGGGTCACGAGCCGGTGGTGATGGTTTCGCTCGACGACTATGAGTCGTTGAAGGAAACGGCATACTTGCTCAGGAGTCCGGAGAACGCCCGCCGGCTGTTGGCGTCGATCGATCGGTTGGAGTCCGGCGGGGGAACTGTCCGGGATCTGGCTGAGTGAAACTTGTCTGGGACGAGTCTGCGTGGGAGGACTACGTCTGGTGGCAGGCGCAGGATCGGAAGATCGTCAAGCGGATCAACACATTACTCAAGGATGTCGAACGCAACGGGAACGACGGAATCGGCAAGCCAGAGCCCCTCAAGGACGGTTTTCAGGGCTACTGGTCCCGGCGTATCACCGATGAGCACCGGCTGGTTTATAAGATTGTCGATGATCAGATCCGCATTGCTGCCTGCCGTTACCACTTCGGACACTGATCGCGCTCACCACGGCGCGGCGGCTGGGCTTGTCGACAACGACTGCGGAATGGTTCTAGTCCAGTGGGCATGACGCTCCGACTGTCCGCGTTTCGGGAGGGCGCGTAGTAGGCAGGATTGGTGGTTGAGGTGTGGCCGACCCGCCGAGTTGGGGGACGTCTTGGTGGCTGGGCTGGACGCCCTGACCGACCGCGGCCTGCTGGCCCGTCGGACCGATCGGCAGCGTCTGCTGACGATCGGCTTCGACGACCTTTGGGGAATCCTGCACCACGCGAATCGCTGCACGGGCCATCACCTCAGCCGGCGAACGGCCTCCCCGCACCGACGCCCTCGCTGCAGCCAGCCGATGCGCATGGACGGCGTGTTTCGGCCGGCGAGTGGCAGGGTGCCCTTGACGGCCGTTTCCACGGTTCTGCCGATCACGGTCACCGCGATGACTCGCAGGAGCAATGTGTCACCGGCCGAGGAGGAACCGGCGACGAGCCGCGCCCTCGAACCCGGCGGCGCTCCACTCGCGGGTCCACTTCGCCCAATCCGGTGCCGAGTGCGCGCCGGCCAGGATGAGCCCGGCGCCGCCTAGAATTGGGTGATACGAACGCCTTCGCTGGATCGGGCGAGGTGGTCCGCGGCGGGGCTGCTCGTGAGCCGACCCGTGGGAGGTGGCCATGCAACCGTCCGACCGGATGCGGGCGCTGCCGCGGCGGGCCCGGGTCATGATCATGGTGACGGTGGCGCTCATTGCGTTGCTGGTGATCGGGCCGCGTCTGGTCGTGGGGTATACCGATTGGCTGTGGTTCGGTGAGGTTGGTTACCGTCGCGTGTGGGGGACGGTCCTGGTCACCCGCCTGATCCTGTTCACGGCGGTGACGCTGCTGGTGGGTGCGGTGATCTTCGCGGCCGTGGTGTGGGCGTACCGGTCCCGCCCACTGTTCGCGGCCTCGGGCGCGAACACGGCGAAGGACCCGGTCGAGCGGTACCGGGAGGTGGTGTCGCGCCGTCCGCGGTCGTTCACGGTGGGGATCGCATTGCTGCTGGCGCTGCCGTTCGGGCTGCACGCGCAGGCGAGTTGGGAGACGGTGCAACTGTTCTTGCATGGCGGCGCGTTTGGCACCGTGGACGCGGAGTTCGGGTACGACATCGGCTTCTACGTCTTCGATCTGCCGTTCTACCGGCTGATCCTGGCGTGGCTGTTCATCGCGGTGTTCCTGGCGTTGTTGATTGGGCTGGGAACCCACTACCTGTTCGGCGGCATCCGGCTGGCACCGAGCAAGGACCACGTCATCGAGGTGTCCCGGCCGGCGCGCGTCCAGCTTGCGGTGTTCGCGGGCACGTTCATCGCGCTGAAGGCGGCGTCCTACTGGCTTGACCGGTACTCCTTGTTGTGGAGCGGCCGGAAGGAGCCGACTTTCACCGGCGCCGGGTACACCGACATCAACGCGGTGCTGCCGGCCCGGTTGATCATGGTCGCGATCGCGGTGCTGTGCGCGGTGGCGTTCTTCGTCGCGATCGCGGTGCGGGACCTGCGGATCCCGGCGATGGCGACGGCACTGCTGGTGCTCTCGGCGATCCTGGTCGGTGGAATCTATCCGGCGCTGATCGAGCAGTTTTCGGTCCGTCCGAATGCCGCCGACCGGGAGAGTCCCTACATCGAACGCAACATCGCCGCGACCCGGCAGGCGTACGGACTCGGCCCGGACCGGGTCGACTACCTCGACTACCCCGGGGTGGGCACCCGGTCGCCCCGGGACATTCCCGCCGACGTCACCACGATCGCCAACGCCCGCCTGCTGGACCCGACCGTGCTCTCGCGCACCTTCACCCAGCAGCAACAGCTGAAGAATTTCTACGGCTTCCCCGAGCACCTCAACATCGATCGCTACACCATCGACGGACAACTCGCAGACTACATCGTCGCGGCCCGCGAGCTCTCCCCGAACAGCCTCAGCGGCAACCAGACCCAGTGGATCAACCGGCACACCGTTTACACCCACGGCAACGGGTTCATCGCCGCTCCCGCCAATAGGGTCAACGCCGCCGTCCGCGATGTCGCCGGGCAGAGCGCGAGCAGTGACAGTGGGTATCCGATCTATGCGGTCAGCGATATCGCCTCCCAGGTGGGCGGCGACCAGGTGATCCCGGTCGAGCAACCGCGCATCTACTTCGGTGAGGTGATCGCGCAGGCGGACCCGGACTACTCCATCGTCGGCGGCCCGGAGGGTGTGCCGCCGCGCGAGTACGACACCGACACCGCCCAGTACACCTATACGGGCACCGGTGGGGTGCCGGTGGGCAGTTGGGTCAACCGGTTGGCGTTCGCCGCCCGGTACGGCGAGCGAAACATCTTGTTCTCCGGCGCCATCGGGTCCGAGTCGAAGATCATCTTCAACCGGGACCCGGCCGCCCGGGTTGAACACGTCGCCCCGTGGCTGACCACCGACTCCAACCCGTATCCGGCGGTGGTCGGCGGCCGGATCGTGTGGATTGTCGACGGCTACACCACCGCCGCGCACTACCCGTACTCGCAGGTCGGTTCACTCGCTGAGCCGGTCGTGAACGACACCGGCCGAACCCTGGCCCGCGAGGAGGTGTCCTATGTGCGGAATTCGGTGAAGGCTACCGTCGACGCCTACGACGGCACCGTCACCCTCTACCAGGTCGACGAGAACGACCCGGTCCTGGGGGCGTGGATGAAGGTGTTCCCCGGCACCGTGCAGCCGCCGACGGCGATCCCGACCGAGCTGCGCGCGCACTTCCGCTACCCCGAGGATTTGTTCCGCCTGCAGCGGGACCTGCTGGCGAAGTATCACGTCGATGATCCGCGGGAGTTCTTCACTACCAACGCGTTCTGGTCGGTGCCCAGCGATCCGACCGCAGACACCGGTGGGGAGCAGCCGCCGTACTACGTCCTGGTCGGCGACGCCGGCACCGCGGCCCCGTCCTTCCGGCTCACCAGCGCCATGGTCGGCTTCAACCGCGAATTCCTCTCCGCCTACCTCTCGGTGCACTCCGACCCCGAAAACTACGGCAGGATCGATATTCTGCGGTTGCCGACGGATACCCAGACCCAGGGCCCGCGGCAGACCCAGAACTCGATGATCTCCGACACCCGCGTCGCCTCCGAGCGCACCCTGCTCGAGCGGTCCAACCGGATCTACTACGCCAACCTGCTGACCCTGCCGATCGCCGACGGCGGCATCCTCTATGTCGAACCGGTGTTCACCGAACGTTTGACCAGCACGCCCAACAGTTCCACGTTCCCGCAGCTGGCCCGGGTCCTGGTCAGCTACCGCGAACCCGGCACCGGCGGGGTGCGGATCGGGTACGCCCCCACCCTCGCCGAGGCCCTCGACCAGGTCTTCGGCACCGGCACCGGCGCCGTTGCCACCGCACCCGGCGGCGACGCCACCACACCACCACCTACCGGCGGGCAACCGCCGGCGCCGCCCCCACCGGGCGCCCCGCCCGCCCCGCCGCCGGCGACATCGGACCAGCTGACCGCCGCGGTCCTCGAACTCAACAACGCCCTGGCCAATCTGCGCGAGGCGCAACACACCGGCGACTTCACCACCTACGGCGCGGCCCTGGACCGCCTGCAACAGGCCATCGACACCTACCTGGCCGCGGGCGGCACCCCGCACTGACCCATCCCCTCCACGCGATCCGCGCAATGACGTTGTCCCGTATGGAAAATTGCGGATTCGGGCTGTAGACCGGCCAGGACCACCCGCCAGCCGCGCACGCGTTCACCATCGCCGTCTCTCCCCTCGAACTGATCAAGATCGACGGCGGCGAACTCTCTGCCGATCCTCGGTCTGGTTTCGCTCCCGCTCGTCGGGTAGCGACCCATCCTTGTGTCGTTACTCGGCGGCCCGCCGCCTACGCCCGCGTGTCCCGTATCCGCCAGAAGGACGTCCCGGTGTGACCAGCACCGTCCAAGACCACGAGTAGTGGGCGCATGCGCGGAGCCCCGATTTCACTTCCGGTACGAGGGTCAGTCCCGAACCGCGGGCCACGCTCGATGCGAACTGCCTCGTCAGGAGCGATTCTCCTGGTCAGTCGGATAAGGTATGGAGCGGGCTGAGCGGATCGGTACAGGCTGGGTGCTCGCGAATGGCGGCACAGCGTGATGCACGGTGCATCAGCGAGAGCGTTCATGCGGACGATCGTGTTGTACCTCCGCTGTCTGGGTGTCGTCGTCCTGGCAGCGTTCTAGGGGTGACGTGCGCTCGAGATGCGTGACTTGATTTCCGGGGTGGTGGTGCAGACCATGCTGAAGGCGGTCGACTGCCGCTACACCCTCGACCTCGTCCGCGCGCTGCGGCGTCCACAACGCCCATGTTGCTGATCTGGCCCGGAGCGGTTGGCCTCGGAGGTCCCCGGATACCACGCTGATCCGTATCCCGGATGCGGGGCACGTCCCCATGGAGAACGCGCCCGGCCTGATCGCCCGAACGCTCATTGACTTCTTCACGGCGTGGAGGTCGTCCCGTCCCGTCTCGGTCATCCGCATCGGTGCAAGAAGCGCGGCTGGCGCCAAGGTCCCGACGACAGTGAGGTGCCGTTGGACTTCAAGGCCGATCCCAGACCTGACGACTACCAGGAGATCTTGACACTCGCGAGTTCTGTTTCGCCCGCGCGATACCTCGTCCTGTTCGCGTCCCGTCATCGGCGCATTAGCCCTACGCGGGTTCTGCGTACGTGGCAGCCTATCTGCGTAGCGGGTGAACGCTGCATTATTCGCGGTGAGGCATCGTCGTGCGAACAGGGAGCGAGTAGCCATGAACTCACCTTCATTGCCGGTGCTCGCTGGGGTGGAGCACCGGTTCGTCGACGTAGGCGGCGGTGTGACGATTCACGTCGCCGATGCCGGGCCGGCCGACGGGTCGCCGGTCATGCTTGTTCACGGTTTCCCGCAGAATTGGTGGGCGTGGCACGAGTTGATCGGACCGCTCGCGGCCGATGGCTACCGCGTGCTGTGCCCGGATCTGCGCGGGGCTGGGTGGAGCTCAGCGCCCGATGGACGCTACTACAAGACCGATATGGCCGATGATCTCGCGGTTGTGCTCGACCGGCTCGGCGTCGCCCCGGTGCGGGTCGTGGCGCACGATTGGGGTGGTCCGATCGCGGCGCATCTGATGCTGCGACATCCGAAGAAGGTGTCCGGCTTCTTCGGCCTGAACACGGTAGGACCGTGGCTGACGTTCGATCTGACGGCAGTTCGACATTTGTGGCGGTTCTGGTATCAGATCCCGATTTCTCTTCCGGTGATCGGGCCGCGTCTTCTCAGCGACCCGAAGGGTCGCTTTATCAGGATGACGGGCCGTTGGGTCGGCGCCGGGTTCTACCTCGACGACGATGACTTCAGGCTCTATGTGCGTTGCATGCGCTTGCCCGGTCATTCGGTGGCCGGCTCGCGCTGGTATCGCACATTCCTGACGCGAGAATTGATCCGTGCCGGTGAATTCGCGAATACCTCCGTTGATGTTCCGATGCGGTTCCTGCACGGAGTGGGGGACCCGGTGATCACTCCGACGCTGCTGCGCGGGTATGCCGAGCACGCAGGTGGTTTTCGGCTCGAGACGGTCGACGGCGTCGGTCACTGGGTTGTCGATCAACGACCCGAGTTGGTGCTCGAGCGACTTCGAGCGTTCCTGCATGACACCTGAGGTGTATCGCTGGTTCGCTCGTGTTGGGCATTGACCGTGCGAGACACTGCAGAGGGCTCGCCATCCGGACTGGACGCACCCGCTATCCGGGTGCTGGTGATGCACGGTGCATCACGCTGGGCGTGTTGCAGACAATCGTTGTGAGGGCTCGGGTGCCCGCGTGGTGGACTCCCGCCTGTGGGTGGGGTGGACGTCCTGTTGCGATAGATCGAAGATCGTGTCGCTTCGGCCGGGGTTGGCACAGGCCTGGCGGATCTGTGCGAGTGCGGATTCCTGCTGTTCGTGGACGGCGTGCCGGGAGCGGGACGCCGGTGATGGGACCGAGGATGTGTGAGCAGCTTGCCGCTACTGTCGTGAACGTCTGACTCGGTTCGGGTGTCATCGCGCCTCGGTCTCGCAGGTTCACTGGGGGTGACGGGTGGTCAGGATGCGTGACTTGATTTCCGGGGTGGTGGTGCAGACCATGCTGAAGGTGGCTTCCCGGGCCATTCTCTCGGTGGGTTCGCCGTGTTGGACGGATCGGCTTCCTGCGGCGGTGGCGACGTAGTTGGCGGCGGTGACGGCGAATTGGCTGGCGCGGGCGCGGGCGTCGTAGATGTCTCCGTCGCCGGTGGCCGTGTTGTTGAGGGCCTCGCGGATTGTGGCGTGGGTTTCCCACAGTTGTGGGCAGGGGTGTCCGATGCGGTCGGCTTCGGTCAGGCAGGCTCGTGCCACGCCGAGGGCGAGGGAGCCGTTGATCCGGAGAATCGCCCGGTCCGCGATGCTGAGTCCGCCGCGAGGAGTCTTTCGGACGTGGATGACTGCGGTGTGGGGGATGTGGTGTCCGTTGAAGGTCAGTTCGACGGTGTGGGATGCGTTGGCCGCGGACAGCGGGATTCGGTTCGCGTGGACGTTTGGGCCGTCGGTCGCGTCCATGAGGAAGGTGACTGTTTTCTGTGCTCGGGTGTCGTATGCGGTGACACCGATGACGTCGACAAGACCCCATCCGGTGACGAACGGTGCCTGCCCGGTAATGGTGTATCCATCGTCTGTTTCGGTCGCGACGATAAAGGGGTTCTCCGGGTTCGCGTAGCCGCTGCCGGACACCCCGGATGTGACGGCGCCGCTCTGCAGGCCGGCGAGAAATTGTGCCTTGAGGGTGTCGTTTCTCGACATCACCATCCGGAGCAGGGTGCCGTGGTGCTGGGCCCAGACGAATGCGGTCGCCAGGCATCCGCTGACGAGGATTTCGCCGACGTCGGCGAGGGTGTTGACGGGGTCTGTGGTGGCGAAGGTGAGGCCGTAGAAGCCCCGGCCGCGTAGTGCGGCGAAGTGCGATCGCGGGATCTTCCCCGACCTGTCGACCTCCGCCGCAGCGGGCCGCAGCACCTCGTCGGTGAGGTCCTGCGCTTGCTGCACCCAGTCAGTCATGGCTGACACCGTATCCACATTGAGCCGGACCCCGCCGACGCACTCCAACGGTGGGCGGACGCCGTGAGACTCGCCCAGCTTCCGAGAACTCGCACCACTGCGGCAGCGATCCACTGCCGCAACGCTGATCGAGATAGTCCAAAGATCGCCTCCGGTGTTGTTCCACAGCAGTAGCACTCGGCCGGTCACCCGAGGTGCGGCGGCTCGATGGCAGTGGAGGACTACCCGCGAAACTGGCGAACGTCCTTCTGGACGGCTCATCGGAGATCAAGTCGGCGATGTGTGGTGTGACGCAGGGTCCGGCGGATCTGTGCGAGGGCGGCTTCCCGCTGCTCCGGGGTTGCTTGCATGGCGTTGCGATGGTGGATGGCGGTGCGGCGGGCGTGCTGTTCGCGGCGGCGCCGGGCGTCGGCTGCGGTGCGGTGCTGGCTGGGGGAGGGGCCGGTCCAGTCGATGTGGGTCAGTCGCCAGCGGAGGAGGGCGGCCGGTGAGCTGATCCGGTCTGCGGTGGGCCAGGTCCACCCGCGTTGGGTGGTGTCGCGGTCGAGGGTCTGTGCGATGTCGTGGCCGGTCCAGCGGGTGGTGTCGATGCCGGCGGCCGTGATGGTGTCGCAGATGGTGCCGATATGGCCGTGGGTGAGATCGGGGGAGCGGGCGATGAGGGTGGCGGCGGCTCGTTGGAGGTGGAGTGGTCGGGGTTGTGGGGTGGGTGTGGTGGGCCGCGCGTGTGCGCGTTGGTGAGTGCTTCGTAACGAAAGATTATGTGAAGGAACGTAAGTACCGGGGGATAGGGTGTCAGCGCCGGTGGCCTGGGGATGAGTGGTGCTGGCCGCGGTGGTCGGTTGTTGGGGCCGGGTGCGGTGGCGTGCGAGACGTCTGGCGGCGCGGGCGCGGCGCGGACGCGATGGTCGTTGTGGGGGTGGGGGTGTGGCGTCGACGATGTGTTTCGGTGAGCTGAGTGCCCACACGGAGGCGGCGTGGTGTTGTTGGCCGCCGTGGTGGAGTTCGGCGGCCAGGTATTCATGGGTGCGAAGGGTGCGGCCGCGTTCGAGTTCGACACCCATCTGGAGGGTTTTGAGGACGCGGCGGGCCCGGTTGATCACGGAGAGTGAGACACCGGCGTGGTGTGCGATGAGTTGCCGGGACGCGGTGACACCGCGGCCGGTGGTGGAATCCGCGAATCGGGCGTGGGCTGTGGCGACGGCCATTAGGCGTTCGATACTGATGCGGTGGGCGGTGAGTGCGGCTTGGCCAGTGGCGGTGTGGGTGATGTGGTGGCGGAGTTGGCGTAGCCATTCGGTGCGGCCGGACCAGACGGGGATGGTGGCTTCGCGTCCGGGTGTGATCGGGAGGGTGAAGGATCGGCCGCGTTGCCCGGTGTCGCGGTTGTATTCGTGCAGTTTGTTGATGGCTTGGGTGGCTGCGTGGACGGAGGCTTCCCAGGTCTCGACTTCTGCCGACTGCGGAATGTGCGTACCGCCGTGCGTCGATGACGTGGTGTTGGTGGACGAAACGATTGGTGTTGAAGCTGATTCAGCGCATGCGTTAGCATCAGACGTACCTGGCACAGGTATGTCCCTTCGGGGAATGCAGAACGAGTGTCGGAAGCGGGTAACTTCCGGCACTCACCCTCAGAGAATGTGACGGCGCGGCAAGGCCTTCACCCTCTTGGTTGAGGAGGACCGGCAAGTCCTCCTCAACAACATGCCGGCGGAGCGGTTCGTGAATCTGAAACCACCCCCACCAAGGGGGTTTTCGTGTTTTCTGAGGGTCTGCGCTTTGAAATTTGGGTTATCGGGGTAGCGCGATGGTTACGGTTCAGGGGCATCGCCTCGCTTTGGGCGTGGGTGGATGCCGATCCACAAGCGCGGTCACCGCGAACTGTGGAGGTTCGCGCGTGTCCGCTGAAAGGGATCGGAGAAGGGTTGGTTTGGTCGCAGCCGTGCCAGTTACGCCGACCGCGGTGCCGGCTTCACACCGAGCAACAGGTGCGCCGCGGCGGCAACCTCACGGATCTGCTCAACCGTGGCTGTCTCGGGCTCCGATGCGACGAGGTCGACGACATCTACGAGCGCGTCGCGTGATCCCGGGCTGAGACGACACCTGTCCGGTGAGAGCCGGATTGGGCCATGCGTGTCGATGAGATCCGGAGCGGACATCACGGTCGGCGTCCTGGTGTCGGTGACGAGGAATGCGCAGATGACGCTCTCTATCGCGATGAGTTCCCACGTTCGCCCGTGACGGTCGGTTGCGGTAAGACCCCTCATGCGACCGCCCCTCTCGCCGAGGGGCAGTGCAGCCGTGAATCCCAGGCCTCGATGGCCGCGGCGACGCACGCCTCGGCGACAGAGCCCGGTTTGGCGGCGAGGTGCGCCCAGAACGCGGCGGCGACAGCTTCCGCACCACTGAACTGATGGCCACCCAGGTAGTCGTGGGCGTCAACTGAGGAGTCGGCGACCGCGGACCAGGCATAGAGGGCAGCTGACTGAGCGCGGCTGGCGCCGATCGCAGCGAGCCGGTCAATCGCATCCCATCGAGCAGCGAGGGGGTCGACCGTGCCGGTCGGCATATCGCGGCACAACGTGGCGACGGTGTACCCCACGGGTACGGAGAAGCCCGGAATGGTGACCAGACCCCACATCGGGTGGGAGTGCAGGTCAGCGAGCCAGTTCCACCGCAGGGAAGGAAGCCCCTCGGTGCCGGGGCACTCGATCTCGCCGGTCGCCATGAGGAGGACACGGTCGGAAAGACTGCTCATGCCGCCGACCCCCGCTCGATTGCCCGTTGCCCTACGACGCGGTTGTAGTACACCCGCAGCTCACGATCACTGGCGACGGCCGTTCCGTCGTGGCGATACGCGACACCGGCCCAGATCATCGACCGCGGCGGATCTCCCGCCGCGATCATCTTTGCGACTTCGGCGCGGCATGCGGCGAGCCGCGGACACCGGAAGCACTCCCGCTGCGCGTCGCGGCCGGCCTGGTACGAACCCTCATCGATGTCCCACGACTGCGGGTCAATCGAGCACGGCAGGACCGTCGGGGTTGATCGGCGAGCGGTCATGCGGCATCACCACCGGCAGCGACGTGGGTGGCAGGACCTCGGGGAGTCCTGGCACGCAGGACTGCATACGCCCGGAGCCGATCGGCGGGTACATGATTGCCGTAGTAATCGAACGCGGCGCCCGCGACGACCTGATCCTGCGGCGGTTCACCCCCAACGATTCGATCGCGAAGCGTGGCGCGGCACTGGGTGAGGATCGGGCATTCGTGGCACGAATTGATCGCACGCTGCCACGATGCCAACTTCTGCCCCGTCAGTTCCCAGGAAGCGGACTTGCCCGCGCACGTGCCAACACCCGGCTCAGGTGCGGTCAACGGGATCATTCCGCGTGCCTCCAACTCGCGGCGGATACGCCGCAGCTGCGGGCAGTCCTGGCACTCGGGGGTGTAGACGAAGCCGCACCGGAAGCAACGCCCCTCAGGGGTTGGTCGGTGTGCGCTCGCCGAACGCAGCAACGCCGCGACCGAAAAGCGAATCGTTCTCGACGACGTGTCCGCGGTTCCATCGCGCCGCGCTAGCTCGCGGAGCGCGGCCGCAGCTCGGGGGCACAGAGGCTTAGCTGCCGTGACTATGGCGCCGCATTCCTCGCAACGCCCCTCGGCAGACACGTGTTGGGCAGTGATGCGCACCAGGTCGGCAGTGGCTAACGATCGCGCCACGGCTGGATGCCGCTCACCGCGCTCTCTTTGGGCGCCAGCTATCGTGTTCATTGCAGAGACTCCAATCTGCTGATGGTGCCTGAACGGACCGCTAATCCGTTGAGGCTTGAGCCCCCTGGCCGCCGCTAACGGTCAGGGGGCTTCTCGTTGCAATAGGGTTCGACTCTTAGCTCCACCCCCATGCGGCTCTCGTGCAATCATATAAAAGCGATCGTTTAAAACCGATCGTATGTGCGCATCGTAACGAGAGGGCGGCACAGTGTCTACCAGTGACCACATGTGCGGCAGGATTATTTCGGTGAGTCGGCGAGTTATGCGCGGGTTTACTCCGTCCGCCCTGGTTGGCGCGCGCCGCAACGCCGGCTGGTCGCAAGCCGATTTGGCACGGCTTTCCGACGTCGGCGTCGCCACGATTAGAAGGTGGGAGAAGGGCACTGCATCGCCCCAAGTTGACGTCCTGGCGAGGGTTGCCGCTGTTCTTGAAGTTCCCATCTCCGACTTTGTGAATATCCCAGTCTCGGAGCGCTTCCCGGGCGACTGGCGGGTTCTGCTGGGGCTGACCCAACCGCAACTCGGTGCGCGTGCCGGGGTCCGCACTGCCGTGGTTGGCAGCATCGAGCGTGGGGAGACGGCATTGTCCGACAACGTTGCTGAGCGCCTGTCGTCTGCGCTCGACATCTCCATTGCGGAGCTGCGGGATGCGCATCAACGGGCGCGGAGCCGGCCGCCGGGCATGCCCGCCTGACGTCCTCGTGCGCGGTGGCGTGCCCGAACTCCGTGACACCGGTGCCTCGCCTTCTGTCGGTCATGTGAATGATCTTGAGCCTACTTTACTACTGCAAACTTGCAACAGTAAACACTTCCGTAACTACTGCAATAAGGCGACGTCAACGACATCTATACTCATGTCCAACTACCGGCGAAGCTTGAAGTTTGGAGGATGTGCGGTGAGCGAGAGTTTCGCCGAAAGGCTGCGACATCTATTCGACACGGTCCATCCGAAGGGGCGAGGCCCCTACAGTCAAGCGGAGGTTGTCGAGGCCATCCGAGCCGCCGGCGGCAATATGACGCCGGGATACATGTCGCAGTTGCTGTCCGGCAAGCGATCTTCGCCGAGCTGGACCACGCTGCGAGACATATGTCGAGTCTTCGCAGTACCAATGGACTACTTCAATGACGACGATGTCTACGAGGAGATCAAGGGCTATATCGCCTACATCCAAGATCTCCGAGACGCCGAAGACCAGAATATTGCAGCACGAACATACTTCCCGTTCCGGCGTCCCGAATAGGACTAGGTGAACAGTGCGTACGTGCCTCCAGCGATGACGGCGCCCACGAATGCACCCACGATGACCTGACCAGTCGTGTGATCACCGAGCCGCACCCGCGACCAACCGATCGCGGGCGTGCACGCTAGTGCCAGAACCCAAATCGGTGAGACAGCGAGCATGAGAATCACGGTGATGCCCGCTGAGACAGCAGTGTGCACACTGACCTTCCACCGAACGACGCTGGTAATTATCCCGATGGCCAGCAACGTCGCAAACCCTGCGGCCGTGAAGGCGATTAGTTCTGCGGGTGCATTGGCGCAGATCTGAATGACGAGACCCGCAAGCACGATTGCCAAGATAACGACAATCAGAAGGTGACGTTCGCGGTGCTCGGTCACATGGTGATCGCCGATCCGTGATCGCCAGATTTCGAACAGAATGAAGGCCATGGGGAGGCCGCCGGAAATCATGGCGACGAAGATCCCCCATGCCGTCGACTCAAGGTACACGCCCAGGAAGAGTGACGAGACAATGTTGAGAACCCAAGGAGCTCCCACCTCAGTCAATGCTCTGGCAAGGCGATCAACACGGTCGCCGCGGGTTTGATTCTCAGTCATCGCCATCTGCGGCCACCAACTTTTCCTGTCGTGCGGTGTTGAAAGCGACGCCGAGAGTGCGCACCCACTCGACGTCTGAGACGCCCTCCGGAGCGCCGAGAGCTTCCTGGGGCAACTCTTCCCGTGCGAAGCCGGTAAGGATCCACTCAACTATTGCAACTGGCGCTTCGTCCTCGGGAATCGGGGCGCCATGGGGGAGGCCTGCGGCTTGGGCGGCGATGCTAAGGGCGTCCATCACTTCCGTGGCGCGGTCGGCAACGCGATCCGTGGCGCTGCTACCTTTCCAGGAGGGTCGAACGACACCAGGCCAGCGCGCAGTGAGCACCTCATGGAGTTCGAAGAAATCTCGCAACGCCCGGCGTGCGGCCGTCCAGAGAGCCATCGTCGGCCACAGCACACCGATGGTGACCATGAGGACCCCGACGAGCGCAAGAACCTGAGTGATGTCGAAGACTCGGGGAGTCGGATCGATTGCACCGGTAGACGCGGCCAGTACGTATGTGATTCGCATGCCGGCGTAGGCGGTGAGCATGAAAACCCCAGGGCACAGCACCATCAAGCCACGACCCGTCGCGGTCCGCGTGTCGGCATGGCCGGCCGTCACGATGGTCACCACGATGCAGAGAAGGAACGGGTAGAGCATCGCGGTAATGCCGGCCTCCGCATATCCGGGAGTGTGGGCATACAGGTCGTCGAAGGTATATCCGTCGCGCTGTTCCGGCACTTCCGGGGCAGTCAAGAAGAAGGCCACCGACCCGCCTGCGGTGACCATTGACAGCAACGCATGAAGCCGGATGAGCTGTGCGCGACGTCGATCGGACGGAGCCATAAGGTCTGTCACGAGTATGGCTGCACCGAAGCAGATTCCGCTAAACAGGACCATTTTGACCGCGCCAGCACCATTTGAGTGACCAAGTGCGCCTCTCAGTAAGCTCTCGAAGAGCGGCAGGTTGACTGTCATGTGGGCGGCCATGCAGGTGAAGACAGTCAGAACACCGACCAGGTTCCATGTGCGAGCCCACCACCACCTACGGAACCGACTGGCTGCGGCTATCCATAGAAGGACTGCGACCGCCGCTGTTGCCGTCACCTGATCGCCTCGTCGAGGCGAGCGCGCACACCGGGATTGCGGGATGCTTGGTTACTATTCACCCGCCCAAGGAGTCTGCTCGCGAACGCCTCAGCCTCAATTTCCTCAGCGTCGTGTCCGTCACTGCACTCGCGCCGAAGCATTATCTTCGCCAATCCATGAGCCGCTGCTGGAAGAAACTCTTCCGCGAACTCGCGGGCAGGTCGGCCCCGATGCCCGAGCAGGATGTGGCCGAGTTCGTGGGCAAGCGTGCGCTCGCGGGCGTGAACCCAGTCAGCGCAGGAAACCTCGTCCCGGTCGGGATGTTGAACCCATTGGCCGAAAACGCCTATCGGCAGGTTCTTGTTGGATTGAACGACGGTGATCGGGCGCTTCCGGTCCCGGGCTGCTGCCTCCATCAATCCTGCAAGCGTAGATGCTTCCCCTGAGGTCGCTACGCGAAACAGTCGATCGACAGCCTCTGAAACACGATTCGTCATTACCAACCTCCACCCGGGACCATTGGGGCGCATATGAATACACGTGTGCCACATCTTGACGCTGCATCTGAAGCCGCCCCGACGGGCTCCAGGGAACTCCCGGGCGGGAGCGCGGTGGCTAGATTATCAGCACCGCGGATAGCTGCAACCAGAAGGTCTCTGGGACCTCGGTACCAAGCTCTGCGCGCGTAATCGTAGTCGGCGGGAAGGTGGAGAAACCATCCTGAAGTCGTGTTTCGCTGCTGGAGAACAGAACTGCGGTACTCAAACATCGAACCTATCGGTAGCCGGGCGACTGTCAGGCAGAGTGACATAGCTACTCAGAGCTGGTGCCGGTTCGCCCGGCACGCGTGGTGCCCCCCAACTGCAATACGTGCCGACTCGCAATACGGGGTGTGGCAAATGTGAGAAATTGATGCTTCGGCGAGTCGAAATCTCCGTTACCCATTGCAGTTGAGATGCATGTAGATGTCGAGTTCGTCATACGGCGAGTTCACGATCCAGTGGGGCGGAGTGTCGTCGTCGACCTGAATTTCGACTTCTCCGACCGATGGCTTGTCCCAGGTAATGCCGAGAGGAAATTGCTTGGTGCTGCCCTTCGGTCGTGTTTTGCTGACGGCCTCGATCGCTCCCGGGGATTCGGCGAAGTCGTGTGCTGGGTAGTTGAGGCTCTCGTTCTCGATCGTGACGGTTTGGGATCCGTGGGTGAGGGTAGCGTGCCACCCGTTCGGTGCGGCGATGTCGATGGTGAGGTTGTCGCCCTCGCCGTGGCACTCGACGTCGACCTGGTCCGGGGTAGGAAGGGTCACGAGGTCGATGCCTTTGCGGTTGCCGACGCCGATGGCGATGTTGCCGTCCCACCCGTCGGATCCGCCGGACGATTCGGCGGGCGTGACGCTGCCGGGCCGAGTGTCATCGCTCGACGAGCCTGAGCATGCGGCAAGGGTCGCGGCGATCATGGCGATGAGCGCGAGCCCGGCGAGTGCACGGCTGCTGGACATTTTGGTTCCCCTCCTGTTGCCGCATTACGGCTTTGTCGAACTCGATGCGGTGGTTACTGCGTTCAGTACCGGATGGTGTCGATGAGCCAGTTGCCCCCTGTCTTGGTAAGCGTGACCCAGACGATGGTGTTGGGGTTAACAGGGACGGCGTTGTCCCCGGTGATCGCGGTCTGGTGGATGGTGGCGACGCGGTGGATGAGGGTGTCGGTATCGGGAGGGCAGCCGGAGCAGCCGATCAGCACGTCGGCGACGACCTTTGCGTTCGTGGTGGCCCACTGTCCCCATTGCACGCCGGGACCGCGTTCGGGCGTGACTGGAATGGCCACTTGCGCTGCGAGCCTGTCGGTCAGCCACTGTCGGGCCCGCACGAAGCCGTCGTTGGGGGACTGGTCGGTGGCCGGGTACCAAGTGAACGCGACCGATAGGGCCTGGCGGGCGACGTCTTCCGCCACGTCGGCGTCCGGAGCTGGCGCCGCCGTGGTTGGTGGAGGTACGGGCGCAAAGGTCGTAAGTGGTGCTGTGGCTGCCGGTGGTGCCGCGGCCGCCGACAACGACGTTTCTAGAGGCGACGTCTGCGGGTCCTGTTGGGTCGGCCGGCACGCATATACGAGGATGGCGACCAGGGCACCCAGGATCACGACCACGGCCAGGAATCGGCGCACGCTCATCTCGGTCCTCCTTCAGTTGCGGGCAGTTCACTCATCACATCACCCTCCGTGCTTTCATCCCGCCCATCAGCGGCGCTTCCTTCACGACGTCGCCGGTGGTCGGGGCGTGGATCATGCGTCCGCCACCAAGGGCGATGCCGACGTGACCCGGCCCAGACCCGGCCCAGGATCCGAACACGAGATCACCCGGTTGGGCCTGATCGATGGGAATCTCGGTGCCAACGGTCCACTGCTGCTCCGAAGTGCGTGGCAGTGTGACCTTGCCGCCGCTGCCGGTGAAGATGGCGTAGCTGGTCAGGCCGGAACAATCGAAGCCCCCGCCGGACGGTCCGCCGGTGCTACCTCCACCCCAGACATACGGGGTGCCGAGGTACTGCCGGGCGGCCGCGACGACCTGGCCGCCGTCTTTCGATCCGTTCGGGACCAGGCGGCCGGTGGAACTCAGGGAGGTGTACTTGGCCTGGCCGAGGATGATCTTTGCGACGTAGTTCTGGGTCTCAGCGTATGGGGGGATGCCGCGGTGAGCCTGCACCGCACCGAAGCCTGCGTTGTACGCGGCCAGTGACAGCTCGACCGGGTCTCCCATGACGGTGCCGACCGCGAGCGCGGCGTTGACCTGGTTGTTGAGCGCGCACATGAAATGCCCCTGAGCCATGACGGCGTCGCCGATCGAATTGGGGTCGACCTTGCCATCGCCGTCGTAGTCCTTGCCCCAGGTCGCCCAGGTTCCGGGCATGAACTGTGCAGGTCCGAGAGCACCGGAGGGGGAGGTGGGGGCGTTGGCGCCGTGCCTGAACTGATTCTCGGCGTGGAGCTGCGAGGACAGGACCGGGGGCCGAATGCCGGGGCAGATGCTGCCGGCCTTGCGGATCCACGGATCGAATTCGGCCGGCACCGAGCCGGCGGCCAGCTCACCGCCGCCGACGGTCCCGAAGCCCGCGCAGTTGATCGGCGACGACAAGGAGGCCAGCCGCACGTCCGCGCCGTCCGGCGCGCCAGGAGGTGAGGCCGTGCTGCCCAGTTTGATCATCGGGTCCACGGCGGTGCCGCCTTGGAAACGGCCGCCTTCCCAGTACTCGAAATGCAGGTGGGCGCCGGTGCTTTGGCCGTCGTCGCCGATGGTGGCGATGTGGTCACCGGCCCTGACCTGTTGGCCTTCGCGGGCGATTAGCCCGTCGGTGAACATGTGTCCGTAGACGGTGGAGACCGGTGTGTCGCCGACGAGGGAGTCGATGACGATCCAGTGTCCGAATCCGGTGGCGGTGCCGGAACGGACGACGAGGCCGTCGAGGGCTGCATAGATCGGGGTGCCGATGGGACCGGCGAAGTCGACGCCCTGGTGTTCGGTACCCCACCGTGGCCCGAAGCCGGAGGTGAACGTGGTGGTCCCGGCCCTCGTCGGTGCAGTGATCGGTCCGGAGGCGCGCAGCTGACCACCGGCGGGCGTGCCCGGATCGCTATCGGTGGAGGTTGCCTCGCATCCATCGTGGGGGATGACCGGCTGGGGGGCGCAGGCCGTCGTGCTGACGACTGTGGTGGCTGCGGCCGCGAGTAGCAGCGCTGTCCCGCGCTGGCGAAGTGTCACAGGGCTCCCGGGATCGGGGTGTCGAGTTCGGGGATCGGGATAGGCCCGGGCTCTGGAACGGGCACCGGCACGGGTGTCGGTTCGGGCTCGGACATCGCTGGCGGTGCGGTGACAGATTCGGGGGCCGAGGTCGTCGTCGACGGTTTCGGCTGGCTGGTGATCGGCTGCGTTGCAGTCTGGGGCGTGGTCGAGTGCGAGGAGGTTGAGGGGACACTCACTAGGGTCGGCGCGGCGCCGAGTTTGCTGACCTCGTCGCGGTCGAGAGTGGGAAACGGGTTCTGGACCTGCCATTTCGCCCCGCTCGGGGACTCGGCCACCTGCACGGACACGCGCAGGTCGCCGGCCTGAGTGGGGATGGTGACCTCTGCCCGCCGCGCGCCACCGGCGCCAGTGACCGTCTCACTAGTCGTGGGCCCGGTGATCGCGACGGGCACCTGTGGACGTGCGACGACGATCGTGTCACCGGGGGTGTCGATGGTGTACCGGCCGAGTTTGGTTCTCCACTCGGTATTCGACTGTGTGATGTCCACGTAGCTGTGCGCATAAGCCATCGCTGTGGCGGGCGCGCTCTTCCCGGCCGCGGCCGTCGTTAGGCCTGCGATGGCCGACTCGGTCACCTCGATGAGGTCGTAGGTGACCTCGTTTCCTTGTGCAGGAGTCGTCGTCGGTGCACCGGTCACCGCCGCGGTACTCGGCGTATGGCTTGTAGGAGGGGATTCCCCGAATACGGTGCCCGCAACGAATAGAACGGCGAGAATGGCGGCCATGCTGATCATTAGGTTGGTGCGCGAGTACAGCACCCACCGGCGGATCGGGGCGAGGACCGGGTTGCCTGCGGGGCGGGCCATCAGGTGAAACTCTCGCTCGGGTGCGTGCGCACTTCGGGAGTCAGCGACGGCGCGTACAAGCGGGTATTCGACCGCGGCGGAGCTGAAATACTGGCGGGCGCGGACGCGGCGGGGACGTTCCCTGGTGAGGTGTCCTTGCGGGTCGGAGTGAAGACCCTCGTCGGTGCGATGGCAGAACCCGCTCCGCCGTCCCATGTCTCACTGACCCTCGGGGTGTCACCGCGGCGCGCTCCGCCACCCGAGCGGCTGGCTTCGAGCGCTTGCAGCGCCGTGCGTCGCCCGCGGCCGACGCGCGTGTTCGCGGTGTCCTGTTCGCGATGCTTGCCGCCCATGGCGAGGTTCATGTGGCGGGCGTCCTGAGATTCCTTGCGTGAGTCAGCCAGCCGTTGCAGGAGGTCCATCTTTCTGTGGGCGGCGATCCGAGTTTGGTCGGCCTCGTGCCGGCGACGCTGGTTAAGTTCGCGCCCCTCCGGGCGGGCTGGGGCTGCGAAGTTGATGTCGGAGTCTTCGTCGGTGAAGCCGTCCTTGGTTTTTTTGCGTAGCGCACCGACTCCTTCCTCGACCATCGCGCCGGCCGGGCCACCGATGACCGCGCTGGCGCCCTTGAAGACCTTCTGCTTCATCGAGGTCTGCGCGTGACGGGCCTTTCGGTTGAGGGCGCCGGCGCGGTTCTGGGTGAAGGTTTGAGAGACCCGTTTGAACGGGCGCATGATGAACCAGCACACCAGGGTCAAGATGACCATGAACCACAACCGCCATGACCCGTCGATTTGCCCGTTGTCGGTGACGTACAACTTCACCAGGGCCAGCAGGTAGAGGGCGACGATGACGGAACCCGCCACGCCCCACATGTAGGCGCTGGCGATCATCCGGCACACTCGCATCAGCGTTCCCGCGTGAGCGGCTGCGAGCGGTATCCATATCGGGGCGAACAGGATGGCCAGGCGGATGGCGAGCAGCGCGATGAGCTTCAGCACCGATGCACCGATCCACAGGAGCGACGGCATGCCGACCTTGACCATTGCCATGAATCCGATTCCGGTGCGGCCGGAGTCCTTGCCTTGGAACGTGTAATAGGACAGTCCGTAGTCATCGTTGAGTGGCTTGACGATGTCGTCGCGAAAGATGCCCTCCTTCTTCGCCTTCAGGTCGCTCTCGACACCCGAATCTGGTGCGTTCTCGATCTGCTGCTGTTCCTCGTAGGAGAATGCGAGCGCATCGCGCAGCTTGGGGCCGAGCTGGTTCTCGTTGTCGCGGTAGTTCGGACCGAACCAGCCCTTACGCCAGTCGTCGAGAAAGATGTCGTCGAGCAGTACGTCGCGAGGCCCTTTGCCGCTGCCGGAGACCGAGAGCATCTCGTTCTGGGTGTCGGTGATTACTGCCCCGAATGTGTCGTCGGCGAGCCGGATTGCCTGCTGGGGTGCGCCGATCAGCAGAGCGCCGAGGGCGAGAGCGGCTCCACCGACGGCCATGGATTTCGTGACGCCGGCAGCGTTTGACTTGAGTGCGTGCCAGAGCATGATCGAGGCAGCCGCGGTCAGTCCGATACCGAGCCAGAGGCCGTAGATGCCGAGCATGCCGTTCGAGATCGAGGAGACGACCTGGTCGAACTGTTCCATTGCGGGTGCGACCCCGGCGTCTTCGGCGGCCTGACCGGTCTTGGTTTGGTCGTCGAGCCAGAATGCGGCCGCGGCCAGGGACTTCCCGATCGTCAGGAATCTATTGCCCCAGTCGGTGTCGGTGACGGCGCCGGGGGCGCGCACCAGGTCCATGCCGCAACCGAGATCGTAGGTGTACCACTGCAGGCCGGCCCACCCGTAGGTGGTGTATCCGGTGACCCCGTTGTCGGGGCGGTTCTGGCTGGTCGCGTCGAAGACCCCGGGGAACGCCCCCTTGGGGTACTCCGGGGCGGGGACTTCGTCGCACGCGAAACCGCTGGCCGCCGCGACGGGGGAGAGCGGGTCGACGAGCAACGGGGCCAGCACCAGGGCGAGGACTGCCAGAAGACACCCCAGCCGACCCGTCAGGCGTCGATTCGGGCTCGCCTCGGGGTTGCCGGACCGATAAGTGCCTGCGGGCCGAAAATGCAGGTCGAGTCGCCGCAGGGTGGTGGTCATGCGGCACCTCCGAGGGCGTTCTTTGCGGTACTCGAGTTCAAAGCGGCGAACACGTGGGACAGGTGCACGTAGTGGACCCAGCTCGACCGGACCAGTTCGACGTCGTCGGCCATCCGGACCATCCACCGGCGGGCCTGATCCTGGTAGGAGGTGTCGGTGTCCTCGTCGAGGGTGTCCTCGCCGCCGCTGCCGAGTTCGGCGAGGAACTGCTCGAAACCCTGCCCGGCAGGGAGTTTGAGGAGCTTGAGGGCGCCGTCGATGGCGTGCGGGTCGCCGCCGACGTCGCCCACGAAAACCTCGTAGGTCAGGGCGGTCTTGTCGTCGGTGCCGTCGAGGCCGAGGAAGTCGTCGGGCAGCTGCGAGCACACCAGGGCGCGGACCTTGAACTTGCGAGTCGCGAGCGATCCGCAGGTTCAGGGTGCGGCCCGCACCGGTGGATTCGAGGTACTTGTTCTCGTCGAGGAACAACACCTTGCGGACGTGCCTCGGCTTTTCGTAGACGAGCCGGTTCGCCAGCCACGCGGCCATGTGCATCAACGGGGCGGTCATCCGCTGCTGCGGGGTCCACTGCGAGGAGGGAACACCCTCGGGTGGAAGCTGCAGGCCAGGCATCGTGAGAATGGTGAGCCGGATGTCTGCGTCGAAGTCGTCCATGCCACTGCCGACCGTGCCGGCTTCTGGGAAGAGCACCCGGGCTTCGGCCAGTCGGGACATCAACTCCAGCTGCTGATACACACCACCGGCGCAGGTGCGCACGGCCTGATCGGGATCGGTCTCACCGATCGCCTTGATGGCGGCGAGCACTTCACCCAGATTGTGGTCGCGATCCCCACCGACCCGATTGGCGGCCAGGTGCAGCACCGATTCGGTGTGCTCGAGATGCAGATGCCGTTCGGTGAGCATCATCTTCAGCACCGACACCGCGACCTCGACCCGCTCGGCGGCCGCGGCGCGCATGTCCGCGTCGTACTTCGCCTGCGCCGCAGCGAACGGGTCCGCGGCCCGCGCGAAGTCCGCGTGGCCGGTGTCGTACTCGGGGTCATCGCGCCGCGGGTCGATGATCACCCGGTACGGGTTGAGCGCCCCGGGGCGTGAGTCGCGACCGGTGAGCGCGTAGACCCGGGCGATGTCCCGGAACTCGGGCAGATTCGCCAGCTCCTTCAGCGGCCCCGAGGGATCGAGGACGACACCGTAGGCACCCGCGCGCACCGCCTGGTAGACGACCATCCCGGCCAGGAACGTCTTACCGGAGCCGGGCACAGCGACGATCGGGGTCAGCCCGGACTTGTGCTTGATCTCATGCGCGGCGAAGCAATCCCAAATCACAGGGCGCGGTGCGATCGACGACGTCTCCCCGAGCACCACCCCGCGGCGGTCACCGATCCGGTCACCGGCGGTGGCCATGCCCGCGGCAACTGCTTCGACGTCCATGTGCCGTTTGTTGGCGATGTTCGCGAGCGGCTCGCCGGGGATGAATTCGCGCAGCAGCTGGAACTGACCGTGCTCCTGCTCGAGGGCGATGTGCGGCTTGTACATCTCCCGCAGGCCGGCCGCCTTCTTGCGTGCTTCGTCGGGTGTCGCTCCGACGACGGCGACCCTGTACCAGCCTGAGGTGCGGGTGGATAGCCCGGAGTGGTCTTCCTCGACGTCGGAGATGACATCCTGAACGCGGGCGTGCTGCTCGGCCAGCTCTTTCGGCGGGTCCTCGTCGTGTTCGACGGTGTAGTGGTCGAACTGGGACTTGATCTTTCCGGTGAGCGCACGCATTGTGCGGACGGTCTTTGCCTTGTCGTGCAGCTCGATCCGATCCGACCATTCGAGCGGCTCACCTGACGGGTCGCCGATGACCTGCCAGGGCAGCATCCGCTCCGGGATCGGTAGCGGTGCCATCCGTCCGACGGTCAGGACGATGACCGCGCCGGTGTAGCGACGGCCCTCGACGACCCCGGAGACGGTGGTGTAGCCATCCCCTGGGGTGAGGGACAGGTCAGTGAGGTCTTCGAGGGCGGCGACATCGTCCTTTTCCCAGTCGCCGGCACCGGCCGCTGCGCCGCCCGCAGCCAATGGCAGGCCGATGGTCGCCGACCGCCGCAGCAGGTAGTCGATCGCAGCCGGTGACGCTGGTGCGGCGTTAACGCCTCGGCCGGCCATGATCCGCTCCAGTTCGGCGAGATGATCGAGAAGCGCTGCCTCCTCGCGCGCGAAGGCGTCATCGGCCCAGCCGGTGATCATGGACGAGAGGGTGCCCACGAGTGGCCAGTTCGCGACGTAGCCGAGGGTGTGGGCAAGATAGTCGAGACCGATCCCGAGCACCGATCGCTGAGGCAGCTCGATGCCCCAGTAGCGGCCCTTGATCGTCGCGTTCGACCACAGCATCGCGTGCTGCTGGCCACGCAGGTACTCCGCCCACGACAATGCGTCTGGCACATCGTCGATCGGAGCAGCCCACTGGTCGTGGTCCTTTGCCCACTGCTCGACAGGAAACGGCGTGCGCACCAGACGTCGGTGCAGTCGCTCGACACCGGCCTGCTGCAGGTTGGTCAGTACCATCGCCTCGTCCCGGATGAAGCGCCGCTGCTTGCCGGTAGTGCGGAAATTCCACGGCCCCTGCTTCTGCACAAACCATGCCATTGACGTGCGTGAGGTGCGGGTGATGTGTCCGGAGGTCCCGGTCAGTTGCAGTCGCACCGCCTTCCGGGCACTATCGGCGCGCTTCTTTGCCGCCGCCTTCTCGCGATCGGCGGGCGTCTTCCCGCGTCGTTTAAGGCGCTTGCGTCCCCGCTCCCGCTTGCGGGTGTCCTCGGCCAGGACGGCGGGGTCCTCTGCCTGTGGGTCGACCTCCTCGGACGCCTCGGCGACCGGGTATGGGGGGAATTGCACTTCAGACCACGCCCGCGGGCCCTGTTGTGAAACCGGCGTCTGTTGTCCCGCAGCCCATGACGGCGGCAACGCTCCCGGCGGGATCACCGGCACCGGATCTTCGAGCTGAGGATCGAACAGCGATGCGATGTCGTTGTCGTACGTGGTCATCGGTGTGGGTCCTCACTGTCGATACGGGCAGTCGCGTCGTCAGGTCGCGTACCGGTGGTTAGTCGGTCGGGGAGGGTGACACTGATCGTCTCCCCGGGCTTCGGGGGACGCGGGGCGCCCAAGTCGTTGACAGCAGCCTTGAACACCGACCGCAGCGGCCGATCCGGAGTGACGTACTTCGCGATCCCCGTAGTGGCCCACACGGTCACGAGAACCATCACCAACAATGGCTTGAACCCGAGCGGCACGTGGAGGATGGCGCGGGCAATCAGAAACACCAGCACGAACACCGCGGCGCCCACCAAGCCTGCGGTGTACCGAATCCGCACCGGCAGGGTGTAGCCAGTCGGACCGAGATAGTGGCGGTCCACCCGATACAGCAGGTCATCGTTGTTGATCACCTAACGCTCCCTTCTCCGCGTAGGAACCGTCGCGGGTGTCAGGCGTTGATGCCGAAGAGGCCGAGAACCCAGTTCCCAAGGCCCTTGGCTGCGGATTCCGAGGTGGCGATACCGACGAACGCCAGACCCACTAACGTCAACCCGCCGACGGTGAACACCTTCGACAGATTCCCGCGAAGGCCACCGGTCAGGACGACACACGCGATGACGACCAAGATGGTGAAGACGATGTTGTCCTCGATCCACTTCCTGAGCCCGCCGGTACTGACCTCCGTTTGCTGGGCAACGATCGAGATGTCGGGGGCGGGGTGCTCAGCGCTCGCGAGGTCGACGACGGTGGAAGCGATTGCGGACATGGTGCCTCTCCAACAGGGTGCGTAACCGATATGGGCGAACGTGGTTGTGCGGGAACGTAGGAGACATACGCTGCGAGAATCAACGTGACCTGTGGATAACTTTCCGATCCGAGTCGAAGTGGGCCGGGGCGGTGTCGGGCGATCGTGGGGGGCGAGATGAGAGTAGGGCGGGAACCGGAAAGGGTCTGGGCACCCAGGTGTGTGCTGCTCGCGGCTCGGCTTCGGGCGTAAGCGCATCACGCGATCGGAAAACCGGCACACCAATTGATCGCGCGCCAATCCAGCAGTGGATCAACCGAGCCGGACGAATGCCGGGAAGCCTCCACGTTCGGGCGCATCGCCACGACCGATCGAACATGACACCCTCGACGTCTCGCATTGGAGACGCAGTTGAGCATCGCGAACCGGCTGCGAGAGACGGGTCAGGACATCGCCCGAACCGTAGAGCATTCCCACCGTGCCGCCAACCGTCCGGTCGGGGCGATGTCGGAATGGGTGGATTTCGGCGATCCGGCCGAGCGTGTCGAGAGGCGGGTGAAAACACCGTCCCCTTCGGGGGGTCACTCCCCGGCCCTTCGGGCCTAGGGGAGTGTACCTGGGAAAAATGCTTCGCGCCAATCGATTTCAAAGCGTGCTGTTCACACGCTATGGAGCGCGTTCGTCGGAACGCTTCGCGCAGCGCGGCAATGACCGCTCGGGTGTGGTCCCCGATCGCACTCGAGGAGCGAATGAAATCGCGTGTGGGGGCGGTCGGATCATCCGGTGTCGGGACCGCTCTGTCGCGCAATTATGGGGCGGCTCGACACGCTGCCTTTTGCGCTCAAGAAGCCACTCTGAGGGTTGTCGCATACCGATTCGCGAAGCCCCTCTTGACCTCCACCCTCGCTATCGCATGCGTGCTGGGGTCGTCGAGCATGGCGAAGCCGCTGTGTGCCCGACTCGCGTACGTCGTTGTGTGTTGCGGAAGTCGCCCGGGCGCAGGCCTTGCCGGACCGGTGACACGAGGTCCGGTTGATCTGAGCAAGCGCGCCTGCACCATCCGGCCGGGACACGAGTGCGCCGCATCGGCGGAGTGTCACGCACCGGCCGTGAGCAGCCCCCAAGCGAAGTTATCCACAGATCACGTTGAGCGCGATCACCCGACTCTGCCAGTGTGCGCATCCAACACGCCCGACCACTGTCGGAGACGGGCGCAAGTCAACCGGAAAGGGGAGGGGCGATGGCACAGCGAGATCCGCTCAAGGACATCCTGATCGAACTGCTCGGCCCCGACCCCGGCACCCGCAACAAACGCAACGCTCAGTCGGCACCCGAGTCTGCCGTCCGCGCGTACCGGACCTTCGCCCCGATCACGGTCGCCTCCGCGGCCCTCGCGTTCTACGCACCCCAACTCGCCGACACAGCGCTCACAGACACTGTCGATCAAGCCGGTCAGTTCATCACGACGGTTCACGGCTACCGCTGGCCGCTCGCCGTCCTCGCCTCCGCGTGGAGCGTGCTCGACATTCTCCGCTGGCACGGCCACCGACAGCGCCGTGCGCTCGAATCGCAGCTACGGCAGACAACCCGGCACCTGCCAGTGAAGGTTACCGTCGCGTTCCCACCCGGAATCTGTTCGCTGCGCAGCGCCAAGATCCGACTCCCCAGGGGTGCGATCATCCGCCCCAAGGAGATGGACGAATTCACCACCGCCGTCCGCGGAGCGGCCGGCCGCACCGGCACATACACCCACACCGTTCGCCATCATGCGCACCGCGACCTGATCCTGATCGCCCGCACACCCGTCGAACCAGACACCCGCTCACCACGCCATAAGGCCCTACAAACCGCGTTGTCCGCCGGCACCATCTTCAAAGAACCCGCCGTCACGGTCGCCTCCCGCGACGAGGACGGAGTCGAGACCGGCTACAAGATCACGTTCACCCCCTCGCTGAACAGCGGCGCCCGCGGCTTCCAGACCAAGGTCGACGAAGCCCTCGCCGCGCTCGCCGGCCACCACGAATCCGGCCGCACCTGGGCCACCGAATGGACCCCCTCCGAGGGATACCTGGTGATGTACCTGCGGGCACCGCTGCCCACCCGCGTCGACCACCCCCTCGCCTTGGTCGACGAGAACCTCCGCCACCTGCCCTACGCCACCGGCGCAGCGAACCTGAGCCTGTACTGGGACGTCTCGACCAAATCGAACAAACCGCACTGCCTGATCGTCGGTCCCACCGGCGGCGGCAAGACCTCGGTAATCCGCACCCTGCTCACCGAGGCCTCGCGCCGCGGAATCCCCTTCCTCGGAGTCGACCCGAAGATGATCGAACTCGACGGACTCGAGGGCTACCCCGGATGCGCGGCCATCGTCTACGACGCCGTCCGCTCCGCGATGCTCGTACGCGCCCTGCACGCGGAAATGATGGCCCGCAACCACTACGTGCACGTGAAGAAGATCGAACCCTCGCAACTGCCGCTGCTGATCGCCGTGCTCGACGAGTTCTTCATCCTCTCCGGAAAATGGCAGCGCCTGGCCAAAGACGAGGACGAGGAGATCCGCGCGCAGATCAAACAACTCGACCCGCTGGGGGCGTGGGCCGACCTCGCGGTCCTGGCCCGCTCGGCCGGCATCCGCCTGCTGCTCGGGGTGCAACGCCCGGACGCCTCCTTGTTCGGGTCGAGCTCGGGCAATGCCCGAGACAACTTCGGCACCCGGATCTCGCTCGGCAACCTGTCGCAGGACGGCGCGCTGATGATGTGGGGCGATGCCCACGTCGGCCGCGAAGTGGACACCTCCATCCCCGGCCGCGGGGTGGTCACCGCCCTCGACGGTTCCCCGGTGGATGCGCAGATGTGGTGGACCCCGAATGTCGATCCGCACCCCAACAAATGGAACCAACTCTCGAAGGAGGAGAAGGCGATCGTGCACGGCCTGACACCGACCGAGTCGCCCACGTTCGAGTTCTTCTCCACGGAGCTGCGGGAATTCGTCGAATCCGAGCGCGCGCTGGCCAGGCGGGCACGCGAGTACGGCGACGCCCCTGAACCGTCCGTCCTCACCGACTTCGCCACCGACCACGACACGGTCGGCGCCGACGATTTCGCCGACGCCATCCCGGCCTCGGCGGTCACCGAGGGAATGGTCATCCTGCTCGACGACGACGACGGCGACCAGGTGCCCGTCACCGTCGACACGGTCACGGTCATGCGGGACAAGGACACCGGCGACGTCCTCGAAACCGTCCTGTCCATCAACACCGGCGGACGGGTGAAAACCACCGTCCACTTCGACGCCACCGAGGTCGTGATGCTCCCCGAACCCGACACCGTCCTCACCACCGCGTGAGAACCACGCCCCTGGCAGCACAAGGAACCCGCACGCCGCCGCACGCCCTCTGACCACCCACGTCGCCGCACCCACCCATCGAGAGGACCCCGACCCATGAGCCGCCGCATCTCCCAGTCGATCACCCCCACCACGGACGACGTCACGGTGCTGCGTGAACCGTTCGCGGCCAAGGGCGCCAACGATCCCGTCATCGCCGAACTGCGCCGCGTCCTCAAGGCGGTCGTCCCGACATGGCTGGCGAAGCTGACCGAGGAGCAGGAACTCACGTCGGGACGCCTCGAGGAAATCAAGGCCGCCGTGGCGATGCGACGTCAGATCATCGAGGCCCTCCCCGAAGGCAAGGCACGCTCCGACGCCCTCGACGCCCTCGCCAAGGCCGAGAAGACCGTGGCCGACATGGATACGGAACTCTCGTCCGTCGGCGCCTTCGGCGGGTGAGCCGCATGCACGAGTTCACCATCGAGATCGTCTCCGACAGAGTTGCGCGTGTCGCCGGCACCGGCGACGAGCTGGTCGCCCCGGTTGGGAAGTCGATCCAGGACAGCATCTACGAATACAGCCAGAAGCGTGCCGTCGACGCCGGGGCGCCCGTCGAGGTCGCCGTCCACCGGTCCGGCCGCTGCACCCAGGTCACCGTGGCACCCGACGGAACCGCGTCCCGGTCCGCCCCAACAGGCCCCATCCCGACGAGCGCCGACCAGGGTGAGGAACCAGCAAACGCCGACATGATCGCGGAGGAACCGGTCAGCATCACGTTGGACGCACTCGGCGACACCGCTCACTCGGCACCCGATGACGCCGGGCAGGGGAGTGCGCCCCACCCCGAATACGATGCTCGCCGCCAACCGGTCTCTGTCCTGGCGGCGCCCGGAATCATCCCGGGAGCAACGGAACCGGCACGCACGGGGATACGGGGGCGACTCAACGCCGTCTTGGGGCTGAGCCTGTCCCCGAAACCATCCTCGACCGAGATGCGACTGCGCGTCGCTGCCGCGACGATTGCCGGCCCGATCCCCGAGTTCTCCACGATCACGGTGGCCAACACCAAAGGCGGGGTCGGCAAAACCCCGATCGCAGTCGGTCTTGCGCAGACATTGGCCACGCACCGCGGCGGCGCGACCGTGGTCTGCGCCGACCTGGCCGAGAGCGGCGGCAGCCTCGCCGACCGGGTCAGCGTCCCACCCCCCGGCGAGCAGAACATCTTTGGGCTCCTCGCGGCCGACCAGGCCGCCACCGGGCACCTGCGGCCCTCGGCCCTCGGCCGGCATCTGACCCGGCAACCCTCCGGCGAGGACATCGTCGCCGGCCACCACGACCTCACTGCAACACGACACGTGGGTCTAAGTGGGGACGACGCCGCGGCACTGGCCTCGATCCTCGCCCACCACCGCGAGATCCTGGTCGCCGACACTGGGAACAACCCACTCGCTGGCAGCTGGCAGTGGGCCGTCTCGGAGGCTGGCGCCCTCGTCGTGCCCGTGCCTCTGCGCCGCGATGCCGCCACCACAGCGCACCGCATGCTCCTCGACCTCGCCACCACACATCCCGGCCGACTGGACCGGACCGTGGTCATCATCACCGATGGCCCCGGGGACACCCCGATGGTCGAATCCGACACCGTTGACGCATTCATTGCCCTAGGAGTGCAGGTACTCCGCATGCCCTACGAGCCGCTGTTCGCCGGAGGGGAACGCATCGTCCCAAGCCGCCTGCGGTGTACCACCACCGACTCTTTGACCGTGATCGCCGCGACCGTCGTCGACCTGATCACCAGCACCGGCTGACCTAAACCGTGCCTCCGCCAACCCATAACCGTTCACTTACGGAAGCCGCACACACCCAGTCACGAAAGGGAAGAACTATGACCGCCCCGAAGACTCACACCAGGAACCGAGCACACCACACCGGGCGCCACCGCCAGGCCGTGCGCCAGAGCACCACCGCCGCCCTCGTGGCCGCGTGCATCGCGGCAGGGATCTCTCTCGCCCCCAACGCGGCAGCGGCACCGGGACAGGCCGGCATCAACGACAACACCGGCCAAGCCGGCATCACCGGCGACCGTGGCCAGGCCGGCGTCACCACCCCCACCCCGGAGCCGTCCCAGACCCCACAGCAAAGCTCCGAAGACGCTGGCACAACCGCGGACTGGGACACCTACATCCCGATCCCCACCGAGTACCAGAACGTGCCCACCCGCCAAGCACCCACGCACACCGAGCCCACCTACTACAACGACACCCCGTCACCGACAGGGGAGCAGCAGCAAGTCCCCGAGCCCGAGCAGCCGCCCGAGATTGCCCCGGGACACGGCGCTCCGGTCGCACCGATCCAAGCCCCTGAAGACACCTACCGCTTCGGCTACCTCACCGGACCCCGCCCGGACTGGCTGCCCAAGACCGAGGCCGACAAACTCAACAACACCAGCGCCATCCTCGAAGCTCAGGGCGCGACATTCTTCAACTCCCTCGGCGTCCCCACCACCCGCTCGGACCGCATGGCCGCCGCCGCCACAGCAGGTGCCGTCACCGCCGGTGTGGTCGGTGCGACCGCAGCTGGGGTCACCGCCGGTGCTGTGGGAGCCGCCGGCGGCGCACTGATCGGCCTCGCCGCCGGCGCCGCCATCGGCGGGCCAGTCCTCGCGGGTCCGGGCGCTGGTACCGGCGCGATCATCGGAGGCTTCGCGCTCGGCGCGCCGGCGGCCGTCACCGTCGGGGCGCTTTCCGCGGCAGGAGGTGCACTCGCGGGCGCCGCCTACGGGGCGGGTGAGAACCTTGGCGAGGCGTCCGAACCCGCACCCGTGCCGGCTCCCGAATCTGCGCCGGTCGTCGATCTGCAGCCCGCCGCCCAGTTCGTCGAACAGGCCACCCCCGCGGCGGCACAGGCCGTCGACACCGCCGCCACGACAACCACCGGTTCCGCCGCGATCGAGTGGGCTGACAACACCGCATCCGCCGTCCCCGAGGCCATCGGCCAACCGGTGATCGATCAGGCCGTCGACGCCGGAACGCAGACAGCAGCATGGGTGGCCGAACAGCCTGGCGGGAACCAACTGCTCCAGGCCGGCGCAGACCTACGCACCGCGATGCCCGCAGAGGTCGGCGCGCTCCTGTCGGCCGTCGAAACCGCGGCACGCTGAAACCGGAAGGGACCGCAGGTGAGGAAATGCAGGCGGAACAGCGGAGCGCGGAAACCGACCCGGCATCCGGCAGTGATCGACACCCTCGGACCAGCGCCCACTGCCACCACCCCGTCGGGCCGACGCGACACCACCGCGTCGTCCGGCGGGCGCGTCGCCACGAGCACACCGGCCCGACCACTCCCGCCGCCGAAATCAGAGAAGCCCGGGCAGCGGCGAGTCGGCACCAGGACCGCCATCGGCGCCGTGATGGTTCTTGCTGCGGCAGGCACCGTCGGCTGGACCGCACTGCGGGTCGGCGAGCCCGAAAACACCACCCCAGGCGCCCCGGAGACAACCCAACAACCCGAAACGGTCACAACTACCCTCGCGGCGAACTCCGATCCCGCAGAAAGCCTCTCAGCCGTACCCCGCGGTGACGAGAACCAGTGCCAGAGCGACCGCGGCGACCAGAAGACCGGAACTGGGGTCATCGCCGCATTCGAACACGCCTACTACGTGCTCCGATCCGGCCAAGCCGCACGCGCCCTCGCCGCACCAAGCTCACCGCTCCCGACGGCCGACAAGATCCAAGCAGGCATCGACACCGTCCCACTCGGCACCAACTACTGCCTCCGCACCATCGAAACCAACGACAACCACTACACGCTCGTGCTCACCGAGATGCGACCCGGCGAACCCGCCACGCAATTCACCCAGACGATCACCACCACCCATGTCGCCGGGCGCTGGCTGATCGACGTGATCGCGTGAACACGGACACCCGGCATTGCATACCCGCCGGAGGCGCCAACTTCGCCGCAGCCGCTCCGGCCCATTGCGCACTTCGCCGACCGTCGTTGCAACGAGTCCATCCCCGTGCGCCTCGAGTTGCACCGACGTGCAACTCGAGGCGCGCAATACGGCGCAACGCGGGCAACCGCCACCGTGTCCTAGGCACAGAATTGCGACCGACGGCACACCACGCAAGCAGCAACGCTTATCCGTTTTTGCACGCCGAGCTCGATCCCGCCAACGTGCACTCGTCCCGCGCAATCGGGAGAACGCCTTGCGCAACCACCACCTCACGACCCGAAACCCACGAAAGGCCGAACCGATCAATTGCGCCCTTCGACTCGGCCGGGGAAGAAAGCAGGATGCAACCGCAACCGGATGGCGCACACCCCAAGACACACATTTCGCCCGCACCGCCGGCCGCAACAGGTACGCAAGGGCGTTCGACCCGACCGCGCCCGCACACGTACACCAGGCGCAACGCCGCGACTACCAACGCTCCGTTGCGGCAACCCGTGAACGCCACCTTGCCGCAACCCGCAACATCCTCAACCCACATATGCGCAATGCACCCCCGACCAATGGGCTTGAGTGCAAGCTTTCGCATTGGGTCCGCAACGCCACTGCAACGCAACGGCATGCACCACGGTGTCCGTGCACGCTCGCGAGATCCGCAATCTGACAGCGACCGGCGCGGCGCGGCCGCGCGCAACGACCATCCCGGAACCGGAAGGACTAACCGAACATGACCGACCTCAACCTCCGCGCCGCACGAATTCAGCTCCACGCCCTCATCGCCGCATTGCTCATTGCGATCATCATTGCGGTGGGCATCACCATCGGTGCGTTCGTGCTGTCCTTCGCGGTGCAACGAGACCTCGCGCAACAGGCGGGCATTCCACACTGGCTCGCGTGGATATTCCCGGCCATAGTGGATGGCGCAATTCTCGGTGCCACGATTGCGGTCGTTGCATTGAGCAAGATCAGCGGCGGTGCGGCCGGGAAGAAATTCTTCCTGTCCCTTGCCGTCGTCGTTGTGCTCATCAGTGTGTTCGGCAACGCCTATCACGCACATCAGGCCGGTCTCCGAGCTGCTCGCGCTGTCGCAGCCGGTATTGACCTCGGCTACACACCACTCTCGCCGACGGGTGCCTCACTCATTGCGATCATCCCGCCCTTGCTCGTCCTCGCCTTCACGCACGGCGTCGGAGTCCTCATCAAGGCGATTGGGTCCGCGTACGCCGAGTTCAATACGCTCACACAGTCGCTTGCCTTCGGCAGCGGCGATGCAACGCTGGTCAACAACGCCGACCGGGGCGTTGCCGGGGACGATCGCGCGGAGGCGAGCGTTGCAGTTGGCAACGTTGACGCAAGCACGGGTGCCGCAGACGGCGAGGTCGCGCAACATGTTGCTGCCACCGCAATGACCGAGGTACTCGATGAAAGTGGGATGCGGGCGGCAGTGCCGACTACCGCGCAACTGCTGGCGTTCATCGAGGAGAGCAGTCTCGATCCGCTGGTGAAGAAGACGGCTCGAATCAAGATCACCGAACCGGCCACGACCTGGGGTCAGCTCGCCGATGCCACCGAGGCAAAAGCCCCGAGCACCGCGCTTCGCCGGTACAACAAGGCCGTCGCAGCCGCGGTCAATGCAGGATTCGCGATCCCACCGCTCCCTGCCTTCGACCGACATGATGACCTCACTAACTCCCCGGGTTCCCGGGAACGCAACGGGTCCCTGATCAGCTTGCGCAACCGGATGGCCAGTGCGCACTGCTGATCCCACCACGGCGTGAGATGCGGCGCTCCACGGGCAGGCAGGCACAGGACGAGGTCGGCCGCAGCCCACAGATTGCATGCGGCTGACGCAACGCCAGCGGTGCCTCCGAAAGCCGTTGCGCAACGCCCACCGAGAATGCCGTGGACATTAGCGCCCGACACAATCGAGGCATTGCAACAGCCGCGACGAAGCCGGATAACCCGATAGCGGCACAACATCGTTTTCGCAGGGGTTCAGGGCCGCACTCATGGACTTTCATAAACCGGACGCCACATCGACGGGGCGCCCAGTGCAGCGGTGACCACCTCGGCGAAATCCGATACAACGTGGAGTTATCCACAGGTCACGTTGATCTCACCGTACTAACCGGCCACTGTGGGCACTCAACGCGACGCGAGCGCAACCGGCTGGGGCACTGTTGTGCTCACCGAGCGGTGATCCACCCAGTCCGCCAGGTAGATGAGGTGCCAATGCCCGACACACGTCCGACCGCCCAACGCGCACTCGCCGCACTGGTCACCGCGACGGTCGCCACCGGAACCGCAGCGGTGACCGTCCCGGCGATGGCGCACGCGGACCCGGCCAGATGCGCATCGACATTCAACCTCTTCATCCCCGGAACCTGGGAAACCAACGAGCACGCCGACCCCTCCGTTGCGGTCGGCATCCTCAAACCGATCGCAGACACCATCACAGCCACCCACGGTGACCGCGCGGAGGTCTACACCCTGCCGTATATGGCCCGCGCGTTCGACAACGGAAAGACCTACGCCGACAGCAAGTCCGACGCACGCACCAAAGCAGCCAATGTGCTGACCGACGTGGCAAGCAAGTGCACGCGAACGAAGTTTACGATCACCGGATACTCCCAGGGCGCTGACGCGGCCGGCGACCTCGCCTCCGACATCGGTAACGGCAAAGGCCCCATTCGACCCGACCGGGTCCTGGCGGTCGGCCTGCTGGCGGACCCCGGCTCGGGCACCCAGGGTGAAGCCGTCGTCGGCCCCCGCGCCGCAGGAACCGGCATCGCCGACCCCCGCCCGCAGGGAATGGGCCAGCTCTCCGGCCGGGTCGCCTCCATCTGCTACACCGGCAAGGACCTGTACTGCTCCATCCAGAAGGGGACAAGCCCGCTCCTCGGGTCGCTCGGCTCCATCCTCAGCAAGACGCCCAGTGCCGAACCCGGGGCGTCCACTGGCGACGGAAGTGATGGTATTGCAACGGCATTGACCTCGGACTTCTCCAAAGCTGATCTACCAGCACTCGGCGCAAACGCCACCACGCTGGCGCAGCAAAGCAACGCAGACACGATCGACATCGCCCAGCTCGCGAACTCCGCGACGTCGCTGATGCACACCCTCACGCCGATCGCGGATCTGATCGCGACCGGCGCAGCGAACTCCGCCGCGACCACCCACCTGACCACCGCGACACCGGGAACCGCCGAGCACGCCGCCGGACAGTTCCTGACCGCCGCGTCCCAGGCCGACCTGTCGAATGCGGTGACCACAGCATCCAAGCTTGCCGACACCGCTTCGGCATTGGTCCAGTCCGGCACTGCCACCGTGCCGGCCGCGTCTCCGGAGGCGACCGCACTGTCCACCGCAGCAGGAACACTGAGCGCCCAGGTCGCGCCGCTGGCCGCCACACCCGCCGACGCACTCACGACCGCATCGAGCGTGCTGTCGGTCCTCAAGCCGAGCGTCGTCGTTGGTCAAGTGCTCAACGTGGTGACCGGCGTTGCTGCACTCGATTTTCCCGGGATCCTCCACAACCTGACCGTCCTCCCGCAGAAGGTCGCCGCTCTTGACGCACACGGGGCGCACCAGATCTCGGGGGAGTTGAACAACCAGTTTGCGCCGTTGGTCAAACTCGCCGCGGGCGTCGACCTTCGGTGGGTCTCACAAATTCTCTCGGTCATCCCGGACCCCTCCGGGTTCACCCAGATCGCCGCCCTGGTGACCTCGATCCTCGCCAATGTCGATGTCATCCGGCTCGCCAACCTGATCGGCCAGATCCAGGAAATCGCCTGGGCAGCCGTGGAGAAACTCCTCCCACCACCCGGGCAGGCGCCCGACCCACTCGGCGCCGGAGCCGCCATGACCGGACTGCTGCCCGTCGGCCTCGACATCGCCTCGGTCGCGGTGAACATGCTCACCGGCAAGGCCACCAAAACCGACCCGGCCCTCCTCGGCAAACAAGCCCACACTGCTCCAACCCCGATCAACGCCCAAGCGCAGAATCTCGACCTGAACGGGCAGAATCTCGACCTGAACGGACTGACCGGATCGCTGACCACGATGGCCAACTCCCAAGGTGCCGACGATCTCACCGCCCTGGTCGCCGAGGGGTTGAAAGCCGCATCATTCTTCGCCTCCGGCGCCCACACCGACTACAACCACCTCGTCGTCGACAACGCCGGCCGCACCGCCATCCAATGGCTCACCGACTGGCTCAACCTCCAGATCGACCGGGCCGCGTAACCGCCTTCTACCAATGATCCTGCACGTGAAGAGAGGCGAAACGCCATGGCCCCATCACGATCACACAATCCCGCTGCCCGGTGGATCTGGTGCAGGCGCTGCAAACTCCGAAGCTACCTCGCCCGATCAGACGCCAAGAGCGTCCGCAGACGCCATCACGGATCGAAAGGACTCTCGGTGTTCCCCTGCCCCCACAATCCCGGCCAGTACCACGTCGGACACCGCCCCACCGCCCTCACCCACGGAGCCATCGACCGCCGCAGACTACGTAACCAAGCACTCAAAGACCCCGAGTCGGTCACCGACCGGGACCCACCACCAACGCGTTAGCACAGCAACAGCCTGCACCCACCGAAGACTTCGACACATGCGCCTCGAAGAAGGAGATCCTATGCAAGGCACCGAGGAGGAAGACTCACCGATCAGTCGACCCTGCAGCAAATCAGAAGACACGGGCGACCTCGCGCAACGCTTGGTGAAACTGAACTCAACAAGGAAACTAATATGACCTCCTGCCACATTCAGGCCGGCCACGCGGATTCGCCGGTCATCTTGCACGTCCCGCATGCCTCCCGCTCCATCCCCGACACGGTCCGTGCCGGAATACTCCTGAGCAATGACGAGTTGCAGCTAGAGCTGGACGAATCAACCGACACTGCAACAGATCACATCGCCATACGTGCTGCGGAACTCCTCGCATCCGGGCGCCCGCGACCCTGGCTGGCCATCAACCAAATTTCCCGCCTCGTCATCGACCCAGAAAGATTCCCCGGCGACGACGAGCCCATGAACGCCGTCGGCAGGGGAGCCGTATACACCCGGACCTGCAACCGCGCGCTGCTCCGGCTCGAACCCGCCGCGGACGCGCAACGACTGATGGACTCCTATTACCAGCCCTACACCGCCGCACTCACCGGCCTGGTCGACGACAGGATCGCCACTACCGGCGCAGCCGTCATCATCGACGTCCACTCCTACCCGCGACACCCTTCCCGATTCGAGAACCCCAACAAGCCCCGCCCCGCGCTCTGCCTCGGCACCGACGACTTCCACACCCCCGGCTGGCTCCGCGAACAGGCCCTTGACGCCTTCGCGCCGCTCGGCGACATCGCCACCAACACCCCATACACCGGGTGCTATGTCCCCCTCAACCGCTACCAGCACGACCCGCGGGTGACCGCCGTGATGATCGAACTTCGCCGCGACCAGTACCTCGCAACGCCGAGCGCCGCGAACCCGGCCAAGGTGGACGCACTCGCCAGCATGCTCGCAACCCTCGTCGCCCACTGCACTCCGAAAGTGGCCGCCGACTGATGTGCCAACCCAAACCCGGGCCACGCTGCTCCCCGCACATGCGCATCCGACTCATCCGCGCCCGCACCAAACTGAACGATGCACTCCACGCACTTGCTGAAGATCCCGACAACAACACCCTCAAGCACCGCGTTCGTCGAGCCGAAGCCGCCGTCGCAGAACATGCCGCACTGTACGACTCCACCCCAGTCGGCCAGAACGAACTTCGCGAAGCAATCGCACACGAGAACAACGACACTGCTCGCAACCTGCTCAACCAACGAATGGCCGCCGCTGAAGCGTTGCGCGCACAACAGATACACGCGATGCACAATGGTCAGCAGGACCCAACTGCAAAGGACAATCACTATGAGCAACGAACCAATGCTGACCCAGGAACAACGGGAATCGTTCTGGCGTCTACACGGGTGGCGCCCGAACCTGCCGGACAGCAAGCGCCGGGAGATCGAGCAGTACTGGACCGACCCGGAGATCGTGGAGGCCGAAGCCCTCGGATTCTGATCTCCGGCCGCGAGATCACTCCCGTCGCCGAACACACTCTCTCATCGCCCATATGCGAGCGGCTGGCCGCAAAAGGTGTCAGCACACCAACGCTGTACGAACTCGACCAACGCGACGCAGACCTGTATCGAGAGCAGATGCTCGCACTCCGAAACAACAATCCCTACGCGGCCTCTGTCTACGTCTACGACACTCACGAGTACCGCGGAATGCGGATGCTCGTCACCGACGACGGGAAGGCCGGCGTCGCAGTCAACGGCGATGAGGTTGTCTCCGTCTTCGCGCACAACGATTGTGCTCATCCAAGGGCGGCATACGCGCTGCTCTCTCAGGCAACCGAAATCGGCGGGCACCGACTGGATTGCTTCGACACAGTGCTTCCCAAGATCTACGCGCAATCGGGATTCGTCCCGGTCGCCCGCCTCGCCTGGAACGACGACTACGCACCCGATGGCTGGAACTACAGCACATACCGGAACTTCAACAACGGACGGCCCGACGTCGTCTTCATGGCCTACGACCCAGCAGCAATCGGTTCGAAGTACACCAATACGGCCGCCAACTATGTCGACAACTACGACACGGGGATCGAGTCTGCCCGGAACTACTCGTCTCGCAGGACCTCTGCACCTAGTCCGGCAGAGCGGTAACCACCGAAGCGGACGCGGGCGTACCGGCTAGAACTCTGCTCGCACGACCATGCACGGCCGTGCATGGTCGTTTGCCACCAAGCTGTCCCCTCGCCTCCCCATCCTGGCGGTGATGACGGCGGGACGGGTCGCACATGCCTATGGCGCAGATTTCGATCAGGGCGGTGTCCTGCACAATTGCAACCACCGGGGACTCGACCCGCAGCATCTGGCCCACCGGGGCGGTGGGGCATCATGCGTGTCTACTCGCATGCGGAAGAGGTCCACGACGACGAGATCCGGGCCGGAATACTGCGAGTTGTGAGTGCGGGCGGAATCCGAGAGCGATCCCGCTGCCCTCGCTGCCGAGCTGAACCGGGCCCACCTGCTCTGACCTGCACGAACCATCGACAGTCCACACAGAAGGAGGGGTTCTGACCCCGTCTGAACTGCTCCTGCTTGACGCATACCCATATCGGCATATGATGCTCTCATGGCACGAGCAGCGACGACATCGGACGTCTTCAACGCGATCGCTGAGCCGCAGCGCCGGGAGATCCTGGCACTGCTGCGGGCGGGTGAGCGGCCGGTGACCGAGTTGGCCCAGGAGCTGGGGTTGACCCAGCCGGGGGCGTCCAAACACCTGCGGGTGCTCCGGGAGGTCGGGCTGGTGCGGGACCGCAAGGCAGGCAAGCAGCGCCTGTACGGCCTTGACGCCCGCGGGCTGCGACCGGTCCACGAGTGGACCGGCGGGTTCGAGCAGTTCTGGAACGAGAGGTTCGACCGGCTGGACGCGTACGTGCACGACCTCAAACAGGCAAGGCAGGAGGAGTGACCGATGGCAACAGGATGGGGCTCCGGCGCAGTCAGCGACCACCGCACGACGGCTCCGCCGGAGCAACGCAACACAGCACACCCCAGATCAAGCACCACACGAAAAGTCACACGAAGGGAAACCCGGATGCGTTCGGTACGAGGAGCAACCGTTGGCGACGGCACGGCCGACCGCGAGATAGTGATCACCCGGGTCATCAGTGCCCCACAGGAGCTGGTGTTCAAGGCGTTCACCGAAGTCCGGCACCTGTCGCGGTGGTGGGGCCCGGATGGATTCACCACCACCACGCGAGCGTTCGAGTTCCGCGTCGGCGGAGAGTGGAACTTCGTGATGCACGGACCGGACGGTACGGACTACCAGGAGTGGATCTCCTGGACAGAGATCGCCCCACCGGAGCGGATCGCGTTGCTACATGGTGAGTCCCGCGGCGACCCGAACGCTTTCGAGTCGGTCTTGACATTCGAGTCCGACGGCGCCGCGGCGACCCGGATCGAGATGCACACCCTGTTCCCCACCAAGGAGCTGCGCGACGAGGCGATCGAGAAGTACCACGCGATCGAGGGCGGCCAGCAGACCCTGAGCAACCTGGCTGCCTACGTCGCCGAGATCGTTCGGAAGGAAGTGGAGGGCTGATGGCCGGGAAACTGTTCTTCAGCGTGTCGATGTCGCTCGATGGATTCATCGCGCCCGAGTCCCTCGGGGACTTGATGGGATAGCAGTGGATGGAGCTGCAGCAGTGGATATTCCCGCAGCGGTTCTTCAGGGAGAACCCGAAGCTCGGCGAGGGCGGCGAGGAAGGGGGCGACAACGACATCGTGCAGGAGACGTTCGAGCGCACCGGCGCGAGCGTGATGGGCAAGCGCATGTTCGACGCGGGCGAGCAGGCGTGGCCGGAGGAGGCGCCGTTTCACACGCAGGTCTTCGTCGTGACGCACGAGAAGCGTGACCCGTGGGAGCGCCCGGGTGGGACCACCTTCCACTTCGTCAACGACGGCATCGAGCCCGCACTCGACCAGGCCCGCGAGGCCGCCGGGAACCGGGACGTCCGCATAGCGGGCGGCGGCGCGACGATCCTGGAGTACGTGAACGCCGGCCCGATCGACGAGTTCTCGATCGCGTTGTCACCCGTACTGTTCGGCTCCGGAATTCGCCTGTTCGACGGCGTGGACGCGGGCCGCGTGGCCCTGGAGCAGGTCCGCGCGGAGCCGACGCGGCGGGTGACCCATCTGACTTACGCAGTCCGGGAACGGTAACTGTCTCGAACTCGGCGCTCCGCCGGTGTCCTCGGTGATCCCGGGCATGACCATGACGCCGGAGGGGCCGATCTCCGCCTCGACACGAGGTTCTCCTGGAGCCACGTCGAATACGGCACCGCGAGTGTCCTCACGGCGCTGAGTGGTTACCTGGATCGGTCCCTGGACACCCGCTCGTTGTGGCCGGCGATCATGACGCACGGCATCTACGACCTGTTCGTCTTTTGGGTGATGATTCGGATGTGACGGCTGGGGCCCTGGTCTGCGTGGTCCACCACTCTCGGACGGGTTGTGCCATGCTGTGGGCACAGTGTCGAAGTCGCGGGGGTGACATGACTGTTCATACGTTGGTGCGATCCACAGGCAGGCGCGGCTGGACGGTGCGATGTGATCTGTGCGAGCGCACCTTCGCCGCTCCGTTGGCAGGCCGGCCCGAGGCGGTGGCGTTCGCCGAGACGAATGGGTGGATCGTCGGCGAGCGCACGTGGTGCCCGATGTGTGCGGCGGCCCACACCTCTCGCCGCACAGCCTGAAATCGCCGGTCCACAGCCCTGACCCGGAACTCGGGGGCGGTTGCCGGGCTGTGAGGATGGGCTCGAAGGTTTCGTCTTGCGTTGAAGGGAACGGGTGTGATGGGGGAGCTGGCCGCGGCGAGCAAGGTGCATGTGATGGTGTCGTACTGGTGGAGCCGCGGCGACGGTCTCGCCAACCACCAGCTCGGCCAGATCCTCACCCGTGCAGCAGGTATGGACCAGGTGGATCTCGCCGATCCGCAGTCGATCGACCGGGCGCTGAGGATCGCGGTCGCCGATTCTACGGTGCTGGCCGAGCTGGACCAGTGGTGGCAGATGGTCGAAACCCGCAGGGCCGGCAACGGCACCCGCAACCCGGGTCTGGGTCTGGATCAGTCGATTCGGTACCTCACCGATCGGCTCGATGCCGCCGCCGTCACTCCGGAGGTGCTCGGCGAGTGCCGCCGGCAGGTCGCCGCGGTCGATCAGGCGATCATCGGCGCGAAGGACCTTCCCGAACTCGCGCACCCGGATGCGGAGATGCTGGATCTTCTCGGCCGCTACCTGGAGGCGCGTTCCCGAGTGCTGGCCCTGGCGTGACCCCACTCGGGTGAGCCGGTGCCAGGCGCGGGCCCACAGGGTTGGACCGGCGAACCGCCACCGGAGGAAGCGACCTGCCAGCATTGCCGGTGGGGCCGGTGGTGTCCGCGATGAGGCGGCTCGCCGATCAGATGGGACGTGTCGTTCCCACTGGTGAAGGCGGATAAATCTCTGGACGATTCAGAGGTTCCAGAGTTGGAGCAGAGCGGTCCGCAGGCTGGCGGAGGCGATCCGGTGATCGGCCCGTAGCCGGGGATTGGGGTGTCCGAGGTCGGCGAGGGTTTGTTCCGCGTCCGGCACCGGGAGGGGCGAGAGGTCGGTGCGGCTGCGCAGCAAGTGACCGATGGCGCCAGGCGTGCGGGGGATCGCGATCGCCTCGGAATCCACCACCGCGGGCGGGTAGATCCATTCGTTGTCGGCGGTGACGAAGACCAGGACGTCACCTTGCTTCAAGCGGGTGTCGGACTTGTCGTGGTGGAACCATTCGAGCTGGTATTTCGCGGCCGGCCCGGCAGGGGCGCGGTGGTGGCGGGCCTGGGTGGTCCAGGTGTGGTGTTCGGTGGGGCTGGGTTCATATTCGACGATGTGCCGCAAAAACATTCGGGTGATCTTGGCGGGCAGGAACCCGGGGTCGACTTGTCCGCGGCCGCTGACGCCGGGGATCGGCACTGCTCGCCCGATCTGCCATTGCGCGGTGGCGTTGTCGAGGAACGCCTGATCGACCTCGGTGATCTCCTCGATGCCGTCGATGAACTTCCGGACGGCAGCGACAACCTGGGGGTCGTCGGTGATGACCACCGCCTCGTCGGCGATGGTGGAGCTGTGGGAGGCGTTGGCGGAGCCGATGACCGCCTGCCGGTCGGAGGCGATGACATTGGCGTGCAGGTTCGGCGACGACAGCACCCGAACTCCGGCGTCCAGGTAGTAGGCGAGTGCTACCGGGGAGGTCAGGTGTGCGCGTACCGCGGCGCGGGAGGCGTTGACGACGAGGACGTCTCCGGCACGTAGCGGCAGCAGGGTGGGTGCGTCTTGGCCGAGGTGGGCGATCGCGGCACGGCGGGGCCCGCGCGTGCGGACGGCGCGGGTGATGGGCGGCCACGGGCTCGGTCCGTGGAAGGTGGTCTCCATATCCGAAACGGTAGCGGGTGCGAACACCCGATTGGGTGGATCCGGGATCAGTGGCGGCGTGTTCAACGGCTGGATGCAGGCCACCTAGCTGTGAAGATGGCACGTCCCCTCCCTCTCACGGGACTGATTCGCAGAGGCCGCTATTGGTGGGAAGTGGACGTCGTCACGGGCACCCTCGGTTGTGATGTCGAAACCGGAGTGCTCGTTTAGCTGGGTTCCTCTACGTGCCAAACTATCTCGCAAAGCTGGAATGGATACGGTGCCGCTGCCCGGCACCACTCGCGCGTGCCGAGGCCGGCGACGAGAAACGCCCACATCGTCAGTACTTACGAATAGGCGACGCCCGCAGCATGCGCAAGTGCGGCGGCGGTCGGCAACAAGACGAGTTGCGCCTGCTGAGTGCGCTCAATTCGCTCCAGTACCGCCGAGTATGTTCGGATTCATGGCACACGGTTCATTCAGTTGCGGGCTGACCTGCGCTGTGATCCTCGCGCATCGCCGGCGGTATGAGCGCCCGGGGCGCCTGCCGACCCCGAGCAATTGCCGATGAAAGGCGGGCTGCCCGGTCTGGCCCGTCAGCACTATTGAAACCACCATCTCGGTGGTCCCCGTACGCCTCCCAAGCGTTGGCCCAGGCCAGCGGATGGCCGCTCGTAGCCGGCGATCGTAGAACACCAGTGTCACACGCAGTGAAGCGCTGATCACCCTGCACGAAGGGAAGTATCGGCCGGTCGTGTCGGGTTTCGGCTGTCGACTGGTCGTCGAGGTCAGGCGAACTCCCGGCGCGACATCCGAAAACCGACACGGAAATGGGGATGTCGGTTGCCATTCGACCTGAGGCCTGAGCGCGCAGGCCGGACCTGCGGTGCAGACGGGACGCCGCCGCCGCTGAACACCGGCACGAACTCCTGCCAGTCGAACTCGAGGGCGTGTGCATATTCGCCATCGTCGTGGTCGGGATGTCGGACGTATGATCGACGGACCGTCGGGGGCGCCCACGCGGAAGGGATGTCCAATGGACAATTGGTGGCTGTACTACAGCCCGTTTCCCCAACCTGTCCGGGAATGGCTGTGGCTGATCGTGCAGCAGATCTGGTAGCGCGCTGACGGTCCCGGACGTCCACCTCCTGCGGTCCTCTTGGCGAGTCTGCACCCCATATCAGTTGTTGGTGACGACGAAGCCCTTCCCGACGGGGTTGGGTTGGGCGTTGATGCCGTCGAGGACGGCAGCGAACTTGATGTACTCGAACGCGAACAGCGCTGTGTCGAATCCGCGGACCATGCCCACGATCTCGGTGTTGTTCTGCAGTACGGGACCACCGGAGTCACCACCACCTGATTGGGCGTTGCTGTAGAAGCGTGTCGTGTTCTGCGCGGTGATCGACCCGCAATGGACGCCGGTACCGGCCCCGTCCTTGCAATGGGGACCGACCGGGTTGGAGGCGCCGATTCCGTCGACCCGGGCACTGGGACCATTCGATGTGAGTACCGCGTCAGCGTTGAGGTAGAGGACCACCCAGTCGACGCCGGTCCCGCCGCCGGGACTGCGGTAGGCGATGTTCCCGATGTGTTCCCGCGGTCCGGTCGGCGCGTAGCGGTAGACGGGTGCACCGTCGGGTGTGCCGTCGACACAGTGGGCGGCGGAGATGCCGATCTTGTTGCCGAACAAGTCGGTACCGACGACGCCCATCGTGCAGAACTCGATGATGCCGGGCGGGTGCGGTACCGGGTTCAGGTCGTCGGTCCACGCGATGCCGTTGGACACGACACCGGTGGCTGATGCCGCCGGCGCGTTGACAAGGAATGCGCCGAGGGTGACGGCGAGACACGCAACATACCCGTAAAGCCTTCTCAATTGGGTTCTCTCTTCTTGGCGGCGTCGACGGGCTGTCTGTAGGCCGCTTGTTCTTGGTGGCCGAGCTGGCTAGGCGTGATGATTTCTTCACGGCTGACTGTCGGGGTCCGGAAGTAGCGGGACTCTGTCTGCCGGTCGCTGGTGGCGTCAGGCTCGCCTTTCGGGAAGGCCGTCAGGGCACGGGCATGGTGCGGAAGAACGGCGCGGTCGGCGACAGCACACACGGATCGGTGGTCGGATTGGCGATGACGAGGCCCGCACCAACAGCGGATCCGACTCGCCCGGAATCATCCGGTCATAGCGGACGCGGATCTTGCCCCGGGCACCCTGCGCGAGGGAGTCGTCGACCCAGGCGTATGCCCGACGGTCCGATCGTCGTCCGCGACGATCGTGCCCGTGACGGGGGTGATGTCGGTGCCCGTCCAACGGGGCGACAGCTCGATGACCGTCCACGACATGATCGTGTCGTTCCCGACGAGGGAATCTTGCCCGGTTCGGTGCTGCGGCACGACGAGCATATGGGCGCGTCGGCGGCGGGCATGGTGTGGCACTGATCGCAGCAGCGGATGGTGAAGGCTCGCGTGCGACGAGAGGGGAGCGGGGGAGCTGATCGCGGTGGAACTGATCGTGCATCGGGGGCCTCGACTTGCAGGATTCGGGGGTTGTGCGACTCCCACACTCCTCGCGTAATGTCCGTCCGACGACGGCAGAACGACCGGTAGACATACCTGTTTTCGTGCCCGGGGCCGTCCATAGGGTCGAGATCCGCATGGCCTGGGTCGGGGGTGTGACCGGGTTCGGGCTCCCGGAGCAACGCGGGGCATGGCACGTCCACGTGCGACCCCTCGGGGTATTTGCACACTCGTCGGTGGATCGCCGAGATCCTCGCCGCGAACCCGGATGTCGATGGCGTGCACCACCGGCCGAGAACACCCTCGCCTGGATGTTGGCCGATGACCCGGCCGCACACACCCACCCCGCCGTCACCGTCGCCGGAGTACGAATCGGAAACGTCTGCCCAATTCGTGTGAAGGGGCGCCGAGAATGGGCGCACGGAACTACGCGAACGAGACTTGGGCAAGGGGTGACTCGCTCGGAGGTGACATGTTTGAGCCGAGGGGCGCCGCGTCACAAGGTGCGAACAGCGGCGGTGACACGGTTGATGTGTTGTGGCGCAGCCAAGCGCAGCCCCTGCCAACGATGTAGATCAGCTGGCAGGGGCGCTACACGGACAATCTGCACGTAGTAACGAGCAGCGCACAATTGATGTTCGTGAGCCGGCGCAGGGAAGTCCAGGGAGTGTGATCCATGCCATTGCAGTATTTTTCGCATCTCCGGATTACCGACCAGTAAGTGTGATTTCGGCGAGGCGTGCTGCGGTGCGTGCACGATCCGGATGGAGTTTCCGAGGGCGATCTGCGTGATCCAGCGACACGGTGCGCTACCGGACCCATTTTGTTCTGCTTCGCCGCAGCAGTGCCGGCGGGCTTCGACAGCGAGAGGTTAGGTGGGCAGTTCCGTTTCATTTACCGATTGTTCTGTGCTGCAGCGTGTCCAGTCGTGATGAGCAGCTGTTCTGCGCAATCGAGTATCTGCGGCGAGCCGCTCACCGACAGATGTCGCCGACGACCAACGACCCAGCCGGATCACTACCGGCGGGCGGGCAGGCAACCCCGCATAAACTGTGCTTGCGACGCGAAATGCTTGGGCGACACAGCTCAGGCACCAAGACTGTGACGTAGAACACAGCTGAATATGTGGGCGAAGCCTGGCGCTCGGGGATGTTCGGTTGCAACCCTGAGCTGAGACCCAAACCTCCAGACCCGAACACGGGTATGGGTGTAGGTAGTTCGGCCAATGTGCAGGTGTCGAAGTCGGTCCAAGGTAGCTGGTACGCCGCCATTCGACGTGGCAGCCGAAAATTATCTGCACGTGAGAGAAGAGTTGTCATGGCACGGATTACCGAGAACCTGGGCGCCAGTCTGCTGAATACGTTGCGGGTCGGTGTGGTTGGCACTGTTCTGTACGCCGGACTGATCATGGGCGTAGTTGTGGTGGCGGTGTGGAAGTTCCCGATGCCCGGCGTGTAGGCCCGCACCGACCCATGGCCTTGCGCCGATGGCGGCCAGTGAAACACTCGGTGGCAGTTCGGCGATAGAGCTGACAGGGGCGTGGTTGTGCCCGTGGCTCCGCGTGGCCGTTAATCAACACGCGATACCCGTGACGGGCCCTATTTGCTGTGGAAGGGACGATGATGTTCGGGACCGGCGTAAGCCTCATGGTTGCTCTGCTGGTGGTGATGCTTCTGGTGGTTCCCGTCTCGTTGGGTGTGGCGGCACGAGCGGACGCGAGGGTCCGCCGCCTTGCGGAGTCCCGGGCGTCCCATCCGAATCCGGTGGGTTCGGTCGGCGTCGCGGGTGTGGACGAGCGGTGTGATCGGTGGCGGCAGTTGGCGACGCGGGCGTGGTTGATCTGCGGCGGCGCCTCGCTGGTCGCAGTAGCGGTCGTGGGGGTCCTGATCTGTGTCGGGTGAAGGCGACTACATTGCGGGAGTGCGTGTGGTGGCTCGTGGCCGTCGGTGCGGGGCGGGCTGAGCCCTCAACCTGCGAACCCGCAGCTGACAGTTCAACGAAGATGAAATCACGTCGGCCGCTGTGATATACGCGCTACAGAATTCCCTTGATGCGGTCACGCCCAAGTTGGGCCGAAGCGGCCCGGTCGGAGTGTAGTCCGCTCCGGCCGGGCCTCGCCGGGACATACAACAGGTACCCGCCGCGTGAGCCCTGACCGCGCTCCTCATGCACTGCGCGTCGCGAAGGGGTGGGACGCGCTCCAGTCGAGAAGCGCGGTTCCGCGTTGGTGTACCTGGGTGGTCGGCGTCGCTGATGTCTCCTCGGATGTGCTGCGTGTGAAATTATCGACCGGACCGACGGAATTAGGCGCGGTATGTGCACCAATCGCTGCTAGCCAGTACAGGTTCGGCTTGCGCCGTGTTGCGTTATCGACCTGCTTCTTCGTGTTCCGGTGCGAGGAAATGGTAGACCCGACGCCCGCCCCAATCGCTGCAATGTGATCCACGCCACATGATTTTCTGGGTGGGCGATACTTGCGGCTGGCGGCCGTCGGTGCAAGCACGTCCGCGTTGGCATCACGCATTCGAGTGCGAGTGTTGTTTCTGGCCGGGCGGATTCGGCGCCTGACCGGTCGGCTCGCCTGCTACCAATTCTCCCGTACCCCGCTCGTCCGGGCGCAGCGAGGTCGTCGGCGTGTGGTGTACAGCGCGCGGTGTGGCGGGTATTCGAGGACGGACTTCCCGGTCTGCTTCTCGTGTCAGTGTGGTGTGGTGTGGTGCGGTTGAATGGGTGACATGGCGTCGTCGGCGGGTGAGCAGCTGTGGCAGACGTTGTCGGATTCCGGGTTGGCATTGGTATGTGTTCGCGGGCCGCAGCGCCGATGGGCGGATCTGCTCCTGCCCGGGAATGAATCGGTGGGGGAGCTGACCTGGCTGGCCCGGGACACCGACGAGGTCGCCGAGCAGTACCGCGACCACCGATAGTGACACACGGCGGAGCCGCGATGGCGCTGGCGCGGACCGGCGGCGCCCACCGAAGAAGCGGCACGCTGGTCTGTTTTTCGTGTGAGCGGGTATCGGTGCACATGCAGGTGGACGCCGGTCTTTTCCGGAGGTGAGGCGCACCGGTGCCGGTGGTAGCGTCGCGCAGGCTGCAGGGGTGCGATCGAAAGTCCCCGGGGCGACGTCGCTCCCAATCTTGACCAAGGGCTGCAGCGGCGAAGGGCACGGAAGGTGCGGTAGATGGTGCAACAGCAACGGGCGGCGGTGACCCGGGCGCAGATCGTCCGCGGGGCAGCGGAAATGTTCGACAAGTCCGGGTTCGAGGGTGCCAGTCTCGTCGAGATCCTCGAGGCGGCGGGCATGACGAAGGGGGCCTTGTACTTTCATTTCCGGTCGAAGGAGGATTTGGCCCGGCACATCATCGCCGAGCAGCACCGGATCTCCATCTCCGCGGTGCAGGCGATCGCCGCGCAGGAGGCGTCGGCGATCGAGCAGATCGTGATGCTCTGCCACGAGATGGCCCGGCAGATCGTGCAGGACCCGATCGTGCGGGCCGGGATCCGCATCACCCTCGAGCTCAGCGCCGACGACCGTGGCCCCGCGGGCCCATACCTGGATTGGATCGCCGCCTGTCAAACGTTGGCGGCCCGCGCGGTCGCCGAGGGCGACCTTGTCGACACCATCGACCCACCGACGTTCGCGCGGTTCGTCATTGGCGCGTTCACCGGAGTCCAGACCGTGTCCCAGGTCCTGACCCATCGCGCGGACCTCGAGCAGCGGGTCGACGAGATGTGGGGGTTCCTGCTGCCGGGGATCATGCCGACCACCCGGCACCCCGCCATGATGCGGATCCGGGCGGCCCGCACCGACGTTCCCGTCACCGGATCGCCCGACCGTCAGGATTAGTCCGCTCAGCCTGCCAACACGACCTGTGAATGCTCCCCGCAGACCGATAAGTGCGCCTTCCGGACGTCGCCGTCGACCGCAAGGTCACGACGGCGGATGAGTGCGGCCGGCTGACCGGATCTGCTTCAAGCGCACCGGTGCGGGTGCGTGAGCCCCGGTGTCGTCGGGGTCAAAATGGCCGATGCCGGGCAGCGTCCGGGTGTCGTTCCCGCCAGGAGGCTGCTGCGCCGCGGCGACGGGGTGGAGTCGGTCTCGATGAGCGCGCCGCCGCGGCTGGCCTAGATCGGCCGTGGGGTGTGGGGCCCGCAGAACTGCGTGCTTGCATACGTACCGCGGGATGTGCCATTGCTCCAGGTGTGTGCCGGGAAGACTGCTGCGTCACCGACCTGAGCGTGAGAGGAGGCTGATCTGCCGGAGTACGCCGCGGTATGGAACTCCACCATTTCGATCGTGTGTCCGGGTGCACCTCGTTCACCGGGTCAGCGGATCGGGTATTCGAGCTCTGGTCCGAAGTGACTACGTCCCGGGGTGCCGGGTTCGCCCCTGTCTGCGCTTCCGGGGGCGGATGCCACTCGTTGCTGGTTGGCCGCAATGTGTCGTTGCGGAATTGTTATCGGGCCGGTATAAATATTCACATCGTGTGCCGTGTGTCACGATTCTCTGAACAATCGAACTGGAGTTACAAATGGACCTCGCTTTCTTGGCGGACTTCTTCTCGAACGTCTCCACCCTTCTCGGCGCCCTCGACTTCTTCTCGGGTTCTGCTGGGTCGCTCAGCGGCTAGTAGCGCTGCCAGAGGCTTGAATTGGCTCTTTGGTGGCGGAAATGGGGTTCGTAGGTCACCTGCGGACCTCTTTTCGCTGTACCCGATCTTCCGATCGTGTCTCCGCCGCGTCGCTTCCTCGCGGGAAATTCCATGAATGTCATTCTTTCGCGTGGATGAGCCGACCATTCAAGATCATTTACGGTCTGGATGCTGACCTATCGCGATTCGGTAACTCGACTCGCGATCCGAATTACGTGTGTCGTCGAGTTTGGAAAGACAAGGGCAGCCCTCAGTGAGAGGTGCATGTCGCCGCAAGGCTGCTTCCTCACGCCCCACACAGCGGCCCGCGCCCTCATGGCCGCTGAGGCACTCGCGGTCACGGTCGACGAGCTCGCCGAACTCGGCCGCGCCTCGCAGGCAGCCAGTGCCTACGTCCGGCGCCCACGCGATGCACATCGGCACCCGCACCCAGGAATGCTCGTGTGGTCCGCCCGTGCCGTCGCCGGAGATTCGGCGGCACTGCTTCGGCGGACCCGCGGCGATCATCTCGTCCGCCCGGCCGCTGCGCCCGTCCAGGTGAACACGTCGTCGCCCCGGCCGTGGCCAGCATGTACGACGCATCTCGTTTCCTTGAGCCAGACCCGCAGGGAATTCATCGGCCCGTAGGCCTCGTCCACGGTGAGCCACGCGAACCGCACCTTCGCGTCGCGCGCGTTCGATCATGTTCTGCGCCAACACGGGTCTGGGTCGCGAGCTCGGCATCGTCACCGATGCCGACGGCGCGGCACCGGTCCCGATCGGCGGTCCACGATTCGGGAGATAGAGCTCCCGGTCGAGTCCTGAATGCGGTGCTGGTGTCTGGGCGTGGGCGCCGCGGTGCTTGTGGTGTGGCCGTTCGCGTCGCGACCGGACTCGCCCGAGCCGCCGCGCCCGCTGCCCGATATCCGGTCATGGTCTACGGCCGACCGGTGACGTGCAGTGAACTCTTCGGGCAGCGAAGTGAATTCGGGTTTACAGTCCGCCTGCAACCGGTGGGGACAGGCCTGCCCTCCATTCGTCAATTCCGGGTCCTGGGCCCGTACGCCGAGTGGATCGGTTCGTGGCATCGGCACAATTCTGATCGCCGCCCGCTCGTGGCAGGATGAGACCGTGAGCGCGCGGACTGCAGCCGACCTCGAGCGTGAACTCGCATGCTCGCCATCGTTCGTGTTCGTCTCCGGGCGTCGGAAGGCGAGGATGTCCGTCTCCCGACCACCGCTGTCGATCAGGTTCTCGACGAGCTGAACAGCCTCGCACGATTGCCGCGGGTCCCGAACTGATCGTGCGCGGTATGCGGGCCGAGACGGCACGTCATCCCGCTGGTGCCTCGAACGCAATGGCGTTCGACCATCGCCGGCACAATTACCGCCGGATGATGTGGGCGGTCCGCCCGACGGGGGATGGAGTACGTGACGTCGCTCGAGGCTATCTCGTCTGTGGGCGAGTGCCGTCAATAAGAGGACGGTGCCGGCGGTGAGTGCCAGACCCCGCAGGCGGCAGCCACCACGACCACCGTGTTCTCTCGGCTGTCGGGAATGGGGCCGGTGAGGTTGCCGTCCGCGTCGACGCTGATGGTGATGGCCTGGCCGGCCTTCGCGGGCGTGTCGGTCGATGTCGGTGAATAGGGCCGTCACACGGTCACCGATTGTCGGTGTGCTGTCCTCGTCGCACAGGATGCGCCCTGGAATGACCTGCCCGGCAGCGAGTTCGATCAACGCAACCGTCTACGGGACGGCGTCCTTCAACTCAGGATGCAATGCGCGCTCGTACACGGTGTAGCTCCAGATGGTCCCCGTGGGTTCTACATCACGCCAGACAGCGTTTCGGGACCAGCATTCCGAGCATAGTTCGCTTGCCGGGTATCTCGTATACGAGCACTGGCTGCAGTGCTGCATGACCGGCCGTCCGAACGTCGTCCTGTGGAACCCCGCCGCCGACTCGTTCCCCGCCGACCTCGAGTTCGCTCGACCACTCGATCACCCGAGGGTGCGGCCGATCCTCCGTACCGCCGCACGCACTATCGGATACGCATCGACGGTGTAACTCTGTCCCAGCGCGAACCGATCGGATTCAGCTGGATCGTCGTCACCGCGTGTGGGGCGGATCGGCACCAACCCGCGCGCTACCTCACCCCGCCGACCGTCGCCCAGCAGGCCACGGTCGTCGCCTGTGGCAACGGCTTCGCCGGGTTCCGTGCGCTGGTAGTGACCGGCAGGAGGCAGGTCACGCGTGGTCACCGGGTCTCGAATGGGCCGTGGTGGTTCTCCTCGTCCGGTGGTGGACGATTCGATCTGTCCGCGCCGCGGGGCACGTGCTATGTCGCATTCGATGAGGCGACGGCGATCCGGGAGACGGTGGGGAGGCGTTGGCCTCGCTCGGGGTGATCGCCCACGACTTCGCGGCCGAGCGGATGCTGTCGACGCTGCGGGTACCGGGCACCCATGACCTCGCGGACACCTGCGCCGACGCGGCCGCCGGGTTCGGGCTGACCCGGGAGTTGTGTTCGATGACACCGTACGACGTTCCCCGGGCGTGGGCGGCGGCGTTCGATGTTGAGTTCGACGGCATCCGGTACCAGACGCGGTTCACCACGGGCCAGGCCGCGAATGCGGCCGTGGTATTCGGTCCGGCCGGTGAGGTGTCCTGGCCGGTGGACCCGCGCCCGGAGTCTTTAGTGTCGGCGGCGAGGCGTTGCGGTATTGCGGTACAGCCGCTTCCGCGGTCGGTCCGGGTCCTTCATCCGCCGACCTGACGATCGCCACCGGCGCTCGGTTGGTCGAGCTGCTTCGGTATCGCGCATGTCAGATGGCCGTTGATCTTGATTCGCGTCCGACCTCTGTTGTGGCGAGTGTCCGTCGCAGGGCCGATGTTATTGAGTCCGCGGCTGATTGGGACGATGTAGCGGGGTGGTGTGTCGGCGGCGGTGTGTTCGGCGCCGAGGTGGTGATGTTGGCGAGGCGGCGGGTGCGTTCGGATCCGCGGTGGCCGGCGAGGTGACCGGATTGTTCGAGGGCGGCGACCATGGCCGGGTTGTGGGGTGCGCGCCGCCGCGGATCAGGCGGGTGGTGAGGCGGCACGCTCAGCGACGGAAAACTCGCATCTGATTCATCCGCCGTTTCGTCGTCCACGCGCTCGCGAATCGCGGGGATCTGCGTCCCCGGTGAGGGACAATCTCCGCATGCCGAAAGTGCGGTGGCGCGAGGCGCCCGAGGAACATGATTACCCGGCGGCTGCCGCGTACCTGGATCTGCTCACCTCCCGAGGTACCGTCGAACGTATCGTGGCGGGTTTGAGGACGGCTCCGGTCACACTCCACAAGGCCAAGGACATCCTGCGCGCCTCGCGGCTGCGGTTGCTGCCTCCGGACAACGCGCATGTGGCCGCCGACCTGCGGAAGATCGCAGACGGCACACCCCTTTCACCCATCCTGCTCGTGCGTGGCGATCTCGCGGCAGGCACCGCGCTCGAAGTGGCAGATGGGTATCACCGCGTGTGCGCGAGCTATCACACCGATGAGAACACGCAGATTCCGTGCCGGCTGACGAGCTTGCCGCCGACGAGCTGAGGTCCACCGATGTCGTTCGAGATCCTCGCCCTGATCTCGGCAGCCGCCCTAGCCGGTCCCTTGCTCGCGGTTCGTCGGGGGTGGCACCTGCCGGTGATGCTCGGTGAGTTGCTCGTAGGGATTCTTCTGGGCACGACGGGCCTCCGATGGATCCACCCGGAAGATCCCACCTTCACCTTTCTCGCGGACATCGGATTCGCGCTGATCATGTTCGTTGCCGGCACCCATGTACCCGTCCGCGATGCGACCATCCGGCCGGCTCTCGCAAAGGGCACCGCGCGGGCCGCAATCGTCGGGGTCCTCGCGGCGGCAGCCGGGTTCGGGATCGCCCGGGCATTCGGCACCGGCCATGCGGCCCTGTACGCGGTCCTCATCGCGTCGTCGTCGGCCGCCCTGGTACTTCCGCTGATCGACTCGTTGCGGCTCGAGGGCACCCCGGTAGTGCAGACCATGGCCCAGGTCGCGGTCGCAGACACCGCGTGCATCATCGCTCTTCCACTCGTGATCAACCCCGCCCAGGCCCCCCGCGCCGCGATAGGTGCTGCCGCCGTCGCGGCATCGGCGGCACTGTTCTACACGTTCCTGAAGTATGCGGACGGCCGCGGCTGGCTGCACAGTCTGCACCAGGAATCGAAGGACCGCCGCTTCGCGCTGGAGCTGCGGATCAACCTCGGCGTGCTGTTCGCCCTCGCGGCGCTGGCCGTTCACACCCACGTATCGATCATGCTCGCCGGTTTCGCGCTCGGGCTGGCCGTCGCGGGCGTGGGCGAACCGCGGCGCCTGGCCAAGCAGCTGTTCTCGATTACCGAAGGGTTCCTCGGTCCCCTGTTCTTCGTGTGGCTGGGCGCCTCGCTGAACCTGCGCGACCTCCGCGCGCACCCGTCGCTGATCCTGCTCGGCGTCGCGCTCGGACTCGCAGCGGTGACCGTTCACTGCGCGATACGCTTTCTCGGGCAGCCACTGGCCCTTGCCGCATTGGCCTCGGCTCAGCTGGGTGTCCCGGTCGCGGCGGCGACAATCGGAGAGCAAACGCATATCCTGCAGCCCGGTGAACCCTCGGCGCTGATCCTCGGTGCCCTCCTCACCATCGGCAGCACCACATTCGCGGGCGCACTGGCGGCACGCCAAGGTTTCGCTTCGCCCTCCGCTGCGAAACCGGGCCACGGACCAGAGCGCCGGTGATCACCATGGGTCGAGACACACCACCGTTCGAATTGTCGCAGCCATCGCCCCAGTTGCAATCACCACCGCGATCGCCGGTGGTGTCGCCGCCGCCCCACAGCGGGCAACGGCGATAATTCGGCGCCCGTGAATAGTGCGAGGTGCACCTCATTGCCCGACAACCGATTGCACCTCGCGGGCCTCCCCAATCAGATCACCTCGAACAGTGCGGATCGGCGGTTCAGGGCGCTGTCTGCTGCTCAGGCCGGTGAGCTACCTCGCTTTGTGGGTGCTCCCCAGGGTGACCGACGGCGCGGATTGACGGACGAAAGCGCACGGACAAGGTGTGGGTCGCAGTGCGCATCCAGGACTGCCGCCCATAGCCTGTCGACGAACTGGTGCTCGGTGATTCCGAAAGTCTGGAAGACCAGCTCTGCAGGAACTCCGCCGTAGGGAATCCACATCCGAGCGAGGGTGATGAGTTCGCGCGCTTCGCGGGGTACGTCCTGACCGTAACTCATCGCGCGTCTCCCGTTGCGTATCCGCCGCCGTCTCTCATGTCGATACTGTCAGGGGCATGGACGGGTCTGCTGGGCTCAGGTGAGGACGCCGGACTCGTCATCTCAGCCCAGAACTCGAAACTCCCGCGCGGGCACGCTGGGGCGTGCGCGTCGGCCGGTGCGGGCGATACGGTCGATGCGGCCCTGGCCAAATACCGGGCCGATCAGGAGATCACCGACCTCTGGGAGGCTCGGGAGCGGGTGGTCGTCGCGGTCACCGGTGGCCCGGAATCGGAGACCCTGGTTCGGCGGGCCAGCCGGATCGCGTCGAAGGCTAGCGCGGAATTGCTGGTGGTGCACGTGGTCCGCGGGGACGGGTTGGCCGGGGTGTCCGCGGCCACCATGGCCACGATCCGCCGACTCGCGACCGATCTCGGGGCGAGTGTGCACACCATAGTCGGTGACGACGTGCCCGACGCGCTGCTCGAATTCGCCCGCTCGGTCAACGCCACCCAGCTGGTGCTCGGAACCTCCCGCCACTCGCGGCTGGCCCGGATATTCGAGGAGGGCATCGGCGCCACCGTGGTCCGCGAATCGGGTCCCATCGACGTACACATGGTCACCCACCCGCACGCGAACCGGCGGTGGCGGGTGCCGGTCGTCGGCACGGGGCCGCGGATCGCCGCGAGCTGGCTGGCCGCGGTCGCCCTGCCAGCGGCCGCGTCGGCGCTGATGTCGCTGCCCGGGGATCGGCTCGGCACCTCCGGGGTGAGCGCCCTGTTCTTCGTGGTGGCGCTGCTCGGCGGGGTGGCGCCGGCGGCCCTGTCGGCGATCGTGTCCGGGCTGCTGCTGAACTACTTCTTCATCCCGCCGGTGCACACCTTCACCATCGCCGAACCGGACAACTTGCTCACCCTGGTGGTGTTGCTGCTGGTGGCGGTGGCGGTGGCGGTGGCGGTGGCGGCACTAGTGGATGCCGCTGCCCGGCGGACCCGGCAGGCGCGCCGCGCCTCCCGCGAGGCGGGAGCTGCTCAACCTGTTCGCCGGGTCGGTGCTCCATGGCAGCGACCTTGCGGCTCTGCTCGACCGGGTTCGGGAAACCTACGGCCGACGCGGGGTGACCGTCCTGCACCGCGGAGACCCGGTGTGCTCGGTGGGCGCCGCCCCGGTGACCGAGGCGGCGGCGGACACGGTCTGCGAGGCCGCTGATGGGGAATACGCGCTGGTGCTGACCGGCCGGGAGCTGCCTGGGCACGACCGCCGGGTGTTGTCCGCGGTCGCCAATCAGGCGGTGATGTTGCTGCGGCAGCAGCAACTGGCCGACGAGGCTGGCGAGGCCCGGGCGTTGGCCGCGGCGGACCGGCTGCGCCGCTCCCTCCTGTCCGCGGTCAGCCACGACCTGCGCACCCCACTGGCCGCGATCAAGTTCGCCGTCTCCAGCCTGCGAAGCCAGGACGTGGAATTCTCCCGAGGACACCGCCGAACTCCTGGCCACCGCCGACGAGTCTGCCGACCAGCTGACCGATCTGGTCGGCAACCTACTCGACTCCTCCCGCCTGGCGGCCGGGGCTATCCGCCCGGTCCTGAAACCGGTGTATGTCGACGAGATCGTGCATCGGGCGTTGGTCGGGGTCGGGCGCGGTACCCCCGGATACGGGCGTGCCGGCCCCGACCGGATTCACGTCGACGTGGGTGCGGTGTCGGTGCTCGCCGACCCGGGACTGCTCGAACGAGTTATGGCGAACCTGGCCGACAATGCGTTGGGCTACGCCGACGACTGCCCGGTCCGGATCGGGGCGGCCCGGTCCGGGACGCGCGCCACTATTACCGTCGCCGACCGCGGCCCGGGGATCCCCCGCGACGCCGAGGACGCCGTCTTCGCACCGTTTCAACGGCTCGGTGACCGGGACAACACCACCGGGATCGGCCTGGGCCTGTCGGTGGTTCGCGGGTTCGTCGAGGCCATGGGCGGAACGATCACCGCCACCGACACCCCCGGTGGGGGCCTGACCATGGTCGTCGACCTGCCCTCCGGTGAGGAGAACGGCGACGCCCCACCGAGGGCGCATCCGGGGATCCCCGGTACCCCCTCCATTACAGCTAGGAACACCCTGATAACCCTTGTGCCGCAGTCGGTGACGAACGGGGCGACCGGGATCGCATGGTGCCCCCTCCCGACACGACATCACCAGAGGTACCGGACGGATCACCGGTGGGGGGAGTCGGCGGCCCGGCCGGTCCCGGATGAGCCCGCAGTCGGCACGCGAGCTGGCCCGGGCCGGGCAGGCCGGGTGTTGAGGTACCGGATCATCGGTGCGGCTCCGACGAAGGAACCGACCATCACGACGGTGACCACGAGATCGCCCACCAGAGAGCATCCTTTCCCGCACGAGAAACCAACAGGTACAGATCAGCGTCGGCCTGCGGCGGCAGAACGGGAAGAAGGGGTACGGGTTATTCGCGAAATCGATTGGCGCACAGCTTCCCGAGGTGATGCGGTCATGGCATCGGGATGGGATCGGTGACCGGTCGACTACAGCCTGGCGCGGATAGTCGGCAGGTCGCGTCGCCCACCGGCGCGCGAAGCGAAATATCTTAGCGAAATCCTTACGCCCCGGCAGCCGAGCGCAGTCCCGAACCGCGTCTAGGCTTCGGCGGTGTCCAAAGCCGTACATGCGGCGCGGCGCCTGATTCTGGGGCGTGCGCTGCGCAGTGAGCATCTCGGTGACCAGTTGCTGTCCAAGCGGCTGGCGCTGCCGATCTTCGCCTCCGACCCCCTCTCGTCGGTGGCCTACGCCACCCAGGAAATTCTGCTGGTCCTCTCCCTGGGCGGGCTGGCGTACCTGTACCTCACCCCCTATCTGGCGGCCGGGGTGGTGGTGCTGCTGGCGGTGGTGGTGCTGTCCTACCGGCAGGTGGTCTTCGCCTACCCCAGCGGCGGCGGATCCTACGAGGTCGCGAACCGTAACCTGGGGCCGTCCGCCGGGTTGACGGTCGCCGCTGCCCTGCTCGTCGACTACGTGATGACCGTGGCGGTGTCGGTGGCCGCCGGAGTGGACAACCTCATCTCCGCGCTACCCTCACTCAATCCGCATCGGGTCGAACTGGCGGTCGGCTTCGTGATCCTGTTGACCGCGATGAACCTGCGCGGGGTCCGCGAATCCGGCAAAACCTTCGCCGTCCCGACCTACGGATTCATCGCCGGCGTCCTCGTCCTGATCGTCACCGGCCTGATCCGGGTGCTACTCGGGGACGCACCGGTCGCCGAGAGCGCCGCCTACTCGATCACCCCGGAACACTCCGGGTTCACCGGGCTGGCGCTGGTGTTCTTCGCCCTGCGCGCCTTCTCCTCCGGCTGCACCGCGCTGACCGGGGTCGAGGCCATCTCCAACGGGGTCCCCGCCTTCCGGAAACCCAAGAGCGCCAATGCCGCCAAGACCCTTGTCGCGATGGGGGCTACCGCGATCGTGATGTTCGCCGGCATCACCGCACTGGCCATCATCAGCAAGGTTCGCATCGCGGAACACACCTGTGACCTGATTGGTTTCACCGGAAACTGTGACACCGATCCGCAGCGCACCGTGATCGCGCAGATCGCGGCCGCGGTGTTCGGGGGGACCACCAACGTCGGGTTCTTCTACATCCAGGCCGCCACCGTGCTGATCCTGATCCTGGCCGCGAACACCGCCTACAACGGGTTCCCGCTGCTCGCCTCGATCCTGGCCCGCGACCGCTACCTACCCCGCCAGCTCAACACCCGCGGCGACCGGCTCGCGTTCAGCAACGGCATCATCCTGCTGGCCTTGGCCGCCGGCATCCTGATCGTCGTCTTCGACGCCTCGGTCACCCACCTGATCCAGCTCTACATCCTCGGGGTGTTCACCTCCTTCACCCTCAGCCAGGCCGGGATGGTGCGGCACTGGAACCGGCTGCTGCGCGCCGAACCGGACCGGGCCGAGCGGCACCGTATCCGGGTGCGGCGCACCGTCAACGGTGTCGGCTGCGCCCTCACCGGGTTGGTGCTGATCATCGTGACCGCCACCAAGTTCACTCAGGGCGCCTACCTGGTGGTGATCGCGATGCCGATCCTCTTCGTGATGATGAAGGCCATCCGCCGGCACTACGACCGGGTGGCCGCCGCGCTCGTCCTCGACGAGGACAGCTTCGACCTGCCCTCCCGGGTGCACGCCATCGTCCTGATCTCCCAGCTGCACAAACCGGCCGCCCGCGCCCTCGCCTATGCCCGCGCCACCCGGCCCTCGATCCTCGAGGCCGTCACCGTGCAGAGCGACGACACCCCCCGACTGCAGAAGGAGTGGGACAAGCAGAGTATGCCGGTGCCGCTGAAGGTGCTCGCGTCCCCCTACCGGGAGGTGACCCGGCCGATCATCAACTATGTCAAAACCATCCGCCGGGACAACCCCCGCGAGGTGATCACCATCTACATCCCCGAGTACGTCGTCGGGCACTGGTGGGAACACCTGCTGCACAACCAGAGCGCCCTGCGCCTGAAGGGCCGGTTGCTGTACACCCCCGGAGTGATGGTCACCAGCGTGCCCTGGCTGCTGGACTCCGCCGAACACGTCACCCATCCCGCCGCGAGGCCCGCCCCCGGCGACATCCGCCGCGGTGGTCTCGCGGCCGGCACACCGGGCCCGCTCACTCCGGCACTGTGAGGAGACCACCCCTGGCCGCGCAGCACGGGATCTACCGCAACGCCGACTCGGGCGTTCTGGTCCGGTGGTGCCGGGATCGACTGCAGCGATGGGACATGCCGCACTCGCTCACCCGGCTCGCCACCCCGCTGGGGTCGACGACCGTCCTGAACGCCGGCACGGGCCCCTTGTGGAGTCGTTCAGTGGTGTACGCGGCGACCGGTGACGGCCTTGACGATGAACAACAGGATCACCGCGCCGAGGAGACAGGTCAGGAAGCTGAAGATCAGCCCGCCGCCTTCAACGTCGACTCCGAGCAGTTTGAGGAGGAATCCACCGAGCAGTCCGCCGGCGATGCCGACGACGATGTTGAGGAGGATGCCCATCTGAGCATCGGTCTTCATGATCTTGCTGCCGATCCAGCCGGCTAGTCCGCCGATGATGATCCAGCCGATGATTCCCAGTCCGAGCATCGTGGGGTCCTTTCCTGGGGCACCCGCGAGGTGGTCTTGGGTGCCGTGGCCGTCGAGCGGGGTGTCGACAACTCTTGGTGGAGTGGATACCCCGATGAGGTCCTTGAGAAGCAGCGCTGGTGGTGTGCACGTCTGCGTCGTGATCACTCACGGTGGTGTGGGATCAGGGATTCGGAGCCTGTTCGAGGAGGGCGGGACGGCCGCCGGTTCCGTCGGGAATCGGGTAGTAGGTGTGGTGGGTGTTCGGGTCGAGTACCGCGACGTGTGCGCCGTCGGCGAGGTGACCGGATCCGAGTTCGGTGAGGTGTCCGCCCTGTTGGTCGAGCACTGTGACGGTGCCGCTCTCGGAGGCAACGTAAAGGCGTTGCGCTCCTTGGTCGTAGGCGAGGACATCGGGGTGTTTGCCGACGTCGATGGTGCCGGCGGTCTGCCAGGTCGCCAGGTCGACGGTGAGCAGGGTGGCATTGTCCTCGCAGGCGACGAACGCCAGCCGCGCCTGCGGGTCGAGGGCGAGGCCGTGGCCGCCGCGGCAGCCGGGCAACGGGAGCCGGCGAATGACGGTCAGAGCCTGTGGGTCGATGGCGGCGAGATCGCCCTTCCCTTGCACGGCGACCAGCATCTGGTCGGCGACCGGGTCGTAGGCGACGTTGCCGACGTCGCCGCCGAGGTCGACGGTGCCGCGTACCTGGGCGGTGACTGCGTCGATGACCGTTTCCGAGCCGCCGGATTCGTTGGTGGTCCACACCGCGCCGCGTTTCGGGTCATGGGCGATCCCGTCCGGATAATCACCGGTGGGGGCCTGCCCGAGCACGGCGGCGGTGTCTTCGTCGAGGATGACCAGCCGGTTGTCGCCGGTGGCGGTGACGTAGACCCGGCGCAGTTCGGGAACGACTAGGACACCGTGCGCCTGGGACAGGTTCGGGATCGTCCGCACGACCTGCCGGGTGTGGACGTCGACTTCGATGACCTCGCTGGCGCCGAGGTGGGCAATGAACAACAGTCCCCGATCAGAGTCGAGACTTCCGTAGTCGAAGCGTGAATTGTCGCCGGGGAGGGCAATTTCCGCGACCGGCTGCAGCGGCAGCGACCCATCCTCCGGCGGTGACGATCCGGACGAGCACGCGCCGACCCACATCGCCCCGATCATCAGCGCGGGCACCAGGTGCCGTGCTGCTCGGGCGCCGCGGCCGGTCATGGGCATCGTTCCCATTGTCGTCTCCTCGCCGTTCATCGCCTGCGTTGTCGAGCGCCGAGGCCCGGTCAGTTCCCGGCTGTGATGTTGGTGGTGTCGACGGCGATCCGCAGGGTGGCGGCGAGGGCGGGGGCGTCGCCGACGGCCCAGAAGTGCAGGTAGAACAGGCCCGGTTGTTCGTCGAGGGAGTGGTTGTGGACCTCGACGACGTCGATGCCGCCGGCGCGGAGCGCCTCGATCACGTTCTGCACCTCGGGTGCGGTCATCACGATGTCCCCGTTGACTGCGGCCCGGCCGCCGCCGACCGGTTGGAAGTTCAGTGCGGTGGTGACGCCGAAGGTGGGCGGCAGCAGATGGCCGTTGTCCTCGATGGTGTCGCGGCGGCCGATGGTGAGTTTGTAGATGCCGCCGTCCGCGGTGCCGTGCCGTCCGAGGGCGGTGTCGAGGTCGACCGGCGGCTGCTGGGCCGGGGGCGGGGTCGGCGGGGCGATGGCGGTGACGTCGAGTGCGGCCCGGATCCCGCGGGCGAGGTCGGCCGGATCGCCCATGGCGTGGACGCGGGTCCACCACACCGGCGGGGTCTGTTCGAGCGGGCGATTGTGGATGGCGGTCTGGGCGATGCCGTGTGCCTCCAGCGCGTCGGTGACCTGGGGGAGCTCGTCCTCGGTGACGACCAGGTCGCCCATCACCAATGTGTCGTCGTCGTACCAGGCGAAGGCGACGTAGCCGCCGAGCGACAGACCCGGCTTCACGGTCACCCCGCGGGTAACCACGGTCAGGTCCGTGGGCAGCGCGACCCGGCCCACGCCGCCTTGTCGCCGAGCTTGCCGGTGCGGCCGAGGATGGTGGACACCGAGGAGCAGTACGCGTCGGTGGTCTGCCCCGGCGTCTGCTCCGCCGGGGTCGTCGGACCGTCCGCGGAAGTGGTGGTGTCACCGCACGAGATCACCGCGAATGCCAGCGCGGTGACCAGGAGCAGGGATCGAAGGGCCGTGACCTGCGCAATCCGAGACATCGGTGCACCTTCTTCTGCTGTCGTCGGACCTCGCCGGGAGATCCACATCAACGGTATCCAATTGCGGACGTTCGGGTATCCGAGCAGCTCGGTGAGCGCGAATTAGGTGTGTGAGGAGGAGCGTTCGCCGATGCGGCAGTACGCGATGACCGGATGGTCGGCGGTGATGCGGCGCGGGCCATCACGACCAGCTCGCGATCTGGTGAACCTGCCCCGCGAGAGGCGATTACGCCGGGCCCTTTGCCTCGTTTCTCGCGGCAGGCGTGCCGCGCCAGCTCTCGGCTATTTCGGGCTCGGAACATCTCGTCGAGCATTCGGATCTCGATGGGGGTGGGGAACCGGAGGCGTTTTGCGGCGACGTACACCCAGCGCTCCTGCCGGGTGTGGCCCGAGTCGGTCGGGGAGGGCGTCCAGGTGGGCGAGGAGTTCGTTGTCGAGCGCGACGTCGATCCGGGCGGTCAGCGCGTCGGGCCTCGTGTCATGCAGTGCGGGATGGTACGCAGGTCGACGCCAGGTCGTCGCCGCGACACATTCTATCGGAACAACCCCACCGTCCATCCGGCGTTGGCTTCCAACCGGTGTCCTGTTTGACGGATCGTCAAACAGGACAGGCCGATACGGTGTGACGTGGCGGGGTCGGCCACCGGCATCGTGGGTATTGCGCGCTTCTCATTGACGTTGCCTGGTGCGGCACTGGCCGAGGCTAGCTGTCCGCGCGCAGTGCCGTCGGGGTCCAGGACGGCCAGGTCGGGTCGTCGATCGGGTTGCCGTTGGTGAAGCTTGCGACTAGGCGGAACGGGTGGGCTGTGGTGGTGTTGTCGTATACGTAGGCTTGGTCGGCGGCGGCGATCGCGGCCCGCAGTAGACTCCACAACCGCCCAAACCGCGCCCGGATCTTCTCCTCGGGCACATGGTGACCTCCGTTCGCTACACGGTCGACCACGCGCGCGACGGCCAACTCCTCCGGGATCAGGACCACGTGCAAGGTCAAGTGGAATCCTGCCTGGTGGGCGTCGCGGAGCAGGTCGAGTTTCGACTCGTGGGAGAACACGGTCTCGGTGACGAACGATCGGCGTTGGGCGATCCGCTGTGCTCGTTGTTCGGCGGCGAGGGAGGCCGCTTCGTAGGCGTGGGTTGCCGCCTCGTGCGGCCAGCGTGCGGCGGCGATGACGTCTGCGTTGACGAAGTCCAGGTGCGTGACGGGACCGAGTATGTGTTCGTAGAACGTGGTCTTGCCGGCACCGTTCGGTCCGGCGATGGCGTGCAGGACGGGATCGGGGCTCAAGCGTCGGCCGGCCCGCCGTCTTGGGCGGGGTGCCGAACGATGTTCCCGTGTTGGTCCAGCTCGACGTAGGAACGGCCGGAGTGGGCGAACTGTTCTGCCAGGTTCAGTCCTTCTCGGCGCTCGGTGATGCGCTCGGTCCATTCGGCGCGGACGACCGCCTGTTCGCGGTCGGTGAGCTCGTCGTAGTCGCGTCGGCCGTCCAGCACGTCGGCGACGTCGCGGTAGGAAACGCTGTGGGAGGCCTCCAGTTCGCGGCCGATCCGCGCCCAGTGCGCGATCTGTTGCGCGGCGCTGCGACTCATCCGTCCACCGACCAGTTTCGCCGATGCGTAGAGCTCGTTGTCGATTCGAGTCGGGGATGTAGCTGCCATGTCGTGCACCTTCCTCTCGACACCACTGTAGCAGTCTGCAACAGCCCAGGTGGGTGTGGTGCTGTGGGTCACTTCCGAAGCGTTTCCGAGCAGGTCTGCTGCGGGCATTTTCCTGCTATCGGCGAGTGGATCGGTCGGCACCGGCAGCGGCGGTCATGGGCGTTCTTGCAACCGTGCGGTGTGCCGCTTCGCCACGTCGAGGTCGGCGTCGGCGATTCCGAGTGTGTCCTGGGCGGCGCGGAGGGCGTCGACGGCGCTCTCCAACGCTTCCGGTGCGGTGGTCGGGTCGCCGAGTTCGTTCACGTCGAGCGTGTGCGCGTCGAGGGCTGCGTAGGTGCGCTCGAGGTCGAGGAGGGTACGGCGTAGGGCGTGCAGCGCATCCCGGACCTTGGTGACCTGCTCGTCGAGGTCGACGGGGGTGCTCACACGATCACGTCCATGTCGGCGGGGATATCCAGCTGCTCGTGCACGGCGGTGGATTGGTCGAGGTCGGTCATGCGATCACTCCGTCTGTTGTGAATCACTTGGGCAGGTCGTGGAGGCGGTCCGCTCGAGAGCACTCGGGTAAGGGCCGAGGTCGTGGTGTGGCACGCTCTGCCTGGCAAAGGCTCAGATTGATGGGGTTGCAATACCCGGCCCGGTGCGCGGCGCCATCGATCGTGCGCCGAAAAGCTCCGCGACCGTAACCGCAACGAGAGGATAGCTACGCTAGCTGGCATCGCGGTTGGCTGCTCGTTCGACGTTTCGTTTGAGTACGGCCAACATCCGTGCCTGCATGATCCAGACCACCGGGGGAAAGAGCCAGTAGAAGACGAAACGCCCGAGCCAGCGAGGGCGGAAGGCTTGGTAACCGGCGATCACCAGACGGGTGCGCCCGCCGGGCAACTCGTTCAACAGGAAGCCCCAGAGTCCTTCGGTGTAGGCCGACGGCCGTGGTTGCTGGGGATCGAGAAGGCGGCCTCGAAGATCGCTCAACCCGCGCAGTCCCAGGAACCGATTCGGTTCCAGCGCTGCGACCTCCCAGGCGTCCACGGGGCCGTGGCGGCGTGTCCAGTACTTCACGTAGTCGCCGAGGGCGAGGTCCTGCCACTCGGGGTGGACTCTGTGGGCACTGGGGCGACCGGCGTTGTCCAGGTGGTCCCAGGAGTACCATCCCCCACGATCGCCGCCCAGCTGTACCAGCCACGGCCAGACCTGATCTGGCGGGGCGTCGATCGTGACGGCCATCGCCCCGCCTCTGTCACCGTCGGGAACCAGGTCGGCACCGGGATACGGCCCGGCGACTTCCTCCTCCGTCGCGCCCCAGCGCACGAGCCGAGGGCGTACCCAGGCTCCGTAGAGGACAGCTGCTGTCCCGGCGGCACCGACGATCGTGCGTCCGAACGTCATACGACAAGCATTAGAGGCCTTGCACCGCCTCGCAAGGGACCAACGTCACGGGGTTGTGCGGCCCCCTTCGGGGGCCCGGCCGCAGTCCGACAGGAAGTGGGGACACGAGCGGCGTAGATCGGTGCTGCTGGGGTGGGCGAGCGGCGGGAATCGCACGTGTCCGGGCATGCGGTACGCAGTGTTCCCTCGGCGCCGGTGGTGTCCGGTCAGGGATCCGCTGACGCGACAGCGGCCGGGGCCGGGGATTCCGACACGTTCGGGACAATCACCCGCCGCCACGACGTTGAGAACCTGCAGGGTGCGGCTGTTCGGGTCAGGGGGCGAGGGCGTAGCCGCTGCCGGTGGCTTTGGCGTGGTACATGGCGGCGTCTGCGCGTCGGATGAGCGTCTGCCGGGTTTCCTGCGGTCCGGCGAGTGCGATACCGACGCTGGCGGTGAACCGAAGTTCGCGCCCGACCGAATCGGCCCCGACTTGTAGTTCGGTGATCCGGGTGGCGGTGGCGATGGTCTCCTCGACCGAGGTGGTCTGGGGACACACGATGAGGAATTCGTCGCCCCCGATCCGGGCCACGGTGTCGGCGGGCCGCACCACCGACTGCAGTTGTTCGGCCAACAGGATGAGGGCGTCATCCCCGACGGCGTGACCGAGCCGGTCGTTGAGGCTTTTGAACTCGTCGACGTCGATCAGCAACGCCGCGACCCGGTATTGGCTCCCGCGTGCCGCGTCCAGGGCGGCGTCGATCTGCTGATGCACCAGGGCACGGTTCGGTAGCCCGGTCAGCGGGTCGTGCAGGCTTTGATATCGCAGTGCCTCCTCTGCCTCAATGCGCCGGATCGCCGCGGTCAGCACCGCGGTCACCGAGCGCAGGAACGTCAGCTCCCGGTCGGCGTATTCGCGGGGGCGGGCACTGTGTGCGGTCAGCACACCCCACACCGGCTCGGCGCCGATGGGAACGCAGACCCCGGACCGTAACCCCCGGGCGTTCATGGCTTCGGTGGAGAACCGGTGCTCCCCGTACCGGTCGGGGCAGGTGATGATCTCGTCGACGGCGGCCGCGTAGCCGGGTTGGGACTCGGTACCGGGGGTGAAGGTTTCAGGGGCGGGTGGTTGACCACGGTAGGCGAGTACCCGCAATGCGCCGCCCGGCTTGTCGGCCCGGGCCACCGAGGCGCAGTTGACCCCCATCAACGCGGCGGCGTCCGCCGCGGCGGCGAGCACGTGCTCGAGGTCGCCGTCGACGGCGAGTTGGCGAGGCGATGATGTCGGGATCGTCGGTGATGACCACAGCGTCGTCGGCGAAGGCGGAGTTCTCAGATGCGTTCGCCGACCCGATCACCGCGCGCCGACTGGTAACGATCACCTTGGCGCGCAGGGTCGGCGACGACAGCACCCGCACCCCCTTGGTCACGTAGTAGGCGAGGGCGGCGGGGGAGGTGGCGTGCGCCCGGATCGCGGCCTTGGAGGCGTTGACGACCAACAGGTCACCGGCGCGCAGCGGAAGCAGCTCGGGTGCGTCCTGGCCGAGGTAGCCGATCGCGGCGTGGCGGGCGCCCCGGGTGCGGATGGCGCGGGTGATGTGTGGCCACGGGCTCGGCCCGTGGAAGGTGGTCCCCATACCGACAGACGGTAATCGGGCGCCGGGCCCGGGTGGCGACGGTCCCTGGCTATGCCACGACCGTCGCTGTCTGCGCGGGCTCGTCTTGGACCTGATCTCAGGGGCAGTCTTATCCGGAGTTCAGCTCCGGACAGCATCGCTATCGCAGCTAGCCTGTCTCGCACCGCTACGGGAGTGTGCGGTGGGGTCGGGGTGCAGGCGACGTGCGAATGAGGGTGGGGAGAAGAAGTTATCCACATACCCCGTTGAATTCCGCTGCCGACTTCGTTCACCGTATGCACCTCACCTCACTGGTGCGCTTTGGGGGAGGCTGCGCGTGGCATCCCGGAATCCGCACCAGTGGGTGAGCGTCAGAGCTCGCCGGCGACAGATGAGGTGCCCATGCCCGCAAGATATTCGAGAGCCCGCAGCCTGGTGGCTCTCGTTGCGTGCGCGACCGTCGCCGGCAGCGTCGCGGTGACCGCCCCCGCGCTCGCGCACGCCGACCCCACCGGCTGCGCGGCGACGTTCAATCTGCTGATCCCCGGGACCTGGGAAACCAGCGAGCACGCCGACCCCAATCATCCGGTCGGGATCCTCGCACCGGTCGCCGAGGCCATCACCGCCGCCCACGGTGACCGGGCGAAGGTCCACACCCTCCCGTATATGGCCCGCGCGTTCGACAACGGACACACATACGCCGACAGCAAACTCGACGCCCTCACCAAGGCCACGGCGGTCCTCACCGACGTGGCGAGCACGTGCACGAACACGAAGTTCACGATCACCGGCTATTCCCAGGGCGCCGACGCCGCAGGCGATCTTGCCTCTCGGATCGGTAACGACCACGGCCCGGTCCCCGCCGACCGGGTCCTGGCCGTCGGGCTGCTCGCCGACCCCGGCGCCGGCACCCAGGGGGCGGCGACTGTGGGTCCTCGCACCTCCGGTCAGGGCATCGCCGATCCGCGCCCGCAGGGTATGGGCACGCTCTCGGGCCGGGTTGCCTCGATCTGCGATCCCGGGGACCTGTACTGCTCGATCCGCAAGGGCGACAACCCTCTCCTGGGCTCGCTCGGGTCGATTCTGAGCAAGACCCCCAGCACGCATGGCGACACCAGCGCGGATGGCGATACCAGCGCAAATGGTGGAAACAGGAACACCGGTGGCGATGCCCGGCTGGCCACCGCGCTGACCTCGGATTTCTCCGGTGCCGACCTGCCCGCGCTGGGACGCACTGTCGCCACCCTCGGACAGCAGCTCTCCGAGCCGAACGTCGACGTTCGTGGCGTGGCGGCGACGGCCTCGTCCATCGCCACGGCGCTCGCCCCGATCGCTGATCTGATCGACTCCGGGACTGCTCACGCCGCCACCGAGCAGCTTGCCGCCGCCCAGGTGGGTAGCCCCGAACACAGCGCCTCCGAGGTCCTCTCGAAGGCCAGGGCATCCGACCTGACCGCGGCGCTGAACACGGTGACGACGATCGCCGACACCGCACGGAAACTGGCCGATTCGGGGACTACGACCGTCGCCGGGGCATCGGCGGACGCGGCACAGCTGTCGACGGCGGCCACCCCCCTCGGCGGTCAGGTCGCCCCGCTGACATCGGTTCCAGCCGATGCACTGTCGACGGCCTCGACCGTGCTGTCGGTACTCAAACCGGCCACAGTCGTCGATCAGATCCTCAATGTCGTCACCGGGGTGACCGCGCTCGACATATCGGGAATCCTGAACAACCTCACGGTGTTACCGCAGAAGGTCGCAGCCCTCGACGCCCACGGTGCGCACCAGGTGGCAGGGGAGCTGAACAACCAGTTCGCACCGTTGGTGAAGATGGCCGCCGCCGTGGATCTGCGCTGGGTCTCCCAGGTGCTCTCGGTCATCCCCGATCCCACCGGCTACACCCAGATCGCCGCACTCGTGGCATCGATCCTCGGAGGCGTCGACGTCATCCGGCTCGCCACCCTGGTCGGGCAGATCCAGGACATCGCCTGGACCGCGATCGAGAAACTACTCCCGCCCCCCGGACAGGCACCCGACCCCCTCGGGGCCGCGGCCACGATGACCGGCCTCGTCCCCGTCGGCCTCGACCTGGCCTCGGTAGCGGTGAACATGCTCTCCGGCAAAGCCTCCAAGACCCCACCGGAACTACTCGGCAAGCTGTCAAACGCGGCCACCAACATCAGCGCCCAGACACAGAACGTCGATCTGCCGGCGCTGACCGGCTCGCTGACGACCATGGCCCAATCGCAGGGCGCCGAGGACCTGACCGCCCTGGTCGGCGAAGGCCTGAAGGCCGCGAGCTTTTTCACCTCCGGTGCCCACACCAACTACAGCGCCCTGGTCGTCGACAACGCGGGGCGCAACGCCATCACCTGGCTGTCGGACTGGCTGAATATTCAGATCGGACGGTCCGTATGACCTCCCGCGCCCACAATGTAGGTTCTCAATCTCGGCTGCACATGTCTCAGCGCGAGCTGCACTTCGATTGCACTCGGCGCGCCGAGATTGAGACTCCGCAGGTCAGGATTCTTTGTTACTCACGGCCGCGCACCGCGCCGACGAAGAAGTGCAGCGAAGTTGAGACGGACGGCGGTGCAATCGCCATCAGACAACGTCGTTCCCACTGGTCACGGGCCGACCAGGTGAAGCCAGGCGTGAGTCCCTACAGCGTCCCCGCCCAAACAGGAGCACCGAAAAATTGGCCCCTCACGTCCACCGCCGCACATCCTGCTGGGTGACCTGCCCGCACTGCGACAAACGCACCTACTTCACCCGCAGGGATGCCCGCGCCGCCCGCACCCACCACGAAAGGCGCCGCGGCCTGTCGATCTATTCCTGCCCACCAAGATCAGGACAGGGACGGCTTCCACGTCGAGCTTCGGCCAATCGGGTTGGGCCGCGGGAGTATCGATCGCGGCACCCTCGCCGAGAACCAGCGAGGAACACAACCACTGTCCGAAGCCAGGTTCACAGTGCGGGGTACGTGGTGACCCTGATGAACACCACGGGATCACCGACTACCCCGATCCCACTCGCCCCCGGTGACCGAATCCGCTTCGGTATCGAACCCCGCCGCCCCTACACCGTCCGCGCACTCTCGGAGAACTTCGTCGTCTGCACCCGCCACCGCGACTTCGCAACCCAAGGTGAGTTCGTCTCCACGGTCATCGACTGGCGCAGCGGCATCCGCGGCCCGGTCACCGTGATCGGACACAGCATGGACGTGAGCACCGATCAGCAGTGCCGCGATCTCCTCGACGATCTCGAAGCCGGTCGGTGGGAAATCAGCCACCGCAACCGTGTCCCGCTCGACATCCTCGACCGGGGTGAAGCATGAGAGACCCCACGCCCCGAGGTGCCTTCTCACGGCACTGATGCTGCTCATCGCAGCCGCGGTGGGCCTGCTGTGGCCGGAGGCCATCCTGTCCTCGTTCGACCATCCGCCACTACCGATTCCACCCGTGAGCAGAGGCGACTATGGGGGCGGACCTGGTGGCAGGGGATGGCCAGCTGCAGATTCATCACCGTGACGGAAGCGCCGAGCAGGTACCGGTGCCTGTGTACTTCGATGCCGACGGTGGGTGCCGCGGACAGTGGGCATCGCCATCACCCGTGCGAGAACACGGTTCGCTAGCGTAGCTCTGCTAGCTATCAGCGCTACGCTAGCAAACCGTAAAATTCTTGGCTTGATCGTCGGCGAGACCACCCGAGGCCTGGGTTGCGGTCCACCGACTCGGCCGAGCCCCTTCGGGGGCGGGGCGGTGAACCGGGAGCTTCCGACAATCGGAGATCGTCACCGGCGGCGAGGGCGTTCCGTTCGTCGAACCGGGCTCCGAACCCGTCATCGACGGGCACCGGACCCGAACGCGGTGGTGGGGAAGGGGCTGGGACCGAGCGTGAGGGTGACCGAGGTGGGGTGGAGTCCGACCTGTGGCCACCCGGTGGTGAGGGTCAGCGATCCGGTGGTCGGGTAGGTGCCGATCCAGTACTGCGGCGTGGTCCGATACGGCCCGCATCCCTCCTGGCCGGAATCGGGGATCGGGTGGAACGGGTCGGCGAACCCGTCGAGGTCGTCGGCGCCGACGCGCACGGCCAGATAGGACCACTGCGCCGACCAGTCACCGGGGTCGGTCAGGGCCCGGGTTTCGTAGCGCGCGAAGTCGGCGCGGACACCGGTGACGCACAGCGTGAACCGCAGCAGCAACCCGGACGCAAACGCGGTCGCCGCGGACAGCTCGAGGGCGAGGTCATGCTCCGCCGCGATCGGCATGCCCGCATGCACGACGATCCCTCCGATGGTGGGCGGCGCGAGGGCCGGCCAACGATGGCGGCGCATGCTTCATCGTCGCATCACCCGGCCCCACCATGCCTGTGAATCTCCTGAGTCCCACTCCCAGAAAGTGATTTGAGGCCACAACCTGCAGGCCGGTAACGCAGATCGGGTGCACATCCACCACAAGCGTGCTGCCGCCCGGGGTGCGGATCTGTCCGCTCCAGGCAGCGGACGGGGCATGCCGGCCGGATCAGAGGGCGGCGGTGACCAGACCGGCAACGCCGACGACCGCGACGAGCGCGAAAAGAGCCAACGGGAAGGACCCGAGGACGGTGCACACCAGGGTCGTCAGCACGGCCAAACCGATGATCACGGCGATACCCGCTTCCCAGGACTCGAGCAGCGCCACGTCGGTCGGCGCGGGCTCGCCGCGACCGGCGGCGCGGGAGGGCTGTGTGGTGTGTAGATGCGGGCCGGGGACGGCGGTCACGGGGGTGCGGATCCTTTCTGGGCGTGACGGGTTCGTGCGGGTTGATGTCACCGCGTGCAGAGAATTTAGCACTCCCCACGATGGAGTGCTAATGCATTGTTGTGTCGGCATGATTCGGTGAAAACCGCGGGCGACTGCACATGATTGGGGGTGTTGACCGGAGTGCGGAGCCGTCTCTCTGCTCGGGCACGGGTCGACCGCGAACGACGGGTCGACCCCGAATGGTGAGGACGGTTTACCCTGTCGGCGGAGCGGCAGCACCGCACGGGGATCGCTCGAGCGGCGAGCAGCACTGTCGTGGTTTCCAGCGCCGTCTAGCAATTCCCCTTTTGGGTTCGGCGGTTCCGGCGCAGCCGAGTCCTCCCGTCGAGGTGTTGCTGATGGTCAGAGATCCCACAACGCGAGCAGGTCGGTCCGGAGACCGGGGGAGCGGACGAAGTGATCCGCCCGCAACCGTGAGCCACGGTGCCCGAGATCGGTAAGCGCCCTCTCGGCATCGGAGAGGGGAAGCGGGGTCAGGTCGGTGCGGATCCGCAGAAAGTACAGCACCGCACCACCGGACCGCGGGATCTTCATCGGGTCGGACACCACGACGGCCGGCGGGTACACCCACCCGTCGTCGACGGAGACGAAAACGACCACGTCGCCGCGCCGGACAGCGCTGGGTTTGTCGAGGCGGAGCGATTCGAGCTGGTACTTCACCGCCGGCCCCGCCGTGGCCGGTTGCCGCGACCGGTGCTCGTCGAGCACATGCTGTTCGGTGAGACTGGGTTCGTAGTCGACGGCATGTTTGAGAAACATCCGGGTGACCGGGCCGGGCAGAAACTCGGCGTCTGGGTCGCGGATTCGACCGGTCACCCCGGGCAATGGGACGGCGCGGCCGATCTCCCACCCCCGGGTCGCGTCGTCGATAAATACCTCATCGACCTCGGTGATCTCGTCGAGGCCGTCGATGAACTTCCGCACCGAGGCGATGATGTCGGGGTCGTCGGTGATGACCACAGCGTCGTCGGCGAAGGCAGAGTTCTCGGAGGCATTCGCCGAACCGATCACCGCTCGACGGTTGGTGACGATCACCTTCGCGTGCAGGGTCGGCGACGACAGCACCCGCACCCCCTTGTTCACGTAGTAGGCGAGGGCGGCGGGGGAGGTGGCATGCGCCCGGATCGCAGCCTTGGACGCGTTGACGACCAACAAGTCACCGGCGCGCAGGGGAAGCAGCTCGGGTGCGTCCTGGCCGAGGTAGGCGATCGCCGCATGGCGGGCGCCGCGGGTGCCGATCGCGCGGGTGATGTGTGGCCACGGGCTCGGCCCGTGGAAGGTGGTCCCCATACCAACTGACGGTAGCGGCCCGTACGTGAGTGGGTGCGCCATCATCATGTCAGTGGCGGAGCCTGATGCTGGGCAGGATCTTTCGGTATAGTTTCGGGCATCCGGCGCGGTGACGCCGGCGGTACGCACGGCAACGTTGTTGATGGTTTGGTCGCCAGAGGACGCACGTTCGCCGTGGCACCCACCAGGTGTGGGTCCGAGCGTGGCAGATGGTTACTAAGGCCCGTCTGCCACGCTTCGTCGTATCCACGGGGCGCAATCGGAGTCGGGAGGCGACGGGTGGCATACAGCATCAGTCCCGACACCAGGGACACTCGCCTGGACCCCGAGGCCGGCATCAGCACCACCCCGGCGGCCAAGCCCGCCGGCTACCGCACGGCAGCAAATTACGAGGACCGTGCCGCCGACCGCGACGGGGCCCGGGAACTGGACCGGATGGTCGAGGACGCCGAATTCACCCGCGCCCGCAAGGACCTGGAGCGAGCCTTCCCCCGGACCACGGTGCCGGAGGTGTCCGAGCGGAAACGCCGGGAGCTGCCGATCCCGGATTCGATTCGCCAGCCACCGAGTTCGCGGCAACGCAAGGCCCGGTCGGTGAACAAGAACCGGGCGCAAACCCAGCTTCCGAAGGTCGGGTACACCGCGGTGCAGAACCTGATCACCGACCCCGACCGGTGGGACGAGGTCGGGGGCGCGCTCTCACGCGGGCGGGGCGATGCCCAGCAGTTGGACGAGAAGATGCGCTCCCAGGTCCAGCGTGTCGATCGCCGCGATTCAGACCGCGGAACGGTTCAACGACCGCGGCCACATCCTCTACGCCGCAGTCCGCCTCCCACACAGCGCACCGCAGGAGGCGGTGAACCTGCCGTCGACGCGGTTCGAGGTGATCTCCTCCGGCCGGGGACGTTACCGCCGCCCGGATGGATCGATCGGCGAGCAGATGATCGTGCAACTGAAAGACATCACCGACGAGAAGGGGTTGTGATGGGACTGTTCACCGACGGCAAGGGCCGCCCCGAGCTGATCATGCACCCGGACATCAAGCTGGGACGCGCACATTACCGGCCTGTCGACGACGAGCCCGAGCCGGAGGAGACGCCGAAGCAGCGCGCCCGCCGCGAGCTGAAAATGCGCCTGAGCGCCGAGAAACGGGCACGAGAGAAGAAAGAAAAGACCGGAGACACCAATCCCCAGCAGGGGTGACGCCTCCGGCTCATCCTGTGCAACCGCAGTAAACGAGACACTACCTCAGGTAGCACAGCAGTGACGGGACCCGGGGACCTCATGGATCGGCTGTCGCGGGCGACGTCACCGACGCGCTGGGCGGTCACCCCGGCCGAGGCGCTCGATCATCTCGGTTCCCACTCTGGTTCACCAGCGCGGCATGCCCGGGTGAAACCATCGGCGGCGCAGTCACGTACGAGGGCGGCACCGTCCGTGGCCGACGTACTCCGGCGTCACCGACGTTGTTCGCGGTGATGCAGCCGTCAGGTCATCTGCCGAATGCGAGGCAGGGTGTCGGCAATCTGCTCGAAGAGGGTGGGCCAGCCGCGCCGAAGCCAGGTCAGCCGGCCGCGGTCGAGGTGCCCGCCGTCGATCAGGTGCGAGAGCCGGTGCTGGTGTTCGGGCACGCCGAGTTCGCGGAGTCGGGTGTAGACGGGGTTGACGGGTAGTCGATGTCGGGCGATGTGCGCCCAGACGTCGGTGGTGGCCCAGTTCCAGATCGGCCCGAACGCGGTGGTGCCGTCCGCGCGGACGATGACCCCGTCGCGCAGACCCTTGCGGGTGTAGAGCAGGCGGCGGGCGGTCGATTCGTCGGCCCGCACACCCCACAACTCACCCGGCCCGAGGAGTTGATGCGCGCGGCGGGCGGGTTCGGTGATCAGCACCTGGTGCAGATCCACGACCGCGGCGGCGGTCGCGTGGTGGTCCCACAACCCGGAGTCGGCGAGAACGTCGAGCAGCGGCGGATCAGTGCGGATACGGTGCAGATCCAGCCCCCAAGTATGGGCGAGTTCGGTGAGGTAGTCGTAGGTTTCGGGGTAATCGAGACCGGAATCGAAGAACACCACCGGCACATCCGGATCGACCCGGCGGGCCAGGTCGAGAACGACGAGCGAGTCTTTGCCGCCGGAGAACGCGACGTACCCGTCATGCGCGGTCAGGTGCGCCTCGATCCGCGTGAGGATGGTGTCGATGGCGGCCGGACCGGCCTTCGCCGACGGCGCCCGCAGGCCACGGAGCATCATCAGGTCCAGGCCTGGGCCGGCTGCATCCACCACACCTGGCAGGTTACGGTGCCGCCATGACCCTCGCCGCCGACACCGATGTCGTCTGGGCCGCCTACACCGCCGCCGCCGGGCCCGTCGACGCGGCAACGCCCGACGACCGAACGACGGGGTGCGCGCGCTGCGGCCACACCACACCGGTCATGTTCCCGGTCGGGCAGGTGATCTCCCGGCGGTTCACCGGCTTCGAGTCCTGGACGAATCTGGCCGCCCGGAAACTGTGCCAGGTGTGTGCGTGGGCATACCGGGCCCGGACGTTGCGTGTCGCCGCGCATATCGTCACCCGTGATCCCGCCACACTGAGGCCGGCAACCCCAGCACTGCTACACCAGGTGCTCTCCACAAAGATCGGCGCGGACACCGCGGTGATCGTGCCGCTGCGGCCCGGCCGCAAACACCTGATACCCGATGCCATCTGGGGCGCCGTCACGGTCGACGACAGCCGGCTGACCTGGCAGGACCACGACGCCGCTCGGCTGGCGGTGATGTGCCGACTCCGAGGCCACGGCTTCACCGAAACCATGCTCCGCGACAACGCCCCCACCTACTCCGTGGTGCACCGCCTCCCGGCCGACCAGTGGCCACAGGTCTTCGACGACTGGAACCTGTTGGCGCCGTGGCGGCACGCGGACCCGTGGTGGGAAGTCGGCCTCCGCGCCACCCGATAGCACCAGGACACTCCGGCGCCGTGACCTCGCCAAACCATCAGCCGATGAATGTCGTCGGACCGTTGCGGCGGCGAACCGATGAGCTCTCGACTCGAGAAAACCGTCGCTTTTCTCTAGCATTGCGGTGATGACTATGTCGGGGGAGAACGCACTGTCAGTGACCGACCGCTGGCTGGCCGCGGTTCCACAACTACCCGGGCTGACCGATCCCGCCGCGCAGGTGGCGGAGCGGTTGGTGTTGTTGCTGCACTACGGGATCGACTGGTCCGACCGCAACTGGGTGGCCGCCCGCCGCGGCGACTACTGGGACACCCTGCTGCCCACCCGGGTGCGGTTGGCCACCTACAACAGCATCAACCTGCACCAGTGGTGGACTGCCTCGGCCGCCCGGCTCGGCTCCGCCCCGCGCACCGACGAACAACGGTCCGAACTGGCCATGCTGCTCACGAGCGAGGCGCGGCCGGTGCTGCAGGTGATGCGCGATCAAACCACCGCGTTGACGTTGCGGACCCGGATCGTGGCCGACGCGGTCCGAGCCGCTCGCACCGAGCACGGGTTGGCGTCGTGACCGTGTCGCGTGTGTGGGAGATCGAGATGACCGCCCGATCGCCGATCTCGCACCGCGGGGAGCTGATCGGCACTACCGCGATCGGCCGGCGCATGAAAATCCTGCAACCGGACGGGTCCGTGGAGCTGGTCCCGGTCATCTCCGGCAACTCCTTCCGCGGCGTACTGCGCCGGATCGGTGAAGAACTGCTGCGCGACGTCCTGGGCTACGAGGGCCAGCTGCCGCTGGCGGTCGCGCACACCCTCCGCAACGGCGGAGCGATCGTGAAAACTCAGGCGGAGCCGATCACCGGCCGCCGCCTGCACCAACTGCGGGAGCTGGTCCCGCAGCTGAGCGTGTTCGGCGGCGCCGTCGGCGCCGCCCCGATCGATGGCTGCCTGCGGGTCGGGCATGTGGTGCCGATCGTCACCGAGGCCACCCCGATCCTGCGCCGCGAGCATCCGGGCCCGTTGCCGTCCCGGTTCGACATCGAGGCCCTCGAGTCCTACTCACACCTCGACGATGTGACCGTCGGCCATGCCGGCACCACCGTCGACCCCGACACCAAGACGGGTGGGTCGGGGTCGCCGGTGATGCGATATGACATCGAAACGCTCGCGCCGGGCACCAGGTTCGAGTCGTGGGTGCAACTGGTCCGCGGCTCCGACCTCGACCACGCCTTCACCGCCGACGTCCTCGCCGAGTTCACCCGCACCGGCTGGCTCGGTGGGCGGACCGGGATCGGCCACGGCCAGATCGCCACCACCCTCGACCCAACTCCTAATGGTGCGCCGGTGGTCGATTGGCGGGAGATCGTCGCCGCACGGCGTGATGAGGCCCTTCACATGCTGCTCTCGCTCCCGGCATGACCCTGCACACCGCTGCGGGGATGGTGCCGGTGGTCATCCGAGCGAGAATGGCCGCCGGTGTTGCGCATGCGGTGCCGTGGGGGATCAGCCTCGATGGGCTCCTCGCCTCGGAGATCCGCGAGAACACGAAGGCCGTGGCCCGGGCGGCCGGAACCGACTACGAGCCGTACAGTCTCGAAATCGTGCCGGAGGACCTCGACCTGCCGCTGGCCCGCTGCCCGGGCGACGGCGGCGACGGGTGGCATTGGGCGGCGACATTCGCCTACCCGGAGGACGAGGTCCCGGGCCCGCACGTGCAGTACTGGTCCGCCCGCCCCGACCAACAGGCACTCGACCAGATGTCCGCGGAGTTGCCGGCGTTGGTGTCCGAACGACAGGGTCGCTACCGCTCCCGCGTCATGCCGCTGCCGCTCACGGTCTGCCGGCACCTGGTCTGGCGGGCCGTCGGTCACCCGGCCGCGGTCGCCGAGCTGCTCGCACCCATCGTCTCGATCGGGAAGAAACGCGGCGCCGGACACGGCCACATCCTGTCCTGGGAGATCACCGAACACCCGGCCTCCGTTCCGTGGGAGTTCGCGCACCTGCACCCCGACGGCAGCCTCGGCCGCACCGCGCCCGCGACCTGCCTGCACGGCCGCGGCGACCTGCGAACGGGTGGGGAGGGACGGATGGGTTTGCGGCCGCCCTACATGCACCCCTCCCGTCGCACACCGGTGCTGCTCCCAGCGACCTGACCAACTTCCGGGAAAGAAATGGGGCCCCGACCTTCCCACTCCGGTCCCTCACCGACGCGAAAAGGCGCTCACCGGCAGGGCAATCTTCGGCGGCGAGAAACCCTCCCCGAACTGGCCATTGAGGGGGGTTCGGAGAGGGTTTAGCGTAGAAGGTGCGAGCGGTATCCCGTCGGGTCGAACTTCTGGCATTCCGGGCTACGACTCGCCGCGGGGGGTCAGCCGAGTGGTCGCGACTTCCCGCAAAACACGTTGCGGTACATATCGAGTACCGGCATACTCGCGTGCATGACCAGCTCCGATGGAAGTGACCTCGCAACCCGACGCCGCGACGCCCAGCGAGTCGTCAAACACCTGCAGTTCCTCGCCGAAAACTACGTCGACCAGGCACTGGTCAAGGAAGCGCTGCTTCGAGGGCTCACCCAATCGGACACAGCGAAACTGCTTGGCATGAGCAAGAAGACGGTCAATACCCACGCCCGCGTGCCGTTCATGCGATACGCGGCAGCGATCGACTCCCGAATCGATGACCTTCGTCGCACGGACCGAGAATTCTTCGCGTACGTGTGGGGTTCCGACGAGGCAGCGAACGCAGCTGTCGCGCGGTGCAAGCAGTACGACCGCGAGCGGCTACTGGTGGAATCTGATGGCTAGCACCGCCACACCCACGCTCGGGGACACGTTTTCGGCGGTTCCCGTGACACGGGTCCGCGACCACCCGGCACACCACCGCAGGTAGCGCTTGCCGTTGCCCATCGCTGGTCCATCTCTGCCCGCGACGCGCACTTCCGTCAACGCGAGCCGGCACCAACCGGCCCCATCCGAGAAACGGTCCTCTCATGTCGACAGCCAGAGCACCAGCTGAGAGTTAACCGTCAACGGTGAGGCGGATCATCCCTCCCGTCCTCGGATCACGTGGGATCGCGATGGTCGGCTGCGCCGACCGGTTCGGCGACAGAAGTCATTTCCCATGAAGGGTTTTCGTACCGGCTGGTCTGCGTGATGGTGCCCGGGCCTGGGCACTCTCGGGTATGGGATCGAACGCAGACAGCCCCACGAGTTCGTCGGCTGCAGCTTTCGGCGGTCGTCTGTTGCAGTTGGTCGGTGACCGTGACGCTGCTCGGTTCTCGCGCGAAGTGTCCCGGGTGTGCGCGGAGCTGCACCGTGCAGGTCACGTCACGGGATGCCTTATCGTGGTGGCAGACGTCCCGTACTTGCCGCGGACGCGATGGCAATGCCTCGGGTCAACTGGCAGAGGGCAGCGGAACCTGCAACGGTAGCCTCATCTGCCGCCCTCACCGCTTTCCTCGTGTCACTCATGGTTGGTGCGGGGTTGGTGCTGTAGAAAAACATTTCCGCAGCATCTTCGGAAAAACGCCTGATCAGCACACTTTTCGCTCTGCAGAACGCTGTCGATGAGGCGCGGTCTGCCGATTTGCGCAGGTGGAGGGCAGAAGCGGCTGTCCGGGGCTGCGCTGGACGACGTCCGACAGGCCGCGGTAACAGCACAGTTGGCGATCGCGAAGTTGATCTTGTGCGGACACTAATTCTGATCGGAACGGCCCTCGGGCTCGGCGCGGGCCTGGTCTGTACCGGCCTGTTCGCCTGGTGGTTGTCGTACCCGGTGCACTTTTACGTGGGGAGCTACGAGCCGCTCGGCGCCGGGGGCAGTACTGGGCATATGGAATCGGTGGACCCGATCCCGTTCCTTGCTGGCGGACTGGTCCTCAGCGCGGTCCTCGGGGCGGTCGTGGGTCTCGTCGCCGCGCGCCGCGGATACCGGCTGTCGCGGCATCGCGTCTGACCCGCTCGGCCAGGTCTGCTGTTCGTGAGGCGCCACGCTGCCGCCGACTCGTGACGGGCGGTTGAATCCCGTCATCTCTCAGTTCCGTTGTCGGGACGGTGACTAGAGCGCCTCACGTGCTTTCGGGGTGTCGTCCGGGGACCTCGTGCTCTCCTGTTGGCCGGGCAGTGTGGGATGACGCCGCGTCGCGCGCGCGTTCTCGTGCTCGACGATCGCGTTCTGCCAGTCCTCGTCGGACGGTACGCCGCCGTCGGCGGCATGCGGTGCCGGTACTCCGAGCCGCGCCCAGGAGTCCCCATCCACAAGGGCGGCGGCCACTGCATGGGTGAGGAACTCCTCGGCCAGCTCGGCAGCAGGGACCGACGCTGGCACGCCCCGACGGTCGTGTTCTGTCGGGTCCGGTGGGCTGTGCGCGCGGTCCGTCATCCGGGTGATGGTATCGGGACGTTCGCACCGGATCGGCTGGAGTACGCCCGCTCCCGCGGTCGTCCCGCGCGTGCGTGTGAACCTCCCGCCGAGAACCCGCGCGTGTGACGAGGTGGGATCTGACCAGGTCGTATAGCGGCGTGTGTGGCCGCGTGCTGCGGCGATCGCGGCCTCGGTGGATTTATGATCGGGTGGTGGCGCGTACAGCAGGCTTCGTCAAGCAGGTGGTCTCCTCGACGCTCTACCGCCCGGACGGGACGGTCGAAACGACGCGAGACGCGGCGGTGTGGACACTCGCTCACCGCGGCTACAGCGGCTCGGGACGACTGGATGTGTGGGCCTACCGAACGAAGGACACCGCGCTGCGGGCCGGTGCGAGGCTGGCGATGGACTGCGGCATGGACGAGGATGCCCGGTGTCGGGAGCTGTTCGACGCCGGTCGGTGGGCGGCGGTGATGGAACGCTATGAGGAACTCAGCCGAGACGGGCATCTACTGCGTGTGCAGGCCGCGTTCCTGCAACTCGACGATGAATGAACCGAGTTCTCACTGAGATGTCTTGAGGCCGAGTGCATGCACCGTCCGGTGCGAATTTCCTCGTCACACCCTGATTTTCGCTCAGTCGGTGTCGGCGTCCGCCGGTAGTGTCGGCGCTTGTGACGATCGAGCAGACCTACGGCACCCGCACCGCCGCAAACGATATCGCACCCGCAGAGGGGTGGGGATCAGCGCCGGACTTGTCAGAGGAGGCGGCCGCCCGGATCGCCGGCGCGGTCGCCGGATCCCGAGCGGAAGGGACCCGGCGCACGTACGCGTCGGCGTGGCGGCGGTTCGAGGCCTGGTGCACCGTCCAGGGGCATACGGCGTTGCCGGCGCACCCGGTGACCGTCGCCGCCTATCTGGTCGACGCCGCGGCCATCTACACCGAGTCGGGGGAGCGGGCCTACGCCCCGGTCACGCTGGCCCGGTGGGTCGCGGCGATCGGTCACCATCACCGCACCACCGGGCATTCCACCCCACACACGCACGACCTGGTGCGCTCGACGCTGTCCGGGATCCGCCGCGAGTACGCCGCGAACGGGGACCGACCGCGCACCCCGCGGGCACCGCTGCTGGTCGACGACATTCTCACCATCGTCGGATCCGCCCGGCAGGCTGTTACCGGCTGGGCCACGGAGGTGCACGAGCGCCGCGACTGCGCCCTGCTGCTGCTCGGGTTCGCCGGGGCGTTCCGGCGCAGTGAGCTGGTCGAGCTGGTGTGCGGCGACGTCACCGTGCACCGGTTGGACGGGATCCATGTGCGGTTGCGGCGGTCGAAGACCGACCAGGAAGGCGCCGGGGCGGTGCGGGCGGTCCCGTTCACCACCAGCCATCTGAGTTGTCCGCCGTGCGCCTATGTTCGGTGGGCGCAGGTCGTCGCCGCCTACGATCTGGTCGGTCGGCCCGGAGTGATTCGGTTGCTCCGCACCGCAACAGCGTTCGAGAACCATGTGTGCCGATCAGCGCTGCCGAGGATGCGGGCCCGAGCACCGTTGTTCCGGGCGATCCGTAAGAACGGCAACCTCTCCGACACCGCACTGTCTGGGGCTCGGTGCATGCGGCGATCCGCCGCCGCGCCGCCCTCGCCGGCTACGACGACAACGTTGTTGCCCAGCTCGGTGGGCACTCGTTGCGGGCCGGGTTCGTCACTCAGGCGTTCCGCAACGGCGCCGACGCGCACGCGATCATGCGCCAGACCGGACACGCCAGCCCCGCCGTGGTCGAGCTGTACGCGCGTGAACACGCCCCGCTCCTCGGCAACGCCGTCACCGACATCGGTTTGTAGCGGGCGATGAGCACCGACACGGAGACTGCCGCAGCGGGGCCGGGTAACAGCTCACCGCGGTTGCCGCACCGCTACATTCACGACTGGGCCCTGTTCACCGACTGGTGCCAGGCCTGCGATCACCGTGCGTTGCCCGCGCATCCCACCGTTGTGGCGGAGTTCCACGCCGACCATCCGGCCGCTGCCGGCACCCAGCGCCGCCGGGTGACCGCGATCAACGCCGTCCACACCACCCACGGGCTGCCGGCACCGGGCCTGGCGGAAACGGTCCGGCAACTACTCAACGACGCCCGGGCCGAACGGGTGGAGCGGATCAGGGCTGTTGCGTGGCAGCGGATCCCGCAGATCCCGGCCGCGGGGTGGCCGGGTGGGTTGTTCGGCAGGCGCGACGCCCTGATCCTGACCCTGATGGCCGGCGGCCTCGGGTACGAGGACATCGCCCGGCTGCGCCGCGCCGACCTCACCGCCGAGGACGAGGCGCTGATCGTGCGGGTGGAGGATCGGTGGACCCGCATCCAGGACGGGGGCGGTCCGGTGTCCGCGGCGACGGTGTCCCAGCGGTGGGGGGAGGTCCTCGGGTTTCTCGACCGCTACCCCAGCACCCAGCTGCTCGCCCAACGCCTCGACCGCGCCGGCGCGGATCTATCCGTGTTTGCCAACGCCCTGCGTAGGGACGACCGGCCGCTGTTCACGCCAATCGATCGTTGGGGCCACACCCCCTTCGCCCCGACCACGTTGTCGGCCCAATCGGTCGCAGCCCTGGCCCGAGCTCATCTGACCGGACAAGCACCGGTGCACCGACGACTGCCGCTACGCCTTGACACGGTGGAGAGGGCGTCGGATACATCGATCGAGATCGTCAATGTCGAACTCGACACCGGGTACTACGACCGCGGCATCGTCGCCCGCCGAGATGCCCACTCGCAGCTCGAGGACGTGACCGATATCCTCGACGCCATCGAGGACGAAACCGACAGAATTCTCGCCGACCTGCTGGCGATTCTCGACGGCGCAGGGACTCGGGCCGAATGATGGTCCGACTTCGATGCGGTATGACCCGTATCACCTGCGTCTGGCAGTGCAGTGCCAGACACCGTAGCTACCTCACCATCACGGCGACATACACCGCAAGCTCAACGCCGATCACCAATTTGAGTAGCGCCGGATCCGACGCGAGCGCTTCCCGGCTCTATGCCCGCGAGAGCGGCGATCCATTTTCGGCTACACTAACGGAGCCAGAATCATCTCCAGGGGGTTGAGATCGTGCCATCAGCCAAAATCGCGCGAGAGGTCGACGAGAGCGGCGACTCGGTGCGTCACCGAGGGGGAGCGGTAACCACTGCGAGCGACGCAATCAGGGAGTTGATCCTCACCCGCGAGCTACTCCCTGGCCAGCAGCTCGTCCAGGACGACCTCGTGGATCGGATCGGCATGAGCCGTGGACCGGTGCGAGAGGCCCTCCGCGCGCTCAGTCAGGACGGGCTGATCACGCACAGCCCCAACCGGGGTTACGTCGTGACACGCTTCAACCTCGATGAGATGACGCAGATGTACACGCTCCGCGACCTTATTGAGTCTCAGGTGCTGAGCACCCTCCCCAAGCCGACGGCGAAGCAGCTGCGCTCCGTCCGGGCCATCAACGAGAAGATAAAGAATCCGAACGTGTCGGTCGCCGAGGCAATGCGTCTCAACCGGGAGTTCCACTTTCAGATCTTCAATGCATCGAACCAGCAGCTCCTTGTACGTGAGCTTAACCGGTGGTGGGACATGTCGATGTCATACATGGTGATGGGCATTGGCATCTGGGCTGAGCGTGCGGAGATGATGGGCAAGGCTCACGATGATCAAGTCGAGGCCTGGGCTGAACACGACAACGAACGCCTCGTCGAGCTGTGCCGCGAGCACCGCTGGGTGTCACTGAAGCGACTTTCCAACTTGGTCTGATCTCGCTGAACAAATTAGCAAAGCTCGCCACTCCACGCTTGAGCCGACTCCGCAAAGCGACTGCGCAAGTCCGCGGGACTCGAGTCCTCTCGGGCCTAACGTTCGTCGAGCGGCAGTTCACGCCAACTGAGTGCGGGACAGCGGTCGTCGAGCAGCGTCAGCGAGGTCGGTGTAGTCCTTCTCGTAGCAGCGTCCACGGGCGAGGATGCGTATCCCAGCGGTACTAGCCGGTGATACGTCAAGTACCGTCTCGCCCTGTGCTGACCTGCGGAGCCACCGGCGCGCCATCAACGAGCCGTGTCGGCCGCCGGTTGGAGACTTGGCGGGTTAATCCTGCCGCGGAGACCCCTTCCCCGGTTAACACGTCATGCCCAGGTCGCAGCTCCTCGAGACACAGTCAATTGCGCTACCGCGCTCGTCGTGGCAAGTGGATTGCCCGGGGGTGGCTACTCTCGGGAGGTATCTCGCTTATGCACAGCTGAACTACTTCCGATTCTGTGCCATGTGCGGTCTTGGTAGACCAGTCGGGTACTGCAGTGGTCACGGCCTTCGTCACGACCTGTCCCGCGAAACACCGCATCGGCTTCCACGATGACCAATGTGCTACTCGCGCTGCGTACGCGCATCACCACCTGGCCGCGGATGATGTGCGACGCGTTGTGAAAGTAGGGTTCTCCAGTTGGCATTCGGCGCCAAAGCGAGGTATCCGCGAACCGATCTATGCCACTGGTTGCACACATTTGAGCGAGTGGTAGATCATCGAGGTCCAGAAGATGGACCACCAGGGAGTCTACTTCGCGCAGTGTCGGTGAGCTCGAGGATGAATCAGACAGCGAGAGAACAAGCCTGGGCGGTTCGACGCTGATAGAAGCCACTGAGGTTGCCGTCAGCGCCACGGGGCCGCCACCCGAGTCCCCGGTTATGATCGACACGCCTCCTGGGTGTGCCCTGAATGCCGACGCGAAGCGCTGCGTGGTCGGAGTTGTTGTTGCATTCATGCTGCCGCTTTCTATCTACTCGATGAGGTAATGTACTTCGGAACTTGCTCTTGCCCTTTGAAACTCTGCCTTGTTGATCGTGAATCATGACCGTCGCGCACGGACTCATTTACATGTCAGACGCGGGTGGCATCACGCTGGCTGCTAGTGCAGCGTGGGTTCGCAATCTCGACTTTGTCGAAGGTCCTACGGAACTGGCGAGGAACCGCTCCGCCGAGGGTGAGCGTATGCGTTGGCTAAACCGCATATTTCTTCGCGGATACACTTCGACTCGGGGACAACTTGCCATAATCGCTCGATAAACCGCTGCGTTGTCATTCCGAAGTGCACAAGGATTTCCTCGTCGGGAGCGCCACCGTATGGCGCCCACATGTTTGCGAACTCGATGATGCGAGCTGCCTCGACGTCCGGATGCTTCCGTTTGAGGTTGTCATCGATCCCAGCAGCACGACGCCGTTGACGCCACTGGCGATACTCGAGAGAGTTCATGGGATTCACGTCTAATCGGGAAGGAGGAAGACCTCGGATTGTGGTTGACCTCGCCGGGTGAGGGAGATTCGGGAGTGTCAGATGTTCTCGCCGTGACCATCAACTGCTTATCTGACGGCATACGAGCTCAGTTCTCGGGCGAGGAAACTCGCGCGCAGTCGCCGATTGCGGGGAACTCTTCGGGTTGTCTTCGGCGGCCCGATGCTAAGGCTCGAAGAGCAGTGAACCATGGTCTAATTGTGATGGTCCCCATGGCTAACTACCCGGACGTGTAGCGCGCTCGAGCTCGAGAAGTGCAGAGCGATACGCTGCCCCGGTCGCATGCTGCATCCCGATTTCGCACATACGATTTGCCGAGAGATAGGCGTCGTAATGATGTGCGGCGATCTCCGCTGCCATGGCAGTAGTGGCGGATTCGGTGAGTTCCCGATGAAGGAGTCCGCGATCGCCCGCGAAGCCGCAGCATTGGGTCGACGCAGGAGTGGTGACCGACAGGGCAAACGATTCCGCGACTTGTTGCAGGCTCTCCACGACACCCAGGTGACGCATGGAGCACGTCGGATGGATGACGACTGTGGATTGTGTAGTTTGTACCGTGAGCCTCGGAAGAAGGACTTCCGCCGCCCAAGACACGGAATCGACAATTGTCAAATCGGAATGTTTCCGCCGGTTGTCTTCACTCAAGTATGGTGCGATCTCTCGCACCAGTCCGAGGGTGCATGAGGTCGCATCCACGATGAGCGGCAATCTGCCGCCATCCGTCCATCGATGCGCACGTTCGATAACGCGGTTCGCCATGAGATCTCTTCCGGCGCTGAATCCTTTGGATCCCCATATGGTCGCGCAGCAGGCCCCGCGAACGTCTGACGGGATCACGACCGGAAGGTGAGCTCGTTCAGCGAGTGCCACAATCGCCGTCGGAAGTGATGTCTCACCCTGCTGTGGTCCATCGAAAATCCGATTGACGCAGGAAGGGAAGTAGACGCCCGCCGGTCTCGCAGTTCCGGAGGTGTCAGGAAGCGGTCGAGCTGCGCCGGGAAGTTCCGGTAGCCACTCGGGTATCAGCTCTGGGTTGGAGATCCTGCGCAATAGTCGGGTTGCGGTGCCCATGGGTCGGTCGCCTACCGCTGTCGCCAGGCGAAGCACCGTTCGAGCGCCGCGTTCGGCTGCACCAAACCGGTTGGCCGCAGTCAGCGCAATACGTTCCGAGAAACTGGTGTGTCTGGCGGCGCGGAATTGCTTCATCAATGCGCCCGTGTCGATGCCGACCGGGCATGCGAGTTTGCATGCTCCGTCGCCTGCGCAGGTGTCCACAGCTTGGTACCCGTAGGTATCCAGAAGATTTGCAGCCACAGGGCTCGCAGCAGGCTGCCGCAGAATCTCCCGCCTGAGTACGATCCGCTGCCGTGGTGACGTCGTGAGATCTCGGCTGGGACATACCGGCTCGCAGAACCCGCATTCGATGCAGTCGTCACCAATCTCGCCCCCAACGGGAATTGTCTTGAGGCCGCGTAGGTGTGCACGCGGGTCACGGTCGAGGACGACTCTGGGCGCGAGTATTCCGTGCGGGTCGATGGTCTTCTTCAGTCGCCACATGATGTCGGTGGCTCGCTGGCCCCACTCGAGTTCGACAAATGGTGCGATATTGCGTCCGGTGGCGTGTTCGGCCTTCAACGAGCCATGGAAGGTGCCCACCACCATCGAGCAGAACTCCTCCATAAATGCGGCATACCGTTCGACATCCAGGGCGTCTGCGGCATCGAACGCGAGGAGGAAATGTAGATTCCCGTGTGCGGCGTGGCCGGCCACGGCGGCATCGAATCCATGCTTGGACTGCAGTTCCAGGAGGGCCTCACATGCCTGTGCGAGGCTGGAGGGCGGGACCGCAAAGTCTTCCGTGATGAGAGTTGTACCCGGTGGACGTGCCTTACCGACCGCGGAGACAAAGGCCTCTCGCGCCTTCCACAGTGTATGGACTTCCCTAGCGTCTCTGGTGAAGGAGTTCGTCGCCGACGAAACTGGTGTGATTACCTCCAGCGTTTCGAGCAGCGTCATCGCGGCCTGCTCTCGTCCATCGACATCGTTCGCTTCTGACTCTCGGAACTCGACAAGCAACGCAGTGGTCGACCGTGGCAGCTCACCCCAGTCCGACGGCACTCCCTCGACCGCAGCACATGCGCGCAGAGTGTTCCCGTCCATCAGCTCGACTGCGATAGCGCCAATTTCGTTGAACGCTGGAACCGCTGCGGCGGCTGAGTACAGATCGGCGAAGAAGACGAGAGCCGCCGAGCGGTGACGTTGCAGCGCCACCGTATCGAATACCGTTTCTGCGATGAAGCCGAGTGTGCCCTGCGAGCCAACGGCAAGACCGCGAAGAATCTGCACGGGCGTCATGCCGTCAAGGAAGGCGTCGAGCCGGTACCCATTGGTGTTCTTGATGGCGTACTTCGACCTGATGAGTGCGACCAGGTCGGCGTCAGACTCGATTTCGGACTTGAGCGAGATCAGCCGGGAACAGAGTTCGGGATCGGATCCGAGCAGGGCTGAATCTGCGTCCGGATCAGCTGTGTCGACCACCGTCCCCGAGGGGAGCACCAGCGTGACCGACTCGAGAAGAGAGTAGGAATTGCGGGTAGTGCCGGCGGTCATGCCCGAAGCGTTGTTGGCGACGACCCCGCCCACCGTGCAGGCCACGGCGCTCGCGGGGTCCGGCCCCATAGAACGCTTGTGCCTGGCCAGGGCCACGTTCGCGCCCGCGATTGTCGTCCCGGGTTGGATCCGGACTCGACGGTTGTCGGGCAGCATGTCGATTCCGACGAAGTGGCGCCTGACGTCAACGAGTATGTCTTCCGCCTGCGCCTGACCATTCAGTGATGTCCCAGCCGCTCGAAAGACCAGGTGCCGACCGTGCTCGTGCGCAAAGCGGAACAACGCGGCGATGTCCTCTGTCGTCTTCGGGATGACTACGGCCTGTGGCACGAAACGATATGGGCTTGCGTCGGAGGCGTATCGCACCAAGTCGGAGACATTGGTGAGTACCTTGTCTGAGCCGAGTAGCTCGATGAGGGCACGTTTCAGCGGCTCCGGCGTTCCGTCGGCGATCTCGCGATCGGCACAGTCTGGTGAGGGGTTCGTACCGGACGGTGCCAACGCGGTTCCGACAGGTAGCGTGCGGCCCGGCTTGAAGCGATCTTCGAGACGCTGTTTGATATGTTTCACGCTCATACTCCCGACTACTAAATGTCACGACAGCCGAACTCTCGCCATGCCCGCGCGGTTCCACATGCGATCGCGTCGCGAGAGAGCAGGTTCTCAGTAGCTGCGTGGCAGACCGAGCTCTCTCTCGGCGATATAGTTCAAGATCATCTGGTTGTTGATCGGTGCGATCCGTTGCAATCGGGACTCGATCCAGTGCCGTCCGATGTGATATTCGCGGGCGAAGGAGTACCCGCCGAACACCTGCATGGCGTCGTCGGATGCAGCGAATGCGGCTTCGGTGGCGAGGTACTTCGCGGCATTCGCGAGACCGCCGATCGACCCCGGGCCATTCAGTTCGTACTCTTCTGCGGCGCGCTTGAGCACCTCCGATGCGGCTAACAGATTCAGATGCCCACGGGCGAGAGGGTGTTGCACGGCTTGGTTCTTGCCGATCGGGCGACCGAAGACGACGCGCTCGTTGGCGTATCGGGTCGCGTTCTCGACCGCCCACCTGCCCATTCCGAGCGCAACAGCGCTCAGGATCAGCCGTTCCCCGTTCAGACTGTGCAGTAGGTGATAAAAGCCCTTACCCACTTCCCCAACGACTTCCTCCGGGCGAACGAAGTGGTCGGAAATGAAGAGCTCTGCGGATGCCACTGCGTTGCGCCCGATCTTCGGGATCTTTTTGATGGCGATCGTTGGAACCTGCAGATCGGTAAGGAACAGGGTGAGGCCGTCACCCTTGCGGCCGTCCGGCTCGGTCTTCGAGGTGCGGACCAGTAGCATTACCTTGTTGCCGACGAGCGCGCCTGAGTTCCACACCTTCGTCCCATTGATCAGCCAACCGCCGTCCGTCGGGGTCGCGGTGGTCGTGATCTGGGTGGTGTCGGTGCCGGCGTCCGGCTCAGTGACGCCGAACGTGACGAACAGCTCGCCGGATGCGATCTTCGGCAGAAACTCACGTTTCTGCTCCTCGGTGCCGAAAGCCAGCAACGAAGGGACGCAGAGAAGTGGGATCTGGATGCTGCTGGAGGCATTGTTGCCTCCGCCGCTCGCAGTTACCTCCTCCATTACGGCGAGTAGATCACCGATCTTTCCGCCGCCTCCGCCGTATTCTTCGGGGATAATGATTCCCTTGAAGCCCGCGTCGGCGAAAGCCTGTGCGAACTCGTCGGGAAAAGTACCTGTGCGATCGTGCTCTTCCCAGTAGTCGAGTGAGAACTGGCTGCACAGCTTGCGTACAGCGTCGCGCAGCTCCAACCGGTCTTTCTGGTAGAAGTAGGGCTTGGTGGCCATGAGTACCTCGTTTTGTTTCGGAATCGTTGATGGCTTGACGCGAATGTTGGTGGGGTCGCCTCGGCGAGGTGCTGACCTGGAGAAGGCTATGTTCCGGTCCAGACCGGGTCGCGCTTCTCGGCAAAGGCGCGTGGCCCTTCTTGTGCGTCGTTGCTGGTGTAGACACTCTCGTACGCCAGGTTGGCGCTCTGCTCGGCCTGCGTGACGCCGATCTCGGTGCACAGCCCGATCAGGGTTTTAGCCGCTCGGACACTCAGCGGCGCGGCGGCCGCTATGCGCTGGGCGAGGTCAATGGCGACAGGCAAGAGGTCCTCAACGCTCACCACCGAGTTGATCAGGCCGACTTCGTAAGCGCGATGCGCATCGATGGGCTCTCCAGTGAGCAGCAGCTGCGCCATGATCCGCTGAGGCACGATGTTGATCAACGGAGCCGCCCACGGAGCGCCCCGACCCCGCAGAACCTCGGTGATACCGAATCGCGCGGTGTCGGCAGCCACGGCGAGATCGCAGTTCTGCACCAGCCGGAAGCCGCCGGCAAGGGCTACACCATTGACTGCGGCCACGACCGGTTTCGAAACCGATCCGTTGCTGCTGATCATGATGTCGGAGTCCTTGGGAGGAACTCGCATTGCAGAATCTGACATCTCTTTGAGGTCGCCACCTGCAGAGAACGCCGCGCCGGTTCCAGTTAGTACCGCGCAGCGCAGGTCGGGGTCTGCTTCGAACTCATCGAAGGCGTCCCGCAAACCCTGGCGCATGACACGACCCAGCGCATTGCGGCGCTCGGGACGGTTCATGGTGATGACCAGTACATGACCGTGCCGTTCCGAGAGAACGATCCGCTTCTTCAGGTCCTGTTCCTCGTCGGTGAGGTTGATGCTCAGCAACGTTGCTCCATTCTCCGACCCGTTCGGCGTGGTCGGTTGGAAATGAGATTCGGTGGGTGCAGCCGAAGCATGGCGAGAACATTGTATCCAATAAAGGCGCCAATGCAAGGGTACCTGCCGTGAGAGGCGTCTGCGCCGCAGGTGGGGGAGAGGGGTGTGGCGGCGGGCCAGGGAAGGCGCTATTGACACGTCTGTAGCCGAGATGGTCGACTAGCGGTGGGGTTCGATCTGAAACGTGCTCGGCTGCAGGCGATTTGTCGGTGCAGCTCTGTGACACGCAGGCCCGCGGTGACCGCTCGGGAATGCCCACATCGATTTGTGCCGATGGACGGTTGCGGGTGTGTACCTCATCAAGGGAGTTCCGCCGCGACCGCTGCGTTGCGCTGGAGGGCTCCGAGCGAGGCAAGGCCTTTGGAATCACGGTGTGAACGGGGCGCGCATGCGCCGCCGGCGGGCGGAAAAACTACATCGAAGGAGAGTGCAATTATGGGGCGAATGGACGGCAAAGTTGCCGTAATTTCGGGGGCCGCGCGCGGGCAGGGCAGGGCGCATGCGATCAAGTTGGCCGCTGAAGGCGCCGATATCGTCGCCTTCGATATCTGTGAAGAATTCGGGTACACGCGGGCGCCGGCCGCTACGTTCAAAGAGCTCACCACCACAGGTGATGAAGTCCGTGCACTCGGTCGACGTTGTATCACAGAGCGGTGTGATGCTCGCGACCTTGCAGCGTTGACTGGGCTTGCCGAGACTGTCGCCGCTGAGTTCGGCCGAGTTGACGCCCTGGTCGTCAATCACGGGATCTGGACGGTGGATCGTAACAGTTGGGATCTCCCCGAAGCGTCCTGGCAGGAGAGCATCGACGTGCTGTTGACGGGTGCCTGGAAGGTGTCAAAAGCGTTCGTGCCGTACATGATCCGCTCCGGTAACGGTGGGTCAATCGTGTTCACCTCCTCGGTGAATGCCGTGGTGCCTCAGCCGTCCGCTGTGGCCTATTGCGCCGCCAAAGGTGGCCTCCAAATGTTGATGAAGGTGCTGGCCCACGAACTCGGTCCTTATGACATCAGGGTCAACACGGTGAACCCCGGACGCGTCGACACGGCAATCTTGGAGGGGGGCAATATCGAGGCATCGATGGAGTATCACCCATATGTGTTCGGGGAGGGGCCGCGCACGCTCTTGGGTGGCGATCCCCGACGGTCACCGGAGGTGATCGCTGACGCTGTCGCCTGGATGGTCTCAGATGAGGCCAAGTACGTTACCGGCGCCCTGATTCCGGTCGACTCCGGACGGATGATCTGGTGACCGTCGCTGCCGCGATCCACCGGTGGGTCGGCCGTTGACTCTTGTGCGGTTGGGTGTATTGCTGCCTGTTCGCGAGTGCTCGGAGACGTCGAACATAGCTGAAGTGCTCCGTGTGGGTGTCGAGATGGAGCGGTTGGGTGCCGATTCCGTGTGGGTCGGTGACTCTCTCTTCGCCCGACCTCGCTTCGACCCGTTGACGGTCCTCGCCGCGCTTGCCGTTCGCACGACGCGCGTTGCGGTGGGTACCGCGGTCCTGGTGGCCCCGATGTGGAATCCGCTGTTGCTCGCGCGGGCTGCCGCCACCGTCGACACGTTGGCTGAGGGGCGCCTCGTCCTCGGTCTGGGACCAGGGCCGAGTTATGGCCCGGCACGTAAAGAATTTGCCGCGTTGGGTATCTCGTCATCTGATCGTATCGACAGGCTGGAGGAGATCATCACGGTATGCCGAGCTCTGTGGTCGAGCGACGGGCCCGTGGACGTGAACGGCAGCCGATGGCAGTTCCGCAATGTCGACCTGTTTCCGAAGCCGGTGAGGCCAGGAGGCCCGCCGATCTGGCTAGGTGTTCGCGGTCCCCGAGGTATGAAACTGGCTGCACGTCTCGGCGACGGGTGGTTGCCAATCGTTCGGTCGCCGCAGGAGTACGGCATCAGGCGAGATGAACTGGCCGGTACTCGTGCGGGTCGAAATGCGGCTGTCTATCTGACCGTTGCAGTCCATGACGACGAGATACGGGCAGAAGGGCAGCTGCGGCAATGGTCCGAGCACTACTACCGCGCACCATGGTCTGTAGTCAACGAACTCGAAGACAGCTGTGCCGGAACGGCTGCAAAGGTGGCTGACCGTATTGCTGCCTATGCCCGGCAGGGCGCGGGTGAGGTCATCTTGAGGTTCGCAGGCGGAGATATTGGTGCTCAGTTCGGTGCGATCGTCGACGCCACGCACGTCGCGAGTGAGCCCTCCGATCCGGATATGTGACGGGTGGGCGGTGACAGAAGACGTCATTTGGTGACTATATTGGCGCCAATGATGTATCGTCAGGGACTGGAAAGGTGACATATGAGCGGAGTGGACGGATTGGTGGCGATTGTCACCGGCGCCGGTGGTGGAATCGGATCGCGTACGGCAGAAATGCTGGCAACGCGAGGGGCGACTGTCGTTGTCGCGGACCTCGCACAAGACGCTGGCGAACGAACGGTTGAGGCAATCCGTGCCGCGGGTGGTCGCGCGCACTTCAAGTATCTGGACGTGCGCGAACCGGAGTCCTTCAACTCGGTTGTTGCCGACGCTCTCGAGTGCTACGGCCGGATCGATATTCTGCACAACAATGCTGCGGCAACCCACCTCTACGCTGGTGACACGGCCGCGGCCGACATAGATCCGGTCCAATGGGATCGCATCTTCGAGATCAACTTGCGGGGTGTGCTGCTCGGCTGCAAATACGTCGTCCCGAAAATGATCGAACAGGGTGGCGGGTCGATCATCAACATGTCCTCGACCCGTGCCGGCGGAGGAGCCAACGAACTCGCGGCTTACGGCGCTTCCAAAGCCGGAGTCGAGGCGTTGACTCGGTACGTGGCCACTGCCTATGGTCGCCATGGTGTGCGATGCAACGCTGTGAGGCCAGGGCTCATCCAGACGGCACAATCCGCTGCGTTGCTGAACCACGGTGATGGAACCGATGACGGCTATAGTCGGGTGCTTCGTCACGTGTTGCTTCCGTATGCGGGAAGTCCGGCCGACATCGCCGAGCTCGTGTGCTTCCTCGGGTCCCCTGCATCCCGGTACATCACCGCGCAGACCATCGCTGTCGACGGCGGGTTACTTGCACATCAGCCGTTTCACGCTGACGAACTTTCAGTGAGAGGCAAAACGGACGAGAGTTGGGCGCAACGGAGTGGATGACCGACGATGTGCGCCAGTTGCTAGGTGATCGCAATGTACTTCGCGGAGAACGATCCCCGGCTTCGGTATCAGCACCAGTATTAGCCCTGAAGGGGTGCGTCGACGCGAAAGGGAGAACTTCACAGGCTGGCCCGCGAAAGCCCCCATCAATCCGAAGAGTCCGATTTTCCTCGCCTGCGGCACATCAACGACGGCGCCGTTGTCGAAGGCGAAAGGCGATTCAACTCGGAGTTGACTAGTCAGACCAGCGTTGTTGTCCAGTTCGGTACGCCAACTGGGGCGGGTTCGCCGAGATCAGCTGGCACCTTCGTTGATGTGATCCCGGATGCGGATCGTGGCGATTCCGCGAATCGAGTACCAAGCCGAAGTAGTTCAGTGTCACATCGACGCCCGTGATCTCGACACGGGTGAGGAATGTACTGCGAAGGAGGCCAGTTATGGATGGCGGAACCGAAGTCGGGGATGCAGGCGCGCGGTTGACGCCTGCCGAGGCAGTGCAACGTGCAGTTGGTGCCCTGGCTGCAGGGCGGTTGATTGTCGTCGTGGACGATGCCGACCGCGAGGACGAGGGTGATCTCGTTGCGGCCGCGGACTCGATAACGGCAGATCAGATGGCCTTCATTGTGGCGAATACGACCGGAATCGTATGCACGCCCATGCCCGAAGACCGGGCAGATCGGTTATGGCTTCCACCTATGGTTGCTGACAACCAGGACGCGCACGGCACGGCCTTCACCGTCACGGTGGATCATATCGAATCCGGGACGGGGGTTTCCGCCCAAGCGCGCGCTCGCACGGTCCGAGCACTGGCCGACCCTGATTGCCTGCCAGGGGCGCTGCGTCGCCCTGGCCATGTGTTCCCCTTACGCGCACGTGAAGGCGGCGTGCTGATTCGGGCAGGTCACACCGAGGCGGCCGTCGATCTGTTGAGATTGGCCGGCCGGACTCCGGTTGGTGTAATCAGCGAGCTCGTGGATGAAAGCGGAGAAATGCTGCGGGGTGTCGCTTTGACAGCTTTCGCGAAAGAGCACAGCCTGCCAGTAGTCGCGATTGCCGATCTGGTCCGCTACCGCCAAGCTGCCGAGAACATAGTTATCCCGGTTGCGAGTGCGCAAATGCCAACAACTTTCGGAGACTTCAGGGCTGTTGCGTACCGTTCGCGGCTCGATGGATCGACCGAGCACCTAGCGCTTGTATACGGAGACGTCGGTAAGGTAAGTCGCACTCCGGAGGGCGTCTTGGTGCGCGTGCACAGCGAGTGCCTGACAGGCGACGTCCTGGGGTCATTGCGATGTGACTGCGGGACGCAGTTGCAGCAGGCACTTCGAACGATCGTCGACGAAGGGTGTGGAGTGCTGGTGTACCTGCGCGGACATGAGGGCCGTGGCATCGGACTCGCCAACAAGATCCATGCCTATGCGCTGCAGGAACAAGGCCTTGACACTGCCGACGCAAACAGTGCGCAAGGTCTTCCTGTCGACTCACGAAGCTATGGGGTCGGGGCACAGATCCTTAGCGACCTGGGCGTGCGACGCCTTCGTCTGATCACGAACAACCCCGCAAAGTTCGGTGGATTGGCGGGCTACGGACTCGAAATAGTCGGCAGAGTTGCGCTTCCCAGCGCCATCACCCCACACAACTTGCGGTATCTGCGGACCAAACGTGATCGAATGGGTCACCAGCTGGGCGCACTTCTCGATTTCGACGCTGACTCCCGCCGGACCGTCGCGGAATAATCGAGTCCCTCTGGAAGGAGTCTCCAGATCGTGAACCTGCTGGGAGTCAATTTTCGTCCGGGCCTGTGAGTTGTGCGAACTGTACAACGTGCCCGTCCTGATTACGGCATAGCTCAAACAGGTTCTCGGTGAATAGGATGGGCCCGCACCGTTCTGTGCGTCACACGTCCCCATCCTTCGGCGCGTACCACCCCACCGCAGGTGGGCCGTTCGCGAGCAACCCGTACCTTTGGCATTCCGTCGTCGTTGAGGGATTGCCGTAGCCGGCCGACTGACGCGAATGCGAAGCCGAGCCGCGGGGCGCACTGCCGCGGTCGGATCGATCGGATCGACCATTGCTTGCCGTCGCCAGGTCGCCGTCGGCTGAGTCGGTTCACCGGCGGCTCCGGACTGCCCCTTGAGGGTGAGGGACCAGTCGAATCGCTGTGGCGGAGGAAGTGCGGAGGTACTGCGCCGGACGTACAGCGCGCTGGGCGCTGGAGGCCCCCTTGACGGGGCGGCGTAGTCCACCCTGCGCTCGTCCCCGCCCATCGTTGGCGGTCGCAGCACCGTTGCCATTATTGCTGACGGCGATATGGGGCAAATCGAAGAGCTTCTCGCATCGCTCGGTATTCGCGAACTCGGCGCCGGGAACGACCGGCGCAGGTGGTAGTTCGGCCGACTCGTCCATGGCGGCGCACGGACGCTACCAGCGTTTGGGGCTGGTTGCGACCACCAGCTCGGCGAGCATGACGCCGCCCTGCAACGCCGTGCACACTGATCGCGATCTGGCGGTTGCGAAGTGGGACCGTGGTCATTGAGGACCCGAGATCGGTGCTGAAGTCGGTCTTCGGGTCAATTCGTGGGAGGACACCCGGCGATTTCCGGTGGTCGTCGCACGGCGTCTTTCGTAATCATTTTCGGTGGTTGACGGTGGGGTGTCTCACATGCAACAGTTCCAATATGGGAGCCAAAAATGTATCCAATTCCGTCTTGCGTGTCGGACAGTTCGTCGCCTACCACGGCGATCGCGCTGATGGCATGCGCGAACTCCTCGATGCCGGGGTCGATATCCTGACCGGCGACTACCTAGCCGAACTCACCATGCTCGTACTGAGGAAGAACCAACTCCGCGGCGGACCAGGATATGCAGCGGCCTTCGTCGAGCAACTCGAGCAGTTCTTACCGCAGATCGCCAAGGATGGGGTCAAGGTAGTTACCAACGCCGGCGGCCTCGACCCGGCGGCCTGTGCGGCCGCAGTTCGTGACGCATGCGCGCGTCGCGGTGTCGAACTGTCGGTGGCGTGGATCGAAGGTGACGATCTTCGCGAAGATCTCTCGACAATTCTCGGGCCCGAGGGCACACTCCGAAATTTTGACACCGGTGACGACTTGTCCCTCGAAGACACCGAGATACTTACAGCCAATGCGTATCTCGGAGCGTGGCCAATCGTGTCCGCACTCGAGGCGGGCGCGGACATCGTGATATGCCCGCGAGTGGCCGACGCGTCCCTGGTTGTGGGCCCATCGGCCTGGCATTTCGGGTGGCGCCCCGACGATTTCGACATGCTGGCCGGTGGGGTTGTCGCTGGTCATCTCATCGAATGCTGCGCCCAGGTCACTGGGGGGCAGTTCGCCCTCTTTCATGAGTTTCCTGACCTCGGCCTGCCCGGTCTTCCCATCGCGGAGATCCGCGCGGATGCCAGCGCTGTGATCACCAAACCAGTTGGGTCCGGGGGAACTGTGAACACCGACACGGTGACTGCGCAGCTGCTCTATGAGATCGGTGGCACGGAGTATCTGAACCCAGATGTCACCGTGGATCTGACCTCGGTTCGGGTCCAGCAGGATGGAGTCGACCGCGTCCTCGTCTCTGGTACGCGTGGAAGGGCGCCGAACGACACGACCAAATTGTCCCTGACCTTCGAGGGTGGGTACCGGAACACTCTCACCGTTGGGCTCACCGGGATGCACGTAGCGGAGAAGCTCGCCTGGTTGCGTCGCGAAGTGGAATCTGCGGTCGGCAAGCCGGAGACATTTGAGGCATTCCGTTGGACAGTCGTGGGACCAGCTGCCGAGGTGGACGGTGACCAGGAGCAGGTGTCAGCGTGGGTTGTGATCACCGCTCGCGACAAGAATCGAGCAAAGGTCAGTCGCGCAGGCTTCGCCGACAGGATTGTCCAACTCGGCATCTCGAACATCCCGGGGTTCTATATGACCACGCCGCCTCAGCGGGAGCGACTTTTCGGGGTGCAGTGGCCATGCTTGATCGGGAAGAAGCATGTCGATACGCGGGTGCGAATCGGCGACGAACGGCAGATCGACGTTTCGTGGCAGGTGTGGCCCGTCGATGAACCTGCCTCGGCGCCTGCCGCATCCATTGCGTCAGCGTCATCCGTCAACGACGGTGAGACCGCAACAGTGCGGGTGCCGTTGGGTGAGGTCGTCGGCACGCGTTCCGGGGACAAGGGCGGTACTGCGAATCTCGGAGTGTGGGCCCGGAGCGCGGACGCATACTCATGGCTATCGGAACACCTGACAGTTGATCGGCTTCGTGAACTCATTCCCGAATCCGCTGAACTCAAGGTTGAGCGTTTCGAGTTCCCCAACGTCAACGGCCTCAACTTCGTCCTGTTCGGATACTTGGAGAAGGGTGTGTCCTCGTGCACCCGGATCGATCCGCAGGCGAAAGGCCTCGGTGAATACCTTGCAAGCCGACGGGTCGACGTTCCGGTGGCACTCGTTCCGAATCTTTCCGGGGCATCGTCCGTAATGGAGGTCATGCGATGATCGATTTCGGTCTTGCCGGCTCAGTGATAGTCGTGACCGGGGCCGCGTCTGGTATCGGTCGGGCGATCGCTCAAGCTGCTGCTGTTCAGGGCGCGGCAGTTGCGGTCCTGGACCGCAATCTTGATGCTGCCCGAGCGGCCGCACAGCAGCTCTCGCCTACCTCCTGCGCTTACGTGCTCGACGTTCGTGATCCGGACGCCACTGACGAGGTATTCGACTCGGTCGAGGCCCAAATGGGTCCGATCACTGGGGTCGTCGCGTGCGCAGGGTTGTCTCAGCCGGCGCCCGCTGAAGAAATGGCGCCAGCGAACTGGGCTAACGTCCTGGATGTCAATCTCACCGGCACCTTCCTGACCCTGCAGGCGGCCGGCCGCAGAATGTTGCCGCGCGGGAAGGGTGCGATGGTGGCGGTTGGCTCAGTGGATTCATTGGGCGGACACCACGGACGAGCACACTACGTGTCCACGAAGTTCGGAGTGACGGGCATCGTCAAGACTCTCGCGATCGAGTGGGGTGGGCGTGGTGTCCGAGTGAATGGGATCGCGCCCGGCCCGGTGGACACTCCGCTGTTGCGCCGCAATATCTCCGAAGACGTCATTCGCGACACAATGCTCAGCCGGATACCCCTGGCGAGGTTGTCCACCGGGAGCGATCAGGCGAATGCCGCCCTATTTCTCCTGTCTGAAGCTGCTGCATATGTCACCGGCACCATGTTGCCGGTGGACGGCGGCCTCACGGCCGGATACTTCACACACTCCACCCCCGTTCAGTGACCTAGACCCCGCATGAGTCGTTCTGTGATCTAGGCGTCATTTTTGCTTGTAGGATTGGAGCCAATTTTGTAGACTTATGTGGCTACCGTTCATCAAGGCCTCGGTATCGGGCGCCTTCATTTCACGAGTTCAGACAAATTCCAATTACTGGAGGAAACAGCAATGAATGCTGAGCCCCGCCGGATGCGCTTTGGCGTGTTCCTCGGTCCATACCACCGGTTCGGTGTAAACCCGAATCTCGCGATGCAGCGTGACCTCGAGCTGGCATCCCACCTCGAGCGGCTCGGGTTCGACGAGATCTGGTACGGCGAACACCATTCGGGTGGCGTCGAGACGATCGCTTCGCCAGAGCTCATGATCGCGGCGGCCTCTCAGTGCACCGAGAGGATCCGACTCGGCACCGGAGTGTCTTCGCTGCCGTATCACCAGCCGTTCGTGCTGGCCGATCGGATCATTCAGCTCGATCACATGACGCGGGGCCGAATGATGTTCGGCGTCGGCCCGGGCCAACTGCTCGACGACGCCAGGATGATCGGAATCGAGCCCTCAACCCAACGGGCCAGAATGGAGGAGGCGCTTGATGTCATTCTGCGTCTCTTCGCCGGCGAAACGGTCACCGCGAAAACCGAGTGGTTCACACTGCAGGATGCGGTGCTTCAGCTGCCGCGGTACTCGAACTTCGAGATCGCTGTGACGGGTGCGGTGTCGGCGACCGGGCCTTCACTCGCAGGTAAGTACGGAACGAGTCTGCTGTCGCTGGCGGCCACCGACCCCGTCGGGCTTGAGCGGCTTGCGGGGCACTGGGAGATCGTCGAGACCGAGTCCGCCGCCAGCGGACATGTCCCGAGCCGCGACAACTGGCGACTGCACGGTCCGATGTACATTGCGGAGACATTCGAGCAGGCGAAAAAGGACGTTGCCTACGGGATGCCGTGGCTTCTTGAATACTTGTCGCACATTGCCCCGACGGCGCTCAAGAACTTTGACTCAATTGACGGCCTCGTGAAGGAAATCAACGAATCCGGACGTGGAGTGGTCGGAACGCCGGAGATGGCAGTTGAGCAGTTGACCCGCCTCCAGGAGAAGTCCGGCGGTTTCGGAACGTACCTGTTCCAGGGGTCCGACTACGCCCGGTGGCCCAACACCTTGCGCAGCTACGAACTCTTTGCGGAGGAGGTCATGCCACGGGTGAACGGGCAACTCGAGCCGCTCAAAGCCAGCGTCGATCGGGTGCTGGCAAGCGGAAAGGAAGGTGCCGAGACGACCGCGCGCTCACAGGCGGAGGCCACCGAGCGGTACAACCGCCTGCGCGCCGAACGCAGCTGAGAGTCGGTTGTGTCCGTTCGCTGATCCAAAGAAAGGGTGACGATGCTATCGCGTGTCGGGAGCAATTCCGGGCCGCTCACGGACCTCGTGGTTCTAGAGGTCTCGGCCCGCGCAGCCGGTGCTTACTGTGGACGACTCCTGTCCCTACTCGGTGCGACAGTGGTCAGAGTCGAGGCGCCATTGGTGCTTGACGTGCCGGCGGCCCTCGACGATATCGTGGCCAATTCGCTCAATCGCGGCAAGCAGACCGTTGAGTTCGACAGTGCCGACCTCGCTGAGATAGCTCGACGTTGCAGCGTCGTCGTCGTGGATTCACGCGACGATGACGCTGCCGACGGTAAGTTCACAGCGATCACGCGTGCGGTGCAGGAGATCTGCCCACCAAGGACCCCGGTCGTCGATCTCGGCGGACTACGTCAGACGCTCGACAACACCGCGGCAGCAGTGCCGTTTGCACCGATCATCGCTACAGCGGCATCAGGTCTGGCGTGGGGTATCGGGTCGCCCGATTCGGAACCACTATCCTTGCCGTTCGACCTCGCGGATTACCTCACCGGAACAGAGGGGGCTGCGGCTGCCGCACTGGCACTCCTGCGTTCGGTGGGAGAGGTAGACGATGTGGGCCAACACTGGGATGTAACCGCGGCAGATGTGCTCTCGTACTACGTCGGTCAGATCGGATCCAACTTTCTTCCCTACGATCGCCCATGGCGGCGTGACGGTCCACGCGCGACGCTGTCAGGAGGCTCCTATCCTGCGGCGATGTTCCCTTGCCAAGACGGTTGGGTGTCGATTATGTGCCGAACCCAGCGTGAGTACGACGGGCTTCTCGACGGATTGGGGCGCCCGGAGTGGACTCGCTCGGCCAAATTCACCGATCCACGAGTCGTGGCCCGGTTGCACGCGGACGAGGCCGACAAGCATCTCACGGCATGGACGAGCGCCCGCACACGCGACGAGGTCTTTGCCGTCGGTCGACAGTACGGATTTCCGGTCGCACCGGTGCTGACCATCGCGGAGTCTCTCTCCGAGGAGCAGTTCGCTCACCGAGGGTTCTTCGAATCTGGACCGAACCAGATGGTCCTGCCTGGATCGCCATACCATCTCTACCGGACAGAGGCTTCTGAGAAAGACCGGACCCGAGTGTCAGGTTGGCCTGCGGCCGAGGCCCAATCGTCCAAGCAGCCATTAGCTGGACTCCGCGTCCTCGACCTGTCCTGGGTGTGGTCCGGGCCCATGGTGACCGCCACGCTGCGTGACCTCGGCGCAGAGGTAGTGAAGGTGGAGCACCGCAGTCGCGCCGATCCAGCCAGATTGCGAGGTCGGGCCCTTCGCAATGGGGTCCCGGTCGAGGGGCCGGAACTCGAGGTCACGCCGTACTTCAATCAGCTCAATCGTGCCAAGCGCAGCGTCGCTATCGACATGGGCTCAACCGAGGGGGCGGCGTTGATCGGCCGACTTGCTGCGGAGTCGGACGTGGTGGTGGAAAACATGCGGCCGGGAGTGCTGGCTCGCAGGGGACTGGACTATGAATCCCTGTCACAGACAAACCCTGGCCTCGTGATGGTCTCGATGTCGATGCTTGGCCAGACCGGACCCCTGAGCGGGATCAGGGGATACGCGCCGGTGATGTCCGGCTTGGCCGGCCTGGATTCCCTCGTCGGATACGACTCCGATCGGCTGATCGGAACGTACAACCCTGCCCTTGGCGACCCGAATGGCGCCGGCCATGCACTGGTCGCGCTCTTGTCAGCGCTTGTCGGACGGCAACGCACCGGGCAGGGGTGCTACATCGACCTATCGCAGGTGGAGGCATTGCTCAGCGTTTTGACCGGACCGATCATCCAGACTCAGGTGGACGGACACGTTCCGGTACCTGCGAACAGACACCAGCGCCTACCGCTGCATGGCACCTTCGCCTGTGCAGGAACCGACAATTGGGTCTCGATTGCGGCTCGCACAGAACGTGAACTGTCTGCTGTCGGAGCGGTCGTGAATGCGCCACACACGGCTTCCAGTTCGAGCATCACGGCACTCGTACGGGAGTGGACGGTCGATCGTGATGCTGATGCAGTTGCCAATGTCATGCGTGCCCAAGGGGTCCCGGCCGCTCGCGTCGTTGGATACGAAGAGGCGCTCTTCGGCGAGCGGGCGAGTGAACGGGGTGTAGGGACTGTCACCAGCCATCGTTGGCTGGGAGAGCAGATGGTGGTTACTGTTCCGTGGAAGGTTGATGGCCACGGATTCACTGCGGGCGGGGCCGCTCCCCAACTCGGCGAGGACACGGAGGCCGTTCTCGCGGAAGTGCTCGCACTCAGGGCGGCGGATCTCGCCGAGCTTCGACAGCGTGCCGTAATCGAGTAGCCATGAACGATTCGGCCAGCAGCTCGCACAACACACAGGTCGTGCACGCGACCTTTTCTCCGATCAGCGCATGCACTCCGCATGGCTGTGTGCGTTTACCGTTCGCGATCTCAAGGGCGTAAACGTCCGCGAACTCGCGGAGGGCCCGTTGCCCAGACAAGGAATCATTGCAATGACGCAGACCAACGCATCTCACGCTACTGACGAGGTACAGTATGACCCTCCCGAACGAGAGGAGTGGCGTCGCGGCTGGACGGTAGTGCTCGCTGCCGCACTCGCCTATGGCGCAGGTCCGGTTCTCCTCCTCACTACGGCGAGCGTATTCATCAACCCCACCATCGAGGCCACAGGTTGGAGTAGAAATCAGGTACTCATCTCGCCTCTACTCACCGCGATCTTCGCGGCGTTCAGTCCGGTGGCCGGGCGACTTGCGGACCGGTACGGCGCTCGGCGCGTCGTAGCATCCGGATTGGCAGCTTACACAGTCGTATTGGTCGTCTTCGCGTTCACCCCGCTCAATCTCGCGACCTTTTACACGCTAGCGGTTCTCATGGGAATCTTTGGTGCGGTCGGTTACATCGTCCCCATCAACCGAGCGGTGGCAAGCTGGTTCGAAAAGGGCGCGGGTAAGGCCTTCGGCCTGGTCGGGGCGGGGGGCGCGGCGATGCCTCTCATCGCAGTACCGCTGGTCGCCTTTGTGATCTATACCTTCAGCTGGAAGGCCGGATATCTGCTTCTCGCAGGATGTATCCTCGTCATCGCTCTGCCAGCGGTCCTCATCGGCCTCAAGACGCGGCCAGAAGACCACGTCGAAGGTGCCAGGGTATCGGAGCATGCGAGCACCGCAGAGGACATCGCGCCACGTAAGATACTCATGTCATACCGCTTCTGGATTTTTGCTCTCGCTTCGGTGCTCGCATATGGGACCACACAAGGATTCCTCGCACACATGCAGCCAATCATGCTCGACGGCGGCTTCAGCGTAGCGTTGGCGACAACCGCCACGACGTTGATCACTGTCGGTGTACTCATCGGACGCCTGGGGGCCGGCGTGCTGCTCGACATCGTGTCGCGCTACCCGGTGGCTATCGGTATCTTCCTCATCTCAGCCGTCGGCGCAATCGGCTTGGCCAACTTCGCACTGCTAGTACCTGTCGTGATCATCATTGCAGCCATGGCGGTCTCGGTGAGCCAAGGCGCCGAGGGAGATATCATTGCCTACTTCATGTTGCGGGACCACGGTCGAAAGCACTTCGGTACTCTTTTCTCCGCCGTGTACGCAGTCAATGCGGTCGGTGGACTCAGTGGTCCGTACGTCTTTGGAACACTTCGAGACTCTACGGGTAGCTACGCTGTTGCCAGCTATGTCGGTTCTGCGCTCTTTGCGGTGGCTGCGCTGTTGATGGCCCTCTACTGGGCAACTGCACGACGCGCAACTCCATCGGCCGCACTGGAGAATCGAGCGTAGTGGCAACCTACCTGGGCGACAGATATCGAGATCGCGGAAGCGTTGTGGGGGAACAAGTTGAACGCGCTACTGCAGGAGTGATCCCGAATGATGGTGTGCTTGCGGATTGGTGGGGATTCTCGGAATAGCGGTTCGGCGTTCCACATCGGCAACCTATGAGTGGGCAGATCGGCGAGTGGGCAGATCGGCAGAGTCAGCTGTCGATCTGCCCACCGCCACGACTATCGCTGCCTCCAGCGGTATCGGTCGGGCACTGGCAAGTCGGGTCCGTCGATCCACGGGAACGTTGATTGACGGGGACCGCCAGGTCTTCAGAAGCCGCCTAAACCTGTGCCCATCACACGGAGTCAACTCCAGTTGGGGAGGACGTTGCCGTGACGCCCCCGTGCTACGTGCGAGCCCGAGGCCGACGAGTCGGCAGAGTCAAAATCAAAGGAGCGAAGTGCTGTGATCCTGGATGTTACCGATAGCTCTCTGGATGTTCGCGAGACGGACGACTTTCGCCGCCTACACGTTGAGGTACCAGAACTGCCCGCTACCGGCGTCGTGCTGGCAGTTCTTCGCGATTCGAACCTGGTCGCCGCCATCGATGGCACCGAGGTACTCCTCCACGCCCATGTGCTCCGTCAGGCGGCAGGATCTGCACACGGAAGCGATTGGCACTCAAGTTTCGATGTGATGCTCCGGTACGCGGCGACCAAGGGCTGGTATGACGAGACGTGTGGAACGATCCGAGTCCACTGCCAGGCACGTCGACCTGGTGATACGGCAAACCGGCCTTGATTTTCCACTCGAAACAGCACGCTCGGGACTCCTCGTGGACGTCGCAGTGGGGATAGGCGCAGCTTCCGGCTCGAGCCTGGCCGCCACCGCCGAACATTTGAACGCACCCTGCGCCGAAGTGGTTGGGGTCGACCTCCCCGGCTCTGCCACACACGCCATCACAAGGCCGTCGCTGCGACGCTCGAAAGTCCACCCTGCCAGGCCTTCGACTGGAGGATCCCCGCCAAGGTCCTTAACCATCATCGACGCTCGATCCACCAAATGGTGTTGCGGCGACCTCGTCGACTCGAGACGAGAGGCGATCCATCGACGCCACTCGGTTCGGCGACACTACCTCCCGGATCATTCGGGAGGCGGGGCAAGAAGTTGTATCGAACCGTTGTCCCGCGGCACGGGACCATGAAGAACATCGCGGAGTCGACGGCCGTCCGTGATGCCGGCTACATGTACGAACTGGGTAAGGCGCGGATTGGCCTGCAGGATGCCGAATGGAGTGCGTGGGGTGCAACCGAGGTCGTGCTCGAAGGAGCTGGTGGTTGGAACCCGCACCTGCGTTCCGTGCGGGAAGCGATAGCGATCGGCACAGTTGCAGCCCCGGACGCGACCCGAGCGACCGAGAGAGCGCCGAGACTTGGCGGTGCAAGGGCGATCCGCCGAGACATGCCCCTCGAGCGGGCGTTCAGAAGCGCCACCCCGGTTCCACCGCCAGGGCGACTCCGGCAAGGCCTACGGCATGATCAATCGCGGGGCCCTCGGCTTCGTCGGCTGACCCGAGCAAACACGGAATCCGGTGTCGCTGAGCGGCCGGTGGCACCACATCGCGAATCAGTCGGCGAGGGCGACGGCACCACGGACGAGAAGATCGAGGACTTCGTCCTTCGACAACGTGCCGTGCTCGAGCCATTCGGTCGTGGCGCCGCTGATCATTCCTTGGAAAGCGCGCACCCGGGCGCGAGAGACTTCCGAATCGGGCATCTGCGTGACCGCAAGAATGCGATCCTCCCAGGAGGCGAGGCTACCTCTGAGGAGAGCTGCGATTTCCTCATCAGCGGTGCGATGCGCTCGCATCAGTGCGGTGAATGTCGCGCGGTTCTCCTCGACGAGATTCAGCCATCGAGTGAACAGCGCCCGGGTGGCATCGGCGACAGGGACGTCGTGTTGTGCCACTCCTCGCGGAAGGTGCGACGGCAGGGCGGAGAAGCGGCGCACGACCTCGAGGTAGAGGTTGCGTTTGTTGCCGAAGTGGTAGTTGAGATTCGTGCGGGTGGTGCCTGCTGCGCGCGCCAACTCCTCGGTCGAGACGGAGTCGTACGCGTGGTCAGCGAAGATGCGCTGCGCAGCCTCGATCATCCGCTCTCGACGATCGTCGGCATCGAGCCGGACCCGTCGATCGGGAGCATGATTGACCGTCATAGGGATACCGTAGCCGTCTGCTCCTCGGATTGGGGCCTCGGCGGCCGAGACAGGTGGGGGTCCTGTCGACTGGACCCCCACCTGTGTTCCCTTACGGGATCGGTGCCGCGGACACCTGGACTATCCACCCAGGGCGAAGTCGACGGCTTCCTCGAAACTTCGCAGGTCGAAGTAGTCACGCCATTCGGTGATCTTGCCGTTCTGGATGTGCAGGATGCCGTTGACGGGCAACTCGAACGACTTCCCGGTGGGAAGCGCCGTCAGCAGATCGACCCTCTCGGTGAACACGATCCCATCCCGGGACGCGATGTAGAAGGTGTCGATCTTGTCGATGCGCAACACGGTGAACAGGCCGGCGAGCGTCGTATGGACGGCATCGCGTCCATACGCGGCGGGCAGGGGCATGTTCTGGTACATCGTGTCGTCGGCGAAGTAGTCGATCAGGCGGTCGGCGTCATTGCTGCTGAGGGCCTCCATGAACTCGAGCACCAATGCCTCGTCGGCGCCCGCAGGTTTCGCTGCTCCCGACGACGGGTCGGCCCACTGGGGTCGTTGAATCGACTGTGTCACTTTCACTCTCCTGTTGATTGGGTGTATGCCGGAGTGATCGCCAACGTATATGGCGCCGATCACACGCGATGTCCCATATCGAGACAGTCCGCAGCGGTCACACGCTCGTGCGTATCGAAATGCGACGACCGCGACCCGGTGTCGGATGTGAGGCTCGAAGCACCAGCTCACAACCCGGGAGAACAAGATGTACGTAGAGGTGACGCCGCCCGGACCGCCCACGGTCCGGGAACCCGATGACTTTCACCGCCTGTCGATAGTGGCGACCAACTCCGGGCAGGCGCCGAGTTCGGTACTCGACGCGCTCCTGTCCGTGAACCTAGCCGTCACTGGGTCGACCCTCGATGCAGTCAAACTCGACGTGGCAGCACTTCGGGAGGCGGCGCGATCAGCTCACCCCACGACCCCCACTCCGCAGTGGGAGCACAGTTTCGACGCGATGCTCGACTACGCAAAGCACAAGGGCTGGTTCGAGCCGAACGCCGGCACTGTTGCCGCACATATCGAATGGATGGAAGCCACCCGATGATCATCACTCCCGACACCGTTGCCCTGGTCACCGGAGGAGCGTCCGGCCTGGGCCTGGCCACCACCGCGGAGCTCGTCAGAGCAGGCGCACGTGTCGTCGCGCTCGATCTTCCGTCGGCGGACCTGAGCGGTCTGCACGAGTTCGACGGCGCCGTGAGATTCGTGGGCGCCGATGTACGAGAAAGTGACCAGGTCGGACCCGCTGTCGATATCGCCGCGGGATGGGGTGACCTGCGAATCGTCGTCAACTGCGCGGGGATCGGTGATCCCGCCCGCACCCTGAGCTCGAAAGGGCCGCTCGATCTCGACCGATTCCGCCGAGTGATCGAGGTCAACCTGATCGGCAGCTTCAACGTCATCCGCCTCGCAGCGCCCGCTATCGCCGGAACCGAAGCCGTCGACGGTGAACGCGGTGTCATCGTCAACACCGCGTCGGTCGCGGCCTACGACGGCCAGATCGGACAGGCGTCCTACTCGGCCTCCAAGGGCGGCATCGTCGGGATGACACTGCCGATCGCCCGGGACCTCGCGGACCGTCTCGTGCGGGTGATGACAATCGCTCCCGGAATGTTCGAAACCCCTATTCTCAACGGACTTTCGGACGATGCACGTGCATCGCTCGAAGCTCAGGTCCCGCACCCGTCCAGGCTGGGGCGGCCCGCCGAGTACGCCGGGCTGATCCGGCACATCGTGGAGAACCCCATGCTCAACGGCGAAACGATCAGACTTGACGGAGCGATCCGAATGGCGCCCCGATGACCACCGCCGAGAACCGGGTCGCCCTTGTCACCGGTGCAAGCCGAGGAATCGGCGCCCGGATTGCCACCGCCCTCGCTCACCGCGGGTGGGACCTCACCCTCAGCGCCCGCCGTCCGGAGTCGCTTCAGGAGTTCGCTGAGAATCTCGCAGAGAAGACCGGCAGGCAGGTCCTCGCGGTTCCCGCCGACATGTCTGACGAAGATGCTGTCTCTGAACTCGCCGGACGTCACGATGAATCCTTCGATCGGCTCGACGCGCTCGTCCTCAACGCCGGAATGGGTGCGATCGGACCGTTCTCCGACTTTCCGCTACGCAAGCTGGACAAGCTGTTCACCGTCAACGTCAGGTCCGCGTATCAACTCGTCCAGCAACTCCTGCCGACACTTCGAGAGACAGGTACCCGTTCGACGACGGGTGCCCGCGTCATCGCGATGGCATCGATGGCCGGGGTCAGCGCAGAGCCGCTGAACTCCGCCTACGGGGCCACCAAAGCCGCGCTGATCTCCCTGTGCGAAACCCTCACCGTGGAGGAACACGCCCACGGCGTCTCCGGTGTCGCCGTGTGCCCCGGTTACGTCGCCACCGACATGACGGCAAGCCGGGACGATGTCGACGCCGACACGATGATCACAGCCGACGACGTCGCCGACCAGACAGTCGCAGTGACTCAACTGTCACGGACAGTCGTCATTCCGCGGCTGCTATTGACACGCCCGGGGCCCAACCTCTGGCACGCCTGACCCACCCAACGCGGTATCACCCCTGCCGATCAATCAGACCGGCACCCACCAACAAGGAGTTTCTCTCGTGACCATCGACGCAGTGATCGTGGACGCCGTCCGCACCGGATCCGGGCGCGGCAAGCCGGGCGGTGCACTCTCCGGCGTGCACCCCGCAGACCTTCTCTCCCAAACCCTCAGCGCCCTTCTCGCTCGCAACGATTTCGACCCCGCGTTGATCGACGACGTGATCGCGGGCTGCGTGTCGCAGACCGGTGAGCAAGCCCTCAACATCGCCCGCACCGCTGCACTGCGAGCCGGGCTTCCCGAATCCGTGCCGGGCACCTCCGTCGACCGTCAGTGCGGCAGCAGTCAGCAGGCCGCGCACTTCGCCGCACAGGGTGTCATCGCGGGGGCGTACGACATCGTCGTGGCCTGCGGCGTCGAGTCGATGAGCCGGATCCCGATGGGAGCGAGCTCGCAGGGCCAGGACCCCACCGTGGGACCGTTGTCGGACCGGTACCCGGACGGACTGGTCAACCAGGGCGTGTCTGCTGAACTCATCGCCGCGAAGTGGGGTCTCGACCGCGCGACTCTCGACGAGTACGCGGCCCGCTCGCACCGGCTCGCCGACGAGGCGCACACCGCTGGTCGTTTCGAGCGCGAACTGATCCCGATCACCCTCCCCGACGGCTCGATCCACCGCGTAGACGAGACACTCCGGTCCAGCACCACCGCAGAAGGCCTCGGCGGACTGAAGCCGTCGTTCGCGCGCCCGGAGCACGACGAGCGGTTCCCGCAGATCAACTGGTCGATCACCCCGGGAAACTCCTCGCCGCTGACCGACGCCGCATCCGCTGTTCTGATCATGTCGGCGACCAAGGCAGCCGAGCTCGGCTTGACACCGCGCGCCCGGTTCCATTCCTTCGCGGTTACCGGCAGCGATCCGCTCTACATGCTCACCGGCGTCATCCCGGCCACCCGCAAGGTGCTCGAGCGCAGCGGTCTGCGTATCGATGAGATCGACACCTACGAGGTCAACGAAGCATTCGCTCCAGTGCCGTTGTGCTGGGAGAAGGAGCTCGACACCGATCCCAAGAAGCTCAACCCCAGTGGCGGTGCGATCTCCCTCGGCCACGCGCTCGGGGCGTCAGGGACTCGCCTGCTGACCACGATGGTCGGTAACCTCGAGCACACCGGTGGACGGTACGGGTTGCAGACGATGTGCGAGGGCGGCGGCATGGCGAACGCCACCGTCATCGAGCGCCTCTGACCCGAGCCGATACGACTGTGGCCTCCTCCCGATCGGGAGGAGGCCACAGTCGTATCGGCTCGTCAGACGGCGGGCTCGAAATGCGAGATGTCGAGAATCTGTCCGGTGCGCTCCTCGGCCCACACCGCACGCACCCGTGATCCCGCCGGCAGTTGTGCCCGGATGCCCGCCGGGTCGGAGAAGTCCAACCCGACGATGTAGTGCATCAGCAAGGTGTCGGCGCCGTCCAGGCGAATACCACCGATGGCGTACGGAGCCTTCGGGCCACCGCGGAATCCCTGCCACACCACGGTGAACACGACGAGGTCACCTTCACCGCTGAGCTCGACCCATTCGTCATTTCGCTCGAACGAGTCCTCGCAGTATGCCTGCGGGGGAACGTAGACCTTCGTCGACTTGGCCCCGGTGTTGGCGAGGATCTTCTTCTCCCGCAGACCCTGCATGAACCGGCCCCAAGTCTCACCGAGATGGATGTCGTAGTCCAGATCCCAGTGCACGGGAGTTGTGGTCACGGCCTGGTCGATGGTGCTGGTGGTTTCGCTCATGATGCGTGCTCCTCGGTCGATCGTTCGAATACTGCCAAGTTCTCGAATTGGAAGAAGGTTCCTCCGGTGCCGTGCGCCAACCCGGTGCGGGCACCGTCGACCCGGATTTCTTCCGGCGCATCGCCCATCACTTGCCACGCCACGTAGACGTACGGAGCGAGTTCGCCCGCGACCCCGGCGTTGGTGCATTTCGGCCCGCCGGAAAGGTTGATCGGCAGACTGCCACCCTGTCGGCTGTCCGGCGACTTGATGAGATCGATTCCTTTTCCGGCAGGACACAACTGAAGTGCCTCGAGCTGCATCGGCTGCATGTGGGCGTACGGGGCGAAGACTTCCACGACATCGAACTCGCGATACGGATCGCGGATGCCGGCCTTCGCATACACCCGCCGAGCCAGCATGGCGAGGTTCTCCATGGCGCCGAAGTCGCCCTTGCCGCCGCCGAGGTACGGGTCACCGGAGGTGCCGATCGCCCGAATCACTGCAGGTGTCGTCTTCAGCGAACGCGCGGATTCCTCGGAGGTCACCAGCATGGCGCACGCCGAGGTCGACACCGGGCACACCATCGGCTGCGTAAGTGGCGACGACAATGGGGTGCCGCCGACGACCTCGTCGACAGTCAGGGTGTACCGCAGGTGGGCGTAGGGGTTGCGGGAGGCCTTCTCGTGATCGGCGACCGCGACAGCAGCGAAATCGGAGACGCTGACGCCGTGCCGCGCCTGATAGGCACTCGCAGCGAAGGCACCCATGTGAAATCCGCCCATGCCGAGCGGCTGCTCGACGACCATCGGGGAGTTGGTGTTGATCGCGGACTGGAGATCATGGACCCCGTAGAATGTGGGGCCGCCGACAACGAGAACTCGCTCGTGGGTGCCGGCACTGACCATGCGCGCCGCGACCTGCATCAGGTTTCCGCCGGTCGTGCCACCGGTGTTGACCACCGTCAGCGGAATGTTCGCGCCGAGTCCGAGGAACCGTGAGCGGTACTTGCCGCCGAGCACGGTGCCCTCGAACCCGTCGATGTTGCCGACCACGATGGCGTCGATGCTCTCCGGTGTCGCGCCGGAGTGCTCGAGCGTCCGCCAGGCGGCCTGCTGGCACAGTTCGATGAACGAGAACTGTTGTTTGCGTGGAGAAGTGGCCTCGGTGATGCCGACACCGCCGACTACTGCATGTCGAGCCATTTCACACTCCCTGTACTACGAGGACGGTGCTGTCGAGTGCGACAGCACCGGTGACGGTGTCGACCGAATGCACCACCGCTGTTGCTTGGGCCTCCGCCTCGGCAAGCCGGTCGAGCGCGTCCGCCAGCCGCACGGCGCCGTTGGCCAAGCCGGGGTAGAGGCCCGCGGTCGACCCCCAGCGATTGATGCGGTCCGTTGCGAGCCCGTCCAGCCCGAGGGCGCCCAACAGCGGGCGGTACATGCTGGCTGTCGGTGCGGTGAACTCCAGCAGATCGATCTCCTCTGCCGGGGCGGTGATGCCTGCATTCCGGTATGCAGTGGTCGCGGCGTGTCTCGTCGAGGCACCGACGTCGGTGAGCCATTCCGTGCCGTGGACGTATCCACCGGTACCCCGTCCGAAACCGGTGATCACGGCATTGCGGCCCTGTAGGCGCGCCGCCCGGGCAGGTGAGGCAAGCACTACCGCAACGGCACCGGTGCCGTATGCCGGCAGCATCAGTTCGGTCAGCGCACCGTTTGCGGGATCGGCGGAGAGCACGTCGGCGCCGGTGACACGTGCCCGGCGAACCGACCGGAAATGCCCCACCGACTTGTTGATCTCCCCCGCCGCGATATCGGCCAACTCGGTGATTTCCACGTCGTGTTCGAGCGCCCAGGCCGTGTGCAGCGCGTACGTCGCCTCGGCCGTGAGGCCGACGGGGCGCGCGAAGTGCGGGTCGAAGGCCAGATTCGAGATCTGCTCGAGGAACGCGCGCCGCTGGGCGCCGCGGCTGGTGGACTCGGGATTGTAGACACCGACGGCGACGGCGACCTCGACATCTCCCGAGGAGATCGCCTCTGCGGCCGCGAGAATCGCGGTCCCGGAGTCGGATTCGAGCCGATACGAGTCTTGGAGGTAACCACCGGACGCCGAGTTCGTCAGACCTGAGGAAATGCTTCGGCCGTCGTAGATGTCCATCGAGGCGGTCACCGTGAGTCCGATGTCCTGCTTGCGCAGCGCCGCCTCGCCGAGGGCGCGGGACACGACGTCGTAGACAAGTTCGTCGAGGACGGCGTCGTGTTCGGGGACGAACGGCGTGCAGGCGAGACCGACGACGGCCACTGGCGCCGCTCGACCTCCCGCTGATCCGGTCACTGTCATGTAGTCGATCCTTCCGAGAGTGAAATGAGGGGAGGTTCCGGACCGGATCAGTCGAGGAATCGATAAACCACGGTGGCCACGCACGCCGGCTTCGCGGAGCCCTCGCACTCGACTGCCGCGGAGATGGCGACCTGGACCCCCGCGGGAACCTTGTCCACTGCGGTGATGGTGGAGGACAGCCTGATCCGCGAGTCGGCGGGCACGGGGGAGGGGAAGCGGACCTTCTCGAGGCCGTAGTTGACCACCGAGGACGCCCCGGGAACCGACAGGGCGTCGGCGACCAACGGGCCTATCAGCGACAGTGTCAGGTAGCCGTGCGCGATGGTGCCGCCGAATGGCCCGGTCTTCGCCCGCTCGGCGTCGACGTGGATCCACTGGTGATCACCGGTGGCGTCGGCGAAGGTGTCGATGCTCTGCTGATCGACGACCACCCAGTCCGTGGTGGGCAACGCGGTTCCCACCGCGTTCACCAGGTCGTCCGGGGTGGCGAAGACCGCCGGCGATGTTGTCATTGTTCGCTCCGATCCGTTGTCTCGCTCGACGACGGTAATGAGAACGAGCGGGTACGGGTGTCGCAGTCTGCGCCACATGGAGGTGTGTCAGAGCGCGACATCCGACCGCTCCGGATCCGTGTGAGAGTCGGGCAGACATCGTTGACAGAAGGATTCGAGCCGTATGACTGACACGACCACCGCCGCCGCGGTCTCCGCCGGCGATCCCGTCACTGAGGACGGGCTGCCCACCTACGTGGCTGACTTCCTGTCCATGCACGATCCGGCTGCCACACCCCGGATCGATTTCCTTCGTGCCCGGTTCGATGCAGGCCTGGCATGGGTGCAGTACCCGATCGGCTGCGGTGGCCTCGGCCTCGACGCCGCCGCACAGTCGATCGTCGACGCAGCACTGGAGGCCGTCGCGGCTCCGGACAACGCGCCGCACCGTAACGTCATCGGCCTCGGCATGGCAGCGCCGACGATTCTCGCTCACGGCACACCGGAACAGCAGCGCCAATGGCTGCGGCCGCTGTGGACGGGCGAAGAGATCTGGTGCCAGCTGTTCAGTGAACCCGCAGCGGGCTCGGACCTGGCGTCGCTGGGAACCAAAGCGGTACCCGACGGCACGGATTGGGTCGTCAACGGGCAGAAGGTCTGGACATCGCTGGCCCACGAGGCGAGCTGGGCTCTGCTGATCGCCCGCACCGATCCCTCCGTGCCCAAGCACCGCGGCCTGACGTACTTCGTCTGCGACATGCGCTCGCCTGGTGTCGATGTCCGTGCACTGCGGCAGTTGACAGGCGAAGCGGAGTTCAACGAGGTCTTCCTCGACAACGTCCGGGTGCCGGATGACAATCGGCTCGGCGAGATCGGCGCCGGATGGAAGGTCACCCAATCGACGCTGATGAACGAGCGCGTCGCCATCGGCGCCGGGGCCGCACCACGCGAAGGTGGACCGATAGGCTTCCTCGCCGACCTGTGGCGGCGTGAGGACACCCATCGCACGATCGGATCCTTCGACAAGCTGGTGCAGCTGTGGGTCGAAGCCGAGACGATGCGCCTGACCACCGAACGCCTTCGTCAGCAGGCGGTGGCAGGAACCCCGGGCCCCGAAGGGTCCGGGTCCAAGCTTGCCTACTCGCTACTCGCGCAACGAGTGTCGAGCCTCGAACTCGACATTCTCGGTGACCGAGGACTCCGGTTCGACGACTGGAGCTTCCGTCGCCCAAACCTCGACGACGAACGCAACCGCCCCGCCGGATACCGATTCCTGCGCACCAAGGGCAACTCGATCGAGGGTGGCACCTCGGAGATCATGCGCAACATCATCTCCGAACGAATCCTCGGCCTGCCTGCAGAAAGCCGCACCGACACCACCATCCCCTGGAACGAGCTGCCCCGATGACCACCGGCATTGAACGTCCTTCTACCGACCTGCTCTACTCCGAGCAGGAAGAGTTCCTTCGCGAGACCGTCCGGGACGTCTTGAACAAGGCCTGTGACTGGACCTCAGTTCTTGCCCTCACCGAGTCCGAGAGCGCGATCGACCGCTCGCTGTGGCGCACGCTCGCCGCAGAGGTCGGCGGCGCCGCGCTGGCCCTGCCCGAGGACATCGGCGGCGCCGGCGCGAGTTGGCGTGAGACCGCCGTGGTACTCGAGGAACTGGGCCGCTCGATCGCCCCGGTGCCGTACCTGGGTAGTTCCGTCATCGCCACCGTCTACGCGCAAGAGATCGGGGCCGGCGACCTCCTCGCGAGCCTAGCCGCCGGTGAGACGATCGCGGCCGTCGCGGTTTCTGCCGGCTCACCGTGGTTCCGATCTCTCCCACAGGTTGTCACGGCCTCCGATTCCACCCTGACCGGAACCGTCTCGACGGTGGCAGATGCCGCCGCAGCGGACACCCTGCTCGTACCCGTCGGTGAGGACACGTACCTGGTCGACCCGGCCGCAGCCGGTGTCCGGTGCACCCAGGTGGTATCGCTCGACGAGACCCGGCCGCTGGTCGACATCGAGTTCAGTGCGGCACCAGCCCAGCGCCTCGAAGGCACCCAGTCGGCCGGTGCCGCGACCGCGGCAGCCCTGCGCGCGGGCACCGCGCTGCTCGCATCCGAACAACTCGGTCTCGCCGAACACTGCCTCACCGCCACGGTCGAATACCTCGGTGTTCGACGCCAGTTCGGGCGGGCTCTCGGGTCGTACCAGGCACTCAAGCACCGCCTGGCCGACCTGTGGGTCCAGATCAACCAGGCCCGGGCGGCAGCCCGGTACGCCGCGGACTGCCTCGCCGCGGGCAGCGACGATCTCGCCGTCGCGGCCGCCGTCGCCCACTCGTGGGCCTCCGAGGTCGCCGTGCACGCAGCGGAGGAGTACGTGCAACTGCACGGCGGTATCGGGTTCACCTGGGAGCATCCCGCCCACCTCTACCTCAAGCGCGCCAAGAGTTCGACCCTGATGTTCGGCGGTCCGGACATCCACCGCACCCACCTCGCGGGTCTGGTCAACCTTCCGCTTCCGACGCTGGAGAACATCTGATGACCGATCTGACCGGGCGCGTTGCCGTGGTGACAGGCGGAAACGGGGGCATCGGGCTGGGCTTGGCCGAAGGCCTCGCGGCCGCCGGTGCCGACGTCGCGATCTGGGCGCGCAACGTCGAACGTAGCGCCGCCGCCGTCGATGCCCTGCGCGGGCGCGGCGTCCGCGCGCATGCCATTGCCTGTGACATCGGCAGCGAAGACGACGTGCGGCGTGCCGTCGCCGACACCGTCGAGACGATGGGCCGGATCGACATCCTGATGGCCAACGCGGGGATCGCCGACGACAAGCCGTACCTCGAGACCTCGTTGGACGACTGGCAGCGGGTCATCCGTACCAACCTCGACGGCACATTCCTCACGACCCGGGAAGTGGGCCGCTACCTTGTCGATCGAGGCGAGGGCGGCGCGATGGTCATCGTGTCGTCGACGATCACCCGCTACGGCGGGGCGGGCCAGGCCGCATACGCGGCCAGCAAATCCGGGGTGAGCGCTGTCGGCCGCACCCTCGCCGTGGAGTTCGCCCGGCACAGGATTCGCTGCAACATCCTCATTCCCGGCTGGGTGGCGACCCCGATGAACGAGTACCTGCGGGAGAACGAGCGGTTCGTGGACGCGACCACGAAGAGGACACCCGTCCGGCGGTGGGCTACTCCTGATGAATTCCATTCCGTAGCAGCATTTCTCGCTGACCCCACCCTGACATTCCACACCGGAAACGAAGTCGTCGTCGACGGCGGATACACCATCTTCTGATCATCGGCGCAAGGAGCCCATCGAATGAACCTGACCTGTGACTTCTCAACCAGGACCGTGCTCGTCACCGGAGCAGCCCAAGGCATCGGCAAGGCGATTGCCGAGTTCTTCCGTACTGCCGGGGCACGCGTCGCGGTCGCCGACCGCGACGCCACCGAACTGGAGAAGGCGTGGGGCTCGCCGTCGCAGACCGTGCTCCCGGTGGCCATGGACGTGGCCGATCCGGCATCGGTAGCGTCAGGCGTCGGCATCATCGTCGACACCTGGGGGTCGGTGGACGTGGCGGTCAACAACGCCGGAATCGCCCGCGACTCGGTGGTGTGGAAGCTGACCGACGATCAGTGGAAGGCCGTACTCGACGTCCACCTCGGCGGAACCTTCAACGTCACCCGTGCGGTGGTGCCCCACATGCGGAAGTCCGGCTTCGGCCGGATCGTCAACGTCACGTCCTACACGGGCATGCACGGCAACGTCGGGCAGGCGAACTACGCGGCCGCCAAGGGTGGCATCATCGCCTTCACCAAGACCGTCGCCAAGGAGACCGCACGATTCGGCATCACGGCGAACGCGATCTCGCCGAACGCCGCGACGGCGATGGTGGCGGCGATCCCGGCCGAGCGCCTCGCCGAGATGACGGAGACGGTGCCGCTCGGGCGGTTCGCAGACCCCTCCGAGATGGCTGCCGCTGTCGCGTTCCTGGCATCGGAGGAAGCGAGCTACATCACCGGGGTGGTGCTGCCCGTCGACGGTGGCGTGTCGATGTAGCCGATCTGGGCCGACAGCACGAATCGGGGTGGCGGGGAGCAGTAATGCTCACCTGCCACCCCGATTCGTGCTGTGAGCGAGAGGTTGCCGTCAGTCGCCGACCGCTGGGGGGATCTCGAGCAGGTGCCCCATCCGGTCCCTCTTGGTGCGCAGGTAGGCCACGTTCTCCGGTGTGGTGTGCACCGGCAGTTGCACCCGTTCGGCGATCTCGAGGCCGTAGCCGTCGAGGCCGGTGTACTTCTCGGGGTTGTTGGTGATCAGACGCATTCGGCGCACACCGAGGTCGACGAGAATCTCCGCGCCGACGCGGTAGTCGCGGCTGTCGACGGGCAGACCCAGAGCCTCGTTGGCCTCGACCGTGTCGGCGCCGTTCTCCTGCAAGGTGTAGGCGCGGAGCTTGTGACCGAGTCCGATCCCGCGGCCCTCGTGCCCGCGGAGATACACCAGCACGCCGACTCCTTCCGCGGCGATGCGCCGCAGCGACTCGCGGAACTGGACGCCGCAGTCGCAGCGCAGCGATCCGGCGAGGTCTCCGGTGAGGCATTCGCTGTGGACCCGGACGAGTACGCCGGCCGGGTTGCTCGTGTATGCGGTCAGATCACCGACCGTCAGCGCGAGATGCTCGGTTCCGTCGGCGGTGGCCCGGTACGCGTGGGCCCGAAAGTGACCGAACTCGGTGGGCAGTTCGGCACTGCCGGTCGCGATGACGGACGATTCCCGCTCACGCCGGTAGCGAACCAGGTCGGTGATGGTGATCTTGGTGAGCTGGTGTTCGTCGACGAAGTCGTCGAGCGACCGGCCGGCGCGCATGGCGCCGGAGTCCTCGACGATCTCGCCGATCACACCGACCGTCGGAAGTCCCGCCAGGGTCAGCAGGTCGACAGCCGCTTCGGTGTGTCCGGCGCGTTCGAGGACGCCGCCGGCCCGGGCGACGAGTGGGAACACGTGACCGGGTCGGCGCAGGTCCGCGGTGTGGCAATCGGGGTCGGCGAGGGCGCGGAGGGTTCGGGCGCGGTCGACTGCCGACACACCCGTCGTGGTACCGACGTGGTCGACGGTGATCGTGAACGCTGTGCTGTGACAATCGGTGTTGTTTCCGACCATCTGGGGCAGGTGCAGTCTGTCGGCGCGCGCCGTGGACATCGGAGCGCAGAGGATGCCGGTGCTGTGGCGCACCATGAACGCGACCTGGTCTTCGGTGATGGTTGCCGCGCAGCCGATGAGATCACCTTCGTTCTCACGGCCTGGGTCGTCGACCACGACCACCAGCCGTCCGGCGCGAAGGTCTGCCAGTGCCGTCTCGATCGTCGATGTGGTCACGGTGATCTCCTTCTCGGGCATGGGGTTACAGGGTCTCGGGTCAGTTCCGGCCGGAGCGTGGGGCGGGGGTGAAGGTGCGGTCGAAGTAGACGACCGGGGCCGGGTCGCCGAGTCCGACCGACACGACCTCGCCGACGAGGATCGTGTGGTCGCCTCCTGGGTAGCGCGCGTGTGCCCGGCACTCGAGGACCACCGGGGCATCGGCGAGGTGCGGGAGCCCTGAGGTGTGCGGGGTGAAGTCGTCTCCGGCGAATTTGTCGGCGCCTCGGGTCGCGAACCGCCGGGCGATCGATTCGTGCTCCATCCCGGCGATGTGGACCAGCCAGGTGTCCGCGCGTTCGAAGCTTTCGTGACACTCCGCGCCGGTGGCCAGGCAAACGAGGACCAACTGCGGATCCATCGACACCGAGCAGAATGAGCTCGCGGTGAAGCCCCGCTGGTGACCCTGTTCATCGACCGTGGTGACGATGGTGACGCCGCTGGGAAACCGCGCCATCGCCTCTCGGAAGTTGGGGGCGTCGGCCGTGATGTCGGCGGTCATGGTGGGCCTCGATTCGTAGTGCAGGTGGTGACAGGGGTCACTGTATGGAGCGCAGAGCGGCGGGGTTGTCGCAGATCGGGACAGCGCGGCGACCGATGCCGGCTGCGGCGGTGCACATCGCGACATCCGAATCCGCGCGGATCTGCCGCAGCACTGTTGACGCGATGTCAGTAGCTTGTCATCATGGACGTGTTGCACCTCACAGCCTGGGCAGGTCTGTGGTGGGCGACGCCGGAAATGCATGTGCCGCGTGCTCTCGGGCCCCGGCCATGACGAAAGGACACCCGCCTTGTCACTCGACGACCGCACCCGTACCTTGCTGCACGAGCGTGAGCTCTTCCTTGAAGGTGCGGACCCGACCCAACGGGGTATCGTCCGCAAGGAGATCGCACAGTCCTGGAAACGTTCCCTGATGTACGGCCTCGAACCGGAGCGTTCGCGACCCACCTTTCGTCCGGACTCGCAGTCCTCGGAACAACTGCTGTCCGTGGCGGTTCCGGTGATCGAATCCAAGCGCGGTGCCCTCGTCGATTCGTCGAGCAGCCTGACAGTGACGGATGCGAGCGGTTGGGTTGTCGCGCGGTGGGTCGAGGACAGCCGCTTCTCCCGACGCCTGGACCGGCACGACGTGCTTCCCGGGTACTCCTTCGCCGAGACCACGGTGGGTACCAACAGCGGCGGCATGGTCCTCGAAACCGGGCGTCCCGCGCTCGTCGCCGGTCCCGAACACTTCTTCGAGGAGTCGCTGCAGCTCACCTGCGCCGGCGCACCGATCCACCATCCGGTCACCAAACGACTGATCGGAACGCTGAATCTGACCTGCCGGTACAGCGACACCAACCCGATCATGTTGTCGTGGGTGTGCGAGGTCGCTACCCAGATCACGCAGGCGCTCGCCACCTCGGCCACCCGCCGCGAACAGCTTCTGTTCGAGGCATTCCTCGCTGATAACCGCGACAGCCGACACGCCGTGATCTGTCTCGACGAGCAGACCATCATCAGCAACGCCGCGGCCGCCCGAATCCTCGGACCATCCGATCAGGCGATCCTGTGGGAACACGCTGCCCGGGCTCTGCGATCCGATACCGATACCGATGCGGCTCTCCAGAAGACGGTGTCGCTCGCAGACGGCGCCGCGGTGGGCGTCGACGTGGTGCCGGTGACCGACGGCCCCGCCACCGTCGGTGCTCTGCTTCGACTCAAGGTCGCCAGTCACCCGTCACGCGGCGGTAATGCGCCCGAACCCGCGCCCGTGCTCGGTGAGCTCGTCGGAAACTCGCCTGCGTGGCGTGCGATGTGTCACGCGGTCACCGACGCCGGAAACCGTGCACTGCTATTGACCGGCCAGCCCGGCGTCGGAAAGTTTGCGGTTGCGCGTGCGTTGGCCGACGAGCCCGACACCGCCGTGGTCGATGCCCTGACGCAGTCGCCCACGAGCGTGGTGGACTGGGGCACCCGAATCGCCGATGCCATCGATCGGACTCCGTCGCTGCTGATTCTCCGGCGCATCGACGCCCTCGATCCCGACGACCTGCGCGAAACCGCAACCGCGGTTGCCCGCGCCCGCGCCCGGCAGATCCGAGTCGTGGCAACCACGGGCGCCCCGACCACCGCGCTCCCGCAACTGGTGGAATGGTTCGATCGAGTCGTCGAGGTTCCCTCGCTCGCAGACCGTGCGGGCGATCTTCCGCTGCTGCTCGAAGCGGTCAGTAGGCGCTACAGCCCGCCGAACCAGAGGATCCACTGGATGCCCGACGCGGTCCAAGCCCTCGGCCGCATCGACTGGGATCGCAATGTCGCCGGACTTGATGCACTCGTGCGTGAACTCGTCGCAGGCCGCAGCCGCCGGTACATCGGAGCGCAGGACCTGCCGATCGAGCACCGCGTACAGGCGTCCCGCCGGCAGCTACAGGGTCTCGAACAGATGGAGGCGAAGGCGATCATGAATGCGCTCCGCGACGCAGGCGGGAACAAGCGCCTCGCCTCGGATCGGCTCGGGATCGCGCGATCCACGCTGTACCGGAAGGTTCGATCACTCGGTATCGACATCGACTCCGCCAATTTCTGACGGGACGGTCCGGGCGGTGGCGCAGGTTGCGACATCCACCACCCGGCTTCGAGACACACAATCGATCCATGGTGTCTCATTCCACAGAAACTCAACCCGCCGCGTCGCTACCGCTCATCGCCGATGAAGAGGAAACCCTCCTGCGGGAGACGGTCGCCCGCATCGTCGCCAAGTACGGTCACGGCTATTTCCAGAAGTGTTCGGCCACCGGGGAACCGATGCAGGACCTCTGGGACGAGCTCGGTCGCAACGGCTACCTCGGCCTCAACATCGCAGAGGAGTACGGCGGCAGCGGCGCCGGCCTGACCCAGCAGGCGATCGTCAGCGAAGAGCTGGCGGCGGGCGGCTGCCCGGAGCTGGCCATGGTGCTCTCCCAGGGCATCGCGGGCAGCGTGTTCGGACGGCACGGAACCGAGGAACAGAAGCGGCAGTATCTTCCCGGGATCGCGAGTGGCGAGAAGAAATTCGTCTTCGCGCTGACCGAGCCGGACGCCGGATCGAACTCGCACAACGTCTCGACCACCGCGATCCGCGACGGCGACGATTACATCGTCAAGGGCACCAAGTACTACATCTCGGGTGTCGACCACTGTGATCACTTCCTCCTCGTCGCCCGTACCGGGACCGACGAGAAGACCGGCCGCGGCCGGCTGACGTTGTTCGTCGTCGATCCGGATGTCGAGGGGCTGACCCGCGAGCTCATTCCGACGGCCCTGTCCGCGCCCGAACGCCAGTTCACCCTTTTCTTCGACAACGTGCGTATCCCTGCCGAACGGGTGGTCGGCGAAGTCGACAAGGGCTTGGTGCCGCTGTTCGACGGTCTGAACCCCGAGCGGGTACTGAGTGCAGTGATCTGTACCGGTATCGCCCGCTACGCCATCGACAAGGCGTGCCGCTACGTCAAGGAACGGACCGTGTGGGGCACGACCCCGATCGGCAGCTATCAGTCCGTCCAGCACCCCCTGGCGGCCGCCAAGATCGAGCTCGAGGCAGCCCGCGGCATGACGTGGAAGGCGGCCGCGCTCTACGACGCCGGCCTGCCCGCCGGGGAAGCGGCGAACATGGCCAAGTACCTCGCATCCAAGGTCGGGCACCATGCCCTCGACACTGCCATCCAGGTCCATGGTGGCAACGGTTTGGCGCTCGAGTACGGACTCGCCGACCTGTGGTCGATCGTGCGTCTGCAGCAGATCGCGCCGGTGTCCTCGGAGATGGTGCTCAACCACATCGCCCAGCACACCCTCGGTTTGCCCCGCTCCTACTGATTCACGAAAGGCATCACCCGATGACTATTGCAGTCAAGGAGCTGGACCCCGGCCTGGTCGGCCGGCAGCTGCCCGGAGACACCACCACCATCTCGCGGCATCAGTCCGCGATCACCGATCACGCGCTCCACGCGGCCGCTGACCGTGACGCGGGCGAGAGCGCTCACTCGATCTGGTTCCTCATCATCGCGTTGCGTGGCATGGGCATCAGCGTCGACGAGTTGTGCGCACTGGCAGACAAGCGAGACACCGACACCCTGCTGTTCGGGACCTGCGGTATCGACCAGATCCAGCCGCTGGCGGTGGGTCACACCTATCGGACGACCGCCTCGATCGACCGCATCGATCGGCGCACCACCAGGGACGGATCGATCCTCGACAGCCTTACCGTGACGGTGACCCTGTTCGACACCTCCGCACCGACCGACCCCGTCGGCGTGGTGACAAGTGTCTACCTGTTCAAGAGAGGGCAGAACTGATGTCCACCAGCGAGATTACGCCCGGCTACACGATCCCGCCGTTCGTCGTGGACCCGGTCGACGGTGAACACATCCGGCAGATCGCACTGATCCTCGACGACCCCAACCCCATCCACTTCGACCTGGACGCGGTCGCCGCCGCAGGTATGGGTGACCGGGAAATCAATCAGGGCGGTTCGACGATGGCGTACATCATCGACATGATCACCTCCTGGGCAGGCACCCGGTCCGCCCTCCGGCGGATCAAGTGCCGATTCCGCGACAACGTCCGCGCCGGTGATGCAGTCACCGCCGGCGGGACGGTGCTCGAACTGACCGGTGGCGGCGACAACCGCCGCGCGCTGTGCGAGGTCTGGGTCGACCGAGGCGACGGCACACGCGTCATCGACGGAACAGTCGTGGTCGCCATTCCCGAAGAGTGATTCGCCGCAACGGCATTCGCAAACTGAAGGAGGGTGGTGCACACCGTGCACCACCCTCCTTCAGGGCTTGGTGAAAACGTCTGGGTTCAGCGGAACATCCGCTTGAGCTCCGGTTTGTTGATCTTGTTGTTCCCGGTTCGCGGCAGCGCGGGGACCATCTCGATCCGTCGAGGTCGTGAGAGACCTCTCAGGTCGGGATGGTGCTGACAGAACTCGGCGATATCGGCCACCGTCACTCCCTCGCGGGACGCGACGACGATCGCTGTCACCTGTTCGACCCACCGCTCGTGCGGTGTTCCGATTACGGCAACTTCAGCGACGTCCGGGGAGGAGGCCAGGTAGTTCTCCACCATCTGCGGATAGACGTTCTCGCCGCCGCTGATGATCATGTCGTCGATCCGCTCGACGTATTCGAGCTGTCCGTCGGGCCGAACCCTCATCAGGTCACCCGTTCGGAACCAGCCATCGGTGAACCGCTCCGCATCGGCGTCGGGTCGCTTCCAGTAGCCCGGCGTCACCGCATCACCACGCACCTGCAGTTCCCCGATCTCGGCGCTGCTCTCGGCGACGCGCTGCTGGGTGGTCGGGTCGACCAACTGCCACTGCACGACCTGTTCGAGTGGCCGGCCCAAACAGACCGGCAGCGGGTTCTCCCCGATTCGTTCGCACGCCGCCAACCCGTTCTGCTCGGTTTGGCCGTAGATGTTGATCACCGAGCCGATCCCGGTTGCCTCCCGGAACCGTCGCAGCGGGCCCTCCGGAAGCCCCGATCCACCGACCGCGCAGATTCGCACACTAGGTAGCTGCACCGGTTCCGCGCCACTCATACGGTTGGCAACATCGATTGCCATGGTCGGGACCAGCGCCACATAGCTTGGTGACCAACTCCGCGCCAAATCGACCCACCCGATCGGATCCCATTTCGACATCAGCGTGACCGACCCGCCAGCGACGAGGACAGGAAGGGAAATCAGTTGCAGACCGCCGACATGGAACAGGGGAGTGCACACGAGTGCGCTGTCATCGGCGTTCAAGTCGAAGATGTCAATCGTGGCGTCGACAGCGGCCCCTGTAGTCCGATGAGTTTGCCGAACACCCTTCGGGATTCCGGTCGAACCGCTGGTGTACATCAGGAGTGCTTCGTCTCCGTCGAGCCGAGGCGCAATCTCGTCCCGCTCGGGTAGCGTCGTCACGTCGTGCCACGTCCAGGTCGCGCCGGCGGTGGCGGCGTTCGGCCCTACCGCCAGGATCCGCTCCGCGCCGCCCAACCCGTCGCACACGTCCTGGATCAGCTCGACCTCGCTGTCGGCAACCACGATCAGTGTGGGATCGGAGTCTTCGACAGCGTGCCGTAGGGGTCCCCGCGGGACGGACAGGTTGTACGGCACCGCAATCGCGCCCGCCATCCAGGTCCCGAGGAGAAAGCAGAAGGACTCGAGCCGGTTGGAGGCGTAGACCCCGACACGATCGCCAGGCACCACGCCGACGGAGTCGAGAAACGCCGAGAACTGCCGGGAGACGGCGACGAACTGCTCGAACGTCAGCTCATCACCACCGAATCGGACTGCGACCGCGTCGGGTCGGCGCGCTGCGACGCGGACGAGGACGTTGGAAAGGTTCACGTGCATCCTTCGTCAGAAGTAAAGGTCCGGAAGCCGACCGGCACGCAAGTCGCCGAAATCAGCCTGTGGTGTAGAAGTACACCCCCGTTCGCGGCCCGAGGATGTCGCAATCGAATACACCCGCCGGGCACTGTCGCGAAACGCGACAACCCCGGCCCCATCTCAGCACAGAGAATGTGTCGTACGACACAACATCTGTACAAGTAGAGGAGTAGTTGTGGGTCGAATTGAAGGCAAGGTCGCCCTGATCACGGGAGCGGCACGAGGCCAGGGGCGAGAGCACGCGATTCGCCTCGCCGAGGAAGGAGCGGACATCATCGCGGTCGATGTCCCGCGGGAGATCATCGACATCGGGTACGAAGCCGGCACGGCCGACGAACTCGCCGAGACCGCCCGTTTCGTCGAAAAACTCGGTCGCCGCGTCATCACGTTCGAGGTCGACGTCCGCGACGCCGAGGCCCTGACGAACGGGGTGAACGGGGCTGTCGCCGAACTCGGTCGACTCGACATCGTCTCCGCCAACGCGGGCATCGCGAGCAACCCACACCTGGCGCACGAGATTCCCGAAACGACGTGGCAGCAGATGCTCGACATCAACCTCACCGGTGTCTGGCATACGGCCAAGGCAGGCATCCCGCATCTGATCGAAGGCGGCCGGGGCGGCGCGATCGTCCTCACCAGCTCGGCTGCGGGGCTGAAGGGTTACGCCCGCATTGCCCACTACGTCTCCGCCAAGCACGGTGTCGTCGGGCTGATGCGCAGCCTCGCGAACGAACTCGCTCCGCACGGCATCCGAGTGAACTCCATCCACCCCACTCAGGTGGATACCCCGATGATCCAGAACGAGGGCACGTACCGAATCTTCCGCCCGGACCTCGAGGCTCCGACCCGGGAGGACTTCGAGCCCGCGTCGGCGTCGACGAACGCCCTGCCGATTCCGTGGGTGGAGCCGCGGGATGTCAGCAATGCGCTGTTGTTCCTGGTCTCGGACGAGGCACGGTACATCACCGGCGCCACCCTGCCCGTCGACGCGGGATGCCTGATCAAGTGACCGACACGCACCATGGGCCCCTCGCCGGAATCCGAGTCCTCGAACTCGCCGGCGTGGGGCCCGCCCCACATGCAGCACTCATGCTCGCCGACCTCGGCGCCGACGTCGTCCGGGTTCAACGCCCCGACCCCTCCAGTACCCCGGCCCCGGACCCCACGCTGCGCGGACGTCGAATCATCACCGCGAACCTGAAGGACCCGGACGACCTCGACGACGTCCGGGCGCTCGCGCTGAAGGCCGACATCCTGATCGAAGGATTCAGGCCGGGAGTCGCAGAGCGGCTCGGCCTGGGCCCGGACACCTTTGCAAACGTCAATCCCGGCTTGATCTACGGGCGAATGACCGGGTGGGGTCAGGACGGCCCGTGGGCCGCAAAACCCGGCCATGACATCAACTTCATCGCTGCCACGGGCGTACTGAACGCGATCGGACCGGCTGAAGGTCCTCCGTTACCGCCACTGAATCTCATCGGCGATTTCGGTGGCGGCTCGATGTTCCTGATCGCGGGGCTGCTGGCCGCGCTCGTCGAGCGGGCACGGTCCGGACGAGGCCAGGTGGTCGACGCGGCGATGCTCGACGGAACCCTGACCCTGGCCCACTCGGTCTGGGCGATGCGAGCCGCCGGCGACTGGACCGATGAGCGAGGTGCCAACGTGCTCGACGGGGGTGCACCGTATTACGACTGCTACCGGACAGCCGACGGCGGCTACATGGCTGTGGGAGCGATCGAGCCGCAGTTCTATCAGGCGCTCCTCGACGGTCTCGCCATCGAGGAAGCACCCGATCGCGACGACCGGTCCCGATGGCCGGAGCTGCGTGAGCTGTTCGCAACAGCGTTCGCGACCCGGAGCCGCGCCGAGTGGGAGACAGTCTTCGACTCGATCGACGCCTGCGTGACCCCGGTGCTGTCATTCGACGAAGTGTCCGGTCAGCCTCAGGTGGCCCACCGGCAGGCGATCGGTCCTCGCGACGGCGTTCTGCAGCCCGGTGCCGCACCGCGCCTGTCCCGAACACCCAACAGAGCCGGCCAGGCCGCCGTGGTCCTGACCGACATCAGCTCGATCTGGTGAACGAGGAGCTTCGGGGCCACACCACTCAGTGACCCCGAAGCTCCCCTCCGGCAGCGACGTGCGCAATCGTGAATCGACCGCGGCCGGATCACGATCAGATCGACGACACGTCCACCGTCTCCTCCGACCGGCTGGTGGCTGCCGGCCGGTAGGTTTCGCGGGCGGAAGCGATCGCCCAGATACTCAGGACACCGGCAACGGTCACGTAGGCGCCGACCGAAAGCACGGTGCCGGTCCAGGCGAACAGGCTCGTTGCGATCAGTGGAGCGAACCCGCCGCCCAGGACTGCGCCGAGTTGGTAACCGAGGGACGCGCCCGAGTACCGCACCTCGGCGGGGAACATCTCGTAGTAGAAGGCGGCCATCGGGCCGTAGAGTGCGCCCAGTGTGATTCCAGGGAGCAGTGCCGCGAACAGCATCAACACAATGCTGCCGGTGCCGAGGAGCAACACGAACGGGAACGCCGACGCGGTGGTCGCGACTGCCGCGATCAGCAGGACTCGTTTGCGCCCAACCTTGTCCGACACCAAGGCGAACAGCGGAATCGAGGCGACGGTGACTGCGCTGGAGAGGAGAACCACCCACAGTGCCGTCGACTTCGACACACCCTCTGCTGTGGCGAACGAGACGAGGAAAACCGTCACGATGTAGTAGTACACCTGAACGACCAGGATCATCCCCGCTGCCTGCAGGACCTCGCGGGGGTGCTCACGCAGCGCAGTGACGATCGGTGACCGCGGCCGCACCGGAACATCGGCGGACTTCTGCTCGGCCGCCCGCGCCTGCAACTGCTTGAACTCGTCGGAGTCCTCGATGGTGATCTGGATGTAGAGACCAAGGGCAACCACAATCGCACTCAGCAAGAAAGGGATGCGCCAGCCCCAGGATTGGAGTGCCTCCGTGCTCATCGATGCGACGACGACCAGAAACACGAGATTGGATAGGATCACCGCGAGCGACGGACCCACCTGCGCGAAGCTGCCGAAGAAACCACGCCTATGCGGTGGGGCGTTCTCGGTCACGATCAGCATGGCCCCGCCGTACTGTCCGCCGACTGCGATCCCTTGCACTGCGCGCAGCATCAGCAGAATCACCGGAGCGGCGATTCCGATCTGCGCGTAGCTCGGAATCAGTCCGATCAGGAAAGTGGCCACGCCCATCACCAGCATCGCGACGACCAGCATGGCCTTGCGTCCGAGGCGGTCGCCGTAGTGACCGAAGATGATGCCACCGAGGGGCCGGAACAGGAACCCGACACCAAAGGTTGCAAACGCCGCGATCGTACCGACGATCGGGCTGACCTCGGGGAAAAATACCTTGTTGAAGACCAGCGCCGCCGCGGTCCCGTAGATGAAGAAGTCATACCATTCGAGCGTGCTGGCGCTCAGAGCCGAGACCAGCAACCGCCGAAGGCTCTTGCCCGCAGCCATGGTGATCAGCTCGGGTTCGGGTTGAAGGTGGACAGGACCAGGTGGCCGCCGTCGACTGGGAGCTCGACTCCGGTGACTCGGCGCGCGGCGTCGGAAGCGAGGTACACCACAGCTCCGCTGATCTCGTCGGGCTCGATCAGACCTCCGATCGCGTGCCAATGGCGCGCCGCGGCCTCGTGGTCGGCGCGGGTGGAGCCCGGCTTTCCGCCGGTCATGTCATAGCAGCCCTGCCAGTTCGTCATCGCAGTGTCGACAAATCCGGGCAGGATCGCGTTGACCCTGACGCCGTAGGGAGCGAACTCCAATGCGGCCGCTTTCATCAGACCGAGCGCACCGTGCTTGGCCGCGGTGTAGTGAGCGGCGCCGGCCTGCGCCTCCACCCCGTTGACCGATGCGGTGATGATCACCGATCCCGATCGCTGCGTGATCAATTGCGGTGCTACCGCTCTCAGGGTCCGCCACACTCCATTGAGGTTGACGTCGATGGTATCGAGCCAGTCCTCGTCGGTCAGATCCCACAACGCTCCGCGGGTCCAGATGCCGTGATTGATCACCACGATGTCGATGCTCCCGAACGCGGCAACGGTCTCCGCCACCGCAACATCGAGTGCGGATGACGAACGCGCATCCGTCCTGTGCGTGGCGACCCGCACACCCAGCGAACCAACGGACTTCGCCGCGAGCGTGAGATCCTCCTCGGTCGACAGCCCGTACTGGACCGAATCGATTTGCTCGCAAATATCGAGCAGGACGATGTCCGCGCCCTCGTTCGCGAGTGCGTGTGCGTGTGCCAGCCCCTGGCCGCGTGCGCCGCCGGTAACCAGCGCGACCTTCCCCTCGAGAGTTCCCATATCCACGATCCTTTCGATGCCGACGTCTTGATCGCTACGAACGGTAGGTGTGCCGCGGGTCACACGATGTCCTACTTCGCTACACCTCTGCCGAGCCAACGTCCCGCCCATACACAACAGCGGGACGGGGTTCGGCATCGATCACCGAACCCCGCCCCGCTGCAATGCAAATCAGCCCACGCTCACGGCACGCTCCGCCTCGAACTGCTTCTGAGCGGCCGCCTGGCCGGCGGCGGTGGCATCGGCACCGGCACGGTTGCTGTTGACCACCTGGTTGTAGCCCCGCTGACGCGAAGTGCGCGCGCCACGGAACTCCGGCGCGACCCGCTCGGCGATCAGCTCGAAGCTCCGCAGCGCGGCCGGCTGCGGAGCCCACTCACCGTGCAGAACGAGGAACTTTCCGAATCCGCCGGACTTCTCCTGCAACCGCTCGATCTGTGCGATCGCCATCTCCGGAGTACCGATGACAGCGAGGCCGCTCTCATTGACACCGTCGATCAGCGTGTCGACGTCCGGAGCGGGATCGAAGCCCGGGGTAACGTGCGAGAGATAGTTCATCAAATCCAACAGCCCGTGCCGGCAGTCCGCCCGCGCCTGTTCCTCGGTCTCCGCCACATGCATCAGACCGGTGAGACGCCACTGGTCACGAGACACGGTGCGTCCGTTCTCGGCTGCGATCTGCTCGGCGATGTCCCAGTGGCCTGCGAGCAACTCGACGCCCATCGGGTTGGTGGCCGCGAGCGAGAGGATTCCTGCCCCGTACTTTCCCGCGAGCTTCGGGCCGGTCGGCGACACCGTGGCGGTGACAGCCTTCTCGATGGTCGAGTACGGCGCAACGTGCAGGTAGGCGTCCTGGATCTTGTACCAATCCGTCTCCTCCGTGACCGTCTCGCCGTCGAGGAGACGGTGAATCACGTCGAAAGCCTGCTCCATCTTCCGCCGGCTCTCTACCGGGTCGATGCCGATCATGTGGGCGTCGTCTGCGAGCTGACCGGGGCCCGCGCCGAAGATCACGCGTCCGCGGCTGAGGTGGTCGAGCAACACCAGCCGGTCAGCAATCATGAAGGGGTGGTGATAGGGCAGCGAGACCACCCCGAGGCCCAGTTTGATCCGTGACGTCCGCTGAGCGGCGGCAGCGAGGAACATCTCCGGTGAGGACACGATCTCCACACCGCCGGAGTGATGCTCACCGATCCAGAACTCGGCGAAGCCGAGCTTGTCCATGTGCTCGACGAGCTGCAGGTCCTGGTGGATCGCGGTGTTCGCATCCGTCTCGATCTTGTGCCACGGAGCGAGGAATGCCCCGAATTCGACGGTTGCGCGTGGGTTGCCCATGATTTCTCCTGATCGACGTATCCGTATGACGGGACTCTGCTCTGTGGTCACCAGCATCCAGCCGATCGACGTACTGTGATGTAGCGCATTCGGACACCACCGCCTGCAGGGCTGACGCCCGAAATCTTTCCCGGTTGTACTGTCCGCAGCTCGAGCTTCCACACATGACGGTGGCAAACCGGATGTCCCGCAGGTGGCTCTAGCAGTGCATCATCCACCGGTGAGTCCCGTGTCCCAATATCAGACAAGTGATTCGCCCTGATTGCACCGAAACTGTTTACCGTCACGGATCGTGGCGGCAATTCCGTGGAGGAGAAGTCATGGACAGGACTGATCGGCAAATCGCACAGTTCGTCGTCATGTGGGCGCCATATGGGTGGCCGCCGGCAGACAGAACGTGGGTGGAGTTCGGGATGTCGTCCGAGCGTCTCCACGTTCGTTGCATCGAGATCATCGGCGCGGCGCGGCGAACTCGTGAATTGGCGCCTGATGAAAGAGAATTAGTCAGCCAACTCGTTTCCATAATGATGCGACGTCGGATCAAGGGAATCTTCGATCGCGTCGCGTAGGCGTATGGAGGCTGTCCAGGAAAGCGACCAACAACAAACCACCTAGTGAGACACGTTGGCATGAGCAACAACAAGGCACTCCTGAAACCACCGCGCCACGCGAGCACGGCTGGGCGCCCCTGGGCTGCCGACGGAGCCGCCGCCGATCACGACATCCTCGACTTCGCCGTACTGTGGGCGCCGATCGGCGGCCCATCAGCCCAGCACATACATGCGGCCTTCGGACTCGTAGCCGCGCACTACAGTCACCGCCTCGATGAGGCGGTGCGACGCTACCGAACTCAAAGAGCGAGTCGATGCGCCGAACGTACAGACTTGGTGTATTCGGACTCTGTACTCACGGCGATATCGTCTGGCACCGCTGCAAGGTTTACGTGAGCGCTTTGCCTCCCAGTTTTGTGACCGACGAGCCTCGCGCAGCCCAGGAGGTGGGTGGACTCCGGCAGATCGACCCAACCCACGGGATTTCCTCGCTGGGCGGATGGTCGATGATCGCGTTTGGCCGGGCGGTGGCGTTCGCGCAGGCCTCGCACATCGACGGAGTTTGCGGTCAACGAACTGGAAGCGGCTCACCAATTCGTGAAAGTCGGCCCGGGGCGCGGTGGCCGCCTCGCGGCGACTCCGTCTCCCCGGACCGCTTCCCGAACCCGGCGTGCACCTTTCAATGCACCGGGCTCTCCACAAGACCCGTTCAGGCCGCGGTGTGTTCCTCGTTGGTGTCCGGCCAGGGTGAGGGGATGACCGTACCGCGGTAGCGGTAGCGGGTCGTGCCGATCTTCTCGAGATCGATCAGCTCCCGATGCTCACTGGCGGGCCACCATCCGCCGCCGCAGTAGCGGCGGCGGAGCGTCTTCCAGGTCGACCGGGGGTGTTTTCGCCGTAGCCATCGCCACACCGTCTGCCACACATAGTGACTGAGGTAGGAAAAGACCGCGGAGGACACCCCCGCCCGGAAGTAGCCGCACCATCCCCGCAGCGACGGATTCACCCGACGCAGCAGATCATCGAGCGGCTGATTGGTTACGACCTGTCGGCACAGCATCTTCACCTTCCGTTTGACGGCCAGCACTGCCTTCTTCGACGGATAGTTGTAGATGAAGTGCTGGCTGGTTCCGCGTTTGCGGTGCCGCTGGATGCGCCACCCGAGGAAGTCCAGCCCCTCGTCGATGTGGGTGATCAGGGTCTTGTCCGGTGACAGACGCAACCCGATCGTCGCCAGCACGGCGGCGACCTCCTCCCGGAGGGCCTCGGCGTCGGCCCTGGTGCCCTTGACCATCAGGCACCAGTCGTCCGCGTACCGGACAAGCCGAAAGTTCGGCAGGCCGCGACGACGCCGTTTGGCCCGCTCCAAGTTACTGGTGCGCCATCCGCCGGGAGCCTGGGCGATGTACTCGTCCAGCACCGACAGTGCCACGTTCGCCAGCAACGGCGAGAGGACTCCACCCTATGAGCAGTGCTTGGTTATGCGTAGCGCCCGGCGGTCGGCGCTGGCGGGGACGGTGTCGACGGTCGAACGCTGCGCATAATCCTGGGCGGTTATAGGTTGGCGAGCCAACGGAGCAGATCGGGGTCTTGGTTCCATTCGGTCAGGTCGGCGGTGACGACGTCGGGGTAGACGGCTTCGAGGGCTTTGCGTTTGGCCTCGGTGGAGGCGCGCGCGTAGATCTCGGTGATGGATAGGTCGACGTGGCCGAGGATGTCACGGATGTAGGGCAGCGGAACACCTGCGTCGTAGAGGTGCATGGCTCGGCTGTGGCGCAGGATGTGTGGACTGAGGTGGGCGTTGGCGAGCGCCGCATCGGTTGCCCGGGCTTGGTATTTGCCGATGATCCAGGCGATTCCGCCGCGACTGAGTTTGTGGCGGTGTTGGTTGAAGAACACCGGATGCTCGTCCCGGCCGGGGCGATCGAGCTGCCGCTCGGTCAGGTAGGCGCTCAGCAGCGCCGTCGTGTTGGCGTCCAGCGGGACGTGGCGGGTTTTGCGGCCCTTTCCGGTCAGGGCGGCCATGGCGGGGTGATCGACACGGATGTCGCGCACGGTGAGGTCGGCGAGTTCTTGGACCCGGGCGGCGGTGTCATACAGGGTGGCCAGCAAGGTCGCGTCTCGTCTGCCGGTGCGGGTGGACCGGTCGGGGAGGGCGAGCAGCTGGCGGGTCTGTTCGACGCTCAGGTGAGCCAAACCCGGGCGTTCGTGTTTCATGGCGGGAATCGCCAGGATGTCCTGGCAGCACGCCATGCGGGCCGGGTCCTCCGATTGCATCCAGGTGAAAAACGAGTCGATCGCAGCCAGGCGCTGGTTGCTTGTCGAGGCGGTGTTGTGTCGGCTGGTGCGCAGCCAGGTGAGGAACTCGGCGATGGCGGCGGCGTCGATCAGTTCGAGGGTGAGCTTGTCCGGCGGGATGGACCGCTCGTCGCGGAAGTAGCAGATCAGCAGTTTGAACGCGTCTCGGTAGGAGGCGATCGTGTGGGGCGAGCAGCCGCGCAGCCCGGCCAGGTGGGCGGTCAGGAACCGGCGCAGGAACACCGCGAAGTCAGTGGCCATGACGCGGCCCTGCCGTCACGGGAGGGACGATATCGCCGATGGCCTGCTGCACCCGGGCGGTGATGTCCGGATAGGACTCGGCGGTCAGGCGCAGGTAGTAGTCGGTGTCGGCCACGGAGGAATGACCCATGTAGGTTTGCAGCACCGGCAGCAACGCGCCGACGTCGCGCCCCTGCGCGAACCACCGCCGTAAGTTGTTGACCGCGAACGTATGTCGTAGGTCATGCACCCTGGGGCCGTGGCCGCGTCCGCCGTGGGAGATGCGGGCCTGCCACAAGAACCGGCGGAAGTTGCGCTCGACGTTACCGAGGGTCAGGGGCTGGGTGGGCCTGCCGGGGAAGAACCATTCCCCCCGGTCCGGTCGCCCGGCGACCTGGGCGTGGTAGTCGGCGAGACGGGTGTGCAGCGCCCCGGAGACGGGTACCTGCCGGTCTTTCCCGTCTTTCGCGTCGCGGATTTGCAGCACACCGGTGTCGAGGTCGACGTCGCCGACACGGAGCAGGCGGGCCTCGGAACAGCGCAGGCCGCAGGCGTAGATCGTGCGGAACTGTCAAGCTCCGGGTTTTGTGGAGAGTCGGTTATCTGGTTTCCAGTAGTGGGATCTGTTCAAGGTTCGAGGCATGCATCATCTCGAACTCGGCGGGTGGGACCTGCCCGAGTTCGCCGTGCAACCTGCGCTCGTTGAACCAGTCGACGTATTCGGCGACGGCGATCTCGACGTCGTTGATGCCGTACCAGGGGCCCTTGTTCCGGATCAGCTCGGCTTTGAACAGGCTGTTGTACGCCTCGGCGAGGGCGTTGTCGTACGAATCACCCCGTGACCCAACGGAAGCCACCGCATCTGCCTCGTCGAGGCGGTCGGTGTAGCGGATCGCTCGATATTGCACTCCGCGGTCGGAGTGGTGAATCAGACCCGATAGGTCAGCTCCCGCACGGGTTCGCCGCCAGATCGCCATTTCCAGTGCGTCGAGCGCGAGATCGGTATACAGCGAGGTCGCGACCTGCCAGCCAACGACCATCCGGGAGAAGACGTCGATCACGAACGCCGCGTAGACCCAGCCGGAGAACGTTCGACAGTAGGTGATGTCGGCAACCCACAGCTGGTTCGGAGCGTCGGCGACGAAGCGGCGCTCGACCAGATCGGCGGGACGCTCGGTCTCCGCTGCCGGTCGTGTGGTGCGTGGACTCTTGCTCCGCACAATACCTTTCAAACCTGCTTCCTTCATCAGTCGTGCCACCGTGCACCGGGCCACCGGTGTGCCTTGGCGGTGCATTTCGGCATAGACCTTTCTGACGCCGTAGACGCTGTAATTGTCGTCGTGTATGGTGGTGATCTGTTCGGTCAACTCCCGATCACGGTTCGAACGGGCCGATTCCGGCCGCGTCTTGGCGGCGTAGTAGGTGCTCGGCGCGATCGCGGCATCGGTATCTTTCAACGTGTCGCAGATCGGCTGGACGCCGTGGTCACCTTTGAACTGGTCGATGAACTCGACCTTCACCTGTGTGGGCGGTCCAGCTCCGCCGCGAAGAAAGCCGAAGCCTGCTTGAGGATCGTATTCGCTCGGCGTAACTCTTTGACTTCGCGTTCGAGTTCAGCGAGGCGGGATGCATCGTCACTCGTGGTCCCCGGACGCAGGCCCTCGTCGATCTCGGCGCGTTTGACCCACGTCCGCAGCGCCTCGGGATGAACGCCGAGTTGGTCAGCGACGCGCTTGTAGGCGCCGGCCCTGGTCTCGGGGTCTTTGCGGGCGTCGATGGCCATCCGGGTGGCGCGTTCGCGCAGCTCGTCGGGGTACTTCCGTGGTGCGACCATGTGGATCATCCTCCCGGGTCTTGGATGTCTCCATCAAACCCGGGGCGGAGCACCTGACACCGTGTCATAGGTCCGCACCGTCGATGCGGCGCAGCCGGCGGCCCGCAGCCACGCCCGGAACCTGGCCACGATGCCGGCCTGATCGGTCGTCAGCCTGTCCACGGTGCGGGAGTAGCGGCGCAGCACCGCCCCATGAACCGCGAAGTCGTCGAGCATCTGCGCGACGCGGAACAGATACACATCGGTCGGTTTGAGCGTGCCGGCCTGCTCCTTGGCGAAGAAACCGCCGCAGGCCTGGTCGACCCATTCCATCGCCAGATTCACCGAGAACTCCTGGACCCCACGGGATGCGAAGAACCTCTCCAGGCGACGCCAGCAGCCCCGGTACCACACCATCGTCGAGGGCTTATCGCCCAGACGCACCAACTCGGCATCCAACGCGGACACCAGTTCGGACACAGTCACCATGACAGCGACCTCCAATCACGAAGGCCCGGCACCGTGCCGAGCCGTGTGACCAGAATCCCCGGGATTATGCGCAGCGTTCGACCGTCGACACCGTCCCCGCCAGCGCCGACCGCCGGGCGCTACGCATAACCCAGCACTGCTCATAGGGTGGATTATGTTCAGCTGCGCATAATCCACCCTGCGGGGTTCCGGCGGCGGTGTCCTCCAACCGGCGATCCTCGGTGAGGATGCCCGCCTTGAGGAATGCCTTCACCAGGGCCAGGACACGGTTGTCCCCGATTCGACGACGCACCCGCCCCAGCAGGGCCGTGTGGTCGATCTCATCGAAACAGGCCTTGATGTCACCCTCGACGATCCAGTCATAGCATCGTGGTCTCGTCGTAAAATGGCGCACCTCAGCCACCGCATCGTGTGCCCGGCGCTTCGGGCGGAAACCGTAGGAACACGGCAGGAAATCCGCCTCGAAGATCGGCTCCAACACCAGCTTCAACGATGCCTGGACCACCCTGTCCGCCACGCTCGGAATACCCAGTCGGCGACGCTTATGCGTCCCCGGCTTCGGAATCATCCGCTCGCGGACCGGCAGCGGGCGGAAGCTGCGGTCCTTGATGCTGCACCGCAACTCGTCAAGGAAATCCTCGACCCCGTCGACCGCCTCGATGGATCGGGCGGTACGCCCGTCCACCCCGGCGGTTCCGGCACCCTTGTTCCCGCTCACCCGATCCCACGCCACCAACAAGAACGCGGGATCGGACACGAGGTTGAACAGATCGTCGAACCTGCGATGAGGATCATCGCGAGCCCAACGGTGCAGCTTCGTCTGGATCTTCAGTACCCGTCGCTCCGCCTGATACAGGGCGTGCTCGAGTTCGTCGGTGTTCACCGGCGACCTTCCCTCCTGACCTTCCAGTCCTTCCACTGCATGTCTTGCTGGCCCCCTTCGCCCTGCGATCGCCTCTCGCGACCTCCACAGACGGGTCGTCACTCCCGCGACTACTACGGGGCCTCCGCCCCACCTCGCAGTGCTCGGCCGGACACGAACCTTCCACCCACGCCCGGCTGGCTGCCGGGTGAGATGGCCGCACACACAAGGCGGTTCCCACGTTCACCAGGTGATCGATCGGTCAGGGAGGCACCCAGCTGTACTCCGGCAGCATCGCCGCGCCTACGCCGCAGACATTCGGCGCGGCCTCCTCACCGCTCGAGACACACAGATTCGGAGTCGAAACCCGGGCCGAACAGCCCCCAGGTTCCGTGCGCTGCATACCGGCCCGATATCCACCAGGTTTGAGCCGGCTTCGCGTTTACGGAGCGTCCACCACTGGTTCGCTCACGCTGTACCTTCTGACCTTGCTCAGCGAGCCCGCACCGTCTGGTAGTTCCAGTACGACTCACCTTCGTCGGGGCCGCTTGCCACCCTTGACCGTCGTTCCCCGGCAAGGGCTGCCCCCAGCTTCACTCAGGCCGCTGCGACGACCCGAGGGAGGCGGTCTCTCACCACCTCTCGACCAACCCAGCGCCTCGTGGCGCACGTCTCGCCCGCGAAATATTTTGCTGCCCTGCGCAGGATCTCCCGCTCGGTCTCGAGCTTCCGGATCTGGGCCTTGAGCTGCCTGTTCTCTTCCTCCAACACGGACTCGGACGATACCGCGCCCGGCGATGCCGGCCGCGCCGACCCAGCCCGGAGTTCGGCCGTGGAGGTACCGGTGCGTTTGAGTTCGGCCCGTACCCAGTTGCGCAGGGTCTCGCGGCTGACTCCCAGATCCCGGCCTATGCCCTCGAGCGTGTTGTTCGGATCGGACAGGTACAGCGCGACGGCATCGGCCTTGAACTCCGCCGAGTACGCCTTCATCGCCATCAGTGACATCTCTTCCTCTGGGACCTTCACGACCCAGTGTCCACGATGTCCACACTCGAGGGGGAACCTCCACCCTTGACTCCGAACAGGAAGGCGTCGGGCCACGGCAAGGGCCCGTGGTGCCGAACCCCATTTCGAGAGAGTCCCGACCGTGATATGGCATCACGATGTACGGATGCCCCCCGGCTAGCACGCCCACCTGCAAGATCTGGACGATATTCGGATGCCCGGACAGGCGTCCCATCGCTCGTTGTCCTCGGACGAAGCGTTCGCGGTCATCACGGTCGAGGCCGTCGAGAACCTTGATGGCGACCACGCGATCCAACGCAGTCTGTACGCACCGGTACACCGAGCCGAAGCCGCCGCGTCCCACCTCGTGGGCGTCATGAAACCCATCGTTCTGTTCTCGAGTTCGGAGGCGACAGGGGAGACGACGTTGCGTTCAGGTCCCGCCGGGTCTACATTCGCCATCTCCGAAGCCTGACTCCACTGACGCGCCGCTACTCATTGGGAACCACTACCGGAAGAATACGACCGGAGTGTGCTGATCACCACGGAATGGACACTCCCGGAAGTCGAACACAGGTGGCGCATCCGTCGTCTGGTCGCTCTGGCGCCCGCACCGCAAACCGCCGGCTCGTTGAGAGCACTTGCATTCGCGAGTATCTCCGGGCTAGGTGATCTCCTCCCCGTGCGGGACATTGTTTTTCCGCCTAGAACTCGCGACGTCCACCGCAATTGCGGCGGTGTGGTGCCGCGGTGACTTGACCGCATACGTGCTGGTTGTGGGCTTGGAGCGGCGGTCGACGGCAGCGGTTGACGGCCCCGATCCCGGCTATCGACCCGTCGTACGCCTGAACGAACAGTGCTGCGGTGTGATTGACATCACGCGTCCGGCTGTCCTACCGTTCATTCCGGTATAAGGATGAATCATTCGTATATAGGAATGTGATGTCGATGGTCGGGACTCCCCGAATTGCCGTGCTGCTTGCCGTCGCCGGAATTGTGGCAGCCGGATGTGCAGAGATGCCGAAGTCAAGCACTGAGTACTACCCATCCGGGATCGTGCGGATCATCACGCCGTTCGCTGCCGGCGGTATTTCGGACACCACCGCGCGGGTAGCGGCGAAGTGCATTGAAAATGAGCTTGGTGGAACGTTCATCGTCGAGAACCAGGACGGTGGCGGCGGGGCGATTGGTATGACCAGAGTCGCCAGCGCGGAGCCGGACGGCTACACCCTCTCGGTGGTTTCCCTTTCGACGGCGGCGCTCGTCCCTCTGGTTACTGATGGCGCGCGGTACGACGGATCCAGCTTCGACCCGATCTCCGGGATCACCCTCGCCCCGTCTGTTCTTGTGGTGAAGGGTGACAGCCCGTATCGCAGCGGGCAGGAAGCGTTGGATGCTGCCGGGCAGAAGGGTGGTTCATTCTCGGTCGCAATGCCAGGGTCGAAGGGTGTCTTTGCGCTCGCCATGAACGGAATCACCGACGCGGGCGGGCCCGGTTTCACCAATGTTCCGTTTGTCAGTAACGACCAGTCGGCGGCCGCGGTGCTCGGGGGCAACGTTGACAGCGCTTACCTGAGTACCTCGCCGGCACTGCTCGCGCAGATCACGTCGGGAGCTTTACGAGCTCTGGCGACCGGCGCAGACGCACGACTCGACTTTCTGCCCGAGATACCGACATTCACGGAACTGGGATACCCCGACTTGCCTGATTCCACGGTGAACGTCGCGCTGCTTGCTCCCGCCGGCCTCGATAGCGGTGTACGGGACACCCTCGCGAAGGCCATGGACTCGTGCCTGAAGGACCCGAAGACTGCCGAAGTGCTGGGAGCAGAGTTCGTGCGTGACGACGACGCTGGTCCCGAAGCCGTCCGCGCCGAGATCAGCTCTTCCGCAGTCCAGTGGCGCGAGGCGGTCGAGAAATGAGCGATAAGTTGGAAATCGAGGAAGGAGCGGCGACCGCAACTGTCGTCGAAAACCATCGAATTGCTCCCGCAATACTGATCATTCTCAGCGTGCTGGCCGCAGCTGAGTCGGTGCGTCTCGGGCTAGGCGAGCTCACCGAGCCGGGGCCCGGAGCTTGGCCGCTCATTACCTCCGTCGCAGTGACGATCATGAGCGTTTGGCTGTTCGCCACGGGGGTTGACCGCAGTGAACCCGCCGCGGTCAGCGACGTTGCGCGGGTGGCTGTCGCTATCACCGCAGTCGCGTTCTTCGTAGCGATGTTTCCTCTCGCGGGTATGCCCGTACCTGCCTTCGTTCTATTGGTCGTATGGCTCCGTCTCTTCGGGGAGTCCTGGCGACTCGCCATGATCACCGCGGCACTCGGCGTCGTAGGGCTGCAAATTGTCTTCGTCGAATTTCTCGGCGTACCGTTCCCGATCGGGCCGCTGGCCCCCGGAAGGTGAAGTCTCATGGATTTCTCCGGTATTCTCACCGGCGTCGAGACCACGCTGACCCCAACAAATCTGTTGTTCGTATTGCTCGGTGTACTGGTCGGAATGGTCATCGGTGTGATCCCTGGTTTGGGCCCCACCGCAACCATCGCACTCCTGCTGCCCCTGACCTACGGCCTCGAACCTGCAACAGCTGTCATCCTCTTGGCAGGAATCTATTACGGATCCATGTACGGCGGCACCATCACCTCCGTGCTGCTCCACCTCCCCGGTGAAGCGGCGTCCGTGGTGACAACCTTCGACGGCTACCAGATGGCCCGCCAGGGCAGGGCTGGCCCTGCCCTCGGCATCGCGGCGATCGGGTCCTTCGTCGGCGGTCTTGTCGCCGTTGTCGGTCTAGTTCTGCTCGCACCCGTCCTGGCTTCGGTCGCATTGAAGTTCGGGCCGCCGGAATTCGCCGTCGTCGCCCTGCTGGGGATCGTGTTAGCGGCGTATCTGGCATCGCGACGATTCGCCGCGGCCCTACTGATGGCTGCCTGCGGGCTCCTGTTGGCTACGGTGGGGCAGGACTCGATCGAGGGTAGCGCCCGATTCACGTTCGGCAGCATCGAGTTACTCAACGGTTTCGATTTCGTCGCTGTCGCTATGGGACTATTCGGCCTCGGAGAGTTGTTCCACACCCTCGAGCAATCTCGCCAATCCAACGGCAACGTCGCGCGCGTCGGTCATGTGCTCCCGTCCCGGACCGAACTGCGTCAGTCCCGCGGAGCTATCGCGCGCGGCAGCATGATCGGGTTCTTCCTCGGGCTCTTGCCGGGCGGCGGCGGTATGGTCGCCTCACTCGCGTCGTACGCGACCGAGAAGCGGCGATCGAAGAACCCGGAGCGCTTCGGTTACGGCGCCATCGAGGGCGTCGCCGGCCCGGAAACCGCGAACAACGCCGGCTCCCAGTCGTCGTTCCTGCCCTTGCTCACTCTCGGCTTGCCCCCCAATCCCGTCCTTGCCCTCATCCTCGGTGCACTGCTTATTCAGGGCATTACCCCCGGCCCCCAACTGATGCACGAGAACCCCGAGATCTTCTGGGGCGTGATTGCCTCGATGCTTCTCGGCAACGTCATTCTGCTGATCCTGAACTTGCCGTTGGTCCGGGTGTTCATCCGGATCCTGGATGTGCGGGTCGCGATCCTCGCCGCCCTCGCTGTCGTGGTCACCATGCTCGGTGTCTTCAGTATCAATAACAGCATCTTCGATTTGTGGGTAGTGCTTGCCTTCGGCGTCATCGGCTACGGGATGCGCAAATTCGGTTTCGAGCCCGGGCCGCTCGTCCTCGCATTCGTGCTTGGATCGATGCTCGAACCGGCCCTTCGACAATCGCTGCTGATCAGCGGTGGCAACGTCGCAGTGTTCGTTACCCGTCCCATCTCCGGGACCATTCTCACCCTCGCCGCCGCGTTCATGACCATCATGGCCCTGCGCTCCGTGCGTAGTCGCCGCCACCGACCGATCACCGAACGACTGCGCGAGGAGTCCCATCAATGATTGATAACAACCACACCACAACGACTTCCGCCGTCCAATCGCAGAATGAGGACCTGCCCCTGTCCGGTATCACTGTCGTCGCACTCGAACACGCGGTCGCCGTCCCCATCGCTACTCGGCAGCTCGCCGACCTCGGAGCGCGAGTGGTCAAAATCGAGCGAATCGACGGCGGCGACTTCGCGCGAGGATACGACGTCGCGGTGGAGGGCGAGCTATCGAGCGTCTTCCTCTGGACCGGCCGCGGTAAGGAATCACTTGCCGTCGACCTCAAAACTCCTGAGGGCCAGCAGATAGTCCTCGATTTACTTGATTCCGCCGACGTGTTCATGCAGAACCTGAGTCCTGGGGCAGTCGATCGAATCGGGCTGGGCGCCGACCATCTGACCCGGCGCAACCCGCGCCTGATCGTCATCTCCAACTCCGGATACGGAACACCAGGACCCTACGCCGGCAAACGCGCCTACGACGCACTGGTGCAGGCAGAATCCGGTGCAGTGGCCGTCACCGGCAACAAGGAGGTGATGGTCAAACCGGGCTTCTCGGCCGCAGATGTCGCCAGCGGGATGTACATGACCTCGGCAGCGATGATGGCGCTGTTCCAACGCGAGCGCACCGGACGGGGAACCGTGATCGATGTTGCGATGATCGACGCAATGACCGACTTCATCGCTAACCACATCTACTACGCTCAGCACCACGGCAGCCCAGCTGAACGGATCGGCCTCGGCCACCCGTCCCTCGTGCCTTACGGTGAGTACGCCACCCGAGACACACCCGTTGTCATCGGCATCCAGAACGACCGCGAATGGGCACGCCTCGCCGAGAAGGTAATAGCCCGGCCAGAGCTGGTTACCGACCCGAGGTACGCCACCAATGTGGCCCGCGCGCGGCGCCGCGACGAAGTCGACACTCTGGTCGCGACGGCCTGCCGGGAGTTCACCGCCGCCGAGCTCACCACGTTGCTCGACGACATCGGGATCGCGTGCGCCCGTATCAACACTCTCCCAGTCGTCGCCGAACACCCGCAACTCGTCCAACGTGACCGATGGGTCGAGACCCCCACCCCCGTAGGACCGGTGCGCACACTGCGCCAAGTAATAAACGAACGCGGAAAGGACTACCCAGTACGCCCGGTGCCCGCACTAGGTGAGCACTCCCGGCAACTACTCGGCGAGCTCGGCCGCTCTGCGGCGATGATCGAGGATCTTCTCGAGCGGAGAATCGTCGCGGAAACCTCCGGCGCTACAGCTCTCGCAGGAACCGGACGCTCCGTGTGAGGAACGATAGACTTTCCTCCACCAGCAAACACAGCTCGAGAAAGTTTTGGTATGGCCGGGAGTGAGGGGCACCGCGCAGTCTTACGTGCGCTGCACGCGTTGGAGATCGCAGTAGCATCCGAGGAAGGCGTGGCATTGGGAGAGATCGCCGACCAGCTCGAGGCTGCCAAGTCATCCGTGCACCCACTGCTGAAGGCCCTGGTCTCGCGCGGCTACCTCACTTACGAAGGAATGCGCTACCGAGCCGGCCCGTCCGTCGGCGCGTTAGCGGGCGTCGACTACCCCTCTGTTGTGCCGATCGCACAGCCCTTCATGGACAATCTCCTGCTGCAGTTCGACGAAACCGTGATGCTGGGCCGTGTGGTTGGCGAGACACTCATATACTTGCACAGCCTGGAGTCGCATCAACCTGTTCGATACTCGCCGCCACGGTTCCGCCCCCCGAGTGATCACCCGTCGTCGATCGAGAAGCTCTACCTCACCCAACTCGATCGGGAGCAGCTCGACCAGTACATTGCGGAGCATATAAAGCCCGACAAGCGCGAGAAGTTGCGCGCTGAAATCGTGGAGGCACGAAGGACCGGCCTCGCCTTCAATCACGGCGATACCTTTCCGGATCTCAGCGCCGTCGCTGCACGAATCGTTGTCGGCCACGACGTCATCGCATGCTTGGCCGTAGGAGGACCAAGTCGGCGAATCGAAGGCCGATCCTCTGAAATCGCGGCAGCCACGCTGGAGGCGGCAACCAGTATCGGGCAGTGTGCTGCAGCGCGGGGAGACCGTTGAGCCCACGGTCAGCTCTCTCCTCAGATCGCATGCTTGCGGTACTGAATTCGACAGTCGATTATGAATTTCCAGCGGTGCTCGAGGTCGGGCGAGCGCTTCTTGACGAGCGCTGTCATTCCTTTCTACCCATCCTCGGTGGCGAACGTCGAGTGGAACATGTACCCGTGGCGGGCCGAGAAGTCGTAGGGCGACTCCACGGCGCGAGGGCGTCAAAGCGTGCTGCTGCGAACTCGCGAGTACGTCTTGCGCGGCCGCGCAGTAGTTTCCAATTTCGTCATGCACAGATCGTCCAATCGACGCCGGACGCTGTCGTTGATGTCGGTCTGGCGGGTGAGGAGACGCCGCAACCGGCGGTAGAAAATGGTGGGGAAGATCCCGAACTCGGGGAGGATGAGTTCGTCTCCGCCTCCGAAGGGCGCCCACTTGACCGCGAAGTCGAGCATGGCGAGTTCGTCCTTCGTCACGACGTCACCGTTCTTTCTGTCCGTGTGCCTGGATGCGGTCGTGCGACGCATGGCACGACCGCATCCACTGGGTCATCGCACGTCGAGGTAGATGCTCTTGAGCTGCTGATAGCTCGCGAGGCCCTCGGGTCCGAGTTCGCGGCCGAGGCCGCTGTTCTTGATGCCACCGAAGGGGGCGGTGGGGTCGTTGGCGTAGCCGTTGATGCCGATGGTCCCGCTGGCGATATTGCGGGCGAACTGGGCGCCGCGTTCGGGGTCGGCGGTCCAGATGGAGCCGCCGAGTCCGTAGTCGGAGTGGTTGGCGATCGTGAGGGCTTCGGCTTCGTCGGTGTAGGGGATGACCGACAGAACGGGTCCGAAGATTTCTTCTTGGGCGATGGTGTGGCCGGTTTCGACGTCGGCGAAGACGGTGGGTTCGACGAACCAGCCGTGGTCGAGTTTGTCGGGCCTGCGTCCACCGGTGGTGACGCGGCCGCCGTCGGAGCGGCCCTTGTCGATGTAGCTTTCGACGCGGTGCCGTTGCCGGGCGGACACCAGCGGTCCCATCTGGGTGGTGTCGGACAGCGGGTCGCCGACGGACAAACCCCTGGCGAGGTCGGTGATGGTGTCGACGATCTCGGTGTAACGGGATCGGGGTGCGAGGACGCGGGTGCCGAGCCAGCAGATCTGCCCGTTGTTGAGAAGTGTTGCTGCGTAGAAGGAGTCGAGGTTCGCGGTCAGGTCGGCGTCGTCGAGGACGACGGCGGCGGACTTTCCGCCGAGCTCGAGGGTGACGGGGCGGAGCAGTTCGCCGCAGGTGCGGCCGATGGCGCGTCCGGCACCGGTGGAGCCGGTGAAAGAGACTTTGTCGATGCCCCGGTGGGCAACGAGATAGGCGCCGAGTTCGCGTCCGCCGGGGACGATGTTCAGCACGCCTGAGGGCAGTCTGGCCGCGATGGCGGCCTCGGCCATCAGAAATGCGTCGAGGACGGTCTCGGGGGAGGGTTTGAGGACGACGGTGCATCCGGCGGCGAGTGCGGGGGCAACTTTGAGGAACGTAATGGCCTGCGGCACGTTCCAGGGGACGATGGCGCCGACCACACCGATCGGGGAGCGGGTGACGAGGGTGGAGCCGCCGAGCATGCCGGGCCGGATCTCGTCTTCCTGCTTCGAAGCCATGTCGGCGTAGTAGCGCAGCAGGATTGGTGGGAAGCCGCCCTCGAACTGCCGGGCGAGGGTGATGGGCATGCCGTTCTGGCTGCTCACCCGGGTGGCAGTGTCTTCGGCGCGGGATTCGAGTTCGTCGGCGAAGCGGCCCAGCACTTCAGCGCGCTGAGCCGCGGTCCACGACGCCCAGTCGGTAAGCGCGGCGCGGGCAGCGTCGACCGCGTCGTCGACGTCGATCTCGGTGCCCTCGGGAACCGATCCGATTCGCTGCTCGGTGGTGGGGGAGATGACCGGGATCGTCGAGTCGCCGGCGGGCCGGGCCCATCCGCCGCGGATGTAGAGATCGGGGTAGTCGATCGTCATCGGGGTGTCCTTATCGGAAAGGTTCGGTGGTGGGGTCGTCAGTCGTGCAGGAGTACGGGTTTGAGGACTTCGCCGCGGTGCTGGGCGTCGATCGCGTCGTTGATCTTCGCGAAGGGGAAGGTGGTGACGAGTTTGTCGAGCGGGAACTTCCCGGCCTTGTACAGCTCGACCAGTTCGGGAATGAACTCGTCGGGGACGCTGTCGCCCTCGATGATTCCGGTGATCGTCAGGCCCATGGCGAGGGAGTTGATGATGTTCAGCGGCACCGAGGCTGCGGGGTCGGCGGGCACGCCGATGAGGCCGATCTTGCCGTGGAAGGTCATGGCGCCGACGAGTGATTCGATGACGGCCGGGATGCCGGAGGTGTCGATCGCGTAGTCGACTCCGGCGGGGATGATCGCGCGGACCTGCTCGGCCAGCGGACCGGCACCGGGGTCGATGACATGGGTGGCGCCGAGTTCGAGGGCGAGGTCGCGCCGCGACTGGTGCGGTTCGGCGGCGATGATCGTGGTGGCGCCCTGGACGACGGCGCCCATGACGGCGGCCAGTCCGACGGATCCGGCGCCGGCGACGAGGATCGCGGATCCGGGCTTGCAGTCGAGGGAGCGCATGACGGCGCCGGCGCCGGTCTGGATTCCGCAGCCGAGCGGAGCCAGGAGTTCGGCGGGAACGTCGGCGGGAACCTTCACGACGTTCCGTTCGAACGCGAGGCTGTAGGTAGCGAACGAGGACTGCCCGAAGAACAGGCCGGTCAGGGATTCGCCGTCGGTGGTCGACAGCGGGCCGGTGCCGTCCTCGCGGACTCCGTCGTAGGCGAGGTGCATGAACTGGTGGCAGTAGGAGGGTGCCCCGGTGGTGCACGAGGGGCAGGTTCCGCAACTGTTGAAGGTGATGGCGACGCGGTCGCCGGCGGCGACCTTCGTGACGCCGTCGCCGACTGCGCGGACGAAGCCGCAGCCTTCGTGGCCGAGGACCGCGGGCAGCGCGGTGGGGAGGGCGCCGTCGCGGGCAGCGAGGTCGGTGTGGCAGATGCCGACCGCCTCGATTTCGACGAGGACCTCGTCGGTCTTCGGTCCGTCGATGGTGATCGTTTCGAGCGAGAACTCCGTGTGGGGTTCTCTCGCGACTGCTGCGAGTGCTTCCATCGTCAATGACTCCGTGTCTGTGGGGGCCGGCCCCGGAAGACCGGCGTGGATCGAATGCTCAGAGAGCGGCTTCCCGCAACGGTGTCGCGGGATCGGCGAGGGCAGTGCGGTCGACTTTGGTGCGATTCCCGATGAACTTCTTGCCGGCCATGAATTCGCCTGCGGCATTCACGGTCTCGACGGCCACCGGTATCCCGTCACTGTCGAGGTGGAACAGTGCGAACGAAGTGTCGGAGGCGTCGCCGCGCAGGATCGCCTGCGTGTCCGGTCCGATCATGCCCGCCATCTTCATCTTCAGGTCGAACTGATCCGACCAGAACCACGGCACCTCGTGCGGTGGGAGCGGGGCGCCCATGATGACTGCCGCCGCCTGCTTCGCCTGCTCGACCGCACTCGGAATGCTCTCCAGCCGTACCATCTTCCCGAGCGTGTCGTGCAGTCGATAGGTCACGTCCCCGATCGCGAGAACATGCGGATCGCTCGTGTGGGCAGAGCCGTCGACGACGATTCCGGCGAGGCACTCGAGGCCGGACTCGCGTGCCAGCGCGTCATTCGGGATGGCGCCGACCCCGACCAGGACGAGGTCGCAGGCGATCTCGGTTCCGTCACCGAGTTCGACCCCGGCCACGCGGCCGTCGGAGCCGCTGATTCCCCGGACCTCGGCCCCGGTGAGAATGCGGGTTCCCCGCTTCCGATGGAAGTCGGTGAGCGCCGTCGACAGTTCCCGGCTCGCCACTCGGGCCAGCACCCGGTCCTCCCGTTCGATCACCGTGACGTCGCATCCGCGGGCGCGGGCCGACGCCGCGACCTCGAGTCCCACGTAGCCACCGCCGATGATCGCAAGCGCCGATCCGGTGTGCACTGCCTCGCGGAGCATTGTGGCGTCGGCGAGGGTGCGCAGGCTGAGCACACCCTCGAGATCGCTTCCCGGGAGCGACAGCGTCCGCGGCGCGGCGCCTGTCGCGAGCACGAGTGTCGTGTACTCCAGCACCGTTCCGGACACGGTCGTCGCGGTTCGCGCGTCCCGGTCGATGCGGCTGACCGGATCACCGAGCAGCGTGTCGATCTCGTTGTCGGCGTAGAACGATTCTGGTTTGAGCCACTGCACGAACTCGTCGTCGGCGTACTTCTTCGACAGCGGCGGGCGGTGATAGGGCGGATGGGTTTCGTCCCCGCACAGGACGATGCGACCGTCGAACTTCTGCTGCCGCAGCATGCCGGCGAGAGTGCCGCCGGCATGCCCGGCCCCGACGATCACCACGGTGGGTGACGCATGTGGTGTGACCATGGTGCTATCGGGTGAACTCGATCTGGACGGGCATGTTCTTGAGCCCGCCGACGAAATTGGTCTGGATCATCTTCGTGTCGTCCACAAGTTCGAGCGACTCGATGTGGGGGAGCAGTTCCTCGAGCATGATGCGCAGTTCGATCTTGGCCAAGTGCTGCCCGATGCACATGTGAGGCCCGTAACCGAAGGCGATGTGCTTGTTGGGTCGGCGAGTGATGTCGAACGTGTCCGGGTTGGGAATGACGTCCGCGTCCCGGTTGCCCGACTGGTACAGCAGCATGAAGCGGTCGCCCTTCTTGATGTTCCGGCCGCGCAGCGTGTAGTCCTGCGTCGCCTGACGCATGAAGTGCTTCACCGGCGACGCCCAGCGCAGAGATTCGTTGACGATGTGCGGCGCGAGCGCCGGATCGGCCTTCGCCTTCGCGAGCAGTTCCGGGTTCCGGCCGAGTTCGAGCATGCCGCCGGCGAGGGTACTCGAGGTGGTGTCGTGACCAGCGGTAGCGATGGCGATGAAGTAGCCGTAGGCCACCTCGTTCGGGTAGTACTCGCCACTCTCGTTGCGTGCCACCGAGATGATCGTCGCGAGATCTTCGCGGGGGTTGGCCCGCCGGTCCTGCAGGAGCCTTTCGAAGTAGGCGTAGAAATCCTGAATCGTGGCCACCCACTGTTTCGCGGCGGCGTCCGGGGTGAGCGGTTCGACGTCCTCCCGCGCGGCATCGGGATCGGCCGTCCCGAAGAACTCCTGCGTGAGGGCCATCATGCGGGGCTCGTCCGATTCCGGCACCCCGAACAGGCTCATGATGACGTGCAGGGGGTAGTGCAGGGCGAAGTCCTTGACGAAGTCGATCCGGCCGTCCGTCTTCAGAAGCCGGGCGACGGCAGCCTTCGCGAGGTCGCGGATGGTGGCTTCCCACTGGGCGAGGTTGGTGGGCCGGAACCAGTCCAGCGCGATGTCCTTGATCGCGGTGTGCTCCGGCGGGTCGAGGTAGGTGAGAGTCTCGAGGACGCGGAGGCTGCCGTTGTTGATGCTCTTGGTGAACGCGTCGCCGGCCTGGTTCGCCAGGATCGGGTTGACGGAACCCTTGTCCTCCCCGCCTGCATTGGTGAAGATGTCGGGCTGACGCTCGATCTCCATGATGTCGGCGTGCTTGCTCACCAGCCAGATTGGGTCGTACCCCTCCACCTCGGCGCGCCCGAGCGGGTTGTTCTCCCGCAGCCAGCGGTAGGCCTCGAACAACGCGTCGTTGTCCCGGTGTCCTTCGGGCAGAACGATCTGACGGGCGACAGCGTCCGGAATAAGTTCCGTGACCTGCTCTGTAGTGCTCATCGATTCCCCTTCGTGGTGCAGTGTGGTGCGGCGCCGAACGTCGCGGCGCCCTCGCCGACTGGAGTGACTCCAGCCTGTCAGCCACAGGAGTGAGGGGCATCACACCATTGATCGAAAGTTGTCCACCTAACGGGGGATGTGTGCCGGGCACCTCGCGGTCGGCGAGGCAAGATTCACCCCACGGGAGGGGGGTAATCACCCGAAGTGGTGATGTGCCCGGCCAGTGACCGGCGACACAATTTTCGTACCGAGAACGCGGCCGGACCTTCCCGCTTCGGCGCGACGGCCGCGCAGATGTTCACCGGTCAACCTGAAGGAGATCACCATGCCCACCGTCGTGTACCAGCTTCCGGACGGCTCGACGTCGTCCGTCGACGTTCCCGCCGGCCAGAGCGTGATGGACGGGTCGGTCCGCAACAACCTCCCCGGCATCGTCGCCGAATGTGGCGGTAGCTGCTCCTGCGCCACTTGCCACGTGTACCTGGACGACGATTCCAGCGCGGCGTTCGGCGAACCGACGCTGGAGGAGCAGGACCTCCTCGAATTCCTCGACGGTGTACAGCCGTGCTCGCGTCTCGCCTGCCAGCTCGTGCTCACGCCGGACGTCGACACCGTCACCGTGACAGTGCCGTCCATGGACGCCTGAGGGGCATCCACCGGCTCTGTCACCGGGTGCCGGGCTGATACTTCGCGATCAGTTCGGCACGGTTGGTGGCGCCGAGTTTCCGGAGGATGCGTTTCACATGGGACTTGACCGTGTCGACGGTGATGACCAGTTCCTCGGCGATCGTCGAGTTCGACGCCCCGGTGAGAATCAATCGGACGACGTCGGATTCGCGGTCGGTCAGAGGGTCGAGCAGGCGCGGCTCGGCGGCGTCGCGGTCGGCCTGCGCCGGGGCGAGTTCGGACGCGTCGCCGGGGGGCGCCGTGTCGACGTCGGTGTCGCCGGCCCATCGCCGGGCGCTGTCGTGCAGGAGCGCGTTCTGGCGCTCACGGCGCGATTCCAGGCCGACTCGTTCGAAGCACCCGCCGAGCACTTCGGCGAACACCCCCAGTGCGCGGCGGCGAGTGTCGTCCAGGGGTGTGTCGACGTGCACGAGCGCGGCGGCGGAGGCGCCGACCACGACCGGAGCGGTGGTGAAACCGTTGGTGCCCAGCAGTTCTTGCAATGCGGCGGGGACGTCGGTGTCGACGCTGACCGTGTTCGTCGCGAGCGCTTGTTCTTCCGGCGAACCGTCCACGATGTCGAATTCGGCCGGTGCTGACGGCATGGTGCCGGGGTCGGCGCTGAACCAGGCCACGGGAATGATCCGGTCCCCGTCGAGGCGGGACAGCACAACCCTTTTCGCAGAGCACAATTCCGCGACGCGTTCGCACGCGCGGTGCATCAGTTCCGTACTCGAGGCGGCGTCGTCCAGTGCTTGGACGGCGCGATCGATGGCGGCCGCGATCGTGCCGATCTCGACGGTCCGGTTCGCGTCGGCGGCGTTTCTGCGGTCGAGGAGGTCGACGAGGCGTCTCCCGAGTTCGGTCGACTGTGCCGGGTCGGCCACCCGCATCTCGGTCAGGACTTCCGCGATGGCGCGATCGAGTTCGGTGTCCGTGGTGTTCTCGTCGGGGTGGGGCGCGTCAGCCACCGGACACCGTCTTGGCGTTGGCGCACAGCGCCGCCACCTCGGCTCGCGTCGAGACGCCGAGTTTCTTGAAGATCCGCTGGACGTGGGATTTGACGGTGCCGTCGGAAATGCACAGGCGACGGGAGATGGCCGCGTTGGTCGCTCCCGTCGCCATCAGTGTGAGCACCTCGCGCTCGCGAGCGGTCAAGGTGTGCGCGCGAGGAATGGCCGGCGCCTGCGACGTGTCCTCCCCGCTCTGCGCGCCGGAGCGGGGGAGGTCGCACGTGGCGAGTTCCGGCATCGTCAGGGGCTGCTCGAGGTGCCGCAGTGCCTGCGTGAGCCGCTGGATCTCGGCGTCGACGTGCTCGTTGCGGGTATGGATCTGCCGACGCAGGTCGGCGCGTTCCTTCGACGAGGCGCAGGCGCCCGCCAGTACTCCGACGATGTGGACGTCGGTGTCGGACAGGCTGTCGCTCTGGCGGTCGACGTGGATCATCGCCACCGCGCGGGCGTCGACGACGATGGGAACCGCGATGTATCCCGCGGGCCGCGACAGATCGATGAGTGGGCGGTATGTATGCCGGTAGGTGTCGACACCGTCCACGGCGTAAGGCCGACGGCGCCGGACCAGTTCGGCCTCGCGGGGGGCGTCGCGCAGCGAGATCTCGCGTCCGTCGATTGCCGTGGCGAGTTCGTGGAAGTCCTCTGTCAGTGCGGGGTTGACGGCCAGCGCGACGGGCGACCAGGTGGAACCGCGGACGACGGAGAACATGGCCTTGCCGTATCCCAGGCTCGTGCACAATTCCTGCGTCACGACTTCGGCGATGCGGTCCGAGCCGGTGTCGAGCGCACGCACGACCCGCTGCAATGCCTCGAACTGGGCGGTGTGGACGCGCAGTCGGCGGGCGATGTCGTCGCGGCTCGCGGCGTCGAGTCGCGTCACGAGTTCCGCGAGGCGCAGGGTGTGCTCGGGGGAGGCGACGCCTTCACGTAGCTTCCGGGCCGCGAACGCACGGATCACCGTGAGGTCGGGCTCGCCGTCCGCCAGCCGGACCAGGTTCGGCTCGCTCCCGAGGAGCTCCCGCAACTCTGCGACCGCCTGCTCGGCAAGCTCGAACGAACTCGTCGAAATGACCACTCACCACTCCTCGCGCCGCGGCCGCCGCACGGATGACGACGACACCGTCGCCCATTCCTGTGACCTAACGCACAGTATAGGAGGTGTCACCTGGGACGTTTCCGTGCCGTCCACGACCTCACCCCAATGTATATGGTCAGTCCAAATACGTCACGTGTTCCGCGGAAGATCTTGTCCCGGATCCCGTCGTCTACTAGGGTCGAATGGTAAGACCAAAATTGAAAGGATCGACCCTATGGCGCACCCCGTGCGATACGACGTCGACGAGCACATCGCCGTGCTCACTCTCGATCGCCCCGAAACCCGCAACGCGCTGTCCGACGACGTGCTCGACGAGCTGCTCGCCGCACTCGAACGTGCGCGCGGGGACGACGACATACGGGTTGTCGTGCTCGCGTCCTCACACGAGAAGATCTTCTCGGCGGGCGGCGACCTCAAGGCGTTCGCGAGCGAGACACCCACGATCGTCAAATACGCCGGTCTGGATCGCTTTCCGCGGCTGTATCAGCTGATCGGCGGTCTCGGGAAGCCGGTGATCTGTGCAGCGGGCGGCGACGTGCTGGCCGGCGCGTTCGGTCTCGCGCTGGCGTGCGATTTCGTGCTCGCCAAGGAGTCGGTCCGGTTCGGGTGTCCGGAGATCAACGTCGGCGTCTTCCCGTTCATGATCTCCGCCCTCATCTATCGGAACGTCGGGCGACTCAAGGCCAACGAGCTGATGATGTACGGCGAGCTCATCACGGCCACGGACGCGCTCGAACTGGGGCTGGTGAACCGCGTGATCCCGGACGACGACTTCGAGACAGAGGTCCGCGCGTGGGCGCGGCGGCTCGCGGGCAAATCGCCGCTGCTCATGCGTCTGGGCAAGGAGGCGATCAACAACACCCGAGACATGTCGCTGCCGGATGCCCTCACGGCGCTGCAGTCCCAGCTCGCTCTCGCGTTCACGACCGAGGACATCGTCGAGGGCGTTACCGCGTTTCGCGAAAAGCGTTCTCCCGTATGGAGCATGCGGTGATCTCCGCCCGGGGAACTCGTTGCAACTTCGGTCTAACCATTATATTGTGAGGGCCAACACGGAGTTTCTATTTCCCTCTCCATATCTGCGCACAGAGGAAGGCTTCCCATGGCGTTCGCATCGGTCACCGATCGCTATTCGGACGAACAGATCCGAGAGTTCTATGCCACCGGGCAGTGGCACCGCGACACCTTCTTCGACATGCTCGAGGCTCAGGTCGCCGAGCGGGGTGACCGTGTCTTCCTGACCGACGACACCAGCGGGGGCCTCACCTTCCGGCAGTTGCGCGACAAGGCGCTCAGTCTTGCGGTGGGCCTTCGGCGCCACGGCATTTCTGCCGGCGACCGCGTGTCGGTGCAGGTTCCGAACTGGATCGAATTCGCGATCATCGCCGTCGCGTTGTCGCGACTGGGCGCGGTCCTGGTGCCGATCATGCCGATCTACCGCCGCGACGACGTCGAGTACATCCTCGGTAATGCCGGTGTGCGGCTGGCGATTACGCCGCAGAATTTCAAGAAGTTCGACTACGCCGGCATGTACACCGACGTCCTGGATGCCGTCGAATCGCTCGAGGATGTCGTCGTCGTCCGCGGGAGCGGCGAACTCCCGAATCGTGCGGTGTCGTTCGAGTCGCTGTTCGCGGACATCGGCCCCGACGAGGCGATCGACGAACTCGGGCCCGGTGTCGGTCCGGACGAGCCGTTCGTCATCGTCTACAGCAGCGGCACCACGTCCCGCCCCAAGGGCTGCATCCATACGTTCAACACGTTCGCCTGCGGATCCCGTCTGCTGGCCAAGGGGTTCGCGTACACGCCCGACGACGTGCAGTTCGGCCCCTCGCCGATCACCCACACCACCGGCCTGGTCACCAGCATCGTCCTCCCGCTCATGCACGGGGCGGCGTCGCATCTCATCGAGGTGTGGGAGCCGGTCCGGGGCATGGAGCAGATCAAGGAACGCGGCTGCACGGTCGCGGTGAGTGCCACGACGTTCCTGCAGATGGTCATGGACGCCTACGACCCCGCCGTGCACGACATCGGCAGCATGCGGTTGTGGGTGGCGGCCGGCGCGCCGATCCCCGCCAGCTTCGTCACGAAGGCGGCCGAGCTGTTCCCCGGCCTGCAGGTGCTCAGCCTGTACGGCCGCTCGGAGAACGTCACGACCACCATGTGCACGGTCGACGACGAGCCCGAGCGGTCGCTCACCTCGGACGGCCGTCCGCTGCCGTTGCAGTCGGTCAAGATCGTCGACGAACTCGGTAACGAGGTTCCGCGCGGCGAGGAGGGCGACGTCGCCTACAAGGGCGCGATGCACATGCTCGGGTATCTCCACAATCCCGAGGAGACGGCCAAGCTGTTCACTCCCGACGGCTACTCCCTCTCCGGGGATCTCGGCCGGATGGACGAGGACGGCTACGTACGGGTCACCGGCCGCACCAAGGACATCGTGATCCGCGGCGGCATGAACATCAGTGTGCGTCAGGTCGAAGACCTCCTGGCCGCTCATCCCGCGGTCCGCGCTGTGGCGGCGGTCGCGATGCCGGACGAGCGCCTCGGGGAGGCGGTGTGCCTCTACCTCGTCGCCGCGCCCGGGTACGACGACATCACGCTCGAGAAGATCAAGACCTACCTGCTCGAGCAGGGGGTGGCGATCCAGAAGGTTCCGGAGCGGCTGGAGATCGTCGAGGCGCTGCCGACGACGGCGACGGGCAAGATCCAGAAGAACGTACTGCGTGCGCAGATTGCGGCGAAGATCGAGGCGGACCGGGAACGGGCGCAGGCCGTCAGCTGATCGAATAGGTAAGGGGGCGAAGCTGTTCAGCTTCGCCCCTTCCGTATTGTTCGAGAAGGGTGATCAGGTCGAGGCCACCGCGACCTTCGCCGATCCGGTGACCACCGGGCCCTTGTCTCCCGAGGCGACGAGATCGAGCGTTGCGAGCGACTCACCATCGGTCTCGTCGATCGACACCACCGTGCCGCCCAGGGTCAGCGTGTCGCCGATGAAGACCGGAGCGACGAACCGGACTCCGAAGGAGCGCACATGCTCGACACCGAACGTGTCGGACAGCCATCCGGCCAGGATCCCGGCCTGCATCTGACCCATCGCGATGACGCCTGGAAAGCCCGACGTGGCCACGAAGCCGGGGTCGTGGTGCAGGGGATTGAAATCGCCTCCTGCCCCGGCGAACCGGACGATGTCGGTCTGGGTCACCGGGCCGACCACCCGGACGTCCGGAGTGTCGCCGACGCGTACCTTGGCCGGTGTTCTCATCGCTGCTCTCCTCGTTCGATCAGGACTTCCTCGAGCCGGACCACGGGTTCGCCGTCGGAGTCGACGTACTCGGTCTCGAGGGTCACGACGCGCATCGTCCCGCCGCGCTTGCCTTCTCGCTGCTCGTCGGCCACGATGCGGCGGCTGCCGACCACGTGGTCGCCGGCGGTGAGCGGTCGCAGGTACGTCCACGTGACCGAACCGACCACCACCCGAGCGAGGGCCAGGCCCAGCGAGTCGACGAACGCGCGCTGGTCGCGCTGGTGTCCGGCGACGACCGTGTGCGTGAGAGTGGCCGGCACGTCGGCGAACCCGGCGTCGCGCGCGACGGCCGGATCCGTGTGGACGGGATCGGTGGTGAACGTGGCGCGCGTGAATTCGCGGATCTTGCCGCGTTCGACGTCGTATTCGACGCGGTCGACGACGCCGGCGGGGAGTGGGTCGGACATCCGGGCCTCCTTTTTGGACTGACCTATAGTATCATTGAGCCTAAATTCGTGAGGAGGGTGCAATGGAGCTCGCTGATTCCCCAGACGAGGCCACATTCCGTGCAGAAGTCCGGGAGTGGGCCGAAAAAGAGGTCCCGACGCTGCCGTGGCCGGAACCCGTCGATCTGGTCGACAAGGTGCCGTTCTGGCAGCAATGGCAGCGGCTGCTCTTCGACGCCGGCTACGGCGGGATGTCGTGGCCGAAAGAGTACGGCGGCCAGGCCGCCGACCCGATCCGCAAGGCCATCTTCACCGAGGAGATGGACCGCGTGGGCGCACCCGAGCGCCTCAACACCATCGGTGAGGATTTCGCCGGCCCGACCATCATCGACTTCGGGACACCCGCGCAGAAGGAACGGTTCCTTCGCCCGATCCTGACCGGCGAAGAGATCTGGTGCCAGCTGTTCTCGGAGCCGGATGCCGGGTCCGACCTCGCCTCCCTCCGCACCAAGGCCACCAAGGTGGACGGGGGCTGGAAGGTCAACGGGCAGAAGATCTGGACCAGCCGCGCGCACATCGCCGCCCACGCCATTCTGCTCGCCCGCACCGGTGGCGGTCCGCGGCACAAGGGCATCACGTACTTCCTCGTCCCGATGGACAGCGAGGGAATCACCGTCCGGCCGCTCGCGCACATGCTCGGCGAGGCGGAGTTCAACGAGGTGTTCCTCGACGACGTGTTCATCCCCGACGACCTCGTCGTCGGCGAGGTCGACGGAGGCTGGAAGGTCGCGATGGGCACGCTCGCCTACGAGCGGGTGGCGATCGCGACGGGCCGCGTCAATACCAAGCGTGCCGTCGACGACATCGTCTCCGACATCGCCGGGATGACCGACGACGCGGGTCGCCCGCTCGGCGAGGACCCGGTGATCCGGCAGAAGGTTGCCGATCTCTACGGCCGTGCCCTCGTGCACTACCTCATCGGTCAGCGTGTCATCACCCTCGCGGCCAACGACGGTCCACCGGGGCCGGTCACGTCCATCGGCAAGCTGTTCTTCTGCCCCCTCGTCGAGGAACTCGCCGACTTCCGGCTGTCCCTGGAGCCGGTGGGCGGGCAATTCGCGCTGGATGACGAGCCGCAAAAGACGGCGCGGTGGCAACGGCTCGCATATCAGGCCCGCGGCACCGCTATCGCCGGCGGTTCCACCTTCATCCAGCGCAACATCGTCGCCGAGCGCATGCTCGAAATGCCGAGGAGCTGACCGTGTCCGACTACACCTGGCGCCCCACCGACGAGTACGTCGAGAACGCCAACGTCACCCGGCTCGCCCGCGCCCACGGTCTCTCCGGCCTGGGTGAACTCCGCGCCCGCTCCGTCGCCGACGTGCGGTGGTACTGGGATGCCGTGGTCCGTGACCTCGGGCTGCCGTTCCGGTCGCCGTATCGCGAGGTGCTCGACACCTCGCGCGGAATCGAGTACCCGGAGTGGTTCGTCGGAGGCACGTCCAACGTCGTCGACGCTTGTCTGGAGCAATGGCTCGCCGACCCCGCGGTCGCCGACCGGACGGCGGTCGCGCACGAGGCCGAGGACGGAACGGTCCGCAGCCTCTCGTATCGAGAACTCGCGACGGACGTCGAGCGGGCCGCGGCCGGACTGCGGGAACTCGGCGTCGGCAAGGGTGACGCCGTCGCCCTCTACCTGCCGATGATCCCCGAGGCGGTCGTGTCGGTGTATGCCATCGCGCGGCTCGGTGCGGTGCTGGTTCCGCTGTTCTCCGGGTTCGCGCCGAGCGCGATCGCGTCCCGCATCCAGGACGCGGACGCCAAGGTGGTGATCGTCGCGGACGGAACGGTTCGCCGACGCAAGTCCGTCACGATGAAACCGGCCCTCGACGAGGCGCTGGCCTCGTGCCCGACGGTGCAGTCGGTCGTCGTGGTCGAGAACGTCGGCGTCCCGGTGGATTCCACCGACCGCGACATCTCCTGGGGCAAGCTCCTCGGCAACGGCGGCGACCCGGGCCCGGTGGAGGCGATGGACGCGGGCGAGCCGTTCGCGCTGGCCTACACGTCCGGTACGACCGGCAAGCCGAAGGGTGCGGTCCACACCCACGCCGGGTTCCTCGTGAAGACGGCCAGCGAGGTCGCGTACTCGTTCGACCTGAAGCCCGGCGGCGTGTTCTGCTGGATCACCGACATGGGCTGGATCATGGGCCCGCTGTCGATCATCGGCACCCACGCCAACGGCGGAACCCTCGTGCTGTACGAAGGTTCGCCGGACGTGCCGGACACCGACAGGTTGTGGCAGCTCGCGCAGCGTCACCGGGTGACGATGCTCGGTGTCTCACCGACGCTGATCCGTACCCTGCGCGGACGGGACACGGACGTCGCGGCACGGTACGACCTGTCCTCGGTGCACACGATCGGGTCCACCGGCGAGCCGTGGGACCCGGACTCGTACGAATGGCTCGCGCGGGACGTGTTCGGCGGCCGGGTGCCGATCATCAACTTCTCCGGCGGCACCGAGGTCGGCGGCTCGTTCCTCGCCCCGTATCCGGTGGAGCCGATCCGCAGCTGTTCGCTGGGCGGTCCGTCCCTGGGTATGGACGTCGACGTCGTCGACGACGCGGGACGCTCCCTGCGCGGGGAACAGGGCGAACTCGTGTGCAGGCAGCCGTGGCCGTCGATGACGCGCGGGGTGTGGAAGGACGAGGAACGCTACCTGGAGGCGTATTGGTCCACGTTCCCCGGCATGTGGCGGCACGGCGACTACGCCCTCGTCGACGACGACGGCCAGTGGTACATCCGTGGCCGGTCGGACGACGTCATGAACGTGGCAGGAAAGCGTCTCGCGCCGGCGGAGGTCGAGGCCGTATTGACCGCGCACCCGGCGGTGTCGGAGGCGGCGGCGGTCGGTGTCCCCGACCCGAAGAAGGGCGAGGCGGTCTGGGCGTTCTGGGTTCCCCGCGCGGACGCCGACGCGACCGACATCTCGGCCGAACTCGTCGCCAGCGTTGCCGCGGAACTCGGGAAACCGTTCGCGCCGAGCGCTGTTCACCGGGTGTCGCGCCTGCCCAAGACCCGGTCGGCGAAGATCCTGCGCCGAGCCGTGCGGGCCGCCGCGCTCGACATCGATCCCGGGGACCTGTCGGGTGCCGAGAACCCGGAGGCCGTCGACGAGATCCGCGCAGTGGTGGCCGGAGCGAGCGCCGAAGCGTCGTGAGTACGACGAAGGCCCCACACCGCACGGTGTGGGGCCTTCGTCGTCGAAGCAGGAAACGGACAAGCTATTCGTCGAGGGGGATGTCGGTGCGCTGCTCGAAGTCCTTGATCGACTCGGCGTACGAGTGGACGTGCCTGCTCATGCGTCGTACTGCGGCCTCGGCGTCCTTTTCGCGAATTGCCCTGGTCACCGAGCGGTGCGCCTTGACGGTGATCTCTCGGACCTTGTCGTCGATGAAGCCTTCGTTCTCGGTCGCGGCGTAGATGGCCCGCGAGAGCGAGATCATGAGACCCGACAACAGTTCGTTGTGGCTGGCGCTCGCGACGGCGACGTGCCAGTCGATGTTCGCCTGAAGGAAGTCGTCGAGTTCGTCGCCTGCTCCGGCGATGTCGTCGTTGGCGGCGTCCAGTCGCGCGAGATCCTCGTCGGTGCGGTGGCGGGCGGCGAGTTGTGCGCAGAACGGTTCGATCGCCTCGCGGGTCTCGAGCAGGGCGGCGAGGCGGATCTGACGGCCACGGATGAGCAGTGCCACCGTGTCGGCCATGGACTGTTCACCCGGTCGCTGAACGAAGGCGCCACCGGCCCGGCCCGCCTTGATGCGGACGAGTCCCTGTACTTCGAGGATGCGCAGGGCCTCGCGCACCGTGGTGCGGCTCATCTTCGTCTGGACGACGAGTTCGCGCTCCGGTGGCAGCGGTGTGCCCTCGACGAAGTCGCCGCTGAGGATGCGCTCGCGCAGTTCGTTGGCAAGGACGTCCGACGCCTTCGGTACCTCCATCGGTGTCAACTGAATGGAGGAACGTCCGTTCCGGGTGGTGTTCGGCACGGCTGGTGGCATGACTCCCCGCCCTCTCTGGTCTAACGGTCAGACCTAATATACCATTGGGTTCTCGCTGCGCTTGTCATGCAGCCTATTCTTCGTCTCATCGAGAGGACCAGTTGAATGCGCTGGGAACTGTCAGAAGAGCAGGAAATGTTCACCGAAGCCCTCGACGGCTGGCTTGGACGGTTCGCCGCTCCAGCGAATGTCCGCAAGTGGGGTGAATCGGGAGATCCTGCCGAATTCGAGCAAAAATTTGTCGAGGAGGGCTGGTTCTCCGCCGGTCTCGACGAGAAAATTGGTGGTCAGGGTGGTGGTCTGCTCGAACTGGCATTGACTGCCGAGACGCTGGGCCGGTACGCCGCGCCGTCGAGTGCCTGGACCGCGTCGGTTCTCGCGGCACCCTTGCTGCCCGTCGACGTCGCCACCGACGTGCTGGCCGGGGGCGGGTTCGCCGCGGTCGCCGTCGACGCGACCCGTCCGTTCGGTTTCACCGACTCGGTACGCGTCGGCGAGGCCGGGGCACTGACCGGTCGTGTCGCGACGGTGCTCGGCGCCGAACGGGCGAAACTGCTGGTCGTTCCGGCCGCGGACCCCGACGGCACCGCCGCTCTGTATCTCGTGCGCGTCGACGACCCTGGCGTCGCCGTCGAACCGCGGCGCCTCCTCGACCCGTCCCGCGCGGCCGCGGACGTCCGGTTCGACAACGCTGCCGGTCAGCGCCTCGACGTCGACGCGTCCGCCGCGCTCGAGGATGCGGGGCTGCGGGCGGCCGTGCTCGTGGCCGCCGACTCGCTCGGTGCGATGGACCGCATGCTGCGACTCGCGGTGGATTACAGCAAGCAGCGCCACCAGTTCGGCGTCCCCATTGGGTCGTTCCAGGCCGTGAAGCATGCTGCGGCAGGCATTCTCGTCTCCGTCGAGGCGGGACGTTCCATCGCCTACTACGCCGCGGCGTCGGTCGATCTCGGCCTCGACGACCGTGCGATCCATGCCGCGGTCGCCAAGGCGCAGGTGCCGCGCAGTGCGGTGCAGGCGGCCGACAGTGCTCTCGTGATGCACGGTGCCATCGGCTACACGTGGGAACACGACCTGCACCTGTACTACAAGCGCGCCAAGCTCGACGAGAAGCTGTTCGGCGGACCGGGTGTGTGGAACGAGCGCCTTGCGCGCGATCTTCCCCTGCTGCCGGCCACCGGCTGACAGCCGTTGACTATTTGGTCTGTCCTTTTGTAACATAAGTCCAAACGGAACCAACGACGACGGGACGTGCTGTGGACTTTGATCTGACCGAGGATCAGGCGACGATCCGAGATGCGGTGCGAGAGCTCGCGGGCAAGTTCGACGAGCAGTACTGGGTGGAGAAGGACGGCGCGCACGAATTCCCCACCGAGTTCTACGACGCGTTCGCCAAGGGCGGCTGGCTGGGAATCACCACGCCGGAGGCGTACGGCGGGCACGGTATGGGCATCACCGAGGCCTCGATCCTGCTGGAGGAAGTCGCCGCGTCCGGTGCGGGCATGAACGGCGCGAGTTCGATGCACCTGTCGATCTTCGGGATGCACCCGGTGATCGTGCACGGCTCTGAGGAACTCAAGCAGCGCACGCTCCCGCGGATCGTGGATGGCGACCTGCACGTCTGCTTCGGTGTCACCGAGCCCGGCGCCGGCCTCGACACCACCAAGATCACCACGTTCGCGCGACGCGAGGGCGACAAGTACATCGTCAACGGCCGTAAGGTCTGGATCTCGAAGGCGATGGAGTCGGAGAAGATCCTGCTTCTCACCCGCACCACGAAGTTCGAGGACGCGAAGAAGAAGACGGACGGTCTGACACTCTTCCTCACCGACCTGGACCGCTCGAAGATCGACATCCGCCCGATCAAGAAGATGGGGCGTAACGCGGTCACGTCGAACGAACTGTTCATCGACAACCTCGAGATCCCCGTCGAGGACCGCGTCGGCGAGGAAGGCAAGGGCTTCCGGTACATCCTCGACGGCCTCAACCCGGAGCGCATGCTCGTCGCCTCGGAGGCCCTCGGCATCGGCCGGGCCGCCCTGCGCCGCGGCGTCCAGTACGCCAACGAACGTGAGGTATTCGGCCGCCCGATCGGCATGAATCAGGGACTGCAGTTCCCGCTCGCCGATTCGCTCGCCCGACTCGACGCCGCGGAACTCATCCTGCGCAAGGCGACGTGGCTCTACGACAACGGGAAGCCCTGCGCCCGCGAGGCCAACATGGCCAAATATCTTTGCGCCGACGCCGGTTTCCAGGCCGCGGACCGCGCCCTGCAGACTCACGGCGGCATGGGCTACTCGGAGGAGTACCACGTGGCCCGGTACTTCCGTGAAGCCCGCCTGACCAAGATCGCTCCGCTCAGCCAGGAGATGGTTCTCAATTACCTCGGCGAGCACGTCCTCGGCCTTCCCAGGAGCTACTGATGTTCGAACTCACCGGCAAATCCGCCCTCGTGACCGGGGCCGGCAGCGGCATCGGTGCCTCGGTCGCGCAGGCCTACGCGCGAGCAGGTGCGGCCGTGCTCGTCACCGACGTCGACGGCGACGCCGCTGCGGCCGTGGCCGCGGGGATCACCGCGGCCGGCGGTTCGGCGAAATCCGCGGCTCTCGACGTCCGCGACGGCGAGGCGGCGGCCGCGGCGGCGGAACAGGCCGCCGCCCTGAACGACGGCACGCTCAACATCCTGGTCAACAACGCCGGTGCCATCGCGCCCGCAATGTTCCCGAACCTCGAAGAAGACGACTTCCGCCGCATCGTCGACATTCACCTCGTCGGCAGTTTCGTCTGCAGCAAGGCCGTCCTCCCGTACCTGCCCACCGACGGCAGCGGGCGGATCATCAACGTGACCTCCGCGGCCGGCCTGGTGGGCACCATCGGGCAGGCCAACTACGGTGCCGCGAAGGCGGGCATCATCGGTCTCACGAAGTCGCTGGCGCGTGAACTCGCCAAGAAGCAGGTGACGGTCAACGCGCTCGCGCCGCTCGCCGCCACCAAGATGACGGAGAACATCCGAAGCAACGAAAAGCTCGCCGCCAAGACGCTGGCGCGGATCCCGCTGGGCCGCTGGGCGGAACCGGACGAGATCTCGTCCAGCTTCGTGTTCTTCGCGTCCGACGGTGCGGCGTACATCACAGGCCAGGTGCTGCCCGTCGACGGCGGGACGGTGATCTGATGGCTGAGAAGCGCAACCCCTTCCGGCGTTCCTCCCGCGAGGTGATCATCGCGGAAGCAGCGCGCACCCCCATGGGCAAGTCGCACCCCGACCGCGGCTGGTTCCGCGACACCCATCCCAACGACATGCTCGGCGCGGTGTACACGGAACTGATCCGCCGCAGCGGACTGGCTCCGGCGATGGTCGAGGACCTCGTGATCGGGTGCACCGCACCGTTCGGCGAGCAGTCCCGCAACATCGGCCGCAACGCCTGGTTGCAGGCCGGCTACCCGCCGGAGGTCCCGGCCGTCGTCCTGGACCGCCGCTGCGGATCCGCCCAGACGGCCGTCGAGATGGGCGCCGCCCTGGTCGGTTCCGGCACCCACGACGTCGTCGTGGCCGGCGGTGTCGAACACATGGGTCACGTGCCGATGAACTCACCGGCCAAGATCTCCGAACTGTACGGCGACCCGTGGCCGGAAGCGCTGCGCGACCGGTACGACTTCGTGAACCAGGGCGAGAGTGCCGAACTCATCGCGGACCGGTGGGAGATCTCCCGGCAGGAGATGGACGAGTTCGCCGTCCGCTCCCATCGTCTGGCGACCGAGGCCATCGAGGCGGGCCGTTTCGACGCCGAGATGATCCCCCTCGACCTCGCGGGCGAGACCCGGTCCACCGACCAGACCCTCCGCCCCGGAACGAGCCTCGACAGCCTGGCCGGGCTGAAGACGGCGTTCCGGGAGAACGGCCGGATCACGGCGGGCAGTTCGTCGCCGATCTCGGACGGGGCGGCCGGCGTGTTGCTCGCTTCCCGCGAGGCCGTCGACGCGCACGGACTGCAGGCCCGGGCCCGCATTCTCGATCAGACCACCGTCGGGGTGGACCCGATCATCATGCTGACGGGTCCGATCCCGGCCACCCGGAAGTTGCTCGACCGCAACGGAATGAGCATGAACGACATCGACCTCTTCGAGGTCAACGAAGCATTCAGCTCGGTCGTCCTGGCTTGGGATCGGGAACTGAAGCCTGACATGGACCGGGTCAACGTCAACGGCGGTGCGATCGCGCTCGGTCACCCCGTCGGTGCGACCGGTGCCCGGCTCATCGCCACCATCGTGGCGGAACTCGAGCGACGTGACGCCGAAATCGGTCTGGTGACCATGTGCTGCGGCGGCGGCCTGGGAACGGCGACCCTGATCCAGCGGATCGACTGATGATCGACCTGACGCCGCACATCCGGCCCGGGGACGGAATCTGGTGGAGCCAGACGAGTGCGGAACCCACTCCGCTCGTCCACGCCCTGCTCGACCAGGTGTCGTCGATCGGCCCGGTCCGGGCGTTCGTGGGACTGACCTGGAATCGCCGGTTGACGAGCGAGTTGCCCGACGAACTCTCCGTCGTCTCCTACGGTGGCCTCGGCGAACTGCGCCGCCTCGCCCGTCTCGAGGTCGTGCCCTGCCACTATGGGGCGCTGCCGCGGCTGTTCGCCGAACGGCGGCTCCCGTGCGACGTCGGGTTCGTGCAGGTGTCACCGCCGGACTCGGCCGGGAACTGCTCGCTCGGGGTCGGTGTCGACTACATCGCGGACGCCCTCGACCACACACCGGTTCTCATCGCCGAGATCAACCGGCGCATGCCCGTCACACTCGGCGCACCACGAATTCCGTTGTCGCGGTTCGCTGCGGTGATGGAAACCGACCGGCCGTTGCTCGACGCGCCGGACCGTGAGCCGGCCGCGGTGGAATTGGCGATCGCGCGGAACGTCGCCGAACTCGTGGCGGACGGAGACACGATCCAGATCGGTGTCGGGACGCTGCCGTCCGCCGTCCTCACCGCTCTCGAGGGTCACAAGGACCTCGGGATGCATTCCGGCATGATCTCCGACGGGGCGCTCCGATTGATCGACCGGGGCGTGCTGACCGGGGCGCGCAAGGAGATCGACCCTGGGTTGCACGTGACGGGCGCCGCGCTCGGAACGGCGGTCTTGTACGACAGGCTTCCGGGTCTTCCGGTGGCCTTCCGTCCGGCGAGCTACACCCATGCGCCGCAGGTCCTCTCGCAGCTGCGGTCGTTCGTGTCGATCAACTCGGCGATCGAGGTGGATCTGACCGGGCAGGTCGGCGCGGAACTGCGCAACACGACCTACGCCGGTGCCGTCGGGGGCCAGGTGGACTTCTCCCGGGCCGCGGCGATGACCGGCGGCCGCTCGATCATCGCGATGCGCGCGGATTCGCGTGGGGAGTCGACGATCAAGACTGCTTTGGAATACGGCGCGGTCACCACCGCCCGCGCCGACGTGGATTTCGTGGTCACCGAACACGGTGCCGCGGCACTGCGCGGATGTTCCCTCGGGGAGCGTGCGCGGCGCATGATCGCCGTGGCGGCACCCGAGCACCGCGAAAGGCTGGAATTCGATCTCGAGGAGTACGACCTTGCGTCCGCAACGGAGTGAGGGGAAAGGAGTCAACGCCATGGCACGTCCGCAGCGGGTCCAGATCCGGGAGGTCGGACCGCGTGACGGCTTCCAGAACGAACCGGAGCACATCCCGACCGACGACAAGGTGCGGTTGATCGACGCTCTGGGACGGGCGGGGTTCACCCGGATCGAGGTCGCCAGTTTCGTGCGGCCGGACGTGATCCCCCAACTGGCGGACGGGGTGGAGGTACTCGGTCGCATCGACGTACCCGACGACACCAAACTGATGGTGCTCGTCCCCAACAGCAAGGGGCTGGACAACGCACTGAAGGTGCGCGACAAGTTCCACGAGGTCGCGATCTTCGTCAGCGGGTCGGAGACCCACAACAAGAAGAACGTCAACCGCACGGTCGACGAGACGATGGCCGACAACGACGTCATGGCCAAGCGAATCGTCGCCGAGGGACTCGACTGCGCCGCGGTGATCGCGACGTCGTTCGGTTGCCCGTTCGAGGGCAAGGTCGACCTGGGACGCGTGCTCGACCTGGCCGAACGGTTCGCCGAGGCCGGCGTCACCGAGATCGGATTCGGCGATACCACGGGCATGTGCAATCCGGCGTACGCGTCGGAATTCTTCGCGGCGGCGCTCGACCGGCTGCCCGGCGTCGAGGTGACCGCGCACTTCCACAACACGCGTGGTCAGGGCCTCGCCAACGCGTACGCTGCACTCGAAGCAGGTTGCGCGAGCTTCGAATCGAGCTTCGGTGAGCTGGGCGGCTGCCCCGTTCCTGCGGGCTCGACGGGCAATATCGCCACCGAGGATCTGGTGAGCATGTTCCACGAGATGGGCGTCGAGACGGGTCTCGACCTTCCCCGGGTCATCGAGGCCGCGCGCGAAGCTCAGACAGTGCTCGGCCGCAAGCTCACCAGTCACTCGATCGTCGCGGGCCCCATCGAATGGGCCGCGAGCCCGCGCTGACCGCTTTCCACCACGAACACCACAAGACGGAGTAGAACATGAGTAATCGAGTCGCATTCGTAACCGGCGGTGCACAGGGCATCGGCAAGGGCATCTCCGACGCCCTCGGGGCAGCGGGCTTCCGCGTCGCGGTGGCCGACCTCAACCTAGAGGTCGCCGAGGAGACCGCCGCCGGTATCCGCGACGCCGGCGGCCAGGCGATCGCCGTGCCCGTCGACGTCACCGACACCGCGTCCGTGCAGGCCGCGGTGAAGCAGGTCGCCGAGCAGTTCGGCCCGGTCGAGATCGTCGTCAACAACGCCGGCTGGGACGACTTCATGCCGTTCCTGAAGACCGACGAGGCGTTCTGGGACCGGATCCTCGACATCAACTTCAAGGGCCAGCTGCGGGTCATCCAGGCGACCGTCCCGGGCATGGTCGAGCGCGGCTTCGGCCGGGTCATCAACATCGGTTCGGACGCCGGCCGCGTCGGCTCGTCGCTCGAGGCCGTCTACTCGGGTGCCAAGGGCGGCATCATCGCCTTCACCAAGACCCTCGCCCGTGAGGTCGCGACCAAGGGTGTCACCGCGAACACGGTGTGCCCCGGCCCGACCGACACCCCCGCGCTGCGCAAGTTCGCGGACACCTCCGGCCAGGACGCCGACAAGGTGATCGGCGGCATGACCCGTGCCGTGCCGATGAAGCGGCTCGGGCAGGCCGAGGACATCGGCGCCGCGGTCGCGTACTTCGCGTCCGATGCAGCAGAATTCGTCACCGGACAGACCCTGTCCGTCAGCGGTGGCCTGACGATGTCCTGATCGGCGGCGATTCCGAAGGTGCGGCCCGGATTCCGGGCCGCACCTTTCGCTGTTTCGCGGGCTCTCTTGATAACGATCGTTTGCACATGTGCCTATGATCGAATCATGACGAACAACGGTGATTCAACGGATTTCGTGTCCTGGACGGCAGTGGGGGAGTTCGAGGACATCCGATACGAGCACAGCGGCGACGGGATCGCGAAGATCACGATCTGCCGGCCGGAGGTGCACAACGCGTTCCGTCCGCAGACGCTGATGGAAATCTCCGAGGCCCTGGTCGATGCCCGCGAGGACTCCTCGGTCGGCGTCATCGTGCTGACCGGCGAGGGCCCCGACGCGTTCTGCTCGGGTGGCGATCAGCGGGTGCGCGGGGATACCGGCTACCTCACCGAACCGGGGAAGTCGGGCAGTGTCGGCCGTTTCCACGTCACCGACCTGCAGATTCAGATCCGGCGCCTGCCGAAGCCGGTGGTGGCCATGGTCGCCGGCTACGCGATCGGCGGCGGCCACATTCTGCACCTGGTCTGCGACCTGTCCATCGCCGCGGACAACGCCCGGTTCGGTCAGGTCGGACCGAAGGTCGGGTCGTTCGACGGTGGCTACGGTGCGGGGCTGCTCGCCGAACTCGTCGGGGTGAAGAAGGCCAAGGAGATCTGGTTCCTGTGCCGTCAGTACGACGCACAGCAGGCGCGGGAGATGGGGCTGGTCAACACCGTTGTCCCGCTCGCCGACCTGGAGCGGGAAACCGTGCAGTGGTGCCGCGAGATGCTCCAGCTGTCGCCGTTCGCGCTGCGGCTCATGAAGGCGAGCTTCAACGCCGCCGAGGACGGGATGGCCGGCATTCAGCAGCTCGCTCACGACGCAAATCTGCTGTTCTACTCGACGGAGGAGGCGAAGGAGGGTCGCGAGGCGTACAAGGCGAAGCGGCGCCCCGAGTTCGAGAAGTTCCCGCGTCGCCCCTGATCTTCCATTTCGGTCCAACAATTAGTATGATTGGCGCAATACCTCAGGTGAGTGGCACGGTGTGCCCGCGTGCACATTGCCGCTCACATGGGACTGGACCGAGAAGGATGGTGTGCATGTCGGAAACCGCAACGCCCGCAGTCGCGTGGAGCGACGTCGACGCCGGCGTCATGACGATCACGCTGCAACGCAGGCCGGCGAATGCGCTCGGGTTGCCGATCATCGACGGCCTGAATGCGGCGCTCGACGCAGCCGACGCCGACGGGTCGGTGAAGGTGGTCGTCGTTCGCTCGGACATTCCGGGCTTCTTCGCGGCCGGCGCGGACATCAAGCACATGTCGTCCGTGGACGCGGAGTCGTTCACCGCATACGGGGATCGACTCCGTGGGGCGCTCGACCGACTCGCGTCTGCGGACCGCATCTCGATCGCTGCGGTGGACGGCCTCGCGCTCGGCGGCGGCCTCGAACTGGCCATGGCCTGCACCCTCCGGGTCGGCGGGGCGGACGCGAAGTTCGGGCTGCCCGAAGTCAAGCTCGGCCTCATCCCCGGAGCCGGTGGGACGCAGCGCCTTCCGCGTCTCGTGGGCCGTGGCCGCGCATTGGACATCATGCTGAGCGCCCGTCAGGTCCTCGCCGCCGAGGCGCATGCGATCGGCCTGATCGACCGGCTCGTCGACGCGGGCACCGCCACGGATGCCGCGCAGGCGCTCGCGGCCGAGCTGTGCACGATGTCGCTGCCCGCGCAGCGCGCCGTCATCCGCACGGTCGACGCGTCGTTCGACACCCCGCTCGAGGAGGGCTTCCGGTTCGAGGTCGCGCAGGAGCAGGACCTGTTCGAGAACGGAGAGGCGAAGGAGGGCATCACCGCCTTCCTCGAGAAGCGCGCTCCGCGATTCTCCTGAGCGTCATGACGCCGGCGCGTGCCGGGCGGGGTGCGATCGCGTTTGCCTTGTTCCTCGTCTATGTGATCTGGGGATCGATCTATCTCGCGATCCGTCTGGTGATCGACGAGGTCCCTCCGCTCGGCTCGATGGGTGCACGCTTCCTCCTCGCCGCTCTGTTGATGGCCGCCTTCCTGGCCTTTCGCGGCGGCTGGCGGCGGCTGCACCTCACCTGGCGGGAAACGGCAGGCGCGTCGTTCCTGGGTGTGCTGCTGCTCGCCTGCGGGAACGGCCTGACCTCGGTCGGCCAGCTGCACGGCGTGCCCTCCGGGGTGACGGCGCTCCTCGTGGCCATGGTGCCGCTGTGGATCTGCATCTACCGCACGCTGTCCGGTGACCGTCCACGGGTTCTCGAATTGGCCGGCGTCGGTGTGGGGCTGATCGGTCTCGCAGTCCTGGTGCTGCCGCACGGCGGTGAGCACGCGGGACTCCCGCTCGTCGGCGTGGCGGTCATCGTATTGTCCAGTGTGTCCTGGTCGGTCGGGTCGTGGATCAAGCCCCGAATCTGGCTGCCTCACGACGTGTATGTCAGTGCGACGTACCAGCTTCTGGCGGCCGGCGCGGCCATGACGCTCGCGTCGGTTGCGACAGGGGAACGACTGCACGGCGAGATCGGACTGCGCGCGTGGGGCGCGTTCGGTTACCTCGTGGTCTTCGGCTCGATCGTCGGATTCACCGCGTACGCGTGGCTGTTGCACCACGCACCGCTGCCGCTGGTGGCCACCCATACGTATGTGAATCCGGTGGTGGCCGTGGCACTCGGGTCGGTCGTCCTGTCCGAGCCAGTCACACCCGTCCTCGTCATCGGCGGAACGGTCGTACTGCTCTCGGTCGTGATGGTGGTCAGTGCACACGCCGGGCCGCGACGGCGGGGGGATTCCTCCCTGAACGATTCCAAGGTATTATTATCAGACCAAAGATCTACAGGAGGTGGGTAGATGGTGCGGGACGACTCGAAACGCTCGTTCACCGGGCCGCTGTCGGGCTTGAAGGTGATCGAAATCGGTTCGATCGGGCCGGGTCCGTTCTGCGCCATGCTCCTTGCCGATCTGGGCGCCGACGTGATTCGCGTGGATCGCGCCACGGGTTCGGGACTGGTGGGGCCGAATGCCGACTTCCGCACGGAATTGCTGCACCGCGGACGTCGCTCGCTCGCCGTCGACCTCAAGCATCCGGACGGCGCCGCGGTGGTGCTCTCTCTCGTAGCGGACGCCGACATCTTGATCGAGGGCTTCCGACCCGGGGTCGCTGAGCGACTCGGCATCGGGCCGGACGACTGCGCCGCACGTAATCCCGGGCTGATCTACGGACGTATGACCGGTTTCGGTCAGGACGGACCGCTCGCTCAGCACGTCGGCCACGACATCAATTACGTCGCGCTCAGTGGTGCCCTGTCGTTGATCGGACGGCAGGGCCAGCCGCCCACACCGCCGCTCAGTCTGATCGGCGACTTCGGTGGCGGGGGAATGCTCCTCGCGTTCGGGTTGCTGTCGGCGCTGTTCGAACGGCAGCGGTCGGGACTCGGGCAGGTGGTCGACGCCTCGATGGTCGAGGGGGCCGCACTCCTCGCGACGCCCTTCTTCGGGTTTGCGCAGACCGGAACGTGGAACCCCGAACGCGGCACGAACATCGTCGACAGCGGTGCGCCCTACTACGACGCCTACGAGACCGCGGACGGGAAGTGGTTGGCCGTCGGCGCGATGGAACCGCATTTCTACGCCGACCTCGTTGCGCTGCTGGATCTCCCGGACGACCTCCCGGAGCAGAACGACCGATCGCAGTGGCCGCAGATGAAGAAGATCTTCGCGGACGCCGTGCGCGGCCGGACGCTCGCAGACTGGCTCGAGGCGGGAGAGGGACTCACACCCTGCATATCGCCCGTCCTCGACGTCGACGAGGCGCCGTCGCACCCGCACCATGTCGCCCGTGATGCGTTCGTCGATGTCGACGGTCTCGTCCAACCCGCGCCGGCGCCGCGATTCAGCCGCACTGCGGCCGCAGTAGATCGCCGTCCGCCGTTGCCGGGCGAACACACCACCGAGATTCTGACCGACTGGGGGATCGACCCTGGCCGCGCCGCAGACTGGCTGCGCTCGGGTGCGGTGCGCGAGGCCGCCGCGGGGACCTGACCCGGCCGGACGGGTGTCCGGACCACAACGAAAAGACTTGCGGCGACCACTGGGATCGTCGAATTGAGAAGGAGTGACCTCGTGACCGAGCCCACGACATGGGAAACGTTCACGCTCGACCGGCCGGAACCCGGCATCGCCGTCGTGACGTTGAATCGCCCCGAACGAATGAACTCGATGACGAACACCATGTTCATCGAACTGGAGAGGGTTGCGCTGCAACTGGATCACGAACACGACCTCCGCGTCGTGATCCTCACCGGCGCAGGCAAGGCGTTCTGCGGCGGATTCGACCTCGACGACGCCGAAGGTTTGTCGTCGCTGACACCGATGGGCATGCTGGACCAGCAGGAATTGGCGGCGCGCGCCCTCTCGGCGATCCGCAGCATCCGCGTCCCGGTGATCGCGGCGGTCAACGGCGCAGCCGCGGGCGGTGGACTGTCCCTGTCCCTCGCCGCCGACATCCGGATCGGTTCGCCGGCGGCACGGTTCAACGCGGCGTTTGTGCGGATCGGTCTGTCCGCAGGCGATCTGGGCGCGTCGTGGCACCTGCCCCGTCTCGTCGGCCCGGCACGCGCAGCCGAATTCGCCTACACCGGCCGCTTCATCGAGGCTGTGGAGGCCGAGTCCCTCGGACTGCTGAACGCGGTCGTTCCCGCCGAGTCGCTGCTCGACGAGGCGCTCGCGATGGCGCGGCTCATCAGTGCGAATTCCCCTGCCGGAGTGCAGCTGTCCAAGCGTGCGCTCCACGCGAACATGGAAGTGTCGTCGTACGCCGCCGCGCTCGAACTCGAGAATCGCGGGCAGGCATTGCTCACTCGCGGCGACGACATGCCCGAAGCCCTGGCCGCGTTCAAGGAAAAGCGCAGCCCTACGTTCACGGGACGGTGATCCAGATGACGCAGACCGAAACGCGCGAGAATACCGCGGTGCTGAGCAATTACGTGCCGCCGCAGCTGGAGACCCTCACCCTCGAGGTGCTGCAGGGCAAGATCGTCGTCCTCACGATCAATCGGCCCGACCGGATGAACTCGATGGTCGTGAAGATGTTCGAGGAGTTCAACACCGTCGCATACGCGCTGCGCGACACGGACGCGCGGGCGCTGATCATCCGCGGTGCGGGCGATCGCGTGTTCTGCGCGGGCTTCGACCTGGACGAGATCAGCGTGATCACCGAAATGGGTGTGCGGGAGTTCCTCAGGTTCCAGGAGACCGCGACCGGGGGCCTGGCGGCTCTGCACCACCTGCCGTTCCCGGTGATCGCCGCGATTCACGGTGCCGCGTCCGGGGGCGGGCTGGCGCTCGCGCTCGCCGCCGACATCCGGCTCGTGGCGCCCACCGCGAAGTTCAATGCGGCGTTCGTCAAGGTCGGACTGTCTGTCGGCGAGCTCGGCACGTCGTGGCAGCTCACCCGGCTCGTCGGACCGGGCCGGGCCGCGGAGATCGCCTACACGGCGCGTTTCGTCGGCGCCGACGAAGCCGCGCGGATCGGATTGGTGAACCGGGTGGTGCCGAGCGAGGACCTGTTCGACGAGGCTGTCGCGGTGGCCGAGGCGATCGCATCGAATTCGCCAGGCGGTGTCCGGATGTCGAAGCGTGCGCTGCAGCGGAACCAGGAAGTGACGTCGTATGCGGCGGCCCTGGAGTTGGAGAACCGGGGACAGGCGCTGCTCACCCGGGGCGCCGACATGCCGGAGGCGCTTGCGGCGTTCAAGGAGAAGCGGGCGCCACGCTTCACCGGCCAGTAAGGATCGACTGATGACGACATGGATGGAGGCGAGCGCATGACCTGGGAATGGACGCCCGACACGCTCGGTGCGCTGGAGTCGTTCCTGCGCGACCGCGGGATCACCGAGGGCCCGCTCACGACCGCCCGGATAGGCGACGGACATTCCAACCTGACGTTCCTCGTTTCGGACGGGGTCCGTCAGGTGATCGTCCGCCGCCCGCCTCCTCCGCCGATTCCACCGGGCGCCCACGACATGCTGCGGGAGGCCCGTCTCGTCGGCGGTCTCGCCGGGAGCGGCGTGCCGGTGGCGGACGTCCTCGCCGTCGGCCAGACCGGCGACGTGCTCGATGTCCCGTTCTATGTGATGGACTACGTCGCCGGGCCGGTGGTCACCACCGAGACCCCGTCCGCGCTGAGTGCGCCGGCGGATCGACGTCGGATCGGGGAGGCCTTGATCGACACGCTCGCCGCACTGCACGCGGTGGACTGGCAGGCCGCCGGCCTGGGCGACCTGGGCCGCCCGGAAGGATTCAACGAACGTCACCTGCGCCGCATGGGCGGGCTGGTCGCGGCCGAGGACGGGACACCGCCGCCGGAGTTCGCAGACATCGACGCGTGGCTCGGCGCCACCGTGCCCGCCGAATCCGGTGCGGCGATCATCCACAACGACTACCGCATCGGCAACGTCATCCTCGCTCCGGAATCACCGGGACGTATTGCTGCAGTGCTGGACTGGGAGCTCGCGACGATCGGCGACCCGCTGTTCGATCTCGGCTACTTCCTCGCGTCGTATCCCGTCGAGGGGGAGGAACGCACACCGACCGAGGACCTCGGCACCGCCGTGCTCGAGGACGGATACCCGACCAGGGACGAACTGGCTCAGCGGTACGCGGCCGCCACCGGCGCCGACCTGTCGAACCTGAGCTGGTACACCGCGCTGGCCCTGTGGAAGCTGGCGGTGCTGTACGAATACGGGCGCCGCCGCGCCGTCGCCGGAGTCGGCGATCAGTACTACCGCGACGAGGCCCTCGTGCGGTCCTTCCTCGACGCCGCCCATCGCGCGGCAGGGCTGGCGTCGTCCGTGGTCTGACCTCTGTGTCAAGGCCGTCTCAGAAGGGAAGTGTGCATGGATCCGATCGGGCTGGCCACGTGGCTGCGTTGCCGCTCCGAGCGTGACGGAGATCGGTCGGCGGTCAGCTTCGCCGGTGAAACCCTGTCGTTCGCCGAACTGCAGAACCGGATCGAAGGCTTCGCCGATGTGCTGGCCGCGTGCGAAGTCCGCGCGGGCGACCGCGTGGCCTACGTCGGTTTCAACCACAGCCGGTTCCTGGTGGCGCTGTTCGCGACCGCACGGCTCGGCGCGGTATTCGTGCCGCTCAACTTCCGGTTCACGGGTAGCGAACTCGCGCACAACATTCAGGACAGCGACGCCCGCCTGCTCATCGCCGACGAGGCCCATACCGCCCCCGTCGACGAGGTACGCGACGGACTCGGCGTGCAGCGCTGGCTGCGGATCGGCGAGGGCACGGACGGCTGGGAAGGAATCGACGACCTGCTGACGCAGCGTCCCCGCCACGTCGAGGAAGTTGCCGTCGACGCAGATTCGCCCGCCCTGATCCTGTACACCTCGGGAACCACAGGAAGGCCGAAGGGTGCGATACTCACGCATCGGAACCTGTGGACCAGCAACGTCAACTGGATGCTGGCGGTGAACTACAACGCCGAGCATGTCGCGCTCACGTCGGCGCCACTCTTCCATTCCGGCGGAATGTGCGTCATGACACTCCCGACGCTGATGGCCGGTGGCCATGTCATCGTCCACGAGCAGTTCGACGCGGGGACACTGCTCGACGACATCGAGCGGCACCGGGTGACATCGTTGTTCATGGTGCCGGCCATGATGCTGTTCACGAGCAAACACGAGCGTTTCGACACCGCCGACTTGTCCAGCGTCCGTATCATCGTCGCGGGTGCAGCGCCTGTCCCGGAACCGATGTTGCGGCTGTACGGGGCACGGGGCATTCCTGTCAGCCAGTGCTGGGGTCTCACCGAGGCGGCGACCGGAGCGACGTTCCTGGGCATCGATCGCGCGCTCGACAAGCTCGGGTCCTGTGGCACCGCCGGCATGCTGAACGAGGTCCGGCTGATCGACGCCACCGGCAACGTGGTGACGACGCCCGGTGCGCACGGAGAACTGTGCGTGCGCGGCGACACCGTGACCCCGGGATACTGGAACATGCCCGAGGAAACTGCCGCCGCACTCGGCCCGGATGGCTGGTTGCGCACCGGTGACGTCGCCTACCAGGACGAGGACGGCTACTTCTACATCGCGGACCGACTCAAGGACATGATCATCAGCGGTGGCGAGAACGTCTACCCCGCGGAGGTCGAAAGCGTGCTGTACGGCCATCCGGCCATCGCCGAGGTCGCGGTGATCGGCGCCCCCGATGATCGCTGGGGAGAACGGGTGGTGGCGGTCGTCGTCCCCGTGCCGGGCGCGCGACTGGAGTTGGAGGAGCTGCGAGAGTTCGCCGGTGCCGCACTGGCCCGGTACAAGTCGCCGCTCGAATTGCGCATCGTCGACCTACTCCCGCGGAACACGACCGGGAAGGTCCTCAAGCACGAGCTGCGTGCCATGAGCGGCACCGGCGCCTGACCGCCGGCGCAGTGGCGGTCATATGCGATGACACGTGACCGTCGCCGTGGTGCAGGTCTTTCCGGATCGATTGCGTCCGGCGACCTGGACGACGGCGAAGGTGCGGCCGCGGTAGATCACTCGGGGGGAAGGTGATCGGCTCGGTGCCCGGGCAGGGCCGCACGAACGCCATGGCGATGGACGTCGTCTGGAATTCGGCCTCGGGCGTCACCGCGGAGTGGCCGGCGATCTCGGAGGCGCACAGGAGGACCCCGCCGTGGACGTCGCCCAGCGGATTGCGCAGCGATTCCGACGGTTCGAGTTCGAGGCCGGCGGCGGCGTTGTCCCGTCGGTGGTGAGCGCCGACCAGTTCGATGATTGAGTTCGCGTTCACTCGGGTGCGCACGTCGTCGGGCACCGAACCTGTCGGCATCTCGGCGGAGACGAAACGCAGCCGGGCGCTTGCGAGCGCAACGACCCGTCCGGACACGTCGACGACCCGGCCCGTTGCCAGGCCGCCGTCCGAATCGACGCTGACGATGTGGCTTTCCGCCTTCAGGACAGAACCGTCCAGTGCGGGGCTGCGGGAGAAGTCGAGGTGAAGTTCCGTCGTGACGGACCAGTGCCCGGCCGGGGCGCGGGCGGTGATGGGGTACCCCGTCACGTCGTCGATCAGGACACCGACAGCGCCGCGGCACGGCATCCCTCGCTCATCGGCCATCCACGGTCCGGTCGTCATCACGGACGTGCCGTGATTGGCGTCGCCGGTGACGGGTGCTACCCGGAACAGTGCTTCGGCACCGGATGCGATGAATGGGAGTGCGGTGACGTCCTCGATGGTCATGTCCCTCCTGGACAGACGGCGAAGGCCTGCCGACGGACGCGAGTCCGTCGGCAGGCCTCCCTGATGTGTAGGTCAGACGCCGCGCTGGGCCTTGGCTGCTTCGCTGGCGGCCTTGCTCTTTTCCCGGGCGGCGGACCAGTCCTCGTTGCTCATCGACGTCAGTCCGGCGAAAGTACCGGGGCCGGCCAGCATCTGGCCGCCGTCCATGGCGATGGTCTGGCCGGTGAGGTAGTCGCAGGCGTCCGACAGCAGGAAGATGGTCAGATTGGCGAGTTCCTCCATGGTGCCCATCCGGCCCATCGGCACCTGGTCGGCCTGGGTGGCGCCGACGGCACTCTTCTCGGTGGGGTTGAGCATCTCCCACGCGTAGTCCGTCGGGATCGGTCCGGGGGCCAGGGCGTTGAGCCGGATGCCGTACCGCGCCCATTCGACGGCGAGCGACATCGTCATCGAGTGCACGGCGGCCTTCGCCATCGCGGACGGGACGACGAACGCCGAGCCGCTCCACACCCAGGTGGTGAGGGTCGACAGGACGACGCCCTTGGTTCCGCCTTCGATCCAGCGGCGGCCCGCGGCGTGGGTGGTGTTGAACGACCCGTTCATCACCGTCGACGTGACGGCTTCGAAGGCGCGCGGGCTGAGCGATTCGGTGGGGGCGATGAAGTTCGCTGCGGCGTTGTTGATCACGCCGGTCAGGGGGCCGTGCAGCGCCCAGATCTCGTCCATGGCGGACGACACGAGGTCGGCGTTGCGGACGTCGACGGTCTGCCAGTGCACCGAGCCCGGTCGGGAGACGGATGCCTCCGCGGCGGCCTCTTCGAGGACGGCGGGCCGGCGGCCCCACAGGTGTACTTCGGCGCCGTGGTCGACGAGGTGGCGGGCGACGCCGCGACCGAGTCCGGTGCCGCCGCCGGTGATGAGCACCCGCTTGCCCGCGAGGGCGTCGGACGCGAAGGGAGAAGTGGTCATGCGCTGGTCCTAGTGGTCGGGAACGTGGGCTACAGGCCCAGGCTCTTGCTGATGATCTCGCGCTGAATCTCGTTGGTGCCGCCGTAGATCGGCGGCGCCAGGGAGCGGCGGACCTGTTCCTCCATGCCGTATTCGCGGGTGTAGCCGTAGCCGCCCATCATCTGCATCGCCTCGAGTGCGGTCTTCTTCGCGATCTCGGTACACCTCAGCTTGGCCATCGACCCTTCGCGGTTGAGGTTGTCTTCCTCGCCCGCGTCGATCCGCTCGGCCACCTCGTACACGAAGGACTTCGCGAAGGCGATCTCCGTGGCGAGGTCCGCGATCCGATGCCGGATGGCCTGGAAGCTGCTGATCTTCTGGCCGAACTGCTCACGTTCGGTGACGAACGCGATTAAATCGTCGAGCGAACGCTGGGCGCCGCCCAGTGCCATCGTCGCGATGATGAGCCGTTCGACGCTCAGTCCGCGCATCAGATGGCGCCACGCCTGGTTCGGTGTGCCGACGACCGCGCTCACCGGGACCGCGACGTCGGTGAAGTAGAGGTCGTTGCAGGTCCGGGCCTCCATGGTCTGGATTTCGCGGATCTCGAGGCCCGGAGCATCGGCCGGCACCATGAACAGGGTCAGGCCCTGGTGCTTGTTGCCGGAGGAGTCGGTCCGGGCCAGGAGGAGGATGTGCTCGGCGATGTGTGCCGCGGAGATCCAGGTCTTCTGCCCGTTGATGACGTAGTGGTCGTCGACCAGTTCCGCCTTGATCCGGACGCCCCCGAGATCGGAGCCGGCGCCGGGCTCGCTGAGGGCGATCGCCTCGAGCTTGCCGGCGGCCATGTTGCCGACGATGGTGTGCTTCTGCTCCTCGGTGCCGTAGCGAAGATAGGTCTGCGCGGCGGTGAGACCGGTGGAGTAGGCGGTAATGGGTGCGAGGCCGCGGGCGGATTCCTCGAGGAAGATGCATTCCTCGACCATTCCGGCGCCGCCTCCGCCGTATTCCTCCGGCAGCGAGACGGCGAGCCAGTCGAGGCCGGCGAACTTGTCGAGGATGAGGGGGCTGTTCGCCAGTGTGCCGCCGTCGGTCAGCAGGTCGCGTTGCTGGAGGGTCTTGCATTCGGCGGCGCAAAATTCGCGGACGGCAACCGCGAACTCCTGTTGCTCTCTGGTGAAACGCATTGCTGCGGCTGCTCTCTCGCGTGAGGGGAGGGGGTGGGGTCTACGCGCGGGCGGGAGGCGAGGCGCGTACGCCCCGCCTCCCCGAACGGTTAGGCCCCGCGGAACTTGGAGAAGTCGGGCTTGCGCTTCTCGTTGAACGCGCTGATTCCCTCGATGGCCTCGGCGGACTCACCGAACAGCTTGAGCGTCGAGTAGGCCATGTTGCCCTGTGCGATGAAGTGCTCGGTGTCGGCGTTGAGTGACTGCTTGAGCACCTTCAGCGACGTCGGCGAGAGCTGCAGAATCTCGTCTGCCCACGCCCGGACCTCAGCCCGCATCTGGTCACCGGGCACCACCTTGTTGACCAACCCCCAGTCGAGGGCCTGCTCGGCGCTGTAGCGGCGGCACAGGAACCAGATCTCACGTGCCCGCTTCTCGCCGATGGCCCGCGCCAGGTATCCGGTGCCGAGTCCGGCGTCGAACGATCCCACGCGCGGTCCGTTCTGGCCGAAGATCGCGTGGTCGGCGGCGATGGACAGATCGCATAGCAGGTGCAGCACGTGGCCGCCACCGACCGCGACACCGTTGACCGCGGCGATCACGGGCTTTGGCACGTCGCGGAGCACGCGGTGTAGAGACTCGACCTCGAACAGGCCGCTGTCGGACGGGCCGTAGTCGCCGGTCTCCATCCGCTGCTTCTGGTCGCCGCCCGAGCAGAACGCCTTCTCGCCGGCGCCGGTGAGCGCGATCGCCCCGACCTCGGAGCTGCCCCACGCCTTCTTGAACGACTTCACCAACTCGTCGACCGTCCGCGCACGGAACGCGTTGTACCGCTCGGGCCGGTTGATCGTGATCCAGGCAAGTCCGTTCTCGACCTCGTACGTCACATCCGTGAAGTCACTCGTGAAGTCACTCATCGACCTGTTGGTCCTTTCCTGTTGCCCGCGGAGCGTGAGCCGCCCGCGACGTTCTTTTGGTCTTACCTTATGACGAAGGTAGCGCTGATAACGAGCGTTTTCAAGGGGGAGTGCGAAAAATGCTTCTACCTGCGGCGATGGTTTCGTTCTTTTCTGCACAAAATGGGATTCGGCGAAAATCGACCGCGTGGAGCCCGTGTGGCGGGCCGCGATGGGCTCCCGGGGCTCCAGGACGTTCTTGCGTGCTGAATGTGGTGGATTACGAACGTAATTGGGTGGATGTTCTGCGGTAGGCGCACTACTTCCGTGCTCACGCACCCCCTGTCGGCGCCCACAGCGAGTGCGGGAACCGAGAAGGTGAGCGTCGATGCCTCGCGGGAGCCGTCAGCCCTGCGCCGTCACCGCGCGGCCCTGGCGCGGACGCCCATCGCGCCGCACGCCGGGGCGGGCCAGTCGACGTCGGTGCGTGCCAGTTCCCGGTCGACGGCGTCCGCGACGTCGACCGCGAACGGGACCACTCGGCGGCTGGTGAGGTCGACGTGTGTTGCGGTGACCTCGAGGGTGCTCGCGAGGCGTTCGGTGGTGTCGTCGACGAGAAACGCCATCGCGTGGACGACCTTGTCCGAGCGTTCGACGATCCGAGCGTGCACCGACACGCGGTCGCCGACGTGGACCTCCGCGTAGTAGCGGATGTGATGCTCCGCGGTGAAGAACCCCTGGCCACGGGTGGTGCGGTAGTCGTCGGTGATGCCCATCCGATCGAACACTTCCGCGATCGCCTGCGCCTCGAGGTCGAAATAGTGGCGGATGTTCATGTGGCCGTTCTCGTCCTCGTAGGCGGACGGAACGAGTACGGGCCCGCACTCGCGGGGCAGGGCAACCACCTGGAGGTATGAAGGGATTCCGGCTGGTGACGTCATCGGTCCACAATAACGATCGTTAACAGCGAGTGCTAGAATGCAGCTGTGGACCGGAACAGGAAGATTCTCGACACCGCCGCAGAGCTGTTCTACGAAAAAGGCTTTCACGGCACGAGTGTCGACGAACTGGGCTCCCGTGCCGGTCTGAGCGGGCCTGCCATCTATCGTCATTTCTCGGGCAAGGACGAGATTCTGGCCACCCTGTTCGACGAGGCGATGGACGAGTTGATCGGCGCCACCGAACCGGTGCACGAGGATGCGGATCTCGATCTCCAGCGGATGATCCGCCACCACGCTCTCTATGCTGCCCGGCACCGCCATCTCGTGAACGTCAGCCAGCGTGAGGACCGGTCGCTGGTCGATCCGTGGCGGAAGGCGATCAACCGCCGGCGCAAGCAGTACGTCCAGGGGTGGGAGGCCGCGGTGACGCGGGCGATCCCCGCCGCGTCACCGGCGGAGGTTTCGGTGGCAACCCAGTCGTGCCTGGGCATGATCTTCTCGATCGCGTACTGGCCCGCCAAGGTGACCCGCACCGCCGGTCTGGCCGACCACATGGTGCGGATGGCCAGCGAGGGCCTGGACGCTTTCCGGCAATAGCACACCGCGAATAGCACACTGCCCCTGCATCTATCGGTGGATGCAGGGGCAGTGGCAGCTTCGGGCTATGTTGTGATGCTGGAGCGGTACGTGTAGGACGACGACCGCGACAGGGCGAACTCGAAGATTCCGTAGCCGGTCTGCCCGTTCCACTCGAACGTGCAGCACCGGTCGGTCAGGGCCGAGTCGAGTGTCGTCGGCCCCACGGATCCGTCGAGTGGATAGACGTCGAACTCCTGGAAGTCGCGGCCACGGACCTTGCCATGGTGTCCGCCGTAGCCACCGCCCGCCATGTACCCACCGCCGGCGGAGGCGTCCGCACCGATACGGTAGGTCGCACCGCCGGCCGTCACGACCTCCACCGTTCCGGAGGCCAGGTCGTTGCCCGACGTGAACACCAGATCGTGCCGGACGTCGGTGATGTCGTCGAGTCGGCCGTCGTCGTGCATGACGGCGCCTTCCAGCAGAATTCGGCCACCTCGGCGGTCCTCGACGAGCAGGAACCCGAACGTGCGGTCCGGGAACTGAGCCTGGTACCAGATGTGCAGGCCCTGCCCGCCGGACATGGTGCGTACCCCGCGGGAGCGGTCCCGCAGGCCGTACCACCCGCCGACGTCGGTGGTGGTTCCGTCGAGGGTGAGGGTGCCTTCGTAGCGGCCGGGCTGGAAGAGATGGTCGAACGACGTGACGTTGCCGTCGGTGTTCTCCACGTCCACCGATCCGAGCCAATACGGTGCCCGGGCACGCCAGACCAGGTCCAGTTCGAGTCCGGTCTTGTTCTCACCTAGCTGGATTCGCCAGGTCGTGTTGTCCTCGAGCGTCTCCCACCGTAGCGGCCCGACGGAGGCGGCGTCGGTCGCGTCGTGCTCGGTGGAGAAGCGCAGGTTGCGCTGTTCGGTCTCCGTGGTGAGGACGATGAAGCCGTCCACGACGTTCCGCGGTGGATAGACCCCGGCGCCGAGGATCACCGACGGCGCGGCGGCGCCGTCCGGGTGGAGATTGAACATGAACCGGTCGAAGAATTTCTCCGGCATGTCCTCGGCGGTGTGCGTCACCAGGGCGTCGTGAAATCCGTCGGTCATACGTGCTCCTTCTGTTCTACGGTCACATTGTCGGCGCCGATTTCGCGATGGTCCAGCGTGAAGCGGTAGGAACCCATCATCAGCAGGCACGCGATGGCGACGCCGACCAGGACGATGATCGGAAGCGCGCCGGCGCTGTAGGAACCGGTGGCGCCGTAGACCTGTCCGAGCAGGAAGATGCCGAACGCCGACCCCTGCGCGTACAGGAAGTAGATGAATCCGAGCACCCGGCCGTAGGAGTGCTTGGGGAAGTACCGGCTCACCATGTAGGCGGCGAGATCGCCCTCGGACCCCAGGCCGAGGCCGATCAGGGCGGCGCCGAGGAACAACGTGCCGACCTGCGACGACGTGATTATCAGGAAGACGCCGACCGCGCACAATGCGAAGATGACCGAGCCGATGGCGGGGGCGTAGAACCGGTCCAACAGGTAGCCGGCCAGCAGGCGGGCGGAAACCGACGCCAGGCTGAGGACGGACAGGATCGAGACGGCGGTGCCCTGGCTGATGCCCTTGTCCGTCGTCATGGGCACGATCTGCGACATCAGCCCGAACGTCGCCGACGACACGAAGAAGATGGCGATGGAGAGCAGCCAGAACTGCCGGTACTTCCTCGCCACGGTGAGCAGCGATTCCCCGGCCATCCGGCCCTGCAGGCGCGCGGCCATGCGCTCGGCCTCGTGTTCGGCCGGCATGCGGGTGACGAAGGCGTAGACGGCGGCCGGGATGACCGTGCACAAGCCGCCGATGACCAGGAAGGCCAGGCGCCATCCGCCGATGCCGAGCATCCAGTTGGCCAGATACGGCATCAGCACACCGCACGAGCCGAGGCCGGCCATGAGGATGCCTAGCGCCATGCCGCGACGGTCCTGGAACCACGCACTCACCACGGTCGAGTGCGCGACGGGGTTCACGGCGCCCGCCCCGGCGCCGATCACCACACAGAGCAGGTAGAAGGCGAGTTGATTGTTCGGGAGTACGGACATCAGCATCAGGCCGATTCCGAACGCCAGCGACATCGGAACCGAGGGGATCTTGGGCCCGTACCGGTCGATGAGGAAGCCCAGGATGACGATGCTGATACCCACCAGCACCGTTTCGATGGACAGACCGTTGCTTATAACGCTTCGTTCCCAGCCGAACTCCTGGGTCATGGGCTTGCCCAGGATGTTGAACAGAACGTTGACCGCCGTCGTGCCGAACAGCAGAGTCATAAAGCCTGTGACGACGTACCACCAGCGGTTCAAATGCCGCGTGGACGCTGTGCTCATGGGAGCTCCTGTCGATCGATGTCGAGGGTCGAACAGTGGACGTGGGGTGCGGGCGAGCCAAATGAGTGGCGCTCGTCACAGTATGAGAGCATATGGACAGTCCAAACGTAAAGGACAGACCAAAAGACGCTACGTGGTTCCCACAGCCGTTCCTCTCGGTGATCCGAAATCGAACATCCTGCTCGCGATGCGACGCAGCTGGAGCTCGTCGGTGCCCTCAGTGATGCGGTACCGCCGGTGGTGGCGGTAGATGTGCTCGAAGTGCTTGTGGCGGGTGTAACCGACGCCGCCGTGGATCTGGATGGCGCGGTCGGCCGCCCGGCAGGCGAGCTGGTTGCTGCGCAGGTTCACCATCGCGACCTTGTCGGTGACGGCCGTCTTCCCGAGCTCGTCCATCATGGCCGCGGTCTTGTAGATGGTGTTGCGGATCAGTTCGGCGTCTGTCTGCAGTTCCACTAGCTGCCACTGGATGCCCTGGTGTTCGTGCAAGGGCTTGCCGAAGACGACCCGTTCCTGTGCGTACCGCACACTCTCGTCGATGCAGTACTGCGCGGCCCCGAGCGACGACGCAGCCTGCCGGATGCGGTTCTCGTGGACGAACAGCTGCGCACAGTCGAGACCGCGGCCGACCTCGCCGACCACGGCGCCCGCGGGCACCCGCACGTCGTCGAGATGGACCTCGGAGTGGTCGCTGGGCATGTTGAACGTCCAGTGGTTGAACGGCACCGAGAAGCCGGGGGCATCCGTCGGCACGAGGAATGCGGTGATCCCGTCCGCCTTGCCTGCCTGCCCGGACGTGCGGGCGAACACGAGGTCGACCTCGGAGCAGTCGACGAGACTGTTGAAGCGCTTCGCCCCGTTGATGATCCAGTCGTCGCCGTCACGGCGGGCGGTCGTCTCCAGGTACGTCGCGTCGCTGCCGTGCCCGGGCTCGGTGAGACCGAACGCGATCTCGATGTCGCCGCGGATCAGTGGTTCGAGGTACTGCTCCCGCTGTTCGTCGGTGCCGTATTCGTGCAGCACGAGCGCAAGGGGGAGGTTCGCGACCACCGATGCCTCGTCGGCGTGCGGGAAGTGCAGACCCGAGCCCCGGGTGAGGAGGTGCTCGCGCACGACGGCCATCGCGAGGTTGCTCCCGTCGTTGCCGCCGAGCGCCCGGGGCAACGGGAACCGAAAGAACCCGGCGGCGTCGGATCGGCGCCGCGCCTCGAGCAGCAACTCGCGCCACTCCTGCTTGGGGAATCCGTCCCGTTCCCAGTCCGTGCGGGCGTACTCGCGACGGTGGTCGAAGAACTGCGGGTGCTTGGCCTCGAGCGGGGTGATCTCGCGATCGATGAACGCGTCGAGGTCGGTGACGAACTGCTGCACATCGTCGGGAATGGTCCAGTCCATAGGGCGTCCTCCGCTTCGGTTTCCTGATGCATCGGACGGTAGGGAGCGGCGGCACCCACGGCCACGAGGCCGCCGCGCCGCACTGTTGATTTCTCCAGTGCCGAATCGACGGTTCCTGTGGTGCGCGTGGTCGCCGTGGTTGCATGCGGCCATGCTGAAGCTGAACGGGATCGACGAGTTGGTTGCGCGGGTGGGCACCGACCTCGGCACGACGGACTGGTACGACGTGACCCAGGACCGCATCACGGCGTTTGCACACGACACCGAGGACTTCGAGCGGATCCACGTCGACCCCGAGCGGGGCCGGGAGGCCGGATTCGGCGGCACGATCGCGCACGGAATGTACACACTGTCGCTCGGGCCGAAGTTTCTCTACGAGGTCTTCGAGATGACCGGGCATTCGCTGGGACTCAACTACGGCTTCGATACGGTGCGGTTCCTGAACCCGGTCCGGGTCGGTTCGCGGATCCGTATGACGGCGCGACTGCAGGATGCGCGGCCGATCGACGGCGGATATCGGTTCACGATCCGGCAGACCTTTCAGATCGAGGGTCACGACAAACCCGCCTGCGTCGCGGACGCGGTCGTGGCCTACTTCCACTGAACACGAGGAGAGTGACGTTCATGCGAGCAGTCGTCGTCGAGGAAATGACCGGCCCGGAGGGCGTGACGTTGGCAGAGGTGCCAGAACCGCAGGGTGCCCACCCCCGGGCGGACGGTCAGCGACTACTCGTCGACGTGCACGCCGCCGGACTGTCGTTCATCGACCCCCTGCAGACCTGGGGGAAGTACCAGAACGGCGTGCCCACACCGTACGTATGTGGCAGTGAGTTCGCGGGTGTCGTGGTCGAGGCACCGGTCGGCACCGACTTCCGGCCGGGCGACCGGGTCGGCGGAATCGTGTGGCACGGTGCGCTCGCCGAGCAAGCCCTGGCGTTACCCGACTACACGGTGAAGATCCCGCCGTCGATGTCGTTCGTCGAAGGCGCGGCGCTCTACATGAACTACTCGACGTCCTGGTACGCGCTGCATCGGGCGCAGGTTCGGCCGGGGGAGTACGTGCTCGTCCACGGCGCGGCGGGTGGGGTGGGCACCGCCGCTCTCGACCTCGCGGACACGTTCGGGGTGAAAGCGATCGCAGTCGTGTCCAGCGACCGGAAGGAAGAGGTCGCGCGCCGGCACGGCGCGCACGCGGTGGTGCGGTCGGACGGGCCGTGGCTCGACGAGGTGCGCGAGCTCACCGAGGGGCGCGGCGTGCACGTCGTGATCGACCCGGTGGGCGGCGACCGGTTCACCGACTCGCTCCGTGCACTGCGCCAGGGCGGGCGACTCGTGGTCGTCGGATTCACCGGCGGCTCGATTCCCACCGTCAAGGTCAACCGCCTGCTCCACCGCAATCTCACAGTCACGGGAATCACCATGGACAACATGGAAACCGAGTATCCCGGCACGCTGCGGATGGTCCGGGACGCCGTCGAGACGCTGGCCGCCGAGGGGCGGATTCGGCCGTACGTCGGGGCCACGTTCCCGCTCGACCAGGCGGCGACCGCACTGCGTGCGCTCGACGACCGCGCCGCGATCGGGAAGGTCGTGGTCGAGGTGGTTGCGTCGGCCTGACGGGATCAGGTGGGGGGAGCGATCGAGGTCTGGCCGAGGATGGCCAGGCCCCGCTCGACCACCTCGGCGAGGCTGTCGGCGGCGACGATCAGGGAGGCGTCGGGGTCCGCGCGCCGCCGGTTGCGTTTGACGAACACCGAGATCGTCGACGCCGTCTTGTAGTGGCAGTAGGCCAGGAACCAGTCCAGGTCGGGAATCGGACCGTCACGCTCGGCGCGATTGGCCGACAGGAGTTCGCCGCGCGACGGCATCCCGGTCCCTGCCGCAACGTCGGCCGCCGACCGCGAGCGCCGGAACCGGTGCACCGGGTCGGTGTGCATCAGCAGCCACGCCAGATCGGTGCGGGGGTCGCCGACGGACCAGATCTCCCAGTCGATGATCGCGGCGAGGTTTTCGCCGGCGAACAGCATGTTCGCGAGTCGGTAGTCGCCGTGGAGCAGCGTGGGAGCGACCGGTGCCGGGATCCGGTCCGCCAGCGCGGCGTGCAATTCGGCGTGACGAGGCGCGATGTCGTCGTCGACGGTGTCGAGCAGGCGCTGCCAGCGCGCAAGTTCCTCCGCGACGGTGACCACCGGTTCGTCCCCGACTCCCAGCGCGACGGGGTCGAGGTTCTGCATCCGCGCGAGCATCCCTGCCGCTCCGTGGGCGCGGACGGCAACCGTGTCGGCGGAAGGAGGGGAGTCGGCTTCGTCGAGGAGAGGTTCGTACGACTGTCCGTCGACGAGGGTCATGCCGAAGAACGGTGGCCGTTCGGGTGTTCCGTTCTCCTCGAAGAGGATCGCCGGCACCCGGACGCCGGGCGCCGCGCCCAGGAGACGGATGATCCGCGCCTGCCGGAGAACGTCGCGGTTGCGGACCGGTTCCAGTCCGGGGGGTGCCATCTTGAGGACGATGCCCGCGTCGGGCAGGCCGGGGCGGCTGAGCACGGCCCGGTAGGTCAGGCTCGACACGCCGCCCGGCAGTGCCGAGAGCGCCGATATCGCGGATCCCGGCCATCGGCGACCGGCCGCCTCGGTCGCGCGGGCGGTCAGAAGGCTCACGTCGAATTCCGTCACGAGACCACGATCGGCCCGGTCCGCCGGTGTCGCAAGCACGGAAGCGATTGGCGCTGAAGAAACCCACAGCGGCGATCCGGCGGTTGCTTCGGCCCCCACGGAGTGCGTGGTAGAGCTTTCGTATGTCGAATCCCGCCCACAACCGAAACACGCTGGAGCGATTCTCCTTGCACGGCAAGGTGGCGATCGTGACCGGGGCGTCGTCCGGACTCGGTGTGGCATACGCCCTCGCGCTCGCACAGGCGGGCGCGGACGTCGTCCTCGGCGCCCGGCGCGGCGACAAACTCGCGGCGACCGCGGAGCAGGTGCGAAAGTACAACCCCCGCGTGATCACGGTGCACACCGACGTGACGGAGGCGGATCAATGTAATCGCCTGGTCGAGGCCGCTGTCGAGGCGTTTGGAAGGGTGGATGTCCTCGTGAACAACGCGGGCACCGGCGGCGAATACCATCACGTGACGCAGGACCCGCCCGACCACTTCCGGTCCGTCGTCGATGTCAACCTGCACGGCTCCTACTGGATGATCCAGGCGTGCGCGCGGGTGATGGGCCGGGGGAGTTCGATCGTGAATGTCTCCAGCGTCATGGCTCTCACGACGGCGAAGATGCCCGCCGCCGCGTACAGCGCGAGCAAGGCGGCCGTTCTCGGATTGACCCGCGACCTCGCCGCTCAACTCGGGCCGAGCGGAATCCGCGTCAATGCCATTCTGCCGGGGGTGTTTCCGTCCGAGGCGACAGCGCACTACAGCGAGAACTACAAGCGAAAGATCATCGATGCGCGGATACCGCTTGGCCGGATCGGCGATCCCGAGGACATCGCGGCGGTGGTTGTGTTCCTGGCGAGCGACGCATCGGGATATCTGACCGGGGTGAGCCTTCCCGTCGACGGCGGCGTGCTGGTGAACTGAACGCCGCGATCAGCGCTGTACCACCGAGGAGGTGACGGTGCGGGTGTTGAGGCCGTCGCCGCCGTCGACGGTGAGGAACTGGCCGGTGACACTGCGGGCGGTGGGGGAGGCGAAGAAGGCGACGGCGTCCGCGATGTCGGCCGGGTCGACGAATCCGTTGGGCATCGACGTGAGCCACGCGTCCTGGATGTCCTGTGGCATCGACAGAATGCCGGAACTCGCGGTCATCCCGGGCAGGACCGCGTTGGCGGTGATGCCGAGGGAGACGTTCTCGGCCGCTACCGTCTTGACCAGACCGAGCAGGCCGGCCTTCGTGGTGCTGTAGGAGACCTGCGCCGGCATGCCCTGCGTGCCTGCGGTGCTGGAGATGACGACGACACGCCCGTACCGCCGTTCGCGCATCCCCTGCAGACACTGCTGAAGCACCCGGAACGTCCCGGTGAGATTGACGTCGAGATCCTTCCGCCACTTGTCGATCGACATGCTGTGTGCGGCACCGAACATCGTCGTCAGGCCAGCGTTGGCCACGTATACGTCGATGTCGTCGAGGTCCGGCAACTCGTCGGAGGCGATGTCGGCCTGGTAGGTGCACCCGGGTGCACGGTCGAGGGTGACGACGTCCATCCCGTCGGCCGCGAGCCGGGCCACGATGGCCTTGCCGATACTGCCTTCGCGTGCGGCGCCCGTCACGAGTGCCTTGCGGCGGCGCGGGTCGGTCATGCGGATCTCCATTCGTTCGGGAGCGCGTCTGCGCGCACGGTGTTGTCGTCCCGCGCTTCGGCGCAACGGCTTTCGAGGTGGAAGGCCGGGTGATCGCGCAACCGGAGGACGAGAAGCGCGGTCTGGATGCTCAATTGATGGGACGCGTCTCCGGTGACGTCGAGTCCCGTGAGGGTGTGAACCCGCGACAACCGGAGGCGGACGGTGTTCTCGTGCACACCCAACCGGGCGGCGGTGCGGCGCATCCCGCGATTCTGCTCGAACCAGACGGCCAGCGTGCGAATCAGTTCGGTCGCCGCTGCCGCGTCGTCGTCGAGGAGTGGGCCGAGCATGTCGTCGATGAAGTGCCGGATCGCGGAGACCTCGCCGTTCGCGAGGAAGAGCCGGGCCGGTCCCAGGTCGTCGACCGCGAGAACGCGGTGCCGCGCTCCGTGGGTGAAGCGGTCGATGCAGCGCACGACCTCCCGCGCCTCCCGGTACGCCCGGGCGAACGAATCGGGTTCGTACACCGACGACACCCCGGCGATCAGTCCGCTCGCCGGGCTCAATTCGGCGGCCGCGGCCTCGAGGGTCGACGTGATGCGCCCGACGACCGCCGGGGACGCCGCCCCCGCCGGTGCCTCGATCAGCAGGAGGATCCCCTCGGAACCCCGGGTCGACAGCACCTCCAGGCCGAGTGCGCGCTCGGTGTACTCGGCGAGGGAACGGTCGAGATCCTCGGGGGCGCCCTCGGAATCGCGCACATACACCAGGGCGCGGCGTGCGTAGACATTCACGCCGAGGTACTCGGCGCCGGCCGCGAGGTCTTTCCAGGCGCCGGAACCCCGGACGAGTTGCCGCGCGAGGTTCGACCTCGCGTTCCACGCGACTCGCGTGATGCGGCGCTGGGTGAGGAACTGCGCTCCGATGCGGCGGGCGCAGCGCAACGTGACGTACTCGTCCGTGGGATGGAACGGCGTCGGTTGTTCGTCCACCACGAGCCACCCGAGGTGCTCGCCGCGTTCGACGACTGCGCTGAGGATCTTCCGGCGAGACAACCCGGTGCCGAGTTCTGCGGGCAGTAGCACCGGGTCCGCACTGGGCGGGGTCGTGGTGTGCCCGCGCACGATGTCGCGCAACGGCGGGAAGATCGTCTGCCTGCCGGCCTCCGGGCGGGTCGACGCCACGACGTGTCCCTGGCGGTCGAACAGTGTCACCGCCTTGCCGGTGGCCTCCGAGCAGACCCGGACGATCGCGGACAGGCAGTCGACCGCGACCGCGGCATCATCGAGAAGTTCGTCGAACACGCTGAGCGGCATCTGCTTACGGCCGGTATTGGCGTCGGAGGTGGACATCGTGGTCCTCGCTTCCGTCTCTACCGGGCCATGGTCAGCTGTGATGGGCGAGCAGAAGTGTGCGGACGGACGCCGCGTGCTCGATGGCCGCCTCCATCGACGTGGTTGCCGGTACCAGCGTGATGTTGTCCGCACCTGCCTCGACGAACGAGTTCAGCCACTCGGCCACCTGCTCGGGTGTTCCGGCGGGTGCCAGATGGCGGAACTTGTCGCGCGGCAACTGATACAACGCCTGCATCTTCTCGCCGACGAGCCGGTCCGCGAGCGCGGCATCCTTGTCGAGCCCGCACCAGACGTTGACGCCGAACGAGGCGGGTGCCCGGTCTTCCTTTGCTGCCGCATCGAGAATGGCGGTACGGGTCTCGGCGAACCGGCGCGGAGTGCAGAAGATGCCCAGCCAGCCGTCGCCGTAGCGGGCGGTGCGGCGGATGGCGGATTCGCCCCGGCCGCCGATGAGGATCGGCACCGCCGGCTGCGGCGCAGGCAGGATGCGTGCCCGGTCCACGGTGAAGAACTCACCGTGATGGGTTACTTCTTCGCCGCTGAGGACGGCGCGCAGCACCTCGAGGGTTTCGTCGAGGCGACGGCCGCGGGTGCTGGGGTCGACCCCGCTGTTCGAGATCTCGGAGCGGTCCTCACCACCGACGCCGGCGCCGAGGACCAATCGGCCGGGCGCGATCTGCGACAGCGTCGCGATCTGACGGGCGGCGAGCATCGGGTGTCGCAGTCCGAGCAGGTACACGCCGATGACCACCGACAACGTGTCGTGGGTCGACAGCACCGACGTCGCGGACACCATGCCGTCGAACCCGGTTCCGCCGTGGAAGCTGATGTGGTCCCCGACGGTGATGTGGTCGAGACCAGCCTCCGCGGCGGAACCGAGGAGCAGTCGCCGATCTGCGGGTTTCGGGACGAGGAGTGCATCCGTGACCGACAATCCCACTCTGATCGGCATCCTGATCTCCTCTCATGCTAATGGACTGACCATAAACTTCTCACCCCGTGGATGGCAAGGCATTCTGTGGTCACAGCATCGAACTGCCACCGTTGACACATCCCCTGGGACCCGAACACCGCCATACTCTGCACGCCTCGAGGCCGTGGGCCTCGTGGTCTACCGAGAAATCGCGGCTGGTCAGTCCCTGTGTTCGACCGAGCAGAATACGAGGACATCCTTCTGCTTCGCCAAAGTCTGGAGTCGACCGCGTATCAAATCGTGGCAGAACGGTGATTATGCCAAGTGCGGGGGTTCGCGACTCGCTGCAGCGAGTCCTTGATACTACCGAGGACGTGAGCTGGCCCGAGCGGCCTTTGTCGGGTGCAGTCACTCGACTGGCTCGATCAACTCGGACTGGAGCAATGGAAACAGCGCCAGGTAGACCTTGTCGACAATATGAGCAAGCGCGCCGCGAGCACCCCTGACGGAAGCCGCGGCACACTACGTCGCCAATCCTTGGGTGACCCGACGCGAGAAGAAGACCTCGTCAGGAGCCGCTGCAGATGGGTAATCCTGATCGCGACTGGTCGTCGAACGAGCTGCGGTGGGGAATGAAGCGTTCCTTCATCGACTACATTCGGTCCTTGCCCGACGGTGTCGTCGTCCGCTCGACGGTGCTGCCAATTGCGGCGCGAACGAGAACGAGTCTTATCGGACGGTGGCTGCGTCGTCGACCGCCTCTCGTTTGAGGTAGTCGTCCAATCCCAGCACACGCATCATCTCGAGATCGGCAGTCAGACGCTTCGGATGGCGTGAAAAGTGTTGCTCCGCAGTGCTGTTGCGGTGAACTTGCTTGTAGTAGCTCACGAGGCCGATGTCGCCGCCTCAGCGAGGTCCAATGGCATCACGACAATCGCGACTCCGAGGTCGAGAACATTCTGAGCGGCGGATCCGGAAAGGTAGATCGACTCGAATCGGGCGCGGCGGGCGAGTACGGCTGAGAGCGCGTCGTATGCTCCCGATACGACGACAAGGGGTTACGCCGCCGCAATTCAGGGAGGTGGACCTTGCGTGCCGTTCACGTAGTCGCCAAGGATGCCGAGGAGGAGAGGCTCGGTCAGGTCGGGCCATCGCTGTATCCAGGGTTCACCCGCACGTATGTCAGCGAGCAATATTGACAGAATCTCCAGGACCGCTGGCCCGCCATCGAGAAGGATGCGAGGCAAGCGGAGTGCAGCGCATTGCGAAACCAACGGTGCAAGGGTCTGTTTGGCTTCGTCGATCCGTCCTGCCGAAGCAAGGCAGCACACTTCCAACACTGTCAATACGACCAAAGCCCGAGGTCTCTTCTGATTTGCGACCCGCGCCGCCAGCACACGGCTCCGCCTCAACGCCTGTTGCGCTGCGGCGTCCGATCGGTCTGAAAGAAGTAGCCGTATCGACGACTCCTCGTCGAGTTGAGAGCAGACCTCTGCGATGCCGCCCTGCTCTACCGGGAGGCTGGAGTGTCTGAGACTCGCGCTCGTCACCGGATCGATTGGGAGTCCGGCACGGATTCGTTCATTGACAATATGTTTGCTCAACCGCGAAACCCCAAGCCGTGCAGCGACTGCCTCTCCCTCCTCCAAGCGCTGCTCTGTAGCCGCGCGATCACCGCGAAGCGCCTTGATCCGGGAGCCCACCCCGTAGGTCGCGAGCAGGATATCGACGATGCCCCCCTCGGAGCCGAGCTCATTGCTGCGATCGAGCAACTCCTCGGCGGTATCGACATCGCCCATGTCGTAGAGCAGGGAACCCAGGAGTGCGCCTGCGAGGCGAGCGGCGTAGCTGTGCGCACCCGTCTGTCGGGCTAGATCCAATGCGGTACGGAACTTGCGCTCGGCCTCGCCGACCTCGAGAACCTCGTAGGCCGCCACTCCGGCCATGCAATGTCCGTACATGACACTGAACGGTCCGACTGTCCGTTCGTGGTAATCGCGTGCCCAGTCCTGCCATCGGCGCGCGGCTGCAAAGTCGAAACTGTGCACCGCCAGGAAGGACGCCACACCGCTCGCGCCGGAGGTCACGAATGGACGCACTTCGTCCGGATGCTGCAGGATATCGTCGATCAGATCCCACACGCCTTCAACCTGATCAGCGAAGATCCTCCCCACCGCGCGTATCAGGTCAGCCTCGCGTCGGACCATACGTTGCTCCTCAGCGGATCTCAACTCCGTATCAAGGGCGGAAGTGAGGCAGTCGAGGGCGGAGTGCGTGGCGGCTGGGCGCTGCAACAGCACGTTTCCCCACCCGACCAGGAGTTGGAGCTCCGAGTGCAGACGGGCTTCGGCAGGTGGAATTTTCGCGATCAAGCCGAGCAGAGTAGCCATCCTCGAGTTTTCGATCAATTCCCGTCCGTCTGATTCGACCAAGTGGATCGCACGTTCGGAATCCTCGCCGGCCATTGCATGATCGACAGCCTCGCTGAGCATTCCGTGCAGCTCGAACCACTGCGACGCGACATGATGTAATCGTCGAACCCTGGTCGGATTGTCTCGCTCAAGTCGGCGTTGAAGGAACTCGGCAAACAGGTGGTGATATCGAAACCACTCTTTGTCATCGTCGAGGCTGGTCAAGAAGAGATCTCGACTTTCGACTTCCTCGAGCAACGCCTGGCCGGACCGGACGCCCGACAGCTGGGTCGCCAGATCACCGCAGACCTTCGCGGTGATCGCTGTACACATGATGAAGTCGAGGAGATCAGGCTCGAGTGTGCACAGGACGTTGTCCACCAAGTATTCGCCGATCGCATGATGCCGTCCGGACAGATGTCTGATGAACTCTGCCGGATCATCCCTGCCGCGCAGCGACAACGACGCCAACTGCAGGGCGGCAGCCCAACCATCTGTCGAATCCACCAGGTCCGCAACCTCCGATCCGCTCAATTGCAGGGCGTTGACATCGAGGAGGAACGCCTTTGCCTCGTCGGCGTCGAAACGCATCGCTTCAGCATCGATTTCGACCAACTCGTCGCGCACTCGCATCCTGCTCAGCGGTAGCCCCGCCTGGCTGCGGCTGGTAACCACGAGCTGCAGATGGTGACATCCATTGTCGAGGAGGAAACCCATGGCGCTGATCGTTTCAGCGGCGCTTACGCGATGCCAGTCATCGACGACGATCGCCAACCGCTCGCCGCAGTTGTGTATCTCGTCGACCAATGAACTGAGGACATAACGGGCCGCATCCGGGGGATGATCCTCGAGAATCTGCCCCAGTTCGTGTGCGAGGGCGGGTCGAATACGGCGGACCGACTCCAGCAGATGCGCGAGAAACCAGACAACGGTGTTGTCGTCATGATCGACACTCAACCAGGCGACGGATACGCCGGTTGTCTCGAGCTCAGTCCGCCACTGTGCTGCCAGGGTGCTCTTGCCAAACCCGGCGGGCGCATGAATCAAGACGAGTCTGCGGAGCCCGCCGGCGCGCAGAGTGTCGAGCAGTCTGCTGCGTCCAACCAGTGGCCGACTGGGGGTCGGCGGCCGGAACTTCGTGGCGGCGCTCGGCGGGGTCAATACGGTCGACCGTCTGGCATCACTCACCTCCTTCCTCGGTTGTTCGAGAGACGGTTGCGCGGACCCGGTGGACTCAGCAAGGGGACGCACGATCGCCGTCCCCGTGAACCCATGCATCTCGCAGACCGCGCGTAGTTCGTCACCCAATGCTGTAGCGGTCGGGGGCCGATCAGCCGGCAATTTGGCCATCGCATGCTCAATCGCGGTCACCACATCGCGTGGAAAGTCCTGTACTCGGAGATCAGGCACCGACACGCTGGTTATTCGGATGAACTGGGCGACCATGCCCTCACCGGCTCGGCGTTCGAAGGCAGCGTGCCCAGAAATCAGCGTGAATAGTGTCGATCCGAGACCGTAGATGTCGGATGCCGGTGCGGGCGCCTGCCCGTGCAGCATCTCGGGGGCGGTGTAGGCGGGCGAACCCGCGACATTTCCGGTGGAGGTTTTGAAGGCCCCACCGACCCGCGCGATACCGAAATCAGCTAATTGAGGCTCGCCGTAGTCGGTGATCAGAATGTTGGCAGGCTTCACGTCTCGGTGCAGGATTGCGAGGGCGTGAGCAGTTTGCAGGGCACCGGCGAGCTTGATTGCGATCAGGAAAGCGTCGGGCCACGGCAAGGGCCCGTGACAGCGAACCCACGCTTCCAGCGAGTCCCGGGCGTGGTAGGGCATCGCAATGTATGGACGTCCCCCGGCCAGCACGCCCACCTGCAAGATTTGGACGATGTTCGGATGCCCGGACAGCCGGCCCATAGCGCGTTGCTCTCGGACGAAGCGTTCGCGGTCGGTACGCTCGACACCCTCGAGAACTTTGATCGCGACTGTGCGATCCAGTGAGGTCTGCACGCACCGGTACACCGCGCCGAAGCCGCCCCGACCTACCTCGTGGGCGTCGTCGAACCCCTCGGCTTCCAGTTCGGAGACGACCGAGGCAGCGACGTCGCGTTCAGTGCCCGCCGGGTCTACATCCGCCATCTCCGAAGCCTGACTCCATTGACGCGCCTCTGCTGAAGGGAACTGCTACCGGAAAATGTGATCAGAGCGTGCCGACCACCGTGGAGCGGGTTCCCAGAAGTTCAGCGTACTCGGTGCACCGTTCCGGAACGGTGAGTTACCCATCTCTGTCTCCCACGCCCGCGATAACGCGGACAATTTCAGCACTCATGGCATGTTTCTCCCGCGAACTGGCTGGTATCGGCCGATGGGATTGGAACCGGGCGCCGCCGGGGATCGACCCCGACGGCGCCTTGTTGATTCCTCGGCGACCTCGGCGCGGGAGATCCACCGGTCGGTGTGTGGTCTCAGACAGCACCGACCCCGGCGGCATCCGCGGGCCCGTGTGGCCGAGGGTGGTGAGGGCGCCCGCGACCAGTGCGGTCAACTTCCGGCCGGCATGTGCGCCCTTGTCGGTGGGCACCGACAGATGCTCGTCCGCCAGGTGAGCGAGGCCGCAGTGCTGCGCCAACCCGAGTACCGGGATCAGCCCAGCCGCGGCGAGGAGGTTGCGGTCGTCGAACGCCGCGGCCGTCACCGGGCGGGTGTGGGAATAGTTGCGACCTAGAGATGCCCTTCGTGTCGATCGAACTGGTTCTGTGAGAAGTCCAATTCTTTCCGCACGCAAGGGCATCTCGCCGTTTCGACTCACCCAACCCCACCCGGCATCGATGGTCGGACCTCGTGGCGACCGACGTCTACAGCTCCAGCAAAGCATTTGCCGTGTACTCGTAGTGCCGGTCAGGGCCGAGGCAGATCGGACTCAGGCTGCGGATATTCCGCCGTTGACGCTGATCGCCTGCCCGGTGAGTCGGCGTGCCGCCGGGGAGGCGAGGAAGACCGCCAGCGCAGCGAGGTCTTCGGATTCGGGAACGCCGAGGTGCGCTTGCTGGGCTGCTTTGGCGAACAATTTGGCGCTGAATCCGTCGGAGGTGATCCGCGCGGTCGACCCGGTCCCGTTGACGAGCGAGGGAGTCAGGACGTTGGCGCGAATTCCGCTTCGTTTGGCTTCGATGGCGAGCGTGCGAGTGAACATGATGATTGCCGCCTTCGCTGCACCGATCACCGATTCGCCCGGCGTCGCGGTCTTTCCCGCATCCGAAGCGACATTGATGATCACGCCACCCTTCCTCGCCGTCATGTGCGGCACGATCTCGCTCGCGAGATACATGCACGGCAACGCCAATTGGTTGAATGTCCTTGCGATATCGTCCGTGGGTATGTTCGCGAAGAGTTCCGGCCGGACGTCGGCGGCCGTTGTGGACACCAGAATGTCCACGCCGTCGAGGATCCGCTCCGCCTCGGATGCGACATACGCCGCGCCCTCAACCGTGGTCGCATCGGCGGAGAGGAAGGTCACCTCACAGGCCGAGTTGACGGACGAAATACGCTCTCGCGCAGCTTCTCCGCGTTCCGCCCCGCGTCCGACGATTACGACGCCCGGAGCGCCGGCCTGGGCGAGGCCGACCGCGGTCGCGAGACCGATCCCGGCCGTGCCGCCCACGACCAGGGCACTGCTTTCCTTCAGTTCCTTCGGCGGCGCGATTTCATGCGTACCCATTCGTGTACTCCGTTCAGGGGGTGATGTCAGAGGGAAACTGTGCCGCGAGCGAAGATGTCCTTCGCAATGATGCGCTTCTGGATCTCTGCGGTGCCGTCCGCGACGAGGTAAGCGGTGACGTCGCGGTAGCGTTGCTGCAGTGGTGATTCCGTGGAGTACCCGAGATTTCCGTGTACGCGCATCGCGAACTCGATGGCGTTCTTCGCAACGACGGGCGGCCACCACTTGCTCATCGAGGCCAGAGCGGTGTGCGGCTGGGAGGTCTCACGCAGCCACAATGCGCGGTAGCAAATCCAGCGTGCACCTTCCAGATAGGTTGCGTGTTCGGAGAACTGGAACGCAAGCCCCTGGTGCTCGGAAAGTGGCTGACCGAACGTTTCCCGCTGCTGAGCGTACGCGGCGGCTTCCTCCAGGCTCTGCTTTGCGGCGCCCAAACACATCAGGCCGAGGGCAGCTCGACTGAAGTCGAAGTGGTCCATGACCGAGTGGAAGCCCTTGCCGAGTTCGCCGACGAGGTGAGAATCGGAAACAAAGACGTCCGACAGGTGGATACTTCCCCAGCCCAGAGGCAGGCAGCCCATACCGGGCATGTGGCTGACGCTGACGCCTTCCGCATCGAGTGGGACGACGAAGCAGCTGACGCCTCGGGAACGGCTGGATCCGGGCTCTCGCGCGTAGACGAGTGCCGCGGTGGCATTCATTGCCCAGGAGATTGCAGTCTTCTCGCCGTTGAGACGCCAGCCGCCCTCGACTGCCGTTGCGGTGGTGGTCAGTGCACTCGCGTCGGACCCCGACCCGGGTTCGGTCAGGGCGATGGCGATGGTCTGCTCACCGCTGATGAGGGGAGGAAGGTAGCGCTCCTGAATCTCGTCCCGGCACAGCGCCAGTTGGGAGGCGACAAGCCCGATCTGGACGGGCGCCGACGCCATGTTCACGTCGCCGTAGGCGAGGGTTTCGGTGGCCATTCCGAGCAGAACGGGATCTTCGGTACCGGTACCGCCGTACTGCTCGGGCAGGCCGATGCCCAGCAGACCCAGGTCGCCGATTTTCTTCATGATGTCGAAAGGGAATTCGGTTGATGCTGCCCGGTCGCGATAACCCGGGAGGAGAACTCGATCACTGAACGCTGCCAGCGTCTTCCGAAACTCTTCCTGCTCGTCGGTGAATGCAAATGAAACCATGGGGATTGCTCCTGTGCGTGACTCGGCTGGGGGATCACGGCGAGGGAGCGTTGTCGTTCGTTGAGAAGCTGGACTGCCCGGTCCTCGCCAAGTAAGAGCTATTCTAGGTTTGAATAGTAGGACGTAAAACTTGATAGGGCAAGGGGTGCAGGGCTGGTCTCGCCGCCGCATGTAGGCCGCCGAAAGTGCGTGTTGACTCAGTGTCCGGTTTCGACATCGCCGACGGCACGGCGCACAAGTTGCAATTGCTCGATCAGCGCTTCCAGGGTTTCGGCGTCGACCGAATCAAGGCCGAAGCGGCCCCCGGCGAGCCGGTTGTTTGCTTCCTCGACCACTTTCATGCCGGCTGGTGTGAGAGTGGCGAGAACGGTCCGGCGGTCCGTCGTATGTGCGCGGCGTTCGACGAGTCCCGCCTTGACGAGTTGCTCGACCGCCATCGACACGGTGGTGGGGTGGACCATGAGGTACTTGCTCAACTTGCCGAGCGGACGAGTTCGTCCCTCCGAGAGTTGTAGCGAGGTCAGGATCAGATAGGCATTGCGCGACAGCCGGAGTGAGCGCAACTCCTGGTCCATCGCACGGACGACCCATTGGTGGGTGCGCAGCAACGCCATCGTGGTGACGAACTCCAGTTCGGCCGAATCCTGCCGTTCCACCCATTCGGCGCGCATCCAGTCGATCACGTCGGGCTGATCGTCGTCGGAAGACGTCGGAAATTCACTCGCCACTGCGCGGTCTCTCGTCGTCACCGAATCGCGTCGCGGTAGTCGTCACCGAACCGCGTCGCGGTAAATGATAGACCGCATGCGTACCAGCCCAGTGCGCGAGAACCACTGTCAACGATGCGAGAGAACGACCTTCCCGAACCCGCTTCCCTGTTCGAGATGCTTGTGTGCGGCCGCCGCCTCTGCGAGCGGGAACACGGTATCGATGGGCACCGGTGGAATGGTGGCCGCATCGATCAGTTCCAAAAGGCCGGTGAAGTCTTGCGGGCTCCCCATCGTGGTGCCGATCAATTCATACTGGCCGAAGTAGAAGGGTCTGACATTCAGAGTGGCGAGTTCGCTCCGAGATGCGCCCAGCACGACTAATCGGCCCCCCGGACGCAAAGCCGCGATGGACTGTTCCCACGTCCCCACGGAATCGAGGACGAGATCGAAGCCCTGACCGTCGGGCGAGTGGTGACGAGCGGCTTCGGGCCACTCGGGGTCGCTGTAGAGCACCCCGTTCGCGGCACCGAGTTCTACTGCCTGCGCGATCTTGGACGGGGAGGAGGACGTGACTGTAACGTTTGCCCCCACGGCAGACGCCAGCATGACGGCCATGGTCGCAACTCCCCCGCCTGCGCCCAGGACGAGGACATTCTCGCCGGCGCGGAGGTGTCCGCGGGTGAACAGCGCCCGATAGGTGGTCAGTCCGACGAGGGGGAGGGCAGCGGCCTGCTCCCAGCTGAGCCCGCGCGGTTTCGGGGCAACGCAGACCTCCGGCACCCGTACCAACTCGGCGTAGGTGCCCCGCTGGCGATCGCCGAGGATCTCCCACTGCGCGCTCGGGGCTGCTTCGCGGTCGCCCCACCACAGTGAGGGAAGGACGAGAATCTCCTCACCCGTGTCTGCGCGGATGCCCGCACCGTCCGCGCCGAGAACGTGCGGCAGTGGCGACGAGTACTTACCCTGTCGCACGAGAACATCGTGCCAGTTGAGGGCCGCAGCCTTCAGTTGGACAGTCACCCAGCCCGGGCTCGCCACCGGATCGGCGATCGACTCGATCTTCAGGACGTTCGGCTCCCCGAACTCTCGCAAAACTACGGCATCCATGACGCTCCATTCGGTCGTACCTTTTCAATGGTATCATTGTTTCGATGTCGGGTGTCGTACCGCCGGTCACCGGCGTCACTGGACGCTGTGAATTCCAGAATCACCACTTCGCCAACGTGATTGGCCGCAACACAGTTCGTAAGTCGTGTCTGCTCGACGCTTGCCCGCCGCGTGCGATTCGTGTTTAGTGATGCCAGTCACATACACTGTATGTTTGGGTGAGGAACGTCTGCCCCGTGGCGCAATCAGCGTCGGCGAGGTGACCGAACTACGGAGCGCAATGATTCGGAGAGAGCAATCAGTCGAAGTGCGGGATGAGGGTCTTATTCAGGACGCGCACGAATGCACAGACCTCGTTTCGAAGATCCTCGGGGCCGCATACCAGGCGTCCGGGCCAGAGGATGCGTATGCCGCACTCGCGGGAGCCCGACATCAACTCGGGAACGCACTGACCGAGGGTCTATTGCCAGAGACCGACATCGAGGAGGCCTGTGTTCTCCTGGTCCGGATGGAAGATCTTCGGGAGCAATGCGCCGAGAGCGCGGCGATCCGCCGGGCCGCCGAGTTGGCGGCTGTACACGATGCCGCTGCCGGACTGCGTGATCTCGCATCCGGCGACATCGTCCAATCGGCACCAGAGGCGATTTGTTCGACGCTTCCCTTCGCGCGCGCCATGATCTCGGCGATCAGCGGATCGCTCTGGCAACCGCAGCGACTTCACGTCCGGCCGGAATTCGACGGGTCACCGATGGACTTCTCGGACTTCGTGGACTCCGCGGAGTTTCCGTTGTCCGAAGCGCGACTGGAGACCGAACTGGTTCGCCGTCGTGTGCCTGCCCTGGTCGCAGCGCCAGCGCAAGACGAACGCACGATGAAGGAAATAGTGGTCGCGTCACGCTCCTCGGGCTATGTCGCTGCACCGATCGTCTCGAGAGGCCGGGTAATCGGACTGATCCATGCCGATCGTCCCGGCGCGCGGGACCCTCTCGATCCGGACGATCGCGACCGACTGGACGCGTTCGCGACCTTCTTCGCACTCGTGTACGAGCAAGCGGTATTGAGGGAGCGAATCAGCGCGCAGAGATCACGATTGGCGGCATCCTTCGATTCCACCGATGTGCTGCTCGAACGCATTCAGAAGGCGGAGCTGGGCCTGCGTCCCCAGCCTGACGAGCATCCTCACATCGCTCGGCCCACAGTCGACCAGACGTCCGCGGTAGAGGTCAGCGCGGTGTTGACGTTCCGTGAGCGCGAGATTCTTTCCCATATCGCCACCGGCGCCACCAACAGTCAAATCGCACAGACACTGGTGATCTCCGAGGGAACCGTGAAGTCGCACGTCAAGCACATTCTGAAGAAGCTGCGCGTCCCGACCCGGGCTGCGGCGGCGGTACTCTATTCCCACCAGATCCGACGATGATGGATATCAAAACCGTGAACGATGGCCAATCTCGTATACAGGGCTCGGCTCAGGCGCGAGGCGACGCCGAGGCCATGAAGGCGGCCGTGTCCCTGCTCGGTCGTTTGCGGAACGACTTCGGACTGGGGCCCGAACCTCCGAGTGACACCCGGAAGGTGTCTCCCGGTCTTGTCCTCGCCCTGCTCGACGAGGCGACCGAAGCGGCGCTCAGTGCACTGTCGACGATCGTGTCGGACAAGAAGGTGTCGTTCGGAAGGCTTCTCGTCGAAATCCGCGATGTCCGCCACCGTCTGCACTCGTCACCGTCCTCGTCGGCAGTCGTCGGTGCCGCCGACTTCGCAGGCGCTGTTCGACGTCTTCGGGGTGCTGAGACAGTGGCCGGCCTGTCGAGGAGCGTGTGCGCCGAGGCCGCCGCGATGACTGGTCTTGACCGAGTGCTGCTCTCTGAGGTCCACAGCAATGCCTGGACTATTGTGGAGACCCAGTTCGAGAGAGGCGCTGCGCCCGAAATCGATTCACTCGCCACGGCACCGATTGAGCCTGACTCACCGGAGGGACGGGCCGTGCAGAAGCGCACCGCAGTCCTCGTGCTACCGGATCGGCAGTCGCCTGCGGCGAACCCCATCAACCTCGCGAGTGCATCATACTTCGGCGCCGGAGGGTACGTTGTAGCCCCGATTGCCGTCTCCACCGGCGTTATCGGCCTGATCCACGCGAGTCGTGCAGACGACCGAAATCCGAGTATCGCCGAACGCGACCTGCTCGATGCTTTCGCCGGCAGCTTCGGAACTCTCTTCGAACGAGCAATGGTGTCCGAACGATTGACCAAGCAGAAGCGGTTGATCGTCGAACGCCTGGAGCAGGAGAGTCGCGAGGCGGAAGTGCTCTCGAATTCAGAAGTTGCGCTCGGAAAGCCGCGTGCCGCCGGTGCCGCATCATTCTCACCGGCGGCGCTGCCCTCACACTGCAACGCACCGGGCTTGGAAGAACTTACCGGGCGTGAACGCGAAGTGTTCCAGCTCCTGACGGCAGGCAAATCCAACACAGAAATTGCAGATGTACTTGTGATCAGTGTCTTCACAGTGAAATCGCATGTCAAGAAGATCCTGCGAAAGCTGGGAGCGATGAACCGGTCCGAGGCGATCTACCGATACTTGGAGATGGCCAAGTCTGACGCCTCGTCCGGCCGCACCACCTAGATCAACCGTTCGTGTCGGGTACGACGACTCGGAGTCCATTGCATCGATCGTTGACGATCAACTGGCACGACAAGCGTGAGTGTGACTGCACCCCATCGAGGTACTCGAGTAGATCACGCTCCTCGTCCGTGGCCTCGTCGAACAGCCCCTGGGAGTCCTCGTCGAGGAAAACATGACAAGTTGCGCACGAGCAGCTTCCACCGCATTCGGCGACGATCCCCGGGAGATTGTTGCGGACCGAGCCGTCCATGATGCTCTGACCGGACGGGACGTCGATAGTCGACTCACTTCCATCGGGCAGTACGTAGGTGATCTCGCTCATTTGCGTTTCCTTCAAGTCAGTGAAGTTCCAGTCGGACGGGCAGATTCTTGAGGCCGCCGACGAAGTTCGTCTGGAGCACGCGTGCGTCACCGATCTGCTCCAACTTGGCGATCTTCGGCAGCAGCTCTTCGAACATGATTCGAAGTTCGATCTTCGCAAGGTGCTGTCCGATGCACATGTGCGGCCCGTACCCGAAAGCGATGTGCTTGTTGGGCTTCCGGTCGAAGCGAAAAGTGTCGGGTGAGTCGAACACGTCGCTGTCGCGGTTCGCTGACTGGTAGAGAAGCACCAGTCGATCACCCTTCTTGATCTGCTGTCCACGGAGTGTGTAGTCGACGGACGCCTGGCGGGTGAACTGCTTCACCGGCGATGCCCAGCGCAAGGACTCGTTCACCAGATCGGGGATCAGAGAGGGGTCGGCCTGTACCCGGGCGAGCTGGTCAGGGTTCTCGATCAATGCATGCAGACCGGTCGCCAAGGTGGTCGACGTGGTGTCGTGACCAGCGGTTGCGATGGCGATGAACCAGCCGTAGGCGAAGGTTTTCGGGTAGTAGTCGCCGTTCTCGTCCTTCCCGGCCGCGATCAGAGTCGCGAGGTCGTCGCGGGGATTCGCGCGACGGTCTTCGACGAGTGCGTCGAAATAGGCGTAAAAATCCGCGATGGCAGCCGAAAATTGTTGCGCTGCCGCTTCCGGGGTCAGGGGTTCGACGTCGTCACGCTGCTCGTCGGGATCTGCGACTCCGAAGAAGTCCTGAGTCAACGCCATCATCCGCGGCTCGTCTTCTTCCGGGACACCGAAGAGGCTCATGATCACGTGGAGCGGAAAGGACTTGGTGAAGTTCTCGACGAGGTCGATCTCGGTTCCCGATCGGCGAAGCTCCGCAACCGATTCCTGTGCCAGCTCCCGAATGATGCCTTCCCACTTCTTCAGGTTCGCCGGCCGGAACCAGTCCGCGGCGAGATCCTTCACTGCGGTGTGCTCAGGTGGGTCCAGATAGGTGATCGTGTCGAGGATCCGGAGACTGCCGCCGGTCAGGCTCTTGGTGAAGGCATCACCCGCCTGATTCGTGAGAATCGGATTGTGGGAGCCCTTGTCCTCTCCGCCACCGCTGTTGAAAATCTGGGGTTGTTTTTCGATTTCCATGATGTCGGCGTGCTTGGTCACCAGCCACAGAGGATCGTAGCCCTCGACCTCCACCTTCCCGAGCGGGTTGTTGGTTCGCAACCACTCGTAGGCCGCGTAAAGTGAAACTTCGTCCCTATGGCCCTCAGGTAGGACGATCTGCTCGGCGATGCTTTTCGGGATCGGAACGCTCGATACGTGTTCGACGGTAGTCACACTGACTCCTCGCAGTTTGAATTCTCTACATCTTCACTGTGATCCAAGTCTCTCGTAGGCCGCCCGATGAAACGTCATCTCTACGAGAGATATTCGTACGCCCTTAGGGCGAGATCGCTTCGTGATCAAGTAGCTGGAATCAGCGAAACAGGGGCTGCTGCAACATTGTTGCGCAGCCCCTGTTTCGGGTAGCTTTGGTCTTACTCGTTGCCGGTCAGTTCGGCCGCCTGCTTGCGAAGCAAGAACTTCTGGATCTTCCCGGTAGCGGTGGTGGGAAGTTGGTCGACGACGACCACCTTCTCGGGGATCTTCTGCATCATTGCTTTGCGTTCGTTCCGGAGGAAGTCCGCCAGGTCCTCGAGTGTCGGCGCGGGACCGTCGACGACGATGAAGGCGCACACCTTCTCGCCGAGGCGGGGATCGGGCATGGACACCGCGGCCGCTCCCATGATCTGCGGATGCGCCAGTAGGTGTTCTTCCACCTCGCGTGCCGAGATGTTCATTCCACCACGGATGATCAGGTCCTTGATCCGGCCGGTGACCCGCAGATATCCGTCTGTGTCGACGCGGCCCAGATCACCTGAGGAGAGGAACCCTCGATCGTCGACCGATGCAGCCGTGCGCTCGGGGTCGCGCCAGTATCCGAGGAAGATTCCCGGCCCTCCGTAGAAGATCTGGCCTTCCTCGCCGGCCGTTACGATGGCACCTTCCTCGTCGCGGATCTCGAGATCGACACCATCGAAGGCGCTCCCGTCGGAGGAGAGCACCTTTTCGATGGGGTCGTCGACACGCACCGCCGTCACCAGTAGCCCTTCGCTGCTGCCATAGACCGGGAGCAGCGTACAGTCGGGCAGAGCCGTCTTCCATTCCGTCAGAAGGATTTCAGGAATAGGTGCGCCGGCGCTGACCCAGAGTCGCATCGAGGTCACGTCGTGGTCGGCACCATCTTCGATGGCTCCGAGTGCCATCTGGAGGAACGGTGTCGCGGCCATGCTGACCGTGGTCTTGAACTCCGCGATACGCCGGAGGCCTTCGTTCGGCTCCCACACGTCGAGGAGATGGATCCCACTGCCGAGGATCAACGGCGTCGCCACGCCCACGGCCAGCCCGGTCGCATGCGTGACGGGCGAGGGCATGAACATCACATCGTCAGGATTCAGACCGATCACCTGCCCACCCAGTCCGTAGACGGTGAAAGAGAGTGTGTTGAAGGTGTGCTGGCACCCTTTTGGTCGCGACTCTGTCCCCGATGTGTAGATGATGGCATGGGCCGCATCGGCAGATGGAGGTGGCCCGAGTTCGTCGTCACCGGGGACGCCTTCACCGGCGGTCAGTGAATCGAACGCGATCTCGTCGGCGCCCGCATTTCCGCGCACGACGACGACGTGCTCGAGTCCGGGAACCTCGGGGCGGACCTCGGCCAGCATGTCGGTGTACCGGAACTTCCGGAATTCCTCTGTGACAAAGGAGATCTTGGCACCGGAGTGCTCGAGAACGTATCGGACCTCATCGTGCCGGTACACGGGCATCGTCGGCACGAGTACGGCGCCGATCCTGGCGAGCGCCACATAGATGACGACGAATTCGTTCCAGTTCGGCAACTGGACCTGGACGCGGTCACCCCGCTCGATTCCGAGCTTTTTCAAAGAGGCCGCAAGGCGGTATGCCTGCCCGCGAAGCTCTCCTCGGGTGAGGACGCCGTAGCCATCGGTGACAGCGACGAAGTCCGGGTCGATCGTGGCCCAGCGGTCCACATGTTCGGCCAGGCTCTCGTCACGCCAGTAGCCGTTCGATCGGAACGCCGCGAGCGTGCTGGCACTGTAGCGGTCCTCGGGGAGAATGGCTCCCGCGTGTTCCATGACATCCATGTGCGGATCCTTGCTTTCAGGTGCCTCTCCTCGACAGGAGACAGGCCCGGGAGTAATTGGCCTAACCATAATACCGATCTAAGTGGGGAGGGAAGGTATAAAACGGACACCTTCTCGTCCTCGGGGGTGAGGGAGATACCCCGTGGGGATGAGTGGTCTGTCGGTGCGGGTGCGCCCCGAGCGCCGCACCCGCACCAAATTTTTACAGGTAGATCGACTTCGGCACGAGGTAGGCGGACAGAGCTTCCGGACCCAGTTCGCGACCGAGGCCGCTGGCCTTGACACCACCGAAGGGTGCCGTCGGGTCGGGGAGGTAGCCGTTGATACCGACCGTTCCGGTCTGGATGCGCCGAGCAACAGCGACCCCGTGGTCGTGATCGGCGGTGAAGACGGTGCCACCGAGGCCGAAGTCGCTGTCGTTCGCGATGCGGACGGCGTCCTCGTCGTCGCGGTACGAAATGATCGACAGCACCGGGCCGAAGATCTCTTCCTGGGCGATGCTGTAGTTGTTGTCGACGTCCGCAAAAATGGTCGGTTCGACGAACCATCCCTTGTCGAGGTCGGTGGGGCGCCCACCACCGACCGTGATGCGGGCGCCGTCGCCCTTGCCCTTCGCGATGTAGGACTCCACCCGCTCGCGCTGCCGGGCGCTCGCCATCGGCCCGATCATCGTGGCGGGGTCGAGGGAACTTCCTACGGTCAGTGACCCGGCGAGGGCGCTGAACGTGTCGACCACTTCCTGGTAACGCGATTGCGGTGCCAGAATGCGGGTGCCGAGGTAGCAGACTTGCCCATTGTTCAACATGGTTGCACCGAACAGCTGTTCCCCGACGGTGGCGAGATCCAGATTCGCGTCGTCAAGGATGATTGCCGCCGATTTTCCACCCAGTTCCAGCGTGACCGGGCGAAGTAGCCGACCGCACGCTTCGGCGATGTTACGACCGGCAGCCGACGACCCGGTGAACGCCACCTTGTCGATGCCGGGGTGTGAGACCAGATACGCGCCCAGTTCGCGACCGCCGGGAACGATGTTGATCACGCCGGCCGGCAGGTTCGCCTCTTCGATTGCTTCCGCGAGGACGTAGCTGTCGAGGACTGTTTCGGGGGACGGCTTGATGACGATCGTGCACCCTGCAGCGAGAGCCGGAGCGTATTTGAAGGCGGCGAGAGCCTGCGGGAAGTTCCACGGGACGATGGCGCCGACGACGCCGATCGGGGTCTTGGTGACGAGCGTCGATCCGCCGAGGAGACCCGGCCGCGTCTCCTCGAAGCTGTCGTTTTCGATCAGTCCGGCGTAGTAGCGGAGGAGGATTTGTGGGAAGACCGCCTCCAACTTCTCGGCGACGGCGACGGGCATGCCGTTCTGGGAGCTCACCGCCTGGACCATTTCGGCTGCGCGCTTGTCCAGCGCATCGGCCAGGCGCCCCAGCGCCTGTGCTCGCCGCGCCGGCTCCCACTGCGACCATCCGGCCGGGTCGTCGAATGCGCGGCGTGCGGCGCCGACGGCGGCATCCATGTCGGCTTCAACGCCGTCGGGGGCGTGGCCGACCACCTGTTCGTCGTTGGGTGAGACCACCGTGATCACGCCACTCGAGGTGGGCGCATGCCATTCGCCTCCGATGAAGAAGGCATTGTTGTTCGTGGTCATGACTGGTTCCTCTCGTCTATCTGGGTTGCGGTGCTTTGTTGCCGAGTCGTGAACTCGGACGGTGGCTTACACGGATTCGAGCGGCTCCTCGTAGAGCGGGAATTCCTCGGTGTCGTCGTAGGAGCCGAGGCTCTCCTCGAAACTTTCGTGGATCGCGATCTGGGCGTTCTCGGGGAGGGTGTGCATGATGTGCCGGACGCGTTCCTGGCGGCGGGCGACGGCTTGCCGGAACGGCATGCCGGGTGTGGCTTTCATCTGCGGGACGATGCCTTCGACATCGTCGACGCCGCCGGCGTGGTGGCCGGCGTCGACCATCGCCTGTTCGGCGGCCATGGTGGCTTCGTCCTTTTCCTCGGACATTCCGATCGGGCCGATCATGGTGCCGTTGAGGAATTGTTTGACGACCGGCTGGTCGCTGGTGAGCAGCACTTCGCGGGGTCCGAACATCACCAGTTCCCGGCGGAAGAGCATGCCGATGTTGTCGGGCACCGTGCGTGCGAGGTTGATGTTGTGCGAGACGATCAGGATCGTTGCGTCGATTTCGGCGTTGATGTCGATCAGCGTCTGGGAAATGTAGGTGGTGCGGACCGGGTCCAGACCGGAGTCGGGCTCGTCGACGAGGATGATCTGCGGGTCGAGGACCAGGGCGCGGGCGAGTCCGGCGCGTTTGCGCATACCGCCGGAGATTTCGCCGGGCAGTTTGTCCTCGGCCCCGAGGAGGCCGACGAGTTCCATCTTCTCCATGACGATCTTGCGGACGTCGGATTCGGACTTTTTGGTGTGTTCGCGCAACGGGAACGCGACGTTGTCGTAGAGATTCATCGATCCGAACAACGCACCGTCCTGAAACAGCACCCCGAACAGTTTGCGGATCTCGTAGAGCTCCTTGCTCGAGCACTCGAGAATGTTGGTGCCGTCGATCACGATCGAGCCCTGCTCCGGACGGAGCAGACCGATAAGCGACTTCAGGAACACCGATTTTCCCGTACCGGACGGTCCGAGCAACGCGCTGACCTCGCCGGTGGGGAGGGTCAACGACACGTCCTGCCAGATTCTCTGCGAGCCGAACGACTTGGTCAGTCCTTCGACGGATACCTCGACACCCACCACTACCTCCTACGATTGCGAAAACATCGACTGATCCCCTTGTTTCGGGGAATTGGTCAGACCGGGGTCATCTCCGTCATGACCCATGTCCCGTCCTGCTCGGTCATGCCGACTCGGACGCGGCTGCCGTCCAATTTCGGTGCGGCGCTGTCGGTGCTGGTGGTCGACTGGTTGACGAAGAACAGCAGTGTCACTGCGTCTTCCGACGCGGAGACGACGGAGGATTCGACGACGGTCGCCGACGTGACGACCTGGCGTTGTTTCGCCGAGGGGATGATGACCTCCTTGCCGACGCTGTCGAACTGGCCGCGGAGGTCGCCGCCGAGACTGGGAAGTATGTCGGCGAAGTGCGCGTCGATGGTGTTGAAGTCGTACGACAACACGTCGCCGAGCAGTTGGGTGGCGCGGTCGCGCGCCTGTGTCTGCGCGGCGTCGACCTGGCGGTGGTCGTGCACCTGGAGGGTGATGGCGGCGGCCACCGCGACGAGGCCACCGGCGACGAGCACGGCGAGATAGCGGGTGGCCCGCCGACGTGCGAGGGACCAGGTTGCGACTGCCTGGGGTATTTGGGCGAGTGTGTTTCTCATGCCACGAACTCCACATCTGAGACGAGCCAGCGGCCGTCCACCGAATCGAGGGAGACCTTCATGCGGTACACCCGGATCTCCCCGTCGGGTGCCTCGGTGTTTTTCACCGTGGATGTCACGGCGGCGAGGACGACGGCGTGGTCGTCGTCCGCCTTGACGAGGCCGGCTTCCTTCACTTCGCCGGTCGACTCCACCTGGCCCTGGTTGAGCACGTCACCGAAACTTCCCGATGCGCTGGTGAACTGGTCTCGGAACGGCCCGGTGGTGCCGTCGGCGACGCGCTGGATGTCTTCGTCCACGCTCTGATGCCGCAGCGTGACCAGATTGACTACCACCTGGCGGGCCGTCTCGAGGACCTGTTGGTCTCGGGACTGTGCGGTCTGTTCGGCGCGCAGGTTCGTCCACGAGATCCCGCCGACGACCAGGGCGGCGACGGCGACGAGTACGACTGCCGCCGTCGTCACGATGAACCCTCGGGCACTCTTACGCACTTCGGAGTCGGCTATCGCGGCCGCGGCATCGTTCCCGGCTTGATCGAGGTCTGGTTCGACCTCTACCGGAGCAGTAGTGCCTGCCATGTCAATTCCTCCTCTAACTTTGGTGCAGAAACGCTGGCGATCGAGTACAGATCGCCGTTCGGTGCCCGGAAGTTCCCGGTGATCGGGTCGTACGGGACGCTGGTGTTGCCGTTGCCGCTGGTGAAGTCCTGCGGGTTCGACCATGAGGCCGGTGCGACGGTCAGGGGTTCGGGACCGCTGGGAGCGGGTTGGCTCGCGATCGGGCCCGCGTTCGGTGCACCGGTGTCCGTCGGCGGCGGCGAGTACGGTTGTCCGGGCCGGGCCAGCATTCCCGGCCAGGTGGACGGCAGACCGCCCGGGCAGTTCTCGATCTCGGCTGTTCGCACGGTGGGATCGGTCGCACAGGGGATGTTGCGTGCCCCTCGGGCGACCCGGGGGTCGGCCGGCGGGAGTTTGCAGTAGGAATTTTCCGGTGCCGGGACCGCGCTGAGATCGCTGGGGTCGCGGCGCTGCGTTTCCTGGTACCCCTCGGTGCAGGGGAGCGGGTTCGCGGAGTTGCCGAGTTTGACGTCGAGGGCGCCCTGACCGTACACCCGGTCGTCGGTCTGGACTCCTCGGTGCATGTAGTTGATCGACGCCGACACAGCCGGGTAGATCACCAGGATCTGCTGGATCCCGGGGATGTTGACGCGAGCGACCTCACCGACTGTCTGGAGGTTCGCCAGCAGCAGCGGAACGGTGGGGCGGACGTCGTCGAGAGTGCCGCTGACCGTGTCGAAGAACTGTGACCCATTGTCGAGGACGCCACGGACCTGTGCGTCGCTCATCACCAACTGCTCGGAGAACGAGGACAGATCGCGGGAGAAGCTCGCGATGTCGGCGCGGGAGTCGACACCGGCAGCGAGGACCGGTTCGGCGTCGTCGAGCAGGGTTTGGGTCGTCCCGATCTTCGCCTGCGCGAGTTCGATGAGTGGACGGGAGGAGTCGATGAGCCGCGACAGCGCCGGTCCCGCTCCGTTGAAGGCAGTGTAGGCCTCGTCGACGGTGACGCGGAGGTCGTCCTTGGGCAGCTCGGACAGGAGAACGTTCACCTTGTCGACGACCTCGGAGGCAGGCACCGGGATTTCGGTGTTCGCCTCGGTGATCACGTCACCTTCCGCGAGGAAGGGGCCTTCGGACGACGCCGGAACCATGTCCAGATATTGCTCGCCGATGGCCGAGACGCTGCGGACGAACGCCTGGCTGTCGGCTGGAATCGCGAAGTCCGAATCGAGCTGTAATTCTGCGGACGCTCGATCGGGGCCGACGTCGATCGATTTCACGACGCCGACGTCGACGCCGCGATAGGTCACCAGGGAGTTCACATAGAGGCCACCCGCGCGGTCGAATTCCGCCGTGACCGTGTACATCCCGATCCCGGTGACCCGCTTGAGCCCGAGGTAGTTGACCGCGGCGTTGCCGACGGCGAGAACAGCCACCACTGTGAAGACGATGAGCTGGAAGCGGACGAGTTTCGATCTCATCAGCGCGGTGCTCCGTTCTGCGGTGCGGACGTCGCTGGTCCGCCGGATGTTGTTGCGCCTGTGGGTGCCAACAGAGGATTCACCGCTTGGCGGGCCGGGTTCAGTCCTGCCAACTCGTCGAGCGGGATACTGCCGAGAACCTTGCCGCCGACCGTCTCGGCGCTGACGTCGAGGGTGAGGAAGAGATTCATGTAGTCACCCCGGACGGCGCGCTGGGTGGTCGTGACCGGGAACGGTATGGTTCCGGCGATCTTCAGCGCTTCCGGCAGGTGATCACCGGCCGCAGCGAGCTGCGAAAGCACCGGCTGCAATGACCGCAGATTCGCATCGAGATCCTCGCGGCTGCTCTCGAGCACCTCGGTGGCGACCTCACCGAACCGCCCCACGTCGTCGAGCATCGTGGTGAGTTGTTTCTGCTGTTCGTCGAGGATCTGCATAGCCGGCTCGATCGAGGTGATCCCTCTGTCGATCGTCTGATTCTGACTGGCGAGTTCCGCACCGAGGCGATCGAGCCCGTCGATGGCCCGGACGATGTCCTCGCGTTGTTGGTCGACGCCGCCGACGAACTCCTCGAGGTTGCCGAACAGGCTTCGCAGCGATTCCTCCCGGCCACCGAGTACGCGGTTGAGCTCGGAGGTCACGGTTCGGATCTGCTGCAACCCACTGCCGTTGAGCACGAGAGCGAGCGCCGAGAGCACCTCCTCGGTTGACGGATATTGACTGGTGCGGTCAAGGGGAATCACGTCACCGTCGGCGAGGAGGCCGACTGCGTCCTCGCCGGGCGGCACGGTGAGCTCGAGGTACTGGGAGCCGAGCACACTGGTTTGCGCGAGCTTGGCGCCGACATTCGCTGGGATCTCGGCCTGTGGGTCGAGTTCGAGTGTCAGTTCGGCACCCCAGTTGTCGCCGGTGATGTGGCTGATGTTTCCCACGATGACGTTATTGGCCTTCACCGGTGAGTTGCCCACCAGATTCTGGATGTCCGCCAGCTCGACGGTCACCTCGTGCGTGTCACCGCCGACCGCGTTGCCGGGCAGTCCGATCGAATTGATCCCGTCGAATCGGCACCCGGCCGCCGCGGCCACGACGCCGACGAGCACGGTCGCCGTGAGCGCCGACCTCCGAATAGAGTTCGTCATCGTGGTCCCTCCGGAAGGATGAGGTTCTGGAGACTTTGGGTGATGGAGGCGACGGGATCGGTCGGTGCAGGTGCGCCCGGCATACCCCCCGGCGCAGCCGGGGTGGTGGCAGGTGTAGGTACCGCCTGCCGCACGGCGGCATTGGCCAACGGTGCGGCAAAAGCTCCTGCAGCCGTAGCGCATTCATTTGCGGGTGCGTCGACCGTGGTCAAGAGTGCGCAGATCAGCGAGCGCGGGTCCGGCATCTCGGGCACGGCGAGGGCACCGGTGAGCGAGTTGGCGTCGGCATCGTAGATGTTGTAGAAGTCCGACAGCGCCGTCGGTCCCGAGTGCAGGATCGACATCAGGGTGTCCTGGCGGTCGACGAGCAACCGGGTAATGTCCTCGAGCTGTCCGACGTTCTCGACCAGCGCCCCACGGTTGTCTTCGATGAACTTCGTCACTTCCTGGAACGTGGTCAGCATGCTGCTCAGCATCGCGTCGAGTTCGGTCCGGTTGGCGTTGAGCAACCCCGATACGTTCGCGAATTCGCTGCTGAACGCCCGGATCTGCTGGTCGCTGGCAGCGAGGGCGGTCGTGAACTTCTGCAGGTTTTCAACAGTGCCGAACAGGTCCTCGCCGCTTGCGTTCAGCGTGGTGGCGGCGTCAGAGAGATGGGTGAGGGAGTCGTGCAGCGCCGTGCCCGTCCCGTCCAGGGTCCTGGCGGTGCTGCTCACGAAGCGATTGAGCGAACCGTCCGGGTGCTCCGGGGTGCGGCCGGCGTCCTCGGCGAGCTTGACCACCTGCTTCTTGATCTCGTCGAACTCGACCGGGACGGCGGTGCGGTCGAGGGGGATTTCGTCGCCGTCGGACAGGGTCGGTCCGCCCGAGTATGCCGGTGCCAGCTGGATGTAGCGGCCGGTCACCAAGGTCGGGGCGACGACCGCGGCCTTCGCGTCCGCGGGAACGTCGTAATCGTTGTCGTAGTCGAATTCCACCCGGACCCGCTCGCCGTCCGGTTCGATCGTCGTGATGCGGCCTACCTCGACGCCGAGGATCATCACTCGGTCTCCGACGTACATGCCGGTGGTGTTCCGGAAGTAGGCCGTGACGTGGTTGACGGAGTGGTTTTCGATCCAGGCGGCGGTCACCAGCCCGACGAGGGCGACCGCGATCACCACGGCGAGCAGTTTCGCCGGCAGTGCACGTGCCATTTCCCGTACCGATGCCATCAGCGCGGCCCCCCGAAACTGCCCGGAAGCTGCCCGGAGAGATTGGCCGGGACGATGTTGTGGAGCAGCACCCCGAAGAACGGTCCGCTGCCCACCGCCTCGCCGACCTGCTTAGCGAAATGTTCGAGGCCGGTCAGCGAGGCGTTGATGTTGTCGTAATTGCTGTTCAATGTCGCCACCAGGGTCTTCAACTGTTCGAGAGTGGGTCCGAGCGTGGATGCGTTGTCGCGGGACAGGCCAGTGAGCGCATCGGCCACCTGACGTGACTGCACGAGCACCCGATGGATGGTGTCCGCCCGGCTGTTCAGCGCGGCGAAGAGCGACTGGCCCTGGCCGAACAGCGCGGAGACCTGGGTGTCCCGGTCCGCGAGAATCTGAGACACGTTGGCCGCCCCCGCGAGCAACTGACGCAGTTCCTCGTCCCGGCTCGCCACTGTGTCGGACAGGCGGGAGAGGCCGTCGAGGGAGGACCGAAGGTCCGGCGGAAGCTCGTCCTCGACCGAGGAGATCTGCTCGAGTGCGCCGGAGAGGTTGACGGTGTCGGTCTCCGACACTTTGTCGGTGACTTCCTCGAGCGCGCGGGTGATGTCGTATCCCGAGCTGGTCTGGGCAAGGGGGATGGTCGCGCCGTCGGCGAGCTCGCCGTGTCGTCCGGGAGTGATCTCCACGTACCGCCGACCGAGAGCGGTTTCGACCTTGATCGCGGCGGTCGTGTCCTCGCCGAGCCCAACCGCACCGCTGTCCGCGTCGAATTCGACGTCAACCTTTCCCCCGGAAATGGACAGCCCCTTTACTTTGCCGACCTCTACACCCGCAATCTGCGTGGTATCACCGACCGCGAGGCCACTGGCGTCGGCGAACTCGGCGTGATATGTGGTTGCCCTGTTGATACCGGGAATGGAGTTGAAGTTGAGCGCGAGGAACAGGAGCCCGATCAACACCGCTGTTCCGATCAGGCCCATGCGGAACGAATCCCGCTCGAGGAAGGACTTCTGAGCCATCACTGACACCTTTCTGCGGGAGCCTTGAACATCGGTGTGACGCCGCCGGGACCTGGGCCGGACGCGTACTTGATAGCGAGACCACAGACGAAGAAGTTCACGAAGCTGCCGTAACCCGCGACGCGGCCGATGAGTCGGTAGTTCTCGGGCAGAGTGGACAGCACCATGTTCAGCGTGTCGGTATTCGCGTTGAGGTTGCCCGCGAGATCACCCAGCGCGACGACATCCTGCGCGATTGCCGGCCGATTCTGATCGAGAACACTTGCGAGACTGTTCGTGACACGATCGATGTTCCCCAAGGAATTGGTGATCAGATCACGGTCACCGTCGAGGCCCGCGACCAGCCGCTGCAATTGGTCGATCAATGCCGAGAACTGGTCACCGCGATTGTTCACCGTCCCGACTACCGTATTGAAGTTGCTCACCACCTGACCGATCGCCTGATCACGGTCCGCCAATGTGTTGCTCAAGGACCCGATTTGAGTCACCAGACGCCCGATACTCGCTTCCTGGCCGTTCAGTACCTCGATCAGCGAGGCGGACAACTGATTGGTCTGATCCGGGTCAAGCCCCTGCAGCAGTGGCCGGAAACCGTTGACAACCTGGTCGAGGTCGAGCGCCGGCGTGGTCTGCGCGAGTGGAATCGGACCGTCGAGCGCGCCGATGGCACCGGGCCCGTTCGACAGCTCCACATAGCGGTCACCGATCAGGTTCTTGTACTTGATCCGGGCCGTGGTCCCCTCAGTCAGGGGACGTTCGGTGGAGAGAGAGAACGACACGACTGCCGTGCCGTCCGAGGCCAACTCCACCCCCTTCACCTTGCCCAACGGCACGCCGCCAACTTTGACGTCTTCGCCGTTGCCCAGCCCGGACGCATTCGAAAAAACGGCTTGATAGGTGTGTGTGCTGCCGAAGCGCATATTTCCCACCACCGTCGCCACACCGAACCCCGTCAACGAGGTGACCAGCACGAAGATCAGCAATTTGATACCCGGTGCCTTCGTCATCAGCGAACACCTCCGAACATGAACTGCGCGAACGGGTTACCAATCAGATCCTCGACACCGTGCGCCGCCTGGTATGCCTTGCTGCCGTCGTCGAAATCGGTATGCCCGGGAGCCTGGGCGGGGTCGTAACACCGCGGTGCGCCGTCCGCGCCGTTCTTCGGCGCGTTCTCCGGGTACGTGTACGGCGGATCACCCATCAGCAGAGTGCCGAGAATGTTCAGGCCCGCCTGATCACTTCCACCGACGGTGCGCTCGAGGTACTTGTTTGTCTGATCCATACTCGCAAGGAAGCACGGGTACATCGGCGCATTCTGTGCAAGGAGTGCCGTCGTCGGTTCCAACGCATCCAACGACTTTTCCAACGGGTCACCGGAGGCTTCGAAGAAGGTGCGCCCGCTGTTGCCGAAACCGCTGAAACTGAGCAGGAAGGCGCTCAATTGCTGCTCCTTCTCGGTCACCGTGTCACCCGTGGTGCTGACGTGGTCGACGGTCCGGAGGAGATCCGGAGCGGCGTCGGCGAGGATGTCGGAGACCTCCGCGCCCTTGACCAGGTCGCGCTGCAACGTGGGAAGGCTGCCGTTGAATTCGGACAGGTAGGTGTCGAGTTCGACCATCATGTCGCCGAGTTGGTCGCCGCGGCCCTGCAGCGAGGTGGACAGCGCACTCAACGTCGCGTTGACCTTCTGTGGTTCCACGGTCCGCAGCACTGTCACCAAGGAGTCGAGGAGATCGTTCACCTCGGTGGCCACGGCGGTGCCCTGAACCACGGATCCGGCCGACACGGTGGTCGCCGAGGGATGCTCCGGTTGCACGAGGGTCACGAACTTGCGTCCGAACAGCGTGGTCGGATCGATCACGGCCGTGATGTTCTCCGGTATCGCCGAAGTCCGGCTCCCGTCGATGTCCATGGTGATTTCGGCCTGGTCGTCCACCAACTGCACCTTCGCCACCCTGCCGACGACGACATCTCGCATTTTGATGTCGGACCCGGGTTCGAGCATCAGGCCCGACCGCGCCGAGTACAGCTTGACCGGGACGGTCGAGTGGAACGATCCGCGGTAGATGCCGACGGAGACGGCCGTCGCGATCGCGATCAGCGTCACCAGACACACACCCAGGAGCACATAGACCAGGCGGCTCCGCTCTTCGATATGGCCACCCATGTCAGCCCGACACTTTCACGGCGCCGGCCGAGCCACCGTAGACAGCGATTCCGACGAGAAGGTCGATCACCATGATCGCGATCAAGGAGGTGCGCACCGCACGCCCAACCGCGACCCCGACTCCTGCAGGCCCGCCCTTCGCGTTGTAGCCGTGGTAGCAGTGCACACACATCACCACCACGGACATCGCGAGGACTTTCACCATCGACCATGCGACGTCACTCGGCACGAGGAAGACGTTGAAATAGTGCTGGTAGGTTCCGCTCGCCTCACCGAGGTACTCGGTAACCAGCTGCGTGGCGACATACCCGACGAACAACGCCACGGCATAGAGCGGAATCACCGCGATGACCCCGGCGGTGACGCGAGTCGTCACCAGGTAGGGCAGCGACGGAATCGACATCGTCTCCATGGCATCGATCTCCTCGCTCACTCGCATCGCACCGAGTTGCGCAGTGAAACCCGCACCGACCGTCGCGGTCAGCGCGATTCCTGCGATGACGGGGATCGCCTCCCGGGTGTTGAAGAATGCCGAGATGAATCCGGACAGCGCGCCGATTCCGATGCGGCCGAGCGAGGTCACGCCCTGCTGGCCCACCTCGTACCCCACTGCGGTGGTGAGCAGTGAAATGACGACAAGGGTTCCCCCGATCACCGCCAGGGCGCCGGTGCCCATACTGACCTCGGCGAGCAGCCGGATCGTTTCCTTTCGGTACCGCCGGAAGGTGCGCGGAATGGCGGTGACAGCATGAGTGTAGAAATGGAGCTGCCTGCCCATCTCCTCCATGTGGCCGACCGGTGCATCGACCACGCGGAGCGCGATCGTGGCAACCCTGGGTCTCGCGCCGGTGGCCCGAGTAGCTTTCGACACAGAATTCTCCCGTTGACAGCCGACTTCGCGGCTAATGGTGGAGCGCTGTCAGTGCAGCGCGAGAGTCGTGATAACCGAATTGGCGAGGAAGAGAAGCAGGAAGCTGAACACGACGGTCTGGTTGACGGCGTCGCCGACGCCCTTGGGCCCGCCCTTGGCGTTGAGCCCCAGATGGCATGCGACAAGCCCTGCAAGCATCCCAAACACCGCCGCCTTCACCTCGCTGACGAGGAAATCAGGCAGTCCGGTCAAGATCGAGATCGCCGTGACGTACTGGCCGGGAGACGCACCCTGCATGTACACCGTCGCGATGTAACCGCCCACAAGGCCGACCGCGGACACGAGTCCGTTCAGAAACATCCCGATCAGAGTCGACGCCAACACCCTCGGCACACACAGGCGTTGAATCGGATCGATCCCCAGCACCTTCATCGCGTCGATCTCTTCGCGAATCGTCCGGGAACCCAGGTCGGCGCAGATTGCGGTCGACCCGGCACCTGCAACGACGAGAACCGTTACCACCGGGCCGATTTCACGGATGATCGCCACACCCGCGCCTGCACCGCTGAGGTCGACAGCGCCGATCTCCGCCAGCAGGATGTTGATCTGGTAGACGAACATCATGCAGAAGGGAATCGCCATGAGCAACGCGGGCATGATTGAGACGCCGGCGATGAACCATGCTTGCTGAACGAACTCGCGAGCATGGAAGGGGCGCTTGAACATGCACCGGAACGTCTCCATCGACGTCGCGTAGAACGCCCCGACAGCCGTCGGCGCGACCTGAATGGCCTTCCGGACAGCGCTCGCCCTCGGCGGGCGGTCTTTCAGATCTACCGACATCGAACAACCTTTCTCACTGTTTCCGGAGCATCCGAGGGGGAGCCGGCCATCATTCGTGAACGAGGACGACCTTCACCGCCTCACCCCGATGCTGGACGGCCACAGCTTCATTGATCTGTGAGAACGGCATCGTCGTGATCAACTTGTCGAACGGGAATCTGCCCTGACGGTGCAGATCGAGGAGGTACGGAATGAACGTGTCGGGGTCGGCATCCCCCTCGACGATCCCTCGGATCGTGAGACCGAACAGCTGGGTCGCCATCATTCCGATCGGAAGTGTGGCGGTGGGGTCGGCCGGGACGCCGATGAGGCCGAGAGACCCCCGGACACCCAATGACTGCAGGATCTGGTCCAGCACGGGAAGGAGCGCCGTCGTGTCGATCGCATAGTCGACGCCGTCGGGAACAATTGCCCGGATCTGCTCGGAGAGAACGCCATCCGCGGGATCGACGACGTGTGTGGCGCCCAGGGAGAACGCGAGTTCGCGCCTCGACTCGTGTGGTTCGACGACGATGATCACACCGACCTCACGGACTACGGCGGCGAGCACGGATGCCAGGCCGACCGAACCTGCTCCGACGACCACCAGTGACGAACCAGGATCGACGTCGAGTGAGTTAAACACCGCACCGGCGCCGGTCTGGATTCCGCAGCCGAGCGGGCCTACGAGTTCGAGCGGGGCGTCGTCCGCAACCTTCACGACATTGCGCTCATGAGCGATGGCATGTGTCGCGAGGGAGGACTGTCCGAAGAAGTTGCTGCCGAGCCCAGTGTCACCGGCGGTAATCGCCGAACTGCCGTCCGGGCGCACGCCCCCGAAGTTGTAGGCCATGAAATTGTGGCAGTAGGCAGGCTCACCCTTCTCGCAGTGGGCGCACTGGCCGCAACTGTTGAAGCTGATGGCGACCTTGTCGCCTTCAGCGACCTTGGTGACCCCGGATCCGACCTTCACGACCGTGCCGCTGCCTTCGTGGCCGAAAACACCCGGGAGGGGGAACGGGAGATGGCCCTCCTTGACTGCCAGGTCGGTGTGGCAGAGGCCGACGCCGGCGATCGCGACGAGGACTTCGTGTTCCGTGGGTTCGCTCAGGGACACGGTCTCGATGGCGAAGTCGCCCGAGACTTCGTGGACTACGGCGGCGCTGATCTGCACGATTGCTCCTAGCTTCGATTTGTTGCTGGCTCTACCCGTTGTCGGGCATCACTTGCTCAGGGGTGATGTTAGGTAGGTCACAAGGCGAAAAATAGGGCTGACGGACAAGTTCGCTCCAATCTCCCTCTTCACCCCCCCGGTGGGGGGAGGTGGGGGACAGCGGTCCAATCTCTGCCGACCGGTCCGTACCTCCGAAGAAGTATCCGAACCACCATCTGGTGCGACGCGGCGAGGAAAGCAGGCGCGAGAGACTCGAGTCACATCTCGGGGTCAAGTGGGTCTGGCTCACAATCAGGAGGAAGCGAATGTCTGTTGATCCTTCGGCGATCATCGTCGGGGTAGCCGCGGCAATCGGGGGCTTCGTGCATGGCGCCGATCTCCCGGAGCCCGCACAAGGCATTGCGACGCAACAGGTTCAATCGATCGTGGAAGCCGCACCGGCGCTCGGCGCGCAGATCGACGAGTCCATCGCGGGCTTACCCCCCGAAGCTCAGGATCCGGCTCGTCGAGCCGTTGACGCTGCGGCCGTTGCCGTTCAGGACGCTGTAGCGCCGTATTTGCCCCCGGTGGCCGACCAGTCGCCGCCTCAGAATCCGTTGCCACCCCGGGAGCCACAACCTCAGGACAACGCGAGTCCCCAGCCCTCCGAGCCGGTCGCGACGGAGCCGTATTCCCCGTCGTTGGGGCCGTCGCAGATGACGGGGGACGCGCTCGCGAAGGGCGCGAGTGACGGCGCGTTGCCGAGGTTGGTGCCGTCGGTGCTCGATTCTCCCGCCGCAACTTCGTCGGCCATCGGTTCAATTGCCGTCTTCGTTCCGTGGTTCCAGAAGGCGGGCGCCATCTGCGACGGCGTGAAGGCACCGGTTCTCGCTGCGCTGTACGCCGCGGAGAACGGATTCCGCTATGGCGCAACCGCTCCGGTGTCACCGTCGGGTGCTCGCGGACCAGGGCAGTTCATGCCTGCGACCTGGGCGGCGTACGGCAAGGACGCCGACGGCGACGGGAAGGCCGACATCCTCGACGTCGCAGACTCGGTGATGGCCTCCGGCCACCTCCTCTGCGACATGTACAACCAGATCGAAGAGTGGAAATCGCAGGGCGAGGTGGTTGGAGACACGCTGGACCTCACGATCGCGGGATACAACGCGGGCGTCGGCGCAGTTCGATCGCATCACGGTATGCCCTCAGGCGAAGCGGATTACGAGAACCAGACGAAGCCCTACGTTGCGAAGATCCGCGCATCCGAATCGCGATACGCCTCGCTTCTCGGAGTCTTCGGAGGCGGGGCGGACGGGATCGGCGGCAAGATCGTCGAAGCCGCCATTCGGTACCTCGGTCTCCCGTACGTGTGGGGTGGCGGGAATGTACACGGTCCCTCGGCGGGCGGTTTCGACTGTTCCGGGTTGACGTCGTACGCCGTTTATGCCGCCACGTCCGGGATTTCCCTTCCGCGCACCTCCGAGACCCAATGGAATGTCGGTACGGAGGTACCCCTGGCCGACGCGATGCCGGGTGATCTGCTGTTCGGGAACTGGGGCCCCGCGGGTCCCGGTCATGTTGCGATCTACATCGGAAACGGGCAGATGGTCCACGCTCCAACTACGGGAGATGTGGTCCGCGTCGCGCCGGTCTTCGAGGGTATGAAGGCTCGCCGGGTTGTGTGATGCGCGCGGTCTGGTCCCGCGGAGTGATGTACGGTGTCATGCGCCTTCCTTACCTGACGGTCAAGCGGTCGGAGCCGCGGGTGTCACCTCCTGGGGGGTTCGGTATCGACGTCGTGGTGAGTGCCGCGGGACTGGGCCAGTACGTCGAGGCCGTCGTAGCGCGGGCTTGGCATTGCCCCCGCCGCATCGTTCATCACAGGATCGGTCATCCCCGGCGACGGCGGATATCGCGCCCGATAGGACTTCGACTCGAGCAAGTCGAGGACTCAGTCGACGAGGCCGTCGTCGCTCTCCCAGGTCTCGGATGGTGACCGAAGTGGTCTATGAAACCCGCCGTGCACGAGACATCTCACACGACGTGCATCGCAGGGTCTGGTGTACGAAGTGAAATCCACTGACCGTGAACGGATTCCTCGTCTTTCCAGCACTTGTTCGCCCATCGGCGATTGGCACCGACAGTCACACTCCGAGGGTCAATTCTCCTTGTTAACGTGGTGGAAGTCGCTGAGGGTGCCGTTCTCGTGCAGGCAGGTGGCCGGGGGAGTGGTCTGCCTTGGAATGCCACAGTGAAGTCATCGGTGAATGCGACTGAAGCCGTTGGAGTTGGATAATGCGTGGGAGATGCGACTGCCCCGCCCATACCTCAACCGCAGGATGACCGCCGGCGGTGTCTCAGTCCCCGGTTTCGACGTCACCGACGGCGCGACGTACCTGTTGTAGTTGCTCGATCAAGGCTTCCAATGTGTCGGTGTCGACGGGCGCAAGGCCGAAGCGCACTGCGGCGAGGCGGTCGTTCGCCTCCTCGACCACTTCCAGGCCGGCCGGGGTGAGGGTTGCGAGAACGGTGCGGCGATCCGTCGCGTGGGCTCTGCGTTCGACGAGGCCCGCCTTGACGAGTTGGTCGACCGCCATCGACACGGTGGTGGGGTGCACCATGAGGTACTTGCTCAACTTGCCGAGCGTGCGAGTGCGCTGCTCCGACAGTTGCAATGACGTCAGAATGAGATAGGCGTTGCGCGACAGTCGAAGTGAACGCAGTTCCTGGTCCATGGCGCGCACGATCCATTGGTGCGTGCGGAGCAACGCCATGGTGGTTCCGAACTCCAGATCGGCCGAATCGCGCCGCTGGGACCATTCGGCTCGCATCCAGTCGACCACGTCGTGGCGCTCGCTTTCGGCCGGCGTCGGGCGCTCACTCGCCACTGGGCGTCCTCTCGTCGTCACCGAACCGCGTCGAGGTAGATCATAGAACCGCGGTCAGCCGTGCGAGAGAACGACCTTCCCGAACCCGCTTCCCTGTTCGAGATGCTTGTGTGCGGCGGCCGCTTCGGTGAGGGGGAATGCCGCGCTGATGGGTACGGGCGGGACGGATTCGGTGTCCAGTAGTGTCAGTAGCCCCGCGAAGTCCCGGGGACTGCCCATCGTGGTCCCGATCAGTTCGTATTGGCCGAAGTAGAAGGGCCGGACGTCGAGGGTGGCGAGCTCGCTGCGCGACGCGCCCAGCACGACCAAGCGGCCACCCGGCCGCAGTGCGGCGATGGACTGCTCCCAGGTTCCCACCGAATCCAGGACGAGATCGAATCCCTGCCCGTCCGGGGTGAGCCGGCGAGCCTCGTCCGGCCATTCGGGGTCGGTGTAGAGCATGCCGTTCGAGGCGCCGAGTTCCTGTGCCTGCGCGATCTTGGCCGCCGTGGAGGACGTGACGGTGACGTTCGCTCCTACTGCGGAAGCCAGCATGACGGCCATGGTCGCGACGCCGCCCCCTGCGCCCAGGACGAGCACGTTCTCGCCGGCGCGGAGGCGGCCGCGCGTGAACAGGGCGCGGTAGGTGGTGAGTCCGACGAGGGGCAGCGCGGCGGCCTGCTCCCAGCTGAGCCCGCGTGGTTTGGGTGCGACGCAGTCTGTGGGAACGTGCACCAACTCGGCGTAGGTGCCTCGCTGGTGATCGCCGAGGATCTCCCATTGTGCGCTCGGCGCGGAGTCACGATCGCCCCACCACAGCGACGGGAGGACGAGAACCTCCTCGCCCGTGTCGGTGCGAATACCTGCGCCGTCGGCGCCGAGTACGTGCGGCAGCGGTGACGAATACTTGCCCTGGCGGACGAGGACGTCGTGCCAGTTGAGCGCGGCCGCCTTCAGGCGGACGGTGACCCAACCCGAGCTCGCCACGGGGTCGGAAATCGACTCCACCTTCAAGACATCCGGCTCCCCGAATTCTCGCAACACGACGGCGTCCACAAAAGGTCCTTTCGGTCGTACCATTCGTACGGTAGCATATTTTTGGTGTGCATTCGCCGGTGGTGCCTCTTACCCCAAATTCACCGATCTGCTGACCTGATCGCTGCGAGTTTCGTTGTGCGGCATAGGACTGTGCGTGGGCGTGGTTGATCGTCCGACCTGACGTGTCGGGTTGTTCCACTGGGTCTTTCTGGTCGAGGCTGGGCAGGTTGAGTGGGTGTTAGGCGATGATTGGCTGATTGCGACGGAATGCGTTGCCGAACAGAGTTGTCCATGCGGTTTCCCAGTGCCAGTGTGTTGGTAGGTGCAGCGTCAACCGCCGGGCCGAGGAGGCGATGCGGGCGGGGACCGACACGATGGTGCGCCTGATGGTGCCGGTGGTCGCCTTCGTGAGCTTGGGATCGCCGGTGAGGGCGGCGGCGGCTCGGGTGAGGTTGAACGCCATCACCGCGCAGACGAGCCAGGCGGCGTTCGCCGGAAACGAGTTCGACGGGAGGTGCGCGAGGGCGGAGTTCTTCAGGTCCGCGTGGACCTGCTCGATGACGGCGTGCTGACGGTGGGTTTTGTCGGCGGCGACGGTGTCGAGGTCGGTGGTGGTGAAGAAGGCGTGGAACCGCCACACGTCGAACAACGTGCCCTGGCCCTGGTCCTTGGACGGTCGCAGGTCGGGGATCCGGCGCACCACCAGCCGACCCGGGATGTGATGGGCCTTCTTCTGGGAGGCGAACGCGGTGAACGGTATCTCGGCGACCTCGGCCCGCGAGATCCAGGTGTCGGTGGCCTCGTCGTAGACGGCGTCGGTGTACTCGATCGGCGTCCAGGCGGACTTGTCGTCGCCGATGGATGCGATCGCACGTTTGATGGTGGAGGTCAGGCGCACGGTCACCGAGACGTCGGCGTCGGCGCGGATCGCGGCCCCGATGGTGGGATGCCCGTAGAAGGCGGAATCGCACCGGACCAAGGGATTCACCGGGCTGTCACCGCTCGCTCCGCCGGCCTGGGTGCGCAGCCGGTCGACGGTGGCTAGTGCGTTGGCCATGAACGTTCACCGGTCAGGCCGCGGCTGTACCGGCCCGTGGTCGGCCCCAGCGTTGTTGGCGTTCGCTGCGGACGCGGGCGCGTTCTTGGCGTTGTGCTGCCAGGACGTCAGGGTGGCGGGCGTTGACGTTGCGCCAGCGCAGGTAGTCCTGCAGGCGCCGAGCCAGAACGGTGTGGTTGGGGTGGTTCGAATCGCCCATCACGAAGGTGCGCAACGGCCCGAACTGGGCCTCGATCGGGTTCGCCCAGGACGCGTTGGTCGGCGTGAAACACAGTTCGACGTTGCTTTCCGTCGCCCAGGAACGGATTTTGGGTGTCTTGTTCGCCGAAAGGTTATCCAGGATCACATAAACCGGCTCGCCGTCCGCCGGCACCCTCACCGGCGATCCGAAGCTGACGAAAGCGACCACCGGCACCCTCCGCCGCACCCTCGTCTCGGTCCCCGCACGCGTCGCCTCCTCGGCGAGACGGTTGACGCTGCACCTCCCGCAGAACTGGCCGTGGGAAACAGCATGGATGACTCTGTTCGACAACGCGTTCGGGCGCTCCTACCTGATCATCGTCTAACACCCGCGATCCCTGCACAGCCTCGACACGAAAGATTCAGTGGAACAACCCGACACGACAGGTCGGACGCTCTACCATGCCCACACACCGTTCCATGCCGCCCAACGAAACTCGCAGCGATCAGGTCAGCGAATCGGTGAATTCAGGCTAAAAAGAAGCTGGCCACCACCGAAACCGCACTGACGATCATGGGAAAAGCCTCGGCGCTCTTGGAACAACTCTCCGAGAGCGCGGATGCCGACGAGACGTGGAAGAAGCGTTGATCGCCGCCCACCACGCACTCACCGCGGCCGGGGTCTCTACCCGTGCCGCAACAGCATTGACCGCCGTGGCCCGCTCGACTGCGACCCGCGCCCGGGAACGCTCGGCCACCTCCGTCTCGTCCGTTTCGGCGGTCGGGGGTGCGCCGGTGAACAAGCTGTCCGCGCCCGAGCGTCGCCGGGTCGCGGAGGTGCTGTGCTCGGATCGGTTCGTCGACCGGGCGCCGCTCGAGGTGTACGCCACCCTGCTGGATGAGGGCGTCTATCTGTGTTCGGTGGCGACGATGTACCGGATTCTGCGGGAGAACCGGCAGGTCAGCGACCGGCGTCGGCAGGCGCGGCACCCGGCGCGGGTGCGTCCGGAGTTGGTGGCCACCGCTCCGCGGCAGGTGTACTCGTGGGACATCACGAAACTGCCCGGCCCGGCCAAGGGTGTGTATTACGCGTACGTGATGGTCGACATCTACTCCAGATACATCGTCGGCGCGCACGTGCAGACCCACGAGTCGGGGCTGCTGGCCGCCGAGTTCATGACCGATATCTTCGCCACCCACGGCATCCCCGAGGTGGTGCACGCCGATCGGGGCACGTCGATGACGAGCAAGTCGGTCGCCACCCTGCTCGCGGACCTGGACGTGGTCCGGTCGCACTCGCGGCCGCGGGTTTCCAACGACAACCCCTATTCCGAATCATTGTTCAAGACACTGAAATACGGGCCCGAGTTCCCGGAGCGGTTCGGATCGGTGCACCACGCGCGGGAGTTCATGGACTCATTCGTCGGGTGGTACAACCACGAACACAGGCATACCGGGATCGGGTTGCACACCGCCGCCGATGTGCACTTTGGTCGCGCGGCAACCAAGGCGGCTGAGCGTGCGCATGTGCTCGCCGACGCCCGCCGCACCCACCCTGCGCGCTTCGGCGCGACGGACCCATGCCCGAAGATCCTGGACCTCCCCACCGACGCCTGGATCAACAAACCCGTCCAAGACCAAGCGACCGAACCGGACACCGAGGAAGTCGCCGCTTAACACCCGATGGACTCAACCGCCTTGAAAAATTCCGCCGCGGCGAGGTTCGACGACCCGAATCTGATGTCGACCGCGGGGCTGGGCCCGGTGATGGCATTGGCGCAGGCCAGCGGCCTGCTCACCCTCGCCGATCAGTACCTGAGCGTGCCGACCGACAAAGGTGCCAACGCTGGCTACAAGATCGGGTCCCTGATCGGTGGGATGGTCGCCGGCGCCGACAGCATCGCCGACCTGGCGATCCTGCGGCACGGGGCGATGGGGACCGTTTTCGACCGCCCCCATGCACCGTCGACGCTGGGATCGTTTCTTCGCCAGTTCAGCTTCGGGCACGTCCGCCAGCTCGATGCCGTCGCCTCGCGATTCCTGTGCGCTCTCGCCGACGGAACGTCCCTGGTCGGTGGTATCGACACCGGGCGGGTGCTGGTCGATATCGACGATTCGATCATCGAGGTACATGGGCACGGCAAGCAGGGCTCCGAATACGGCTACTCCGGCGTCCGCGGGTTGAACGCCCTGATCACCACCGTCACCACGGAGACCGCTGCGCCGGTGATCATCGGACAGCGATTGCGGCGCGGGGCGTGCGGCTCCGCACGTGGGGCCGCCGGATGGTGACCGACGCGCTGGCCACCGTCGACCGGCTGCGCACCCAGGCCGGCGGAGCGAGCGGTGACAGCCCGGTGAATCCCTTGGTCCGGTGCGATTCCGCCTTCTACGGGCATCCCACCATCGGGGCCGCGATCCGCGCCGACGCCGACGTCTCGGTGACCGTGCGCCTGACCTCCACCATCAAACGTGCGATCGCATCCATCGGCGACGACAAGTCCGCCTGGACGCCGATCGAGTACACCGACGCCGTCTACGACGAGGCCACCGACACCTGGATCTCGCGGGCCGAGGTCGCCGAGATACCGTTCACCGCGTTCGCCTCCCAGAAGAAGGCCCATCACATCCCGGGTCGGCTGGTGGTGCGCCGGATCCCCGACCTGCGACCGTCCAAGGACCAGGGCCAGGGCACGTTGTTCGACGTGTGGCGGTTCCACGCCTTCTTCACCACCACCGACCTCGACACCGTCGCCGCCGACAAAACCCACCGTCAGCACGCCGTCATCGAGCAGGTCCACGCGGACCTGAAGAACTCCGCCCTCGCGCACCTCCCGTCGAACTCGTTTCCGGCGAACGCCGCCTGGCTCGTCTGCGCGGTGATGGCGTTCAACCTCACCCGAGCCGCCGCCGCCCTCACCGGCGATCCCAAGCTCACGAAGGCGACCACCGGCACCATCAGGCGCACCATCGTGTCGGTCCCCGCCCGCATCGCCTCCTCGGCCCGGCGGTTGACGCTGCACCTACCAACACACTGGCACTGGGAAACCGCATGGACAACTCTGTTCGGCAACGCATTCCGTCGCAATCAGCCAATCATCGCCTAACACCCACTCAACCTGCCCAGCCTCGACCCGAAAGACCCAGTGGAACAACCCGACACGTCAGGTCGGACGATCAACCATACCCACACACCGTTCCATGCCACCTAACGAAACTCGCAGCGATCAGGCCGGGACTGTAAGAACAACGGTGTAACTCTGAAAGGAGATGCGCCATCATGACTGATGTGATTGATCGTGAGACAGAGACGAACTCGGTTCAGCCGGGTGTCAGCGACGCGCGGCTGAAGGATCTGGTCGAGCAGGCGCGGGCCGAAGGGTTGCAGCTCACCGGCGACGGTGGGTTGTTGGCGAAACTGACCAAGCTGGTGGTGGAGTCCGCGCTCGAGGGCGAGATGGACGACCACCTCGGCTACGGCAAGAGCGACCCGGCCGGCAGGGGCAGCGGCAACTCCCGCAACGGCAGGCGAGCCAAGACCGTGTTGACCGAGGCCGGGCCGGTCGAGCTGGAGGTGCCCCGCGATCGGGAGTCGAGTTTCGAGCCGAAGATCGTGGCCAAGCGGCAGCGGCGGCTCACCGGGGTGGACGACATGGTGATCTCGCTGTCGGCCAAGGGACTGACCACCGGTGAGATCTCCGCGCACCTGGCCGAGGTCTACGGCGCCGAGGTGTCCAAACAGACGATCTCGACGATCACCGAACGAGTGATGGACGGCATGGCCGAGTGGCAGAACCGGCCACTGGACCCGGTGTACCCGGTGCTGTTCATCGACTGCATCCACGTCAAGATCCGCGACGGCAACGTGGCCAACCGGCCGATCTACGTCGTGATGGGCGTGACGGTGGACGGCACCCGAGACATTCTGGGCCTGTGGGCCGGCGAGCACGGCGACGGGGAAGGAGCGAAGTACTGGCTCCGGGTGTTATCGGAGCTGAAAAATCGTGGTGTGCAGGATGTTCTGATCGTCGTGTGCGACGGGCTCAAGCATCTGCCCGACTCGATCGGGCAGGTATGGCCGCAGACCATCGTGCAAACCTGCGTGGTCCACCTATTGACTGAACTACCGCCGGAATTCTTGCAGGTCATGACTGGTGCGGATACGGTTCGTTGCCATGATCGAATCCGATGGCAGTCCGCGGGATCTGGTCGCGCTGGTGGTGGGTCGCCGGGGTTCACTGGTGGACACGGGCGAGGGGTGGCGGCCGTGGCGGCTGCTTGATCCGGACGGAGCGCCGGTCGCAGCAGTGACCGCATTCTTCAGTGACTTGAGCGCAGCGGGCCGATCGGCGGCAACGCAGCGGTCGTATGGGATGGCCTTGCTGCGCTGGTTCCGGTTTCTGTGGGCAGTCGAGGTGCCGTGGAACGAGGCGACCCAGGTCGAAGCCCGGGATTTCAGTATCTGGATTCGATCGTTTGACAAGCCGAGTCGGCGAGAGGGCGCGCCGGAGCCGAAACCGAACCCTGTGACCGGCAAGGTCGGTCCGGGACGCAAGTACGCGTCCTCGACCAGAGCGCATTCGGAAACGGTGCTGCGCAACTTCTACGAGTTCCATCGAGAATCTGGCAGCGGACCGATGATCAACCCGTTCCCGCTGTCGCGAGGGCGACGCCGGGATGGTCGCGCGAATGCGCATCACAATCCGATGGAGCCGTATCGGCGTGAACGCTCGGGGCAGTATCGACCGCGGCTGGTGCCCAGAATCCCGCGCAGTATTCCGGATTCTTGTTTCGATGAGCTGTTCGTGCGGCTGGGATCGCATCGCGACCGGGCGTTGGTGGCGTTCTGGGTCTCCACCGGCACCCGCGCCTCGGAGCTGCTGGGCTGCAAGAGAGCCGACGCCGACACGGGGCGGCAGCTGATCACCGTGGTGCGCAAGGGATCAAGGGTGTTGCAGCAGGTGCCCGCGTCACCTGACGCATTCGTGTGGTTGCGGCTCTACCAGCAGCAGATGCATGGCCTGGTGTCCGCCGGAGGCGATGACCCGTTGTGGTGGACGCTGCGCAAGCCGTTCCGGCCGTTGACCTATCACGCGGCCCATCGTATGTTCACTCGGGTCAACGCGCTGCTGGACGCGAACTGGACGCTGCACGACCTCCGTCACACCGCCGCCTATCGGATGGCGCGTGATCCCGGGATGCCGATCACCGATGTCCAGTGGGTGCTCGGCCACGCGTCGCTGACCACGACGCAGATCTATACCAACCCCGTCCCGGAAGAGGTGATCGCCTCGGTGCTGGCCCACCACGTCCGCCGCGCGAACCCCGACGAACAACCACGTGCCGGCGACGACACGTCAACCCAGCGATACCGACCCGAGTCGCTGGACGTGCTGTTCGGCAGAGGCGTCCGGTGATCGAGCCGTTCATCGCCGCACCGTTGCCGACAAAAGCCCTGCGCGATCCACGCTATAAGCCGTCGAGTCTGCAGACGGTCCCGCAGCTGCTGCACCAGTTCCCACCGCGAACCCTGCCGGTGAGTTGGGACGCGACACGGGACTCACGGGGCGAGGTGCTTGCGCGGGCACTCGTGCAGCCGCTGCTCGACGCCGACCGGCACGAGCAGTCACGACATCACCGCGGTCTGCGGGCGGTCCTGGATTGGCTGACCGAGTTCCCTGGCGTCACCTGGCAGGAACGGTTCCTCGACAGTATTGAGACGCCTGCGGACAACATTGGCTGGAAACACGCTGCAGCGCAATGGTGGTCGAGTACACGACCAGAACCGACGACGGTCAAGAACGGCATCAACCTGATTGCCATCGGCACCGCCTCGTTGATCTGTGCGGACGTGCTGCGGCCCCCGGTGGACTGGTTGATGAGCCCCAGAACGCCGAAGAACCTGGCCATGCGTCTGGAGCAGGCGCGTGATCCGCACGGGTGGGCGGCCTTGCGCGCAGCCTGCGACGCCGACCCGGCCGGGCGCTCCACGAAGACGAGGGCGCTGTGTCGGATCGCGGTCATCATGGCCGCCAAGGGCGGCGCAGTCGCCGACATCACGGTCGGCGACTGCCTCGAGCTGCTGCAGGCCATCCAGCGGATCGGGGGTGGCAAGACCACCACCAGCGGCTATTTCTATCACTTGCTGCGCACCATCGGCGTCCTCGGCGCAGACGCTCCGTCCACGGTGCGGGTGTTCGGCACCACCGGGCAGGTCAGCGTCGAGCAGCTGATCGACCGGTACGGCATATCATGCCGCCCCGTTCGGGATTTGCTGGTCGACTACCTACGCGAACGCCAATCCACTGTCGACTATGTGACTCTGCAACGACTGGCCGGAACTCTGGGCAAATTGTTTTGGGCCGACCTCGAACACCACCACCCGGGCATCGACTCGCCGCGACTGGCCCCCGAGGTCGCCGCGGCCTGGAAGCAGCGCGTCCTCACCCGAGAGTCGGGCCTGTCCACCCTGGCGATGGTGCGGGCGTTCTATCTGGACATCGCGCAGTGGGCGATGGAAGAACCCACACGATGGGGTCCGTGGGCAGCGCCGTGCCCGATCCGCAGCGACGAAATGTCGCGGACGAAAACCCTGCGGCAGCGCAAATCCCGCATGGATCAGCGCACCCGCGAACGACTTCCTGTCCTGCCCAACCTTGTCGCCGCCGTCAACGCCGAGCGACGCCAGGCAGCAGAACTGCTCCACGCAGCCCAAGCTGCTCGCCCCGGCGACACGTTCACCGCGGCCGGGCAGACCCTACGCCGCAGCATCCTGGCCGCCCGCGACGGTGGCACGAAGATCTGGTCCGAGGACCCTACCGGCGGGCCCCGACTCGACTTGACTTTTCAAGAGCACCAAGCATTCTGGGCATGGGCAGTAGTTGAAGTGCTGCACCACACCGGGCTGCGCATTGAAGAACTCTGCGAGCTCAGCCACCACAGCTTCGTCCAATACACCCTGCCCACCACCGGCGAGCTCATCCCGCTACTGCACGTCGCGCCGTCGAAGACCGACTGCGAACGGCTGCTGGTCATCAGCCCCGAGCTCGCCGACGTCCTGTCGGCCATCGTCTGCCGTGTCCGCGGCGACGACGGCGCGGTTCCGCTGGTCGCCGCCTACGACTACCACGAGAAGGTCTGGAACCCGACGATCCCGCTGCTCTTCCAGCGGCACTACGGCGGCGAACGCCGCCCCATCAACCCACCGGCCGTCCGCCGACTGCTCAACGCGGCGCTGGTCAAAACCGGTCTCACCGACACCACCGGGCAACCACTGCGGTTCCTGCCGCACGACTTCCGCCGAATCTTCATCACCGACGCCATCATGAACGGCATGCCACCCCACATCGCCCAACTCGTCGTCGGCCACCGCGACATCAACACCACCATGGGCTACAAGGCGGTCTACCCCGAAGAAGTCATCACCGGCCACCGCGCCTTCCTTGCCCGCCGCCGCGCCCTGCGGCCCGGCGAGGAATACCGCACTCCCACCGACACCGAATGGAACGAGTTCCTTGGGCATTTCGAGCACCGCAAGGTCGCCCTCGGAACCTGCGGGCGCGCATACAACACGCCCTGCATTCATGAGCACTCCTGTCTGCGCTGCTCGCTACTGCGACCGGACCCCCAGCAACGCCGCCGACTCACCGAGGTCCGCGACAACCTGCTCGCCCGTATCGACGAAGCCCACCGCGAAGGCTGGCTCGGCGAAGTCGACGGACTCCGCATCAGCCTCGCCGGAGCCGAACACAAACTCGCACAACTCGGCGAACTCACCACCCGCGCAGCTACCGTGCACCTGGGACTACCCCACTTCTCCCACCTCGTCGGCCGAACGGTCCGATGACGAACAGATCCCAAGCAAAACGTCGTAGTTCAGAGAACACCTCCTCCGCAACACCTACGCCTACGCCTCCCGCAAGGACTGGGCCGAGATCGCCAAGGACCTCAAACCGATCTACACCGCGCCGTCGGAGCAGGCCGCACTGGACCGGTTCGCCGAGTTCAGCGACAAATGGGAGAAACGCTATCCCGCAATCATCCGGCTCTGGACCAATGCCTGGGCCGAGTTCGTGCCGTTCCTGCAGTTCGACCACGCGATCAGGCAGGTCATCTACACGACAAACGCCATCGAGAGCGTCAACGCCAGGATCCGTAGGGCCGTGAGAGCCCGCGGCCACTTCCCGACCGAGGCCGCAGCCCTGAAATGCGTGTACCTGGCCATCGTGAGCCTCGACCCCAAAGGCACCGCCCGCCAACGCTGGTCCAATCGCTGGAAGGCGGCACTGAACGCCTTCGAGATCACCTTTGACGGACGCCTGTCCGCCGGACGAAAGTAGCTAGAAATCAACCAGTTACACCGTTATCTTGACAGACCCGTGAGCGGAGAAGAACTTACCATGTCACGGGCACGTCGTAGTCGGGGTGCTGTTGGGACCAGTAGCAGTGGGCGTGGTGGGATGTCATGAGTGCGGAGACGTGGGTGCGGAGCAGTTCCATGTTCGCGCGGAATCCGGTGTTCGGCGTTTTCCAGTTCCCATATTTTGGCGCCCGGTCGAATGCGGTGCGGAAGGCTCGGGCTTGTTCGAGGGTGTCTACGGCGAAGGTCGATTGGAAGCGCGAGGGCGCGGCCGGGAAGTGTGCTCGCCGTACTTTTGTGGGCGTGCACGCCCTCCTGATCAGCCTCGAATGTAAGCCCTTTGGCTGCACGGACGAAGCTGGACGTCGAAGTCGCAGGCACGGCTGGAGGTGTTCGACTGGCTCTCGTACTTCAATCGGCGTCGCCGTCATTCCGCCCTCGGCGATCTCACACCAGTCGAGTTCGAACAACGGCTGATCGCGTCGTCTACGACTGTCAGTCGCCGCATGAAATCCGGTGTCCACTCCCGAGGGGCAACCTCAGTACGCATTCTCCTCATGCTTGCCGGACCCGGACCATCCGGTAGTGCTGGTCAATCCCGTCGTTGTCGGGGCCGTCTGCCACCCTCACCGTCGTCTCCTGGCTCAGGCTGCCCCCAGTTTCGCTATGCTGCCGCGACAGCACACCGTCGCAGGTCTTTCACTTCCGCTCGGTTGACAGCGCTTAGTGGCGCACCAAATCTTCCTCCCAATCCCCAGTCCGGCTGCGTTTTCAGCCACCTCCGGACGCGCATCGATCGACTGAGACCGAGTGACGAGTCGTATCCGACGCTCGTCCGTCTGCGTCGCCGTCGACGCAGCGGGCACCTGATCCGCAGCTTGCGAGTCAGCGTGCGGCACAACCCCGACCGCGCACTGTTCTAGAGGGCCTTGTGAATGGTTTCATGGCAGACGTGCCAGCTGGGGCGGAGCGGATACTGGGCCCGCAGCCACGCAGCGATCTGCTCCGGACTCAACCGAGCTCGAGATTTCTCCTGCACCTTCGCACGAAGCTTCAAGTCGTCGAAAAGGTGACCCCGGCGGGGTCGGATCGAGCCGCCCCTTGCGCGTGCGTGCGCCAGAGTCGCGTCATAGCCGCCACGATCATGCGGGAGAGTGTTGCGCTGCAACTCAGCTCGGGTGTCGCGAGGCGGATTGGCCGGTTCTTCGAGGGTGCGACATCCCGGCCGGAGATAAGGCAACGACCTGCCGCGCCCAGGGGACGGCGGCGTCGGTCGGGTCGACGGCGGTGAGAAGCCGAGGTGCACATCGGTGGTAGTTGCGTTCCACGGTCAACGCCCGGCTTCTGGTGATTAGGCAAAAATCAAACGTTGCGCTCTACGCAACATTTCCACTCAGCGCAACGAAATTCTTGACAGTGCCGAGTGACGATGTCAGACTTGGCGATCGAGAGCGGCTTCGTGCGACTGCTTACGTATCGGGATCGGTCGCTTGTTGCGATTGGTCTGCGACTTGAGAGCTGACGGCAACTGAGCGATCTTGGCATCATGATGCCGCCTGCCTAATACGCCTTTGGCTGAGATGACATGGATACGTGCCGGTCCTCACTGCGCCCCACTTCGGGCCGAATGGAGAACTCATGATGGATGTAGCTGCGGCCGAACCCGTATGGCGAGAGAGTGAACTGTCCTCGTCTGTTGACTTGCTGGCGTTGCGAGTGGTCGGTAAGGCCTCGATGGGTCCCGATATCGTCGTAGTGACTCTTGAGCATGCCGATGGCCTGGAATTGCCGCCCTGGGAGCCAGGGGCGCACATCTCCATACTGCTCCCGCCGGGAATCGAGCGTCAGTACTCGCTCTGTGGCGAGTCGAGCCACACCCGGTGGCGGATTGCTGTCAAGCGGGTCGAGAACGGCCGCGGAGGATCGCAGTACATCCACGACTCGCTCGGCATCGACGATGTCGTCAAGGCGCGCATGCCGCGGAACAACTTCCGACTTGTGTCGGCAGAAAGGTACCTATTCATTGCGGGGGGAATCGGGATCACCCCGCTTCTGCCGATGATTCGAGACGTGGCGTTCCGTGGACTTCCGTGGGAACTGCACTTCGCCATACGAAATGTTGCAGCAGTACCGTTCGAGAACGAGTTGAGGGCGCTGCCCAATGGCGCCATGACGGTATATGCCGATGACGCGGGGAAGTTACTCCAACTAGCTAAGGTCGTCCATACTCTGCAGGTCGGTTTCAAGGTGTTCTGCTGCGGTCCGGTAACTATGATGGATGAGCTTGAGGCCCTAGCTGCAGGGTGGGAGCCGTCCACACTACATCTGGAGCGCTTCTCCTCCGCGCAAACCGTCAGTGAGGGTGACCACCCATTCACGGTTTACTTGGAGAAAACTGGCCGATCGGTCGAGGTTGGCGCGGATGAGACAATTCTGGATGCCGTACGTCGCGCCGGCGTAACCGTGCAGTCGTCGTGCCGTGAAGGTCTCTGCGGAACTTGCGAGACACCCGTGCTGTCAGGAGCGGTCGATCATCGCGACAGCATCTTGACCCCGGGCGAAAAGGATGAAGGTAACTACATGATGATCTGTGTGTCACGGGCAAGTGACCTCAAGTTGAGGCTGGACTTGTAGCCGTACCCAGAGCTGGTGCATTGACTACGGGATTCGAACTGAAGTCGGTCACAGAGTAAGAAATCGACAACGAGAGCTTCTGTCCCGCTTAAATGTAAAACTCCTGACAGTAGAAAGGATCTCGTCATGACACTGACCGAGAACAGCCCTCAGTGCATCGATTCGGTACAGGCGGACGCAAGCAAAAAGTATTTCACTTTGCTCCCCCGCGAGTACTACATCTCCGAGGACATCTTCATTCAGGAGAAGCAGAATTTCCTTTTGCAGCACTGGCACTTCGCAACTCATGTCTCCGACATTCCCAAGGCGGGTGACTACGTCGTGGTCGAACTTCTGGGGGAGAGCGTCATTGTGATGCGTGGCCGTGACGGCAGGATCTCAGCGGTAAACAACGTGTGCCGGCACCGCGGGCACAGCATCTGCGTCGAGCCGAAGGGCAACAAGCGGCGACTGACTTGTCCCTACCACGCGTGGACGTACGACCTGGAGGGTAAGCTCATCGCGGCTCCTTCGCTCGACGATGGCACGCACATCGACTACTCGGATTGGGGTTTGAAGAAGGTCTACGTCGAGGTCTGGCGGGGATGCGTGTTTATCGCTCTGCGTGAGCCGATGGAGAAGTCGCTCTCCGCGCGTCTGGACGCGGTGGCGCCGCAGATGCTGCCCCTGGAACTCGAGAACGTGCGAAAGGTGGCCGAGTCGACCCACGTTATGAATGCGAACTGGAAGGTTCTCGTTGAGAACTACCACGAGTGCTACCACTGCGCCGGAAACCATCCCGAACTGAACGGCGCGATGGACCTAGACGGAATGTACGAGGAAACCAACAACCCCGATCGATTAACGCAGTTCTACGGTGGCGGTGCTCCGGTGCGGCCGGGAATGGTCTCCCTTACCATGGATGGCCAGCCTGGTTCGCGTCCCCTTCTGGGCGAATACGGCCGCGGCCGACCCACTCCGGAGGCCTTCAACGCCGGCTTCGCAATTTGGCCCATGCTCACCAAGGGTATTTTCAGCCCCGACCACGGCACTATCCAGACCGCTCGCCCGTTGAGGCATGACCGGGTTGAATGGACGACGCGTTGGTACGTTCACAAGGATGCGGCCAAAGGTGACTATGACGTCGATAAGTTAATGGCGGTGTGGGACGCCACCAATCGCCAGGATATGGACCTGGTGCTTGGGACGTATGCGGGCGTCTGCTCAGAAGCCTTCGAGCCCGGCCCCCTGAGTGTCGCGCGTGAACCAGCACTTTTGGCTTTCATCGATCTGTACAAGAAGCTGATGGGGATCGACCTATAGCAGTTGGTGACTGGCCAGATCGGTTCCTGACTGGCCAGTCACCCAAATGTATCGAAGCTCCGGATCGCCACGCGACGCGCGGTGGGTGACGCGTGCGTTGCGGTCGTCGAGTGTGTCGGTGCCTGCTGACCGGACCCGCGTCGTGGCCACTGCAGAGGCGGAGCCCCGATGACCACCTACCAGGCGCCCCGGTTGACCGCGCGGGCGAGCAAGCTCGCCCGCGCGGTACCGCAGGTCCGCGACGAATTGTTCGGTTTGGATGCACCCTCGCTGCCCTGGTGGCCGCCGAAGGTGACCGGTTGGTGAGGCGGATCTTGCCGCCCGCATGGAGGTGATCGACAACCTCTTCGACGTCCAGTGGGCTTTGGCCGATGTGGCCGAACCATTCGCGCGCTGCTGTGCAACTCGTTGCCGACGGGGCGATCTCGTGGACCCGGTTGCGCCACATCATGTCGTCGGAAGGATTAGTGCTATCCGCGTTGGCGCTTACTGCCCGATCTCGATGCGCGTGCCGACAACTGTTCATCGCTGATGAAAAGGACGCTAAGGTTGCTCCGTGCGCAACGATGACGCCCGCTCATCCGCGGGTCTGCAATCGGTGGATCGAGCGGTCACGGCCCTGCAACTGTTGGCCGCAAGCGGGCCGGTGCGTGTTACCGAACTCGCTAGGCAGATGGGTGTGCATAAGTCGACGACTTCGCGTCTACTCTCGACACTAGAGCGCCGTGGCCTGGTGGACCGAGTAGGTGACGGAAGCACCTTCGTATTGGGCAATGGGATCGCACTGCTCGCCGCGAGCGCGGCGCGGCCACGATCCCTCACCGAGGTGTCGAGGTCGGTGCTCTCTGACGTGGCGTCGACATCGGGTGAGTCCGCCAGCGTCAACGTGCTGGTCAACGACGAGCTGAGCATCTTGACCGTAGAGCAGAGCATAGGGCCGTCGGGGCTGACTGGTTTCAACTGGCTTGGTCAACGATCGCCAGCCACGACCACGGCTGCAGGGAAGATACTATTGGCCGGCTACTCGGACGACCAACTCGAAGATATACTCCCCGAACTGGTTACGAATTGCACGCCGGCCACACTCACGCGTGAAGAGTTCATCAACCAGCTGTCCGAGATTCGCACCTCCGGCCTTGCTCTGTGCCGCGACGAACTGGAAGTCGGCCTCAGCGCGGCCGCAGTCCCGATTTTTGACAGCAGCGGTTTAGTTGCTGCGTTGAGCGTCTCAGGACCAACGGCACGCATATTCGGGTCGCGGCACGTCGAAGTAGTGGAGGCGGTCCGCGCGGGCGGACTACGTCTCAGCCTACAGTTGGGTAGCGCGCCTCCGCCTCGCTGACTGAGGTATCGAGCTGACATCGCGCTGAATCAACAGCGTCTCACACGTGACGCGATGCGGTCGCTTGCGGCCGGTTTTTGGCGCTACACAGGTGACTGAACCGACGATCCCTGGGGGCGGTTCAGGTCAAGCCCCGTGAGGTGGTGTGCGAGGTCGTCTCGTGATACCTCGGCAACCGATCAGACGGTCAAGGCTGGTGTCACCTCCTCGGAGGGCTCGGTGACGGTCTCGGCTGCCCTGCCGGTGTGGGAACAGGCCAGGAGTCGAGTCCGAGATAGCGGCGGCCTTATCTTGAATCCGTGGATGATCGCGGTGGTGGATCGGCGTGTGAGATGAGGAAAGCGCCTTGTGAGCTGGGATAATCGGGAGTCTCTAGGTCCTGATTGTCCACCACACCACGAGGCACTTTCGCGTTGAAATCATCGCACACCTTCGCGCAGACTCCGCTGTCTTCGATGAGAGGAATCTCGTGTCGTCGGCGGGTCTGGTCCCGGTGCTGGAACTGGCCGAGCAGGCGGGACGATCAAAGTTGATCGACGTCCATGTCGACATCGACAGTGCCCGGGTGAAGTCGGGCGCGGCCAACCCGGTCGGGAAACTGACCTCGGTCATCGCCGGGATGTGCACCGGAGCGGACGTCATCGACGACATGAACCTGCTCCGGGCCGGTGGGATGCCCGCCCTGTTCGACCAGGTCTACGCCCCCGTCGACGTTGTGGGTCTTCTTGCGCGAGTTCACCTTCGGGCATAGCCTGCAGCGCGGGTCGGTGCTGCACCGACACCTGATCGCCCTCGCCGCCCGCACACCCCTGCTGCCGGGCATCGAAGACCGGGCGTTCCTCGACATCGACTTCCCGTTCTACGGGTAAGCCAAGGAGGGTGCAAGCTATGGGCACGCCAAACCAATTCCGACCTGCGGACCGTCGACGCCGACCTCACTCACCGCAAACACGCCATCGTCGAGACGGTGTTCGCGGACCTGATCGACGGACCGTTCGCGCACATCCCGTCGGGGCGGTTCGGCGCGAACAGTGACTGGGTGAACTGTGCGGCCATCGCGCACAACCTGCTCCGCGCCGCCGGCACCCTCGCCGGCGGCAACCATGCCGTCGCTCGCGGTGCCATGCTGCGTCGGCACCTAGTCAACGTCCCCGCCCGGCTCGCCCGGCCCGCCGGCAAACCCGTCCTGCACCTGCCCGCCCACTGGCCGTGGCAGAAGCGGGGGCTTCACCCCGAGATGTGGACACCAGTTCCTATGCTGCGGTGGCCAGCGTAGCCGATTGCTGCTCGAAGTCGATCGGACAGATCTGGCCGAGAGTGGAGTGCCTCCGTCTCGTGTTGTAGCAGGTGATCCAGCGGAAGACGGCGGCACGGGCCTCACCTGGGCTGTTCCAGCGCTTCCTGCCCTGCAGTGTCTCCCGTTTCAACGTCGCATTCAGCGACTCGGCCGCGGCGTTGTCCGCCGACGTTCCCACCGCACCCCGCGATCTGGTCACCCCCAACCCGCAGCAGAGGTCGGCGAACTCGGCCGATGCATAGGACCGGCTCACCGAACTCCGCAGTGCCGGGGCGTGGCCGCTGCTGTGTCACGTCATCGGCCGAGACGAGCTGCGACTGGACCTCGAGTTCGCCGCCGTCAAGAACCTCACCGGACTCGGCAGTGCGATCGAGGCCCGCGACCCGGACGGGTTCGCCGCGGCCCGGACCGCCGGACTGGCATTGGGTTGGACACCGTCGTGGGTGGAGACCGTTCTCGGCGAGTGCCTGGCGGTGCTGCTCGCCTGGCACGGCGGATCCGTCAGCGGCCTCGCCAACGACATCGTCGACGATTTCGACGCCGCATTGGCTGCAACACAATCTATTCCGTCGTCGTCGCGCCGGGCCTACCGCAATCGGATCGCGGGTCTGCGGCAGGTGCTGTTCGAGGCCCGGATTGTCGACACACCACCGCGGCGCCGGGTCTGGGCCCGCAGCTATAGCCAACGGTTCGCCGATGTTCCGATGGCCGACGCGATCCGCGCGACGTTGTTGCGCTATGTCACCGTCCGAGCCGCCGTGCTTCGCCCGAAGTCCGTCGAATCACTGATCAACGACCTGCTGCCATTTGCGGACTACCTCACCACACACCACCCCGAGGTCACCTCCCTCGACGGTCTCGACCGCAGTCACATCGAGGGCTTCCTCGTCTGGAACCGCACCCGCACCTGGCGCGGGCAACGCGCCGCCGCCGGCGCCGGACGCACTATCTCGATGGCGGTGATCCAATCGACGGTGCTGAGTCTGCGCAACGTACTCGATGACCTCACCGAATGGGGCTGGGAGCAGGCACCGCCACGCCGGCTGGTCTTCGCCGCCGACGTCCCCAAACTCGACCAACCCTTGCCTCGCGCACTGGCACCCGACGTCGATGGTGTGGTGATGAACGCTGTTGCCGGGTTGGAGGATCCGTTCGCCCGCATCGGGTTGACGGTGCTCCGCGGGGCGGGACTGCGGGTCGGGGAACTGCTCGACCTCGAGCTCGGCAGCGTGGTCGACTACGGTCCGGCCGGGACCTGGTTGAAGGTGCCGCTGGGCAAACTCGCCACCGAGCGCATGGTGCCGCTGTCGGCGGCCACGGTCTCGGCGTTGGACGAGTGGACCAGGGGGCGCGGCGTCTGCCGGCCGCTGCCACATCCGCGGACCGGAGCGTTGACCGATTTCCTGTTCGTCGCGCACGGCCGCAGCCTCGGCCAGACCCGGCTGCGCAATGGGCTACTCGCCGCCGTCGAACAGTCAGGGCTGCGCGGCGCCGGCGGCAAGCCGCTGATTGTCACCCCGCATCAGCTGCGGCATACCTGGGCCACCGAACTCGCCAATGCCGGAATGAGCCTGCAGGCGTTGATGGCGCTGCTCGGGCACGTCACTCCACAGATGACCCTCCGCTACGCCACGCTCGCATCGCCGACGCTGCGCGACGCCTACGACCAGGCCATGGGCAAGGTGCGCCGCCGGTTCACCCTCACCCCGGTCGGCAAACCCATCGTCCCCGACACCGTCAGCTGGCTCGGCAGCGAGATGCTCAAAACCCGCCTCGCCCATGGCTACTGCTCTCGGCACGAGGCGGCCGGAGCCTGCCCCTATGCCAACATCTGCGAAACCTGCAACAACTTCGTCACCGGACCCGAGTTCCGCGACACGCTCGAGGCGCAACGCACCGACATCCGGGCCCTCGAAGCCGACGCCTGCGACCGCGGCTGGTCCGACGAAGCTGCCCGCCACCACCGCGTCGCAGACGCCCTGACCGACCACGTCCACCGTCTCGACCGCTGACCCAAATCGACCACCTGGAGTTGACCCACACGCGAGGGCCGGTTAAAGGAGCGCCTCAATAGAGAAATCCGCAGGAGAACCGATGTGGTCGGGATCTTCCCAGATCGCACCGCGTTGATCCGGCTCGTCGGGGCGGTAGGCGATTGCCGAATCCCGCCAGAAAACCTCGGTGAGACGGTCGACGAACTGCTGCATCTGTTGCAGGAGTCCTTCTGTGTGGCTGAATCTGACCCTAGAGAAGTCTTATTCTGCCACTACGGCAGGGGATTTCGCATTTATGACACTCTCAATCGCTCATCCCAATCGGTGCTTCAAGGTTTACTGCGACTGTGGTTGCTTACCCCGGGCTGGTGTACGAGGTCAGTTCTGTGGGGGCACATGCGAGCCAGTTGGCTTCGCCGACGAGGTGTCCGTCGGTGAACTGGGCGACGATGCGCGGGCTGGTGCTCGCGCTGGAGTCGTACACGCTCACGTGATCACAACGTGGGAACGCCTAGGTAGCTAAAAGCGGCGTAGCCAGATTATTGAGTCAAGTTTGAGGAGTTCGGGTCATGTTTGCGTGCTTGATGTTTCAGGCTGCGAGTTGCGCTGTGCCGGTGAGGGTATCGACGGCGGTGCGGTACGCGGTGGCAGCTGCTCGCAGGCCTCCGGGAGTGGTTGTCGGGGTGGCGAGTTCGGCCAGGCCGGTGCGTAGGACCCGGTCGTGGACACAGGTGAGGAACTTCGCGGTGTCGAGTCCGAGGTCGGTGACCTGGTAGCGGTGGGTGCCCTCGATCCGGGTGATGAGGTTGCGGGTTTTGAGCCGGCGCAGGTCGTAGGTCATCTGCCCGGTGGACACCGTGTCCGGGTCGAGTCCGCGCAGCTCGCCGGTGAGGGTGCGCAGGTCCTTGTTGGTGAAGCCGTTCGGGTGCAGCCGGAAGACCAGCAGTGCGGAGAGCAGGGCATGGCTGCGCTGGTCGGCGAACCGCAGGCCGGGGACGCGGGTGCCGGCGGCGGTGGTGACCGGGCCGGTGATGGTTGCGAGGGCGTCGGCGCCGGTGATCGGGTCGTGGCTGAGTCGTTGGACGCGCAGCAGGCGTCGGTTGGCGTGAAAGCCGATCTCCCGCAGTGCGGGCAGATGTGTCAGTCGTTTCCCGAGGTGGAAATCGCGGGTGTCGTTGATGGTGGTCTCCGTGCGCAGGGCGCGTCCCTGTTTGTGGTACTGCTTGATGGTGGTGTGTTTGTAGTCGACGTGCAGGCTGGGGGTGACGCCCTCGGTGATCACCCGGGTGCGGAATCGGCCCGGGGTGGCACGCGGCCCCCGGCGCATCAACCGCCGGTCGAACACCAGCGTGACTTGATCGGGGCGGCCGAGATCGAGGTTGTCGCGGATGACCTGTTCGAAGAACACCCGCCCAGAGACCGGGGCGTCGAGCATCTGGGTCAGGGAGAACTCCGCCTGCAACACCGACAGGTCGTAGCGGTAGCCGGCCTCCCGATCGGCGTCGGTGAACGGGTCCGGCAGAATCGCCAGCCACTTGCGCAGCAGCGCGTCGATCCGTGGACCGGTCAGCCGATCGCAGATCGCTTGCAGCGAGTCGGGGTCATCGACGGCGGCGAAGGCGTTGTCGAGCGCGGTGAACTCGAGCCCGGCCCTCGAAGCCTGACGCTGGGCCCAGTGGTGGCCGTTGATACAGAGTTTGGCGTTGTACGGGAAGTACGAGCAGAACTTGAGGAAGAACGGGCCGAAGTCGGCGTCGACGCAGTAGAAGTAGTAGTGGTTGACGATGCCGGTGGTTTTGACGATCCACGGATAACTCTTGCCGACGGCGTCGCGTCGTTTCTCGGTGCGGAACAACGGTGTCCTTTCCTGGGCCCGGCCGACGAACACCACTCCTTCCGGTGCGGTGAACTGCCGCAGGTGCTCGTGCATGACGTCGTCCTTGCGCTGGCCCCTGACGAAGTCGACCCATGGGATGTGTCGGGTGTCGGCGAAGCGGTGCACCGCCGCCGAGAAGCGGTCGGTGATCCTGGCGAGCGGGGCGGTGGAGGCGACCGGCAACCCGAGTTGTCGGTGCACGTAGGCGACCAGACCTGGGGCGTACTGCAAACCGGGGACGTAGACGTTGAGGTACATCCGGTCGATGCACTCCACCTCGAAGAGCGTGTGCGTGGTCAACACGTCGGCGACGCTGCGCGGTATGGTCATGATGAGCTCCGGACGATCGGGCGGCCGGCAGGCCAACCAACCGCTACGACGGTTCATACACCCGATCGACGTCGTCGACCAGGGTCATCACCCCGACCGGCCGGAGCCCCCGGACCCCAGCGGCCGCCACACGACTCGTCGGGCTGGGGCGCAGCCCCGGTAGTACTGCAACGGCACTTATGGGAGGTGTCCGCGACGTCGGTAGTGGGAGGTGCGGGCCTGGTGTTGTCGGCGCCGTCGCCAGTTCGACCAGGACCAGATGTGCTCGTCCGGGTGGGCGTGTCGCAGGATCAGTTGCACGAGCAGGCGGCGGATCTCGGGTAGCGTGTAGCCGATCATGCCCTGATCTTCGATCCCGATTCCCCCTTTACCGCTTCGGTTTTCGTTCCGGCGAGCCAGGCGAGGGCGAGCATCGACAAGGTGATGTGGGCGTACCAGGCCCGGTAGGTGCGTACCTGGTACTGGTCGAGGCCGGCCTCGTTCTTGGCCTGGTGGAAGCATTCCTCGACCCGCCACCGGGAGCCGGCGATGGTGGCGAGTTCGGTGAGCGTGGTGCGGCGGGGTCCGGCGCAGATGTAGTACGCGATCTCGGTCGGATCGGAGAGGGATCGGCGGCCGAGCAGCCAGTGCCCTCGCCCAGGCGCCCAGGCGATCCGGATCGGGATCCGCACCCAGGAGTATTCGCGCGGCCCGTGTGCGCCGTCGCCGACGGAGATCCGGCGCCACTGCTTCGCCGGGACCGCGGCGATCATCTCGTCGGCGCGGCCCGAGCGGCCGTGTGGGGTGAACACGTCGTCGTTGCACCGGGTAGCCAACACATACGAAACATCGCGTTCCTCGAGCCAGACCCGCAGGTACTTCACCTGCCCGTAGGCCTCGTCGGCGGTGACCCAGGAGAACGGGACCTGTGCGTCGAGGGCGCGTTCGATCATGTGTTGTGCCAGTCTCGGTTTGGTCGCGAACTCCACCTCGTCACCGATCCCGGCGGCACGGCACCGGTCCCGGTCGGAGGTCCAGGATTCGGGCAGGTACAGCTCCCGGTCGATCAACGCGTGCCCGGCCGCACTCGCGTAGGCGAGGAACACCCCGACCTGACAGTTCTCCACCCGCCCCGCGGTGCCGGAGTACTGGCGCTGCACCCCGGCCGAGCGGGTGCCCTTCTTGAGGAATCCGGTGTCATCGACGATCAACACGCCGGCCGGATCGCCGAGGCGTTCGACTACGTAGTCACGCACATCGTCGCGGACCCCGTCGACGTCCCAGTCCGCCCGCCGCAGCAACCGTTGCATCCCATCCGGGCTCACCTCGCCGGCGCGTTCGGCGAGGGTCCACCCGTTCTTGCGTTCCAGACCCGCAACCAACCCCGTCACATATTCACGGACCCGGGACCGCGGTTCCGACCGGGCGAACCGACCGGAGATCCGCTCATGCAACGCTTCCAACTCGGCAGCAACCAAATCGAGGACCACACAATCAGTATCGCGTACCCGTCAAGCAAGTGCCGTTGCAGTACTAGAGCGTGTCTGCTATTTGCGGACACGGTGATGAATAACAATCGCGCCGAGGAGTACGCCACCGAGGAAGGTGGTGGCGTACTTGTCGTAACGCGTGGCGATGCCACGCCATTGCTTGAGTCGCCCGAAACCACGCTCGACGGTGTTGCGTTCGCGGTAGAGGTCCTTGTCGAACGCCGGCGGTCGACCTCCATCCGGCCCCTTGGCCTTGCGACGTCGAATCTGGTCACGGCGTTCGGGAATGGTGTGCGAGATGTGGCGTTCCCGCAGATGCTTTCGAGTGCTCGGGTGCGAGTACGCCTTGTCGGCCAGCAGCCGGAACCTTTCGGTGTCGTGGGCGCGATGTGCTTCGAGCAGCGGCGCCAGGTAGGGGTTGTCGCCCGCCTGTCCCGGCGAGAGCAGCAGCGTCAGCGGGCAGCAGAACGTGTCGGTGAGGGCGTGGATCTTGGTGCTCAGCCCACCCCGGGAGCGGCCGAGTGCGTGGTCGGCGGGTTCGTTGGCCAGATTCTTGTCATTCGACCGAGCCCCCTGTGTGCGCATCGGTCCGGGCACCGGCCGAATGCTGGTGGGCGCGGACAACGGTCGAATCGATCGACAGCAGCCGTTCGAGCTGTTCCTCTCGTTCGGGTGCTGCCGCCCGCACGGCGGCGAACATCCGCACGTAGGTGCCGTCGTCCGACCAGCGACGATGCCGTTCCCAGATGGACTGCCACGGACCGAAGTATTCGGGCAGGTCGCGCCACGGTGACCCGGTTCGGAACCTCCACGCGATCCCTTCCAGCGTCAGCCGATGGTCATTCCACGGCCGCCCCCGACGACCTGCCAGAGCAGGGAGGACGGGCTCGATCACAGCCCACAGGTCATCGGAGATCTCATCGGCGCGCAACACTCACCCAGCATCACCCATCAAATCCCCGAACATTAAGCAGACACGCTCTAATACTACAGTCGCGTTTAGGGCAGGTGTCCTCGGGCTCGGTAGTGGCATTGTCGGGCTCTGTGTTGATGGCGGCGGCGCCACTGGGAGCGTGCGAGGACGTGGTCGGGATCGGGTAGATACGTCCAGATCAGGTGGCAGAGCAGCCGTCGGATCTCGGGGACGCTCAGTGCGATCAACTCGCTGTCGTCGCCGGGTCTCGGGCCCCCTTTTTGACCGAGTGACGGTGAGGAAGGTATGCGCGAGCATCGAGAGGGTGATGTGCCGGTACCAGCCCGCGTACTGCCGAACCTGGTAGTGGTCGAGGCCCGTCTGGCCCTTCGCCGTCTGGGAGGTTTCCTCTATCGCCCAACGTGTTCCGGCGGCGGTGACCAATTCGGTCAAGGTAGTGCGCGCCGGGCAGTGGCACAGGTAGTACGCCAGATCCTCCGGGTCGGTGCGACTGCGACGGGCCAGGAGCCAGTACACCGCCGTCGGCCAGTTCACCCCGCGCACCGGCGTGCGCGCCCAGTCGTAGAGCCGGGCACCTTTCGCGCCGTCACCGGCCGAGCGGGTCCGCCACGCCTGGGCAGGCAACCCGGCGATCGCCTCGTCGGCCCGGAGCTCGGCGCCGTCGACGGTGATGACGCGTTGGTTCACCGAAGTAGCCAGCACGTAGGACAATCCGAGTTCCTCGCAACGGGCACGGAGCCGGTGCACCTGCCCATATACGGCATCTCCGGTGACCCATCGTGCCGGCACGCCGGCGGCGACGGCGCGTTCGAGCATCGCGATCGCCAGCTCGGGTTTGGTCGCGAACTCGCGCTCGGCGGGGATCCCGGCCTGCGCGCACCGGTCCCGGTCGTCGGTCCAGGCTTTGGGCAGGTACAACTCTCGGTCGATCAGCGTTCGACCCGCCGCAGTGGCATAGGTCAAGAACACCCCGATCTGGCAATTCTCGACCCGGCCCGCGGTCCCCGAGTACTGGCGGGCCACCCCGGCCGAGCGGGTGCCCTTCTTCAAGAACCCGGTCTCGTCGAGAATCAACACACCGGACGGATCCGCGAGGTGCCCGACCGCGTAATCGCGGACATCGTCGCGGACCGCGTCGGGATCCCAGTCCGCCGTCGAGAGCAGTCGCTGCATCCCGTCCGGCAACCGATCACCCGCGCGCTCGGACAGGGTCCACGAATTCTTCCGCTCCTCACCCGAGAGCAACCCCTGCACATATTCCACCGCATGCTTGCGGGGCTCGGACCTGGCGAAACGATGCCCGATCAAGGCATCGATCTCCGCCAGCCCCTCCGCCCACACCCGCACCTCAGCCACGCACACATCATTGCCCACACCCGGACCATGCATCCTGCGACTCTCGGAACCTGCGCCGACACACCGACAAGATCAAAATAAACGCGACTGTAGTACTAAGCGGCGAGTCCCCACAATCGTTGGTTTCGCTGGCGGATCTTGTCTTCCGGAACATCGTGTCCGTCGGCTCGCACCCGGTAGCGAACACGCCGGACCGCTAGCTCCTCGGGAATCATCACCACATGCACGACGACGGTGTACTTGTGCGTGCGCTTCGTCGATTAGCTCCAGCTTCGACGGATGACGATTCACCGCATGCTGCGCACCGTGCTGGAGAACCCTGCCATGCTCGATCGGACCCCGACCGAGGTCGTCGACCGCCGCACCGCCAGCGAGATCAGCGATACCGAGATGATGCAGGTGCTGTTGGACTGGAACTGCACCTTCGGCCGGGTCCCGGTCAGCGGCGGCATCTCGGCGGATGCGTACGAGCCCGGCAGTTGGGACGAGATCGAACGCGCCTACTGCCGAGGACTGCTGACCGACGAGGAGATCGGCCGGCTGATGGAACGCAACAAGGACGCCCTGCAGCGGGCGGCGCGGTCTGCGTGAACTCTCCGGATCCGGCTGCGGCAAGGTCGCCGCGCAGCTGGCCGCCATGTCCGTACCCGGTGGGCCGCTGCACACCAAATCCGGCATCGGCACGATGGTCCGCTTCGCGGCGCCCCCACGCCACGGGCTCCGATCCTGACCGGCGATCAGCTGGCGCGGCTGGGTTCGGGTGACGCCGGTCCTCCTACGGCGGCCGCCGGCCATTCTCTGGGGTTGGGGGTGAGAAACCCAGGACGCGGGTCAGGCTGTGAGCGAACGGCGGTCAGTTCGACGGCGCGCGGGCAGGGGTGTGCGTTGCCGATGCTTCGCGGCGCCGGATCTGCGCCAGCGCGATGGTGGGGAGCAGGGTGAGCGCGATGATGACGGTGCCGACGGCTGCTGGGCCGTCGAGGCCGAGTGGCGAGGTCAGTGCGGCGCCCGCAATCGGTGTGGTGACTGCGGTGCCGACGTTGAGTGCGGCCACGCTCAGCGCGGAGCCGAGTGTGGCCGCGGTTCCGGCGAATCGGACGGCGAGGTGGATCAGCACGCTGTTGGCGCTCAGGCCGAACAATCCCAGCAGTACGACCGCGGCGATCATCGCCTCCGACGATTCGGAGAGCAGGAAGATGGCGAGCATCAGCACGGTGGTGATCGCGGGAGTGACGATCGTGACGGCCTGCGGGCGGGTGTCACCGAGGCGTCCGCCGAGGAGGGTTCCGATGAAAGAGCCGATACCGAACCCGGTGAGCACGAGCGGCACCATGGATGCGGGCACGCCGGCCCGGTCTGTCAGCAGCGGCGTGATGAACGAGTAGACCGCGAGCACTCCGCCGCTCGTGGTGGCGCAGGCGAGGAGGACGAGCCACAACCGGACGGAGCGAAGACCGGCGAGCTGGGAGCCGAGGGACGACGGAGTGTGGTCGGCAGCGTCGGCCGGCACCCGGCGAATGACGAGAACGGTCACCAGGGCGGCGGCGAACGCCAACGCCCAAAAGGTGCCCCGCCACCCGACAATCTGAGCGAGGTAGGCGCCGAGCGGGACGCCGAGCACGGTGGCCAGCGAGCCGCCGGCGCCGACGATGCCGACCGCGCGGGACCCCAGCGTGGGCCCGGCAGCGCGGGTGGCGACGACGGCGGCCACCGCCCAGAAGGCACCCGTCGCCAGGGCGGTGATGACGCGCGCGGCCATGATCTGGGTGAAGTCGGCGCCGACCGCCACGAAGAGGTGTCCGGCGACGAAGATGGCGAGCGCGAGGATCAGCGTCAGCCGCGTGGACAGGCGCAACGTCAGCATCGTCATCACCGGCGCGCCGACGACCATCCCGATCGCGAAGACGGTGATCAGCGAACCCGCCTGGGCGAGTGAGATCTGCAGGTCCGCGGCGATGTCGGGGAGGATGCCGGCGACGACGAACTCGGTGGTGAGCATGAGGAATGTTCCCAGCGCCAGGATGTAGACGACGAGCGGGAGACGGGGGGAACCGGTCGCCGCGGTGTCGTTGCCGGACGGGTCGGGGGCGGTCAGAACGGTGTGGTCCTGCATGTAAGCCTCGTGATGTTTCGAATAGATAGTGGGTGTCGTTGCGCGCGGGCAGCATTGCGTTGTGACCGGGCGGGACCCCGGCCACGAAATAGATCGGCTGCGATTAGCGCCGGGGCCCGACGGAACGCGCGAGTGCGGTGACCGCCTGTGCGATCGGGGTCTGCCCACCGGTCGCGTCTGCGATGGTGCGCTTGAGGCCGGGGTTGGGCGGGGCCTCGACGACGAACCCGGCCAGGTTCTCGCGCTGGATATCCCTCTCGCGCAATGCGAGTCCTGCGGAGATCAGCCCGTCGCCGGCGCCGTCCAGGAAGTGGCCCGGGGCGAACGGTGACCGGAGTCCAGGCCGCGTGCAGTGAGAGAGATTTCCGCTTCTCCGTTCACTCGGATGAGGTGCTCGAATCCTCCGCCGAAACCCCTGTCGCGCTGTGGATTCAGCCGTTCACGCCGGGGTCAGTTGAGGGTGGTGGTGTCGATGACGAAGCGGTAGCGGATGTCGGAGGCGAGGACCCGTTCGTAGGCTTGGTTGATTTTGTCGGCGGGGATGATTTCGATGTCGGATCCGATGTTGTGGGTGGCGCAGAAGTCGAGCATTTCCTGGGTGAGGGCGATGCCGCCGATCATCGATCCGGCGAAGTTGCGGCGACCGCTGATCAGGGACATCACGTTCACACTGAGCGGGTCGGCGGGGGCGCCGACGTTGACGAGGGTGCCGTCGATCGCGAGGAGACCGAGGTAGGCGTTGAGGTCGATGCCGGCGCTGACGGTGTTGACGATGAGGTCGAACCGGCCGGCGAGTTGCTCGAAGGTGGCCGGGTCGGAGGTGGCGTGGTAGGCGTCGGCGCCGAGGCGCAGGCCGTCCTCCTGCTTCTTCAGGGTTTGGGAGAGCACGGTGACGTCGGCGCCGAGGGCGTGGGCGATCTTGACGGCCATGTGCCCGAGGCCGCCGAGGCCGACGATGGCGACCTTGGTGCCGGGGCCGGCATTCCAGCGGCGCAGCGGGGCGTAGGTGGTGATCCCGGCGCACAGCAGCGGGGCCGCGGCGGCCGGGTCCAGGTTCTGTGGGACGGACAGGACGTAGTCGGCGTCGACGACGACGTGGGTGGAGTAGCCGCCCTGGGTGGTGGTGCCGTCACGGTCGAGGCCGGCGTAGGTGGGGACCATGCCGTTTTCGCAGTACTGTTCGTCGCCGTTTCGGCAGTGGGTGCAGTGACCGCAGGAGTTGACCAGGCAGCCGACGCCGACGCGGTCCCCGACCTGGTGGCGGGTGACGTCGGCGCCGGTCGCGGTGACGGTGCCGACGATTTCGTGGCCGGGGACGACGGGGAAGGGTTGTGGTCCCCAGTCGCCGTTGACAGTGTGGATGTCGGAGTGGCAGATGCCGGCGTACTGGATGTCGATGAGGACGTCGTTCGGGCCGACGTCGCGGCGCTCGATGGTGGTGGGGGCCAGTGGTTGGCCGGCGGCGGGGGCGGCGTACGCGTTCACGCGCATGGCGGATGTTCCTTACTTCTGTGGTGGTCCCAGTGGTGGTGGGCGGGGCAGACTGCCGGGGCGCAGTGAGCGCGCACCGGGGAGGTGGTGTGGTGGGTGGGGTTAGCGCTTCTTGGTGCGGAGTTGGTCGGCCAGAGCACTCGCCTCGGCCGCGAGGAGCTCGGCGCGGGGCTCGTCGCCGGCGTCGATCGCGTGCCAGTAGTCGATCTTGAGGTCGACGTAGCGTTGCCGGAGGGCGATCTGCTGGGCCTCGAGTGCGAGTTGCTGCCGGCGCTCGGTGAGCAGCTCGATCTGCGCGGCGGCGGCCGCGGCCCCGTGGTGGCCGTTGGCGACGTACTCCTTCATGTCGCTGACGGACATGCCGGTGGCGGCCAGGCACGCGATCCCGAGCAGTTGGCCCAGGTCGTCCTCGTCGAAGACCCGGTGTTTGCTGCTTTCCCCGCGGCTGATCGGCGGGATCACCCCGACCGATTCGTAGTAGCGCAGTGTGCTGGCCGGAAGTCCGGTCAGGGCGGCCGCGTCCTTGATGGTGTAGTCGCGTGGGGTGGTTCGTGCACTCACGTCATCGACGTTAGGAACTTCAAGTACTTGAAGTCAAAGGTCAGATGAGTCACACCCGCTCGCTGTCCTCGGCGGATCGGCGCACTCGCGACGGATATCACTCACTCAAGAGACAGTGCCTTTCCCGCCGCGCGAGACCTTCGATCGGTGTTCCTCGTAGTCGGGGTATCCACACATCTCGGCGTCGTGTGCGGTTTCGAGAACGGGGTGGAGGATGTTGCGGACCGCCCACGTAGGACGACCGTCCACCGATCGATCAGGTCGACAGCCAGGAAACTGTCTGATCGATCAGAGTCGGATTCTCTCGGGCGAAAGTGTCAGAGCTCGCTTGCATATGGTGTCCATCAGCTCCGCGGCCCGCTTGGCGTTTCTCTCCTCGATCGCGTCGGAGAATTCGCCGTGCACTTCCGCGGTGTGAAGCATCGCCTCGACGCTTCGCCCACGGTGGAGGTAGACATCGAAAATCCCATGGATCGATGCCGTCATGAGGGAGAGTGCTCGATTGTTGGTGCCTGCCATGTCCGCAACCAATTCATGGAAGTAGTGCGCGTAGCGCACCAGATCTTCGAGGTCGGTGGCGCGACGGTGTTCTCGCACGTTGGAGCGGAGTGCCAGCAACTGCTCCGAGGTATGTTTGACGGCGGCCAATTCGGCCATGCGTGGCTCGAGAACAACTCGCGCGTCCAGCAGTTCGCGGAAAGTGACGCCGGCGGCGTTGAAGTGGAGCGTAGCCATCCGGGCGAAGTCGCGGGCAGTGAGTTCGGTCAAGACCGGGCCTCCGTTGGGTCCGGTGCGGATTGTGAGGAGGCCATGGATCTCCAGGATGCGGAGGGCCTCTCGGAGCGACGCACGACTCACGCCGCGTTGTTCAGCCATGAGCACTTCCGGCTGTAACCGATCTCCGGGCTTCATTCCCGAGCTGGAGATCTCGGCCACGATCTCCTGCGCCAACTGCTCGGCCAACTTCACGCCTCGCCGGTCTCGTGCGGGCGAGGTCAAGCTCATGCGCTAATCGCCTCCGGTCTTGTCGATTCGACCAAAGTACTGAATTGAACTCGGCGGCCGAGGGCGCGGAGGCCGAAAATCGGGACGTTCCAGCGCCCCGACGCGAGTCCAGTAGCTGATAACCACTGTAATAAACAGCCCAATATTGGACAACGGTATGCACACACGGGCAGGAACTGGCGCCATGCCGACTCCGCCCATTTCTGCATTCAGTGTGGTGATGCAGCGTTGTGGCCGGTCGCTGGTGGGTCGAGTTATGGCTCTCTGATTCTCACATTCGTCGGCGTGCGTCCCAGAGTTGATCAGATCCAAGGATCGTCGCTGACCGCGTCTCCATTCGCGTGGTGGCGGGAGGTGCAGTGCGCGCGCTCGCCGTCGCCCCTTTCTGGTGACCTACCAGAGCTGCGCCGAGATCGCGCGTCCGTCGTGGACTGCGAATGAAGGTCGAACCCGGCGTGGTTCCGTCGTTCAAATGCATGGCGGTTCGTGCGTCCAGCTGGAGGGATCCGCGCTGCATATTGGAAGCGTCCGCGCTCTGCGGCCGTCTCGGCACCGTTCTTCCTGTGCCGTCCCTTCCTCGTCACGTTGAGTATCGGCGGGGCCACACCGTGTGTGCGGTGTCGGGGCCGCCCCACTCCGTCCCGCACCAAGGCGCGAGCGCTGCCAGGTCATCGATAAAAAATATTGTCGTTCAGCGGTTTTCGTCGTGAAGAGCGACGCGCCCGCCTGTGGCCCGACCGGGCGTCCATGGATCCGGAGCGAAGCAAAAGGGGTGACACTCGCTACGTGGCTTCGGCGGTGTCGCGCACACCTGGCAGTCTTCGCCCTCGCAGTCTGTGAGCATCGTCGGGGTAGCGCCGTGTGGTGTGCTGCTGCCAGCCGCGCGATACGTCGGCCGACCTTCTATTATGAGGACGACACACTGCCGGTGAGTCATTGTTGATGTAGCCACGACGGTCCGACCCGACCTGGTTTAGAGGCAAACGAGGGGACGCGGCCGGGACCACAAGTCCAGGCGCCACCCTATACGCAGCGTGGCCTATATCGCGGGCGAAGCCGTTCACCACACGCTGGTGTCCGGCTTGGTTGGTCATCGACTTTCCGCAGAGGTGTGATCGTCGTCGACGGCACCTCTGATCATCACCTATCCGCCGGCATCGCCGCGGCCGCAGAGGTCGCGGCGTGTCGGATCGAGCGTTGATGCGCACCCGCTGAGCAAGGAGCTATGAATGAGCGAGAGTCCACCAGTCATCCTGTCCCACGACGGATCTCCCCCCACATCCGTGATGCGGATCGGGTTGGTCGCGGAGACGGTGAAGGCCGAGACGCGTGTCGCGTTGACCCCGGATGCGGTGCGCAAGGTCGTCAGCCTCGGCTACACCGTGGACGTGGAATCCGGGGCGGGTGAGCGCGCCGGATTCGACGACGCCGCCTACCTCGACGCCGGAGCGAAGATCTCGACGAGCCCAGTCTGGGATGCAGATGTCGTGGTGATGATCAACGCCCCGCAGCCCGACGAGATCCCCGCCCTGCGACCCGGCGGTGTGGTGATCGCGATGCTGGCCCCGGCGCTCGATCCTGAACGGCTGGCCGCGCTGGCCGCCCGGGGGGTCACGGCGTTGGCGATGGACGCGGTTCCGCGGATTTCGCGAGCTCAGTCGATGGACGTGCTGAGCTCGATGGCGAACATCGCCGGCTACCGGGCGGTGGTGGAGGCGGCGCACGCGTTCGGCCGGTTCTTCACCGGCCAGGTCACCGCCGCGGGCAAGGTACCGCCGGCGAAAGTCCTCGTGGCCGGTGCCGGGGTGGCCGGGCTGGCCGCGATCGCGGCCGCGAACAGCCTCGGCGCCGTGGTGCGGGCCACCGACCCGCGGCCGGAGGTTGCCGACCAGGTCAAGTCGCTGGGCGGGGAGTACCTGGCGGTCGAGGTCGCGCAGGAGAAGAGCACCGACGGCTACGCGAAGGCGACCTCGGAGGAATACAACCGGCGCGCGGCCGAGATCTACTCCGAGCAGGCCGCCGACGTCGACATCGTCATCACCACCGCCCTGATCCCGGGCCGTCCGGCCCCGAGGCTGCTCGACGCCCAGCAAGTCGCCTCGATGAAGCCGGGCAGCGTGATCGTCGATATGGCGGCCGCGCAGGGCGGCAACGTGGCCGGCACAGTGGCCGGGGAGATCGTGGTCACCGACAACGGTGTGACGATCATCGGCTACACCGACCTGCCCGCCCGGCTACCCACCCAGGCCTCGCAGCTGTACGGCACGAACGTGGTCAACCTCCTGAAGCTGATCACCCCGGGCAAGGACGGGCACCTGGCGCTCGACTTCGAGGACGTGGTGCAGCGCGGACTGACCGTCGCCCACCAGGGCGAGACGCTGTGGCCGCCGCCGCCGGTGTCGGTGAGCGCCGCCCCCGCGGCGGCTCCGCAGACCGCCGACACCCAGACCGAGCCGACGAAGGCCCCCTCCCGGTGGGCGCGAGCGTCGGTGGGGATCATCGGTGCGCTGGTGTTGTTCCTGGCCACCGCATTCGCGCCGCCCGAGTTGGCCGGGCACCTGACGGTTTTCGTGCTGGCGGTGGTGATCGGCTTCTATGTGATCGGCAACGTCCATCACGCCCTGCACACCCCGCTGATGTCGGTCACCAACGCCATCTCCGGAATCATCGTGGTCGGTGCGATCCTGCAGATCGGCACCGGCGGCGCGAATGCCGGCGGGGAACTGGTCACCGGGCTGGCCGCGGTTGCGGTGTTGCTGGCCGCTATCAACATCGTCGGTGGCTTCGCGGTGACCCGCCGCATGCTGTCGATGTTCTCGAGGAGCTGAAAAGAGCATGAGCGTTTCGACATGGACGGCGGCGGCCTATCTGATCGCCGCCCTGCTATTCGTGGTCAGTCTCGCGGGACTGTCCAAGCACGAAACCTCCCGCTCCGGTGTGGTCTTCGGTCTGGTCGGCATGACGATCGCGCTGGTCGTCACCGCGGCGACCGCACTCGAGACAGCGTCCGGTCTCGGGATCGCCTTGCTGCTGATCGCGTTGGTGGTCGGCAGCGGAATCGGGCTCTGGCGGGCCCGCGTCGTCGAGATGACCGGCATGCCGGAGCTGATCGCGCTGATGCACAGCTTCGTCGGCCTTGCCGCGGTGTTGGTGGGCTGGAACGGTTTCCTCGAAGTCGAGAGCGGCCACACGGAGCTGGCCGGGTCCCTGCTGGGGATCCACCACGGCGAGGTGGTGATCGGGGTGTTCATCGGCGCCGTGACGTTCACCGGCTCGATCGTCGCCTATCTGAAGTTGTCGGCGAAGATCCCGTCGACGCCGCTGCAGCTGCCGGGGAAGAATCTGCTCAACCTCGGTGCGCTGGCCGGGTTCGTCGTGCTCACGGTGCTCTTCGTCCTCCACCCGTCCGTGGGACTGCTGGCCGCGGTGACGGTCCTGGCGATGGGCCTGGGTGTTCACCTGGTCGCCTCGATCGGCGGCGGGGACATGCCGGTGGTCGTGTCGATGCTCAACAGCTACTCCGGCTGGGCTGCGGCGGCGTCGGGTTTCCTGTTGGCCAACGACCTGCTGATCATCACCGGCGCGTTGGTCGGGTCCTCGGGTGCGTACCTGTCCTATGTGATGTGCAAGGCAATGAACCGCTCGTTCCTCTCCGTCATCGCCGGCGGCTTCGGGGCACCCACCTCCTCCGGCGGGGCGCAGGTCACCGGGGACCACCGGGAGATCAACGCCGAGGGTGTGGCCGAGTTGCTGACCGCAGCGAAATCGGTGGTCATCACCCCCGGCTACGGTATGGCGGTGGCGCAGGCGCAGTACCCGGTGGCGGAGCTGACGCGTCGCCTGCGGGAGCAGGGCGTGCAGGTCCGGTTCGGGGTGCACCCGGTGGCCGGGCGGCTGCCCGGGCACATGAATGTGCTCCTCGCCGAGGCGCAGGTGCCCTACGACATCGTCCTGGAGATGGACGAGGTCAACGACGACCTCGCCGAGACGGACGTCGTTCTCGTGATCGGGGCCAACGACACGGTGAACCCGGCCGCATCGGAGGACCCGGGCAGTCCCATCGCCGGGATGCCGGTGCTGCGGGTCTGGGAGTCCGCCGACGTCGTGGTGTTCAAGCGATCCATGGCCACCGGATACGCGGGCGTGCAGAATCCGCTGTTCTTCCGGGACAACACCCAGATGCTGTTCGGTGACGCCAAGGAGCGGGTGCAGGACATCCTCGCCGCCCTGAAGAGTCACGCGAAGGTCTGAGTGCTCTCAGGATTGCGTCGAAACCTCGCTGCGGCAGATAATTGTCGACATCGATGCTCTCGACCAGGTGGTCGGTGCTGTGCCCGAATTGGGGACATGCACCGACCACCTGGCCTTCTCGGGAAGGGGATCGTCGCGTCCTGGTCGGCCTGACGTGCCCGTGGACCTTGTCCGTGGCGGTCCGATCGCGGATGGTGTTCGTGCAGACCGGGTCGCATATCGGGCCGGGCGGTGCTTATGCTCGATCTCGGGAGTTTCACCGAGCGAAGAGGTGCATCAGCATGGCCCGAAACAGCGGCAACCGGCCGGTCGAGGGCCCGGAGTTGACGGTCGGGGTCCGGGTGCTGGTCCGCAGAAGCGCCGGGGCGGATCTGACCGGTGAGGTGGTCGAGGATTATGCGGCGGTGACCGATCCGGGCGGTGGTGGGCACGCGTGGGCGCCAGTGCATCGGTGGGCGGTCGCGCTCGACGACGGGCGGCTGGTCTTTGCCGACACCGAAGACCTGACGATCGATCCGGGCTTTCACCGCTCCGCCCCGAATCCGAACCCGGGCCCTGGGGCGGCCGTGCGGGCACCCGGCCGGCGCCGGGGAGAATAACGGCGGCAGATCACGCCGCCCGCGGATGAGTCTGCCCCCGAGATGTCGGGATGTGCGGTTCCCTGAGCGGTGAGAAGCCCGAAGGGATCCGAGGCACCGGCCGGGCCCGGGTGTTCGGTTAGGTGCAGTCCCGGCAGATCAGCTGCGCAGCGTCGGCGAGTCGGCTGCGGTGGTGGACCAGGAAGCAACTGGTGCAGGTGAATTCGTCCGCCTGCTTCGGGAGGACGCGGACGGTCAGTTCCTCACCGGACAGGTCGGCGCCAGGAAGTTCGAAGGATTCGGCGGTGTCGGTGTCCTCGACGTCGACGGCGGGGGACTGGGTGTCCTTCCGGCTGGCGGTCAGCTGTTCGAGGGACGTATCCGAGGTCTCGTCGGATTCGGTGACTCTGGGGGTGTCGTAGTCGGTGGCCATGCTTGCTGCGTCCTTTGGGTGTTCGGATCCGCCATGTTAAGGGGTTCGCCGCTCCCACCCGCGTGCGGGCCGTGCCGTCGCGTGCCGGGTTCGTCGGGTGCGGGCGCGTTCGGCTTCGGACATGCCACCCCAGATGCCGTAGGGCTCGGTGGTGGTGAGGGCGTGGGCGCGGCAGTCGGTGAGGACGGGGCAGTCCTGGCAGATCTGTTTGGCGGCGCGCTCGCGGCGGGCGCGGCCGCTGCGGCGTTCTCCGTCGAGGGAGAAGAACATGTTCGTGTCGGTGCCGCGGCAGGAGGCGCGGTGCTGCCAGTCCTGGTCGGTGGGGTGGTGCGAGTGGTCGAGCATGGTGGGGTGGGTCGCTTTCGGCAGTCGAACGGGGTGGCGATCTGCCCGTCAGGTGCCGGCCCACTGGTCGGGGCGGCTGGCGGGCGGGGTGGTCGTTGGCGTAGGGGTCGGTGGCCTCCTGAACTGTGTGTGGAATAGGGCCGGGTTACGCACCCGGTCTGTTGTGGTCCGGAAAAGTGCTGCGCGAGATGACCCCTCGACACATCGCGTGCACATTCGCGCCGTCTTCGCCGGATGGGGCGGCGTCAGCCCGAATTCCGGGGGGTTCGGCCGGAAGCTGCCGTATCCACAGCAGTGGCAGGTGGGTGCGGTGATGCCTGGGCTCGACATCGGTGAGACCGGGAGGATTCCCGGATGCTCCCTACCTGTGCCGCCTGGCAGCGGTGCAGGGTGTGTGGTGTCCAGGGGAGTGACGCGACGCGGGGTGATGAAGGGAATCGCTGGAAAGTAACTGCGGTCACATTCGGTGCCGCGGCGTTTGTCAGCCGTTGTCGGTTATCGCGGCACGGCTGTGGGGTGAGCCCGCGCCGACACGGTGTCAGCAGGCCCGGCCGGTCCCAGTCGTGGTGATGCCGAACCGTCATGGCGCGTGAGGGCCACGGCTGGTTGTTTCTGCGCAGCGGTTTTTGGGCGGCGCCCACGACAGGGTGTGCACGAATATCGTTGGAAGATAGTGGATTACCTGAGCGGGATCGGATTGGGTCCGGTCGTGGCTGCTGGGCATCCCTCTCACCGCATGGCTGCTGTGCGGGCATGCTCGAGTGGTGAGGTGGCCGGTGCCGGTCGATTGTGCACCGGTGGTCCGGGTTCTTCGCGATACCGTCGGAACCGGCGGTCTGGCTTACGGTGTCGGTATGAGAGGTGACGAGGCTCGCGTGGTCGAGGCTTTCGCGGGGTGGTTGTCGTCTCAGGGGTGGACGGTCCGTACAGAGGGGGATGCCGTCGGCATCGTGGCCGAGAAAGACGGCCACCGGCTCTACGCCGAGGTGAAGGGTGTGTCCACGGCGCCGGGGTTGGACGTCGATACTGCGATCGGGCAGTTGGTTCGGCGGATGCCGAGCGAGGCGGATCAGTCGGTGTCGTTCGCGTTGGTCGTGCGGGACGAGCCGGGGTCGGTGGAGGCTGCGGTGCGGGCGCCGCAACGGATTCTCGATCTGTTGGGGATGGCGCTGTATGCGGTCGATGAGGACGGTGGTGTGCGGCAGCTCTTCGGCCGCGTGTGACGACTGCCCTGGGCACGAGCGAGGTGCGGTCAGCGGTGTGGAGTGGCCATCGCCGGGCCCGCGGGGGCGGGTAGCGCGGTGATGGGACGGGTAGCTCACCTTTTGGGGCGGTGCGGGGGCTGGGAGGCGCCGTTGCCCCATGCTGATTTGTCGTTGTCGTTGTCTGGGGTGTGGCGACGGTGGGGGTGCGCGATGCGGCGAGCGGTCGTGCCCTGGCCGCTGCTCTGGTGACTAGCGGAGAGGGCATGTCCCCTTCAGCGAGGCATGTGGTCGCGCATGCTGCGCGGCTAGCGGCCGTCTCGACGTCGCCGAGGGTGGCACGATTGTGATGGCGATCTCGGGGCAGGATGAGAGGCGTGAGCGCCCGGACTGCAGCCGATCTCGAGCGTGAACTCGCGATGCTTGCCTTCGTTCGTGATCGTCTCCGGGCGTCGGAGGGCGATGATGTCCGTCTCCCGACGACCGTCGTCGATCAGGTTCTCGACGAGCTGAGCAGTCTTGCACGATCGCCGCAAAATCCGAACTGATCTCCGCGCAGTATGCGGGCCGAGATGACACGCCGTCCCGCGGGTGCCTCGTGATCCCGCTGACACAATGACGCCGGGTGATGTGGTCGGTCCGCCCGACAGGGGGTGGAGTGCGCACCCCGTCGCTCGAGGCTATCTCGATGGTGTGTCGAACTGTTTCCATTCGTGTGCCCAGCGCCGCAGCCGGTTTCGGTGGAACAGTCTGTGGGCGAGGGCTGCAATTAACAGGACGGTGCCGGCGGTGAGAGCCCAGACCCCGCAGGCGGCGGTCACCGCGACCACGTCGTTTTCCCGGCTGTCGGGGATGGGGCCGGTGAGGTTGCCGTCGGCGTCGACGCTGATGGTGACGGTCTGACCGGCCTTCGCCGGGGTGTCGGTGGGGACGGCTCCGGTGCGTTCCCCGTGGGGTGTGGCCCAGCGGGCCCGGGCGGTGTTCTGGGTGCCGACGGGACGAATCGCGTACTCGGGGGTCTCGGGGGCGAGGTAGGTGTCCTCGAGCAGGACCGCCGGTACCTGATGCATGCCGGCGCGCAGTGCCTCGGTTTGGTGTTCGAGCCGGGTGTGCGTCGCGGTGCCGAACGCGGCGGCGACGGGGATCAGCAACAGAACCACGGCCGCGGTCAGCAGCACGATCATGGCCTCGAAACGGTCGCTGGCGCGCATCAGCTGGTTGCGGCTCCACGGGCGAAGCCGCCACCACCGAATCGGTGCGGTCACCGGTGCTGGTGCTGGTTCCTCCCGACGCATGGTCACCTCCAACGCGATTGCGCTTCCCCTTTCCTTCGATTGTGCGTCGGAATCCGAGGTGGCCGTGTGCGCAGGTCGGCTCGCAGGTGCGGGCAAGGCTCACCGCCAGCGTCGGCGGGGTGCTCGCACGCAGCCGATACAGCCGCCTTTACGGCTTGGAACTGCGGGTATAAGGTTGCTTATAGAGGAGGTGCGGGTTATGACGATCATGATCGACCGGGACCGGTTGTTCCGGGGCATGGCCGAGAACCGGGCGCGTGAGGTGGTCGCGCATATCGGGTTCCTCCGCAACCTGCGGCAACTGTACGAGGGCGGGGTCACCCAGACACGGCTGGCGCAAGTCAATGGTGTCAGTCAGCCGGCGATCAGCCAGATGCTCCAGCGGGCCCGCGTCGAGGCCCCGGATGTTCGTCCGGGTACCCACGGCGGCACCGCCTACGAGATCGCCGCCCGGTGCGCGGCCGGCGAGATCGATCCGGCGACGATGCGCGCCGAGCTGATCGGCTGGGACTACGAGACGCCGATGGCACTGACCGGCTACCCGGACGTCGACGATGTCCGCCCCCACGCCGAAGGCGGCTTCAACCACCAGGTCGGCCGGGCGCTCACCCATGGCTTCCTCACCGATGAGGACTACGACCTGATCCTCGACGCACTGGCCGACTGACCTGTGCCGACCCACGAATTTGAGGACCGCCGTGCCTTCCTCGCCTCACTGTCCACCCCCGGCGGCCCGCTGACGATCGACGCCCCGCACGCCACGATCAACGACCACCGGTACTTCCGCCGAATCCAGGGTGACCCGGTCCCCACCCGGGTACGGGTGCGGCTGCACGAGCGGATCCTCGCGGACTGGCGCAGCTCCCGCACGCAGATCCAGCGGAACCGGGTGTCCATCCTGATGGCTGGCCCGCCCGGCGCCGGCAAATCCACCGCCCAAGCACATCTGGTGGGAGAGCACCCGCAGGGGTGGCGGCATCTGGATGCGGACGAGTTCAAACTCCGCCTCCTCGCGGCGGCCGTCGCCGACGGGTCGCTGCAGCAGTTGCTGCCCGAGGAGCTTCGGGCAACGCCGGGGCAGCCGAGCCGGTTCTATCCGAACGAGCTGTCCGCGCTGGTGCACGTCGAATCGAATCTGCTGCTCGAAACAGCTGTTGCGCAGTCATTGTCGGTGGGGGAGAACGTAATCATCGACGGCACCATGGCCTGGAAGCCGTGGGCGACCGAGCTGGTGACCCGCCTCGAGCGGGAGCGCTACACAATTCACATCGCCGACGTCGAATCCTCCCGAGAGATTGCTACCGCCCGGATCGTGCACCGATGGCAGCAGGGCCTGACCGCCGCACTGACTGCGTCCGGCGACGACCCGGCAGCCAGGATGGGTGGGCGGTGGCTGCCGGTCTCGGCAGTCGACCGGCTGTTCACCGACACGCGGCTGCCCGACGGGAATACCGTCCCCGGGCTATCACAGGCTGAGGCGCAGACCGTCGCCTCTCCGCTGCACGGAGTATCTGTCAGTGAGGTCAATGCCCGTGAGGTCAGCGAGGAATCGCCAGCAGTGACCCGCTACGACCTGTACCGCACTTTTGCGGTGGACCGGGGACCGGAGCACATTGAACGCCGGGAACGCACTGCTGGTGGACAGTTGAAACGTACGTGGGCTGCATCGGAGACGCAGGACCCCGAGAGCGTAGAGCGCACATCGGAGCCCGACATCGACCATCGGTGACACCCCAAGGGCCGCCGGTCCTTTTTGTGTGGTCTGATGGCGGCAATTGCGTTCTCAACGCTCTTCTAATGTGCTTGTGACCAGCCTCGAGTGCTGCCGCCGAGTCGTTCGGTAAGCTCGAGGCGCCGGCGAAGACGCCGGAAGTACACGCGGGAGCGAGTTGCTGGTTTGGTCACCGGTTTGCTGCTTCCGCGGTAGACCCGCCTTCCGGGGTTGGGTCCGAGCGTGGCAGGCCGTCAATTGGGACATCATGCCTGCCACGCTTCGTCATATCGGGGGTGTGATCGGCAAGGGGAGGAATGCTTTTGGCGTACAGCGTGAGCCCGGATGCGCCGCCGTCCCGGTTGGATCCGGAGGCCGGCGCCAGCATCACACCGGTGTCGAAGTCGGCCGGCTACCGTCCGGCCGCCACGTACGCTGACCGGGCTGTGGAGCGGGATTCGGCGCGGGAGCTGGACCGGATGGTCGAGGACGCGGAGTTCACTCGAGCTCGGAAGGATCTGGAGCGTGCGTTCCCGCGAGCGACGGTGCCGGAGGTTTCCGAGCGTAAGCGGCGGGCGTTGCCGATTCCGGATTCGATTCGCCTGGGCCTGAGTTCCCGTCAGCGGAAGGTCCGGTCGGTCAACAAGCACCGGGCGCAGTCGTCGTTGCCGAAGGTCGGCTACACCGCGGTGCGGACTCTGATCGACGACCTGGAGCGCTGGAACACCGTGGGGGAGTCGTTGTCGACGGCGCGCGGTGACGCGCAGCAGCTGGAGGAGACGATGCGCTCGCAGGTGCAGCGGGTGGACCGGGCCATTCAGACCGCGGAACGGTTCAATGACCGCGGTCACATCGTGTACTGCGCCGTCTCGCTCCCACATGCGGTGCCCAGGGAGGCGGTTAATCTGCCCTCGACGCTGCAGCCGGGCTCGCGGCTGGACTTCGACCGGCACACGATGGCCACCCACGCCGTCCACGAACTCGACAGCACGCTGGGGGAGCGGGATGTGGTGTTCGAGATCGAGACCGGCCGGGGCATGTATCTGGGCCGGTCGGACTCGGTCGACGACACCGCCCATCTGCTGCCGCGGGGGATGCGTTTCGAGGTCGTCTCAGCCGGTGAGGGTCGGTACCGTCGCCCGGACGGGAGCATCGGCCGGCGGATGATCGTGCAACTACGAGACGTCACCGAGGACTAGGAGGTTGGGATGGGACTGTTCACCGACGACAAGGGCCGCCCCGAACTGGTCGTGCACCCGGACATCAAGCTGGGGCGAGCGACGTTCCGGACTGTCGACGAGAGCGAGCCGGTGGAGCAGACACCCCGGCAACGGGCCCGGCGGGAGCAACTGCGGCGAGTGACCGCCGAACGGCTGGCGAAAGAGAAAACCGGAGACACCGACCCCGAGAAGGGCCGAACGCCTCCGGCTCATCCTGTGCAACCGCAGTAGCTGATTCTAACCTCGCATCGCGAAAACACTAGAAAGCAGGTGCGGTCCGTGGATCAACGACCGGCAACGAATGAGGACATCCATCCCCTCGGCCCCGAAACCGTGAGGAGTAGTGTACCCGTGCGGAACTGCGCGACTGGGGCTACAGCGCTGTGGGCATCGACCAGCTCTTCGGTCCGGAGACCACCGGACCTGGCGGGGTCACCGGCTGGGCGCGTGCTCACATCGACCATGTCGAGGACACGGTCGTCGCCCCGGCTATTCGACTGGTGCGGGAGGGATTCGACGACGCGGAAGCGCCCGACGATGTGCTCCGCAGGGCGGGGATGTGATCTCGGGTTTCGCCGGCGCCATCGGTCTCGGTCGTTGACCGCCGGGGGACGTGTCGTCTCCGCAGGTCCGCACAGCTGTCGGTGTCGCCTGCCTCACCGTAGGGCACGCCCGGGGGTCCTGGTGTCAGGTGAGTTGCCGGAGGCGGGGCAGGACGTGCGCGAGTTCCTCGAACAGCGCCGGCCATCCGCGGCGCAGCCACGTCAACCGTCCCCGGTCGAGGTGGTTTCCGTCGAGCAGGTGGGAGAGGCGATGCTGGCTGTCGGGAACGCCGAGCTGGGTGAGCCTGTCGTAGACCGGATTGGCCGGAAGCCGATGCCGGGCGATGTGCGTCCAGACGTCGGCGGTGGTCCAGTTCCAGATCGGCCCGTACGCGATGGTGCCGTCGGCGCGGGTGATGGTCCCGTCGCGGCGGCCGCCGCGGGTGTAGAGGTGGCGTCGGGCGGTGGATTCGTCGGCGCGCATACCCCACAGCTCACCGGGCCCGAGCAAGGCGTGGGCGCGGCGGGCGGGTTCGGTGATCAGCACCTGCTGCAGGTCCACCCGTTCGGCCGCGGCGTCGGTGGGGGCGGCGTGGTCCCAGAGACCAGAAGCCGCCAGCACGTCGAGTAGTGGCGGGTCGGCGGGGATGCGGTGCAGGTCCAGTTTCCACCGGTCTGCGAGTTCGGTGAGGTAGTCGTAGGTTTCGGGGTAGTCGAGGCCGGAGTCGAAGAACACCACCGGCACATCGGGTTCGACGCGGCGGGCGAGGTCGAGGACGACGAGGGAGTCTTTGCCGCCGGAGAACGCGACGTACCCGTCATGGGCGGCGAGGTGCGCCTCGATCCGGGCGGTGATGTCCGTAATGGCTGCGGCACTGCTCTTGGCCGACGGTGCCCGGAGCCCGCGCAACGCCGCGAGATATTCAGGCCTGGGTCCGGTGTCGTCACCACAGCGGCCCAGGCTACGACCCCGCCACCGCACAGCACCGAACCGCTCCCGCGTCGACACGAGGACCCTATAGCCCATATGGGTGCTGATAGCCGGTAGACCGACACACGGAGCGGCGCGTCTCGCCCAGATCACGAATTCAGGTCGGATCAATTTTGGTGGAAGTCTGAGTTCTGTGGTAGCGACGAGTAGCTTTTCCGTGAGGTTGAGGGGGCTGTGATGGGCTCGTCTTGGTCTTGGTCTTGGTCTCGGTGTCAGGGTTGCGTGGTGCTGGTGGCGTCAGTCCCCCTGGCCAGATGGTGACCTTGCCCGACCCCGGTGATGGGCCCGAGTAGACGTGCGTTAGCTGGTCGGCTTTTAGCGTTGCTCCGGTCAGGTTTGCTCCCCGCAGATCGGCATACTCCATTACGGAATTGGACAGATCGCAGTTGATCAACTCGGCGTCAATGAGTTTCGCCCCGGTCAGGTCCGCGTCTACTAATTCCGAACCGCTCAGATACGCCTGGGTGAGATCGCTGGCGCGCAGTTGGATGCTGTGCAGCCGCAGATCTGTCCAGTCGATCTGAGTGAGATCGGCGCCGTCGAGATTGAAACTCACGTCGGGCGATGGCCAAGGGCGTCCGCCTTTTTGTTCTTTCTCTCTGATTTCCGGAAGATAGGTGTGCTCTCGGAATAGCACGATGAGCGCTTCGCGAACGGATTCTTCGCCTCGTTTGGACAGTTCGTCTTTCCAGTCGCGATAAGTGGTATTTGCGCGCAGGTAGGAGCACATGAGGTCGACGGCTACTTCTGCTTCAAAGGTGCGGGTGGGGTCGTATTCAAGCCAGTCGTCAGCTACTGCTGCCAGGGCGTATACGCCACCGATCCGCTTGGCGAAGGTCGCCTTCGCGTCTCCGAGCTGGTCGGCCGCATCCGAGTATCGTTCGTGCAACGCGCGTTCGACCTCCCGCGAGTGTGTCTGGACTCGGTTTGCGCCAGTCTCCACCGCATTAAGGACCGCCGCAATGAACGCCAAACTCGCTGCGACCACGGCACACACTCCCGCGCCGAGCACTGCCTGAGGTTGTTTGATTTCTTCGTCCCATTTCGAATGGACAAAGATCGCCCCGGCTATCACAGCGACCACTAGAAGTAGGGCAACCAATCCGATTCCGGCTCGAGCTAGCCGAACTGTGGTCATCGGTGAGGGTTTGAGCCTTTCGCCGAGCAACCCGAGGCGGCGGGAAAGTGCCCCAATCCCCGCGCCCAGAAGCGAGCTGACCACGACAATTTCAAGAGATATGGCAGCGATGACCCACCCCCCGAGATCGTAGGGTGGATCGTCTGTGGACAAGAGCATGAGGAAGGTGGCAGCCGCCAAGAGCCCGTAGAGCGCCCCGGTAAAAGTAAACAGAAGGATCACAGGAAAATGATGTCACCTGGGTCGAGTGACTCGGGGGAACACTCCGACACTGAGATCGGGAAATTAATTGCCCCGACTGGTCGATTACGCGCCCCAAGTGCAAGCCATGGTCCCATTTCTGGTGATCGGTCGATTCGAGCTTGGCGGAGACCACTGGGACAACCTCCTGCCCACCCGGGTGCAGTTGGCCACCTACAACAGCATGGATCTGTACCAGTGGTGGACCGCGTCGGCCGCCAGGTTGGGGTCGGCCCCGCGCACCGACGAACAACGCTCAGAGCTGGCCATGCTGCTAGCGAGTGAGGCGCGGCCGGTGCTAGATGGTCGTGCACCGGCGGTCCGGGTGCTTCGCGATGCCGCCCGTATCGGCGGTCTGGCTTACGGTGTCGGTATGAGAGGTGACGAGGCTCGCGTGGTCGAGGCTTTTGCGGGGTGGTTGTCGTCTCAGGGGTGGACGGTGCGTACCGAGGTGGATGTCGTTGACATCGTGGCTGAGAAGGACGGTCGTCGGCTCTGCGTCGAGGTGAAAGGTGTGACGACCGTGCCGGGGTTGGATGTCGATACCGCGATCGGGCAGCTTGTTCGGCGCATGCCGAGTGAGGCGGATCGGTCGGTGTCGTTTGCCTTGGTCGTGCGGGACGAGCCGGGGTCGGTTGAGGCGGCGGTGCGGGCGCCTCAAAGGATTCTCGATCTGTTGGGGATGGCGCTGTATGCGGTCGATGAGGACGGTGGTGTGCGGCAGCTCTTCGGCCGCGTGTGACGACTGCCCTGGACACGAGTGAGATGCATTCAGCGGTGTGGAGATGCCATCGCCAGGCCCGCGAGGGCGGGTAGGGCGGTGGATGGGACGATAGCTCACCTGCTGGGACGGTGAGGGGATTGTGAGGCGCTGTTGCCCCAATACCGTTGCCGTTGTCGTTGTCTGGGGCGTGGCGACGGTGATCCGGGTGGTGGGGGTGCGCGATGCGGCGTTGGTGGATGCCGTGGGCGTTCCAGGGGTAACCCGACCATGGCACCGGTAGAACGCACGAGCAGCGGCGGCACGACCTGTCCGCTGCTTCAGCGAATCGTTCTGAGCCGCCCTTGCAGCTTCCCCAGGGTCAGCGCCTGCGCAGTAGGCCGGTCATCGCAGTCAGCGTCAGTGCGGCAAAACCCCACGCCAGTAAGCGGAGTACTGCCAGTACGACACCCAGGGTGATCGGCCACCACCCGCTGGTCGACAGAATCCAATCGGGTCTGAGCGGCCCCGATGCCGCAGGAACGACGTTTTGGAGGGTGTATCCAATGGTGTTGAAGCACGCGTGCCCGCTGGAGTCGGTACAGACGTCGTTCGCAGTCGTCGGCAGCTGGTTAACGTTGAGGAAGTGCGCATGGTTGGTCCAGATGAGCAACCCTGCGATGATTAAGACTCCGAGCAACCACAGCACTGGAAGGAAGGGGCGGTAGCCGTATCCGACAGTCGCTGCATATATCCGCCGAATTGCCTTCGTTGTCCCGCGCGTATTTCTGGTGATCTGGCTCTCGGTGTGGAGCCTCAGTGCACGGGCTTGGTCGGGGTGTCCATTGCGCTCATAGACGTTCGCGATCTCGAACCAGGGTTGGGGTATGAATTCGGTAGATGAGGTCGTTGAGAGGTGGTCTCGTATAGCTGTCCAGTCGCTCCGGATTGGTCCCTCGATGTCGACAACTGACCACCCCGCTACGTGCAGTACTGCGTCAGCGAACGATTCTGGCTGCCAATCATCTTCCGTGTTGTGCTTTCGCGGCAACGTGAGGGTCTTGATTGTGCTTGAGGAGAGGTCGACAGTGCCTGAGATTTTCTGGGGGAGAAGGGTCAATCGTCCGACAGTCGCGGAATAGAGCCTAAGAGTTGGAGTCTCGTAAGGTTCGTGACTATTGCCGCTCAGGGTCGTGGCGAGTAGGCCAAACTCATCGGCTATCTTGGCGCCTTCGGCGCGAATTCCACCGATGGCCGTCAGAAGAGTCGCAGACAAGCTTCCATCGATCTGGACGTTGTCGAGTTCGAGTGCGTATCCAAATGGGTTGGTCAACGTGGCACCGTCCAGAAGCAGCCGCCCGTGAGTACGGGCGCCCAACATCGAGAGCGTGCCACAGGTGGCTAGGTCACGAGCCTCCACATCTCCGGTAATCCGGGTATTGCTGAGATCGAAGGCGGTGTACCCACTGGTTGCGGCTACAGAAAATGTCGCTTCATCCAAATGGAGGCCGTTATTGAATTGAGCGCCGTTCGCTGCGACATGTCCGATGGCAATCAACCGATAGGCGTGGAGGCCGTCGCTAACGTGAGTTCCACTTAGGTCGAGAGCGTCCCCATCGGGATTCATGAGGGTGGCTTCATTCAAGACAAGTTCGCCGATGCGAGCACCGATCGCACGAACTTCGCCGGTGGCGGTCACTCTCTCAGCGAACAGGCCATCGTCAAGTCGGGCGCCATCGAGGTTGAGAGCGACGTCGTCGGGGTTTGTGAGGATAGTGCTGTTTAAGACGAACCGTTCTCCAACGTGGAGTCCGATCGCGCGTATGTCTCCTGTCAGGGTTAGCTGGTCAGCATTCAGGTTTCCCTCGATCTTTGCGCCCTCAAGCCTGAGTGCCTGGCCAGCGCATTCCGACAAGGACAGGGTTGAGATCCGTGCGCCGGTAAGTGCGATTGATGAGGCGAACGCACATCGCGTGAACATAAGAGGTCTAGGAAAGACGATGTGGTTCCAGTCGATGTCGTCACGGATATATGCCCCTCGGATCTGGAGCCCTCGAGGGGCGAATGTCCTCACCGTGGACTCGGGCAACGCAAGGACGCGGCGAACGGCATTGGAGGGGATTGTGCGGGTGATGTCCCAAAGATCGGCGTGCTCCGGATTGGCGAAGGTGGGTCGGGCGTCGGCCGGAACCAGATTGACGATCTCGCCCTCTTGCGCGGCTGCTTTCAAGCGCTCGAACCACTCGTCTTCGGTCAGGGTGTCCGCCAAGAGGGCCTCTTCTGCTGTGGATGGCAGGTGTTGGTCGTGACGATTGTGCACGGTATGCCGTCGGGGTCTGCGCGGTGGGGCGAGTTTCGGGGAAGAGGCCCAAACCCTAGCGCAGCTACGAACGAGCAGATTTCGTGGCGAACAATTGCAGAAGTGTCAACGTGGTCTTGCGTGCACTACGCGAATCGTCAAGCCAGGGTGCCATGACTGCCCGTGGATCTGAGGTCCTTGCATGGTCGACTGCTGTCGATTGCGCTCACCTGTTGCTCACGTTTTCGACGAAGGCACGCCCATCGAACAGCGAATGACACCTGGTGATTAAGAGCCACCACCAAACAATATCCGAACCACCCTTGGCGCCAGATTCCGTCTGTGCCGAGTTCGAATGTTCCTTACACTCCATTTACGCTCGGAGGGGCGGCTTCGTGCTGGTTGCTAGAGAGGGGCGGTGCATGACGTGACGGATCAAGCGAGCGGACCCGGCGGTGACGCCGAATTGAGTCCGGTGGAGCGATGGTTGGCCAGTAGTAGGCCCCTCGAGTCACGCGAGCCGGAGCCTTTTGTCCCATCCGTCCCCTTGGTGGACTTGACGGTTCCGGGCGGTTTCGTCGGTGTGCCGCCGCCGCGACCACCGTCGCCGCTCCCCGCGAACTATACGCCGAACGTCGTCGCCGGATTGGTTGCGTGTCTGGCGATCGTTGTCGGCAGTCTCGGTCCGTGGGCGACATCTCTCAGTTATGGGGTGGCGGGCACCGAGGGCGACGGGGTGATCACGTTGGTGCTGGCTGCGGTGGCCGCCGCTGCGTTGTTCGCGATCTACGCGCGGGGCGGATTCACGAAGTTCGGTGATCGTTGGATTGCGCCGGTGGCCGGCGTGGTTATTCTGGTCATCGGAGTCGTCGATGCGGTGGACGTCAACGGTAACGAGGTCGAGTTCATGAACACGATGGTCTCGACTGGGGTGGGCTGGGGACTGTGGGTGGTGCTCCTGTCGGCGGCGGCGTTGAGCGCCTCGTCCTGGGTGGTCGCACGGATCGTCGGCAACCGGTAGCGGAAGACGATCGCGCCTGATCCGCCGCTCGCTTCCTGGTCGACTCGGATGCTCGGCCGCCGACCACCGCAACCATTCGCCGACACGGCCGGCACCGCGTCGACCAGCCTTGTACGTATCGGCGCGGGAAGGACGCCCACGTCACCGGATCGGGGAGGCGGCGGGTGAAACCGCAGTCACGTTGTAGCGTTTTCGCAGAGTGCGGCGTCCCGTACGTACTGTCATCTCCTGCGCGATCGCGCGCATCGACGTGTTCCAATGATCAGCGTGAAGCTCCGCGCCGACGGTTGGTGTCATTCAGGCGAATGACGCTGACCCGCAACGGCGCCACGAGAATGTCGATAAGACGTACCGGGTGTGGGCTGCCTTCGTCCATCGGGTGGTGGTGCTGGCTGAGGTGCAGGCTTCGGCTGCGGCGATCTCGCCGCGTAGGCGGAGGGGTGAGGATTTCGAGGTCGCCGTGCCGGGCGTAGGTCAATTGCATGGCGGTGACCTGGATGTCGTCGAGGGTGATCTCGTGGAGGTGCTCGACCGGTCGCCGCAGGTGGGCGTCGATCTGGTCGACGGCGAGGCAGAGGTGGATGCGGCCGGCGATGTTGCGGCCCAGTTGATTGAGTCCGCCCTCGGAAACAACCACGGACCATCGTCGAGTCCCCTTCACGGCGGTACCGAAAATCGCCTCTCGGAGCGCTGGATAGGATGCTCAACATTTGCTGAGGTGCTCTGATGCGGAGGGGATATCTATGATTACGTCGAAGACTGATCAACGCGGGGCCGCAGTGGTCGCTATCGCCGCCATCGCGGCTCTTACGTTTCCGGGGTCTGCTTCGGCGGCGGAAAGGGCGGATGCGAAGGTGGGCGTGAATGGTAACTCTGCGACGGTCACCATCAGTGTTCCGGAACCTGAGGGCGATATGCAGTGCTCGGGGCCGTGGGTGCACACGTCGGCGACTGCGGCCCTCATTGAGGCGAGTCCGCTGCTCGATCTGAAAAACCATCCTGAGCACTGGTTCAATGGTCCGCCTGTACACCCGGCCTTGGGATATCAAAGTGGTGAACTGGGCGGGAATGTCTACATCCATCTGAACAAGGGCCAGACGGGCGTAGCCAATGTTCCGGTCATCGCCGATGGTGACTATGTTGCTGGGATTCACTGTGTCAGCGCCGTTAATGGCGGTCCGGTTTCGAGGTCTCTGACATTGGAGCCGTTTACTGTGGGCTCGGGCAGTGGGGGAGCGCGGGGCTCGATGTTCGGATCGTGATCTTCCGCCCGAGGCACGTCGTGACGCAGCCAGGGCAACCGTACCCAACGTGTTCGACCGGTAAGACGGGAGATGCCGTTCCGCTCCCTCGGGCCTGGGCGGACGCTTCGTGAGATCTCACGTTTGGCCGCGATCGCAAACAACGCAACCAAATTCATATGTTTTCAAGCTGCCCTAGTTTCCTGAGGAACCCCGTTGAAGCAACCAATTGTCTTGAATCGTCGGGAGCATCCACGAGTACTCATCATGCTCCCGCTGGATCTGCGTGGTCGCTTCGAGTTCATTGAGTCATTGCCCGGAACCTATCGGGACATCGCATCACTGGGCGACGTGGAACTTTCGGAGTGGGACGCGCTGATTACAAACGCACCACTTGCCCGCCGTCCGCAGAGGGGCACGTCGGCCCTCGGCGCAGCGGTTCTGAACAATCAACCACGGATTGTTCCCGAGCATCTATGTGTTTTCACTTTTTTCGGTGATGTTGCAGGATCGGAGGCAGTTGATCAGGTTGATGGCACGGATCCCGATTCATCGCCGATTTGGCTGCAAGGGGTCGGTCACATCCCTGGCCACGAAGTCCACATGGCCAGCCGCATCTCGGACCGCCTCGAGGATCTCGTCAAACGAACTCTGATCCCCGTAGTTGAAAAGCGAAGCTATCAATTTGGTGGCCGACTCAGCCGTGAGCCCGTCGAAAACTTTGATATTCATTTAAGAGGACCGAAAGAATTGATTCTGGCCGCCAACTACAGGCGTCCGGACGGTGCATCCGTGTGGATTGTTCCCCGTGATCTACCAGATTTTGAACCGTGGTTCGAAGAAGCTCTTCGCGACTGGCACGAGCGTCACCCTGAACGATTTCCCGCGCTGCCACGGTGGACGGAGAATGCGGAGTGGATGACGCATGAAGAGCGAGTCATCGCTGACGAGATCCGCTCCGAAGAAGCGAATTTTGCGCGGATCGCCAGTGAGTATGAAACACGCCTCAACGGCCTGAAGGAACGGTTATCGGCTGCTCGTGAGGCGGCCGATGCGGGCGAGCGGGTTTTGCTCACCGGTCAGGACAAGTCCCTCGAAGACGCTGTCTGTAATGCTCTGCGAAATTTCGGCTACAACGTAGCCGAGATGGACGACAAGTGGGAGGAACGAGCGCGTCGCGAAGACTACCGCATCACCGAACCTGGCTGTGAAGGTTGGCTAGTGATCGCCGACGCGACAGGGGTGGCGAAGGGAGCCAAGGGCGGAAAGTTGCAGATTCTCGGAGCGCATGTGGAAGCTTACCTGTTCGAGGAGCGGCCGCGGCTTCGCCCCCGCAGGTGGCTGTTGGTGAATCGAGAGCTCGAAAAGGACCCGAATGCTCGTCACAAGGACATCTTTCGGTCGGACGTTCTCGGTCCCTTTGAAGACAGTCAGGGGTTAGCCATTGATACGCCTGCGCTGTTCGTCCTCAACAATGCAATCAAGTCTGGTGCTGTTTCATCGGAGTCGGTCCGAGACTTGCTCCGCGAAAAATCTGGGCAACTCACGCTTCGCGACGCGCAGGGTTGGATCGCGGGACATACGAGAGACTCGGAGGTTCCTGTCGCGCTGAAGCCTTGAGGCTTGGGGTGGGCCTCTGGGATGCCGCTGAGGACCAAGTCTGGCAGTGCCTGGTCGAAATCTGTCTGAATGAAGTGAAGCTAGAAGGTCGTGACCCTGCTGTACTCGGCCTGCGAGGTGACGGCGATTTGTTTGGCTCACGATTGGTCTGACCAAACGGGCGTTGGGCTCGACGTAGTTGGGTGTGAGCCGGGCGTTCTTTGCAGGGTGGCGGTTGTGGGTAAGTTGGGTTGTAGTGATCCACTATTTGAGTCATAATGTGAAGCGTGGATGTGAAGCGGTTGCCGGTCACTTTAGACAGCGAGGATCAAGCGGAACTCGCTGTGTTCGGCGATCCCGAACGCCTTGAGTCGGACATTCTGAAGCGATGGGCGCAGCAGCATCACATCACGGTCCGGGACAACTCCGAGTCCGGCATTGCCCGTGCGTTGTTGCGTGCTGGGGCTGAGTCCCTGCGGGAAAAGGCTCTCGAAGCTGGTTATGCGAGGCTCGCCGAGGAGCAGGCTGAGAGTGGTGAAGACCGGCGTGCTCATCGTGAGCGGTACGCGAACCGGGTCGATCGCTCGTACGCCGAATGACGACGGCATTGCGTGGACAGATTTTCTGGGTCGATATGGGGTATGGAGAGAAGCCGTGGGTCGTCGTCTCCAACAACCTTCGAAACCGCAACCTGAACACAGTGCTGGCCGCTCGAATCACCACCACCCCGAAGCCGGGTATCCCCACTGCCGTCCCGCTCGGGTCCAATGATCCGCTGGTCGGATCCATACTTGCCGATGACCTCGCTCAACTGTTCGACGACGAGCTGAAAGCAAGCAGGTCGGGCGGCGCACTGTCGCCGTCGACGACTGTCGAGTTGAACAAAGCCCTGGCTATCGCGCTCGCCCTGCCGTGACCGCGCGGCTCGAAACGCTGTGCCCGCACAGGTGGTGCGGGCACAGTGTGTAAATGGTGAACGGGCGGCGTGAAAAGTTGCTGGAGGCAAGCAGGTTAGAAAGGCGTACTGGGTGAACGCGGACAATGATGGCCGGATACCAGTCGTCGGCACACAGATCACGATCGATGGTGAATTGGTCGTCGTGATCGCTGTAACCGAGACATCAAACGGTGCTGATCTGGTGGTTCGACGGGGCGACGGCTCACTCGGCGATGCCGCAGTCACCCACGCTGATCTCGCTTCGTCGGCAGTTCCCATCAACGATGCCGGGGGGGAACCGAACCGCGTTCTGTCCGGCATGTGGGCCCGCTGGATGCAGTACGCGGTTCCGAGGATCCGTTCCGCCGTCCTTGCCACTCGCCCGCTGCGCCCGTTCGCTCACCAAGACGAGGCAGTCTTCACGCACATGCTGGCGCAGCCGAGGCTGAGGTTTTTGCTGGCAGATGAGCCCGGAACCGGTAAGACGATCATGACCGGCATGTACCTCGCCGAGGGAACGCGGCGAGGGCTCATCCCCGGCAACACGATCATCATCGTGCCTGCACATCTGGTGGAGAAGTGGCGCCGCGACCTTCGGCGGTACTTCGGCATCGTCGCCGAGCGACTCACCCCAGAGATAGCGCGCGACCCCAAAGATCTCGATCCCCGCGTGACGGTGTGGGTGGTCAGTGTGGACCTGTACACCTACAACCCCGATGTGCGACGCAAGATCGCCGGCTCGCGTGCATCCTGGTCGTTGACCGTTTTCGACGAGGCGCACCGCCTCACCCCGACCTCGCAGTATCTTGGTGCCGCCCGCGAGGTAGCCGCGCGGACTCACCATCTGCTGTTGCTCACCGCGACCCCGCACCGCGGGAAGGAACACTACTTCCGCGGGTTGATGAACCTCCTCGATCCCACGCTCTACCCCTGGGATCCACGGCAAAGCGAGTACGAGACGGCGTTGCGCCCCGGCGCCCTGTCCTTCCTCCGTAGGATGAAGGAAGAGCTGCGCGACCTCGACGGCAACAATCTGTTCCCGCCCAGATACGCACAGACGGTGTCGGTAGATCTCACCGCGGCCGAGGACGCCGCGTACACCGCTGCCATGGACTATGTGGATGCGTTCTACGCCGACAGCGCTACCCTCGCCCGCTCCATCTATGGAAAACGCGCCGCGTCCTCCCTCACCGCTGTCGGCGCCACCATTCGACGGCGCCACGAGGCACTGAAAGGACCGGCGAGCGGGCGGACTGACAGACTGACCCCCGAGGAATTCGTCGACCCTGACAGCGGAGGCTTCACCGCAGCAGTCGACGACGATGATGCCTGGGCGCGTGCCGAGGACATCGTGATCGGTGCCAAATCGAGGAACAAAACCGAAGAACTCGACGCGGTCGACGGCGTGCTGGCCACCATCGAGGCCGCACAAAAGGGAAGCATCTCGTCCAAATGGAAAGCCGCTGAAAAGATTCTCGCCGACCACGGCATCACCCCCAGCCAAGGCCAGCTCCTCGTCTTCACCGAGTTCACCGACACCGCAGTCTGGCTCGCAGCGCAATTCGCCGACGCCGGCTTCACCGTCGAGACCCTGGAGGGCTCCGTAGGGCACGAGGCCCGCGATCACCTACAGCAGCGGTTCTTGGCTGGAGACTTCCAAGTTCTTGTGTCAACCGATGCAGGCGGCGAGGGCATCGACTTGCAGTCCGCGAACGTGATGATTGACTGGGATATCCCCTGGTCGCTGGTTCGGCTCGAACAACGCATGGGTCGCCTGCATCGAATCGGGCAGACCAAACCGGTCCACATCTACCACCTGGTCGCACCCCAGACCCGCGAAGGGCGAGTCCAGGAGGTCATGCTGACCAACTTGGAAACCGCCGGAAGCGCATTGAGCGGCCGCATTTTCGACCTCCTGGACGCCGTCGCCGTGCGGTCCGGGTTCAACTACACCCAGGCCCTCCTGAGCGCTCAAACCGCGTCGCCGGCCGCAATCCATGTTCCCGGGCCGGAAGAACTGGTGGCGGCCGCCCGGGAGCTGGTGGGCGACGAAGACCGCCTCCATACCCCCGCGAACACAGAGGCAGCGCTGGCTCGATTCCGCGACGACCGCCTCGAGTCCATCAACCCGGTCATCGTCGACGGATTCCTCGACACCCTCGCGCGTTCTCAGCACTGGACGCTCTCGCCCGGCCCGGCGAAGGGCATTCGCCGTATCCGTTCAACCGGTGGCTTGCTGCCAGAAGCCCTAGGAGGTGGTCGGGACGGACTCGTCGCCGCCGACGGTTCCTCGGTTCGCCAAGCCATCAACGACGGTGCAACCGACCCCGACTTGGAAGCCGTCATTGTTCTCGGCCCGACCGAGGAGCCGTTCGCCGACCTGATTCACTTGGCGATGCGCGATGGGGAGACGGAGCTGATTCGTGGTTCGGTGATGACCGATACCGCCTCGCTCACCGGATACACACTTCTGATCTTCGACGCCGAGGTAGAAGCACATGATGGCCTCCGCCGAAATCGGCGCAAGGCCCCGATCCTGGTGCGATACTCGGGCGCGGGGGCGTTCGAGGTTGCGTGGGAGTCGCTGATGACCCTTACCGTCTCGGGCAGCGATCAGTCGGTCGCAGGCCTGACACCAGCCATGAAACACGACGGAATCCGCGAAGCGCAGGCGGCGCTGTCGCGAGAAGTGGAACGCCAGAGAGACGACCGCCGAGCATGGGTCGCGAAGGCCCGCGAGCAACTCGATCAGGTCGAGTACCGGCACTATGAAGAGCTCGAGGAACTTCCCCTCGCGGCGCGTCGAGAGGGCATGACCCAGTTCGCTGCATTGAAGGATCAACGGCTCGAGCAACTGATGCAGATCGAGAAGGTCAACCCGACTGCGCCACGGTTGGTCGGATGGGTCGCCGTGGCTGCCGGCGCACGTGTCACCGATCTCGGATACGACCCCGACAGCGAAAAGATCGCCGTCGCTACCGTTCTCACCGAACTGGAAAAGCTCGGATTCATCGTCGACGACCGGCAGACGGCAAAGGTCGGATACGACCTATTCGCCCGCCACCGGCACTCGGGCGAACAGCGACTCATCGAGGTCAAAGGCTTGCATACGGAGCTGCGACCCGTCTGGCTCGAGCAACATGAATGGGCCCAAGCCCAGCAACGCGGAGCCGACTACTGGCTGTACGTCGTCGACGGGTGCGCATCGTCCCCCACGGTGCGGATCCGCGCACAGGACCCGGCCTCGAAGCTCTCCCAAGGACCGCGCCGCATCGAGCGGTTCCAAATCAAGGTCAAGGACCTGAAGAAATTGATGGAAGGCGAACAGTGACCCCGCGTACATCCCTCGGTGAGGCCGATGCACCCGCCGACATGGCCTCCCGACTGATCGACCGCTGGTTTCCCTGCGCCGTCGTCGACAAGGCAATCAAGACACCCGCCGGTTCCGGGCGCAGTGAGAAGGCACTCTTCACCTGGTTCGCCTCACGGCCGATCGCCCAAGCACGGGCGGCGGTCCTCGCCACGCTCCTCCCCGACGACAACGGGCTGCAGCAGGACGTGGAAGCCGCCGTGCGGTCCGGTGACCCCTCCGCATTGGCGCGGCTCCGCAAAGTGATCAGCGAACAGTACCCGGCAGGACGACCCGTGGTTCTCGACGTGTTCTCCGGGCGCGGCATCATTCCCCTGGAGGCCGCCCGTCTCGGGATCACCGCCGTGGGAACGGACCTCAGTCCAGTGGCCACTCTCGGCGGGCGTCTGCTGACGGACTATCCCCTTCGCGACTGGTCCGCCGAACCGCCGCTGCCCTTCGTCGATGCCTTGGACACGGACCAGACCCTCTTCGCGGACCAGGAACCCCGGCTGCTTCGAGATGTACGCACGGTCCTGGCGGAGGTCGGGCAACGTGTTGCCGACAAAGTGGCATCACTTTTCCCCAAGGACGCCACCGGGTCCTTTCCCTGGGCATACCTGTGGGCCGTCACAATCCCCTGCGACCAATGCAAGCGCCCGTTTCCGCTGGTAGGAAACACAACGCTGCGTCACCCGTACAAGAAGACCAAGGACTCGGGGCAGTCGTTCCGGTTCATCGTCGAGGACGAATCCTGGCACGTGGAAATTCACGACGGAGTCGCCACTCAGGCGCCCACCTTTGCCGCCGCACCAGGCAAGAAGGGCAAGAGCGCGCACTGTCTGTTCTGCGGTCACGTCCACGGTCTCGATGCCGTCAAAGCCAAGGGTGCCATCGGCGAGTTCCAGGACGCCCTCGTTGCAGTGGCAGACGGCGGGGACACGCCCAAGAAGGAGTGGCGTAGTCCCCGGGTTGATGAGATCGCAGCCGCCGAAGGTGTGGTGCTCGGCGAGCAGGAGCCGTTCGGCGGACTCACCGCCGTCCCATCCGAACGGATCCCTTCAGGAAATCAGGACACGATCCGCGCCAGCGCCTACGGCTACTCCACCTACGGCGACCTCATGAATGCTCGGCAGACCATCCACTTCGTGGAGACGGTCCGCACTATCAGGGAGGTGAGAGAGGAGCTCCTTGTTGCCGGGTATTCCGAGAACTACGCGAATGTACTGACGGCGTACGCGGCGGCGAACTTGCCCCGGAAGCTGCGTAGGGCAACACGCGGCGCAAAGTTGCTCTCGCACGGTGAGAGCAACGGGACCAAACAGAACCGCGTCCAGGTCGGAGACGTCTTCTCGGACGAAAGCAAGCAATCGTTCAACTTCGACTATCTCGAAGCCGGCCCCGGCGGCGGGCCCGGAACATGGTCGAGCGTCAGTACCAGCGGAGTCAATGCTCTGAAGAAGGTTCTCGAGGAGTCCCCCTTCGGCATTCCCGGCCGCATACGCAAAGCGTCTGCGGTTGCACTACCCTTCCGCGACGGCACCGTCGATGCCGTGGTCACCGACCCGCCGTACTACAACATGATCGATTACTCGGACGCGTCGGATTTGTTCCACGTCTGGCTCAAACGCTGCCTCTACGACGTGCTCCCCGAATTGTTCGATGACGACGGCCTACAAGACAAGTCCGAAGAGATCATCGTCAAGCGCGGTGGCACAACCGACGAACACCGCACCCGCGACTTCTACGAGCAGATGCTCAGCCGCGCCTTCACCGAAGCCCGGAGGGTCCTGCGCTCAGACGGACATCTCGTCGTCGTCTTCGGACACTCGGACCCTGACGCATGGCTGCGTTTGCTCGGTGCCCTGCAAGAAGCCGGATTCGTGGTGACAAGCTCGTGGCCGTCCAGGTCCGAGAACGCCTCAACCGGTGTCGCCAGCATCAAAGTCACCGTCACCATAGGATGCCGCGTCGCACCATCCACCTTGTCTGTAGCCACCGCAGCCCAGGTCGACCGCGAGGTCACCGAAGCAGTCAAGGCAGCGTGTCGCGAATGGGATCGAGAAGACCTCGCTCTCACCGATCAGCTCATGGCGTCCTACGGTCCCGCAATGGCCGTGTACGGCCGGTACAGCACTGTCTTGAAGCCGGACGGCACTCGTGCAGACCTCGACCGTTACCTCACTTTGGCCAGAGCTGCGGTCCGAGACGCGACAGCCCTCCGTCTGGATGAACTTCCCCTCGAAACGTTCGACGCAACAACGAGATTCGCGGTCTTCTGGCAACGCCTCTACGCACGCGCCGTCGTTCCCAAGGGCGAAGCCCGATTCCAAGCGCAGGCAGACAACCTCCGCTTGGAGGACCTCCGCGGGCCACTTCTCACCGAATCGAAAGCAGGATTCCGGCTACGCCTCGATCAGCCAACCCAGATATCGCCGAGATCCTCCACCTTCGAGACTGTACGAGCGATGGCAGCAGCCTGGGATGCAGGTGGCACCGAAGCCGTCGCCGAAACAATGGCCACAGCAGAACGCAATCCGAACGACGCCCACTTGTGGGCGGTCGTCGCCGAGATCAACCGACAGCTTCCCGACAGCGACCAGATCGCAAAAGCGCTCGCCGCGATCGTGCGTAATGCCGGCACCATCGGCAATCTCGTCTACCGAGCCGCCGAAACTGGCCTAGGCAAAGATGGGCAGCTCACGCTGCCCGAGACCACCGAGGAGATCTACCCATGAGTCCGCAGCAGGTGCCGCACTGGGCCGACTGGCTCACACTTCGGCCGGAGGTCCGTGCCTCGGACGGCTCGATCGGCGACCTGCAGATGTCGCTGCACAAGGCGGTCTACCAGACGGTCGACGTGCCCTACCGCAAAGTCGACTACTACGCCGACATCACCGAGCCGACGCCGAACCTGATCGGATTCTTCAGTCGAATCACCAGCCGGCTGGGCGGCGGTGATCAGGCCGTCGCCCTCTTCCATCTCGACCAGGGAATGGGTGGTGGAAAGTCGCACGCACTTGTGGGCCTCTACCATCTTGCGAACAGCCCGCACGAGTTCTTTGCCACCCCACTCGGGCAGACGATCCTCGCCGAAGCGGAACGCGGTGGCGCAGAGATCGACCTGACAGGCACCCGAGTAGTGGCTCTGACCGCCGACCACTTTTCGCCCGGTGCCCGCAACGAAGTATTCGGCCCGGCCACAAATCTCTTCGAGCGGTTCATCTGGGGTCTTGTCGACGCCGACATGGATCGTTACCAGCACTACGTAGCCATGGGACCTAACAAGGCAACGCTGCAGCAAGCGCTGATGGACACCGCACGGCCGGTGCTCATTCTGCTCGACGAGTTGATGGACTATGCACTCCACCTCTCCGATGCCGAGCACGTCGCTTCGATGCCCAGCGAGAAGGCATTCCTCAACGCCCTGATGGACGCTTGTGACGACGTGCCCAAGGTGGCATTCGTCGTGGTCATGATCAAGTCGGAACTCGACGAGCGCGGATACCCCTTCCAAGCCACCGAGTTCCGCGAGTACATCGCATCCCGGCTGGTTCGCAACGGGCGCACCGCAGCCGTCACCGAGCCGCAGGACTTTGCATCCATCATTCGCCGGCGACTCTTCGAACAGCAACACAAGACCTTGCCCACCAAAGCGCTGGCGTCAGCCTTCACCAAAGCGGTCGACCAGCAGTGGAAAGACAGCGTGTTCGACCGGCTCGGTCCCCAGCGCGGGACCCTTGGCTTTGCCGATCGTGTCGAGGCCGTCTACCCATTCCACCCGGAGCTGATGAGGCTGGTGCGAGAGGAATGGGCACAGGTTCAAGGGTTCCAGCGGGTCCGGTCCACCGTGGCAATCTTCGCGCGCACAGCACTGCACTGGGTCACCGAGCACAAAGCCGGCCGCTGGGCTCCCGCACTGATCGGTTCCGGAGACATTCCGCTTGCGGTTGTCCTGGAGCAAGTACTTTCCTCGGGCCTGCTACTCGGCAACGATCGAGCGATCCAGGGCTACCGCGCTGTAGCCAGCACCGACATCACCAGTACCGACACCAGCGGTGGGCGCGCAGTCAACGTCGACAGCGCCTTGAGAGCGGCCGGTGTCGACGCCGGACAACCCACCCCTGCAGTCCGAATGGCGACCGCACTCTTCGCATACTCGTTGGTCGGTCGAGCGCAAGGGCGACGCGGCGCCACCAAGGCCGAACTTCTCTCCTGCGTCTTCGAGCCCGGCGGAACGACCTTCACCGCTGCAGAGGAAGTGTTCAACACACTGACCGGGGAAGAAGGGCTCGGGGCATTGGAGATCACCACACCCCCGAACGCGCCCGCGCGCTACTACCTCTCGATCAAGCAGACACTACGGATGTACTTCACGGCGGCCGCCGCCCAGGTAACCTCCGATGCTCGCGAAGAACTAGTGTGGACTTTCGCCCAGAACCTCTCGAACAAGGGCACCTTCGACGACGTACTGCACATCGAGCGCCCGGAAAATCCCGACGCATCGGTGTCACAGATCTTCGCCGGCATCGACAACAACACCACCAACAGGCTTGTCATACTCGATCCGCGGCGGTGGACGCTGCTCAACGGCAAGGACTCCGCCACCAGGGAGGAAATCAAGGCGCTACTCGGCCAGGGGGTCAGCCCGCTGACCGTCGACAACGCAGCGAGCTGTGTCGTCGCTTCAGTCAATACACAACTTCGCAAGAACGCCTACCAACGAGCACGAGATGTCCTCGCCTGGCGATACGTCATCAACCAAATCGATGATGACACGGACGGCGAGCTCACCGAAGCCAAAGACAAACTCGCGGCTGCGGAAAAGAAGCTCCGCACGGACGTCGCCAAGGCATTCCAGCACTACGCCTATCTCATCCGAGTGGGAGACGAACTGGTCGTAGAGTTCAAGCGGTTCGACTCGGACAGCCTGACATCACTTCGAGGGGACCAAGTATGGACACAACTCGTGGCCGACAGTCGCGCAACAACATCCGGCACCCTCTCCGCCACATACCTGGCCGCACTCCTGACGACATTCGCTCGCGCGCTCACTCCACGCGAGGTCGTTCAATCGTTCTACAAGAACCCCGGCTTCCCTCTGGTGCCCTCGACGGACGAGATACGTCGCGCCATGTTCAGCCTGATCAGCGATGACTGGGAACTAGTCGATGCCGAGGGAAGCCCGTTAGCGCTGAGCTCTCCAGGGCAGATCCAAATCAACTCGATCAGCCAGACCCTTCGTCCACGGCAGCCCGACACCAACGCTGACGAGACCGAAACCTCCGCTGAGGATGAAGACGAAGATCACGACGACGAAGGACTATTCGGCGGCACGGTGCCGGGAGGCAAGCCTCGCGCGACAGGGAAGCCCGCTCCGGGTAAGCGCACGGATGCAGGTGGGCAGCCGGCCACGGACGAGCAGGTGGGGCCAAAGTCGTACAAGCGGTACACGGTCGAGATCGCCAACCGAAGCATCACCGCTCCAGAAACACGCGAGCAGATCTGGCAACTACTCAAGGAACTATCGAAGGTGGTCGACCCCGCCAACAGCGACCTCGATCATCAGCTGCTGAACCTCACGCTGACCCTGACCACCGCCGAGGGCGACCAGGGCGCCTTGGAATCCAAGGCGAATCAGATTGGTGCCAAGGTCCGCGTCGAGGACGATGATTTCTGAACGTCGAGCTTCCGGTCAAATCAATGTCTCGTGCCCGGCACCCTTCCCTGCTCTCCTCGGTGCAGTGAAGGGCGTCAGGATAATCCGCGCAACTGGAGAAGACAGATGACGAACCCGAAATGGCTCGCGGGATGCGCTCCTGGAACACGTCGTGAACTTGCCGGAGCGCTGTACAACAACGCGAGAATGATAGGCGTGGATGTCCGGGACGGCGAACGATTCGGCCTCCGCCAAGGCGAAGAAGGAATTACAGACCGGGTGCTACTGGACTTGTGCCGCAAGATCCCCGGTCTGAAGATCACCAAGTTCACGCATAAGCGGGAAGCCGCCAATGGTGCCGATTGGGAATGGTGGATTCCGACGGCGACGGGACGCTGGTTCGCGTTCCGCATACAGGCGAAGAAGCTCCTCAACTCGAGCACCGGTAGAGGCAAGTACGACTTCTCCTACAAGGTCGATTCGACGAGCAAGTCCCAGCTGCAGACTTTGATCGATACCGCACGCATCGACGGAATTCCCGCCGTATATGCGCTCTATAACCAGGCCGGAAGCTCCCGATACAGCGCGCATCGCCACATCCATGGCTGCGTAACCCCGACAGCTGGCCAAGGCGTCACCGTCATCGCGGCCAAAGCCGTTGAGCAGGCGTTCGGCTCAAACCCAGCCGCCGTTGAAGATGTTCAATGGTTGTCGCTGCCGTGGTCATGTCTAGCCCATTGCCCAGGCCGCAGAGCTGTTCTCTATGACTCAATGCTGTCGGACATGGTCGGCTCGTCAGGGCTTCGGGGCGGGGACTCCGCCGACGAAGGACTCGGCGTGTCGATCGCGCGCCATGTATGGAGGCTGATGCTACTCCGCAGCGAGACCCCGGCCGATGCACCGCTCGATTGGGCGTACGAGTACTTGGGTGAGACTGGAGTCTTCCGTGAGCCGCCAGACTACGTACCCGTCGACGACGCGAACGTCGAGCTGGATAGTGGTCGCCATCCGCTCGCGGAATTAGGTATGGCACCTAGGTACGTCGCCGCTTTCGCCCCTGAGTAGACTCGCCGAAACCCTGCGGGCCGTGAGACGACGCCTCGCCCGCTTGCACGCCCGTGACAGGTTGGCTCCTTGGGGCATCGTAATGGGACGGGGACACCTGCAAGTGCGTCGCTCGACACGCTCGGCGCGACCGTCACGCTGCGGCGGTTAGGTGTTCGCATTGCTGATGCTCCAACGAAGGGTCGTCATGTACCGAGGAAGGTACATTCATCGACGGTCGATGGTCGTATCGTCGGCACTGTTTGCAGTCTGCTCGGGTACCGGGAGGGATAGGTAGCTGGCGGCGGTGACGAGGATTTCGCGTCCCTTCTGTTTGGCGCTCTTGGGGTCGTACGGACGGATCGGAGGTTGAGGAGCCGGCATGTTTGTACGAGGAGGCTGTCGACTCGCGTGGTCCTGCCACCTCTCAAGTGTGTCGAGATAGTGCGAATGTTGATAGATAGCAAGAGGGTCGATCTCCATCTTCACGCGGCGCGCGAGCAGGTTCCATCCCGCGGCCGTGGCGTATCCGCTTCGGTAGAGCGTCAACCCGTGGCTCTTACTGAGTGCCGTAGACGCGTGGCGAGCAAGCTGTGCACCCCAGCCGGAGCGCATGGAGTAGACAAATTCGACTCGTGCGCATTCCGGAAATGGGGGATCGGTACGTTCCTCCTCCAAGCGGAGGGCAGCGGTTAACACCGCCACCGCAGTCCCATTCTCAACGCCCACCCACGCCCAGCGAAAATTTGACGATGGTGGGCACGGCGCAACACCTCGAGAGAGCGATTCAATAGTCATAGGCGGACAATACCCAGACGCCGGCATGCGAGGCAGTCCACGTGATTCGCGCTGGAGAGGGTCCTGACAGCACACGAGAGCGCAAAGTCGGCGAGATGTTGTGGAAGATAGCCGAGCACGTGAAGGCGGCGCTGACCTGTATGCCCGGCTTCGTTGTCACCAGAGATCAGGTCGATGCCGTCGAAGAATCGTGTGGTGGTGTCCTCGCCGTTGGGCCGTCTTTTGTCCGCATCGATCACTGCGCATTCCTTTCACTGAACTGGGCCGATGACATGTCCCGGTGACGTCCGAAGGACATAGGTCCGCAACGCGATTCTGTCGGCACCACGTCCAGTTGGCTCGCCATTGGGGGAGGTGCCATGACCGGGAGTGCCGCAGCCATGCCGCCGCTCGGGCAGATCCTGACCGCCGGCGAGGTCTCCCGGTTCGTGGCCCGGGTCGCGTACCTCACTGGCCCGGTGGTGTTGGTAGATGAGGAACTCGCTCTGGCCGCGCCGGCGCGGGCCAACGGGGATTGGCTCGAGGCGTTGGGCTGCCGGATCTGGCGGTGAAGGCGCGCACGCTTCTGCCGGAGACTGCAGTCGGCCGCGCCGCGCCGCGGCCGGCACCGGCACCGGCACCGATACCGATTTCGGACCGGCGTGTAGCGACCCACTCCAGCCCCGGTTCCCGGCAGTCGGCGCCCGGAGGTGAGAGGGTGCGGGGTATGACTTTCCGGCTGCCGACCACTCTCGCGACGGATTCGGACGCTGCGGCGATCGCGGCGCTGACCCGGTACTACGGTCGCCCGTACCTGGGCGAGGGCGCCTACGTCGGCGCACACTTCGACTCCTGGTCCAGCACCGGCGACCAGGCCGGGGAGGCGGACCGGTTCACCGCCGATGATCTGGTCGCGGTGACCTTCCTGTCGGTGCAGATCCCGCCGACCGCGGCGCGGGCGATCCTCGACACCGACGCGGAAGCGCTGAACACGCTTCTGCGGGCGATAGGCCCGGATCGGGACCTGGTCGACGAATCGGACCCGCTCGGCCCGGGGTGGCCCGCCTGGGACCTGGAAACCGCCCTCTGGGCGCTGCCGGGCATCGGCCGCACGAAAGCTACGAAGCTGATCGCCCGCAAACGTCCCCGCCTGTACCCGATCTGGGACTCGGTGGTGATGGGCGTTGTGGGCACCGCACGCGCCCACCTGAACCCGGTGCGGGAAGCGTTGCGCGCCGACGACGCGGCGTTGCACGGGCGGTTGCTGAAGATTCGGGCCGCGGCCGGGTTGCCCGAGGAGATCTCGGCGCTGCGAGTCTTCGATGTGATCGCGTGGATGGACGGCAAGACCCGGGGCCTCGGGCAGCGCGCTGACCAGGAAAGATGACCCGTCCCGGGGTGCGCGAGAGAACCGCGGTCGGGTCCGGGACCGGCGTGGACCCGACCGCGGACGAGGGGGCGATGTCTGCGAAGTTGCCATGATCTCGGCATGGGCAGGCTCGCCACTGCGATCGGCGCCCATGTGAAAGGCGCGGCGACAATCATCAGCGTGATAGCCCGTCTGTGGGCATAGCATCCTTGCCTGTGATGGGGCTGTGACCTGGTGTGATGACATGTCCCCGGTTTGTGATGTGTGGGGGCCGGCGACACTCGTGGGGGAGTGCCGGCGCCGGGGTGCGGGGTGCGCCGGTGCCCGTTTCGCCCGTTTTGAGAGAGTTTTGAAATATGTTGTTTTACAACATGTTTGGGTAATCAGTTGTTATTGAGATAGTTTCGTTGACTATGCACAGCAGTAGGACTTGAATGTATGGAATCTGTTGTTCATCAATATATTTGGGTAATTGCGGATTTTGTGGTGTTTGGGGTGCCCTGGGGTGGGTGGTATGCTGTGGGTATGACGATGAGCGGTGTGGGAAGGCGAACGGCCGATGGGTCCGGCGCACCCTCCCGCCTCCCCAGCCTCGTTCGGGTGTCGGGTACCGAATCGAACGGGACGATGGAAAACACAGGTGAGAGCCTAATCTGCGAAACCCAGAGGAGCGAAGCGACTCGATCGACGGCAACGGGACAGGCCTACTGCGAGCCGCGCAGCGGCTCCCTGGCGGGGAGCGATCGATGCGGACGTGCGGGAACTTCGACATCGCAATACCGGCGTTGGCGCCGGCGGCATTATGTGGGGAGACCGA